>CAVWOT010000006.1:0-39254 GCA_963756605.1 Bryobacterales bacterium | reverse complement strand
CAGTTGGCGAGAGCACCGCAGTGGGCCGCCTGGGCACACCTACATCGTTGACGCCGGAGAAGTGAATGGGCGACCCTGGCGCAAAATCGGTCCGGACAGCCGCCAGATTAGCCCGCAGCCGACCCGCCTGCGCCGTTACAAGGAACGGGAACAGTGGAACACACTGGATTCGAAGCGTATAAGCTTACGGATGCGGCCCGCAGCGCCATTTTGCTTCGCGTCGTTGTACTTCCCAACAAACCTGCTGTGACGCAAGTGCCGATCCTCTGTCCATTCGAGAAACTCGAACTGCCCGGTCGATTTCGGGCGGAGCCATCGGCAGTCCTTCATCTGTCCGCCGTCAGCCTTCGCCCGAACGTCCCGCCCCTCTCCGGCAGATTGCATAACTCGATGGCGTCGCGGCGGCCTTATTCCAGACCTCTCCAAACCATCGCTTCGCCAATTTCTTGTTGTCGTCTTCGGACATAAACCCACCTGCCGGTATGGTATATCATAATCCTCGCACGGTGAAGCAGGTTTGGTAACCGGCGTGGCCGGCCCCAGGGCACCCTTCCTCAGCGTCCAACTCCGACCCGTGCGCCGCCGCCGTCCTGCTCGACAACGTGGAGCGCTCGATGCGCGCCTGCCGATCAGATGGCTATTCTTCCGTCGAACCGCCGTTTCGAGGGTTTGGCTGGCGCCGCCAGTGCGATGCTGAACGGTCGCCGATCAGGCTGAACAAATCGAATCTGGCTCACTGTGCCGGCGGGAGCGCGGTATTCTCGGCCACATACAGCACGATGGCGATCCTCTCCGTGTCTTCCAGCCGATGATACACCAGCGCGGCACCACCCTTCCGTCGCGGGGTGCTCCTGAGCGGAATCTGCGCGCTGCCCACTTTCAGATGCACTCGCTCCAGTTCAACGTGCATCGCCTCGCCCTCGGCTTTTGGTCCGCTGGCGTAACGCACTTGGCCCCCGGCTTTAGATCCAGCTTTGGCCACGAGCACGCCGCCCACTTGAATATCGCTGGCAAGCACAAAATCGATCGGTCCGGCCCCTTCCGCCGTTTTGGAGCTCAGCTCTTCGACGGAAATTAGGGACACTGGCGTTCCTTCGCGCAAAATCGGTTTGGACAGTGCCATCGCCGCCTTCGGCACGTGGGTGGTTATCTTGCGCGACAAAAACTCTTCGAACAGGTTGCTTGCCGCACTCCCGCCGATGCCGAATAGAACATCATGAAAAAGCCGCAGTCCTGTTCGCGAACTGGCTGGATAATACAAGGTCGAGATCTCGCCGGCCGCCAGACTCCCCAGAACATCGGAATAATCGGGCTGCCAGTGCCCATTGTCGCCCTTGCGAACGAATGCGGTCGCGATGGCATACAGGGCTCGCGAACGAAAGCTGCCGGTGCCCTTGTAAAAGTAGCGGGGATCCTGATGAAAGACCGTCTGCATGATGACGCCGCCAATGATGACGCCGTTGACTGAATCGGCGTACTGCGCCCCGAAGCGCTTCCCATAGCCCTCCACGCCCTGACCGAACTCGTGGTAACTGTTCCGCGCCTGCTCGATTCCCGCGGCAATTGCGCTGGACAAGATAGTGGTCGGATCGAGGATGGTCTTCCAGCCGAGCTGAAATTTCTGCGCGGCATTCAGTGGCGCCGCATTCGGTTCATACGTAACGAAGTAGTTTGGAAAAACGCCCAACAGGCGCTGCTTCTCCTCGGTTTTCAGTTGCTCCACTGCGAGTTCCTTCTGCGATAGGCCGACATCCAACTTGGTGGATGCGGAAGCAACCTGTAATACAGCCGAGGTCACCACTGGATTCTCGCCCTCACGGACCACAACGCTTGCCGCTGTCCACGGAGCAAACCCGTCGGCAACAATTGCTATCGTGTAGCTGCCTGGCGCGACCGCGGCAAAGTGGAAAGATCCGGTTTCGTTCGTCACCGTCGTACGTTTGTCTGTAGAAGCGGTACTCCCCAGTGCAACAAGCGCGCCCGCCACAACCGAGCCGCTACTGTCGGTCACTACCCCGTCGATGGTTCCGGGCGCGTCGGGCGTGCTGGCATGCGGAGGCTCGGCCATTTGGGTCTCCGCCGCTTCAGATGACGACAGCAGATTGGTGGTTTGGCTCAAGGCCGCTTCCAGGAGAAGAAAGGCGATGGCGAGGGCTTTCAACATAACGCGGTCCCCTCTCGCCATCTTAGAACACCTCGCGCGGCCATCGCACCACGTTCGCCGACTGAAAAAAGACGAACACGAGCGAAAGATCGCAGGTCGAAATTCGGCGTTAGAAAGCCGCCCGAGACACCGGCATGAAGCGCGTCTGCTACGAGGTCAACGCTTTTCCGGTCGGACTTTCTGGCGGAAGACGAGGCGCCAGAGAGCGCGCCGACTTCAGGACGCAACACGAAAGCGAAGTTAAAGGGGCGGGAGAATTCTGAGCAGGACCGGTATGGATGTTTGCTGGACTGGCGAGAAGGGATCCCTGAAGGGGTCTCCCTTTGATACGCGTTTTTGAACCGCGGCCCGATGGCAGACTGACGATGCTACCTGCGGAGCGGTATGATTTGATACAAGTGCTGCTCAACTGCCGAATAATCTGTAGGGTCGCGTTGATCGCGTGGGGCCGCTTTGCCTTTACGCATCCGACGACTAAGAGAAGTGTGCGCCCCGCGGATCCGTTGAACCTGGCGGCGGTGGCTCTGTTGCTTTGAGCAGTTGCGCTGGTGGCATGTTACATCCTCGCGCGGCGGGCGACGGTCGATCCCGTGGTCGCGTTGCGGAATGAGTGATCTCCGTCGAAGCGACTGGGCTGGATCCAGCAGACCGAGACGCCGCCGACGTGGTCTCAGAGGTAGGTACGTTCATCCGCGTTACCTGCAAAATCCAATATCGCGCGACCCTAAAAATCCTGTATTCTAATGGACTGGCTGCTGTCGCGGTCGTGACTCATGACGAGAAGATCTCTGGCGTCATTTTTTACCCTACCGGCCGCATGGGCCTGGCAGGCACGGGCGCAGGCGCCCCCGGCGGACGATCTGACAACCATCGAAAGCGATGGTACCGCACACATCAAACGCGTCGTTCCGGTCCCCAAAACCATCTCTGCCGAGGGCTATGCCCTCATGGTCAGCGGAAAAAGATGGACACCCGAGCCCGGAACGAAGCAGGCGGCAGACCTCGCCGCGAGGTTGCACGCTACTTTTCCGGTCGAGATCACCGAGACAACCCTGGCCGAAGTCGTGTGCAAGGTCGTGGTCCCAAAGCGCGCCGTGGCTCAAAAGCAGGACTGCGTTCTGATCTGTCTGCATGGCGGGGGCTTTACCTCCGATTCCGGATCGGTCCTCGAGAGCGCTACCATCGCAGCGCTGACCGGCATCAGAGTGATCGCCGTCGAGTATCGGCTAGCCCCGCAGTATCCGTTTCCTGCGGCGGTGGACGATACAATCGCGGTATATAAGCACGCCCTCAAGGAGTATGCGCCGAGGAAGATCGGTGTCTATGGTACGTCCGCGGGTGCTGTGCTGTCGGCCCAGATGGCGGTTGAGTCGCGCAGGCTCGGTCTCCCTTTGCCGGCCGTTTTGGGCTTCTTCTCCGGGTACGTCGATCTGGCCCGCTACGGAGACTCCCGGTTTCTCTACGGCACTAGCGGCTTCACAAACTTCAGTGCGATGCTTCCTGCCCTGAAGGGCTTGGGCATGGTCCCATACGTGGGCGACCACGACCGCCGGGATCCCGTGCTTTCACCCATTTACGCGGACCTGAAGGGATTTCCTCCGACTCTCTGCATGACTTCGACGCGCGATCACTGTCTGAGCGGCACCGTCGATTTTCATCGGGCACTGTTGCGGGCAGGCGTAGACGCGCGCTTGATAGTCTTCGATGCCATGCCGCACGCTTTCTGGTATTCGTTCGACCTGCCTGAATCCAGGGAAGCGCTGGAAGCCCAGGCGGACTTCCTCGATCGTCATCTGGGTTGACCAAAAGGAACCAGTGGAAAGATCCCTATGATACAAACCATAGAAACGATGCTGAACAATTTCGAGTGCGGCAAACTGACCCGCCGGCAACTTGTTCTTTCCCTTGCGGCATTGGCGGCTGCCGCACAGCCGGCGCCGCAGGAGAAAGGCTGCCGTGCCGTAAGCATAAACCACATTACGGTGAAAGTTCCCGACCTTCATCGCACCTCAAACTTCTATCAGGAGTTCTTCGAAATGCGTAAGCGTCCGATAAACCCCTCTTGCCAATGGGCTGGCTTGGGCCGCATAGTTGTTTCATGAGCGATACCATCGGCGAGAAGGCCGCTTCCAAAGATGATCTGTGGCGGGAACGAATAGCCGAGCAAGAGCGTAGCGGGATTTCCGTGAAGAAGTTCTGCAGCGAACGACGTTTTGCAGAGAATCAGTTTTACTACTGGCGCAAGCGGCTCCGAAGCCGACAGGAGCCGGTGCGTTTTGCTTTAGTCGAGAGAGGCGCAACGCTGTCGGCGGCTGCGGCGAAGGCGGAACTGGAGCTGATGCTGGTATCGGGCGAGCGGCTGCGCATCGGCACGGGGGTGGATGTCACGACCCTGCGGGCAGTGCTGGAAGCCCTGCGCGCATGATCCACTTACCGGCCAGCGTGCGGGTGTATGTGTGCCTGACGGCCTGCGATATGCGCAAGAGCTTCGACGGGCTGCACGCCTTGGTGCGGGAACACCTGGAGTTGGATGCGTTCGCCGGACACCTGTTCGTGTTCGCCAGCCGCCGGCGCGACCGGGTGAAGATTCTGTATTGGGACCGGGATGGATTCGCGGTGTGGAGCAAGCGTCTGGAGGAAGGCACCTACGTCATGCCGTTGGGTGAGGACGACCAGGAGCACCGGAAGGAGATCACGGTACAAGAATTAGGCGCCCTGTTGAGCGGGATCGACCTGCAGCAAGCCACCGCACGCAAGCGTTATCGACGCGCCACATAAAAAGCTGAGTTATGTGCGTTTTTCACTTGGCAGAGAGCAAGTAAGTGAGTACACTAATTACTTACTCGTGGGCATCGATCCAAAACACCTTCCCGCAGATCCTCAGGTCTTACAGCAGATGGTGCTGGACCTGATGGCCCAGTTGGATCGGGAGTGTAGCGAAAGAAATAAGATCGAGACCTTATTACGTGAGTTGCTGGACGCTCGGCGCAACCGCAAAAGCGAGCAGCTCTCCGCCGATCAACTGGCGCTGTTCGCAGCCGCCTGGCAGGCCCGGCAGGAATCAGAGGGGACGGAAAAGTCCAGTGATTCCGATGATGATGATCCCGCCACCCCTGGCGCCGGTGAAGCCGCACCGCAGAAAAGGTCCGGTGGCAGACAGCCTCTGGCCAAGCATCTCAAGCGCGAACGCATCGTGCACGATCTGGCGGATGCGGAGAAGCACTGTGCGACTTGTCAACAAGACCTGCGGCCCATCGGAGAAGAGTCCAGTGAGCGTTACGAATTCATTCCCGCGCAATTGACCGTGATCGAAGATGTCTGCAAGAAATACGCTTGCGACTGCACGGTAAAGACCGCTACTAAGCCGCCGCAGCCTATTGAAAAGAGCACTGCCGGCGCGAGCCTGCTGGCACAAGTGATCGTGGCCAAGAATGCGGATCACCTGCCGCTGAACCGGCAAGAGACGATTTTCCAGCGGCACGGCGTGGACATCTCGCGCAAAACCATGGGTGGTTGGCTGGCCCAATGCGCGGATCTGCTGCAGCCGCTGTATGGATCGGCGAAGGAAGTGCTGTTCCAATCGAAGGTCATCGGAACTGACGATACCAGCGTGAAGGTGCTAGATAGCAAATTGCCGTTCGCGCGTAACGGGCGAATCTGGCCTTACTGTGGGGACAAAGGGCATCCGGTGATCCTTTATGACTACACCGCCACCCGAGAGCGCGCCGGACCGGAGGCATTTCTCAAAGGCTATCGCGGCTACTTACAAGCAGATGCGTACGGCGGATATGACGCCTTTTTCAAGGACCCGGCGCGCGGTTTGATCGAGGTTGGGTGCTGGGCCCATGCTCGGCGTTATATGCATAAAGCGCTGGAGTCGGATCAGCCGCGTATGGGTCCGGCATTGTTGCTCATTGCACAGTTATACCGCCTGGAGCAGGAGGCCCGACCGATGACGCCGGAGGATCGACTGCGATTGCGTCGACACCAGTCTCGCCCGGTTCTGGATAAGTTGCGTGACTACTTACAGGCGATCCAGATAGAAGTCCTACCCAAGAGTCCGGAGGGCCGTGCCGTACGTTACACGCTGAAGAATTGGCATGCGCTGACCCGCTACTGTGAAGATGGGAACCTGGAAATCGACAATAATGCCACCGAAAGATCCATCCGCGGTGTGGCGGTTGGTCGTCGCAATTGGACCTTCTTTGGCAGCGACCAGGGCGGTAAGACCGCGGCGGTCTTGCGGAGCTTCGTGGCTTCCTGCCAACGTGTCGGGGTAGAACCGTTCGCCTGGTTCAAAGACGTGCTGTTGCGGATCGCATCCTATCCAATTCATCGCATCGCAGAACTGCTCCCGCACAACTGGGCGGCCGCCCAAGCTTAACTTCCAGCTTGATCATCGGATCGGGCCCACAGTCCTGGTGATTCTCAGCCGCTTACGAAATGCCGCTGAAGCAACATTCCGCGAGAACCCATATCTTGGGAGTCGGCGACTGCTTCTTTGGCATTGAGCAAGGCGACGGTGAGGCCGCCAGAGTGGATCACTACGACTTCGGAATTGCGGGCTTCGACGCGGACGACGTGCGCGCAAAATTGAGGAAGCTCAACTTGAAATCCGACAGCAGCAATTCTAAGGAATCATTCAAGTTTTATGATCCGGACGGTTTCCAGGTTCAAGTGAACGCGCCGGACTACGTGGGCCACGTGGGCTGACAACGGTGGGAGTTAGCGCATCGTCTCCGCTCGCCCCGGAGCGTGGCACCGGCTTCGGTCTTGCTCGATCCACGCCTTTCCGACAAGGCAGCACGGGTCTTCGGGCGCTGGTGCTTCGGGGCCATCGGCAGGTCTGCCGTGGCGTTTCCACCGGACCAGCTCTTCGAAGAGGGCGACGGCGGAAATGGCTCGCTATCGGACAGACGACGATGAACCGCCGAACCAAAGTCCTCGCCTGATCCTCAATGAAGCACACCACTATATACAAGCGGATGCTTACGGCGGATATGACCCCTTCTTCAAGGACCCGGCGCGCGGTTTGATCGAGGTCGCGTGCTGGGCGCATGCGAGGCGTTATCTGCACAACGCTTTGGAGTCGGATCAGGCACGTATGGGGCCGGCGCTGTTACTGATTGCGCAGCTATATCGCGTAGAGCAGCAGGCTAGGCCGATGACGCCGCAGGAGCGGCCGCAATTACGTCAAAGGCAGTTCGCGGCCCATTCTGGATAAGTTGCGTGACTATTTAAGAGAGATCCAGGGAGAAGTCCTGCCGAAGAGTCCGGCGGGGCGCGCCGTGAATTACACGCTAAAGAACTGGACTGCGCTGACCCGCTACTGTGACGACGACTTCCGAATTATGCCGCGTGTCCGGGATTCATGAGGTTTCTCATTGCTCTGACATGATGGCCGACGCGGCATAATCAGATCGCCTCTCCCGACTGGCACTCGTGCCAATCAGGAGAGCGAAATGACAATAGCCACACCTGAAGGCGAAACATTGCAGTGTCTGCTTGATGACGAGATCGAACCTTTCCTTCAACAGCTTCGCAGCGCTGGTTATGCCGATGAAAGCGTGCACCGGAAGCGGGCCATCGCGAGAGAATTTGCGCAGTGGGCACAGCAACATCTGTTCGTCGCCGACGATCTCAACAGGAATAGCGCCGCCGAATTCGTAGCCCGCTTGCCTCAAAGGGCGAACACCCGCGTGGCACTGGAACGCGCGACCGTGCACTCGTTTCTAAAACATCTGTACACACGGAGCCGTCTCCACCTTCCAAGCCCCAAGGAGACCGGCTCAGGCTGCGACAGGTATTTAGGCCGATACGAGAACTATCTGCGCAAAGATCGCGGACTCGCAGATAACTCAGTGCACGTCTACCTACCGTTCATCCGTGATTTCCTCAGTAGCCAAACCATCCAGACCGGCTGCCTCAGCCAGGACGCATTCGACACGTTTATCGTTCGGAACTTCCTGCTGGCACAGACCAAGGGCCGGTCGGAGGAGTACACCCGGCTTCTGGCCACATCGCTGCGATCCTTCTTTCGTTTTTTGTTCTTCACTGGCGAGACGGCGCGAGATCTCTCCAGTTCCGTTCCCATGGTCCGAAAGTACCGCATGTCGCAGCCGCCATCATTTCTTTCACCCGAGCAAACCGAGCGTGTGCTGGCGGCAACGGACAGAACTACATCGACTGGGCGCCGGGATTATGCCGTGCTGCTTTTGTTGGCTCGGCTGGGCCTCCGCGCGGGAGAGGTAGTCCTGCTTGAACTGAAAGACATTCGGTGGCGCTCCGGCGAGATCCTCATCCGCGGCAAGGGCCGCATGTTGGACCACTTGCCTTTGGTCTGCGATGTCGGTGAAGCGCTTGCCGCCTACATTGGCGACGACCGCGGCGTCAGTGCATGTCGGCGGGTCTTTTTGCGGACCTGGGCGCCGCGCGTCGGGCTGACCGGTCCGGCGGCGGTTGGACACATGGTGCGGAAAGCGCTCGCCCGCGCCGGGATTCGGCGCTCGGGCCGCGGCGCAGCGCATCTGTTCCGACACGGTTTAGCGACCAAGATGATTCGGCATGGAGCTTCGATCGCAGAGATCGCCGAAGTGCTCCGACATCGCTGGCAGAACACCACTGCGATCTACACGCAAGTATCCTTCGAGGACCTGCGTACGGTTGCGCAACCGTGGCCAGCCATGGGAGGTGTTCGATGAACGGCCTCCGCGATGCTCTCCCACAATATGTGGCGCTCCGCCGGGCTCTCGGTACGAAGCTCCAGGAGCCCGCCAGGCCGCTGGTGCGCTTCTTGGACTTCCTCGAACGTGAGGGATCGGAGTTCATTACGTCCGAACTGGCGCTCCGCTGGGCCATGGATCCGCAAGGTGTCCAGCGCGCCACATGGGCGCGACGGCTCGGCATGGTAAGACGGTTTGCTGCCTGGTTCAGCACGATCGACGCCCGCACTGAGGTGCCGCCACACCGTCTCCTCGCGCCCCGCCGCAAGCGGAACAAGCCACATATTTTCACCGAACAGGAAGTCGACCGGTTGATGGCAGAGGCTACCCGGCTCGGTTCGCCGACAGGACTGCGGGCGCTGACGTACACAACGCTAATAGGGCTGCTCACCGCTACAGGTCTCCGCCCGGGGGAAGCGCTGGCGCTCGATAGATCCGACGTGGATCTCGAAACCGGCATTCTCGCGATTCGCCAGACCAAGTTTGGAAAGTCGCGCTGCGTGCCCGTCTCGGACTCAGCGCGCGCGGCTCTTCAGGAGTATGCAAAGCAGCGGGATGCCCTGCGCCCGAACCGCCGGACGGACGCTTTTCTTGTTTCCGAGCGTGGCGCGCGGGTGCAGGGGTGTACTGCCCGCCGCACCTTCGCGAGAATCTCGCGCACCATTGGTTTGCGTGCCGCCACGGAAAGCCGCCGGATCGGCCGTGGGCCGAGACTTCAGGACTTCCGCCACTGTTTTGCAACGCGCAAACTCATCGAGTGGTATCGAGCCGGCGTGGACGTCGGAAGGGAAATGCCAAAGCTCACTACCTATCTCGGACACGTCGAAGTCGCCCACACTTACTGGTACCTGGAAGCGGTTCCGGAACTCCTGCAACTAGCCACCGACCGCGTGGGCGGACACCCCACCGGAGGCAGACAGTGAAAGGTTCCAGCCTGCAATCCCTCATTCAGCTTTTCTTCACCGATCGACTGCGGAAGCAACTCGGCGTAAGCCCACATACGGTAGCCGCTTACCGTGACGCCTTCCGTCTGTTGCTACAGTTCGCATCGGAACGTCTGAGCCGCGCACCCTCCGAGCTACGGATCGAGGATCTCGACGCATCCTTCCTGGGGAAATTCCTTGATTATCTCGAAGAGGTTCGCGGCAATTGTACGCACACCCGGAATAACCGTCTGGCGGCCTTACACGCGTTCTTTCAATATTTATCCATCAGCGAACCGGAGCTTGCGCTTCACTGTCAACGCGTGCAGGCGATCCCTTCGAAGCGGCATCAACGATGCCCGGTCGCATTCCTCACCGAAGAAGAGAGCGCCGCTGTTGTAGCAGCACCCAATCTCGACACGTGGATCGGAAGGCGCGACAGAGCGCTTTTGCTCCTGGCCGTTCAAACAGGCCTCCGAAATACGGAACTCACATCGCTCCGGCGCCAGGACGTAGAGTTCGGCGCAGGCGCCCACGTCCGCTGTTTCGGAAAGGGCCGAAAGATGAGGTGCACGCCGATGCGCGCAGATGTCACCGCAGTGCTGAAGGAATGGCTGTCCCGCCAGCAACCCAAACCAGATGATCCGGTGTTCCCAAGCTCAAATGGAGGACGGCTGAGCGCCGATGCCTTGCAGCGGCTGGTGGCAAAACATGTGGCGACCGCCGGTAAGAGCTGCCCATCTCTCGCTGCCAAGAAGGTCACGCCGCACACGCTGCGCCACGGCGCTGCGATGGCGATGCTTCGCCGTGGCGTGGATCTCTGTGTCATTGCTCTTTGGCTTGGTCATGAATCGACTGAAACAACCCAGATCTACCTCCACGCCGATATGCAACTCAAAGAGAAAGCACTGGCGCACGCCGCACCGTCGGGCGCAGTGCCAGACCGTTTCCGGCCAACAGACTCGCTCCTCGCCTTCTTGGAGGGTCTGTGATTATGCCGCGTCTTGCAATCACGCGCATCAGAGATCCTTCCAGATTGGAGCACCCACAAAATCTCCGCGCGGCATAATCCGGAACTCGGCATAACGCCACCGAGCGGGCCATCCGCGAAGTCGCAGTTGGCCGCCGCAACTGGACCTTCTTTGGCAGCGACCAAGGCGGCAAAACGGCGGCCGTGTTGCGCAGTTTCGTGGCTTCCTGCCAGCGGGCCGGAGTAGAGCCGTTCACCTGGTTCAAAGACGTGCTCTCACGCATCGGCTCCCATCCGATCAACCGCATCGCCGAACTCCTCCCTCACAACTGGGCGTCCGCCCTAGTTTAATTCCAGGCTCGATCATCTGAATCGAGGCTGCGGCTCCTGGTGATTCTCAGCCGTTTATCTCGAAGCGCACGGGCAACCGCGTGGAGCGTCGTGATTCTTCCGAATGAACGTTTCTTTGCCATCGTAAAAGCGGCCTCCTCGACCGCCCAAAAATGATGCAATAATGCAAGGTACTGTCCGGGTATGCCGTGATCCAGGCACAACCACCCAGAAGATTGGGATTCCGTCAGCGCCGCTTCCGTGCTGGCGGACGGGGCTCGACGTTGCGGGTCACAAACTTATGGGCCATACCTAGCAAGTCTCGCAACACATCTCGCTTGACGCGAGACAAGCGCACTAGCACTACGTTGTAGGGGGCGTAGTGGTCTGTCACGTAGAAAACTTCAGGGTCCGCTGCGAGCAGTTCGACGCGATCGTCGAAATCCACCCAAACCCCGAGCGAGCCAGGTTCAGCAGAGCGATTAATGGCCATACACGCCATGATTTTTCCACGGACCTTGAGTGCCGGAGACCCGTACGCAGTGCTCTCCTCGACGCCGGGCAAGGCCAGTCCGATTTCCCGCACGGTGTCGAAGGTGATTGTGCTCTTGGCCATCAGTCAGTAAGATTCCTTGGGACTCAAGATCTTCTTTGGCTCGGCATGCCCATTATATTCGCTCTCACTCCCTGGGTGCGTGCGCAGAGCGAGCGTGTGACGTACCGCCCGGCTTCGTCCAGTTTTGGGGAGAAGGAGCGATCAACGGCGAAGTAAAGTTGTCCAACTCCCAGATGGTCGGGCACTCTACCCATACTTTTTGGGGGGCCTCGACTCCACGCCAGAACCCGAATTTGAAAGTAGGGGAAAAATGCTGTTAGCGCCGGTTGGAAGCGACCGCATTAGCGCCGGAAAAACGCCCGCACCGGCTGCCGGTTTCGTTGTCGGCAGACACGCCGGCGCAGTCGTCAGCAGGGAAACGCCGGCGATGAATGCGGTTCAGGAAGACAGGGGCAGCGCTACAAGGTGGCTACCCTCCCGCGCCTTCCGCAGGGACAGGATCTGTGGAACGCCGCTCGTGTTTGGTGTCCAGCTTGACCGATTCGATCACCAGGTAGAGTGTGTTCACGCTGTTGATCTTGCCTGCCACGCAGTAGGCATGGCCGGGCGTGAGGTGCAGGCGTTTGGTGAAGTCGAACAGGCGATACACACGCCGGGTGTCGTGGTCCAGCATGACCAACACCGCGCAGGAAGCGTATTCCGTCCGCGAGAGTAAGAACAAGTGATTGGCGCTGAAGTTAAACATGGAAGGAACCACCAGCGGGAGCCGCAGCCGAAAAACCACAGCCCCCGCCCAGTTGGCAGCGCCGTTGAGGGGTTACCCGGCCGACTTCTCGAACCGGGATATCACCACAGCGCGGCGCCTGCTCGGGACCGGCTAGGACTCAGCCAGTAGAGAGGGATTCTTGCCCGTCTTGCGGACACTTTCACCACCGAGCAGAAAAATTTCGGAGTTCTCGACCAGGCGGTCAGCGATGGCCGTGGCGATGGTGGTGTTGTAGAGGATGTTACCCCAATCGGAAAACGCTGTATTGGTGGTGATGACGGTCGAACGCTGGCGGGCGTGCCGATCGGAGATGACTTGGTAGAAGAGATTGGAACTCTGCTGATCGAGGGATAAGTAGCCGAGCTCGTCGCAAATCAGCATGCCGGGGTCTGTATAGACTTTGAGCTTGCGCACCAAGGAGTGATCGACCTGAGAAGCCAGCAGATGGTTGAGCATGTCCATGGCCGTGGTGAACAGGACGCGATGATTGGCCTGGCAGGCGCGGCAGCCGATGATTTTGGCCAGCATGGTTTTGCCCACACCCGGATTGCCGACAAAGACCAGATTGGTGCCTTTGAGCAGGAAGTCCAGGTCCAGCAGTTTCAGGATTCGCAGTTTGGCTTGCTGGCGGGATTTATGATGGGCGAAATTGAACGAGTCGATGGAGTGTTGCGTTTGCAGGCGCGACATCTTCACCCTCCTTTCGATAGAGCGGCGGCGGCGAGCCTCCAGTTCCAGATCGGCCAGCCGCTCCAGGGTGGCCGCCAGGCTAAGATTCTGGTTGGCCGCGTCAGCGATGGTTTGATCCAGATGACGGCTCATCGTCGTCAGGCTGAGTTGTTCGAGTTTTTGGGGGAGTGCAATCATCGGGTTGTTTCCTTTCGGGGAAAATAAAAGCGTCGTATTCCAACAGCGACAGCGGATCGGTCACCAGTTGATCCAACTCCGGGTGGTTGAGTCGCAGGCGCGGTTGGACCGGGCGCGGGGAGAGCTGCTGGCGCAGGATGTTGGCCACGTAGTCGGAGCCGAAGGCGCGGCCGGCATGTGCCTTAGCCAGCGCTTGGGCCACCGCCGGAGAGCCATACAGCCGGATCAGTTCCAGCAGTTCGCTGACCTGACGCGCCAAAGACCGCTCATTATCGGCCATGCCGCGGAGATAATCTTCCACGGTGAGCCGCGGGCAATGGGCCTCTAACAAAGCGAGCAGCCGTTGCAGCGCCTGAGAACGCGCCGCGGCGGCTTTCTGCGCCAGCAGTTCTTTTTCAAAACGCTCCGCGCCGAAGGTCTGTCCGCGCCGCCAGCAGCGGGGATAGGTGACCAGTTCGCGTTGTTGATGGTAGAGCGTCACGCTATGCGCATCGGCTTTGAGCCGGAGTTGCTCGCCCACCAGCGCGGGCGGCGCACAGTAGCGGTTGCCATCAAAGTAAATGCGGATATCCTTGTGGACCAGCACGTTGGCGGAATCGCGGTAGTCCGGCAACAGAGGAGGCAAGAGCCGCAGGGCTTTGGCTTGAAAACGATCCACCGGGCGTTGCCGCGTTTCGCTGTGCTGGCGCGGGTTGGCGATTTCGGCGAGCCATTGACGGGCCTGGCGATTGACATCGTCGAGATCGGTGAAGGTGCGCAAGGGCCAGAAATTCTGCCGGACATAGCCGATACCGCCACGCTCAACTTTGCCTTTCTCCCAACCCGCTGCCGGATTGCAGGCGCGCGGTATGAAACCGAATTCGCGGGCGAAGGCAAAGAACCGCGGCTGGAACCGCACCAGCCGGCCGTCGTGTTCGGCGACCGCCGTGGCCAGGTTGTCGTACCAGATTTCGCGGCTAGTGCCGCCCAGGAATTGGAAGGCATGGATGTGACAGCGGACGAACGTTTCGAAGCTTTGGCTGTGCGTGAATTCCAGATACAGCATGCGGCTGTGGCATTCCACCAGGGCGAAGGCATAGAGTTTGCGCTTGTCGCCGGCGTAATCGAGGGCGCCAAAGTGTCCCCAGTCCACTTCGCAGCGTTCACCGGCGATCGGTTCCATGCGCACGAAGGCGCGCGGCGCTGGCTGGGGCCGGACTTGTCCCACGTACTCACGGAGGATCGAGTGGCCCCCGCCATAGCCGATGGTGCGAAGCCGTTGTTCGATGACGGCGGAACTGACGGTGGGATCTTGCGCCAACAAATCGGCGATGGTGGTTTTGAACGGATCGAGTTTACTGGATCTGTCGCGCGAGACGCCCGGCTGGTCCGGCTGATGAAGATATTTCTTGATGGTGCGCCAACCCATGCGCAGGTGACGTTCGATCTTGCGGATCGGCCAGCGCTCTGCGTAGAAGAGCTGATGCAGGGTCTGGATCTGTTCGTTGGTCAGCATGGGGTCTCTCTCCTTTTTCACGCCAAAACCGACGCCGCACCAGAGAGATGTTGTTTGCAAGACGCTTCCGAGGCGGGCGGTTTGCGCGCCGGGCCTTGCACGATAAAGACTTGCGCCGAAGCCAAGTTGTTGTTTGCAAGATCCACGGCAGCCGGGCCCAACAGCCAAACCCCGGCCACGGAGGATTTTAGGTCCAGAACCGAGTTGTTGTTTGCAAGATCGAGGAGACGCTGCCGCTGGTCACGCTGGCGCTGTCGGGCGCGGTTCCGTTCCGCTGCGGACGGATGCGTAGCACGGTACTGCTTCCAGTAGCCGGGATGATCGGCGCGCCACTTGCGCGCGCTCTCACGGCACACCTGGCGGTACTCGGGGTCGGAGATGAGTTTCCGCTTGCGGTTATCGGCGCGGCGGCGCTGCTGGCAGACGGACTGGGAGCACGTGGTCTGCTCCGGATGGCATCGGGAGGGTTCGAACTGCAGGTCACAATAACGGCAACGCCGCTCACTCATCCCTACAGGGTGAAAGCGTTTGCCGCTCTCTATAGCTTGCAGAAATAGAGGCGCCCTATTTTAGAAACTTTTGTAAAGTACTTACCGCGTCCCCGCCAACTGGGGGCGCTCCCCCAGACCCCCTCGGAGGGCGTGCCGCCCCCCGCATCCCCCCTGCCCGGCCCGCCGACTACATCGTTGGCGAAACTGCTGTCGGTTTATCCCGGCGCGGACAAAATGCGCCGTAACTCAGGACCTATCCACTACACGATGGGTTAAACTTAGCTGATTCGCCGCATGCCGCTCTCTCCAGGCACAAAGCTCGGCCCGTACGAAATCCTTGCGCCGCTTGGCGCGGGCGGTTTGCGGATTTAGTACGGCTACGCTCTGTGTTTCCCCGGGAAAGAGCCATGTCTTGGGCTTGTTTCACCGCCAGTAATCCCGCAGGGTTTCCAGCAGCTAGCCGGAAACTCGAGACGAACATGGGGCGGCAAGCCGGCGCGCCTCTACTGATTCAAGAGTGGTATATCTTTGACCGGAGGTGGGGCTGGGATGGCCTTCAGAAAGGCGTAGATGTCGTCGATCTGCGAGTCAGAGAGGACCTTGGGGGTGTAGGGTGGCATGCCCCCGCTCGGATGACGCACGTATGCCCGGATTGCCTCCACCGGAAGCTTCGGAGGAGCCAGGCGTGGCCCGTAAGATCCGACGGGCGCGGATGAACCGCCCTGACCTTGCAGGCCATGGCACTCGTAACACCCGTCTGCGATGTAGAGCTTTTTTCCGTTCTCGCCGTTGCCTGCATTTGCGAATGACTGCCCCGCCGCAGGAAGGGCCCAAAGTGTCAGAGCTAGCATCAGTTGAGTCACGATGGACGGATTCATGAAACGATCTCCTTAGCGCGGCTGGGTCACAACATCAATCAATACGGGTTCTCCCCGTTTAACGGTCTCAACGCCCCGGTGAATGGCGGGAGTCAAGTCCCCGGGTTTGTCAATCGGCCCGATGCCCATCATTCCCATGCTCTCCGCCAGCTTTGCGTAATTAATATTCGGATCATCGATGGACGTTCCGATGTGAGCACGGTCTATGCCGCGATTATGCTGGTTAGCGGCAACCTGGACTTCCATCATTTCCTGGTGATACGCGCGATTGTTGTGCATGATGGTCAGCAGCGGAATGCGATGATGCGCCGCTGTCCAAAGTACGCCGGGAGCGTACATCAGGTCGCCGTCCGTTTGGATGTTGACCGTGAGGCGTCCACGCTTCTTATTGGCCAGCGCGGCCCCGACTGCGGCGGGCGCGCCATATCCCATCCCTGCGCCACCGGAGCCTCCTATGTGCCGGTACGGTTTGTCGAAATCCCAAAGCCTCAGCGGCCAGTTACTGACAAACGTGGCGGATGCGTTGGCGAGACACCAATCCTCATTCCTAATCTGCGCCCACAATTCCGAGCACAACCGCGCCACGCTGACGGGAGAGGCGTCCCAGGCATAGGAGGCATCGAGGCGGGCTTTGGCCCAAACGGCCGCATGTTGTTGCGCGATCTTCGCGCCGCGAGCCTCTAAGGCCCTCCTCCGGTCGCCGTTCATCCGCTGCTTTACGGCCTCCACCAACAAGGGCAGTGTCGCTTCAGCGTCCGCCGCGAGGTCGAGGTCAAGCGCTTGATAACGCTGAAACTCCTGGTAGTTGCTCTTGGCAAGGCGGTCGCCAGCAGAAATGCATGCCAACTTCGCCTTGGTTATGAGCTGGGACGAGTATTCAAGTTGACGGCTGATGCTATTCACCAGCCCATAGAAGTCAGGGACCTCCAGACCAAGAATCAAGTCCGCGTTCTCAACCAGGGCACGTGAGTTGGCGGACAGGTTGAGCCGGTGCCGGTTGGGAAAATTCATCCGCGTCCCGAGATCCACCACGGCCGACTGCAGGAGTTCCGCAAGTTCCATCAGGTGAGCCATGCCGTCATGAGTACGCGCGAGGCGGCCGGCCACGATGACCGGATTTTGCGACTCGATGAGCATGCCGGCGAGTTCGACGACCGCGGCCGAGTCCCCCACGGGCGGAGAGGCGCGAGTGAGCTTGGGAATCGTGAGATCCCTTCGTCCCACGATTGGGGTTTCGGACAACTCGGCATCGGCGACGAGAACCACGGGAGCGGAGGGAGCGGTCATCGCTACTTTGTAGGCCCGGACACACGACTCCGCGAATTGAGGAAGGGATACAGGGGAATCGTCAAACTTAGTGAAGTCCCGGACCAGAGAAGGCGCATCCTGCACGCTGTGAACCCAGTCGACGCTGGACCGCCGTGTGGCAGCGTTCAAGTTGTTCCCGAGTACGATGAAGACAGGGACGCGGTCGCAAAAGGCATTGTAGATCGCCATGGACGCATGCTGAAGTCCCACGGTACCGTGAGCGAACACCAGCATCGGCTTGCTTTCCACTTTGAAGTAGCCGTGCCCCATGGCCACGGAGGATTCTTCGTGGCAGCACGTGATAAACTCCGGCTTCGAATTGCCTCCGTAGTTCACAACGGATTCCTGAATGGCGCGAAACGCGGAGCCGGGATTCGCGCACACGTACTCAAACCCGAGGGACTTGAAGACGTCGATCATGAAGTCGGCCCCCGGGCGATCCGTCGTTTGAACTTCCACTTTTGTGGATGGGGCGGATTCCCGATCGGGAGCCTGGGCTGCAGCCAGAGCAACCGGGACCGAAGCAGCCATGGCTGCGGCATTCGAAAGAAACTTGCGGCGACCGACGTTGGCATCCTCGGACATAGCAAGACTGTATCACACTGATCCAGCTAAGGAGTTTGCCAGAGCGTTGACTCCCGGTTGGCCGCTAGCCTCAATCGGAAACGCCTCGGCGGACGAAAGGATTTATCCCATAGAAGTCCCATTGGCGGTCTCTCGCACGCCATTCAGGCTTAGCCGCTCAAATCGTATCCCCATCCGCGCGCCGACGGTCGCGGCGACGGACGACGGGCGGCGGCGGCATCCCGGTGCGCGAAGCCCCAGCCTGGCCTGCGCCGCAGACGGCACGGTCCGACGCCACATCAGACCGGTCGGGGCTTCCACGCCCGAAATCGGAAGGCGTAAGGATTCACGTCAACCTGCACACGCTCAAAGCCAACAGCCGTCAGCCTCAGCGGCAGCGTCTCCGGATCGACCAAAACGAGTGTATCGAACAGGTGAATCAGCCCAAAGGAACGGCTCTTCAGACTATCCGTTCCGGCAAATACTCCGCCCGGCCTGAGAACTCGGGCGACTTCTTCAAAAAGCCTGTTCTGCAATGCCTTCGATCCAACATGATGCAGCATTGTAAAGCAGATTGCGCTATCGAAGCACGCATCTGGTAGTGACATGGCGGTGGCGTCTTCGCATCTGATCGCGACATTACCGTTAAGCTTGTGAAGAAGACGATCCGCCAGTTTACGGTCTGATTCCACGCATGTGAGTTGTTCGACTTTATTCTGAAGTACCTCGGTTGCAGCGCCATATCCGGGGCCTATCTCCAGAGCTTCGCGGCCGAGCTCGATTTTCTCGAGTGTCCACGGAAGCGCATATCGCTGAACCGTCTGTTTCCATCGCGCCGAGGAGCAGAGGCTACGGTGAAGGTAATTCATCGCCGAATCTCCGGATACTCCGAAAGACTCAACATGTTCCCGTCCGGGTCTTTGATCCACGCGACTCTTGCCCCGGTCGGCGCTGTCCAAATCCCTGCACATCGTGCTTCATGTCGTCGTAACGTTCGAAGCGCAGCGCGAAGGGTGGCTCCTCTCCGAACAGAGTCAAGCCGAGCGCGTCACGGTAGAAGCTTCGCGCCTTATCCACGTCGAGGATCGTGACGAATGCTAGGATGTTGCACCGGCCGAGCCTTCCGTACTCTGTCATGCACCAATAATGACTGCAAATCCTAGATGTCGCAAGAATTGTATTGCGTCATAATGTATCGCGTATGCGACAGGCAAAGATTCTGCGAGAATACGATCCCGGCCGCGGCTGAAGCGAATATTCCAAAGTTTCGTGTTCCGGATAGCCCGGGGCTGGCGGCAACGGACAACGGGTGCTGTCGCCGGAACCAGCTGACGGCAGAAACACCAGCCGTGCTCCTGGGCTGCGGGCTGCACCGCCTCGGAACCGCCGCGCTCGCGCTGGGCCACGGCGAGTGGCGGGAGGCCATGTGCGCCGTGTGCATCATGGATCTCGTCGGGGGTAACCTCGGCCGCGGTCGCGGTCGCGGTCCAGTCGCTGGCGAGCCGCTTAGAGCCTCTTGGACCGTAGTATACTGAAATCCCAGCCGTCACGGCGGGCGCGACGCCGCGCGGACGGCGTCCCACGGCGGATACCTTCCGGATGCGCCATGTTTACCGGCCAATGTTCTGAGTGAGGGGAGCGCGGCCGTCCGCGCAAAGCGGTATTCTCTTTTCGTTCGGAACTGACTTTACCTGGAGGGTGAAGGCCAGTCACCAGATCGAAACTTGGCAGCGACGGTCAGGGCCAGCCTTCACACTAGCCGTGATTCTCCTTATCGCACTGCCAGAGCCAGAAAAAAGACCGACCCGGGGTGACCGAGATCCCGCTGGATCTGCTCCCTCGGCTCTGCCCGGTTTGCGGCGAGGGGGCGAACTACCAGATTACTTTATTTGTGCGACGATCTTGAAGCTTATGGCGCTTCCCAATCGAGGGCATAGATCTCGCGTGTGCCGATGGTGCGCGGGTCATGAGGGAATTGTCGGGAGCCACGGCGAACCAAAGATTCACACGCATATTTTTCAAGGCTGCCACGCGTTCGCGACTGAGTTTCAAGTCCTCGGCGCGATAAACGACGCCCATGCCGCCGCCGAGTTTCTCGATAATTCTGTAGTGCGAAATGCTTTGGCCGGGCGTCACCGAAGCTCCGATCCACGTTACCGCGGGATGTTTCACCTGAATTTCTTTCTGAGTGAGGTGTCGGGACAAAACCAATCCTGAGAACGACCGATCAGGGTATGATGGTGATCGTGGCCTGTTCCCTGCGGCCCTCAAAAGATAGGAGCACGCGTTTAAGGCCAGATTTACCCTATCCGAAGCGGTCACGAGTCCGCCGGATTGGGTGCAGCGACAGTGTGCCGCTTACTTGGCTTTCTGCTCGACAGCAGCCTCCTCCCGCTGCTCTTCAGCCTTTCGCCAACTGGGATCCCGGTCGTATTCCTTCATAGCTTTGGCCAGAACCCCGGTCTTCCTGCCGAGATCCTTCTGATACACCACGCCGTCCTCGGTGGCTATGAATGTCATCACGCCGGACGACCTGTATTCCGCCGGATAGGCCACGAAAGCGAAGCCCTGTGTCATTTTGCCATTTACGACGTAATTCTTCGCGCCGCCTGGAGCATTCTTTCCCTGACGCGTTAAGATGTGGAAATAGTAACCGCGGTAAGGGGTCGGACCACCTTGTTGGTTTTTGGCATAGCCCTCAGCAACGGCCGATGCCACCAGCGGGCCGATGGGGCTCTGCGGCTCGCCGTCGGCAGCTTTCCAGTAAAGGCCATTGTGCTGCCCCTCATCACTGAAGATTTCCCGGGCGTACTCCTTGTGCTCCACCGAGTATTCCTTTTGCGCCGCCACGAGTTCCTGGCAAACGCGGATGGCCGACATTTCATTGCGGCCAATGCGCCTGTATAGAATTTCTTTCTTGCCCGCTTCGGTGTCGAAATACCACGAATTGCCCTTGTGCACGAGCGGTATGGGTGCGGGCCAATTATGCGCGCCGATATACAAGACGGTGGTTCCATCCGGTTCCTTCACCAGACGGTGCATTTCCTGATATCTCTTTACGAAGTTAGCGCGGCTGTTGGCGTCCTCGGTTTCGTCTCCCGACGAGACGATTTGCTTTCCGTCTGCTCCGAGGATATCGATCATCATTTTTTCGTCGTTTGCCTGCGCTGCCATGACCAGTGCGTTGGTCGCTTCTTCCGCCGATGAAAACATTTTCTGGCCCGCTTGCTGCGCCATGGAACGGGTGGGAACGCACACCGTCAAAAGCATAGCGACCAAGGCTAGTTTAGTAAGGCTAGCCCAATGAAATTTGTCGGAATTCAGCTTCGTTCGTCGCATATGACTTATTTCCATCTTTAGATTTCACGCTCTACAGGAAACATAACGAACCTACGATTATCGCCGCCCGCCACCGCCGCCGTGAAAGCCTCCGCCACCCATACTGGCGCTTCCGCGGGAGGAATAGCTCCTGGTCTCTCCGCCGTGGTCGTAGTTGCTGAAAGCGCCCGAGTGAACGCCGCTCTGACCGCGAGGCTCAGCGTATCCTCGAGCCGCATTCCGGTCCCCCTCGAAAGGCCTGGCGGTTTCGCCAGCACGATTGCCGCTCACTCCGCGCTGCACATTCCTTTCTACGCCGCGCTCGCCTCCTCCTCGGTAGTAACTGCCTCGGTTATAAAAAGTTCTGCTTCGAGAGTAGTACCTGCCGTGGTTGTAGATTGCGTAGTGGTTATGCCAATCGAATCCCCAATGACCCCATCCCCATCCAAAACCGCCGAACCAACCGATGCCAAAACCGATTCCGAACGAGAGGTACGGACCGTCAAACCAAATTCCAGGATACGGATACCATCCCGGCCACGCCACGATGGGATATCCGTAAACCAACCACGGATCATACGCCGGGACGTAGACTACATCAGGGGCAGCGGGCTCAATATCAATATCCGGGCCTTCCTCCCTTACGACATCCTGCGGCGTGGTCTTAAGAGCGCCGGCCGCTTCCGCTTTGTGGCGCATCACCTGCACCGCATCCATGACATCCTGCTGCTGGTTGTAGTAGGCATCGCCGAGAGATGACGTCCATGAGAGGTTCTTGTCCATATTACCCAGGACGGACGGAAATGCAGCGAGCGCCTTGACGCTCGGGTCCCAGGGTTGCTGATCCACTGCCTGGCCCAAAGCCTCGCCCTTCAAATCAGGATGCGCCTGCACCCATCTGTCGGCTTCGACGACTTCCTCGGGAAATGTGGACGCCGCCAGGATCTGCGCCACCAGCGAATCCGGATACAGCGCAATCGGTGCTACTAGCCGCTGCAACTGCTCGGGAGTCTGCTGTGCGTAGGGCGGCGCCTGCCCGCCCGGTGGCGTGGCTTGGGTGTCCTGAGCCTGGGGGCCCTGGCCTGGTGCGTCTTGAGCCGATAGGCTCAGCGGCCAGGTTGCGAACAACAGAGCCAATGACAAGAGACAAGCCAAACTCTGCTTGCCCAATCCATGCCTTGAGAACCCTGCGGCACGCTCGAAAATGTTCATGTACTTGAACCTCCTCTGCACCTTCACCATCCGAGCACCATCCGAGCTCTTTATTTCATTATGCCGCAATATCCGGGATGGATGGGCGGCGCAGATCGTCAGCTTTGTGGAACTGCCCCGAGCACAGGGCTCGGGGAAGGGGCGGACCGAGTTCCGATGTATCGTCGGGCACTCTTCCCCCACTATCCGCGGCATGATGGGGCGCGCGAACTCGCCGAGCTCATTCAACAAAAATTCGGTCTGCGCATACATCCCAGGACGATCGAGCGGGCCGTTGCTGGAAAAAAAACTCCGCGATGACCAATCCAAAGGGCGATCCGGCCGAGCGATCCACCGTCGTAACGCAATATGAGACTCTGCGCAGGGCTGCTCTTGGTGACGCGTTGCCAGTTGAAGCCCGATGCGGGCTGATGCTCTTCCTGCGTCGGGGCATGTCGGGATGGGCGCGCGCCGGAGCCAGCATGACTGCATGCCAGCCGCCAGCTGGTTCCGGGCAATCCAGCCGCTTCGTCACCGCCCGGCGGCAAGAAACTCGATCGCGCGGGGAAGGTCGCCATACTGATAAAGAATATATTCCGGCTCGGTTTCGGGAGATCCACCAGGATTACCTTGAGGGCAGAACAAGATCGTCTTCATCCCAACCTGCCGTGCTCCAAAAACGTCGCGAAAGCGGTCATTGCCGACAAAGATCGCCTCTTCTGGCCTGACCTGCAATTCGCTCAGGGCCGCATGAAACAGCCGGGGGTCGGGCTTGCGATAGCCGTAATCGCCCGAGATGATTACAGACTCGAAGTAGTCGGCCAGGCCGGCGGCCCGAAGCTCGGGTAAACCATAAGCACTCTGGGCATCGGAAACTACCGCCAGGCGATGGCGTGTCTTCACCTGGGCCAGCATCTCTTGCGTTTGCGGAAATGCCACCAGCCGTTTACGGGAGATCCCGCGCTGCAGTTCGGCCAGGAACAGTGGCATCTGGAGAAGCTTCTCGGGTTCGAGAGAACGGGTGTACTCGGTAGCGTGTCGGCTCAAGACTTCGCGCCAAACCGCGACCACGTCGAACTCAGGATAGGTTTCCCTGCTCGCCGCGAACTGCTCTTTCATGATGTGGAAGTACAAGTCACGCACTTCGTGACGGTGCAGCGCGATGCCCTGATAGGTGAGAAAGTGCGCGACGGCGCGGTAGGCCTCCTCCATCCACTCATCGGTTTCGATGTCGATCAGGGTTCCGTTGACATCGAAGAGCAGGGCGCGAATCTCCATTCACGGCGTCCGCAAAATGATTTTGGCTTCTTCCACCAGCCGCCCGCGTTGGGGAGCGCTTACCCAGGAGTTTCGCGCGATGCGCAGCAAAGTGAGCGCCATCTGGAAGGGCAAACGACCGGTGATGGCGCGGAATGCACGGTCGCGATCCGGGAAGTGGCAGGCGTATTCCCAGAGAAAGTGGCCGATGAACGGCTCGGCGGCGTGCTTGTTTCCGGTGGCCTGCAGGAAATAGTGCTGCAATTCTCCGGCAATTCGTCCCAGATCGAAGGCGCGATCGGCTCGCTTCATCCGCTCCAGGTCGATCGCGATCACACTGAGACCGCGCCCAAACAGCAGATTACTGGGGGTGGCATCGCCATGCACCAGCACCTGCCTATCCTCCCACATGCGCGGCTTCTCCCGCCAGCGGTCACGCAACCAATACAGTTCATCCGCGTCCCAGGCGCCGATCACCTTTTGGGTTTGGAGCTTCCGGACGAGCCGGTCCAGGTAGGCGCAGTCCTGGTGGAAATCGACACGCAACCCATTGGCGGTACGGTTGTGGAGGGTCGCCAGAAAGTAAGCGAGTGCAGTCAGCTTGTCGAAGAGCGGCTGCGATTCGCCTTGGTGGATCGCTTCATTGACGAAGGCACTTAACGGGACCCCCGGCGCATATTCCTCGACCAGGATACTGTTGAGCCGGGCATTCGTCCCCAACGGGCGTACGATGTGATGCGGGTATCCGGCCAGACCATAGCCGCGCAGGAGTTGCAGATTGTCGAACTCCTGGCGCATGCGCGTCATGCCGTCGGTCGAGTGGTGGCCGCCGCTCATGAAGAACTTGCCGACCACCTGGGCGCAACTGTGGCGCTCCTCATAGAGATAGACTTTGCCGTCCTTCATGCTGAAGACGCGGAAGTCGGCCGCGCTGTTGCGGACTCCTATCTGGGGCAGTACGTCCTCGACCAGATAGGGGTGCAGCGGGTCGCGCGAGGAGAGATGTCCGAGGTACTGTTTTGGCACAGGCTGGTCTCAAACGACGTCGGCGGACCTGCAGCGTTAGATCAGGAGGGAAAATCCGCCGAGCGGGCGAAATCGCCGCTTACAGGGCGTCATCGAATTGTAACATTAAAAATTGCGATACGAATTGCGCGAGCCCTTGCTTGGAGCGGTGTCCACTCCCCTGGGCCGATCCGGCGTCCCTCGGGGTCGGCAGCGCCGTTGGAGAAGTTCGGGCTTGGTGGCGCGGTCGCAGGAGCTTTTTAACGGAGGCGTAGGCGAACGCGGCCTCACTGAGGGCGCTTTCGAGCCGCCGCACTCTGCGCCGTCAATGCTCCCTGAAGCGCAGCGGGCAAGGTTTTGTACGGATGAATCCCGGCCCTTCGCAGACGTATACAACGAAGGATCCCGCGACCGACGTCGAAGATTTTCCGCGCCGGATCGGATCGCCAGGACCGCTTGCGCAAAAAGAATGCCTCCCGATCTGAGTAGCGGAGTCAGACATGTACAGGAAAGCATTACGCGTCTGGAGCTTTCGGTCATCGGCCTGAGAGTCAATCGGCCCGGAGCGGGAAAATCGGGCGAGAGCGCTCGCACTTGCTCAGCCTGATCCACCACCACGAGATAATCGCGCGATTTCAAATGGGCAAATCGGTTTGGCAGCCACGTCCTCCGACCAGCACTACTTCTGGTATCGCTCTTCCCGAACCCCAAACCATCTGTCGCTACGGAAGCTACTTGATGTTGGTATCGTCGAGTACCTTCTGGGGACGGTTGACGATGCGGTTGATCTACTGCGCCAAACGCACGCGGTAGGGTGAGGTGCCGGAGTTCACGTGTGGGCTGCCGAGGCACAAGACTTCCGCGCGGTGATCCGTGCTGCAGCAGATTCTTTTCATCGTTTGGCTGTGATTCCCGCAAGGGGGGCCATCATTTACTCAAAGCGCAAAACCGTCAGGGGGTCCACCTTCGTCACGCGCCGGGCTGGAAAATAGCAGGCCAAGAGCGCCACCGCCGCGAGCAACGCCCCAGCGACGACCCACGTCACCCGATCCGTCGGGCTTGTATCGTAGAGCAAGCTCGCCAATACGCGCGTAAGCGCGAGTGCCGCGCCCCCGCCGAGAGCGAGTCCAACCAGGACGATGAGCATCGTTTTTCCGATCACAAGCTTCAGCAGATCGCCCGGTGACGCACCAAGGGCCAGGCGAATGGCCATTTCACGCGCTCTTTGCGCCACGGAATAGGAGACAACGCCATAGATCCCGACGGCAGCCAGCAAAAGCGCGATGCCAGCGAAGATGGCCAACAGCGCAGTGCGAAGCCGGGCTGGCGCTACCGATTGTGACTGGATTTCTTCCAAGGTTTCAATGTTCGTCATCGCCTGGTTGTTGTTCACTTTCCAGATTGCTTGTTCGATCGATCCGCTTAAGAGCACCGGATTCATGGCGGCACGAGCCACCAGGCTATTGCGAGTGCCGGGACTTTGATAGAACGTGACGTAGACGACCGGAATGTCCTCCCCGAGGCTAAAGACTTTCCCGCCGACTTTCTCGTCCTTGACCACCCCCACGACCTGCCAAGGGATTTCCGGGCCGCGAGCAGACTTCCCGAACATGAGCTGCCGAATCAAGATACGCTTGCCGACGGGATCTTCACCTTTGAAGTAAGTCTTCGCCATAGTTTCATTGATCACGGCAACAGGAACGGTGTGAGCAGTATCGCTCTCGTCAAGGCTGCGCCCCTTCAACAATCTCATGCCAACCGTATCGAAATACGACGGCCCTACCACCTTGAACCCACAGACAGGGCGCTGGGAGGAGGGAAGATAGTCCCGCCCCTCGATCTGGAAGGGCGCGCCGTTCGCAAAGCCTTCCATCGGTGGTTTATCAGTGATGGCGACGTCCCGCACTCCCGGCACTTCTGACCTTCTGGGTCACTTCCCTAAGATAGTTCGTCAGTGTCGTGCTGTTCGTGAATTCTGTCAGCGGCATTGGCAGATCCATTGCAAGAACATTGGTTGTATCCACGCCCGGGTTGAGGCTTCGAAGCCTGTTGAAGCTTCGGATCAGCAGGCTGGCGCCCGCGAGCAATACAAATGACAGCGCCACTTCGGCAACCACCAGGGCTGTCCTCATTCGATGCGATGTGAGCTCGGCAGTCGTTCGCCCACTCTCCTTCAGCGATCTGGCAAGATCGGGCCGCGTGCCGCTGAGCGCTGGCGCCAGGCCGAAAACGATTCCCGTGAGGACTCCGATAACCATCGTGAAAAACAACATGCTGTAGTCCATGCGGATATTTGCTTCCGATGGCAGCATGTCAGGCGGCAACCACAGTTTCATTCCCTGCATGAATACATTGCCCAGCGCGAGGCCCGCCACGCCACCGAGGATTCCGAGGAATATGCTTTCCGTAAGCAACTGCCGGAACAAGACGGACACGGCTCGCGCCCAATGCTGAACGAATGCGACCTCGTGTTCGCGGTCCGTACCCCGCGCCAGGGTCAGATTGGCGACATTGGCGCACGCGATCAGCAGCACGGCTCCCACCGCTGCGAGCAGCACCCAAAGCGAGCGGCGGAGCTCCGGCTGAACCACCTTATCGATATAAGGATCCACCGTTACGCCCCAACCCCTATTCGAATCCGGGTCGACGGCAGCAATGCGCGCTCCAATCGTCTCCATTTCGTCGCGGGCCTGCTTCAGAGTGACGCCGGGCTCAAGACGGGCAATGGCGGAAAACCAGTGATAATTGCGTGTCATGTTCGCGGGTGTGAAAGCGAGAGGCAGCCACATTACGGCCCAGGTCCGGTCAAACGTACTGTTCGTCCGAAGCACGCCGATGATCGTGTAACTTTTTGCATCCAACGTGATCTTGCGGCCGATAACTTCGGGGTCGCCGCCAAACCGGCTCCGCCAAACGCGGTTCGAGAGCACTACTTCCAGATCGTTGCCAACCTCGTCTTCGCTTGCAGCAAAGGTGCGTCCCAGCGTCGCGCCCACACCGAGCACGTTGAAATACGATGCCGAGACTCTTTGAACATTAAGCTCCTCGGGGCTGCCCGAGCCGGTCAAGGTCACCGTGTCCCAGGCGATGGCTGAGAGAAATTGAAAACAGCGATTCTGCCGCTCCCAATCGAGGAAGTTCAGAGTGGAAATGGGGTTGCTACCTCCGCCAGGAAGCCTTTCCCACACGCTGACGATTTGCTCCGGATGTGGATAGGGCAGAGGCTTGAGTAATACGGCATTCACAAAACTGAAAATCGCTGCATTGGCGCCGATGCCGAGCGCGAGCGTAGTGATGGCAATGGCCGTAAATCCCGGTCTATGCAGCAACTGCCGCACGCCGTAGCGCAGGTCCTGAAGATTCGTTTCCATGGGTCACAGCTCAAAGCCTTCCCTGTTGTTTATCATAAGTGGGAGCGGCAAGAATGCGGAATGAACTCCGGCCGCACGGTGTTTGCGCGGCGCCCGACTCAAATCCTCCAGCCCGGCTTCTCCTTGGGCCTCGAACCGTGCCACCCACTTGTACCCAGTCTGCCGGGAAACTTCATACTTTCGACACAACTCGGCAAAACCATCCTGTTCGAGTTGAAACTCCTCAATGAATTGCTTTCGTTGACCCATCGCGGTCCTCTCTTCCCAGGGCATCGGGATTCCTCCTCATACCCAGTTTCGAGAACCTTACCAGGACCACGAAAGTGTCAATGATGTCGCCGGTCTAAATTGTCAAGCATGTCGCCGGTCTGGACCCAGTCCTGCCTACGAACCTACACGTTGAACTCGATGCCCTGCGCCAGCGGCAGTTGCGACGACCAATTGATCGTATTGGTCTGGCGCCGCATATACGCCTTCCACGAATCGCTGCCGGATTCGCGTCCGCCGCCGGTGTCCTTCTCGCCGCCAAACGCGCCGCCGATTTCCGCGCCGCTGGTGCCTATATTAATGTTGGCTATGCCGCAATCGCTGCCCGCGTGGCTCAGGAAGCGTTCGGCTGAAATCAAGTTAGTCGTGAACATAGCCGACGAGAGACCCTGCGGCACATCGTTGTGCCACCGGATCGCTTCGTCGAGTAAGTCGAATTCCACCAGATACAAAATCGGCGCAAAGATTTCCTCGCGCAGAATCGGCATGTCCGGCTTGGCTCGTACCAGTGTAGGTTCGACGAAGCAGCCGCCCAACCGTCCGCCGCCGTAGATCACGTCTCCGCCCTGCCTGCGGATGGTGTCGAGCCCTTCCATCATGTCCTCGACCGCCCGTTGGTTCACCAGCGGACCCATCAGCGTGCGCGGCTCGAGCGGGTTGCCGATGGCCACCTGTTTATATGCGGCGACCAATGCATCCGTCATCTTGCCGGCAATGCCTTTTTGCAGGAACAGGCGCCGGGTGGTGGTGCACCTTTGTCCGGCAGTTCCCACCGCCCCGAACAGCACGGCGCGCAACGCCAGGTCGAAATTCGCGTCGTCCATGACGATGATGCCATTGTTGCCGCCCAGTTCCAGGATTGTCCGGCCCATTCTTTGCGACACGGTCTGCGCCACGCGGCGGCCCACTTGGGTGGATCCCGTAAAGCTGATCAGGGGGATGCGCGCGTCGTTCAGCATGGCCTCGCCTACCGGACCGGCGCGTCCGATGACCAGGTTGAAGACCCCCTTCAATCCGTGACGGCCCAGCACCCGGTTCGCAATCTTCTGCACGGCGATGGCGGTCAGTGGCGTATCCGAAGACGGTTTCCATAGCACGCAGTCGCCGCACACCGCCGCGATCATGGCGTTCCACGCCCACACCGCCACGGGGAAGTTGAAGGCGCTGATGACACCCACTACGCCCAGGGGATGCCACTGCTCGTACATGCGGTGGCCGGGGCGTTCGCTGTGCATGGTCAAGCCGTACAACTGGCGCGAGAGACCCACGGCGAAGTCCGCCACGTCGATCATCTCCTGCACTTCGCCCTGGCCTTCGGCGCGGATCTTCCCCATCTCCATGGTGACCAGCGCGCCCAGATCGGCCTTTGCGCGGCGCAACTCGTCGGCGAACTCGCGCACGATCTCGCCGCGTTTGGGCGCCGGGACGATGCGCCACTCGAGGAATGCCTCCGCCGCGCGCGCCGCCACCCCCTCATAATCCTGGCGGCCGGCCATGCGCACGCGCGCGATCACCGCGCCCTCCGCCGGGTTGATGGAGTCCAACTCGCCGCCGGAAGGATTCGCGATCCAATCGCCGTCGCACGCGCCGGAATTGACCGGCTCAATTTCCAATCGTTCCAGAACTTCGTTTGAGGCTACTGTTGCTGTCATCGTTTGTCTCCATCGGTGCAAGCCAGGGATGCAAGCCACGCAAAGGCTTCCGGGCCGGTGGCGAATCGCCTGCCGGCGGCGGCCGCCTTCTGCCGCATCCTTTCTATCACTGCCGCTTGAAAAGCCGGTTCGTGCCAATCCGCAAAGCCTTGCGCGCGGCTGATGCGTACGCCTGCCTCACGCGTGGTGGCCCCGCACTTCTTCACCGCGCGCACATGAAACGGATCGGCGATGATATCGCCATCCGTAATTTCCAACGCCATCGCGATGAGTGCTTCCGGATCGCAAGGCAGCAGCGGCGCGAGCGTGACGTACACCGCGATGCCTGCCGCGCGTAGATGCCGCACAGTTTCGATCCGCTCGGCGATGGGCGCGCAGTGGGGCTCATACAAGCGGCGCACGCGATCGCTATCGGTGGTGATCGAGAAGCCGACGCGCAAAATAGTACGCGCGGCGAGCCGCTCGAGGCGTGCCAGATCGCGCAGGATCAGCGGGCCGCGCGTCTGAATCGCGAACACCCGCGGTGGACGCGCGATCAGTTCATCGAGCAGCCGCGGCATCATGCCTTCGGTTTCCTCGGCCGGCTGATATGGATCTACCAGCGGCGAGCAGTAGATGGTTTGCCGGGGCCGCAGCGCGGCGCGCAGCCGATCGGGCGCGTTGCTCTTGAAAGTGGTGAAGCGGCCCCAATGGTTCCAGTCGTCCGGTTTCAATCCACCGTAGATACGCATCGTGGGGACGTAACAATACGTGCAAGCAAAGGTGCAATTGCGCGCGGGTGTTAGCGAGTGCGTAAAGCCTGCCTGGGCGATGAAACCCGAGGTGGCCGAGAGAATGCCGGCGGACTCGGCGCGGTAGATCTCGAAGCGCACAGCTACTATTGTAGAGCGTAGGGCAGGACTCCAGTCCTGCGGTGGGTCTCCAGACCCGCCTGCTATCATGCACGCTATGATGGGCGATTGATCTATACCTGCTACGAAATGATTCGGGATTGCCGCGCGGACCTTGCCGCCGGCTGGTCCTATTTTGTAACCCAATATGTTCCAGTGATTCGCGGATTCCTGGCACATTATTATCCCGATCGCACCGACGGGCCAGCTATGATGGAGCGCGTGCTGGCCAAGCTGCGGGAGCCAGGGTCGAACCTTTTCCAATCGCTCGATCCGGCGCCGGAGCGTGCGTTCGTCGCCGAGCTACGGCAGCATGTACTGCGGGCCGTAGAGGCCGAGCGCGCCACTGCCGCGCCTGAGGTATCCATCGACATCGAGGCGCTGGGTGAAGCGCTGGAGCCGTTGACCGTCACCGAGAGACTGGCGGTTTGGTTCGAGACCATGCGCTACGGCGATGCGGATACCGGCCGCATGCTGCGCATGTCTCCACAGACGACGCAGCAGACCCGCACGCGCGGCGCCGAGTTGATCCGGGGCCACGTGGATGCCTGGCGCACCACGTTGCTGGCCGACAACGGTAGGCTGTTGGGCCAGGCGGCCGGCGCGCTATCCAACAAGGACTGCCTGCCGCCCAAGGCCTTTTTTGATGTGATCGACGGACGTGCCACCTGGCGCTGGCGGGAAGAAATGGAGCAGCATGTGAAAAGTTGCTGGCACTGCCTGGATCATTATTGCCGGCTGCTGGAAGCGGTGGACATCCTGCGCGTGGCGCAACCGCTAAGCGAGACGGAGATTGCTCCATATCTGCAATTGTTGGGTATCGAGACGCGCAAGCGTTCCTTCTGGGCTAAGAAGCGTTTCTGAGCCGCGCGCGTGAGCCAGCGGTTCGGCTAATGGGTCTCTACCGCCGGAGCGTCCCCGTTCGCCTGCACCACACGCCACGGCAGCGGCGACTGTCTGCAATCCGGCAGCGGCGTCACGGAATAATAGTTCAATCCGTAGTGCCAGCTTCGGTGCATGCTCTCGATGCAGACGTGTTCGCGTTGCGCGGCGATTTCGCGCCACAAGGGCCGGGCCGAATACGTGCGGTCAATGGCCGGCAGTGCGGCCAGTTTCATCAGAGTCAGGCCCGCTGTCACTGTCACAGCCATCGCAGAGAGTGCAGCCGTTTGCCGCCCTCGAGATTCCAGCCAATAGATACCGAGGGCGAGCGCTACCGGCAGAAGCCAGGTCCAATTGAACGCGGGCAACCCAGCGCGCGAGATTCCCGCGGCCAGGGCCTGCGGCAGCAAGGGCAGCGCTGCCGGTATGGATATCAGGCAGAGCGCCACCGCGGGCAGGACCCCGGCCGGGTGATCGGTTGCGCGCTTGCTTTCCGCGAAGGCGATTCCCACCAGGGCCGCCGCCGCGGGCGTCAGCGGCAACAAGTATCCCGGCAGTTTGTTCCTGGAAAACGAGAAGAAAAAAATTACAAATAAAGCCCAAATTATTAAAAACAAACACCGTATATCACGGTAGAGGGCCCGGCGAGCGAGCAAAACCAATGCCGGCGTCCAGGGCATGAGCGCGGCCGCCAGCACCGGAATATAGAACCAAACGGGCTGCGGGTGCGCCAGCGACCCGGAGACGAATCGTTCGAAATGCTGCTCCCAAAAGAAGGCTCGCAGGAAGGCGGTGCCGTTGCGCAGATAGCACAGCAGGTACCAGGGCAGCGCGACGATCAGGAAGACGCCGGCCACGGATGGGCGCAGCAGATCGCGCCAGCGCCGCCTTCCGTACCACGCGAGTGGCAGTGCGAGCACCAGCGGCACGAGTCCTTTGGCCAGCACGGCCACACCGAGCAGCGCGGCAGCAATTGGTAATCTGCCGCGGCGGCCGGTGGCGATCCAATTGAGCGACAGCAGCATGGCCGCGGAGAACGCCGCCGCCATGGGTAGATCGGTGGTGCCGATAAAGCTGCACCCCACCCATGCGGCTGATGTGCCCAATATGAGGGTCGCGATCCACGCCGCACGCGCGCCGAATTCGCGGCTAAGGATGCATTGAAAGAAGACGAGGAACGCCACTGACACCAGAGCCACCGGGACCCGCGGCGCCAGGTCTTCGCCGAACCCCAGGCGGAACGCCGTGCCCGTCATCCAGTAGAGCAGTGCGGGCTTTTCGAACCACGGCTGGCCCCAGAGGCGCGGCGTGATCCAGTCGCCCGAGCGCGCCATTTCGCGGCCGATGGAGGCATAGCGGGGCTCGTCCGGTCCGAGCATTCCCGCGGCCGAGAGCCCGGAAAAGTATAGGATCGCGAGCAGGGGAATCGCCAGCAGCCAGGCGCGCGGAATGCGCGAGAAAAAGTTGGGCACCGATGCACACAGGTTAACGCACTTGTTTGTGTGGGGCAGGCGCCAGTCGCCTTGCCCTGAATCGGCGTTTCAGAGTATGCTTGGCAGACAAGCCGTATCGGGGTCATGAATACCCCCGGCGTTCATACCATTTACCACGGCCGCTACTACCACGCCCATTATGGACGCTACGCTTATCGTGGCGTTTGAGTGAATCCTTATTATCCAACTTACTACTATGCACCGGCTTACTACACTTGGGCCGATTACCCCTGTGCAGCGCCGGTGCCGTACGCGTGGGAGTGGAACGCCAATCCCTGGTACCGATATCTTGCTGGCGGCGGCTTACGAGGCCCAGGTGGCTCTCAACAATCCCGCGCCGCTAACCCCCGAAGTGAAACAACTCATCGCCGATGAAGTGCGCCAGCAGGTTGCGCTTGAGAACATCGAGGCCCAAGCCGTCGCCAGGAATGCTGAGCCGGACGCCGCCGTCAGCGGCATCCAGCAATTGCTCAACGACGGCAAGCCGCACGTCTTTGTAGCCGGTCACGATCTCGACGTGGTGGATGCCGGAGGTACCGAGTGCGGCGTCAGCGAAGGCGATGCGCTACAACTCAGCGGTCGGACTCGTCATACGGGTGGCGATCGGGTGGGCAGCCGGGAGAAAACGCATCCCGTGGTAGAGTTCGTCCAACGTCTGGAAGCCGCTGCTCAAGCCTCGCGCGATGGGGTGGCTCGGATCGGTGAACTCACCGTGAAGAGGTGGCGCGGCGCATGAAAAGTGCGCGGCGCATCGCCTGCCCAGGCGCCCCCCAGCATGCCGGCCCACTCGAGCAGGGCGGTTCGGTGCGACCCGTGCGGACGTGGCCGGGACCCAAAGTGTCCAGCCCGCCGAACGCGTAACTCGTTTTTGGCTGGCGGGCGGCGTGCTTCCGGCGTGGGGGGACACCCTCCCGCCGCGGCTTTCCCCGGAGGGGAAAGGGGAAAGGGGAGATCAAATTCCTTGCTGCCGCAGGCCAATTCCTTGGTACTGTCGAACTCCGCTTGAATGCGGTCGCCTCATAGCATTTCAAAGTGATTCAGCGCCTGTTTCCAGCCCTGCACCGTATCCCATTTCCGGATCACGTTGCGCAGCGCCAGGTACAGCAGCTTGACCGCCGCTTCCTCGCTGGGAAACGAGCCCCGCGTCTGGATGATTTTGCGCAAACTCATGTGCAGCGATTCGACCGCGTCGGTCGTGTAAATCACCTTCCGCACCTCCGCCGGGAATGCGAAGAAAGGCACCCCGTGTGTCCAGTTTTCTTTCCATAGCTTGCCGATCGCCTGGTACTTCGATCCCCATTTGGCTTGGAAGATAGTCAATTCCAGCTCTGCCTGCGTGGCCGTGGCCGCCCCGTAATCTTTCAAATCCGTCGCCACTTGCTTGCGTTCTTTCCAGTTCACGTAATTCAAACTGGCCCGTACCAGGTGCACAATGCACAGCTGCACCTGGGTCTGGGGAAAGACGCTCTCGATAGCCGGCGGAAACCGTTTCAGCCCATCCACGCATGCGATCAGGATCCCCTTGACCCCGCGGTGCTTGATCTCCGTCAGCACTCCCAGCTTCGTGGCTGCTCGTCCATAGCCCCAGGACGCCCTTTTGACCGTCCAGCCCCCATCGCCACGTACACCGCGCGGTTCTCCACCCGCCCTTCGTGCCGCATCTTCACGTGTAGCGCATCCAAATAGACAATCCCGTACACCGGCTCCAACGGCCGGTTCTGCCACCCCTTCACTTCCTCCATCACCCCGTCGGTGACCTCGGAAATTAACGTCGGACTTACTTCCACCCCGTACATCTCTTGCAGATGCCCCTGGATCTCCCGCGTGCTCATCCCGCGCGCATAACATCGACAGAATCTTGTCATCGAAACCATCCCACCGCGTTTGGTGCTTCTTCACCATCTGCGGTTCGAAGGTGCCGTTGCGGTCCCGCGGCGTCTCGATCACCAACTCGCCAAAGTCCCCCTTCAGCGTTTTGGGGGTGGTGCCGTTCCGCGAATCCCAACTGTGGTAGCCCGCCGGATCACTCTTCTCGTATCCCAGATGATGCGTCAACTCCGCGTCCATCGCGCGCTCCAACAACGCTTTGGTCAGTTGCTTCAGCAGGCCATTCTCGCCGATTACGTCCTCCGGCTTTTGATAATTCTTCAGAAGCTCGTCGATCAGTTCCTTTTTGATTTCCATTCCGTTCTCCTTATTGGATGCGGAGAACGTTTACACAGATATTTATATACCCTCCCCGTACGCATTCGCTCCCGTTTCAAAATCCGCGATCGATTGCTCGTCAACCCCTGCCGCTCCTTGATTCGCTTTCACTACACGCCCGCATAGCCCATAGTTGTGATCGCCGGCACCGCCTCGTTTTCAGGCATGTCCTTCTGCTGTCCAGACAGGGAGAACATAACGGGGACGATATTGGCACAGCCCAGCGCCACGAGCACATAGCCGGCCAGGGCCGCCTCCCACGACGGCACCAAGGTCGCCATCAGGAATCCCACAAACGCGCAAACATCGCCCAGCACGACGGTGTGCACCCGACCGAGTCGTCGGACCAGATCGTCACCGAGCAGGCGCGTGACGGTCATCGTCGACGAGAACACCGCGAAACTCATACCTGCATGGGACACCGCCGCGCCGCGCTGCTCGTGCAGGAAAACCGCGCTCCAGTCCACCATGGAGCCCTCCGCCAGAAACATGATCAAGCACAGGGTGCCGATGAAGAGCACCGCGCCTCTTGGCACAGCGGAGATCGGAATGTCCTGGGAGACCCGAATCGTGCGCTAGTGACGCGGGGACAGCGCGAACAGACCCATGATCACCGCGACCTCTCCACCGGCACACGTTTTAAAAGCCTCCAAAAAGGTTGAAGTGCAGCACGTCAGCCTGCGAGCGTGGTGGGATGGCCCACGCCACCTCCCACGGGCCACCAAACATGTCGATGCCGGATCGATGCGCAGTTCGGATACAGACTGCTCGGTTACCTTTTCGGGGTCAGCTTGACGAACGCCAAACGCCGAGGTCAGCACGAAGAATGGTGAACGGAGTTGTCGCTGGCCGGAAGCTATTCACTTGGGCGTACAGTCGCCATCTGGTTGATCGGAGCATGCTTGGGTGACTGCTCCGTCCGTATGACGCGCCACCCGAAAAGAGGTCGCTGCGGGAGGCGGACTGATAGACGCGCACCCTCAACATCCTTCCCTCCTCGACAATCGTTTCTAGCTGCACGTCCAAGCGCAGGATTTCAAAAGCCTGGGGAAGTCTTCTGTCAGCCAAGTTAGACGCTACGTCGTCGGGCTTGGGCTGTCTAAACCTGGCCAGCACGGGTAGCATCCCGCCTTTACCGCGTCCAACCCTACGGCTTGACCAACTCTATACCGCCGACCTGAAACGTGCAGCCCTGCCCGGCCGCATTGCTCACATAGTCCAAGTGCAGGATCGCGTTGGCGGTCGTGGTCAATCCGGTACTGGTCGTATCGATGGCGTTGAGGGTGATGCTGTTGCCGATTCCGAAGGCGCCGCTGCTGACTTCCCTCAAATACGTCTCGCTACTGGTCGTGCTGCGGAACGTCACGAGGCTCATTACCTCCGTAGCGCTGGCACCCGTTGCCGGCGTCGGATTCAGCTGGGCCAGTAATGTGTCGGCGCTTGTGCCGTTCGGACCGAGGTAGACAAAAAGCGAGTGGTTGTCACCGGTGACGCCGGTGCCGGTGCCGGGGCCGACCGCCCGCGCAGCTGCGGACGAACCAGCCGGCCAAAAAGGCAAACAGAAAGAAGCGGATGACCCGCGTTGGGGCTTGGCTGACGTGCATAAGGTCCTCCCGTCTCACGACAGTAGATTGCGATGGTGCGTTTCCATCTTACTAAGAAACAAGGCCGATTCGCGACCGCAAATCAGTTAGGATTCGACAGCGAATTAATGCCCACCCGGCAATGGTCTTGATTCCAGCGACCGAACCAAGTGCGGTAGTTTCGTGTGCCGCCGCGCTTTCCGGCCCCGGGGTTTGTCTCAAAAATTGCGCTTTCCGTCCATTTGGCGCGATACAGGAACTGCCTTGGAGTAAGGTCCCAGAACGCCATTGTGGTTACCTTCCGAGTGCCGGCAATCCGGACGGAATCCTAGTCTGACGCTTCCCACAACACCGTTTGCACGAAGCCGCTGACGCGGCGGACGCTGCGCGTACCCGGGAAGGGCCAGCATTAGGGTAAAAGGCGCGGTACCGTTGGGTCATAGGAGGTCCCTATGACCCAACAACGAAAAATGATGCTGGAGGAACTCCAGCGTCGTAATTACTCCCAGCGTACTGCGGAGGCTTACTCCGCGCCGTGACGGAATTTGCCAAGCACTTCGATCGTGCGCCCGACCAACTGAACCAGGACCATATACGCGAATACCAGGCTTATCTATTTCGCGCGCGCAAACTCTCCTCCAGCACTGTCAGCCAACACGTAGCCGCTCTACGATTCTTCTACGTGAAAACTCTCAAGCGTTCCTACCTGCCGGACGAAATCCCGTTTCCCAAACAACGGCGCCGCCTGCCGATCATCCTCAGCCAGGAAGAAGTAACGCGATTGATCGACTTCGCCGCCAATCCATTACACCGCGCTGTGCTCATGACCCTGTATTGGACCGGCATACGGCGAGGCGAACTGGTCAAGCTCCGGATCGGTGACATCGATACCCAGCGGATGGTGATCCACGTTTACCAGGGCAAAGGCAATCGAGACCGCGAGGTGCAGTTAAGCAAAACGCTGCTTGAAGAATTGCGCGGCTACTGGCGCTGGATGCGACCCCAGACGTACCTGTTCCCCGGTTATGAGAATTGCCGCCGCACCGACACACCGATTTCAGCCAAGGCGGTGTGGCACGCCTGTCGGCAGGCAGCCAAACGGGCCGGCATCGTAAAGAAGCTCTCCCCGCATTCTCTAAGACACAGCTACGCGACCCATCAACTGGACGCCGGCGCCGATCTGGCCAGCGTACAGAACCTGCTTGGGCGCGCCGACGTTCGGGACACGATGATCTATCTGCATCTGTCCAAACGGCACCTGCAGTGCGCACCGAATCCTCTCGACGCGCTCGAACTCGCTGCTCCCTCGTTCACGAAGCGGGCGCAGAGGTTGATGAAATGACCCAGCCCTCTTTGGAGGTGGCCGACATTATTCGCACGCATGGCGACGAGTTCCTGGACGGCCAACCAGGGTGGTTTACGTATCAGCATCTGAAGGTGTACCGCGCCATCACGGCGTGCCGTACGCAGGCGCTGGGCGGGCACCTGGATCAGTGCTCCCAATGTGGCTATCGCTTCATCTCCTATTGCTCCTGCCGAAATCGTCATTGTCCCAAGTGCCAGACCAATGCCCGCAACCAGTGGCTGGAAGCCCGCTCGAAAGAATTGCTCGACGTAGGCTACTTTCACGTCGTCTTTACGCTGCCCCATCAGTTCTGCGGCCTGGCGCTGCAGAACAAACGCGTCATTTATGACCTACTGTTCCAGAGTTGCGCCGAGACGCTGCTGGAGGTTGCCGCCGACCTCAAGCACTTGGGCGCCGAGATCGGTTTCCTCACCGTTCTACATACCTGGGGACAGAATTTGCTCGCTCATCCTCATATCCATTGCGTGATCCCCACCGGCGGTTTGTCACCCGATCATACGGCTTGGGTGCATCCGCGGTATCCGTTCTTCCTACCCGTGGAGGTACTCAGCCGGGTCTTCCGCGGAAAGTTTACAGACGCTTTGAAGAGAGCGTTCCGGAAAGGAAAACTGGTCTTTCACGGCCGGCTCAGATGCCTATCGAACGGGAAGATGTTTCGAGCTCTTCTTCGCTCAGTCTTTACGCACGACTGGGTGGTCTACGCCAAGAAGCCCTTCGGCAGCCCGGAGCATGTGCTCCAG
>CAVWOT010000005.1:0-49184 GCA_963756605.1 Bryobacterales bacterium | reverse complement strand
TAACATTGGTAATCACCCCATTGGCCGGTTTTGTTGGTGCGCGCCCCCACTTGCCCGGTGGGCGGAAGGCGATCCCGGCGGCCCTCAGGTACGTCGCTGCCGTCTCCCTCCGCACGCCGGTGGCCCGCTGAATGCGCCGTAGCGACCATCCCAGCCGCCCCAACGCGATGACTTGCTGTTTGTTTTGTTCGCTCAAGACGTTACTCACATCGACGGAGGGTATCGCCCTCGCGCTCGAGTCAACGTCCTGGATGAGGGGTTATCGTTGGCCGGTTTTCAGGTGATTATGTATGGCCGGTTTTGGGTGATTACCGAGGATATTGTGCTCACACAGTACTAAATCATGTCTCGTATTGCGCTCGACTTCGGCCTAATCTGCGGACGGCGTAGGTCGCAGGCTGAGTATAGGCGCGTGAACCACTAATCGTTGCAGTCTGAATTTTGTAGACATGGCACGATGCGCGTTTCTCGTGGTTCTTCATTTCCTGAGGGAAGTCCTACTAGTGTCAGATAGTTCAGATCTGCCGTCCCCGATTTCTCCGACTGTGAATCCACCGTGTCCGCCATCAATCACTATTAGCTCACCCAGATTTGCCGACTTACCGTCAGTCAGTCTACGCAACCTGCGCGGTGGAGCGCAGCCCTGAAAAGTCCGGCGGCGGCGGTTCGATTCCATTCCCGGCCACCATGTTTTCAGCAGTTTACGGGCATTCCAAAAACCAGTTTCATTCCGTTTCATTCCAAGACTTTGGTCTGCTGAGACTCGCATCTCGGATGGAACTTGGTATGAGGATCGTTCTGAAGTGCTCTCGATTTAGCCTGCTGAGGAGATCCCTGTATAGAGGGCGACAACGGCGCAGTCACGCTTTCGGGGGAGGCGTCTATAAGCGATGAGTAAGCAAGCGAGCCGCGCGGGAACACCGATAACAGGATGTAGATATCCGAGATAGCCGCGATGCTCGGCTGACCGTGCATGTACTTATTGTCGTTCTCGTTTATCACATTGGAACGGAAGGATTTAGATATTTCGGATGGATTAGGCTGAATTCGGATTTATGCCCGCGCGGCAAGCGCAATGTCGATTGCTGGGTGCCTCGCGATATTGTTCGTGGCCGCGGCAGGAACGTTGACCTGGCGAGTGCGTTCCGTGCCGATGCCGGAGGCGCTCCAGCGTCCGGCGGTTTTGTGTTCGGTGCGCCGCCGTCCCTCCAGCGCGCCAAGTTCTCGGACCACCCGGTATCGCGTCGATGGCGCTCAAAAAAAATGGAGAGCGCCAGGGTATCCGGTACGCTTCTGATCGGGTCGCGGGGATACCGGTTGCCCGATACCCCCCGCACAGATCCCCACGAGCGGCATTACCGCATGAGGCTCTTATCTTGGATGAATGGCGTCAAAGCGGATGCTAGGGTAAGGATGAAGAACACGCGGCTTGGGGAGCCACCGCATCTCCAACTGTCGCATTCGCGCCCAGTTCAGGTATCCCCGTTGGCCGCGACGGATGAGAACCTGCCGCCACAGCCGAGTAACCCGCCAGCGAAATACGTGAAGACTATCGGTATTGCCCGGTACCGCGTGATAGTTGAAGTAGCCTTGCACAACCGACCTGAGCCATTTCCCGGTTTGGGCCACCGGTGCATGCATGCGCAGCTGGAGTTGCTGCTTAATCTCTGCCAGCTTCCCCCGCAGGCGCTTGCCGATCGTGTGACGCGTGACCGCGAAATTCCCGTTCCGAGCCTTCCCGCTGATATGCGTGAATCCCAGAAAGTCGAATGTTTCGGGCTTCCCTTCTCCTCTGTTCTTCCGGTCGCGCTCGGCACACCGCCCGAACTCGATCCGGCGCGTTTTGTCTGGGTGTAGCTCCAATCCGAACTTCGCCAGCCGTTCCCGAAACTCCGTCAGGAAGCGATCGGCCTCAGCCAGGTGCTGGAAACCGAGTACGTTATCATCCGCGTACCGGATGACCACGACATCGCCGTGCGCACACTTCTTACGCCAGGCGTCCACCCATAGGTCAAATACGTAATGCAGATAGATATTGGCAAGCAGCGGCGAAATCACCGAACCTTGCGGAGTACCCGTCTCCGTATCCTTCCATTCGCCTTCCTCCATCACTCCGGCCTCCAACCACTTCTGGATCAACCGGAGCATCCTGGGGTCAGCAACGCGGTGCTGGAGAAACTTTAACAGCCACCCTCGGTCGAGATTGTCGAAAAATCCGCGGATGTCTGCATCCAGCACATAGTTCACCTTCTTCCGCGTGATCGCCACGTACAACGCGTCCAGCGCTTGATGCTGGCTGCGTCCTGGCCGGAAGCCATAGGAAAAACCCCGAAAGTCCTCTTCATAGATTTGATTGAGGATCGTGACCACGGCATGCTGGACGATCTTATCCTCCAGCGCCGCGACCCCCAGTGGCCGTTGTCGCCCATCGGGCTTCGGAATATACACTCTCCTGGATGGCTGCGCTCGGTAAGCGCCGCGGTGAACCCGGCGGTGAAGGTCAACCAGCCTACCTTCCAGCCCGGATTCATACTCTTCCCACGTGACGCCGTCCACCCCGGGAGCGGCTTTCCGCTTCAAGGCGTAAAAGCCCTCCCTGAGCAGCGCGATCGTCAAATGGTGGAGCAAGGCGGTGAACTGCATCTCCTTCCGTTCCCTTGCTGCTTTGCGCACACCCGCCAACCCCTGGGATACGCGAGCCTCGCTCTGTGTCGAGTGCGTGCTGGATTGATGAGTGCTCTCCTTGATCAGCGGTCTTCCCTCCTCACTCTCCGCCAATGGTTTCCCATCTTTGTTCAAGCGATTCATCGGTACTGCCCCGCTGTCCGACTCCTCCGAGGCGTGCACGTGGGTCGTACGGCCAAAGCCTTTTCCCACCGGCCTGTCGTGTGGGGGCAATAATATTACATTTAGCTCAGGCATCTACATCCTCGAGAATGGCAGCTTGAACATCAACGGGGGAAACTTCTCGTCAACGGCGTCGAATGTTCTCATCTACATCCCCGCCAGCAATACCACGGGCAACATCAATATCACAGGGGGCAACATGGTGTGGAACGGGATCTCGGGCAATGGCGCGGATGGATTCGTATTCTGGGTGGCGAATTCCGGCGTGCAGCAGAACATCACCGGAGGCAACTGTACTATCAACGGCGTAATGTATATGCCCGGCTCCCCTGTGAACTACACCGGCGGAAACGGCACGCAGCAGACGCTGGTGGTCGACACGCTCGACGTTACCGGCGGCAATGTTAGCACCTCATACTCTTCAAGCTACTTTAATGGTGGCGGCCTCAGCGGCGCCTACCTGGTGCAATGATATCGACGATTGTGGGTTGTTTTCGCCCCGGCGATGTTCCCTTATTGTTCCCACCGCTCCCGGTACCGTGCATTCGTCTTGGAGCGGTCGAAAGACCGGCACGCATTGCAGTGGGGATGCCGCCATCCCTCGGCGCGTCCCAGCACGAGGTCGCGCGGAAAGTCGTCCAGCGGTTTCCAATTTCCGCACACGAGACAAACTTTGCCCGCAACTCCGAGACGAATCTCAACTGCCATTGTCGCGGACAAGTCTACAGGGCGCCTGTACCGGGGTCAAGGGTGGGTTGCCCAGTGAGAGCCGCAGTTGAGTTTGCATCGTGGACCGCCTTGTGCCCGGACAATGACAAAGGCGGAGGTCAGGTGCTGTGGACCGGCGTGCGCACCGTTAAGAATCGGACCGGACAGCTTTTCCGCCAGGCCGCCAATTCCCTGCACCACAGCCAGAACGAAATGGGCGATTACCTGCGGCGCATGAAAGCCAAACTAGGGGCCGAAGCCGGGATCACCGCAACGGCGCACAAAATCGCTCGTATATTCTACACAGTGGTGAAGCATCAAGTGGAATATGATCAAACCATCTGGGACAAACAGAACCACGAACGGCGACGCCGGTTGGAAGCCAGGGTCCGGTGTCAGGCGCGCAATCTCGTTTTCAACTCATACCCATTCAGCCGATTTCTGAGGGCTTAGGAGCAGAGGTTCCTTAGAAGCAGCGGAGGAAACGCACGTAACGCGTTCCAGGGCTGGCGATGCTTGCGGAAGAGGACAAGTAGTCTGTAATGTCGAATTCATTTCTGGCCCGTAGGCTTGCGAATTACAGGCGAAAGCGTTCTCGAGTCTGGGGCGTAATGCTTTGCGGAAATATGGGGCGGGAGAATTCGGCCTATACACAGCCGCAGACTACATTGTTGTTTGCGGAAGGACGGCCCAGGAGTTGGAAACGTGGTCTTGTTTGCCTTTCCTCCGCTGCTCCGCTGCTCCAGCGGGCCGGCGTAAACAGCTCAAGAAAACCAGGCTACAGGCCCGCCCGTTGAGCGCTGGGGGGAGACTGGGTTAAATCCCGGCAGCGTCCGGCCCCGGCCGTTTCGGAGCCGCCTTTTCATATGGGGAGGACGATTAGGGTGTCAAAAATCGCATTGCTCGCACTGCTGGCAGCGTCCCGCGCCCACCCGGCGGTCGACTGGAAGCCCGTGGCGCCGGAAGAACTGTCCCTGAAGGCGCCGCGGGTGGACAAGGATGCGCCCGCCGAAATCCTCTCCAGGGAGATCCATTTTCAATTGGCGCTAACGATTTGAAGAGGCCCATTTCCGGATGGGAGCCGATCCGGACCAACGGGAAAGAATCACGATCAGCCGTTCCCGAAACTCCGCCAGGAAGCGATCTGCCTCAGCCAGGTGCTGGAAACCGAGTACGTTATCATCCGCGTACCGGATGACCACGACATCGCCGTGCGCACACTTCTTACGCCAGGCGTCCACCCATAGGTCAAATACGTAATGCAGATAGATATTGGCAAGCAGCGGCGAAATCACCGAACCTTGCGGAGTACCCGTCTCCGTATCCTTCCATTCGCCTTCCTCCATCACTCCGGCCTCCAACCACTTCTGGATCAACCGGAGCATCCTGGGGTCAGCAACGCGGTGCTGGAGAAACTTTAACAGCCACCCTCGGTCGAGATTGTCGAAAAATCCGCGGATGTCTGCATCCAGCACATAGTTCACCTTCTTCCGCGTGATCGCGACGTACAACGCGTCCAGCGCTTGATGCTGGCTGCGTCCTCGCGAGCCTGACGTCACACCTGATCCGCTTGGATCGCGTCGCTACATGCGTGGAAGGGCCGTCTGAACGGGCTCAAAGCACACTACCAAGAAGGAGCTGGAGAGATCTATTTTGATACGACAGTAAGGCTCGCGACTCCGTTTGGCAGCCGGACATTCCAGTCGTCCCCGATGGATGTCCGGCAATTCTTTGCTAAACTGATCATCAACAACGAAACCTGTGCCTGGCTGCAATTGGGGTCGTTCACGCAATTGTATACCTGTGTAGCGGCAGTTCCTATATTGCGGTCGGCAATGACCGATATCGTTCCCCAGTAGATGCTCTTGAACTCAGCGTCGGCTCGCGGTTTATCCTTTTTTGTTGTGGTTGCAACCGCATTTGCGGCCGTAACAGCCGCAATACATCCGTCGAGGCGTTTCTGAAACACCGGTTTTCTCGCTTCTATTGAAGCATTTTTTAAGGCATCAGCACGCGTGCTGATGTACGAGGATACGCCCAATACGGCAAGAATAATTCCCACGATTGTCCCTGCTACTTTACAACTCGTGTCGATTAGGCGGTGGGTGTCCTCGCTGAGTTTGGGCACGCCAGTTCTCCAATCTGTCCAAATGATAGCGCGCAGCGCAGAGTGCAGATGTTCGCAGTCCGGGTCCTTGGGGTTCAGTGGACGCGCTTGGCGACGAGCTCGATGGTCTGGTCGTAACCCTGCACCGACACTTCGAATTTGATGGTATCGGCCTCCACCACCTTGCCTTTATATTCCACTTTGGCCTCGTTGCCGCCCATGCTCACTGTGATGGTGAACGAGACATTGTCGCCGTCAACTTTTCCATTTTCGATCGTGGACTTGCCGAAATTATTGCTGGTGGTCTCGCCAGTCAGCTTGTTGCCATCCACTTTAAAGATGAAAGTGCGTTCGATAGTGCCGTTGGGAGTTTCGGCGCTCCCTTTCCAATTGCCACTGATGTCCGCGGCCGACGCAGTAAGCGCGAAGACCGCCATCAGGGCCAGTAGCCATTTCATAAACGATGCTCCTCCGTTCGAGACTATTGTCCTTCATTTCCGCGCGGTGAGACTAGGGCCTTCATGCGCTGGGAGTCCGTCAACGATCGACGAATTCGGTTCTGGGGGGCCATGCATTCTGCGCTATGGATTGGGCTGCCAGCGCGCACACTCGGTGACGGAGATCGCGCGTGCTTTGGGTCATCTGGACCAATCTTTCGGACCCTAACGGCGCTGTGTAGTATCCACGAACGCGCTAGACGGGGCTACATTTTTCAGCGCCTTAGCGTATATTATAATGAATCGTTTTGGGAAGCCTAAAATGAAAATCCGCGCCAAGCCAGTGAGGTGCGCGTACCGGTTTTAGTCTGGCACGCGCGGGGGAGGGCCGGTTACGGGTTCGCTATGAGTCCGCTGGACATTGTTCGTCTCTCAGACTTGATGAAACTCGGCCATGGCCGCCCTGAGATCACGGTTGCCTTGATCGACGGGCCCGTGGTCCTACACCATCCCGACTTCGCTGGCTCGACGATTCGTGAAATCCCCGGAAAACTCAAAGGGACGTGCACCCGAGCTAACAGTGTCGCTTGTATGCATGGGACATCTGTGGCTGGCATGCTCTCTGGTTGTTGCCGATTCAAGGTCAGTGCAATCTCCTGGTCTGGAAACGCCCGCGCCATCTTGCGAATGATGGCCTGCACCGTTAATGTGGACCGGCCCTGCCACCCGGCGCTGTTTTTCGTCCAGCGGACTTGGCTGTGCCGGTCTCCCGCCCAGTGCAACACCAACGTGACGGCACGGCTGGCCGGGTCCACGTCGGCCACGATCTCGCGCAGCACCAAGCGCACAATGCGCTGCTTGAGACGCATGTCGGAGGAGGCCTGCCAGACGGCCGGCAAGTCCTGTGCCAAGCTGAGCAACGATGCCCGGCTGGGAATCGCCGTGGCCGCTAAACGCTGCTCGAATTCGGCGCATTGGGCTTCGGCAGCGCGCACCTTCTCCAGCGCCAGGTTCACTTCACTTTTTTTCGCGACGAGGCTAACTCCGGAACCGGACTCATAGCGGATAAGACCCAACCTAAATCGCCTGCGAGCATCGCGGCTGTGGGCATGGGGCTCAGCGTCCACATTGTGGCAGTAGAGCGGGGTTTGCTTTCACGAGGGGAGGCGGTCGCCAGAACTTTGAGGATTTTGCGGTTCTTTGAATCCAGCCACCAGGGTCCCGAAGCAGACGCCACAGGATATAAAGGATTCTACTACCACTTCCTCGACATGCAGAAAGGCCGGCGAGCATGGCAATGCGAATTGTCTACGATAGATACGGCCATATTGATGGCTGGCGTTCTCACGGCGGCAAGCTATTTCACCGCGGCAAATGAAGAGGAAGGAGAGATACGGAGCCTCGCCGAAAAACTTTACCGGCGCGTCGATTGGCAATGGGCTTTGAATGCAGGGACGACCATCTGTCACGGCTGGAGGCCCGAGGCGGGGTTTCTTCCGTACCGATGGGACACGTCGTACAGCGAAGCGCTAATTCTTTATGTGCTGGCCCTGGGATCGCCCACGTTCCCGATTAGTCCGAAGGGCTATCGCGAATGGATCTCTACTTTTGAATGGAAGAAGCTCTATGGCATCGAATACCTATATGCCGGGCCGCTTTTCATTCATCAGATGTCTCATCTTTGGCTGGATTTCCGTGGCATACACGACGACTTCAATAGGAAGACAGGGATAGATTATTTTGAAAATAGCCGGCGGGCCACGCACGTTCAACAACAGCACGGAATAGCTAATCCGCTGGGATTCGCTCACTATCACGAACATTGCTGGGGACTAACCGCGAGCGACGGCCCGGGGCCACGAGTTCTCGAGGTGAAGGGAGTGCGAAGAGTCTTCTACGCTTACGAGGCAAGAGGCGCGCCGTTCGGCCCGGACGACGGGACCATCTCACCGTGGGCGGTAGTCGCTTCTCTCCCCTTTGCGCCTGAGATTGTGATTGATACTGTCCGTCATGCCATTGAGCGTCTCCATTTAAAGGGACAGCCCGTATGGATTTGACGCCAGTTTTAATCCGACTTATCCGGAGACCAGCAGAAATCCAAATGGCTGGGTATCCCCGTGGATCTTCGGCTTGAACCAAGGTCCTATTATTCTAATGATTGAAAACTTTCAGTCGGGGCTTATTTGGAAGATTATGCGAACGTGCCCGTATATCGTCGATGGTCTTCGGGCGGCAGGCTTTCGCAGTGCTTTACGAGCCGCAACGAGGCGCCCTCGTCGATCGGTTCCGCCAGGTCATTCTGATGCTGGACGGTGACATCACCGGCAGAAACGCGAGCCAAGTCATCTCCGAGAAATTGCGGCCGATTTCCACGGTGCAAGTCCTGGGGTTGCCCGTCGGCGCCCAGCCCGACCAGTTGTCGTCAGAGGCAATCCGAGAGGTGTTGCAGAAAGCGTAATGAGCCGCGATATCTGAGTCTTTCGAATGATAAGGTCTGCTGGAATTTTGTCAGTCCGCGCTGGGCTTCCCGCCCCCCCGGGACCCGTGCCAGGAAGCAGGGGGGGCTGGTGGGCCCCGCTGCTACCACACAAACATGCGGACGCCGTCGCCCGATTGGCGGATCCGCCCGGTTTGGGTGGCATCGTGTACGGAAGGCCTGTTCGCATCGCGCGAAAGAGGCAGGCTCTCGCCCATCTTCCTGCTACCGCTCGGTTCGCGTCCGATGAGTTCCTCAACCTTTATCGCACCGTGGCGGTTCATGATCTCAGCCGCGTTGTCCACCTCTACGTTTGTTCCCGTCGCGAAAACGAGGGCTCCTCCACGCCGCACTTCCTGGACGTAAGCGCTCGCCTCCCCTTCGCTTGCCCCAATTGCCTTGAGCTCCCGGTCTAAACCCACCTCGAAGTCTGTGTGTGGGATACTCGTGACCCCGGTCACTGCCACACCCAGCGGCTCTCTTAGAAGACGGATCTCGCTCCGAGGGAAACCGCCGGCATCCAGATCGTGGACGACTTGGTCCGCCACGCCCGGGTTCTCAAACAAACCAACTGCAGTTTTCGACATATTGCTCCTTCACTAAAAAGCTTGCATAAGCACGAGAAGGACCGAACGGTTCCGAAGGGAACATTCCAATGCGGCCAACGGGCCAAAACACCTAAATGGCGGCTCCGCGCGTACGGAGGGCCGGAAGCTGGTAACAATATATGGTCACGTGGCCGAATATGGTCACGGTTTGTCGTTCACGGCGTCATCGGAGTAGCCGGGTGCGAGCGATAGGTTATTGTTTACACGGGCTACCTGCGGGACGCCGCGGGCAATTTCACCCGCCTTGGCCTTGGCCTTCTTACTTCCCACTTCGCCGGTTAGGGTGACGACTCCGTTGACTGAACTCACGGAGATGTAGGTTATGGTCTGTTCATTGGCACCCCGGTCGAATTGCCGAACCTGCCTGTCTGCAATTGGCCCAAACGCCGCAGCCAACTTAGCTTTCACACCTTTCGTGATGGCTGCATCGTCGATCGGAATCCGGGAGCTTTGGCAGCCGCTGAAGAGTGCGAGCACGCAGATCGCGATAGACGAAACAATAATTCTGGCTGTCTGGCCGCCAAATCCTTTGCACATGATCACAGTATAAATCCTCCGCCTGGCACAATCACCAACCACCGGGCCTGCCCCCACCACCCACAACCCCGCTTTCATGTCAGTTCATTATAGCCGCCCATGGCAGGCGTGCGGACACTACTCCCCAGCATCGCCCGCCAAGACACGAAGCTCGGGGCCTGTTCGGGCTTAGAATGTAATTTGATTGCCGCTGGTATCGATTTTGTACACGACGCCAAAATAATAGCCGTCTTGACTTTCGCCGACACTTGCGGTTCCATAGAGTCCTCCATGCGGGTGCCCGCGCCCCCCAGCATGAAAATGGGCGCGAGGTGCTACGTTCTTGGGCAGGCGGCGTTACGGGTAAGGGCGGGAAACCATAGCGGCTTCGAGCCCGCCGTAGAGTCTGCCTTGGGCGGCTTCTCGCACCCCACATTGCTGTCTCCTTCCGGCGCTGCCGTGCCGCGGAGGATGAACGCGCGAGAGAGAACGAGTTATCTCGTCTGTAAGTCGCCTCCGCAGCGTCGCCGGAAGGAGACTTATGAGAGTAACACATCCTCACTGCGCAGGCATCGACATACATAAGAAGAGCATGACGGTCTGCATTTTTGCAGACCAAGCCAACGGCAGCCAGCCGGCATATTACAAGCGGAACTTTGCCACCCACAGCGCCGGTATCCAGGAACTCCAGACCTGGCTACAGGAACATCAAGTCAGTGAGGTGGGCATGGAAGCTACGGGCGTGTATTGGAAGCCGGTGTGGAACGCGCTGGAGGGTAAATACGGCCTGCATTTGTGCAATCCCGAGCACATTCGGGCCATACCGGGTGCCAAGACCGACCTGCGGGACGGGACCCGCATCGCCGACTTGTTGGCGTATGGAAAGCTGCCCGAGAGCTTCATTCCACCACGGTGGCAGCGGGAGTTGCGGGATCTGACCCGCATGCGTACCCAGTTGCAGCAGGAAGCGGCCCGGGTGGCCAACCGCATCGCCAAAGTGCTGGAGGACGCACAGATCAAGCTGGGCTGTGTGGCCAGCGACATTCTAGGCGTGTCCGGCCGTTTGATTTTGCACGCCATGGTGGCAGGAGAAACCGATGAGACGGTATTAAGCGAAATGGTGAAAGGCCCATTGAAGAAGAAGAAAGCGGAGTTACGAAAGGTGCTGCAAGGCGGCGTACAGGAGCACCACCGGTTCCAATTGAAGATGTTGCTGAAGCTGATCGACGAGATCGAAGAGCATATCTTTCAGTTGGACCTGCGCATTGGGCAGTACCTGGAACCATATGAAGACATCGTGCAGCGGCTGGACGCGATTCCGGGCGTGGATCGCATTGGCGCCGCGGTAATCGTGGCGGAAATCGGCCCCAACGTAAACGCATGGCCGGAGGCGCGCAAACTGGCGTGTTGGGCGTGTCTGTGTCCCGGCAGCCGGATCAGTGCCGGCAAGCGCCTGAGCGGCAGAATGCGGGCCGGGAATCGCTGGTTACGCGGCGCGTTTTGTCAAATGGCGTGGGCCGCCACGCGCAAGAAAGGGAGCTACTGCAAAGCGCAATTCCACCGATTGGCGGGCAGGCGGGGGAAGAAACGTGCAGTCATGGCTGTAGCACACACCCTGCTCATTGTGGTCTATCACCTGCTGCGAGATCCGGCAATCCAATACCGGGAACCCGGGGAGGACTATTTCGATAAAAGGGACGCGCAACACACCGCCACTGCGCTCGTGAAGCGCTTGCGCAAGCTCGGCTACGACGTCACCGTCAAGCCCAAGCAAGCCGCTTAAGCCTAAATCGAAGACATTTTCGAGAGAGGTTGCCGGCCGCGTCGAGGATCACACCCGTGGTGGGGACTGCGCCCCCCCTTCGGGAATTCTCTGACGAGCACTGACCGAATATTTGGAATCATGTGCCCAATCAACTGTTGTGACGGTCGGACGGGTTTGGCCGCAGGCGGGGTTGATCTGAAGGGCCCGGCAAGGCCCGCTTTTATTTGCCTTCAGCGGGGGATTTCTGCCAGATCGGACTCGCAAGTTCTATGCCCAGATCGGCCCGTCTTCGTATAGCGGCCCGTCTGATCGCAGAAAAGTGGGCTCATTCGCCGTAACCCAGATATGGACAGGGGGTGGCTGCTTCCCGACGACCTTCGCGGCCACACCGGTGACGCCGCCAATATCGATTTTGATAATGTATTGCGTGGCTTTGCCAGACATGCCAGCGATCGAGTACCACGCCGCGTCCAATGCGGAAATCTTCAGCCTTACGACGCGCGGCTTTGGCGTGGAGACGAGCATCGACAGAGTCGTTTCCGAAGCTGCGTATTTTGTTTTGTACGTACCGCACAAGAAAGGCAGGATACCAGATTTCGCCTTTCCCTCTGCTTTTCGGGTTCGCGGAAGAAATACACGACGTGTTCGGAACGGCTCAGCAGCGGCAGGTATCCCTGGATGACGATGCGGTCGAAAACAGTGATATACAAAGACCAGGAAGCGTACTCTATCACAGCCCTTGGCTATCGGTAGAGGGCGGCAGCAAAATGCAGCGCGGCGATCACGCGGACGCTGGTGGCTCAGCGCGGAACGCATTACCGTCCGCGATGCCAGCGCTGAGGATTACGGTCGTGTGCCCACGCTGATCGTCACCGGCGTACCTGCGGGTAGAACCACGTCTAGACCGCGCGCGATGAAAGTCCTGTAAATGCTGCATGCCGCGCCCAAGATCGCGATCGCGGAGGCCTCGGGCCGCGGGCCAATCTGGGCCAACACCGTGCCGATCAATCCGAGACCCACGGCGCCGGATTCGGCGCGCCCGGCGGAATCCAGGTCGGGAACGCCCTGCGCATTATAGTCCTGATGAAAGGAAAGCCCCGCGACCGTGGCTGCAATAATGGGGAAAATCAAGCGGCTCTTCAGCGGCGTAGGCTGCGCGCCGCCTTCGGAATCGAGAGCCAGATGCGCGCTCCAGTCCGCCTCGACGCCATCAAGGTAACCCTGCATGGATTGCGGCTGAGTAGTCCCGATCTGGATCTGCCGGAAAGTGAAGAGCAATTTTCCATTGCGATGCAGGAAACGTGCCTTCTGCGCTTTCACGACCTCGCCGATCAACCGCGCCCCTTGCGGAATGAGCAAGTGGCCGTCTTTCGAGAATTGTGGACGTGTGACCACGGCTTCGACCACCGCGCCTCTAGTGGCGGTCCGCGAGCTGACGCCGGCCGCCAGACGCGCGCGCAGTTCGTCGGCGTCAGGACTGGTGACGGGCGGAGCGGCTTCCGATGGCGCCACTAAAGGCGCCTCCAGTTCGGAGGTGAAAAGCGTGCCCGCGGACCAGGATTGGTGGCGGTAGGGAAACATGTTCCAGGCGTATTCGCCCAGCGAGTGCCATTTATTGGGCGGCTTGAAGGCGAGATCCGCTGCGTGATCCGCATCGGATGCCGGGGCCGCCCCTCCGGTGCTTTGAAATGCAGATTTTGGCTCGCCTGGCTGTCGCTTCCTGACGCGCGCGGTGTGCGCCGTTCCGCGCGAAAGCGCCGTATGCAAAGGAAGGCGTGAACCGTCTTTCAACACAATGGTGTCGAATTGGGCCCGTATATCGCGTTTCGGCGTAAGATTTCCGGATAGCAAAGAAGCCATACGGCGGCCGAACGGAACGCCGCCGATCGCCGCCACGTGCCCTTCCACCACTGTTCCGGCAGGCAGAACCAAGCGGTCGTAAACGTACACCGGCTCGACCAAGCGGCCTTGGATGGGATCGCCGGAGTGCTTGATCCTGACGCGGCTTTCGAGCGCCATGCGTAGCGGAACGCCCGGGGGAATCGTAGCCAGCGGCGGGGACGGTTCTTGCGCCAGACCTACGGCGGTCATAAATAAGAACACCACGAAGGTACGCATCGGTAAGGCTGGAAAAGAGAGACATGCGATTCTCGCACAGAAGCGCGCCGAAAGTCCAACGAGAGTCTTGTCTCATACAAGATGAGCCTGGAGGAGGAGGTTGTTTCTCACACAAGATGAGCCTGGAGCGGGAATCGGTCATGCTTGTCCGCGCCGGGATAAACCGACAGCAGTTTCGCCGACGATGTAGTCGGCGGGCCGGGCAGGGGGGATGCGGGGGGCGGCACGCCCTCCGAGGGGGTCTGGGGGAGCGCCCCCAGTTGGCGGGGACGCGGTAAGTACTTTACAAAAGTTTCTAAAATAGGGCGCCTCTATTTCTGCAAGCTATAGAGAGCGGCAAACGCTTTCACCCTGTAGGGATGAGTGAGCGGCGTTGCCGTTATTGTGACCTGCAGTTCGAACCCTCCCGATGCCATCCGGAGCAGACCACGTGCTCCCAGTCCGTCTGCCAGCAGCGCCGCCGCGCCGATAACCGCAAGCGGAAACTCATCTCCGACCCCGAGTACCGCCAGGTGTGCCGTGAGAGCGCGCGCAAGTGGCGCGCCGATCATCCCGGCTACTGGAAGCAGTACCGTGCTACGCATCCGTCCGCAGCGGAACGGAACCGCGCCCGACAGCGCCAGCGTGACCAGCGGCAGCGTCTCCTCGATCTTGCAAACAACAACTCGGTTCTGGACCTAAAATCCTCCGTGGCCGGGGTTTGGCTGTTGGGCCCGGCTGCCGTGGATCTTGCAACAACAACTTGGCTTCGGCGCAAGTCTTTATCGTGCAAGGCCCGGCGCGCAAACCGCCCGCCTCGGAAGCGTCTTGCAAACAACATCTCTCTGGTGCGGCGTCGGTTTTGGCGTGAAAAAGGAGAGAGACCCCATGCTGACCAACGAACAGATCCAGACCCTGCATCAGCTCTTCTACGCAGAGCGCTGGCCGATCCGCAAGATCGAACGTCACCTGCGCATGGGTTGGCGCACCATCAAGAAATATCTTCATCAGCCGGACCAGCCGGGCGTCTCGCGCGACAGATCCAGTAAACTCGATCCGTTCAAAACCACCATCGCCGATTTGTTGGCGCAAGATCCCACCGTCAGTTCCGCCGTCATCGAACAACGGCTTCGCACCATCGGCTATGGCGGGGGCCACTCGATCCTCCGTGAGTACGTGGGACAAGTCCGGCCCCAGCCAGCGCCGCGCGCCTTCGTGCGCATGGAACCGATCGCCGGTGAACGCTGCGAAGTGGACTGGGGACACTTTGGCGCCCTCGATTACGCCGGCGACAAGCGCAAACTCTATGCCTTCGCCCTGGTGGAATGCCACAGCCGCATGCTGTATCTGGAATTCACGCACAGCCAAAGCTTCGAAACGTTCGTCCGCTGTCACATCCATGCCTTCCAATTCCTGGGCGGCACTAGCCGCGAAATCTGGTACGACAACCTGGCCACGGCGGTCGCCGAACACGACGGCCGGCTGGTGCGGTTCCAGCCGCGGTTCTTTGCCTTCGCCCGCGAATTCGGTTTCATACCGCGCGCCTGCAATCCGGCAGCGGGTTGGGAGAAAGGCAAAGTTGAGCGTGGCGGTATCGGCTATGTCCGGCAGAATTTCTGGCCCTTGCGCACCTTCACCGATCTCGACGATGTCAATCGCCAGGCCCGTCAATGGCTCGCCGAAATCGCCAACCCGCGCCAGCACAGCGAAACGCGGCAACGCCCGGTGGATCGTTTTCAAGCCAAAGCCCTGCGGCTCTTGCCTCCTCTGTTGCCGGACTACCGCGATTCCGCCGACGTGCTGGTCCACAAGGATATCCGCATTTACTTTGATGGCAACCGCTACTGTGCGCCGCCCGCGCTGGTGGGCGAGCAACTCCGGCTCAAAGCCGATGCGCATAGCGTGACGCTCTACCATCAACAACGCGAACTGGTCACCTATCCCCGCTGCTGGCGGCGCGGACAGACCTTCGGCGCGGAGCGTTTTGAAAAAGAACTGCTGGCGCAGAAAGCCGCCGCGGCGCGTTCTCAGGCGCTGCAACGGCTGCTCGCTTTGTTAGAGGCCCATTGCCCGCGGCTCACCGTGGAAGATTATCTCCGCGGCATGGCCGATAATGAGCGGTCTTTGGCGCGTCAGGTCAGCGAACTGCTGGAACTGATCCGGCTGTATGGCTCTCCGGCGGTGGCCCAAGCGCTGGCTAAGGCACATGCCGGCCGCGCCTTCGGCTCCGACTACGTGGCCAACATCCTGCGCCAGCAGCTCTCCCCGCGCCCGGTCCAACCGCGCCTGCGACTCAACCACCCGGAGTTGGATCAACTGGTGACCGATCCGCTGTCGCTGTTGGAATACGACGCTTTTATTTTCCCCGAAAGGAAACAACCCGATGATTGCACTCCCCCAAAAACTCGAACAACTCAGCCTGACGACGATGAGCCGTCATCTGGATCAAACCATCGCTGACGCGGCCAACCAGAATCTTAGCCTGGCGGCCACCCTGGAGCGGCTGGCCGATCTGGAACTGGAGGCTCGCCGCCGCCGCTCTATCGAAAGGAGGGTGAAGATGTCGCGCCTGCAAACGCAACACTCCATCGACTCGTTCAATTTCGCCCATCATAAATCCCGCCAGCAAGCCAAACTGCGAATCCTGAAACTGCTGGACCTGGACTTCCTGCTCAAAGGCACCAATCTGGTCTTTGTCGGCAATCCGGGTGTGGGCAAAACCATGCTGGCCAAAATCATCGGCTGCCGCGCCTGCCAGGCCAATCATCGCGTCCTGTTCACCACGGCCATGGACATGCTCAACCATCTGCTGGCTTCTCAGGTCGATCACTCCTTGGTGCGCAAGCTCAAAGTCTATACAGACCCCGGCATGCTGATTTGCGACGAGCTCGGCTACTTATCCCTCGATCAGCAGAGTTCCAATCTCTTCTACCAAGTCATCTCCGATCGGCACGCCCGCCAGCGTTCGACCGTCATCACCACCAATACAGCGTTTTCCGATTGGGGTAACATCCTCTACAACACCACCATCGCCACGGCCATCGCTGACCGCCTGGTCGAGAACTCCGAAATTTTTCTGCTCGGTGGTGAAAGTGTCCGCAAGACGGGCAAGAATCCCTCTCTACTGGCTGAGTCCTAGCCGGTCCCGAGCAGGCGCCGCGCTGTGGTGATATCCCGGTTCGAGAAGTCGGCCGGGTAACCCCTCAACGGCGCTGCCAACTGGGCGGGGGCTGTGGTTTTTCGGCTGCGGCTCCCGCTGGTGGTTCCTTCCATGTTTAACTTCAGCGCCAATCACTTGTTCTTACTCTCGCGGACGGAATACGCTTCCTGCGCGGTGTTGGTCATGCTGGACCACGACACCCGGCGTGTGTATCGCCTGTTCGACTTCACCAAACGCCTGCACCTCACGCCCGGCCATGCCTACTGCGTGGCAGGCAAGATCAACAGCGTGAACACACTCTACCTGGTGATCGAATCGGTCAAGCTGGACACCAAACACGAGCGGCGTTCCACAGATCCTGTCCCTGCGGAAGGCGCGGGAGGGTAGCCACCTTGTAGCGCTGCCCCTGTCTTCCTGAACCGCATTCATCGCCGGCGTTTCCCTGCTGACGACTGCGCCGGCGTGTCTGCCGACAACGAAACCGGCAGCCGGTGCGGGCGTTTTTCCGGCGCTAATGCGGTCGCTTCCAACCGGCGCTAACATTATCGGTTTCTTTATCGGTCACCGCCGTGAAAGTGCCGCCCACATGCGGGCTGTGCGCCCTGACGTTAACGCGGTCGACGATGCTCCCGGTCGCATCCGAAACACGGCCCCGGATAGTCCCCGCAGCCGTCGTTTGGCAGCAGAGATGGATCGGCTCCAGCAAGAAGAGCGAGAACCGTGAGCGCCACCTGAATCTTCCGGTCGCGCCACCCAAGGGCGCGCCGAATAGTTGGCCAGGATCTTTTCATCGTTTAATTCCCACTTTGAAGGACAAAAATTCCCCAGGGCGCGGCGGCAGCGGGACCCGCGTCACGAGGCTTATAAAATGTTTGTCTTAGGCGCGACTTGTGTTCAGCGCCATGGTTCCTCCCCGGCTCCGCATGGTCAGCCTGGACAAAGCGGACGATGGTTTTTTAAATTAGTCTACTGAATCTATAGAACTTATGATAGTGAGTCAATACCTTAATGAAAAAATTTACCTGACTGAAGGCAGACTCGACGCTGGCCGCTTCGCCGCGTTGAGGTCTGCAGGCCGACCGCGATTCATCACGGCCGGGGGAGGGCCGGAAACCCTCAATAGTCCATAGGACGAGCGGCGGTTGTCCGTGGGCGTTGCGAGATTCAAACAGTTCAGTATTGCGTCGGTTTGTGCGCCGTATGCACCCACCCTTTCGCAACGGAGTGCGCACAGACCGTGGGCGTATGCGTGATCGTGGTGGACGCGGCCGATGTGGCAGCGAGAATCCTACAGCAGTTGCAGCGCGGCTCGGATTTCGCGGTGACGGCGCGAGAAAATCTACCGACGCCACATCGGTGGATGGGGGATTTCTCGGGCAAGTAGGCCCTGCGGCCGGAGTTACGGGACGCCTTGCAGGGCTTGCGGCCGGGAGAGTTCTCCCGCGTCGTGCAGTTGCCATCCGGTTTCGCCATCCTGCGAGTCCTGACGGCGTTCGCTCCGCCAACCTCGATCAAGCGGGCGGTGCGCGTCCGGCGAGTCTCGCGGCGGGGGGCGGCATCCGCTTCGGTCCGACATTGACGGGATCCAGGAATCGTTGTCGACCCTCGCGGCGACTCCCAAGCCAGGCGGCTGGGACCAAGTCGCGTGCAGATGCATGTAGCCAGGGGCAACTTTACGCCTCTAGGTCTTCCGGTTCTTTTTCGCCGCTCAGTTCGCGAATCTGGGATGAGATGTGCACGGCTATAGAGCCGTCGTCATTGAAAATTCAGACGGAGAGGGCACACCGTACGCTACCCGCATGCAGGCGAACTATCAGCGCTTCCACAATATTGCTCTTGGGGATGCCGTGCCGTTGGTTGCCGTTGTCGTCGAACGCGTCCGACCGTGCGAGAAACTCCGCCGAGGTGATAATCGTTGCCGTCGCCATACGATCATTCAGCGCGCCCACCTTGCCCCTGCTAAAATAGGGTTGGCCCAGGCTTGATGCAGGCTTGATGCAGGTTTGATGCAGGCTTGGTCCAATCTTCGGGAGGACCATCGAGTTGCCATCCGCTATCCTCGCCCTGGAAGACGGCAGCGTCTTCGAGGGCCGGAGTTTTGGTGCGTCCGCCGAGCGATCCGGCGAGGTCGTCTTCAATACCGCCATCACCGGCTACCAGGAAATATTCACCGATCCGTCATACGCCGGACAGATCGTTATTCTGACTAATCCACAAATCGGGAATTACGGGACCAACGCTGCCGATAGCGAATCCGCGCATCCCTACATCGAAGGACTGGTGGTGCGCGAGCTTTCGACCATCACCAGCAACTGGCGCGCGGATGAGGAAGCCCGCGAGTTTCTGAGCAAACGCGGCATTCCGGTGGTTTCCGATCTGGATACGCGTGCTCTGGTGCGGCATCTGCGTACGCGCGGTGTGATGCGCGGCGTGTTATCCGCCGTGGAGAGCGATGGCGCGAAGCTGGTAGAACGCGCGCGCCACATTCCCACCATGGCCGGCCTGGACTTGGCGAGTCGCGTTTCCACAACCGAGCCGTACGCGTGGGATAAGCCTGTCGAGCCGTGCTCGCCTTCCGAACTGACTCCGCCCGCTGCCGCGCCGCGTTTCCACGTGGTGGCTTACGATTTCGGCATCAAGCAGAATATTCTGCGGCGGCTGGTGCAGGTGGGCTGCCGCGTCACCGTGGTTCCGGCGCTGACGGCGGCCGAGGATGTACTCGCGCTGCGGCCCGATGGAGTATTTCTCTCCAACGGTCCTGGCGACCCCGAGCCCCTCCAGGCGCAGGTCAGCAACGTACGCAAGCTGATCGGCAAGACGCCCGTTTTCGGCATATGCCTGGGCCATCAGATCCTGGGACTGGCGGTGGGCGGCCGCACTTACAAATTGAAATTCGGGCACCGCGGCGCCAATCATCCGGTGATCAACAAAGTGACTAACAAGGTAGAGATCACTTCACACAATCATGGCTTCGCGGTCGATCCCGATTCGCTCAATACGAACGAAGTCGAGATCACTCACATGAACCTGAACGATCAGACGCTGGAGGGTTTCCGCCATCGCAATTATCCGGTGTTCTGCGTCCAGTATCACCCGGAGGCTGCGCCGGGGCCGCACGATTCGCATTACCTGTTTGACGACTTCGTGAAGTTGATGGCGGGTGAAAACTAAGCGATGCCCCGGCGAAACGATCTGCACCGCATCCTGATCATAGGCTCCGGCCCGATCGTCATCGGCCAGGCCTGCGAATTCGATTACTCCGGCACGCAGGCGGCCAAGGCGCTGCGCAGCGACGGCTACGAAGTGGTGCTGGTGAATTCGAATCCGGCCACCATCATGACCGATCCGGACCTGGCGGACCGCACCTATATCGAGCCGCTGACGCGGCCTTACCTGGAAGAGATCATCCGCAAAGAGCGGCCCGATGCGCTGCTTTCCACCGTGGGCGGCCAGACCGGCCTGAATCTTTCCATGGAATTGGCCGAGGCGGGCGTGCTCGATCATTATGGTGTGGAGTTGATCGGCGCGAAGATCGACGCCATCAAAAAGGCCGAGGATCGCCTGCTGTTCAAAGACGCCATGCGCAAGATCGGTCTGGAGACGCCGCGCTCAAAGCTGGTGAGAAGCGAATCGGAGGCGCTGGAATTCGCCGTGCGCCTAGGATATCCGTGCATTCTGCGGCCGAGCTTCACGCTGGGCGGCACCGGCGGCGGCATTGCGTACAGCGGCGAAGACCTCGCCGAAATTATCGAACGCGGACTGGCGCTATCGCCCGTGCACGAGGTGCTGATCGAGGAGAGCGTGCTGGGCTGGAAGGAATTCGAGCTGGAGGTGATGCGCGACCTGGCGGACAACGTCATCATCGTCTGCTCTATCGAGAATTTCGACCCCATGGGCGTGCATACGGGCGATTCCATCACCGTGGCGCCGGCGCAAACCCTGACCGATCGCGAATACCAGATGATGCGCGATGGCGCGATCCGCTGCCTGCGCGAGATCGGCGTGGATACGGGCGGATCGAACGTGCAGTTCGCCATCGATCCCAAGACGGGGCGCATGGTGATCATCGAGATGAACCCGCGTGTTTCGCGCAGCTCGGCGCTGGCTTCCAAGGCCACCGGATTTCCGATTGCCAAGATTGCGGCCAAGCTCGCTGTAGGCTATCGCCTCGATGAGATCCGCAATGACATCACGCGCAAGACGCCCGCCTGTTTCGAGCCGACCATCGATTATGTAGTGGTGAAGATTCCCAAATGGCAGTTTGAAAAGTTCCCCGGCGCCGACCCCACGCTGGGCACGCAGATGAAATCGGTGGGCGAGGTGATGGCCATCGGCCGCACCTTCAAACAGGCGCTGTGGAAAGGACTCCGCAGCCTGGAGACGGGCAAGGCTTTTGGTTCGGAGAAGCTGGATAAGAACCTGATCCCGCAAAAGCTGATCACGCCCACGCCGGACCGCTTGAGCTACATCCGCTTCGCTTTCGAAAGCGGCTACGCGGCCGAAGAAATTCACGAGATGACCGCCATCGATCCGTGGTTCTTGCGGCAAGTGGAAGACGTGATCCGGCTGCAAAGTGAATTGCAGGGCGCCAGCCTGGACTCGGTTGCGAAGGAAATGCTGCTCGGTGCCAAGCGCTGCGGCATCTCCGATGCGCAACTCGCCCGCACGTGGGGCGCGGCCGAATTGGCGGTGCGCGAGAAGCGCAAAGCTTTGGGCGTGCGCGCGGTCTTTAACCGTGTGGACACCTGCGCCGCGGAATTCGAGAGCTTCACGCCTTACCTTTATTCGAGCTACGAAAGCGCGTGCGAGGCGGACCCCTCCAGCCGTCGGAAGGTCATGATTCTGGGCAGTGGGCCGAATCGTATCGGGCAGGGCATCGAATTCGATTACTGTTGCTGCCACGCTTCGTTCGCCTTGCAGGAACTGGGCTACGAGTCGATCATGGTGAACTGCAATCCGGAAACGGTCTCCACCGATTACGATACCAGCGACCGGCTGTATTTCGAACCGCTGACGCTGGAGCACGTGTTGAACATCTTCGACACCGAGCGGCCGGATGGGGTGATCGTGCAGTTTGGGGGGCAGACACCGCTCACGCTAGCTCTGCCGCTGAAGCGCCAGGGCGTGCCGATTATCGGCACGGATCCGGAAGATATCGACCTGGCGGAAGATCGCAAGCTGTTCGGCAAACTGCTCGATGAACTGGGCATTCCGGCGCCCGAGAACGGATCGGCCACCAACGCGGAAGACGCCTGCGCCATTGCGCGGCGCATCGGGTATCCGGTGCTGGTGCGGCCCAGCTACGTACTGGGCGGGCGCGCCATGGTGATTGCCTATGACGAAGACACCGTGCGCGAGTATATGCGCGAAGCGGTCACGTTTTCGCAGGATCGTCCGGTGCTGATCGACCGGTTTTTGGAAGATGCCACGGAAGTGGATGTGGACGCGCTGGCGGATGGCGAAGAAGTGCTGATTGCGGGCATCATGGAGCATATCGAAGAGGCGGGCGTACATTCGGGCGATAGTTCATGCGTGCTGCCGGCACAGTCCATATCGCGGGCCCAGTTGGACACCATCGAAGATTACACGGTGCGCCTGGCGAAAGCGCTGCACGTGATCGGACTGATGAACGCGCAGTACGCCATTCAGAATGGCACGGTGTATGTGCTGGAAGTGAACCCGCGTGCCTCGCGCACGGCGCCGTACGTGAGCAAGGCCACCGGCGTGCCGCTGCCGAAGATCGCCGTGGGCGTGATGCTGGGCAAAAAGATCCGCGATTACACCGACGTGCGCGGCGTGCTGCCGGTGCCGCAGGAATTCGTAAAATCGCCCGTTTTTCCGTTCAGCAAATTTCCGGGTGTGGACCCGGCGCTGGGGCCGGAGATGCGCTCGACGGGCGAGGTGATGGGGGTGGGCGCGAACTTCGGCGAAGCCTTCGCCAAGGCGCAGATCGGCGCGGGTACGCCGCTGCCCGACAAGGGCACCGTGTTCATCAGCGTGAACGAGCATCACAAGCCGGAGGCAGTGGCCGTGGCGCGGAAGTTCACGGCGCTGGGGTTTCAGTTGGTGGCCACGCGCGGTACGGCGGCGGCGCTGCGCGCGGCGGGGCTGGCCTGCAAGATCGTGTTCAAGGTGAATGAAGGCCGTCCTAATGCGGTGGATCTGTTGAAGGCGGGTTCCATTCAACTGGCGGTGTATACGACGGCAGGCGCGCCGGCGTTTCACGATGAGAAGGCCATCCGGCGCAGTGCGGTGATGCATCGCGTGCCTTGCATCACTACCATGAGCGGCGCGCGGGCGGCAGCCGAGGCTATGGCGGCGCGGCGGCGCGATCCTATCCGCGTGTGGAGTTTGCAGGAGATTCACGCGGGCGCTAAGACGGTGGCGTGAGGCGCTCTGATCTGATTAGGCGCTTACCGAGCCTAAATCCAAAAATAGTTGCCGATGTTTTTTCATGCGGCTATGCCAATCTCGGCGAAGAGGTCCTGCATGCCGGCTTGAAGTCGGTGATAGTGTTGGTCGACGGCCGGCGCGTTCTTTGGCTTTGGTCCACGTTTGAGCTGGCAGCAACTGGCCAACAGCGGCTTGATCACTTTGTCTCGAAGGACCAGCAGGGCGGTCAGGGCGCGGAGCCCTTGGCGGGTGGGCTGATAACGGTGTGAAGACCCGATCTTCTCCACCAGCTTTTTGCCGCGGAATTTCTTAAGATCGTAGGCAGCGTGTCGGGGCGCATAGGACGAGGATAGGCCGCGTCCGCCCAGCGCTACGACCTTTTGCGTCAGTTGCGAGGCGGTAAATCCCTTGGATGATGTTGCCAATGCGAGTACGGCATGCGCCACAGCGCGCGTGCGAGGGCGGTTGAAGTCTATGCCACCCACTTTGGTTTTCCCTACGCGCGAAGCAGTGGGCAGCTTTTCCAGCGTATCGTCGGCGATGAAGCAGGCATCCATGTAATGCAGCGTGTTGAGGAACCGCTCCAGCATCCCTTTCAGCAACTGCACGATCTTTCCGAAATTCGGCAACGAGCGGCCGCAAGCCAGTTCTTTGGTGTTGTGCACGATGACCTCGATACGGAGGACGCGTTCGCCTTTGGTGTAGATCTTCAGGGTCAGCCTGCCATAATGCACTTTGAACACTGTCAGATCGTACGTAGGTGTCTCGACCGCGACTTCATATCGCCCCTCTTGCAGTTTTGCGGCGACAGGGCCGCTTCTTGTTCCCGAAAATGGTCTTGAGCTGATCTAAATCCAAAGGAGCCCGCGTGCGGTCAATCAGAGACTGAAAAACCTGCTCCATCTGGCCACCCACCTGAAATTGTAAGTTGCGGCTGTATTCGATCTGGTAAATGGAATACTGGTATTGAAACTGGCTACGCCGTTGTTCCTCCAAACTCAGAGCAAACAACAAACACGTGCTGTAAATCCAGCGCTCACAGAGCCGGCTCAAGCGCCCTATGGTCTGCTCGTCAGACAAGGTCTCTGCCACTCTCGCCAAGCGTGCTGCGTCCGGTGTGCGAGTGAAACAATTCCCTTCTTGGGTGAATTCAATCTTTTTGGTTTTGGCTTTGCAGGCCACGTATTCGTGACCATTCAGCATGATCTGTGCCCCAAACGGTGGATGCCCACTCATCTTGATGGTGATGTGTCCCCACTCCGGGTCCAGAATATGAAAATGGTAGTGGTTGACATAGGGCCAGGGCTGCTTGGCTTCGATGTTACCGATCTTGCCAGTACCGCTCATTTGGACATCCCACACTAGGGCCGGCGAGCGGAAGACCAGAATCATGAACAGGCCCGGCCGCACCTCGTGCGTAGCGAGATACTCTGCGGCAATCTCATGTTTACGCTCTCCTACCGCACAATCCACCACCGGGATTTTGTGGGCCTGCGCCCAGGCACGGAGGCGACGGCTGAACCGACCCGCCATCCGCATCAGATGTGCATTATCGAGGTCTTCATCCGAGCCGTTCAGCAAGCGCCACCAACAGCGAAAGCCGCCTTCGTTAACTCCCATTGGGAAATAAGCATTCAAGACGATGCGATCCACGCAATCGTAGCTGCCCTCCAACAGATCTTCATAATGCGCAGTGAACCGATCCCCCACAACGCCTCCGTAGTCCAGCAGCCTACCGCATCGACAGGGAGGTCGCAACGTACCGCCCCACCAGGGGCCACTTTTTCGGAGCGCAGTCTCCGAAAAAGCGTAGTACCTTTATCGTCGAATTGTTGTTTTTTTCTGGCAGGATATGTGTCGACGGTGCTGTTGGGCCCTTTGTCCATGCAGTCTCGTGGTCATTCGAAAAGAATCGGACTTGTACGCCCCGTTTGGTTCGGGCTGCGCCGGGTTAAGCTACACGTGCGGCAGGGCCACGCCGTTCACGCCCAGCGCCTTCGCGCGCTTCACCGGGTTTTCATCGAAGGTCACGAACCTGGCACTTTCGCCCCTGCTGGCGAGGTGCAGCGCGTCTGCAAAATCCATACCCAGGGTGGTCCATTCAAGTGCTTTGGATACTGCGGCGGGATCTTCAACCCGCACCGTAGATAGATTCGTAAGTGCCAGAATTGCAGCGGATAGTTGCGTGCCACGAAAACGATACAGACTGCGCAGGACCCATTCCGTTTCCAAAATCACGGTCTTAGACAACCAGATCTCTTCGTTTCTGAACAGCGCCGCTGCCCTTGCCGCCTGGCGAGCATCGTCCGCGGTAAGCAACCGCACGACGACGTTAGTATCGACCGCGATCACGCCGCTCCTTTACCCCCTTCGCGATGGCTTTCTCCATTTGGCGGAGGGTTTTGGCGCGGCCCGTATAGCGCAGACAGCCTACCACGTCGTCAAGACGCGATGGCGGCTGTCTCAATGGACGCAGCGTGACCCCGCCGGGCGTCTCTTCGACCACAAGTTCGGTTCCGGCGCCCCATCCACGGGCGTCCCGAATCGTTTTGGGCAGAATCACCTGGCCTTTCGTCGATAGTCTGGTGATTTCCATAGCCCTGGTGTCCTTGGTAAGATCCTGGTAAGATTAGTGTAGCAGATGTGGACGTCTTCGCGCGTCTCTTCCGCTACCCGCGCCGCGCGCTACCATTCCTGTTAATGGATACTTTTAACCGAAGAGGATTTCTCAAGTCGGGTGCGGCGGGCATTGGAGGCGCTGCGGCCCTCCTGCAAGCGGCACATGCGGCCCAAACCCCGGCCGCGCAGGGATCCCTCCCCCGTTCCCAGCCGATGAACCGCAAGTGGCTGTATGGCGGGCGGGCGGTTTCGGGCTGCTCGGCCGCGGATTTTGACGACAGCCATTTCCAGCACGTCACTATCCCGCACTCCAATAAAACCTTTCCGTGGCACAGTTTCGATGAGAAGGATTTCCAATTCGTCTCCATCTACCGCCGCCACTTCAATCTGACTCCGCCAAAGGGGCGCCGCGTTTTCGTGGATTTCGCCGGCGTCATGACCGCTGCCGCCGTTGCCATCAACGGCCACAAACTGGGCGAATATCGCGGCGGTTACACGCCCTTCTCGTTCGAACTGACTCCGCACCTGAATGCTAATGGGTCGAACGTGTTAGCCGTAGAAGTGGATTCCACCGAGCGCCCCGATATCCCACCCTTCGGCGAGAATATCGATTACCTGACCTTCGGCGGCATCTATCGTGAAGTCGCTCTGCGCATCGTACCGCCGGTATACATCGAGAACTTGTTTGCCAAGCCCGTGGATGTCCTGGGAGGCGGCCGGCGTGTGGAGGTGAAGTGCGTGCTCGATGGACAAGCCACGGATGCGCACACACTGAAAGTGGAACTGCGCGACGGTGCGCGCGTCCTGTCGAGCGCTGAGGGCCCCGTATCCGCCCAGCCGCTCACGCTGTCGAACTTAGGCGCAGTTGAACTATGGGACCTGGATCACACCAAGCTGTACAGCGTCCACGCCCGCCTGTACCAGGGCGGCGCGGCCATCGACGAGCACTCCACGCGTATCGGTTTCCGCGAGGCGCGTTTCACGCCGCAAGGCTTCATGCTGAACGGCAAGCACATCAAGCTGCGCGGCCTCAACCGGCACCAGACGTTTCCCTACGTGGGCGGCGCCATGCCCGCCCGCGTGCAGCGCCGCGATGCGCTCATCCTCAAGCGCGAGCTGAAGTGTAATCTTGTGCGCACCTCGCATTATCCGCAGTCGCCGCACTTTCTGGACGCTTGCGACGAAGCGGGCCTGCTGGTGTTCGAGGAGATCCCCGGCTGGCAGCACATCGGCGACCAGCCTTGGCAGGACCTGGCCGTGCGCAACGTCGGCGAGATGATCCGCCGCGACTGGAATCATCCATCCATCGTGCTGTGGGGTGTGCGCATCAACGAGTCGCAGGACAACCATGATTTCTATACGCGCACGAATGCGCTGGCCCACGAACTCGATAATACCCGCCAGACCGGCGGCGTGCGCTACCTGTACAACACTGAATTGCTCGAAGACGTGATGACCATGAACGATTTCGGCTTCCCGCTGCGCCCGCCCAACCACCCCCTGTACCTGAACACCGAGTTTAACGGCCACATGTTTCCCACCAAGCGCAGCGATAACGTGGACCGCGTGATGGAGCATGCCCTGCGGCACGCACGGGTGCATAATCAACTGGCATCCGACGATCGCTACGCGGGCGGCATCGGCTGGTGCGCCTTCGATTACAACACGCACGCCAACTTCGGCTCCGGCGATAAGATCTGCTACCACGGAGTTTCGGACATCTTCCGCATCGCGAAACCCGCCGGTCAGTTCTACCGTTCGCAATGCGACCCGCAAGAGGAGATCGTGCTGGAGCCGTGCTTCAACTGGTCGCAGGGCGATCAATCCGAGGGCGGGGGCATCCGGCACGCCGTGATGGTTTCCAACTGCGATCATTTGAAGATCTATATAAAGGGAGATCTGAAGGCGGAGGTGGAACCCGATCGCGAGCACTACGGCCACCTGCCGCATCCGCCCTTTGTGACGGACATAGCCGGCGAGCGCCTGGAAGATTGGGGTGACCTGCGTATCGATGGCTACATCAAGGGCGAGAAAGTGATTTCGAAAACGCTGCCGGGCAACGATTACGACCGCCAGTTGCACCTGGAGCCGGACGACACCGAACTAGTGGCCGATGGCAGCGATTGCACGCGCGTGGTGTTGCGGGTGACCAACGAACATGGAGGCGCCCGGCCGTTCGCCAGCGGCGCGGTGACGCTGCGCGTGGACGGTCCAGGCGAGATCGTGGGCGAGAATCCGTTTTCGCTCGCGGGCGGCGTGGGTGCGATCTGGGTGCGCAGCACGGAATTTCCGGGAACAGTCCGGCTGCACGCGCGGCATCCGTATTTGGGCGATAAGGTCGTGGAGATCCGGGTGAAGGCGGCGGAGCCGGAACAGGTGTGAGCGCATATCCCGTTTCCTTCCGAAATCTCGCTTCTAATAGTGGCGGGCTGTGACGCTGTCTTGGCGCGGCTGCGGCCCGGCCAAAAACAGAGGAGGAATTATGACTGGAACGAGATGGAAAGCCACATTTGCGAAACGCCATGCTATGGCGTGTCTGGTAATGTTAGCCGGCTTGTGCGCGACCTGCGCCATGCCGGCCATATCCGCCGCTGCTGATCCCGCGTCGGCTAGCAACGTTTTTGTAACTACGAACCCTGATAGTTACTACCCCGCCAGTCTCAGTTACACAATTATTGGAACATTGAAACTGCCGGCGGGCAGCTACATGCTGTCGGCTAACGTGTACGGTTTCAGCAATGTCTTTGCAGCAGAGTCGAATTCGTTTATTGCGTGTGTCATCTGGAAAGGGACCGGCGACCCGTCGACCAGTACCCAGGCTCCCATCGCTTACGGAGGCGCCGGCACGGCCACTAGCGGCAGCGAGACAAACCTTGCGTGGAGTTATAGCATCCCGCTGCAGGGCTATGTAGAGTTAACGGCGGCTGCCAACGTCACGTTGCAATGCCACTCGAACGGCGGCGAGGCTGGCATCGGAGCCGGGGCGATCCTGCAGGCACTGCGCGCGGGACCGATCACGGTGCAGTAAGGGGCGGGTCCGCTGATAACGATGCCGTCGGTCAGTGGTGGAACCGGCAGGCGAGGATTCGGACCTTGTCTTCCTGCACCTGACAGACGAGTCGATGTTCCTGATTGATGCGTCTCGACCAACAACCGGATATTCAAAGGCTCAGGCTTGCCCAATCAGGAAAACGGATCACGCTGAATTTCGCGAACAGATCTTCGAATGCGGACGTGTCAAACTCCAAGTTTCTCGACCACGGCATCGAGTGAGAGTCCCTCCTGGCGTTGTTTCGCGGCCAGCAGCCGTTGCCTCATCGTCTCGGACTTGAGCAGGCACGCCGTTTCCCGCTTCGATTCGATTAGTGGATGATTTGGTGGAGGCTCTGCTGCGGGAGCCACGTAACGGAAAGGGTTTCGCCTAAGCATCCGGGCTACATCTCACGCCGGCCTTCCATGGCTTTCCACATGGTGACTTCGTCTGCGAATTCGATATCGCTGCCGACCGGTATCCCCATGGCGATGCGCGACACCTTCACGCCGAGAGGCTTCAGCAGCTTCGAGAGATAGACCGCGGTAGCCTCGCCTTCCCCGGTGGGGTTGGTCGCAACGATAATCTCCTCGATCTGCCCCGCACCGATGCGCTCCACCAGGCTCTTGATCTTGAGCTGCTCCGGTCCGATACCCTTCAGAGGGGACAGCGAACCGTGCAGCACGTGATAGAGACCCGCGAACTGGCGGGTGCTCTCGATGCCCAGGATATTGGGAGCCTCTTCTACCACGCAAAGGACTTTCTGGTCGCGGTTGGGATCGCGGCAAAACACACACAGCTCGCCGTCGCTGATGTTATTGCAGATGCGGCAGAGGCCCAGCTTGTCCTTGACGTCGAGCAGCGCCTGGGAAAGCTGTTCGGCATCCTCCCGCGAGGCGCGCAAAACGTGAAACGCCAGCCGCTGCGCCGACTTCTGGCCGATACCGGGCAGGCGCTTGAATTCGTTGATCAGCCGCGCCAGCGGCTCCGCGAAGTCCGGCATGGATTAGAACAGGCCGGGGGGCAGCCCCATGCCGCCCATGATCCCGCTCATCTTCTGCTGGCTTTCTTCGTCGACCTTCTTGGCGGCTTCATTGCAGGCGGCCAGCACCATGTCCTGCAGCATCTCGACATCGCCCGCCACTTCCGGGTCGATCTTCACGCCCAGCACGTTCTTATGTCCATCCATGCTGACGGTGACCATGCCCCCGCCAGCCGATGCCTCCACCCGGATCTGGGCGATCTCCTGCTGCATGCGCTCCTGCATCTGCTGCGCCTGCTTCATCATCGACTGCATGTTGCCCGGTAGTTTCACTTAAGCTACTCCTTTAGGTTGCGCACCGTGCGGACTTCTCCGCCGAATACATCGCGAAAGCTCTGCACCTCGGGATTGGCCAGCGCACGCCGCGATACTTCATCTTCCTGAGCGGCTGGCGCGGCCCCGAGCCGGGGTGGATCCGGCGAGGTGGCGTCGGAAATCGTAACTTTGATCTTAAGCGGTTTGCCGGCGATCTGCCGCACCGCCTGGTTGATATCCGCCTCTCGCATCGCAATGGAGAATTCCCGCGGCGTGGTGAACCGCAGCTCTCCATTGACTTCGCTAACCTCCGAATGTTCGATGGCATCGGCCGTGAAAGTCATGCCGAGTTCCATGAGCGTGGCGTGGAGCTTATCGCGCCAGACACCACTTGCGGAGGGCAACGGTGCCGGGTGCTGGGTGCTGGGTGCTGGTTTATGGGTGCCGGGCCGCGGGTTTTGGGTTGTGGGTATCGCGTTGTCGCGGGGTCGCTCTTTTGCCGCGGCGCCACCGAGGCCGGCCAGAGCTTCCTCAATCGGCAATAGCCGCCCGGCTTGCACCATTCGCAACAGGCCGAGTTCCAGGTGAAAGCGTGGTTGCAGCGAGAATTGCAAGTCGCGAAAGAGATCCAGCGAGAGTTGCAGATAGCGGGTTAAGTCCTCTTCGGAAAACTGTCCCGCCATCTGCGCCAGGGTTTGCCGCTCGCCGGACGACGCCGCGATTAGGCGCGTATCGCCGCCCGCGATTTTGGCCACCAGCAGATTCCGGAAATAACGCGCCAACTCGCGGCTGAAATGCTGCAGGTTTTGCCCACTCCGCTCCAGTTCGTTCACCACTTCGAGCATGCGCGGCGAGGCACCCTCGGCCAGCGCCTGACTGACCTGCCCCAGCGCATCGAGCGAGAACGCGCCCAGCAACGCACGCACTTCCGCGGCGCGCAAAGTCTCGCCACAGCAGGCGATCGCCTGATCGAGTGCCGAAAGCGAATCGCGCACGCTGCCTTCGCCGGCCTGCGCCAACACCGCCAGCGCCTCCGCATCCGCCTGGATGCCCTCCTGGTTGCAGATCCACGCCATGCGTTCCACCAGTGCGTCAAACTCCACGGATCGAAAGCTGAAGTGCTGGCAACGTGACGCGATGGTGGCCGGAATCTTGTGCGCCTCAGTCGTGCAAAGCATGAATACGGCCCAGGCGGGCGGTTCTTCAATCGTCTTGAGCAGCGCGTTAAAGGCTTCGTTGGTGATCTGGTGCGCTTCGTCGATGATGAAGACCTTGTAACGGTCGCGCGCCGGCTGGTAGCGGACGTTCTCGCGCAGCTCGCGCATCTCATTGATGCCGCGATTGGATGCCGCGTCGATCTCGATCACATCCACCGATCCGCCCGCCGCGATTTCCTTGCAGCTCGCACAAACGCCGCATGGCTGGTTGGTGGGGCCGTTCACGCAGTTCAGGCAGCGGGCCAGAATGCGCGCCACGGTAGTCTTTCCGGTCCCGCGCTGCCCCGAGAAGATGTAACCGTGCGCGATCCGGTTCTGCGCAATAGCGTTTTCGAGCGTGGTCTTAACATGCTCCTGATTTACCACGTCTGCGAACGATTGGGGCCGGTATTTCCGGGCGATCACCTGGTACATGGGTGGGTAAATTGCCAGGCTGCGGCCCGGCGAGTGGATGCTATCCGCCGCCCAGCAGCCTGACAACCGACTATCGTAACACGGCCTCCTGGCCAAACCCGGTTTTCAGAAAGAGCTAGTCGTGGTGCCCGCCCAACGGTATGCCGAATTGGGCCCAAAACGAATTGCCCATGGGCCGGTTTTCCGTCAGGAAGTCCTTTTCATACTTCAGCGCCATCACGTAGTGGCTGAAATGATACCGGATCTCCGGACCGAATTCCATGTTGCGGCCACGATTGCCGTCGAGGTACGTGACGCCATTCTGCATGTCGTTCGTCATCTGTTGGTAATAGTAGCCGTTGAAGCCGAGCGCCAGTTTTTTGGTCACGTTGTGCATTCCGTCGAATTCCCAAAGGAATTCGTGGCCGGTGCGGTAATTTGTAGCGGGGTCGGTATAGTTGACGATGTATAAAAACCTGGAGCTGAGCTCCGTTTTGCCGTGGCCCGGCAGATAGGTGAGGGCGGCGGCGGGAGCCGTGGCGTAGTTATGCTGGCCCACATTCACGAGATCTGTTTTGTTGTAACTGAAGGCCGGCGTAAAGGCGTCCAAACCGTACCACCAGTGCAGGCTTCCCTTCGAGTACGCCACCAGCGTTTCGATAACCGGGTTCCCAAATCCGAATTTGTCGCCTCTGCCGAACGGTGCATCCAGGTGGATGTTGAGGTAAGGTATCGCGCCGGTGCTCACTAGCGTACCGCCCAGAAGGTGGACTCCCCAGTTGTGGACCAACTTAGGTGCCACCGCGGCCACGCGCAAATGAAATCCCGGCATTAAGGCGCGTCCGTTGGAGCCCGTTAGCTCATTGGCCTGGTAGAAGTTCTCGAAGTTGGCCAGCAGCGTGCCGCCCGGACCGGGCATCAAGCCCGGCATGACCGTCTCGACACCTGCCGGATACACGCTTCCGCCGCCTTCGGCCGCATTTGCGACCCCGATGGTCAGCAGCGCCATCCCGAGGAGCGCAACGGACCGCCCTCTCCCCACCCGCTGTTTCGCGACCGATTCAGCGTTACGATTGAACATCAACATTGAACACTCCTGGTCTGTAATCAAAACGGTCCGTGTTATCCCCGGCAGGTCGCCCCCAACACGCTCGCGAGCGAGCGCGTTCCGCTTTCATAACCAGATCGAACGATGCGGTCGAAATCTTTAGTGGGAGCCAGGACCGAAGGTAAACAGAAGAGTACGGACCCCACTGGACATGCGCTCCGCTAAAGCCGTCGACAGCCGAGCGGTGTGCACGCCGGTTCTAACGCTTGACAAAGAGGCCCGGGCTAAAGAAAACAGTCTCCTGACCGATATGTTTTAGGTGAGCCAACCGCCCGCACGCACCGGGAGTTGGTGCCTTTCTTAATGTTTGGCCGGTCACTCGCCGATGTAATTTGCAAGTGCCGCTGTTAAAACGGCCGGGGAGATTCGATGATCCAGCAGAAGATGGGCATGCGCACCAAGCTGGTCGCATGCTTCGGTTTGGTAGCCTCCGCCGCGACGACGGCATCCATATATTCCTTATCCACCATCCGGCAGATCCGGAGCGATATCCAATCAGAAATCGTGGGCAGCGCCGCGCGCCTCGACCAGGCGCGGCTGACGGAGATCGGTCTGGGCAATATGCGCATCGCGATGCGCGGCGTGACCATTTTCGCGGCAGGACACAACGAGGATATGTTTGTTAAGTCCCAAGCGTTGTTTGACACCACGGCGGTCACCACTCGCAAAACCCTCGAGCAAATGAAAGCGGAAGCCGCGCCCGAGAATCGTGGCGCCGTCGAATCCATGCTGGCTGCCCTGGACCAATGGCATGCCAGTTTTCCTGAATTCGCTGAACTATGCAAACGGGATGCGCAGCAAGCGAATACTTTTGCCTTGCAGAACTTCACGCCGAAGATGGACGCGCTTCAGAAGAATGCGAAGGATTTCGGCGACGCCAACGCTGCGCGCCGCGATAAAGGAACCGCCTCCGCGGAAGCAGCCATTGAGCGAAACCAGGCCGTCACGATGGTTCTGATCGGACTGGTGCTGCTGGCCGGTGGCGGAGGATTTTTCACGGTGGCCGGATTGGCCCGTGCGTTAAAGCAGATTGCGGAATCGGTGAACACTGGCGCCAGCCAGGTGGCTTCGGCGGCCGCGCAGGTCTCTTCCTCCAGTCAGACGCTGGCCGAGGGCGCGTCGGAAAATGCTGCATCTCTCGAAGAAACCTCTGCCTCCAGCGAAGAAATTCATGCCATGGCGCGCCGGAACACTGAGAATTCCACGAATGCGGCCGGGATCGTGGCTCGTTCCGAGGCCAAGTTCAGCGACACCAACCGGGCGCTGAATGAGATGGTCGTTGCCATGGGAGAGATCAACGGTTCCAGCCAGAAAATTTCGAAGATTATCAAGGTCATCGACGAAATTGCGTTCCAGACCAACATCCTCGCCTTGAACGCAGCAGTGGAAGCGGCCCGGGCGGGCGAAGCCGGCATGGGATTTGCCGTAGTAGCGGACGAAGTGCGCAATCTGGCGCAACGCTGCGCCCAGGCAGCCAGGGATACGGCGGCGCTCATTGAGGAATCGATTACCAGTTCAAGCGGCGGCAAGGCTAAGGTGGACCGCGTAGCTGAGGCCATCCGGGGCGTCACAGCGGAGGCCGCTCAGATCAAGGAACTCGTAGACGAGGTCAGCGGAGGCAGCCAGGAACAGGCCCGCGGGATTGATCAGATCAGTAAGGCAATCGTAGAGATGGAGCACGCTGGTCAAACCACCGCAGCCACAGCCGAACAAAGCGCGGCGGCCGCTCAACAACTCACGGCGCAGGCGCGGGTACTAAGTGAAACGGGCCGTCAATTGTGCGCCCTCATGGAAGGCTCCGGCGGGACCATCCGCAGTGCCGAACACCGTCTGCAAGAAGCCTGAAATTTCACGGCCGAGCCCCGCGAAAGTTGAGGAACGGGCGCCCAAAGCACGACGAATGCCAGGCCTCGGGTGATCCGCGGCACACAGGTTAAACCACTACCGTTGCTTCCTTCCGGACCTGGCGGGGTTTGCGGCCGCCTGTCGCACGGAGCCCGAGACCTGACAATTGATTATCCTAGCATGCAGCCCCCTGTTATCCTGCAATAACGATGCTTGATCTTACGCGGCATCCGCATCGCCGCTTCAACCTGCTGAACGGAACGTGGGTGCTGGTGTCGCCCCAACGCACCGAGCGGCCGTGGCAGGGCCAGGTGGAGAAGAGCGCGCCGCCCGCACAGCCTGCTTACGATCCCAGCTGTTATCTTTGTCCCGGCAATTCGCGCGCTGGGGGCGCTCGAAATCCGCCGTACACCAGCACCTTCGTCTTCGATAACGACTTTGCGGCGCTGCTGCCCACCACGCCGTCCGCCAGTGAAGAGCGCAATGGCCTGTTCATCGCTGCCGGCGAACCGGGCATCTGCCGGGTGGGCTGTTTTTCACCGCGGCACGATCTGAGCGTGGCGCGCATGAGCGTACCCGATCTCACGCGGGTGGTGGATGTTTGGGCTGAGCAATACGCCGAATTGGGGCGGCGCCCCGGGATCGGACACGTGCAAATTTTCGAGAATCATGGCGAGATGATGGGCGCCAGCAATCCGCATCCGCACTGCCAGATCTGGGCCAGCAGCAGTATCCCCCCCGAGGTCGCCGCCGAGCGGCGCGCGCAGGCGGTTTGGCGCGACGGGCGCGGAAGTTGCCTGTTGTGCGACTACCTGGCGCTGGAACGCGAGTCCGGCGAACGCCTGGTCTGCGAAAACGAATCCTTCGCGGCGCTGGTCCCATTCTGGGCTGTGTGGCCCTTTGAGACCATCCTGATCAGCAAGCGCCATGCGACCGCCATGGACGAATTTGACCAGGCCGAGCGGGGACGCCTGGCCGGGATCCTAAAGCGCCTCACCACACGTTACGACAATGTTTTTGAGGCACCGTTTCCTTACACGATGGGCTTTCACCAGCGGCCCACCGATGGCGCTGCCTACCCGGAATGGCATTTCCACGCGCATTATTATCCGCCGCTGCTGCGCTCGGCCACCATACGCAAATTCATGGTCGGCTTTGAAATGCTGGCCATGCCGCAACGCGACATCACCGCCGAGAGCGCCGCCGCCCGCCTGCGCAGCCTGCCGGAGATCCACTACCGCGGGTGCGAATGATGTAATCTGAAGGTGTGAGGTTCCTGCACCACATCTTCCTCCTGGTTGCCGCGGCCGAGATTAGTGTTCCGGCCATTCTCGGTCTGGCCATGATTAACAAGGAGTTGGACCGCGGCATCGCCATGGCCAGCGTGGCCGCTACTTCCCAATCGCTATTCTTTTCGGAGGCGGAAGAGGTCTACGTCCGGGTTAAAAGGGTGCTGCCGAGAGTTAGCGGGCTCAAAAACGCCGATCACAGAGCCCTCGCCACCAGAGTGACCGATCTGCGCATGGCGTTGGAAATCGTGCCGGGCGCCGCGTCTAAGCTCCTCAGACCTGTTCCCGTACCTCCACGCGTGCCGCGCGGGTAGACGCGTATCTTCAGCCGCTGTCTTTTCGACTGGAAGCTACTGCTATCCCGGTGATCGGCGACCAGGCAGAGTACGATCTTCGCTGTGAGTGGGGTCCGGCAGGCATGCGCCGGCTGTCGCCAATCAGCGACATAGTGATCATAGTGCGACGTGTTGTCTTTTTCGACCGCCGCGGATGTGGCTGTCGCGCGGGGCGCGCAGGTGCTGCCCTATCTCGCCGCGTCTTTGCAGCAGGTCCCTTAGACACAATTCTGGTGCTGCCGTATTCGATTGGCCGGGTGTGAAAATAACGATGTAGTGTAGACCTACCCTCTTGTGCCGCTCGGGATGTCATGACACGATTGATCCAAAATGTTTTTGCGGCCGAACCATCGCAGCAAGGATGGCAAAGAGCACATCTACTGGTCGCTAGTACTGACTTGCATAAATAACGGTTAATAGAGATGATCGGGTATGTCCCGATCAAAGACGGCTGAAATACGCCTGACCGAGCAGGAAGAGCAGGTGTTGCGCGCCTGGACACGCAAGGGCAGCGGAGAGCAACGGCTGGCGGATCGCGCCCGGATCATTCTAATGTCTCACGAAGGCGTTGCGGTTGGGGGAATTGCCAAAAGGTTGTGCATATGACCGGCGCGTGTTTCTAAATGGCGGCAGCGTTTCGTCCGGGACCGTTTGAATGCGCTGTCCGACGCCCCCCGCACCGGCAAGCCTCGGCGGTACGACCGGGAAACCGGCCGGCGCGCGCTGGCGCTGCTCGATCAGGACCCACCGCGCGGCTATGCGCAATGGAACGGCCGCTTGTTGGCGGAGGCTTTGGGCGATGTCAGTGCGGCGCACACGTGGCGGATTTTGCGCAAGTACAAAATCCAGTTACAGCGGCGACGGAGCTGGTGTATCAGCACCGATCCCGAGTTTGGGCCCAAAGCCGCCGATGTGGTGGGGATCTATCTGAATCCTCCGGAACACGCGGTAGTGCTGTCGGTCGATGAGAAACCGCATATTCAGGCGCTGGCACGCGCCCAAGGCTTTCTCCGCCTCCCAGATGGCAAAGCGGTGAACGGTTTCAGTCACTGCTATAAGCGACACGGTACCCGACCCTTTTTGCCGCCCTGAACATCCTGACCGGCCAAGTGCAGACTGGCCATTACCCGCGGCGCCGCCGCCGTGAGTTTCTGGACTTTATGAATGGCATCGTAGCGGACCACCCGGGCCGCATGATTCACGTGGTGCTGGACAACTTGAATACCCACAAGCCCAAGCGGGACCGATGGCTGCAATCGCATCCCAATGTCCACTTGCACTTCATCCCCACCTACAGTTCCTGGCTCAGCCAGGTGGAGTGCTGGTTCAGTATGATGAGCCGCGCGGCACTGCGCGGTGCCAGCTTCACCTCTCCCGCCAGCTCAGGGATGCCATCGATGCCTTTGTCGAGGTTACAATCCGAAAGCTTCGCCCTTCGAGTGGACCAAGGCTGTCGTCCACCAGACCAAGCCCCAACGTATTACTCTAATTTATGCAAGTAGGTACCAGTAGAGTCATACGCACACCACGCTGCAGAGCGCCGATGTTGTCCTGCCTACCACTGATAGCCGTGAGATCCGTCTGCGACGCATCACCGAACCCACGACCGAGCAGAAATCACTGCTTCAGCAATTGAGGTTGAGCCTTCCGGATTGCCTGGAATTCAACCCGGCATGTAGTTTAGACTCGGCGACAGCCCAAGATGATTCTGAAGTACTAAGCCGATTTTTGACCCATCCCGTGACGAACTTGGGCTAATTCTCAGTTTAGAGGCGGAATATCGGAAACCATTTGATATGCTTGCAGTGTTGTTGCTAGTCAGAATTCCGCTCCGGGCGTATTGCGTAAGAAGTGGCCAAAAATGAGAACTGGCTCCCCGGCATGGATTCGAACCACGAATTTGAGAGGCTCTTGAAGTCTCGCAACCTATCGATTCTAACTAATAAGTCACTCAAGTCGCTAAAAGCATCAAAAGCAGTGTCTTGGTACAAAAGGTGTACAAAATCCATCCAGCGTTTTTGAGCCACAGAAAGCTTCGGCAAGATAGCATCCGCTAAGATTCAGGCAAGCTCGGCTTTCCCTCATAACCAGGACGCGCACTGCAGGGGCGGACTCGGATTTACGATTTTCCGTTTCGATGTAAATCCAAGTCGCCAGGCGCCAGCGGTTCGTCGGCACAAAGGCTGTCGATGAACGCGCAATACCTTGGTGCCGCTTTGGTCATCGTCTCTCTTTGTTTCAGCCAATAGGCCCGCAGTCCGGGTTCTCTGAGCCGCTCTCGAAAAGTCGCACTGCCGCGGGAAAACGGTTCATCGCTTAGAAGGCCGTCCTCGCGCTGGCTGAAATAGTCCTCCATTGCAATCATCCCAATGCCGCAATGATAATAGAACTGCCTCTGCCTTATTAACTCAGGCGTAGGCGTGCCCCCGTTACCCTCGATCCATGCCGTAACGGCTTCGGCGTTCATGAATCCGAGCAGGAGATTCGTGGTTCGAGCAGCGGTTCCCTGATGTATTAGAGCCCTTGTGTGGCGCACGTTCTGCTTAGTCTGGATTCCGACATAAATAAGCGATGCCGTAACCGCCAAGCCGCTAACAGCTGTGGCAATGGATGCAACGTCTGAAAGTACCATGATGCTCCTCAAAACTTTTGGTCGAGGTGTTACACACTGACCCAGTCAGCCGCTCGCGAGGTGCGCGATGTGGCTGGCCGTGTCGTGACTCTTATCCGACGTTAAGATTTGCCCGCGCGGCCAAACGTGTTATCGAGCCACTCAAAAATGCGAGCATTCGCGAGACGATCAGCGCCGCATTGGCAGTGCGCACCGGCACCCTCCGCGGTTGTGAAACGTATCATGGTCTTCGGACAGGTGAGGTGCTCATAAAGCACGTCAGGCTGGCCCTTCAAGTACATATCTTCTTCGGCATCGAGGACAAGCGTAGGACAAGAGATCTGCTCCGCGATGCCGTCGCGAAGATTGAATTCGAGCATTTTCGCAACGACAGCATGAGGCGTTGGCTCGCCCATGACGAAGCCTGCCTGGTCTCCACCCCATTTTGCACTAGGAGAACGATCCAAACCCTCTATGATCCTGCGGTCAAGTTCGGGTGCTTCTTTCTGATTCACGGCGGCAATAAAGCTCTCCCGTTGATCCGGCGGGACGGATGCCAACTGAGTCACGCCGAAGTCGTAGATTCCGTCGTTGGCAACAAGGGCTGAGATTCGCTTCTCAAAAGCGGCGGCGCGCGGCGCGAGCACACCACCCATGCTGATGCCCATAAGGGCAATCTTTTCCGGGTCGACACCGGGCAGCGTGAGTGCGAAGTCGATAACCGGGGTGACGACCTTCTCCCAATCCGGACGGAAAGGGAGGCGCTCACGACGAATCGGTCCGTACTGGCCTGGGCCGTCGAAGGTCAGGACATACCAGCCACGCTCGACACCAGCCCGGGCGCCTTCTCCGTGCACTTCTTCCGCTGATCCATCGAAGCCCGAGTGCAGGATAAGCAGCGGACGCTTGGTGTCCGATTCGTCGACACGATGGAAGTAGCCGGGCAGCGTCGTGTTTTCATAAGGGATCTCCACTGGAAGAATAGGCACGTCATAGAGACTGCAGCAGAGCTTATATGCGGCGATAGACTTCTGGTAAGCGCTATAAATGCGCGGGTCTTCGTGGTTGCCATGCAGGAAGAATTCGGAGGTTCGAAAATAATTTGCTGCACGCAGGTAGCCGTCGCGTGCGCTCACGCGATGGCCCGCCGCCCTCTGCGCTTCCGCCTCTGCGAAAATCCGTTCGGCGGTGGCATTCCATTCGTTGTACCAGCCGTTGTCATCTCCGGATGTAATGCGATTGAGGGTGGCCATGACCTCTCCGAACTCGCTGGCACCGTAACTGCTGGCGCCGAAGGCACGTTTGGCTTCGAACCAGTACTCTTCGTTGTCCGGAAAGAACGGGTATCTCTGTGTTGGTGACATTGGCTGTATCCTTTTCTGTTGGGTTATCAGACGTTACTCATTCGGCGTTCCTGAACGCCCGATTGCGAAGCTGGCGATGTCGCTGGCGGTGGAGTGACCGATATCGGGACAGACGACCGGCAAGATCTCGATGCCGTGGCAGGCGCCCATCATTTGGCGGCAACGCGCCGAAACTCCGCTTGCCAACAGGAGCCGGTAGAAGCCGATGCCCTCATCGCGCAATGGATCGCACTCGTTGACGCTGATGACCGTCGGCGGGAGGCCTTCGACATCCTCGCAGGTGGCGAAGCTGGGCCAGGCGAGCGGGTTGCGGGCGTTAAAAGCGTCGATGCCGTAAGCCATGGTGGCGCGGTTGTCCTGGAAGTTGAGGACGATGCCCTCATTCTCGGTCGAAGACGGGTACTGTGGCTGCGGCCACTCGCCAGCGATGTAGGGGCACAAGGAGTAAAGGCCCTGGATCAGGCCGAGTTCACCGTCCTGCTTCAGCTTCATGCCTGCGGCGAGAGTCAGGTTGCCGCCGCCGCTCTCACCGGCGATGATGATGCGCTTCGGATCGATGCCGAGGCTGGTTGCGTTGGCGTGTACCCACTTAAGGCCCGAGATGCAATCGTTCAAGCCAGCGGGAAATGGAGCGATCTCCGGTACCGATGACGGGTGCACGGAGTTGCGGAAATCAACCATGGCCACCGCGACGCCCTTGGCGGCGATCATGCGGCCCCAGGTCTTGTAGTTGCCCTCAAAGCAGGAACTCATCTCCATGCGGCCGCCGTGGATGTAGTAAACGCAAGGCAAAGTCTCATTGCTATCCGGCCGGATGTATCGGATCTTGATGGTGTTTCCGTCGGGCGACGAGGTGAGGGTCTCAGTGCGCACGCTCAAGCCGGCTGACGGGGCGACATCTTCGCTGTCCATCGAGTCGAACAGGGCCGTTTGTCGGTCCAGTGCGGCCAAGGCCGCCGGGGAGTTTTCCTGTGCGAGCAGTTCTTCACGGCTCGAAACATTAGGCTTTTCTACTCCCAGGGGCATGCCGGCGAAGTATTTCTTGATGCGCGGATCAAGGCGGGTATCGAGCTCGATCTTCGACTTTGGAGGAGTCGTGATCGTTTGTGACATTTGGGTTGTTCCTTCCTGTATTGAGTTATAAAACGCTATTCACTCGTCGAACTCGGCACTAGAGAGCTGGATCGACAAGCGCCCCGTAGGTGATGGAACGCGACATTCCGCGCACATCCGGTACCGGATATGGACGCCCAGTCATCGCATTCCCCGCGTCTTGTTGTTGGAGCATGCCGACGACAACGATGTCGTAGGTGGGGTCGACCCAGAACCACGTGCCATGCACGCCGCCCCAGAAAAAGCTGCCCGCGCCGATGGCGCCGCCATTGAAATCGGCGTGCGATGAATCTAGCACAATGCCAACGTTCATGCCATAGCCAACACACGCGAACGGCTGCGTGAAATGCACCTGTGCGCCCGGCGGCAGCAGGTTGGTCGTCATCAACTTGACCGAGGTTGGCGACAGTATCCGGACGCCGTCGAGCGTGCCTCGATTCGCCAGCATCTGCGCAAAACGCATATAGTCCTGCGCCGTCGAATAAAGCCCGGCGATCGACAGCAGGTATTTTGGCTTCACACCGGGGGGAGTTCCGGCGACGGCTGGAAATGGCGACTGGTCCGGCGCAAGGACCAGCTTGAGGTCTTTGTCCAGTGCGTAACGGGGTGCGATGCGGTCGCGTTTGTCCGGCGCTACGTCAAAGCCGGTATCTTTCATATCCAGCGGCGCGAAGATGCGCCGTTGGAGGAAGGTATCGAGTTGCTCGCCGGAGATGCGCCGGAGAATTGCGCCCTGCACCTCCTGCTGAAGACCGTAACGGAACTCGGTCCCGGGCTGCGCTTCCAGAGGGAGCCTGGCCAGTTTGGGAATAATGTCGTCGTTCGTGCCGCTCCAGAGATCGGCCGCAGCATACATCTCGTCCACCTTCGGATTGGTGCTGCCGAACGCGGGACCGAAGGCGAAGCCGGCGGAAGACGCCATCAAATGCCGCAGGGTCATCGGACGATCGAGCGGCACGAGCGCGCCATCCTTCAACACTTTCAGATCCGCGAACTCAGGAATGAACCTGGTGACGGGATCGTCGAGCTGCCACTTGCCTTCTTCATAAAAGAAGCAGCATGGCGGCGGCGATGATCGGTTTGGTCATCGAGGCGATGCGGTAGATGGCGTCTTCTCGCAGCGGCTCATTGCCTCCCAGCGCCTGGTATCCGTAGCACCCGAACTTCACAAGCTTGCCATGGCGGGCGACCATTAAGCTGATTCCGGCATAATGGCCGGCGTCGATCTCTGCCTGCATGGCGCCGTCGATACGGTTCAGGCGCTCAGGAGAGAAGCCGAGCGAATCCGGAGAAGCTGTGGGCAACGGAGTTGCCATCGTGCTTGACATATAAAGTGCGTCCTTTCTGTTCTGTGTAAGAGGAGAAAACCCCGAGGTTGAAATTGCCTCGGCTTCGATGTTGTATCATAGCGCGCGAGAAGATGTGCGCGGGGCGCTAACGTTGTGCTCTTTAATCTGCGCAGCTAGCTGAATGATTTTACAAAGCTTGCGCGAGAATCTGTGCGAGACGCGGTGGACAGGACGGTCCGGCAATGACGATACTATACTCACTAGCCTCAGTCCAGTCCGGCAAAGGAGACTTCCGCGTACCGGTTTGGCGTCTTCCAGTTTCATGCGGCGACGCAGGAATTGTCGAAGAACGGCGGTGGCGTTCGTTTGCAACCGCAGCCTGCGAGGCTACTGCACCTTCTGCTGACAAATGGGGAAAACTGGTCACCCGCGACTCGATCCGGGAATTGCTCTGGGAAAGACGGAACGAACGTGGATTTCGAAACTGACGTCAACCGGTGCACTCGCCACCTGCGAACGGCGCTCGGTGACGATGCGGTCACTCCCCGCTACATAAAGACCGTGGCGCGGTTAGGGCATTGTTTGATCGCCCCGGTGACGAGTCGCGAAACCGCATCCGATGCCTTGCCCGAATCCGGAAACGCAGCTCCTGCGCCTTCGATTGCGGTTTTACCTTTTGCCAATTTGAGCGGCGATTCGCAGGACGAGTACTTCGGCGACGGCCTTGCCGAAGAGATTACGAACGTGCTGGCGCAGATTTTGGGGCTAAAAGTTATGGCGCGAACCTCGGCTTTCGCATTCAAAGGGAAGAACGACGACATACGCCGAAGCGCCGCCACGCTGGACGTCGACAACGTGCCAGAGGGAAGCGTTCGCCGCGCCGGAGAACAGATTCGCGTCACCGTGCAATTGATCGAGGCAGCCACTGGAACACACCTTTAATCCAAACGCTACGACGGGCAGATGACGGACATTTTCACGCTTCAGGATGAGATCGCGTCCGACGTCGCGCGGCAATTTCATATAGGGCCCGGTGCTTCCAGGCGCTTACCTCTACGTGGCAGCCTGCGAAGCGTGTCTGGAGGGGCGTTTTCATCGGAAGCTACAGGCGCTTTCAGTGGTACGAGGATTTGAAGGATGTTTCGAAGAGAGCATCTCTTTGGCCCGGAAACTTGTCAAAATCCTCGGCCACACAGGTCACAGCCTCTGGGCTTTGGCCCAGGCTTATGCTGTGGCCGAAGAGACAGAAGCGGCGAGGCGCGTGTTGCGAGATTTGAAAGAGTTGCAGGGCAGTAATAAGGGCGCTGCGACACAGGTGGCGATACTTTATGGTTTGCTGCGTGAAACTGACCGGGCGTTTGCTTGTCTGGAAGAAGCGTACCGTTATCGCCAGCCCCTCCTTCTGCTCGCCAACGTGCAACCGCGAATGGATTACCTTCGATCGGGCCCGCGCCTTCAGGATGTGCGTGGAAATTTGCGGGGCAGTCAAATCCACTTTAGCGAGGGTGGATCTACTCAGCATGGATTTAAATGAAGATGGAACGTTAAAGCCTCCCACCACAAGGTAAGCACCGCGGGGCATCTGGTATTCTACCGGCGGCTGAAAGCCAACCTCGAAAGTCGATACTAAGGGTTCCCTCAAAAATAACAACCCACAATTGATCGGTTCTCTGTCATAACCAGGCTTCACAAGACGGAGATCTTCAACACACAATATCCGCTCAGGATGCCCAGGAAAGCGGGCGTTACCCGCACGTTGAGATCCGGTGGCCGAGATCGTCTAGATTTGTTATAGTACCGATTAGGAGACCCGCTCCAATCGGAACTATAACATTGTGCGCCCAACATCCTTCCGCCCCGACGCTCTGCGCGCGCTTCTGCTGCGCAATAAAATCGCCACTCTGGATGATCTCAAGCACGCTCTCGGCACTCCCGTCGACATCACCGTCTTCCGAAAACTGAAGCCACTGGACTACCTGAGCAGTTATTCTCATCGCGGCCGGTTCTACACGCTCCGCGAGATCGCTATCTTCGATGATCACGGACTCTGGTCGCGGGCAGAGGTGTGGTTCTCCCGTTTCGGCACGCTGCTGGCCACCACGGAAGCTTTCGTGAATCGTTCCCCGCGCGGATACTTCGCCGATGAACTGGCTCCCGCTTTACATGTCGAAGTCCAGGATGCGCTGCATCAACTGACCCAGCAAGGTCGCGTCTCCCGCCAACTCGTTTCCGGCCGGTACCTTTACACGGCTACCGAGCCGGTCAGCCAACGCCGACAACTTCTAACGCGCCGCACCGTGGAATTCCTGCCCACGGTGGCGGATACGTCCGTGCTGGAGGTTCCCCCCCAGGAAGTCAAAGCCGCCATTCTGCTGTTCTACAGTTTGCTCGATGAGCAGCAGCGCCGCCTCTACGCCGGACTGGAGTCGCTCCAGTTGGGCCGTGGCGGCGACCGCCAACTGGCCGACTTTCTCGATCTGGATCCCCATACCGTGGCCCGTGGGCGTCAACAGCTATTAGCCCAAGACGTGGCAATCGACGGGGCCCGCAAAGCCGGCGCGGGCCGCAAACGCGTGGAAAAAAACGCCCCAAATAATCGATGCCATCGAGATTCTCCTGGAGCAGGATACCGCCGGCGATCCCATCACCGGACTGAAGTGGACCCGCACGACGACGGAGAAGATCGCCCAAGTTCTCCAGCAGATCGACATTCCCGTTTCGGCTAACACGGTCGCTCGTCTTCTCTATCAGATGGATTTTTCTCTGCGCGTCAACCGCAAGCAGATCGCCACCAACTCCAGCCCCTACCGTGATCAACAGTTCCAGCATATCTGCTCGCTACGGACTCGCTTCCAGCGCCAAGGTCTTCCCATCATCAGCGTGGACAGCAAGAAACGCGAAATGATCGGCAATTTCAAGAACGCCGGCGCCAAATGGGGACACTTGCCCGTCCTGGTCAACGATCACGACTTCCTTACCGATGCCAGCGGTGTCGGCATCTCTTACGGCATTTACGACTCGCCCAACAACCGCGGCACCGTCTGCGTCGGCATCTCCCACGACACGCCGGCCTTCGCCGCCCACTCCATCGCCACTTGGTGGAATCGCGAAGGAACCCGCCGCTACGGTCGTGCGCCCAAGCTTCTGCTCCTGGCCGACTCCGGCGGCAGCAACAGTTGCACTTCCTGGGCCTGGAAGATCGAACTCCAGAGTCAGCTGTGCAATCGCTTCGGCCTCGCAGTCACCATCGCTCACTATCCTACCGGCGCATCCAAATGGAATCCCATCGAACACCGGTTGTTCTCCGAGATCTCCAAACATTGGGCTGCCGAACCTCTGGACAGCTACGATAAAATGCTCAAGTTCATCCGCACCACCAGCACCAAAACTGGCTTGGTCGTCACCGCCTATCTCGACCGAAACGAGTATCACACCCATCTCAAGCCCGACCCACAATTGATCTCTTCCCTCCGCTTCACCCCTGGCAAAGTAATACCGCGATGGAACTACACGATTCAACCAAATCTGTGAAACTATTTTTGCGTCGGCCCTAATGGCGGCCGGAACGTGCCGTCGCGGGTGCCGAGCCGGACTTAAATGCGATCGTAGAAGAGACTCCAGGATTGATTGTGGCTGCTAAGTCGGGTATTCCGTCGCCGTTCAAAGCTGGAGCTGAGTTCCTCGATGGCGCATATGAAATAGTCGGGGACGGCATCGCCGGGGACTTCAATGGCGACGGCAAGCTGGACGTCGCGATCGCCAACGGGCCGTGGTTTTTTGTTTTTCGGGCAAACGGCGACGACACATTCGGTGCGGCGGTAGGTTTCATGGCAGGAAGCGACCCTGTGTATGCGGTTGTGGGCGACTTCAACGGAGATGGCAAGCCGGACATCGCGATGGTCAACGCCAGTTCCAACAGCGTTACGGTGTTAACGAATACTTCGCCATAGCCGGCAATTACGGCCGCAGAGGCACAACGGCGGTCGCTGGCATGGTGCGCCGGGCGCGTGTCACGTGAATCGTCCGCTGCACGCTAGGGAGGGTGGATCTGTCGGCAGCGTGCTCGAACTGGTGGGCACCCCGACGCGCAGAGCGTTAACAGCCGCGCGATGGTGCACATTCGGTCCCCTACCGGGCCAGTGCCTTTGTATCTGATCGGCCCGAAAGAGCTGCTGGAATGAACTTGGCCGCTCCGGCGGCCCAAACCTAAGCGGCCTGGCGGCCCTTACGAATAGCTACCGATATCGGCAGATATCCATCTTCGGTAGCGGTTCAGTTCGACGGATCGTAGCCGATCCGAACCGCATCCAAAAGTTGCCGGGGAACCTCGGTGTAACTGGCGTAAGCGTTGTTTTCGCGAACGCGTTGCTCGACTATGTCTGTGCGAATCTGAATGGCTGAAGGATCCGGCAGGCATTGGCCGAACAACTCGCACATCCTATCAGCCTCATGCACATAGTGCTTGAGCGTTTCCCAACATTTCGCGTGCAGTTCTGCAAATTGTGTCGAATCCATTTCGTGCCCTTTGCAGTATACAATAAGTAATCGGCAGGACGTGCGGTCGGCGGCGCGGTGTTCCGTTACGACCCTGTTAGGCGGCGGACGCGGGTGTCATCTAAAGCAATCGAACTGCCCTATCCGAAATGTTTCGCAAGGAGATTCTTGACCACCATCGGCAGAGCTACCTTGAGACCTTCAAGCGTCAAAACCCCGGTGCTCTCCACGACGGCGGTCTTCGCTTTCTCCCATATGCTGTCGTTCCGAGCGGCGTCAAGGAACTCGTGGCCGCTGTACGTCAAGCGCACGGGCTTCCAGCCCACGCCCAGATCCATTGCTTCGATGAACCCGGCTTCGTGAAGAAGCATTACGTGGTAGGCAATCGCATTCGGGGATCGCCCATCGACACAAATATCGTGGAATGCGCCGTCGAACGGTATTTCTTCGACTTTCAGTAAGACCTCCCGGATCAACTCCATGTCCCGCTTCACTCTCGTTAACCCCTCTTCCGCTGCTGGTGCTGGCTCGGGCGTCCTTTTGGCGTTCCCTTCCGGAATCCTAATCTCAATGCCAAAGTCGGCTTGCGTTCGATCAACTGCAGCGGCGAAGATCGGGCGAGCGGAACAAGCGGCTAGAGGATTCGCCGCCGCGTTGTTTTAGTCCAGTCAGCAATGACAAAGCAAACGCAAGTTTCTTTTTGCCTAACGAGAGAGGGCGGACTAGCCACCCTCTCAACGAATGACCGATCACCTTCAAGCCGCAGCTTGAGCGGCGATCTTGTGGAAGGTCGAGTTACAAACTTCGTAGGTGTGCACCTGCGGAGTCCCCTCAACCACTTTCCCTAGGGCCTTCAGCACGCCTGGATATGCGTCGCGGCTGTAGGCGTCGGCATTTTCTTTCTGATCCCACAAACTGATTCCAAAGGCTTCCGCGCCTCCCGGGGCGACGAACGTCATTTCGTCCCGGAAGCCCTTCTGCTTGCGAAGCATGGGCAGGGTTTCTTTTTCGATCAGTTGGGTGAAGTCCGCGACGCTGTTTGGCTTCAGGTGGATGGAGATACTACGAGCAAACATGTCAACCTCCTCGGTTGTAGTTTGGCTAAGAGGGGGAGAGAGAAAACCTTTTCAGATTGCCTGACTTAGGTCAGATGATCTGATGAGTGCAGCAGAATTGCTCAGTCGCCAACTAGTCTGCGCCGATGCGACAAGTTTGTCAAGGGGAAATGCACAACATTTCCAAGAACTTGCCGCGTTCGCTGATTCTAATGGGCTGGCGATAGCTTTTCAGCGCTTCGGTCGGCCAGTGACCTCAATGTTCCCATCCGGCTCGTCGAAATCGAAAGGCGAAAGACACCCCGTGGTTCAGCCAGCCCACGATGACGATGGCGAACGGCCCACTGGAAATCCGAGCCGATGGCGTGCGATAGCGCGGCCGGCAACAGTCCCAGGGTGGCCACCAGCCTGGTCATCATGATCGCACCACCCGCGGCCAGGCAGCCTGTTCCAGATGATGACCACATCATAGAGAGGTGAATGCGAGGGGCGGCGCTATGACCTTCGTGAGCCGGAGGTCGAAGCACCTGAAAGCCAGCTACGAGGTAATCAATAGACAGGCCGACGAGCACGCTCGCAGTCTTGAATCTGCCATTACAGAGCGAGTGCTGGAGCAACTCTCGGACGACGAACAGTCTCTTACACGTGGCGCCATAGCCAAGCAAGAAGGCTCTTTTCATGAAAACCAGACACCCGCCGGACAGTGGGCGGCGCTGAATGAGGCATATACGGCGGCGCTCGACGAGGAAAACCGGAAGTCGGGTTCACATCAGATGCAGACTTCTACCGCCTCAAGGCCGGCTAAAATCTGCATGCTCGGTGCTACGGAAGTGCGGTCGTTTTCGCCGAACAATCTTACTGCGTTTCCGCTACCGTTATGTGGTGATGATCGGCATAGGGGCGGCGGTCACCCGCCGACCCCTGCCACACCACCGTACGTACGGGTCCGTATACGGCGGTTCGAGATGGTTACGTCAACACTTCTTCGAACAATTGCGGAAGCCCGAGCG
>CAVWOT010000004.1:0-426211 GCA_963756605.1 Bryobacterales bacterium | reverse complement strand
TACCCAACACGCGGCTGTGGCTTAGCCGGCCCCAAATAATCTTGCCATCCCATGCCCCGCCGTAGGCTCGCTTGGGAAATCGTAAGCCCTTTTCCGTGAAGCGATGTACGACTGCATAGGCGCTGCCCGTTTCGCGAAACAGACGAAACACCATTTCCACTGCTCCCCGCACTTCGGCATCGACGTCCGGAACGATGCGGCCTTGCTCGTCATAGCAATACCCGACCGGCAGCGGGAAACGTAGTTCGCCTTTTTTCGCTTTGTTGAGCTTACCGCCCTGGAGGCGCGCGTGCAAAAAATGTAGTTCCGCTTGAGCCATTGTTCCCTTCAATCCGAGCAAAAGGCCGTCGTTGAAATCCGACGGATCGTAGCAACCGTCTTCGTCGATCACCAGCGTCGCGGTGAGTGCGCACAACTCCAGCAGCCGATGCCAATCGAGATTCGAGCGCGCCAGCCGTGAAACTTCCAGCGCAAACACCGCGCCCACTTGGCCCATCGAGACATCCGCCACCAGAGTCTTGAAATCCTCCCGCCGGGTCATCTCGGTCCCGGTCATGCCCAGGTCCCGGTCGAGCGTCCGAATCGCCGACTCGCTCCAACCCAGTTCCAGCGCCATCGTTCGCAATGCATACTGGCGCTCCGTACTTTCCTGGTGGTGGAGCACCTGGGCATTCGTCGACTGGCGGACATAAATGTAGGCCGGTCTGCTCCGGTGTTGTTCCGTGATCTTCGAGTTCATTGCCTGCCTCCGCGCTGGTCACACCCTCCGGGTTGCCAATGAGCCAAGCCTCGATCATATTGGCAAGGAGCACGCCGCCCAATCCAGCATCTATGGGTGCGTGGAGGGCGGCGAGCACTTCGGGCATAGTGACCTTTTAGAGCGCCTCCCGGCGGCGCAGCAGTTCGCGGTTGATCTCGGAGATCGCCTCTAAGATCTCGCGGGCTCGGTGGTAGTTGGCGACAAACTCGACAATCTTGGCGTAAGATTCCTGCGGCACATAATCCATTTGTGGCCGTAGGCCCGGGTGGCTCACCGAAAGGTAATACTTGGGGCCATGGCCGGGACCCTCGGCGCATTTGCACCCCGGCTTGCCGCAGCGTTTGTAACGCTCGATGAGCGAGCCGCGCAGGATCGCCTTGAGCGGGGGCAACTGGCGCAGAAGCGCCTGGCGCCGTCTTCTCAAGGTGGCAGCTGGCTCGTTTTCCATTTCTGTCAGACCACGCGTATAACTGGTCTGATTCTACCAAAGGAAAACACATTTTTCAACCCTTTTGTTCCGGCTTGGTTAGCTGATCCAGTAGAGCAGCCAGCTCGAAAAGTGAGTCAGCATCGAGCCGCCGCAGTGGCAGTCCCAACCCGCCATACGGAGACGGATCGGCCCAGTCTGTCCACTCGCGCGCAATGCTGAAGGTGCCGCGATCTTGCTCGCGGAGGAGGAGGGTATCAATACCTGTTGACCGGCGCTCCTTCAAAACCTGGAAGCGCTGGCCGCGAAGCGGATGGAACGGATGGCGAATCTCCGCCCATCCTAAATGCGATTTGTGCTCCAGTGCAGTTCGCGCTGACCGTGGGGATGCCTAGCTTTCGCACCCCTCCGTCCGGCTTGTCGATTTCGACACGCCTCACCGGTTTCGGTTCATAGGTCCCGTTCAACAGTTGTTCCCGGATGGCTGGCCAATGCTGTTTCAGATAATCCTTGATGCCGACGACGGTCATCCCGTCGACGCCCGGACTACCCTTATTGGCTCTCACCTGCCGCAATGCTGCCTTCAGGTTTTCTCGCTCACATACCGCCTCCATCAATCGACTCGTGCTGGCTGGGTTTTCGGTCCCATTCGTCACCCCGGGCGATTCAGTCCCTTCCCTTCCCGCCTCTCGGGCTTCACCCGTCGGCTCCGATGAGAAGTCCAGCTGCATCTGGATATTCTGCTGCTTGTCGTCCTTGAGACTCATGGCCTACTGGCCTCTCCTTCTCGTTCGGGCCTTCGGCCATCGTTCCCGGCTCGGCCTATCCATTGCTCCACCTTTCGGCTTTCGGAGTGCCTCACTAGCCTTGCCGACGTCATGACCTACTATGCCCTCTGCTGACTTCTGCCCCGCGGTCAGGCCATCTCTCGACAGCCTCAGTCCGTTAACGGACACGGAGCAGATCTCCTGGGGTAAGCTCAGCCGCCTTCTGTGCACAGTCGCCGGATCTACGCTTCGCACCCTTGATGGATATGGACTTCGCGGTAAGTTGCCCGCTCGTCCGGCGCTGGCGCCTAATATCCGGTTCTTGTCCATCGACTCGCACATTTGCTATACGCTTCTTTCAGACCCCACCTCGCGGCGGTAGCCCTTGCGTTCTTACTAGGCCTTCACCTCTATCAGGTTGGCCAGAGGACTTGCACCTACAAACTGCTGAGCATGCCCAGCACACAACGAAGCTGCTCGCGCAGCAGACGCTGGCGCGTGGGGTGGTTCGAGCGGTCGGTTAGCAATTGCAGTATTGTGCGGGTCAGAGGAGATTCTCATGACCCGCTTACGCAAAATGATGCTCGATGAACTCGAGCGTCGCAACTACAGCCAGAATACACGTAGACTGTACCTTCACGCTGTGGCCGAGTGCGCCCAGTATTTTCACTGCTCGCCGGACCAGCTTGGGCTCGATCACATCCGCGACTACCCAGCGCGGCTTTTTCGAGAACCCAAACTTAAACCCAACAGCGTCTGCGCATACGTGGAAGCACTGCGGTTCTTTTTTGTGCATGTGCTCAAGCGCCGCGGGACGGTGGATGATATACCCTACCCGAAACGGCCGCATACGCTGCCTCTGGTCCTCAGCCACGATGAGGTGGCGCGACTCATCAACGCCGCTGCCAACCCGTTTCATCGTGTCGTCCTGATGACGCTGTATGCCACCGGAATGCGGCGTACGGAAGTCACGCGGCTCAAAATCGCGGATATCGACACCCAGCGGATGGTGGTCCATATTCGGGCAGCCAAGGGGCGCAAGGATCGCGATGTAATGCTCAGCCCCAAGCTTCTGGAGGTGCTGCGGCAGCACTGGCGCAGCCTTAAACCTAAACCCACCGTTTGGCTATTCCCCGGCGGGAGAGAGCACACTGATATCGAGCATCCTATAAATGATAAGGTTGTCTGGCAGGCTTGCGAGCGAGCGGCTCACCGCGCCGGCATGGAGAAGCCCATTCACCCACACACTCTACGCCACGCATCGGCATACTACACCACCTTTCAGAGTCCGTTCATTCTAAAGACAATTGTGCTTGGCCGAGCACGATCTGCGGGAGTCTATGGCCGCCGCGCCGGACCGCTCTCACTTGTGCCTGGACAACCGGCAGAAACAAGTCTTTTTTCTCGATGATCCATGGTGCACACTTGACAACCTGTTTGGCTGGAAGAATGCGCTCTCGGATAAGCCGTTTCACTACCGTGTTACTCACCTGCAGCTCGCGCGCGGCCTCCTCCTGCGTCACCCAGCCATCCTGCTTTTGGAACGGAGCGATCTTGTGATACCCCCGCAGTCCAGCCACACGAGATGCATTCCACGTTTTCTCTTGGCCAGTCTTATATCCCAGGCGATTCAGAATTGCCGCGATCGTCTTGTCCTGACATATCTTTGCTAAGTCAATTACGGAACGGTCCGCACTGTGGCGATGCTGCCCTGTTTTGTTGCGTTCCACGCGCAGCTCCGTGTGCACCCCACCAGCCCAATGCAGGCGCAAGTGATGAGTCGTGGAATCTGCCTTATGGTCGATGATGATCTCCGTCAGCACTGTCCGCAGGATTCGCTTCTTCAGTTGTATGGGTGCTTCCGGATGATTCCACAACGCCACCAGATCCTCGCTCAGTGCTGTCAGTTGTTGCAATTGTCGTTCACTGAGAGGCTCACTCGCTTTGCCCGCAGCTGCCAGCCCGGCCTCCGCTTCCGCCACCTGCGCCAGCGCTCCATTCCAGCGACTCTCCAGTTCGCTCGCCACTAAACGGTTTTCGGGCTCTACGGCATCAAACTGCCGGCGGGCGCGTTTCTCTTCATAGCGCGCTCGTTCTAACGCCAACTCCAGCGCCTTTCGTTTCTCGTTGTCTTCGACTTGGGCGCATTCGGTCAATTTGACGGCGGCTTCAATCCCAGCGGGTTGGATTGCGGTCAGTACGCTCTGCACCACAGCCCGATCCAACCGCAAGCTGCCCACCGTCAAGCAGCGGCTGGATTCGCGATCTCCGCGATCACCCTGACAGACATATCGTGGCACGCGGCCGCTAGTGCCGCTATAGACCACTTGCAGTTTCCGGCCGCAGCGACCGCAGCGCAGCAAGCCGGACAACAAGGCGGCGCCCAACTTCGCCGCACCGCTGCCTTCACTCTCGTACACTGCCACATTGGCCTCCAGCCGTTGTTGGTTTTCCAAATACTCCTCCCAACTGATGTACCCCGGATGATGACCAATAAGCAATACCTTCCACTCATTCTGCGGTTTCCGGTAACGCGAGCTTTGCCTGGCACGCCCTTCTTCGATCCGGGTGCGCACCGCGGTCTTGCCATACGCGAACGCGCCGGCGTAGCAAGGATTCTTCAGCATCTGACGAACTCTTCCGCTGCTCGGCAGCTTCCATATCACCGCCTGCCCGGCCGTCCCTGGTTTCGCCTGCGGCACGGGAATTCGCTCCTCCCGGAACCAGATGGTCGCCTGCCTGGCGCTTCCCAGTTGCTGGAACTTTTGGAATACGGCGGAGATGGCCTGCTGCACCTGACGATCCGGCGTCTTCTCAATCAGGCCTTCTTCGGTGCGGATGAATCCCACCGGCACTTCCCACAATGCGAAGCCGCGCCGCACTTTCTGCGCAAAAGCTTCGCGGGCGCGTTGCCGCAGCAGGCCCAGCTCAAATTCCGACAGGGTGCCTTTTAAGCCAAGGACCAAGCGGTCATTGAGTTGCCGAGGATCATAGATGCCATCGCTATCGATGAGCAGCGTCTCGGTAAGCGCACAAAGATCAACCAAATGATGCCAGTCGCGATTATTTGCGTGCCAGACGCGAAGCTTCTAAGGCAAACACCGCTCCGGCCAGACCCTGGCAGACTGATGCCAATAACCGGCCGAAGCCCGGGCGTTCCTGGGTCCCGGTGCCTGAGCGACCCAGGTCTTCGTCGATCACCACCACCTTGGCAAAACCGAGTTGTTCTGCGCGGCGCGCCAGTGCATACTGCCGCTCTTTGCTCTCCAGATTGTTGCGTACCTGGTAGGGTGTCGATTGCCGCACGTAAACGTGGGCTCCTCGCTCGAGATGATGCGCCTTAATCTTCTCGCTCATTCTGCCCCCCTTCGCCGGTTTTGAGAACGCTTGCCAGCACCTGGCGCCACAGCGTTCGGCAGTGTTCCCGCACGGGTTCGGGAAGTTCGGCCCAAATCTCTTCGTCCTCGAAGTGCAGCCGGCGTTGCCACCCGACTGGATTTTCGTTGCTGTGCATCCTGACCTCCTGATGGAGATTCTGCACAACTGCCAGCCTTGTGAGCATTCGTGAGATCCTGCGCATCGATCAGTCGGCGTAAGTCAATGAGAGCATCGATGCTAATTCGAGGTTTCTCTGCGTCAGTTAATCGATCACAGATTTGCGGGATCAGCATCCATTCGGGCACTGCTACCTGCGCTCCCCCGGGAAGTCGAATAATCAGAATTACAGACTTGCTTTTCCTTAAATGACGAATGACTTCAACTTCGATGCCATAGAAGGGATGGAACCGGTAGCAAATCTTTGCTGAGTGTAAATCATGAGCAGTATGAGGAGACCTTGCGCCACTCGTTTGCCACCCATCTATGAGAGGCGGGCACCGACATACGGACCATCCAAATCCTGCTTGGGCATAGTGACCTAAAAGCTACCACCATCTATTGGCACCTGTCGCGGCGACACCTGCAGGAGACGGCCAGTCCGCTGGACGCGCTCACGCTGGATTCCAGCACGCCGGCATAGAACCGTGAGCCGGCCCCCGCTGGAGGTGGCCGATGTAATCCGCGCCGCTGGACCCGCTTTCATCCAGCGCTGCCTGAGCTGTTTCGACCGCCAGCATTTAAAGGCGCTGAACGCCATGCAGCGTTGTCGCACCGCAGCTCTCGGCGGCCATGTGGAGGAATGCTCGCGGTGCGGGCTACGGACCATCTCCTACAATTCGTGTCGCAATCGCCACTGCCCAAAGTGTCAGGGCAACGCCCGCTGCCGCTGGCTCCGGGCCCGACCAGCAGAACTTTTGCCTGTGCGCTACGTGCCCGTCGTCTTCACCTTGCCGCACGCACTGGCCCCCTGGGCCTTAGCCAACCAGAAAACGATTTACACCCTGCGGTTCCGCCTCCGCGCCGAAACCTTGATAGCCTTCGCACGCGACCCGCGACTACTCGGCGCCGAGATCGGCTTCTTCAGCGTTCTCCATACCTGGAACCAGAAATTAGAGCATCATCCGCACGTACATTCCGTGGTTCCGGTAGGTGGCATTTCGCCCGATGGCTCCCGCGGGGTCCGGCCGCGTTACAACTTCTTTCTCCCAGTCAAAGCCATGGCCACCGCCTTCCGCGGCAAGTTCCTCGACGCCCTGCGCAAAGCCTTTGCCGCAGGCGAACTGCATTTTCCCGGACCGTTGAAAAACCGGTCCACACCCCGAGCCTTTTCCGCGCTACTCCGCCCATGCTGCCGCCACCAGTGGGTGGTCTACGCCAAACGACCATTCCGCGGCCCGGAGCACGTTCTCCGGTACCTGGGCAATTACACGCACCGTATCGCCATCTCCAACCACAGACTGGTTGAACTGGAGAACGGGCCGGGGAGCTTTCGCGGGCGCGATTCGGCCCATAACAACAAGAAACGAGTGATCACGCTTCGGGTCGAAGAGTTTCTGCGGCGCTTCTTTCGGCATATCCTCCCTGGCAACTTCGTCCGCATCCGGCATTTCGGATTCCTGGCCAACCGGCCACGCCAGCAGCGGCTTGCCATCTGTCGCAAGCTGCTAAACCTATCCCAACTGCCGGCCAGCGCGAGCGGATCTACCGGGACGCCATCCGGTAACGACTTCTGGCGCTGCCCGAACGGCGGCGGCATCATGGTCATTGTGGAACGTCTCACTGCGACCCAGCTATATCTGCGCTCTCCCCCACCGAACCAGGAGGCAGCTTGAAGACAGATGGTTGTCCGCCTACACGCGAAACCGTGGCATCAGCGATAGGTGTGTGTCGGCGGCCTCCGCAGTGTGCCAGACGCAGCCAAAGGCTTGGCGCCCAGACCAAAAGCCGCACTGCCAATCCACCATCAAAACGGCCGCGCGCGTTCTGCCTCGACAGATTCTCACGTCCCACGACTCCCCCCGCTTTAATTTCCATTGAAATCCCATAAACGGCCGCGTCTGCTGCAAACGCGAGCAGCTTCCTCCATCACGCTGTATCGAAAGCGACCCGCACAAGCTCCTCTCACACTTCCGCCACTTGTTTTGCTGGGTCGCTTCCGATACAGCACTAAGTGATCCGATACAGCACTAAGTGTTACAGCACTAAGTGTTGCACTAAGTGTTAAGGCCGTCGTGGGTTGGACCCGTCTTTTGCGGCGAATTCACCGTGCAACGGCGGCGCTCTAAAACAGCCCAGGGGCCCATCCGAAGTTTTTGCGCGATGTACCGACCACGTGTCGTGTGGCGATAAAGTCACGTGCTTCATAACTCATGTCGGCTTCGAGCGTGACCCGGTACGTGCCGTGAAGAACCAAAGACTGCACCGTCAATGTGGTCTTAATTGTTTAGATCATTTTTACATCTCTCTATAACACTTGCGGTCCCGCTCCCGCAATATAAGTAAAGACGGGCATAGCCCGACACAAATCGTGCAGCCATAGCTTGCGCCTGGAGGATACTCAGATGAAAGAAGCGCTCCCATTTGTCCTGCTTTTCGCGCTACTGGCAAGCTCTGCCTTGGCCGCCGGCCCGCTGCCAATCGCCGTTTATACCTTCACCTGCAACGGCAGTCCATCGCGGGGGATGGGGCCCTGTCCCAATGGTGGCAGGCCCGATTCTCTGTTCCTAGCCTCCGACGGAAATTTCTACGGCGCCGCGCAAGTATCCTTCCAAGGAAGCCAGGCGCCGGAAGGAGAATCGACGTCCGTCCGTGGAGTTGTATTCTCGCTCATGCCCACCGGGAGGCTCACGGTGCTGCACAGATTTGTTGCCGGACCCGATAAGAACTACGCGAACGGCAACCTCCCCGGCCTGCTGACCGAAGGCCCGGACAGAAAACTCTACGGCTACACCACCTTCGGCGGGTTCGATGGTTGCAGCAACGAATCTGGCTATGGCCTGCTGTATCGAGTGGACAGGAATGGATCAGGTTTTCAAATCATCACCAGTTTCTGCTCCGAGGGGAACTGTGGCGACCTTCGTCCGACACCCACCGCTATGGTGGCGGGAACGGACGGCAATCTGTACGGCACGGTTGCCGGCAACGGGACGCCCTGCGGTTCTATCTTTAAGGTCACCACGTCCAGCGGATCCTACGAGACTGTCGTCAATTTTAGTGGTTATGCTCTAAGAGTTCTGCAAAAAGTGAAAGGCCATGATATTTCCTAATCGTTACCGGCAGGTGACAGAAAAGGAAAGAGATCATGACCCGAAAGCAGGATAGCCCAAAAGCAGAAGCATGGAAAGCAGCCTTGACCAGTGTGGTTAAGGAAGAGAACTTTCTCCGCCCTCTGGTAGAGCAGATAGTCCAGCAGATTCTGGAAGCGGAGATGGACGAGACGTTGGGCGCGGAAAAAAACGAGCGCACTCCCAATCGGCTCGGTTACCGGAGCGGATACTACGGCCGCACGTTGGTGACGCGGGTGGGGAAGTTGGAACTGCGTGTGCCGCAAGACCGACAGGGGCGTTTCCGCACCGCGGTATTTGAACGATATCAGCGCAGCGAGAAGGCCTTGGTAAGCACCCTGGCAGAGATGTACGTGCAGGGTGTGTCCACCCGCAAGGTGAAGGAGATTACCGAGGCAACTGTGCGGCCACGAGTTTTCGGCTTCGACGGTGAGCCGTCTGAATAAAGGGATGGATGAGGACTTGTGCCAGTTCGCCAGGCGGACATGGGAGGAAAAGTACCCCTACCTGATCTTGGACGCACGCTATGAAAAAGTGCGGGAAAACGGGGTGATTCGCAGCCAGGCGGTGCAGGTGGCGATTGGCATCAACCGGGAGGGACGGCGTTGCGTATTAGCAGTGGAACTGGCCAACCGCGAGAGCACGAGCCGTTGGAAAGAGTTTCTGAGCCAGCTCAAGCAGCGGGGTCTGCGGGGGGTGGAATTGGTAGCCACCGAGGATCACGCGGGACTGAAACAAGCGCTGGTAGAGGTACTGCCGGAAGCGGCCTGGCAGCGCTGCTACGTGCACTTCCTGCGCAACGCGCTGGACTATTTGCCGCGCAAAGCCAACGATGATTGTCTGGTGGAATTGCGTTGGCTGTACGATCGTCACGATCTGGAGCAGGCGCGGCAGGATCTGGTGGCGTGGCTGGCGAAATGGCAATCCAAGTACCCCAAGATGTGTGCCTGGGTGGAAGCCAACATCGAGGAAACGTTCACGTTCTACCGGCTGCCGGCCGAACACCACAAGCACATGAAATCCACCAACATGCTGGAGCGGATCAACGAAGAGCTGAAACGCCGGACGCTGGTGGTGCGGATTTTCCCGAACGGCGAAAGCTGCCTGCGATTGGTGTGCGCGCTGGCGGTGGAGATTCATGAAGACTGGATCGAAGCCACGCGCTACTTGAACATGGAACTGCTGGAGGAGCATAAGCGCGAGCAAATGCGGAGGCGGGCCCCGGCGGCCTGACAACCCGCATGGCGCAATGGGTCGATTTTGAAGCCATCAAGCGTAGGGTGCCCATCACCGCGGTGCTCGCGCATTACCGCATCCAGGGGCTGCGGCGCAGCGGCAAAGCGCATCTACGCGGCCGCTGTCCGCTGCATGTTGGTGCAGGCCGGGAGACTTTTCACGTCGACACGGCCGGTCAGGTTTTCCATTGCTTCTCTTGCCGAGCGGGCGGCTCGGTGCTCGACCTGGTGATGGCGATGGAGGCCTGTGGGTGGCGGCAGGCGGCCGAGCAACTGATCCGCTGGCCAGGCATACTGACGCGTAAGGTTGGGCCGTGGCCGCCCACCGGGAAGCCAACGGTTACGAAAAAAATAGAAGCCATTCCGCCGTTGGGATTTCGCTTGCAAGGGGTGGATCCGCAGCATCCATACTTGAGCACCCGAGGTATTCGTCATGCCACGGCGATCGAGTTCGGAGTGGGCTTCTATCCTGGCCCCGGACTGATGCAACTCCGATTCGTGATTCCGATTGAAGATGAAGCCGGCCGATTGGTCGGCTATGGTGGCCGATCGCTGGACGGAAGCGAGCCGCGCTACCGGTTCCCTCCGCGGTTTTCGAAGTCGCAGTTATTATTCAATCTGCATCGTGCCACGGCGACCCGACAGTCACACGTGGTCGTCGTGGAAGGCTTCTTTGATTGTCTGAAGGTTTATCAAGCCGGCTTTCGTACAGTCGTTGCGCTCATGGGGTCGTTATTGTACGAACGGCAGCGCGAATTGCTGGTTCGACACTTCCGGCACATCAGCTTGATGCTCGACGGCGATGCAGCCGGCCGGCGTGCCAGTTCAGCGATAACGCCGGTCCTCTCGGGCCATTGCCCTACCGATGTTATCGAACTAGCTGACGGTGCACAGCCCGACCAACTTAGCGAGCAATGCCTGCGCCAGATTCTCAGCCTCCAAGGAGGTGAATCCGCAATCCGGTAACCATCAACATTGGCACCACGAATACCACTGCGACGACACCGTCGGCGGCTACGATAGGAAACCTCTGTCTAGTCAAACCGGCAATCCATGAACCGAAATATCAGTGGCCAATTTGCAGGACTTGACAAACACAACTCGAGCGGGAAGAGAAAATCGCCTTTTTAGCGTGCCTCTCCACGCTGCCGGGGCCTGGTCGCAATTAACGCCGGCCATCTTTTCCTCCCCGGGCAGCAGTGCCTGGTTCTGCTCGCGGTTCTTTGCGCGCAGATCCTTAATAATCTGGTTCCATTGGATCGCCTTCGGTAAAATCGATGGCCGTCGCGCCAATGCTCTCCGCGCGGCGCAGCCGGTCGGGCGCGCGATCCATCACGTACAATTCCGCCGCGCCCGGATCGCCGGTCTGCACATTAGCCAGTTCCGCGGCATGCCATCCGGACGGAAAGATATCCGCCAACAGCCCGAAATCGTCCTCAAATTAGTCGCCTGGTGGGCCGGGAAGCTTCAAGCAGCTGAAGTCGGCGGGCATTGCTGCGTTCCTTGTAATGGACCAACCCCGGAGCGAGTTCCCGTCAGCGGCTACTTTCGGACCTTACGGGTACGCGTTTTGCGACAGGCAGGAGATTACCGGAAGAGACGGCAGCCGGCACGCTTATTTGCGGCTGACAGCGGGGCTGCCCGGGCCGATCAATGCCAATGCCACGCAGGCTGCCAGCAGAGCGAGCGGGAACTCAAAGCCGCCTTTGTTCGCGAACAGACCATTGTGCAGATGCACCTTGAAGATTGCGACCGCCATGTCGATAGCCAGCAGGATCGCGGCATAACGCGTCGCAATCCCCAGAATCAGGGCAATGCCGCCGGCGAACTCCACGATAATCACGACTACGGCCGATGGATAAAACAGCGGAATGCCCATGCCGTGAAACATGTGTGCGACTCCCGCAAAACCCGGCCCGAACAGCTTCTGTGCGCCGTGCGCGGTAAAAATGACCCCTACGACGAAGCGCAGTATTGCGATTCCCAGCGGTTCCATTCGCGGCATTTGTGGATACCTGGCTGCGCTGCGTAACCACGGCGCGCGTATTCAGGTTATCACTAACCTGCCCTGGCCGAAGATCGGATCTGTCTGACTGGTCACATACTTCGTTATCGCGGGTGCGGCGCAGCGAGGACGATGGCGACTACGGCGACAGCCACGAGTGTCCCAATCACCAGCCATGCGCCGGGGTGTCCGAGGTTGATTGTGTAGCCAATCCCGAAGCGCTTCTCGACGATCAGGGCCGGGTCGTCGCGGTTAACGTAAAAGAGGCCCAACTTCCAATACCGATCGGAGGTGCGATCGCCGGTCGCGATTACTCCTCGAGCAGCGGCGGCGCCGGCTAGACGCCATCCACCCTGGCCGGCGCGAATCAATAGAAGCGTAACCACCACCGTGAAGCCTAGCGACAAGATGAGAATCGGAACCAGCCCGGGCGGTCCGGTTCGCACCGCCGATAACGGCAGGATGCCGGTCCATGCAAACACGAGGGCTATGAAATATTCCGTGGCAACCAGGATCGAGACCACCGTGCGGCGGAAGTCGTGCTCGCTTTCGCCCGCCGCTCCGCCCATGCGGATCACGCGCGACCAGCGCAGGATGGCATAGGCAAGGAAGCCGAGAAGGGCACAGAAGAAAGCGCCCGTGAGCAAGGGCAGGAAGACTCCCATGAAGTTACGCGTGGTCCAATTATCGGGTTGGCCGGCGAGGCCCCAATGGATGGGGAAGCGGTCGGGGATCTCGTTCCAATGGAGACCCAGCCACGCGGCCGCCGCCGCCAGCAGAGCCAACGGGCCAACTTGAGCGGTCCACCCGCCTGGCAGGCGGTACCTCGTGGGGTGTGAGTGCCGCTTCCCGAACCGTCGCCGGTCGAACGGCATGCGGAAGCACTCTTTGACGCGCCCGGTAGTAGGCAATGAACCCGCCCGCCGGTTGCAGCACCAGCCCGGCTACCATCAGTGTGTCGCTGGACGGGTGGGCAATCCAAAGACCGCTGGAGGCTACGGCAATGGCGATGATTCCGTAAATCAATAATTCGACCCGGTAGCGGCCAAGAATAGCGCGCCCCTCGGCCGAATCGCGGAAATCAGGCGGGACGGTCACGGCGAAGTAAATGTCCGGGCGCGTCAGGCGTGGAATTACATAAGAGATCGCCACCAGCAGCGCGATCATCAGGATCATGATCAGGTTCGGCAGCAGAAAAGATGGCGTGTTCATTTTAACCCTCCCCGCTGGACCAGTATCCATCTGGCGATGTCTTCGATCACCGGCTCCACTACGTGGCCCGGCTTCTGGTAGTCGGCCGGTGCCCCCATCCCTGTGCCCGGGGAACTGCTGGGCATGAACAGATGGAAGAGCCCTGGGTAGACTTTTAGTGTGACTTCCGGTTTGCCCGCCAAAGCCTTCTTCCAGCCGTCGAAATCTTCGGCGGTCACCTGGTAGTCGCGTTCGCCGCGCAGGATGAGCATGGGGATCTTGAGTTGTGCCGCCAGCTCGGCGGGATGATAACCGCGCAGGTCGAGAAAATAGGACCCGTAAATCGTCGCGCCCAAAACATTCAGCCTGGCGTCCGCGGCCAGCGCCGGGCTCTCGATTTCCTTGGCCGACTGCTCCGCAGCGTTAATCCGCTGCTGCGCTTCAGGGGAGACTTTGCCGTCGAGGCCGGCGATGTATTCGAGCTGCTCGACGATCACCTGCTGGAGCGGGCGGGTGGTACCTGCCAGCATCACCAGGCCGGCCACCTGGGCATCGCCCTGGGCAATACGCGGCGCCAGCATCCCACCCAGGCTATGCCCCAGCACGAAGATGCGCCGGGAGTCTATCTCAGGCCGCTGCGCTAGAAGCGCTACGGCCAGCCGTGCATCGGCCACAGTCTCCTCATTGACCGTCAAGCCAGCCCCCTGCGCCTTGATTTCCTTGCCGTACTCGAGCGTCCTCTTGTTGTAACGAACGACGGCGATGTTCCGGCTCGCCAGGCCATACGCGAGATCCTTGAACGGTTTATTGGGGCCGATAGTCTCGTCCCGATCCTGCGGTCCGGAGCCGTGTACCAGCACGACGGCGGGGAACGGTCCCGTCCCATGGGGAAGAGTTAGGGTGCCCGGAAGTTGCCAGGGCGCGCTGCCGACCGTGATCGGCTGTTCATGGAAACTGGCGGGCTTGGCGTAATCCGGCGGCGTCCACGGCGCGTCCGATTCTATCGGCACGACAAAAAATCCAGCGACGCGGCCCTTCAAATCAAAGACCCACTTAACGTTGAGTGTCGCGTTTTCAAACTTCGAAGTCACCAGCACGACCTGGTAACCCTGGACCGTCTGTACCCTCGTCCCGGCAATGGACTGGAAGGCTCCCACCTTCGCGACGAGGCCATCCCAGAACTCGACCAGCTTGGCGGCGGGCATCGCGGTGGTCATAGTCTCGTCAAAGTGGGTGACGATGAGGTCGAAGTGCCGCGCCGCCAAATGTTGCGTCAGGTCTTTGGCGAGCGGCTCGATGCCGGATGTAGTTTGTGCCGCGAGGCCCGCAGCCCAGAGCAGCGGAAGAACACGATTTATGGTCATTTGATTCCTCTCGTGCGGAGCTTGCGCGTCAGGTCGCCCAACTCGCGAACGATGGCTGCCGCAGGCACGCCTTCAGCGGTCGCGCGCACTGCCAGTTCCTGCAGGCGCCGCACGAACTTCGCGCGGGCTTCGGGTGTGGCCTCGGGCCGGGGCCGCTCGACCACGGTGGCGCCGCGTCTCCGCTTCAAATCCAACCAGCCCTCTTGCGCCAGGATGCGATAGGCTTCCGCCACCGTGTTGTGGTGGACTCCCAGATCCATGGCGAGCTGGCGCACGGTGGGGAGTTGCGCGCCCGGGTGAAACTCTCCGGCCACCAGCAGGGTGCGGAGCCCGGTCGCAATCTGCTCGTAAGCCGATTCCGGGGAGGCCAAGTCGATCTTGAGGGCCGGCGCCGTTTTCATTGTCTAATGTATATGTACAATATACAAATGCCCGGCGACCCTGTCAAGCCCAGCATGCCTCTACGGGGCGGCGTCGCGTAGCCCTACTGTACAATGGGAGATTCGCGCCGCCATGGCAGCCCACACTATCTCTATCCTGATCCCCCTATATAACGAAGAAGAGTTCGTCGGAACGCTGTTGGAACGGGTACTCGCGGCGCCCTTGCCGGAGGACTTCGGACGGGAGATCATCGTGGTCGACGACGGTTCGACAGACAGTTCGGCCGAGATCGTGGAGGAGATCGCCGCGGCCCATCCGGGTGTGATCCGGCTCATCCGGCAACCGCGTAACCAGGGCAAGGGCGCGGCCATTCGCACCGCCATCGAGCACGCCACCGGTGAGTTCTCGCTTATTCAGGACGCCGACCTGGAATATGACCCGCGCGAATACGGACGGCTGCTGGCGCCGTTGCTGGATGGCAATGCCGACGCTGTTTTCGGCTCGCGCTTCGTGATCGCGGGCGAGCGCCGCGTGCTGTACTTCTGGCACTCGGTGGCCAACCAGATTCTGACCGGCATGTGCAACATCGTTTCCGATCTGAATCTGACCGACATGGAGACCTGCTACAAAGCCTTCCGTACCTCGCTGTTGCAAAGTATCCCCATACGCAGCGACCGCTTCGGACTGGAGCCGGAGATAACCATTAAGCTAGCCAAACGCCATGCGCGCATCTACGAGACGGCCATCGGTTATCACGGCCGCACTTACGACGAAGGCAAGAAGATCGGGCTGAAGGACGCTTTCGAAGCCGTTTACGTGATCCTGCGTTATGGGTTCACGCGGGACGTATACAAGGATTCCGGGCCGGAGATCCTGGAGGCACTTGCGGCGGCCCGGCGCTTTAACCGTTGGATGGCGGCTACCATTGAACCTTACCTCGGGAAGCGCGTGCTCGAAGCGGGTGCGGGCATCGGCAACCTGACTCGCATTCTGTGCCCGCGGCGCGAACGCTACATCGCGGCGGACATCGATCCGGAGCACCTGGCGCGCCTGCGCGCACGCTTTCAGCACCGTCCGCATATGGAAGTGCGGCATTGCGATGTGGCGAATCCGGCGGATTTCGAATCGTTAGCCGGGACGGTGGACTCGGTGGTGTGTCTGAACGTGTTGGAGCATGTCGCGGACGAGATGGCCAGCCTGAGGAATATCTACACGGCGCTTGAGCCCGGCGGCCGCGCGATCCTGCTGGTGCCGTACGGCCAGGAAATTTTCGGCTCGCTCGATACGGCGCTGGGTCACTGCCGCCGCTACTCCCGCGACGAACTGCAACGCAAACTGGAGCAGACGGGCTTCCGCGTGGAACGTATTTTGGACTTCAATCGCATTTCACGTCCGGCCTGGTACGTGAATGGCCGCATCCTGCGGAGAAAGACGATCGGCCGGATTCAATTGGGGATCTTCGACCGGCTGGTGTGGCTGTGGCGGCGCATCGACAGCCTGCTGCCGTGGCCACCCACTTCGATTATCGCCATCGCCGTTAAGAGCGGAGGGTAAGGTTGAAGACGGTGTTGGGGCTGCGACGATGCTTCGCGGCAGGCTAGCTGCACGCTGAGAGCCCACCGTAGGCAGGTGCCTGTCACATTACTGTACTGTTAACGAAGCCGATATTTTCTTAGTAACTCAGTCACGGGCGTCAGTCGATCGCGCAAGCGCTGTTGTTCCGGCGCAGAGAGCGGGACACTCCGGATATTCTCCAGCACGCTATCATACGCCCGGACCAGGTCGACGGCCGTCCGGGCGGCTATCAGGCGCTGACCTGCCGCTGCCGCGGATTGGGTCCGCCGCGCTAACTCCAGGCAATCCTGGACTTCCTGCCGGATGTCAGGCTCCGAAATTCCGGGTTCCGATTGAAGGCGCAAAATGGCACCGATCGGCTATTGGCTGCTTGTTTGCGAACCGGCGCGTGCGTGCCTCCATTGCGATCGCGGCCGCTGGCTCTCCAATTGCTCCAATGTCGAGCGTTGCCCGGGCGTGAGGATCTGATAAAAAGCGGCCCGCGCCTTAGCGTGCGCCAGAGTCATCTGCGCCGTCAGGCTGCCTACGGTATTGGAGAGTTGCTCCATGCCGGCCGGATTATTGCTCTTCACGGCATCGCTGAGTCCTTGCTGCGCCATCTTCATACTCGTGTGCAGTGTGGATTCAGTGGTGCGAGCGTTGTTGAAGATCGTGGTGGCTTGCGATTGCTGCTCGGTGCTGAGACCCAGTTTCGCAGTCATCGCTTGGACATAGTTGTGCGGCCGGATCGCGCTCTGGGCCATTAACCCCGCGGCCAGCGCGCACGACAACACAGCGGCAGTCATCACCTTTTTCATGCTGAAAATTACCCCTGGATCGTGAACGTGCCGCGACAGACGCATGTTACTGGTTTGCTGTTAAGGTTTTGTAAAATTTAAGCACTTACAAAGCCAGCTCGTTATGATACATCATGTCCTTCAGGTTGAACCTGGCCTTCACTTCGATCTTTCCCAGTTGGGTAGTGAAGAGAACTTCCCGGTCGTCCGCCGAGAGAGCCATTTCCTCGCGCGGAAAACCAAATAGCAGAGTGGAGTGTCCGGAGCTGCTGGCCGGACCTTTCTGTACTGCACTTGGTTGTGACGGACGCTTACCCTTCGGCTCCAGATAAGTCAGCTCCTTGATGCGATCCAGGACCTCGTCGCTCAGCCCCCTGGATACCGTGGTTTCGGAATCGCCGTCATCCGCATGCTGGCGTCCCGACTCGAGCACCGGCGCACCGCTCACGCTGATGACATAGTCGCCGGCGAGCGATTGCGGCAGAGTTGTCTTCAGGGCCTCCAGTACGGGTTTGGCACTTTCCCAGCGAACGGTGGCGGTATACGAAATGCCGGTGGGGCTGCCGGCTCCACGCCTGCCGCGACCGCCCCCCATGCCGCCGGGGTAACCCATGCCACCGCCGCCCCCTGGGTAGCCGCCACCGGCAGGATAACCGCCGCCGCCAGGGTAGCCTCCGCCGCCGGGAGAATTCCCGCCCACGCCAGGATCGCCTGGGCCGCCCTGGCTGCCTGCATTTTGCCGATTGACGGGCTCCATGGCATTCACCTGCCGGGCCCATGGCGATTTTGTCACCAGCTTATCGATTTCCTCCGATGACCATTCCGCGGGCTCCTTTTTGTTCCAGAAGTCTGAGCCGCCGGCATACAATCTGAGCCGGGAGGTCGCGGCGCCTCCTGCGAGCATCAGCAATCCGCGGCGTGTTAGTCCGAGATCTCGAAGCATAGTTATCCCCTAATACGTTTGAGACGTCTAAAATAGCATGTAAGGTTGCACTGGAAATTTCGTCCGATTCTGCGAGAATGAAAGAATGCGGCGCATTGCGATCCTTCCGGTTATGCTAATGTTCCTGCTGCCGGGGAATATGCCGGCACAGTATTACCCGCGGCGGATGCCCAGTTCCGCCACTGCAACGGCGGGTCCCTATAACGGCCCGGCGGTCAGTTTCAGTGGAACGGTAAAGTCCATCACTAAGAAGCAAATCATCGTAGACCTTGATCGTGCGGAGCCCGATGCCGACCCGCAAAGCTTTACCTTTCGCGTATCCAGGAAGACCAAATTTCTGAAAAATGACCAGCCCATGAGTCCCGCCGACATCGCGACGGGAACGCACATCTCGCTCGAAGCGACACGCGATGGCGACCAGAAGTTTTCCGCTCTGAACGTCACGGTGGCTGCGCCGGAAGCGAAGGCCGGGGATAAGGCGGCGGAGAAGTGACTCAGCCTCACCTCAATGGGATACGGTCATGTCGCCCTGTCGCTATGCGCGGGCAGTGTGTCGCCCGAGGCCGGGATGAACAGGGGCGATTGGGGGGGTAAGGTCCAGACATGCAATTTTGGCTTGCTATGCCGACGCTCGCTCCGCGCACCGATCGGGTCGATAATATGGCCGTGGCAACGCCGATCCCGGCTTGCGAGGAGCACACCCACTGAGCGGGACCCTGTACCTGGTGGGCACTCCGATCGGCAATCTGGAGGACATCACTTTTCGCGCGGTCCGTATCCTGAAAGAGGCGGACCTGATCGCCTGCGAAGATACCCGGCACACCCGCAAGCTCCTGGATCATTACGGAGTCGCCAAGCCCACCGTCAGCTATCACGAGCACAATGAAGCGGAGCGCAGCCGGGAGTTAACCGCGAAACTGCGCGACGGGATCACTGTGGCACTGGTCTCCGACGCGGGCATGCCGCTGATCTCCGATCCGGGCTACCGGTTGGTGCGCGCGGCGATCGATAACGGCATCCGCGTGGAGGCAGTGCCCGGAGCTTCCGCCGCGGCCACCGCGCTGGCGGCGTCCGGGCTGCCCACCGACAGCTTCTATTTTGGCGGGTTCCTGCCGGCCAAATCCGGCCAGCGCCTGCGCGCACTCGAAGCGCTGAAGGACGAAATCGCGACTATCATCTTTTACGAAGCTCCGCACCGCATAGTGGAGACGCTCGGGGCGGTGCGGGAAGTGCTCGGCGACCGGCCCGTGGTAGTGGCGCGCGAGCTCACGAAAGTGCACGAGGAGTTCCTGCGCGGTACGGCCTCGGAGATTATAGCGGCGCTGGCGGCGCGCGAATCGGTTAAAGGCGAAATAACGCTACTGATTGGCAGGCGTACCGGCGCGGCACAGGACGATACGCCACTGGCTGACGCGGTCGAGGCATGTGTGGCCCAGGGAATGAGCCGCATGGAAGCGATCAAGACCGTGGCGCACCGGCGAGGTTTGCCGAAGCGGGCGGTCTACGCCGGACTGGAAAAGCTGAAACGCTGATCTGCGTCAACCCTTGGCCCTCTGTTGAAAATTACCGCGCCAGGGTGCGACGATTGCTACAGAGACGATTGCTGGAGAATGGATCGCACGGACAGAGTGCTCGCTCTGGACTGGCTCAGGGGCCTGGGCGTCCTGATCATGCTGCAAGGGCACCTGTTCAATTCCTTCGCCCGTGCTGATCTTCACAATCACCCGGTTTACGTTCTTTCGCAGTTCATCGGCGGCATGCCCGCCCCGATCTTTCTCTTCCTGGTCGGTGCGACGTTGGCGTTCCGGCTCGATCGCGGTGACCGCGCCGGCCTCGGGCCGGCTGCCCGGCTGAGATCGGCGCTCACACGTGCGGCATACCTCGCGGCGATTGCCTTCGCGTTCCGCTTCCAATTGTGGCTGTTCGCCTGGGGCAACCCCTGGACCGAGATCTTTCGCGTGGATATCCTGAACTGCATGGCGTTCGGCATAGCCGTACTTTCCCCGGTGGCGATGCTGGCGCCTCGCCGGAGAATCACATGGTGCGCCGCGGCCGGACTGGCCATCGCCGCCGTGACCCCGCTGATCTCGATGCCGGAATGGTCCGCCGCGCCCTGGCTCATCCGCAATTACATCGTGCCCAATAAAGAGTTCTTCAGCTTCTTCCCGGATGCGGCCTATATTGCCTTCGGCGTTGGCTTTGGCGCACTGCTGCGTACGGCCCCCCTGGCCCGCGACCGCATCATGGAATGGTCGGCGTGCTTCGGCCTCGCGCTCATCGTGACCGCGCATTACTTCTCCAACTTGCCGTTCTCTATCTATGCGAACTCCGATTTCTGGCTCAATAGCCCCGGTTTGATTTTCATCCGGTTCGGGATCGTACTGGTGCTGGCGGCGGCTGGATTCGTATGGACCGCCGGCCAATCCGCCGAAAAATTGGCATTTGTTCGCCGCCTCGGCACCAATTCACTGCTCATTTATTGGGTGCACGTGGAGCTGGTGTATGGCCGGTGGTTCTGGTTCGCCAAGCAGCGGCTGACCATCGGAGAATGCGCCGCCGCCAGCCTGCTGCTGATCGCGCTGATGTATGGCCTCGCCAGCCTGAATCTTCCCACGCGCGTCAAGCGCCGGTTACGCCGCCTGCGGCCGGCCGCGCCGATTGCGGAGACCGCATGGCCACGATAGCTACCGGCGCGGCCGACGCCACGTCCGCTAAGCCACCCGGGCGCCGCCTGGAACTGGGCATCGTCGCGATGCTGGTGGCTGCGTTTATCGCCATCCGGCTCTGGAATCTGACCGCCTTTTGCCTGGACTCCGACGAGATCTTCAGCCTGCTGACCGCGCGCTCCGGGCTGGTACACCTTTTCCAATCTGTGCGCGCCGACGTGGTACATCCGCCGCTTTCCTATCTCACGCTTTGGTTGTGGGTGAAGATCGGCGGCGAATCCATGCCCTGGTTGCGCCTGTTGCCGTTCCTTCTCTCCGTTGCCGCCCTCATACCGGTGTGGATCTTCTTCCGCCAGCTGCAGCTGAGCAAACCAGCGCGAGTCATGGCGCTGGCCTTGCTGGCGATCAATAACGACCAGGTATTCCACGCACGGTATGTGCGTATGTACGCGCTGTTCTTCCTGCTCAGTCTCATTTCCGTAACGGTCTTTTACCGCTTTCTCGAGGGCGCTAGCCGGAAGCGGCTGATTGCACTTACTACAGTGAATCTGCTGCTCGTTTATACGCAGTACTTCGGGTGGATGGTCATCGGGATCGAAGGGCTGCATCTGTTGTGGATGGATCGGCGCAAGCTCAAGACGTTCCTGCTGTCGACGGCCGTGATCGCGATGCTGTTCGCGCCTTGGGCCTACGTGGCGGCCGAAGCCGCGATTGCCAAGGGTGGTTTGACGCCCAATCTGGGTTGGATCCGGCATCCCAAAATCGGCGATGTCTGGTGGTATTACGTAGGTTGCGACGGTGCGCTGTGGCCCATTCCCCTCGCCTCAGCCATGGTCTTCTTTCTGTTCGGCGCCATGATTGCCGGGTTGTGGCGCGTCTTTCGCGCCGCCCGCGGCCCATTGCAGATGAGCCGCCTGCGCTTCGCCGCATTGATGGCGTTCCTGCCGCCCGTCACGGCGTATGTGGTGAGCAATCAGCTCCGTAATTCGATCTGGGGCAACCGTCACTTGATCGTTTCCGCAGTGCCCTATGTGGCGCTGCTGGCTGCGGGCTTAGTGGCGCTGCGGCCTAAGTGGGTGCGCGTCATGGTCCTGTCGATCGCCTGCGCCTGGGGCGTCTTCGGCCTTTATCGTGTGACCATCTATCCCGAGCTTAGGAATAACATGGACGTACTTACCGGCCAGTTAGTCGAACTTAATGCGCGGGAGGGCAGCCCTGCCACAGTGGACTTTCTCGATCCATACCTCGCCTTTCCGATGAGCTACTATCTGGAGTCTCACTATCACCAGGCCTGGAAGCTGGAAAACCTTGCAAGTGTTGATGAGATATCGGCAGACCGGGTGTGGGTGGGATACAATCACAAGTCGTGGAAACAGCCGGTGAGTCCGGAGGATCTCCTGCGCCGGCGGGGCTACCAGATTGGCCCGGGCGTCTGGGCGGGCGACCGCTGGGATCGCATCGCTCTATTCCTGGCATACCGCAAGAAGCAAGTGGGGCAGGCGTCCACGCCGGGGTACCCTCTGGGTCGGGACGTCCACGTCCCGCCAAATGGCGGGTCTGGAGACACGCCGCAGGACTGGAGTCCTGCCCCACTTACAGCCAATCGAGCTGCGCGTAGCGCTCGCCTGTCAGATGCAGGAACAACTGCTCTAGTGTGCGGAACTCCTGACCATCGTGTGAGATGGTGCCGTCGCGGTCGAGCGCGCTGATGTCGCCCTGCCACACCAGCTTGCCGGGACTGGTAACAATGGCTACCTGCGAGCAGAGCCGCTCCACGGTTTCGAGCACGTGTGTGGTGAGGAAGACGGTGCGGCCTTGCCCGATGATCTTGTGCAGCCATTGCTTGATGGACGCCACACCCCCCGGATCGATGCTCTCGAACGGCTCGTCGAGGAATAGCAGGTCCGGGCCGTGAATTACCGCCGCGGCAAAGGCCACACGTTTGCGCATGCCGGCGCTGAATTCCGAGAGCCGTTTCTTGCCTGTCCCGCCGAGTTCCATCGCGTCGAGCAGTTCGTTTACGCGGCGCCGGGCCGTCTGTTCGTCCAGACCGAACATGCGCGCCTGGAAAAAGAGAAACTCGTGCGCGTAAAGCGCATCGAACAGCCCGAGCGATTCGGGCATCACACCCATGCGGCGTTTCAACGCTACGGCGCCATCGCGGAAAGGCTCACCCAGAATGCGGATCTCGCCCGCATTGGGATCGAGCAGCCCGGTCAGGCAACCGATGGTGGTGCTCTTTCCAGAACCATTGGGCCCGAGGAATCCGAACATGGTCCCCGCCGGCACCGTCAGCGAGAGATTTTCGACCGCGACAGTTTCTCCGTATTTCTTGGTCAAGTTGACGATTTCGATGGCCAGTGTCATCTCATGCGCGTCCTTCGATAGCATTTAACAGCCGCTCTCTGCGACTGACAAATACGTCCGCTCCCAGCCGTAGGGAATAAATATAACCGGTTATCGCCACCACCGCCGCCAGCGGCGCTACCCACCAATGGTCCAGCACCGTAGCCGGGCTGACCGCCTTGTCCAGCGCAATCACGCCAAAGACGCACCCCAGTATGCCGCCGATTAGCAGTATGTTGGCGCCCAGCGAGAGTTGGTTGCCGAACGTAGTTTCAAAGCTGGTGGCGCGCGGCGCGAGCAGCGAAGTCCAGATGGATAGCGCATTGAAGAAGTACAGACCGGCAATACCCGTGGCCAGCAGCATGGGCGCCATACGTGCATCGAACGGCACAGGCGCCAGGAACACCCATAGCAGTTCGGCGACAGCCACCAGTGAACCTCCCACGAACAGCGCCGTGTGACTGGAAGCGCGCAGAATCTTGCCCGGCTCTATGGGCAGCAGGAAATATCGGCGGAAACCGGAGGAGTCGAAGCCGAACTGGTTCGTGGACATTACCGCGGTACCCAGAAATCCGGCGACGGCGAACGCGCCCAATGCGCGCACGAAATAGTGCAGCCCGCCGCCCTCGACACTACGATTGAAGGTGAGGAACGCCAGCAGCGGCAGGGCCGCGATGTAATTGAAGCGCACCTTGTTCGAGCGCACGTAATAACGCAGAGTTCTACCGATAAGGGGCGCCATGGCGGGTCCGAAGATGGATGCGATGCGCTCGTAGCGGTCGTCCCAGGCAATCTCGGCGGCGGCTGCGGAGCGTGGGCGGGCGGCCTGTTTTTCGAGCGCCGCCAGCAGCAGGAGCAACGCGGCGATCCATCCAGCCATGAGGGCGAATTGATAGAACAGATGCGCGCTCCCACTCACCATCATCGCCGCGGCGGCGAAAGGCGGCGTATAGTGCAGCGCGGCCAGCATAGCTTGTCGGGCGCCGCTTGCTTTTTCCAATCTCGGGACCAATAAGCTTGGCAGGAGGCACACACTCATGAGCAACAAAAAGAGGATGGCCGTGCCGCCTCTCACATGCGACAACCACTCGATCAGAGTAGCCATTACGCGCGCCAGCAGGTAATCCGCAATCAGCAGCAGCACCACGGCGAGAGCACCCAGCCAGAAGCCGCCTGCGCCCAGCGCACATAAACCGGTAGCGAGGCCGAGCCAGAGAGCCAGCACGAAAATCCAGACCGGCTCCAGGATGCCGGTGAGGTGGCGCGCCGCCAGCCTCTCGCCGGCGGTCAGCGCATAGCGGCGCAGGGCTTGATCGGTGAATGCGGTGTTAATGCCGAAGCCGGTAACTACGGATGCCAGGAGCGCATTCAGAAATAGTCCGCCCAGTACGGCTTGCGCGATCTTCTCAGCTTGGTCCGACCGCACCGCCAGCATAGCCGCGCCAATCCCCCCGGCAGTCATCAGGAGCAGGATGAGGATGGCGAACGCGTAGCCCGTGAAGAACAGCGCGATGCGGCCGTTGCGCGTGCGCGTCTGGGCCCACAACAGCTTATAGCGCAGGCCGACCAGGCGAAAGATCAGGGACGTATCCATAAGCCGGACTTTCATTGTACTGTAGGGAGTACAACCTCCGGACTTAAGCCCGCTGGGACTAATGAACCTCCAGCCCCATTGCATTGCGGCCCGCTGCTGACTTATTCTGGCAGAACGTACGCGCTGCTCACCGCATATTCTTCGGAATTATACGTCAATGTCCGCATAAACGTAGAAGCGGTTCGCTAAATACGTTTAAAAAAGGGAAATCGCTGTATGTCATTTACGCGCTTTGGCTGCATGGCAGCACTGTTATTCACTTCGGCCACCATTTCGCCGGCGCAGCAGACAGCTGTCGGCGAGTACCCGATACCCACGCCTTCCAGCTTTCCTGCGGGCATCGCCGCAGGGTCGGATGGTTTAGCGCTGTGGTTTACACAGACCAACAGCATTGGACGAATGTCCCCCGCCGGAAGCTTCACCGAATACCAGGTGCCTACCGCGGACAGCGCACCTTGGGGGATCGCCGCGGGGCCGGATAATGCGCTGTGGTTCACGGAAGAATTCGGCAACAATATTGGGCGAATCACGCTGAACGGGGTGGTCACGGCCGAGTATCCAGTGCCCAGCGGGGATCCCTATGCGATCACGGCTGGTCCGGATGGCGCGCTCTGGTTTACCGAACCAAGCAACAACAACATCGGGCGAATCACCACTGATGGGGTAGTAACCGAGTTCCAGATACCAACCCCGGACAGCCGCCCGTATGCCATCGCGGCGGGGCCGGATGGCGCTCTTTGGTTTACGGAATTAAGCGGTAATAACATCGGGCGGATCACCACAACCGGGATCATAACGGCTGAATACCAGGTGACCGACGCCGCAAGTGACCCGTCCGGGATCACCGCTGGGCCGGATGGCGCGCTGTGGTTTACAGAGGGCAATTACGATCATATCGGGCGGATCACCACCACTGGGAGCATCACGGAGTACACCGTGCCCAGCGGCGCGGGATACGCTTATGGCATCACCGCGGGGCCGGATGGCGCACTTTGGTTTACAGGCGCCTTCGCCATGGGCCGGATCACAACCGATGGGGCGTCTACCGAGATCCTGCTGCCCAATGCCGGATGTTATCCACTGGAGATTACCGCCGGGCCGGATGGGTCCGTTTGGTTTACAGAATTCGATGGCAACAAAATCGGCCAGGTGGTTTTTATGACCGCTGGTCTGAGCGTTAGTCCGTCCATGGGAAACGATCAAACGAGCCTGACCTTCACGGGTAGTGAGTTCGCCCCCAACGAGAGCGTGCAGATCTACTCCCACGGCATTGGATCAGCCGTGTTGGTCAGCGCCATTGCGGATGCCAGCGGCTCGTTCACCGCCACAGCCCAGGCATTCCGGTATGAATATGGCCCGAAGCTATTCCTGGCGGTGGGCCAGAGCAGCGGAAAACTAGGAGCAGCCGATTTCTCCTTCACGCCGCGGCTGATCCTGGAGCCGAGCTCGGGGTCGCCGGGCGGCACGGTAGTTCTCCACGGGTTTAGCTTCGGTTCATTCGAGACCGTCAACATCTATTGGCAGAACCAGCAGGATCTTCTAGGCACGGTTACGGCCAATGCCGACGGCACTTTTAGCGATAGCGCCGCGTTCACGTTCACCGTTCCATCGGACGCATCGACGGGCAGCAACATGGTCATTGGGAAAGGCCAGACCACCGGAGCTGTGGGCAGGGCAAGTTTCACCGTAGACTAAACAGTCGAATTCCCCGATAGCGATTACCATTGGCTTCGCCGGGTGTAGGCGCTTCTCTCCTTGTTATAGTGGACGATATCTATGGGCCGCATTCGCGTGCTTCCCGATCAGGTGGCCAACAAGATCGCGGCGGGCGAGGTGGTGGAAAGGCCTGCTTCGGTAGTGAAAGAGCTGCTAGAAAACGCGCTGGACGCAGGCTCCACAGTGCTGCGCGTCGAGGTGGAAAGCGGGGGACGGCGGCTGATCCGGATCTCCGACGATGGCTGCGGGATGCTGCGCGACGATGCGCTGCTGGCCTTCGAGCGGCACGCGACCAGTAAGCTGCGGGACGTGAAAGACCTGCTCACCATTGCCACGCTGGGCTTTCGCGGCGAGGCGCTGCCGTCCATCGCCTCCGTGTCGCGGCTAATGCTCGAAACCCGCGCGGATGAAGAGACCACCGGCACCCGCGTGGAGATCGCCGGCGGCAAAATGCTGCATTGCGATGAGGTCGCGCTCGCGCGGGGCACGGCCGTAACGGTGCGCGATCTGTTTTTCAATGTCCCGGCGCGCAAGAAGTTTCTGCGCTCGGACCAAACCGAACTGGCGCACATCGCGTCACTGGTGACCCACTACAGCCTGGCCCATCCGGAGAAAACGTTCCGGCTGTCGAGCGGCGCAAACGAGTTGCTGGCCGTGACCCCGGTCGCGAGCATGCGCGAGCGCGTGTTTCAGGTGTTCGGCAGCCAGACGCTCGAGGAACTGGTGGATCTGGGCACGCGCGAACAGCGGCTGGAACTCCCGCCGCCGTATGTGCCGCCGACGGACGCTATCGCCGAATTCCGGCGCGAACCCGAGGAGCCTTCCAGCAAAACGTTCCGGCTGACCGGCTTCGTCTCGCGTCCGCAGGTGCAAAAGGGCAATCGCAATTCGATCTTCATTTTCGTGAACCAGCGATTGATTCGCGACCGCCTGCTGCTGCACGCGATCTCATCGGCCTATTACAACCTGATGCCGCATGCCGCATTTCCGTTTGCGCTGCTGTTTCTCGAATGCGATTGCGACGAAGTGGACGTGAACGTGCACCCGTCGAAGACCGAGGTACGCTTCCGGCACCAATCCTTCGTGCACGATTTCGTGCGGGATGCGATTCGCGAGCGGCTGATCGAGACGCGCCCCGCGCCCGCGTTTTCGCCTGCGGCCAGCGCACAGCCGGCGGCGCGGATGGCGTACTCGGAGTTTTCGCAGATGCTGGAGAACGAGGCCGCGCCCGCGGAGTCGGTGCTGCCCGCGCCTGGAGGATCGGAGCCGGACGCGCCGGAAGCGAGTGAATACGATCCCGGTTCCGAGCCGTCGCTGCCGGCATTTGCTTTGCGGCCTGCCGCCGGACCGGCGCCGCGTCTGGATTTCGGCGGTCCGGCGATCGCGCTGGCGGACGAACCGCCGGCTGCCGCGCCGCGCCTGCGGGTGCCCGACACGCACGGGGCCTTCCCGTTCGATGCATTACCGGTGTCGGATGCATCCCTGGGCGCACTTTCCGATTTGCGGCCACTCGGACAGCTCCACGAGAGCTTCATCATTGCCGCGGGGCGCGCCGGTCTCTGGATCGTCGACCAGCACGTGGCGCACGAGCGCATTTTGTTCGAGCGCGTGTTGAAGCAGCGCGCGGCGGGCAATGTGGAGACGCAGCGGCTGCTGATGCCGTTGATCCTGCAATTGACGCCGGGCCAGCAGATCGAATACGCGCGCATCGCCGATGAACTGAACGCGCTCGGATTCGAGAGCGAGCCATTCGGCAATCGTACCATCGCGGTGAAAGCGGCGCCCGCGGCAGTTGGACCGGCCGATCTGGAAAAAGTGCTGGGCGAGATTCTGGAGACTGCCGAGGCAGAGTTGCGCGGGCTATCGCTTGAAGATATCCGGCGCTCGATTGCGGCGTCCATTGCGTGCCGGGCGGCCATCAAGGTGAATATGCGCCTCGATCACGCCAAGATGGAATGGCTGCTGCGGGCACTGGCGGCGACCGACTGCCCTATGAGTTGCCCGCACGGGCGGCCGATTGCGCTGCAATATTCCATGCGGGAGATCTTGAAGGCATTTCACCGCATCTGACGCGCTGGTACCATCGGCCGGCGGCAAATCAGGCCAGCCCGACACACTTAATTTCGGCGGCGATCTGATCTTTCATCCGTTCTTCGCAGAACGTATAGGGCCGCCACGGTGTCGCAGGCAACTGCGCCACGATCTCGGCAACGGTGGGCGAATTTAAGATGATCACCGCCGGGAAGCCAAGAGCGTCGGCCAGGGAACAAGCCGTATGCGCGAGTGCTACCAGGTCCTGTTTGGCGGCGGGCATCTCGCCATGATGACACCCTGCCACGCGCGAATACTCGGATGGAAAGCCCCAACGCTGGGTGAGTAGAAAGCCGGCCTGACAGTGGTCCATTTCAAACAAACGGCGCTCGGAGTCCAGGCAGGCGGCCAAGGTTTCATGTGGCGTCGCGAACACCGCCGTGTACCTTTCCCCGTGGGCCGTCAGCAATCCCAGCCGCCCAACGTCGTGGATCAACCCCGCAGTGTACCCGTGGTCTTTAGGGATCTCGTAGAGCGGCGCTAATTCCTGGGCGATCAACGCCGAGGCCATACTATGCTGCCAGCAAGCTTGCATTACTTGGGGATTCGCCGGATTGCTCGTGAAGGACCGCAAGGCTACCGCCAGGGTCAGCGAGCGGGCACGTTCAAATCCCAGCAGCAGGATCGCCCGCGCCAGGTTGTCGACCGCGTATCGTGAGCCATAAAAAGACGAGTTTGCGACCGCCAGCAACTCCGAACTCAGCGCGGGATCGGAGCGCAGCAGGCTTGCCAATTCGCCCACTTCGGTCTCCTCACCGGCCAGGAGGTGCAACATTTTCAACGCCACCGGACGGAAAACCGGCAGCTTGCACAGGGCGTTGCGAGCCGGGATCGGCGGTGGCCCGGCATCTACGCTATTACCCGATGTCTGCAGGCATTCCACAAGTATCTATCGGCATTAGCTGGCGCAACTTCATGGAAGCTATCCTATGACTATGTCTGACACGGCAGGGAAATTCCGCGAGGCGGCGCGCGAACAGGAGAGCTTCTTCGCGCCGATCGAGAAGCGCTTGCTGGTCCGCATGGCGCATGCGACGCCGCGCTGGATCAACTCCGATCACCTGACCCTGCTCGGTCTGGTGTCCATGTTCTGCGCCGGCGTCTGTTATTGGCTGGCCCGCTGGAACAAGTACATGCTGCTGGCGGTGATCGGCTGCCTGGCAGCCAACTGGCTCGGCGACAGCCTGGATGGCACGCTGGCGCGGGTGCGCAACCGGCAGCGCCCGCGCTACGGCTTCTATGTGGACCACATAACTGACGCGTTCGGTACCTTGTTCCTGGTAGCCGGCATGGGCCTATCGGGGTACATGCGTCCCATGGTAGCGGCGGTTTTGTTGATAGCTTATTTCATGCTCTCTATCCAGGCCTACCTGGCCGCTTATGCCCTGGGCACGTTTCAGCTATCGTATTGGAAGTTCAGCCCCACGGAGCTGCGGCTGCTGCTGGTGGCCGGAAATATTGCGCTGCTCTACCGGCCGATGGGCAACCTCTTTGGCTACCGCTTTCCGCTATTCGATGCAGGCGGCGTAGCGGGAATCATGGGGATGTCACTGATGCTGATTGTTTCGAGCGTCCGCAATACGGCGGCGCTCTACCACGAAGAGCGCCTGCCGTCTTTGGGGATGGCGAACTTACCGGGCGGCCATCAGCGCTCGTAAGCGCCGCGCCCGCTCGGGGGCACGCAGTTGCCGCAAGGCTTTGGCTTCGATCTGACGGATGCGTTCGCGCGTGACGTCGAACTCCTGGCCAATCTCTTCCAAAGTGTGTTCGCGTTCGCAGCCGATCCCAAACCGCAACCGGATCACCTTTTCTTCCTTCGGAGAAAGGGTTTTCAGGATGCCGGCGGTCTCGTCCCGGACATTAGTCTCGATCACGGCGTCCACCGGCGATCCGACCCAGCGATCTTCGATCAGATCGCCCAATGCCGATTCGCCGTCCCGCCCTACGGGCGTTTCGAGAGATACAGGATCGCGGGAAATGGTTTTCAGCTTCTGGACTTTCTCTACGGGGATATCCATCCGACGGCCAATTTCGTCATTTGTAGGAGTTCGGCCGAGTTCCTTCTCCAGTTCACGCGACGCACGCAAAAACTTATTCATGCTTTCGTTCATGTGAACGGGAATGCGAATTGTGCGCGATTGGTCAGCAATGGCGCGCGTGATGGCTTGGCGGATCCACCACGTGGCGTACGTTGAAAACTTATATCCACGGCGGTATTCGAACTTGTCCGCGGCGCGCATCAGTCCAATATTGCCCTCTTGGATGAGGTCCAGCAGGTGAAGTCCGCGGTTCACGTACTTCTTGGCCACTGAAACCACCAGGCGCAGGTTGGCCTCTACCAGATCCTTTTTAGCGCGTTCCGCCTCGGCTTCCCCATGCCGGATTACCGTCAGTGTATGCTTCAGGTCCGGCAGAGATGCGCCGGCCATGGTCTCGCGTTTCCGGATTTCCTTCTTCAGGTCCTTCAGCCGGGCCTGCAGTTGCGGCTGACCGGCCGCCTTCGCCTCGATCTTCTTCGACTCCCGATCCAGTTGGCCCAGTTCCTCGACAGCACGCTCGATCTCTTTTGCAAATTCCTTCCATTTGAGCGAGCGGAACGGGATGACCCGAATACCCTGAGACACCTGAACCTTGGTCCGGTTCAAGCGGTTGCACCAGCGTTTCCGCTGCCGTTTCAGGTTCACGGGGATAGTTTCCACCTTGTCCGTTACCTGCTGCAGTTTCCTATACACGACGATCAGATCGGTGAATAGTTTCAACAGGTCGGCGCGCTTCTTCAAATCCGCTGGGGTACCTTCTTCCACGTCGCCTACGTCCACTACATTGTCGATTTCGTCGGCACCCTTCTTCAACTGCTCGGCCAGTTCGACTACCACCCGCTGTACCAGGGCCGAGCGGCTGATAGCCTTTTGCATGCGCAATTTGCCGCGTTCCATGCGGCGGGCCAAGTCCACTTCGCCTTCGCGCGTCAGGAGCGGAACTGCTCCCATTTCACGCAGATACACCCGCACCGGATCGTCCGTGTAGATGGACTCTTCCACCGGCGTAGGATGCAGGAAATCGGCCTCGTGGCCTGCCTCGGCATCAAAGAACTTGGCGTCCTCTTCAAAGTTGAGGCCCAAGGCTTCAGGATTATCTGCTAAAAATTGATCTTCGAATTGATCCACCGTTCGACTCACCTCCCCCCAATTAACTCGGTCGAAGTAGCAACTGCAACTTGCACTTGGTTAGATTCAGGGGTTCTAGAAACGCTTCGGACTTGCTGGTACGGCACGCCAATGCGGGGGACTTCCTTCGCCAATGGCACATCAACTGATGATAACACCAATCACCAGGAAAGTTAAGTCCTACAGTTAAAGATGTTTCAGAAGCGTTTTGGTTACAACCATCTCCCGCAAAATCGCCCGCAAAACAGCTCATCGCTTCCCTCGGTCGCGGGGTCTAAGGCTCCGGCAAAAGGCCGATGAACCTTAAGGCACCTTGTGCCGCATCAGGTTCTTCAGCTCATTGAAGAACGCCTGTTCGTCTTGAAAGTCGCGGTAAACCGAGGCGAACCGTACGTAAGCGATCTTATCCAGATCGCGTAGCGCGTCGATAAGCATTTCTCCTATTTCAGTAGTAGATATCTCCCGATCCGTTGAATCCGTCACCTTGGCTTCGACCTGGTCCACCAGTTCTGCCAGCCTACCCATACTTATCGGCCGCTTTTCGCAAGCTTTCAGCAATCCGGACAATACTTTCTGGCGGTCGAACTTTTCGCGGCGGCCGTCTTTCTTAATCACCATGTACGGCACTTCATCGATCCGCTCGTAAGTTGTGAAGCGGCGCTCGCACGCCAGGCATTGCCGCCGGCGCCGGATGGCATCTCCCTCCCGGCTCTCGCGCGAGTCCACTACCTTATCTTCTATGTGGTTGCAGAATGGGCACTTCATATCGAGACTTCCGGCTGCAGTTGCTTCAGACTGCGCCACTGGATGCCTTCATGGAGGGCCAAAGCAACGCCAAATGGCAGAACTACTACAAATGAAATAAACCACAGCACAAGGGCCACGCTAGTGGAAATCTCTACGGGAATCCGGAAAAGTTCGGTCAGCACCAGGACGGTGACCACCTGCATACCGCCGCCGACACCCGGCAGCTGGACGACCGTGCCAAAGGCCAGAAAGCCAAGGAAGATCAGTACATCCAGCCAGCCGAACTGCAGCACGCCGCCGAACGCCTGCATGACACAGTATACGGTCAGCGCGATGGTAACCCATTCGAGAACCGTATACCAGACCATTAAAAGCACGGCTTTTTGGCTCTTGGTGGATTCCATCCCCTGCACAAAGGCCGTAATCAGACCATCGGCCTTCTGAAGGTGGCGCTCCGGCAGGGCGCTGAGAGCATCCAGCAGACGGCGCCGCATGGTTGCCGAGAAATGCCGAAACGCAGCCAGCAGCCCCAATATAATGACCGCTAGAGCTCCCACCAGCCAGCCGCCCGCGGCAAATACCCAGGTCAGCGCCGGTCCTAAGGTGACGTCGGATCGTCGCACGCGGCCGAGTGCGAATCCGAAAATGGCAAATACGATCAGAACATCGTATATGCGCTCCAGCACCAACGCAGCCATTTGCGAGGAAGCCGGGACTTTCTCTTTAGCGGCGATCAGATAGGGACGCACGAGTTCACCGGCGCGGCCGAGCACGGTGATGGCGCTGAAGCCGATGACGGTAGCGGTGAACAAGTTCCACAGACTGGGTTGCGGTTTGACCGGCCGGATCAAGACCCGCCAGCGCAACGCGCGCCCGTAATACCCGGCGATCACCCAACCGCTGGCCGCCACCAGCCAACCCCATCGCAGGGAGAGAAAAGTAGCGCGGAAGGCCCGCCAGTCGAACCCGCGGCTGTGGAGAAATAAACGCACCAGGCAGATGGCCGCGGCCACGCCGGCCAGCCCCACCACCAGCCACTTCCCCTTGTGTTTAATCGGAACTCCTCATTTCCGGGAGAAAATGAGCCTAACACATTAGCGCGCCTGGCTGAAGTACTTCTGGTGCCGTGCGCAGTTTTCGGTGGGCGCTTTTTCGATGTGACCAATCACCAGGAATTCGACGGGAGCCTATCGCGACTCCAGTTTGAGCCCCAGTTGGTCCTGGATTACCCTGGATTTCGCGCCGGAATCGCTTTCTTAGCGGAAGGGGCACCAGTATCGGCGCGTCCGCGGTCGATCTGGCGCCGCCGCTTTTCGTTGCGGTGGGTCGGGTTGCGTGTTGAAGGGATTGGAATTCCTGACGGCGCCAGTTTGGATCTGGCTTTGCCAACCAGCAAAGCATAGCTTGGGCGCTACGCGGTGACGGTATGTGCGGAGAGTTTGAATCTCTCCGCCAGCAGTGCACGAAGCATGGCGGGTGCCTGCTCTTTGGACGCGCCTTCGGGCAGCGGGGCATCCATATCGTATGTCTCCTGCCACAGCCAACCCGGTCCTTCGATCTGCACGGCCGAATTCAGGCCGTAGGCGGGTTGAGCGAAAAATCTGGCCGCCGCCAAAACGGCGAGAACAGGTAACCGGACCGGCATACCGCCTCCCGACTTGAGAGACGCCGCCCCGCGAGCAACCGTGCGGCCGAAGAGTGTTATGCGGTGCCCACAACAAGTCCGGCAGTATGCGCGATGACCTACGCCACGCGCGCTCCAGCGCACTCGCCGCCCCGCCCCACGGCAGCGAGGTCGCGCAACCGGGCCAGCAAATCCAGGTCCTTGGTCCCGCGAGGCTGGCCACGGAAGTGGGGCGGACTATCCTCCCGGCCAAGCGACGTTGGACCGCTCCCTTCCCGTAGAAGAAAGCGGGTTGACGCTGTTTTTTTCCATAACCGGTTCCCTAACTGTCATCACAGGGTGGCGATGATAGCCATGGCCCGCCGCACCAGCCGAACCCGATCCGCGGCTTTGACTGGATATTGCCGGTAACCACCGCGAGCAAGCCCATGTGCTCGTGATGCCGCAGCGTATCCGTACTGACGCCCGTAATCTTGGCCAGCTCTCCGGATCGCACGTACTGTCGCGTCGCGATTGGCACCTTCCTGAGAATAGTATCAGCGGTGGAACCGATTCCAGGGTCAAGCCAATTTTTCAAAGTTAAGAAATCCTTTGCTTTTTCTTTGCTGTGTGATTTACTTCGCCGTGCGGGCGCGCAACACAGCGGCGACATCTCCGAAACCGTTGGCCACCGCGCCTTCCAGGGCGGTAGCGCCGGCCTTGGTGCGCAACCCGGCATCCGCACCGCGCGCCAGCAGCAATTCGACCACGTCGCGGCGGCCCCAGGAAGCCGCATTGTAGAGCGGCGTAACGCCGGCTGTGTCGCGCGCATCGATTTCCGCGCCGCGGTCGAGTAGTAGCGCCGCCGTTTCCGGATGGCCTGCCAGCCCGGCGTCGTGCAGCGGGGTGCCGCCTGCGGAATTCCGCTCGTTTACGCGCGCGCCGTGATCGAGCAGAATCCGGGCGATCTCCGTGTAGCCCTTGAGCGCGGCATCCGCCAATGGTGGCGAGCCTTCCCGATTGTGCGCATTGACGTCGGCGCCCCTGGCAACCAGTAGTTCCACCATGTCGGCCTGGCCTTTCAGCACAGCCTCATCCAATAGCGAAACTCCCGGCTGATCGCGCCTGGCCAGGGTCGCGCCGTGGGCCATCAGCAGATCCATGACCGCGGTGTGGCGGTAGCGCGAGGCATTCTCAAGCGGCGACGCACCGGCGTTATCGCGCGCGTTCACATCCGCTCCGCGCTCGAGCAGCAGTTCGACTACGTCGGCCTGCCCCTTGGCGGCTGCTTCGTTCAGCGGCGTGGCGCCGCTTTCCGGATTGCGCGCGTCGATGGGTGTGCCTTTGTCCAACAGCAGCGCGGCGATGGCCCGATAGCCCTTCCAGCAGGCTTCATCGAGCGGTGTGGCACCGGCTCCGTCGCGGGCATTGACATTCGCGCCGTGGGCTACCAGCAGCGCCACCATATCCTGATAGCCGCGCGTGGCAGCGAGGTGGAGGGCGGTCGAGCCCGACCGGTCCGTTTCCTGGACCGCTGCGGCATGTGCGAGAAGCAACTCCGCGACGGCGCGATTGTCTTTGATGACTGCGTAATCGAGTGGCGTGGACCCGGCTTCCAGATGGCGGGCGTTTACTTCGGCGCCATGGGCGATGAGCAGCGCGGCAATTTCCGGGTTGCCGATCCAGGCCGCGTCATGCAATGGAGTGGCGCCGAGTGAGTCGCGGGTGTTGGCATCCGCGCCCGCCGCCAGGAGCGAGCGTACTTTTTCCACATTTCCCGCAGTAACCGCATCGTGCAGCCCGCCGGACTGCGCCGCGGCGGGTGAAAAACACAACCACCAGCCACCAGCCACCAGCCACCAGCCACGGCGCGATCGCTGCGCGCTAGACCGGGCAAGCATCGGCGAACCCCACGTATTGCACTTCCTCCTCCAGTTCGACGGCGAACTGGCGGCGCACGCGCGATTTGAGTTCCGCGATCAGGACACAGAGATCCGCGGCGGTGCCGGCTCCGGCGTTATAGATCAGGTTGGCATGGTAAACGGCCACATGGATATCGCCGCGCGACATGCCTTTGGCGCCCACTTGTTCCAGAAAATAAGCGGCCGGGACTTTGCCTTCGCGGACCACGCTAGCAGGCACTGCGGCGGCCACCGCCGGCGGCAATTCGGCCAGCAGAAAGTTCTTAAATATGCTGCCGGCGCACTTCATGGTGACGGGGAATTTCTCGTTGCGAACCTTCAAGATATCGTCCGCCGTGCGGCGCAGAGCATTCGCGTCGGCGGTGGTCAGATGCAATTCCGCCGAGAAGATGATCCAGTCCTTGTGGCGCTTGAACACGCTTTCGCGATATTGAAATTCGCACGCCGCGTTGTCAAATACGCGCACGCAGGCGCCATCGAAGAAGCGTACCTGGCGCACACGCTCCGAGATGGAATGGCCGTAAGCGCCGGCATTGCCATATACGGCCGCGCCCACCGAGCCGGGGATTCCGGCGAGAGTCTCGAGGCCCTGTAACCCGCGGCCGACGGAGAAATCCACCAGGTCCTGCAACACTGCGCCGGCATCGCACGCGACCCGCTCACCCGCCGCCAGAATGCGCCGCGCCACGAAGCGCAGCATGATGCCGCGGAATCCGCGATCGGACACGATCAGGTTGGTGCCGCCGCCGATGACCATGAAGTCGCGGCCGCTCGCGCGCGCCACTGCCAGAGCCTGAATGAAGGATTCCACGCTTTCGGTTTCGGCGTAGATATCGGCCGGCCCTCCGATGGCGAAGCGTGTGTAAGCGGAGAGCGGCGCATCGCGCGAAACGGTTAAATTGGGTATTTCGGACAGGCGCGCGAGCGTGGAGTCCATTGATTCAATTATAGGAGGCATTCTATGCGATCCGGGTTTGCGGGCTTTCCGGCGGAGGCTATCACCTTTTTTCGCGGTCTTGCGAGGCATAATGAGCGCGAATGGTTCCAGCCCCGCAAGCACATCTACGACGAAAAAGTGAAGGCGCCGATGGTGGAACTGGTGACGGAGTTGAACCGCGCCATGATGAGTTTCGCGCCAGACTACGTCACGGATGCGCCGAAAGCCATTTATCGCATCTATCGCGACACGCGTTTCAGCCCCGATAAGACACCGTACAAGACACATATCGCGGCGTCGTTTGCGCGGCGCGGGATGGAGAAGCATGGCGCGGCGGGTTACTACTTTGCGATCTCGCACAAGGGCGTGGAGGTGGGCGGCGGCATTTATATGCCTCCGCCGGAAACGCTGCTGGCTGTGCGCACGCATGTCGCCGGGCAGCACGCGGCTTTTCGCCAATTGGTGGCGGCGAGCGCGGTCAAGCGGCTGATCGGCGCGATGCAGGGCGAGCAGCTTACCCGCCCTCCCAAGGGTTTCTGCGCGGAACATCCGGCGGCCGATCTGTTGCGCTTCAAGCAATTCCTGCTGTTCACCACGCTGGATGCAGCGCTCGTCACCACGCCCAAGCTTTTCACGGAATTGGAGAAGCGGTTCCGCGCGCTGGCTCCTTTTTTGGAATTTCTGAACGCGCCGCTGGCTGGGAAGCGTAGTACCGCTCGTCGGGAAGAGTGGGTGTGACCGGTGTATACTGATCGTCACCATGCGGATTGGAACTGTGGTCATTGGTTTGACTTTGGCCGGTGCGGCTCCCGTGGCCGCCGGCTTTTCGAGCCTGTCACCGGCTATGCAATCCAGCGTGTCTGCCGCACTTGGACGCGATCAAGCCCGGTACCGAGCCGAGCGGCATGCTAACGGCTTCACGGCCCGGAACGACCGGCAGAAACTTTCCAGCGTCTTCACCCCGGCCGGCCTGGAAATACGCCGCCACGGCTCACGCTTTAGACTGCTCTTGCGCGGCTACGGTTATGCCGGTGCGCTTCAACCAGCCGGCGAAGCCGTGCCGTGCGCAGAGGCTAATCGTATCGAGTACCGGCGAGGGCCGTTAACAGAATGGTACGTGAACGGACCGCTAGGGCTCGAACAGGGATTCACCCTCGCCCAGCCGCCGGGCTCTCGCGATCAGCGCGGGGTATTGATCATCGCGCTGGCGGTCTCGGGCGATCTGACGGCCGCCGTGGATCCCGGCAAGACAAGATTGACCCTGACGGGGCACACGGGCCAGTCGGAATTGCGTTACACAGGGCTGACCGCCTTCGATGCTACCGGCAGGGAACTGCCGGCCTCGTTGGAACTGCGCGGGGCGCGGTTGCGGTTAGAAGTAGACGACACCCATGCAAAGTATCCGGTGGTGATCGATCCGTTTGTGCAGGCGGCCAAGTTGACGGCCTCCGATGGGCAGATGGATGACTCGCTGGGCTACTCGGTGGCCGTCAGCGGAAATACCGCAGTGGTCGGCGCGCCATTTGCCAATGTGGACGGCGTTTCCGATGCGGGAGCGGTCTATGTATTCGTGCAGCCGGCAGCCGGGTGGGGGAATATGACCGAAACCGCCAAACTAACCGCGTCGGACGCGGAGGCGGAGGGCATCAGTTTTTTAGGCGTGACCGTGGCGATTGGCGGCAATACCATCGTGGCCGGGGCCATCAACCAGACAATCGGGCAGAATTTTCAACAGGGCGCCGCTTACGCTTTCGTGGAGCCGGCGGCAGGTTGGACGGACGTTACGGAAACCGCCAAGCTGACCGCCGCCGACGGCAGATCGTACGACCGTTTCGGCACGGGTGTGGCGGCCAGCGGCGACACCATCGTCGTCGGCGCTTGTCAGGCTACCATCGGATCCCATTCCAACCAGGGCGGCGCGTACGTGTTCGTCAAGCCCGCCGGCGGTTGGGTGACGACTTCGGCGTATCAGTCTAAACTGACCGCCGCGGACGGCGCGGCCGATAGCTTTTTTGGGATTTCCGCCGCGATCGATGGCGACACTGTGGTGATCGGGTCGCTGCAGGGCGCGGGTGCCGCTTATGTATATATCATGCCGCCGGGCGGCGGGACGAACCTCACGGAAACCGCCAAGCTGACCGCCGCCGATGGAGCGGGGGGAGAGGAACTGGGCTACGCAGTCGCGATCAGCGGGGGCGTGATCGCCGCCGGCGCGCCCTTAGCCAGTGTGGGTACCAATGCGCAACAAGGCGCGGCTTATGTCTTCGTCGAGCCTGTGAGCGGTTGGGCAAGCATGACGCAGACCTCCAAGCTGACGGCCGTACAGGGGGATGCGCGCGATAATCTGGGCTGGTCCATCGCCACGAATGGCGATGCGGTCGTGGCCGGCGCGCCTGGACGGCCCGGCGGAAGGGGAAGAGGCCGGGCGTACTTGTTCGCGAAACCGCCGAGCGGTTGGCCGGCAAACTCGACCCCGGCGGCCAGATTGACCGCCGCCGACGGGGTGGAGGGCAATTCTTTGGGAGTAGCCGTGGCCATCGGCGGCGATAACGTTCTGGTGACCGCTCCCGCCGCGAAGGTGAATAGCAATGTGGACCAGGGGGCGGCGTACGTTTTCGCGCCGTGAGCACGGACCGGATCTGCGGCCTCAATGCGGCAGCGGCTGGAAGATGGCGAACACGGCGCCCTGCGGGTCGGCCACTACGGCCCAGCGCCCCACGCCTTCCATGGTGGTGGGACCATAGAAGATATTGGCGCCCAGGGATTTGGCCTTGGCGGTCGAGCCATCGCAGTCGGATGCCAGAAAATAGAGCAGCCAGTGGGACGGCACGCCGGGCCGCGGGCCGACGGGCGGAATGCCACCAATGAACGCGTCGCCGTTTTTGATGTGCAGATATCCGGACGGATCGTGTTCACCAGGTGTGATGTTCCAGCCGAACAGAACCGCATAGAACTCACGGGCGCGCGCTGCATCGGTAGTCATCAGGTCCGCCCAGCAGAGCGTGCCGTCCACGCCTGCGATGCCTATGCCGGAATTGCCCTTCGGCTGCCAGAGCGAGAAGGTCGCGCCGGTGGGATCCTGCACCACGGCCATGCGCCCCGCATCCATGACATCCATGGCCGGCCCAAGCACCGTTCCGCCCATCTGTGCGGCGCGGGCCGCGGCATCGTCCGCGCTGTTCACCGAGATATATGGCATCCAATGGGGCGGGGCGCCGCCGGACATGTCCGCACGTAGAGTATAGGCGGCCGCGGCATCGCGTCCATCCAGCCGGAAGATGGTGTAGTGATCGTCAGGCCCCATGGGCATGTCATTGGCCTGCCAGCCGAAGAGCGACGCATAGAAGGTCTTGGCGGCGGCCTGATCCGTGGTGCCGAGTTCGACCCACACGAATGCGCCCGCGGGATGCTTATCGATGTTGGGCATGGGGAGAGTATACAACGCGGCGCAAGGATGGCGCTCAGGCGCGCGGCGCCGTTTCAATGAGGGTGACGCGGAAATCGCCGGTAGCGCTGGAGAAGGTCATATGTTCCACCGCAGTCACACCGCACTCGTGAACGGTGTAGTCGGTTCCCTCCACCACACAGGGCATGGAGAGATTGACACCGCGCGGCAACAACGACTTCAGATTGCCGGCGACCATGTTGGCCAGCTCTCCCATCACATCGCGGACGTCGCTGTCGACCGCAGCCGGCAGTTCGATTCCCATAAAGCGCGCCGCGAACTGACAGGCCTGCTGCGTATTGCACTCGACCGTAGCGGCTCCCTGCCACTCTCCGACGAAGTGAACGGCCGCGGTAATGATAGCTGGTGAGTGCGCCCAGGCGCCATCGGACGGGGCGGTCTCCAGATCCATCATGGTCCGGAAGACGGACTGGACGATGCGCGATAGGTCGTCCCGATAAGTATCCAGGGAAAAGGGAGTATTCATCTTAATCCTCTTAAGGGGCTTGATAGAGCACGGTCTGACCCACGATTCTGCGCTCGAAGCGGTTGGTCAGGTTCAAGGTGGTTTCACTGCCGCCAAGCAACAGATAACCTCCCCGGAACAGAGTGCCGTGCAGCTGGTCCAGGATCCGACGCTTGGTGTCCATATCGAAATAGATCAAGACATTGCGGCAGAAGACCACGTCGAACGGCCCGCGCGCGGACATGCTCTGCCGCAGATCGAAGGTGGTGAAATCCACCATGCGCCGCACTTCATCTTTCAATTGCCATTCGAGACCCACGCGGGTAAAGTATTTCAGAAGATAACTGACCGGCAAGCCGCGATTGACTTCGATCTGCAGGTATCTGCCGTTGCCGGCGCGTTCTGCCATCTGTTTCGATAAATCGGTGCCTTGAATTTTGATTTTCCAATCGCCCAGGCCCATCTCCAGCAGCATCATGGCGAGACTGTAGGCTTCCTGGCCGGAAGACGAAGCCGCCGACCAGAAACTCATTTTTCGCGTATCCTGGCGCTGCGCGAGAAGGCCGGGAATGACCAGCGACCGCAGCGCATCGTACTGCGGCGGATCGCGGAAGAAGAACGTTTCGTTGGTGGTCATGGCCTCGACCACCTGCCGCTTGAGGACTGCATTGTTGACCGCGCTGCCGAGCACCGCGCACAGATCGTTCAAGCTGGCCAAATGCATCTGGTGCACGATGGGTGCCAGGCGAGCTTCCAACAGGTAACGTTTATCTCCATCGAGTACGATCCCGGACTCGCGGTAGACGTAGTCCTGCAAGAACCGGTAGCTATCTGGATGGAGTTCGGTTTCCGGCATGCGATTTATCCCTTCGTTACTTGCCTCAGGATTTCCGGAACCACCGCGTCCAGGGGAAGCACGCAGTTGGCGAGACCCGCGCCGGCCACCGCGCCGGGCATTCCCCATACCACACTGGAGGCCTCATCCTGCGCAATGACATACGCGCCATTGGCGTGCAGGACGGCAGCGCCGCGGAGACCGTCCTGACCCATGCCGGTGAGAACGGCGCAGATCGCGGCGCCGCCATAAACCTCCGCGACGGAGCGAAATAGGACGTCGGCCGAAGGCCGGCAGGAGTTCTCCGCCGCGGATTGATCCAGCCGTATGACGGCGTCTGGACCTTTCAGGCGCACAAGCATGTGATAATCCCCCGGGGCGATCCACACCGTGCCGACTGTTACAGGGGCACCCTCCGACGCTTCCGCGACCCGCAAATCCGTGCCGGACTGCAGACGCTCGGCTAGAAAGCGCGTAAATAACGGCGGCATATGTTGTACGATCAGGATCGGCAGCGGGAAGTTCGCGGGGAACTGCGGCATGATTTCGGCGAGCGCGGTAGGGCCTCCCGTGGAAATACCGATCGCCACTACGCGCGGCTGGCCCGTGCGGTTGGCTGGAACCGAAACCGCTCGCGCCGGATTCTGCGTGGAGAGGGGCGGCCGGGCTGGCGCAACTTCGCCGGGTAGCAGAAAAAACTGCCTGATCTTGGGGATTAATTCCTGACGCAAGCGGGCCATGGACCGGTCGAGCGACCCGACATTGGCGGCTTTGGTTACATAGTCATCGGCGCCCAATGCCAGCGATTCTAAGGTCAGCGCGGCGCCGCGGTCGGTGAGGGTGCTGAACATGACCACTCGCGGCCGCCCCTCCTGATGCCTGATCTGGCGCAGTACGCCCAGGCCATCCATCTCGGGCATTTCGATATCGAGCGTGATCACGTCCGGATTCAACTGCGCAATGTACTGCAGCGCGATGAGGCCATTGGCCGCGGTCCCCACGACTTCTAGCGCGGGATCTTCCGACAGGGCATGCGTGACCAGGCGGCGAATGACCACCGAATCATCCACCACCAGCACGCGTATGCGGGCGCCGCGTGGAACCGATTTCCTGGTTAAGCTTCTGAGCATACTGGCCATTATTTAGCTGATCGTGCCCTCACTGGATCAACCCCATTACACGGAGTTTGTCCGCCAGGATCTCCTTGGTGAATGGCTTCATGACATATTCATCGGCGCCAGCCGCCAGCGCCTTCACCATCTGATCCACTTCCGTTTCCGTGGTTACCATAATCACTTTTATGGAGGCGTAGCGCGGATCGGCACGCAGCTTTTCCAAAAATTCCAAACCGTTCATGTGCGGCATGTTCCAGTCCACCAGCACCAGGGACATCTCTTCGCGCAGGAGGGTGAGCGCTTCGGCGCCATCGGTAGCCGCACAGACGTCGTAACCCAACTCCACGAGGCTGCGCGAAAGAATCATGCGTACAGCTTTCGAGTCATCGACGACCATGGCGTGGGACATATAAATCCTCTCGCCAGTTATATCGGCCGGGCGCACGGGAGTCTTTAGCGTTGGTTTGGCGGCGTCCGCGAATGCTCATTCGCTGAAGAATTTTGCTGTGGGGCAGGACTCCAGTCCTGCGGCCGGCGTCCACGCCGGCCTGTTCGCACTCTTACACTGATTCCGTCGCGCGCAGCGGGTCCTGGAGGACCCGCGCAGACCTGGAGGTCTGCCCCACAGCTCTGCCGCCGGAGACGTTTCCCTGCCGCGACTGTCCTTCGCACAGGCGATCGATCCACGTAGTGACCGCAACCACAAGAACGCGCCGCGTCGTATAACGTATAATATGATGGAAACACATAGTGAACAGGGTCATCACCCCAAACAAGGACTCCTATAGATGTCAACTCTAGAAGTATCGCCGGCGGAGCCTCGCTTGCGCGATTCCGGCCATACCGTAGTCAACGATTTTTCCATTCAAGTAGCTACAGTCAACGGCAGCGGCAGCCAGACCGCCAATGCCGTGCTGATGCGTTCCATTTTCCAGATGGGCGTGCCGGTTTCCGGCAAGAATATGTTCCCGTCGAATATCGCCGGGCTGCCCACCTGGTTCACGATTCGCGCCAGCAAGGACGGCTACATCGGCCGCAAGAAAGAAATCGATCTGCTGGTGGCCATGAATCCGGAAACCGCCCGCGAAGACGTGATGAAGCTGGATAGCGGCGCGGCCGTAGTCTATGACGAGCCTCTCAAGCTGGACGCCTTGCGTTCGGATCTGCATTTTTACCCGGCCCCCTTCGACAAGTTGGTGGCGCCGGTTTGCCCCGACGCCAAACTGCGCAAACTCGTGCGCAACATGCTCTACGACGGCATCGTCGCCTGGCTGCTGGGCATCGACATGGACGAGGTCCATCGGGCGCTGGTCAAGCAATTTGGAAAGCGCAAGGCCAAAGCCGCTGAGTTGAACTGGGGCGCCGCCCGGGCCGGCTACGAATTCGCGGCCAAGACGTATACCAAGGCCGATCCGTATCAAGTCCAGCGCATGCACGCCAACACTGGCAAGATTATTATCGAAGGCAATGCGGCTTGTGCGCTCGGTGCCATGTTCGCCGGCGTCACCGTGGTGACCTGGTATCCCATCACGCCCTCCTCGTCGCTGGTCGAAACGCTCATCGGTTACCTGAAACGCTTCCGCATCGATCCGGAAACCGGCCGCGCTACTTTTGCAGTGGTGCAGGCCGAGGACGAGCTGGCGTCTATCGGCATGGCGCTGGGCGCCGGATGGGCCGGCGCGCGGTCCATGACTTCCACAGCCGGACCAGGGATCTCGCTGATGTCCGAATTCGTCGGCCTCGGATACTACGCCGAGGTTCCCACGGTCATCTTCGACGTGCAGCGAGTGGGGCCTTCCACCGGACTTCCCACCCGCACCATGCAGGGCGATCTGCTATCCACGGCGCTGCTTTCGCATGGCGACACCCAACATCCCATGTTGTTCCCGTGCTCGCCCGAAGAGTGCTTCAGTATGTCCATCGAGGCATTCGATTTCGCGGAGCGCTTCCAGACTCCCGTCTTTGTGATGACCGATCTCGATCTGGGCATGAACAATTGGATGTCCGATCCGTTTCCGTATCCCGAGAAGCCCATCGACCGCGGCAAAGTATTAGCGGCGGAAGATCTCAACAGGCTGGGCGGCTTCGCGCGCTATAAAGATGTGGACGGCGACGGGGTCGGCTATCGCACGCTGCCCGCCACGAATCATCCGGCCGGAGCCTATTTCACGCGCGGCAGCGGGCACAACGAACGCGCGCAATATACCGAGCGCGAAGACGACTACATCCACAATATGGACCGTCTGGCGCATAAGTTCCAGACCATGCGCCAGCACGTGCCGGCGCCCGAAATTCACTTCCGGCAGGATGCCGAAATCGGTTTCGTGGCGTGCGGCACATCGCATTACGCGGTAAGCGAAAGCTGCGATCAGTTGCTGGCCGGATACGATCTCCCGGTCAGCTATCTGCGGCTGAAAGCCTACCCGTTCTCGAGCGGCCTGACGGATTTCATCGAGCGCCACCAGCGCGTTTACGTGGTGGATCAGAACCGCGACGCGCAGTTGCTGGCGCTGATGCGGCTGGAAATGTCGCCCGAACAGATCGCCAAGTTGCGAAGCATCCGATATTACGGCGGGCTGCCGCTGGACGCCCGCACAGTTACCGACGAAATCGTCCGCCAGGAGGGCAAATGAGCACCGTCGCCACACCACCGCCGCCGCCGAAGAAAGTCAATCGCATCGGCTTGGAAGTCCTCAGCTATAAGGGCGCCAAGACCACGCTGTGCGCCGGTTGCGGCCACAACTCCATTTCCGAGCGCGTCATCGAATGCTTCTATGAACTGGGCGTCGAGCCTTGGCGCGTGGGCAAGTTTTCCGGTATCGGCTGTTCGTCGAAATCGCCGGCCTACTTCCTGAACCTGTCGCACGGATTCAATGCGGTGCATGGGCGCATGCCGTCCATCGCCACGGGCGCCATCATGGCCAACCGCACCATGCTCGGGCTGGGCGTCACCGGGGACGGAGACACGGCTTCCATCGGCATCGGGCAGTTTATGCACCTGGTGCGCCGCAATCTGCCGATGATCTACATCATCGAAGATAACGGCGTGTATGGCCTCACCAAGGGGCAGTTTTCGGCCACCGCCGATCTCGGCTCGAAGCTGAAGACCGGCGTAATCAACGATCTGCCGCCGTTTGATTGCTGCGCGCTGGCGCTCCGGTGGGGCGCAACATTCGTGGCGCGCTCGTTTTCGGGCGACAAGAAACAGTTGCAGACGCTGTTGAAGACCGCCATTGCGCACAACGGGCTGTCGGTCATCGACGTGGTTTCGCCGTGTGTGACCTTCAACGACCACGAAGGATCTACCAAGAGCTACAGCTACATGAAGGAGCATGAAGAGGTCCTGCATGAGCTGGACTTCGTGCCATTTTACGAGGAGATTTCCGTCGAGATCGCCGAGGGCGAAGTGCGCGACATCCAGTTGCACGACGGATCGCACCTGCGCATCCGCAAGCTGGATCGCGATTACGATCCCACCAGCCGCTTGGGGGCGCTGTCGGCCATGGAGCAGGCCGAGAAGCTGCACGAGGTGCTCACCGGCGTACTTTACGTGAACACCGAAAAGCCCAATTTTCTCGAAATGCTGCATCTGGCCGAGGAACCCTTGGCCACCCTGCCGCAATCCAAGGTACGGCCACCCAAAGCCGCGCTCGACGAGGTAATGGAAGAGCTTCGCTAATTTCGCTAATTAGGTTGGAGGGCGGGCTTCAGCCGGCGCGGCGCTTCAGCGCGGCTGCGCCAGACCCGCCCTCCAGCTATTCTTCGCCAATTCAGATATACTAGTCCTTCAGAGGGATGGTATGAAAAAATACGGGAAATTTGCCGTTCTCATCGCGATTGTAATCGGCGCTCTGATCTGGCTCGCCAGTTCCGGAGCCAGCGAAACGAAGACGTACTACAAGACCATCGCCGAAGTCGGTCAAATGGGCGACCGCGCGTTTAACGAACGACTCCGCGTGGCGGGTGATATCGCGGCGGGCTCCATCCAGCACGCTAACGGACAGGTGAATTTCACTCTCACGCAGGACAAACGCGAACTGAAGGTTGCCTACAGCGGCTCCGATCCCCTCCCCGACACATTCCGCGACGGCGCGCAGGCACTCGCCGACGGCCGCATGGGTCGCGATGGCGTTTTTCACGCGAGCCAGGTTCAGGCGAAATGCGCCTCCAAATACGAATCCAAGCCCAGCCAGTTGCGTGCGGCGCCCGCGCCACCAGTCAATAAGTCAATTTAGAAGGACCAATCATGGAAAACGTAGCATCGCTGGCGGTATTGCTGGCTTTTTGCGCGGCTATTTATGCCTTGGTTGCCTCCGTCGTAGGACGTATCCAACGCAAGCCTTTTCTGATTGTTTCCGGGGAGCGCGCGGTTTACTCGGTCTGGGTGTTGATCACCATAGGCTCAGCCGTCCTGGTATACGGTCTTGTTACGGGTGATTTCCGCTTCTCCTATGTCGCGCAGCATAGTAACCGCAGCATGCCGCTGCTTTATAAGTTTGCCGCCTGGTGGGGCGGACAGGAAGGCTCGCTGCTCTTCTGGAGCTGGCTACTCTCCACTTACTCGGCTGTGGTGGTCTTCACCAACCGCCGCAAGCACCGCGACATAATGCCCTACGTCGTGGGCGTATTGATGTTTGTACAGACTTTCTTCCTGCTGCTGAATAACTTCGTAGTCAGCCCATTCAAGATGTTATCGCTCGAGGGATCGATTACAGCGGTACAGGACGGCAACGGATTGAATCCGCTGCTGCAGTATCCGGCCATGGCGATTCACCCGCCGATGCTGTATCTCGGGTACGTGGGATTCGCCGTGCCATTCGCCTTTGCCATCGCCTCGCTCATCACCAGGCAGCCAGGTGAAGCCTGGATTCATACCACCCGCCGTTGGACGCTGGTTACCTGGCTCTTCCAGGGTACCGGCGTCATGCTCGGCATGGCTTGGGCCTATCACGTGCTCGGCTGGGGCGGCTACTGGGGATGGGATGCGGTCGAAAACGCCTCGCTGCTTCCCTGGCTTAGCGGCACCGCTTTCCTGCACTCCGTCATGATGCAGGAGAAGAAAGGCATGATGAAGGTCTGGAATATCGTTCTCATTTCCACTACCTTCCTTCTTTGTATCCTCGGCACATCGCTGACTCGCACAGGACTGGTGAATTCGGTGCACGCCTTCGCGCAAGGCCCGCTCGGCAAGTACTTCTTCTCGTTCCTGGCGATCTGCATTGCCGCCATTGTTTACCTGATTCTTGATCGTCTCCAATATCTCAAGAGCGAAGCTCAACTGGAAAGCGTGATCTCCCGTGAATCGAGCTTCCTGTTCAATAACCTGATTTTGCTCGCAAGTTGTTTCGCGGTGTTGTGGGGCACGCTGTTTCCGGTGATTTCGGAGGCGATTTCGGGCGAAAAGATCGGCTTGGAGAAGGAATGGTTCAACAAGCTCATGATCCCCCTCGGCCTGTTCCTGCTGCTGCTGACCGGAGTGGGTCCTTTATTCGCCTGGCGCCGCACATCCTGGGAAAGCCTGCGGCGTAACTTCCTATGGCCGGGAATTGCGTCTGTGGTCCTGGTTGGCGCACTGCTGGCGGCCGGCATACGCGGCTTCTATGCGCTGATCTCGTTCGGTTTCTGTCTCTTCGTGGCCATGACCGTCCTGATGGAGTTCTATAAGGGCAGCCGCGCCATCGCCCAGAAGAACAACATGAACCTGCTGCGCGCCTCCGTCGAACTGACTCATCGCAACACCCGCCGCTATGGCGGATATCTGGTTCACATGGGCATCGTGCTCATGTTCATCGGCTTCACGGGAGCGGCGTTCGATCTGAAAGACGTCAAAGAGATGAACGTGGGCGATACGCTGACACTGGGTCACTATGATCTGAAAGTGACTGACGTCAAGGAAGGCGAGAACGAGAACTACCAGTGGCATCGTGCCACCGTTCAGGTTTCAAGCGGCGGTGATGTGCTCGGCGTGCTGGAGCCGGAGAAGCGCTTTTACAAAGCCAGCCGGCAGGGTACCTCGGAAGTCGGTGTGCGGCCCCGGCTCAACGAGGATCTGTATCTGAACTTCGGCGGCATGTCGGATGACGGCGCGCGGGCGGTGATCCAGGCTTACGTATTCCCGCTGGTCTCCTGGATCTGGATCGGCGGGTTGGTGCTCATCGGCGGCACGCTGGTGTGCCTGGTCCCCAGCAAAATCAAGATGCAATACGCCCGCACTGAGGTGGTAGGGATAACCAAGAAATATGCGGAACTTTCCAGATAGGAGTATTCCAACCTGTCAGAATTCGCTCCGCGTGCGCGTGTCTGGAGGGCGGGCTTTACCCGACGCGGGGCTTCAGCCCAACTGCAGCACCGTTTCAGTTGCATCTAGCCTGCGGGCCGCTCGCGGCGCAGCATTATCGCGTTTTGCCTTGCTCTTCCTCCTCGCGTCCCCTCTCGTCCTCGCCGACACCGCCGCGGAAAAACCGAGCGTGGATGTGCGGCGCGTAGGCACACACATCGGCTGCCAGTGCGGCTGCAAAGATTCCGTAGCCACCTGCGCCATGCTGGAGTGCAGCTTTTCCAAGCCGGCCAAGGAAAAGATCGCCAAGTTACAAGCTGCAGGCTGGACCGACAAAGCGATCATCAGCCAGTTTGTAGCTGAATTCGGGCAGACGGTCTATCTCGGCGATCCCAGCGCATATGGCTGGCTGATTCCATACCTATTGATCGCACCCGGCCTGGCGCTGATCTATTGGTTCGTCCGGCGCTACCGGAAGCCGCGGCCCATCCCCGAAATCGGACCGGCGCCGGACGATTCCGAACTCGCCAAATACCGCGAGCAAATCGAGAAGGACATGGCGCGCTTGGAATAAATGATTATCGCCATAGCAGCAGTGATCGCCGTCGGGGTGATCGTCTTCATCTTGATGGTGCGGGCTAAGGATCTGCCCGAGCCGGAGCCGGTTTCCCCCTTTCAACATTTGGACGAACGCAAAGCTGCTATTTACGAAAACCTGCGTGACCTGCAGTTTGAATACCGCGTAGGCAAACTCTCCGATCAAGACTATCAGCAAACCAAAAAAGATCTGCAGCGCGAGTTAGCCGGCGTGATGGCCGAAGTCGACCGCCTGAAGCTGCAGCTAAGCCCCAACGGCGCCGTGCCGCCGCCTGCGCCGCAATTGCCACCAGAACCCAAATTGATCGACCCGCTGACCTGCCCACACTGCGGGGCAAAATTCCCGCAACCGTTAAAATTCTGCGGGGAATGCGGCAAGCCCATGGGAGTTTACCACGCATGAGACGACCAGCACCCAGCATCCAGCACCCAGCACCCGTCCTCGCGGCCTTAGTCCTTTTCGCCTTACCCGCCCTCGGTGCCGTCGATGGCACGGTCGTCAACAAGACCACTGGCCATCCACAGTCCGGCGCCACCGTAACGCTATACAAGCTCGGGCAGGCCGGGATGGAGTCAGTCGAAAGCGTCAAGTCCGGCATGCAGGGCAAGTTCCACATCGACCAAACCCCGCAGGGCCCGAACCTGATACAGACCGCCTTCGATGGTGTCACTTACAATCACATGCTACCGCCCGGCTCGGCCACCAGCGGCCTCTCGCTCGACGTTTATAACTCATCCAAACAGCCCGGCGCCGCGCGCGTCTCGCGGCATTTTCTGATTTTCCAGCCCAGCGGCGCGCAGATGACCGTCAATGAAGGTTTCATATTCATGAATAATGGCGTCACCACTTACAACGATCCGGATGGCGGCACGCTCAAGTTTTTTCTGCCCACGGTGGCCAAAGGCATCGTACAGGTTAAAGCTACGGCCCCCCAAGGCATGCCCATCGATCGTGCCGCGGATAAGACCAATCAGAATGGCATTTACAAGGTCGATTTTCCGATTAAGCCAGGTGAAACCAGCATTCAGGTGACTTATGTAGTTCCTTATAACTCGGGCGCGGTTTTTGAAGGAAAGACCGTGGGGAAGACCGCAGATCCGACCTTGCTGGTTGTCCCGAATGGTGTCACCCTAAAGGGCGACGGGGTCCTGAGCCGTGGCCAGGAACCCCGCTCGCAGGCCTCCATCTACAGCGTCACAGCCGCCAATTATAAAGTGGAGATCGCCGGATTTATGCCCGCCGCAGCCGCGGATAGCGAATCCGGCGGCGATAACGGTCCGTCCCTCGAAGAGGTGTCGCCCAAGATCCTGCAGAAAAACATGAAGTGGATCCTGGCCCTGGCACTCGGTATCCTGGCCCTCGGCTTCATCGTGCTGTACCGCGCCCAGCCCGTCTTGGTTTCCCCCGGCCCCATGCCGAAAGGAAAGAATGACCGCGGTCGCCGCTGAGGGCGTCTGGAAGTTTTACGGCGACTATCCCGCGCTGCGAGACGTGATCCTGCACGCCGAACCCGGCGCCTGTTTGGCTTTAATCGGTAGAAATGGAGCAGGCAAAACCACCCTGCTGCGCATCATCGGCGGCTTTTCGAAACCCGGCCGCGGACACGTTCGCATCTTCGGCAACGACCCGCGCGAGACCGAAACCCGCCGCCGCGTGGGCTGGATCGGTCACGGCATCTCGGTTTACGACGAGCTTTCCGCCTTCGAAAATCTCAGCCTGTTCGGGCGGCTCTACAGCCTGCCCGATCCCCGAAAATCCGCCATGGAGTGGCTGGAACGCACCGGCCTGGAGCGCGTGAAAGACGGCCTGGTGCGCGAGTTTTCGCGCGGCATGCGGCAGCGGCTGGCGGTGGCGCGCGCGTTCCTGCACCAGCCTTCTCTGCTGCTGCTTGACGAACCCTTCACCGCGCTGGACGATCGCGCCATCGCGGTCCTGCAGCGCCTATTGCGGGAAGCCCTGGCCGAAGGCCGCACCGTGGTGATGTCCACCCATCAATTGCGCGAAGCATTGGAACTGGCTACCCACGTGGCCCTCTTGAACCGCGGCAGGATCGGATTCGACGGCGAGCGCACCGCACAAATGATGGAGGACCCCGGCTGGGTCTACGCCCACTACGACGAGGTGCAGCCGTGATAGTGGGGCAGGCGTCCACGGGGTGCCCCCTGGGCCCAGCGGGTCTCCAGACCCGCCCGCCCCTGCCCCACAGCTGCCCTACCAGAGGCGGCGCCCGCTAATGGATTTCGTCCGGCAGACGCTGGTCATCGCCAGGAAAGATCTGCGCGCCGAACTCCGCACCAAAGAAGCCATCAACGCATCGCTGGCTTTCGCCCTCGTCATCCTGGTACTGTTCAGTTTCGCCTTCGATCCCCTGGAGGAGCAGACCCGCGAAATGTCGGGAGGACTGCTGTGGATCGTGTTCGCATTCGCCGGAACGCTGGTGCTGAATCGCAGCTTCGCGCGCGAAATTCCGAACGATTGCCTGGATGCCCTGGTGGTCGCGCCCATCTCCGGCGCCGAATTGTTCCTGGGCAAAGCGCTCGCCAACTTTCTGCTGGTGATCGCAGTCGAATTGGTCTCGTTGCCGGTCTTCGGTATCTTCTATAATGTGCACTGGACGGGCCAGATCTGGTCTTTGCTGCTGGTCCTGGTGCTGGGTACCTGGGGACTCACCGTAATCGGTACCATCTTCAGCGCGCTGACCGTCAACATCCGGCTGCGGGAATTGATGGCTCCGTTGCTGGTCTATCCCATGCTGATTCCAGCTCTGATGAGCGCCATGAAGTTGACCATGGATTTGATTGCCGGAAAGCCGCTCGGCGGCGAAAATGAGGTCTGGCTGCGCCTGCTGGTGGTTTTTGATGTGATTTTTACCGCGCTGTCTCTAGTCTTATTAGAGACAGTGTTAGTCGGTTAGGTCGGACAGGCTGCCGCCTACCGGGAGTTACTTATGCGCGAAAAGCTAATTTACGGGCTGGGCATTATCGCCGCCGTCCTGCTGGCCCGCAATCTCTATTCCATCTTCATGCAGCTTCCCGACGAGGCTTCGCAGGGGATGATCTACCGCATCATTTTCTTCCACGTGCCCGCCGCCATCACCGCCATGCTCGGCGCGGGCGTCACCTGCGTCACCAGTATCGCTTATCTGCTGACTAAGAACCTGAAGTACGATGCGATCTCCGTGTCGGTGACCGAAGTCGGCTTGGCCTTTCTGGCCGCCAACCTGGTCACCGGTTCCATCTGGGGACGCATCATTTGGGGCATCTGGTGGACCTGGGACGCGCGTCTCACCTCCGCCCTGGTTTGCTGGCTGCTGTATGCGGGATACCTGATGTTGCGCCACGCCATCGAAGAGCCTACCAGCCGCGCGCGCATCGCGGCGGTCTTCAATATCTTCGCGTTTGTGGATGTTCCCATCGTCATCTTCTCCATCAAGTGGTGGCGCACGCAACATCCGCAGCCTGTCTTTTGGGGCGGCGGCAGCATCGATCCGGCCATGTACCTCACGGCCGTGCTCAACCTGGTCGCGCTCATCTTGCTGGGCGTGGTGCTATCGCTCATCCGCCTGCGCCAGGAGGAAGTGCAGCGCGAAATCGACTCCCTGCGCCGCTACGCCCACGCCGTCTAAGGAAATCCAATGGACATACGCAATTTCACTTTCATGTTTTATGGCTTTCTGGCCGCCTGGCTGATCCTGGTGGTCTATGTGCTCTCGCTGGTCTCGCGCGAGCGCAAGATCACGGAGCAGCTCAAGGGCCTGCGCGGCCTTCTGGACGACAAGGACCGCAAGTAGGTAAGTGAGAATGCGCGCATTTCTGAGGATTGGCGGCTCATCTCGGCACGACCGCCAAGATCAACGACTTAGGTGGTTCAACCGCGATTCACCTACTTTCTGCGTGCATACCGTTTTCAATACGGATCGGCCTTCCATGTTCCGGCTTCTCGGCGAAGGGCGCGTCGCGCTTGAAACTCGCCACATGGCGTTCAGCAGTCGGCAACCCGTCGAAGACCATGTGGTTCGCCTCAGCTAGTTCCGAGAGGTACCCCCAATGGACACACGCAATCTCACTTTCATGTTTTATGGCGTTCCGGCCGCCTGGCTGGTCCTGGGGTCTATATGCCTCGCCGTCTCGCGCGAGCGCAAGATTACGGAGCAGCGCGAGGTCTTCTGGGCTACCTGGAGCACAGATAAGACTTTCGGGGAGCCCCACCATGCTGCTCGCGTCTCCTTGGAGTGAAAGCGCCGCTGGACAGCGGTTTTGAGGCTTGCGTTTAACCGAACCGGCGCGGCCAGCGGCGCCGCCGGACTGGCGCATTTATGCCGAGCCCGACGCGCGATGCCTGGACAGTTTTCGGTCACTGACCTCCTCTAAGAGCTATCGTCAATCGTCTCAGCGATATGCGGTGAATCATCGACAAAAACCCTGCATTGCGGGTTGAAACTAAAGCTGGGAGAATGACCGTATGCGCTTCTTGTTGTCTTGTATTACTGCGGGGGCGCCGGGGGCCTCGTCCCGACATCGATCGGTTAGGGCCGGGGGTAGGCTTGAAAAATGGCGAGTTCTGGAGATCCTGGAACAAGCGCGGGGCCATCGCTCAAATCGTCGGCGTTGCCGCTTCGATTGTTATCGGCCTTGCAACCCTTTTGCTCATATGGTGGTTGGCAGTGCATCCCGCAGTTGCCAAGGCGCAGAACCAAAAAAGGGACCCCAATATGCCAATAGCTTGGTGGATGCCATTTCTAATATCTGCCAGCATGATTGCAACCGGATGCCTATTTCTCATGGGGATGCGAAATAGACGCAAGGCGGTTGAGGGCGCTCCAGATTCGCAACCTACGCAACTACCTGCGGCACAGATCCACGCGCTCGAACAATCTCTGAAAGAGACTATACGGGAGCGCGATGGCGCCAGGCAGCAACTAGCTGTCGTGGAAAACCGACTTGCTGGCCGCCGATCCGTCCCCGGCACCCCCACGATCGGCTTGGTCTTAACAAGGTCTGAGGTCGAGCCATACGACGAGAACCCGGAACGTAGCTACCCGAGGAAGTTAAGACTGTACTTTAATAACGAGGGTGACTCAATCCGCCTTGGTAGGGCAATATGGTGCGCGGAGGGCGTTGGAATTCAGACGGGTAAAGAGTTTGGCTGCTACTACCAACTTGCATTGGCCCCGGGTAGGTTTGACAGTGAGGCGTCCGAAAAGGACATGCCATCGGGTCGACGGGGTCGTCTGTATGTAGGCCTTGACTCGTCCAAAGATAAAGTCGAGATTCAACGTTTACACAAAGAGAGGAACCTTGGAGTGCTGAGAATTCCGGTGAATGTGAACGGCGTCGCCGTGGTAATAACTGTGAGGCCATAACGATCCAAGTGAAGGTAGTAACTTCTTTTGCCCCTAACGTGATAGGTGGTCCAACCTTCGGATACGGGCCTGACACGCTGTAAGATGATCCTCGGAAACCATCCTGCACGAGGAGTGACGCCGCTGCTCTCTCGCTGGGCACCATGCGCCTAATCAGTTGGGCTCAGTCGTAGCGTCCCTAAGGGTCGTGGTGGACGCGCTCCGACCAGACGCGAAGCCAGCATACAGGCTAGAATAACTACAGTGCGCAAGACGCCTGCATTCACGATGGAGCGTTATGGCCGGCTGCCGGACATGGATCGCTCCTTCGACATAGCATATTGGCAACGCCTGGGCCCCGCGGCAATATTCGAAGCTGCCTGGCAATTGGTCGTCGATGCACACGCCGGCGATCCCAATGAACTCAGACTTCGAAGAACTGTTGAGAATTTTCAACGGAAACGAAGTTAAGTACCTCATCGTGGGCGGATACGCCGTGATGCTGTACGCAGAACCTCGCTATACCAAGGACCTCGATGTGTGGGTCGAGGCCAACTCCGATAACGCCGCGCGGGTTTGGCAGGCTCTCGTTGAGTTCGGCGCGCCGCTCACCGGCCTCTGTCCGGATGATTTTGCGCACGAGGGCTTTTTCTACCAGATTGGCCAACCTCTCGTGCGAGTTGATATCCTGATGTCGATTGATGGCGTCAAGTTTGACCAAGCCTGGCCGAAGCGCAGGCAATCGAATCTGGGTGCGCAGCCGGCCTGGTTCATCAGCCGGGAAGATCTGATAACGAACAAGCGCACCACGGGTCGCCATATCGACCTCCACGACGCGAGCCTGCTGGAATGAACACGACAATCAAAAGGCGTAACTTCCTGGCCGCGGCATCCGCTGCCGTGTTGCCCATGCGAGCCCAAACCGCTGCCCATGGCCAACCCACGCCGGTAATCAAAGACATCGCCGTAATCGCCACCGCGCCCGCAGGGCTGCGGCTCTCCGTGGTCAAAATCACCACCGACCAAGCCGGACTCTACGGCTACGGCTGCGCCACTTTCACGCAGCGCGCCGAACTGGTGAATGCCGCGGTCGAGAAATACCTGCGGCCGTTCCTGATCGGAAAGCGTGCCGACCGCATCGAAGACATCTGGCAAGCCTGTTACAACAGCTCCTATTGGCGCAATGGGCCGGTATTGAATAACGCCATCAGCGGCGTCGATCAGGCGCTTTGGGATATCAAAGGACGCCAGGCCGGCATGCCGGTTTACGAGCTTCTGGGCGGCAAATGCCGCGAGGCTGCCGCCTGCTATACGCATGCCGCCGGTGCGGAGATCCAGCAGACCATCGACCAGGCACGCCAGTTCATGGACCAGGGCTTCCGCCACGTACGCGTGCAGGTGGGTGTGCCCGGCATGGCCGGCTACGGCGCGGCGCGCGGCGAGGCGGCTATAGGCGCGCTCCACGACGCCCCCGTCTTCGAGCCGGCTTACTACATCCGCCGCGCACTGAAGCTGTTCGAAGAGTGCCGCAAACAGCTTGGCGACGAGGTCGAGCTGTTGCACGATGTGCACGAGCGCGTCTCGCCCAATCAGGCCGTGCAATTCCTCAAGGACGCCGAGCGCTTCAAAATGTTCTTCATGGAAGATCCGCTCTCACCCGAAGACATCGCTTACTTCCAGCAGATCCGCAGCCAGTGCGCTACGCCCATCGCCATGGGAGAACTCTTCAACAGCCCGCACGAGTGGACCCCCCTCATCACCGGCCGCCTGATCGATTACATCCGCATCCACGTGACCCAGGCCGGCGGTCTCACGCCCGTACGCAAGATCGCCGCCATGGCCGAGATCCACGGTGTGAAAACTGCCTGGCATGGCCCCGGCGACGTATCGCCCATCGGACACGCCGCCAATGTGACACTCGACGTGGTCTGCTACAACTTCGGTATCCAGGAATACTCGCCGTTCAACGACCGCTTGCAAGAAGTATTTCGCGGCTGCCCCGTGATGAAGAACGGCTACCTGTACGCCAACGACGCGCCCGGCTGGGGCATCGAAGTGGATGAGAAACTCGCGGCCAAGTACCCTTACGGAAGCTTCGAATCCGACGAGCGGAAGCGCCTGAACGGAGGCTGGGGCGAAGTGCGGCGGAGCGACGGCACGGTGATCAAGCAGTAGCGCCTAAGCCAGGCGCCGTCCAGCCAGCTTTTCCAGGATCGCAATCGGCGCACGTTCCGGCGCGGCCAGCGCCTCTCGCGGCACGATCAACGTCTGTTCCATGGCAAACTGGCCGGATTCGACCGCGTGCGGCACGATGTCCGTGAAGACCATCCAAGCCGCGCCGGGCTGGAATTCGAGCCGGTATTTGGGGCAGTTACATTGGAATTCCGCATTGTGCTTCAGGTAATCGTGGAAAGCCAGCATGAACTCGTCGTAAGGCGAACGGTCCGCACCGGGCAATCCCAAGCCGCGCAACACCGCCTTGCCCAGCCCGCCGCTTTGCGCGATCCGCCCGAGTCCGGCGGCACTGGCGTACTGCGCGGCTTGGGTCGCGAACGGATCTGCCGTCCACCAGACCCGCGGCCGCGAAGGATGCAAGTTCCAGAAGATGCGCAGAATCAAACCGCCATGCGTGGGCCGGGTCGGGAAAGCGTCGGTATGCAGCAGGTCGTTGCGCTTTTTCAGAGGCAGATCTCTGCCGGCCTCCTCGATGGGCCGCAGACTGGTGTAATCCAGGCTCCAGCTCCGGCTGTATCGCGGCAGCAGGCGCGCCGCGCCCTCCACCGCCGCTTGCGAATAGCGTCGCAGAATGGAATGCAGCCGTTCGCGCGTGGAGGCTTCCGTATGGTCCAATCCCGACACCTTGTCCTGCTGCGGCTTATACGAGATGTTCTTATGATGCCGGCCGCTTTGCCGGATACCCTGTATCAATGCGCGTTCTTCGGCGTCTAACGCCAGCGGCTCATCCGGCAGCACCAGAACGTTCCCGGTTTCCAATACCTCGTACGGATCGATCCCCGGCCCGAATTGAATGGCTTGGATGGCGCACCTCCATTTCCAAGTGTACCTGTGCAGGGCGCGCTTCCGTTACCAGGCGTTCCGGCCGTTCCAGATCTCGGGCAGAGTCCACAGCAGAATCTGCAGATAAAGCTTAACCGTGCAGTTGCGCACCAGTGCCAGATCCAGATCGCGGCGCTGCTGGTAGGTTAGCCGGCTGCGTCCCCTGATCTGCCATAAGCCGGAGAGCCCCGGCTTCATTTCCAGAACTTCAAGCGCATGGGGACGATAGTGCTGTTTCCACTCGGAGATGGTGATTGGCCGCGGCCCGACCAGCGACATTTGACCCCGCACGACGTGGAGAAGCTGAGGCAGTTCGTCGATGGAATGCCGCCGGCAGAAGCGCGCGAATCGGCTTGAAATACGGCTATCGTGGGATCCTTTCTTACGCGGGCCGCTCTCATCCACGATGTATTCGATCAGAGTGAAACGCCCCACCAGGCGCGCGCCGCGCGGCCACATGGTGCGAAACTTCAGCACCCAAAACGGAGCGCCGCCCAGCCCTAAGCGCCGGTGGGCAATCAGCGGCGAAGTGCGCGAAAGCAGCTTAATGGCGAATGCCACCATCAGTAGCAGGGGTGACAGCGCGACCAGCACTCCCAGGGCGGCGAGCCGCTCGAGCCCGCTCACGACGGGCCACAATGACGATTTGCGGTGAATACCGAGCACGTTGCATTCATTGTCGCGCTCAAAAGCGCCCGCAGGTATGCAGAATTCGTAAACGATTTGTGAATTAATGTGCGCAGCCCAGCTTCAAACGGCGCTGCCCGCGCTCGAGCAAGCGCCGCTCGCGCTGCCGCAACTCCGCGGAATCCTCCAAAGCCAACGCGCCGCGGGTCATCTCCAGTGCCAGAGCATAGTTGCGTTCGCGATGCTCGTAATGGATTGCCATTTCCCGCAGCGCACGCGCCCGGTAGGGATTGCGCGATGCGGCCAGATCCGTGAAAACCGCCACTGCGGCATCCGTACGGCCCAGGCGCTTCTCCAGCGTGCCAATGTCCCAAAGCGTACGGAAGAGCAGATCGTCCGGCATGCCCAGATCCACCGCGCGCCGCAGCAGCCGCAACGCCTCCTCGTGCCGCCCGGCCTGCAGCACCCAGCGCGCCAGGCCTATGGCGTCGGCGCCGTGGCGGAACGCGGTCTCTTCCGGCGCGCGGAAGGCGAACGGCACAATGGCCGTCAGGCACGCCAGCGAAAGAATATCGATCGCATTGTGATGAAACACCGGTACCAGCCGGAACGCCTGTTGCGTGCGCAGATATTCGAAGTAGTAATAGGGAATCATCTCGCCGGGCAGGTCGCCCTGGCGCTCCACACCCAGAATTCGGTTCTCCAACTCGACCAGCCGGCAACTCTCCAGGCGCAGCTTCCATAAGCGGCGCGCGCCGAACAGCAGGTCCAGATGCGTCAGGCGCTCGAATGGATGCCGGGCGCGGGACATGCGGAAGCGCGTCTCCAGTAGCGGCTGATCGTAAGTCTTGCCGTTATAAGTGATGAGCACATCGAACTGCGCCAAATGCTCGGAAAGCCGCCGCAACAGGGAGGCCTCTTCGCCGTAATCCCGCATGAAGAACTGGCGCAGGCGGAAACCCGCCGGCTCGATGTTCCCGACTCCGATCAGAAAAGCGTAAGTGCCGGTACCGCCCGCCAGGCCCGTTGTCTCCGTATCCAGGAAGGCCCATTTGGTGGGATGCGATGAGCCGATCGCGCCGCCGGAAAGCGAATCCAAAAGATCGGCCGGCAGTTCGTTTAGGTTGGAGATATCCATACTCCCGTGCCGCCTGTGCCGCTCGAACAGTTTCTCGGTTTCGAAATGTTCGCCGCAGGCGGTTTGTACGACCTCGCCGCTGATCAGTTCCTCGACAAAGTAACGCGCCGGGCGCAGGTCCTGCCATGCTGGCACGGGTTGTGGCGGGCGGTCAGCGGAGGGCGTTCGGGTGGACCCGCCCGTCCACTTCCGATCGATGCGCGCGATGCGCCGCCGCAGCACCGCGAGTTGTTCCTGGATATCTTCCAACTATTCGCCTTTTATTTGCCTATCATAGAACCAATCGGCCGGCGGTTCAAGCTACCATAGCCGTTGGCCCTGTGAAACACACGCGCCTCTTCTTCCTGACGCTCTTCGCGCTGGTTCTGGCGGCGCGCCTCTGCCACCTCGATATTCTTTGGGCCGAAGAGACCCTGCCCCTGGCTGCCGCCGCGCAGTTTGCGCATGGCAAAGTCCTCTACCGCGACCTTTGGTTCGATAAGCCCCCACTGCTTGCCTGGACCTATGTCGCGTGGGGCGCGCACGATGGTTTCCCGTTGCGTCTGGCCGGAGCGATTTACGCGCTGCTGGCCTGCTGGCTCGCCTGGCGCTTTGCCCGCGATCTGTGGGGCCGGCGGGAAGGGTTCTGGGCAGCGGGATTGCTGGCGTTTTATCTGATCTTCGACATCCCTTCGGCGGTCACGCCCCTCGCAGCCGATCTGCTGATGCTGGCGCCGCACATTGCCGCGGTATGGCTGGCCTGGCGCGGCCGCGCCTTCTGGAGCGGTGTGCTGGCCGGCATCGCTTTTCTGCTGAATGCCAAGGGACTCTTCGTGCTGGCTGCGTGCATTGTTTGGAATCTGCGCGCGCTGCCATGGCTGTTGGCCGGATTTGCGATTCCCAACGCGATGGCAGCCGCCGTGCTTTGGGGCCAAGGCGCACTCCCGGCCTATTTCGAACAGGTATGGCAGTGGGGCAGCGCTTACGCGGCCGGCACTTTCCTGGAACATCCGTGGCAGAACGGCTTGCTGCGCACTGCCGACTGGCTTGGCTTCCATGCTGCCGTCGCCGCGGCCGCGTTGTGGTTCTGGTGGCGCGATCCGCGGGCTGACCGCGCACGCTGGATTGCTTGGGTCACGCTCTGCAGTCTGGCGGTAGCCGCCGGCGGACGCTTTTTTCCGCGTTATTATTTCCAGATTCTGCCGGTGTTCGTACTGGCAGGCGCGCGCGGATTCGCGCTGCTGGGCCCCCGCCGCACGATGGCACTGAGCATGCTACTGATCGTCCCGCTGATCCGCTTCGGCCCGCGTTATGCGCTGTTGGCGCGCGATCTTCTGGAAAATCGCCCGTCACAATGGAACGACACCACGATGGATCGCGACAGCCGCGCGGATGCCCACCTGGTGCGCAAGGCCGCCGCATCCGGCGATACGCTTTTCGTCTGGGGCTTTCGCCCCGAGTTGTACGTCTACACGGACTTGCCCGCGGGCACGCGCTTTCTCGATTCGCAACCGCTGACTGGCGTGCCTGCCGACCGCCATCTCACCGCCTGGCAACCCGTCGAAAGCCGGCAGGCGCGCGCCAATCGCGCCGAGCTTGCGCGCACCCAGCCAACTTTCATAGTCGATGGTTTGGGTCCTATCAACCCGCATCTGGCGATAAACGTGTATGAGGACCTGCGGCCATGGTTCGCGCAATACGAAGAGGTGGCCCGGACGGGCCTGACTGTGATCTACAGAAAACGGGCTGGCGTGAGGCTCGGCTTTGGTTACAATGCAGTATCGGGGCATCGCCGCGAGGGGACATGAAAGCCGTAGCAGTTTATCCCGCCCAGCACGCCGTCAATATCATCGATATTGCAGAACCGCACCTCGCCGCGCTCACTCAGGTGAAGCTGCGTATGCTGGAGGTGGGCGTTTGCGGCACCGACAAGGACATTTGTGCATTTGCTTATGGCACGCCGCCGGAGGGATCGGATCACTTCGTATTAGGACACGAATCGCTCGGCGAAGTGGTGGAAGCCGGGCCGGCCGTAACGGATCTCGACGTCGGCGACCTGGTGGTCAGCACTGTCCGGCTGCCCTGCTCCGATGCGAAATGCATTGCCTGCCGCGCCGGCCATTATGATTTCTGCATCACCGGCAACTACCGCGAGCACGGCATCAAAGATCTGGACGGATTCATGACCGAGTTCGTCGTCGAAGAGCGGCACAACCTGCACCCGGTGGCGCGTGAACTGCGCGATGTGGCCGTGCTCGTGGAGCCGCTGACCATCGCGGAAAAGGCACTTATCGAGGTGGGCGAGATCCAGCGGCGGCTGCCTTGGGGTGGTGGTCCGCATCGCGCCGTGGTACTGGGATCCGGGCCGGTCGGCCTGCTGGGCGCGATGACACTGGTAAATTCGGGTTTCGAAACGTACGTCTACTCGCGCGAGCCCAAGCCAAATGCCAATGCCGCGGTTGCCGAAGGCGTGGGCGCGCGGTATATTTCATCGGTCGAGACGCCCATCGCGCAGATGGCCGAACAAGTGGGAAACATCGATCTGATCTATGAAGCCGCAGGCGCGCCCCAGTTCGCTTTTGAGGTGTTAAAGCATCTGGGTTCGAATGGTATTTATGTATTCACGGGCGTGCCGCGCGACCAGCCGCCCATCGAGTTCGACACCGAGCGCATCATGTGCAATCTGGTGCTGAAAAATCAGGTGGTGGTGGGCGTCGTAAACGCCGGGCCGGAGGCATTTGACAATGCCGTGCGCGATATCGGGGTTTTCGCTGCGCGCTGGCCGCAGCCGTTGCGCGCAATGATCACAGGGCGCTATCCCATGGGGGATTTCCGCGATCCGGTGATGGGCAAGGCGGGCGGCATCAAAAACGTGATCGAGATTGCGCAGGCGGGCAAGTGATCGCCGAACTGGCACGGTTGGCTGAAGACGAGAGCCGCGCGAAAAACTGGAAGCGCTGGGGACCATATCTTTCCGAACGCCAATGGGGCACCGTGCGCGAGGACTATTCCGCGGACGGCACCTGCTGGGAATACTTTCCGCATGACCACGCCCGCAGCCGCACCTATCGTTGGGGTGAGGACGGACTGCTGGGTATCTGCGACCGCGAATGCCGGCTATGCTTCGCGCTGGCACTGTGGAATGGCCGCGACCCTATCCTGAAGGAACGGCTCTTCGGACTGACCAACCATGAAGGCAACCACGGCGAGGATGTCAAGGAATGCTATTACTATCTGGATTCCACGCCCACGCACTCCTACATGAAGGCGCTCTACAAATATCCGCAAGCCGAATTTCCGTACGCCCGGCTGGTTGAGGAGAACCGCCGCCGCGGCCGCGAACAGCCGGAGTTCGAGCTCGAAGACACCGGCATTTTCGACGACCAGCGCTACTTCGACGTCTTTGTCGAATATGCCAAGGCGGCGCCGGACGACCTGGCCATCCGCATCAGCGCGGTCAATCGCGGCCCGGAGCGTGCCTCGCTGGCATTGCTGCCAACGCTGTGGTTTCGGAACACATGGTCGTGGGGACGTACCGGCGAGGGGTATTGGCCGAAGCCCAGGATTAGCCGCGCAGGCGACAGCACCATACTCGCGGAGCACGCTTCGCTCGGCAATTTCCGGCTGGATACGGCAGGTTCGAGCGAACTCCTGTTCACCGAAAACGAGACCAACTACGAAAGGATATTTGGCTTCAAGAGTGCAAGCCCTTACGTGAAAGACAAGTTCCACGCTTATGTGATCGAGGGGCGCCAGGATAGCGTCAATCCACAGGGCGAGGGTACCAAGGCTGCCGCACTGTACCGGCTTGAAATAGATCCCGGCGCGACCGTCACCATCCGCCTGCGCCTCGCAGCGGATGGCGCCGGCGAATCGTCCGATATCGAGGCGTTGTTCAAAGAGCGTCAGCGCGAAGGTGACGAGTTCTATGCGAAGTGCCTGCGCGAGGGCTACACCGATGAATCACGGCGCATCGCGCGCGGGGCCTACGCGGGCTTGCTTTGGACCAAGCAATTTTTCCATTACGGAGTGGAGCAATGGCTGGAAGGCGATCCGGCGCAACCGGCGCCGCCGGCTGACCGCGAATACGGGCGCAACCACGATTGGAAGCATCTCTACAATCGCGACGTCATCTCGATGCCGGATAATTGGGAATACCCCTGGTACGCCGCTTGGGACCTGGCGTTCCACATGATCCCCTTCGCCAAGTTGGATCCGCAATTCGCGAAAGAGCAACTCATCCTGTTGCTGCGCGAGTGGTACATGCACCCCAACGGGCAGATTCCGGCGTATGAGTTTGCTTTCGGCGACGTGAACCCGCCCGTGCACGCATGGGCGTGCTGGCGCGTTTATAAAATGACCGGCCCGCGCGGCGGCCGCGACCGCGTTTTCCTGGGCCGCGTATTCCAGAAGCTGCTGATCAACTTCACCTGGTGGGTGAACCGCAAAGACGTGGAAGGGCAGAACATCTTCTCCGGAGGCTTTCTGGGCCTCGATAACATCGGCGTATTCGACCGCTCCCGGCCGCTGCCCGGCAATCTGAAGCTGGAACAGGCCGACGGCACCGCTTGGATGGCGGCTTATTGCCTTACCATGCTCTCCATGGCCCTGGAATTGGCGCGCGAAGATCCGGAATACGAAGACGTGGCCTCCAAGTTCTTCGAGCACTTCGTGGCCATCGCCAGCGCCATGAACTCGCTGGGCGGCAACGGGCTGTGGGACGACACAGACGGGTTCTACTACGATCAGCTCCGCGTGGACGGCACCACGCTTCCGCTGCGCGTCCGTTCGGTGGTGGGACTGGTGCCGCTGTTCGCCGTGGCGGTGCTCGAGTATGACGACATCGCCCACTTGCCGGGCTTTCGCAAGCGCATGGACTGGTTCCTGGAGAACCGCCAGGATCTGTGCCAACAGACTTCTTACATGGAGCAGGACGACACTGACGGGCACACTCACAGGCTGCTGGCTATCCCGTCGCTGGGACGCCTGCTGCGCGTGCTGAAATACATGTTGGATGAGAATGAGTTCCTCTCGCCGTACGGCATTCGTTCACTTTCCAAGTTCCACCAGCAACATCCGTATACTCTCGAAACCGATGGTGTAGAGCAGCGCGTGGACTATGAACCGGCCGAATCCACCAGCGGCACATTCGGCGGTAACTCCAACTGGCGCGGGCCGATCTGGTTCCCGATCAACTATCTAATCGTGGAGGCGCTGGAGCGCTATCACCATTTCTATGGCGACCACTTACGGGTGGAATGTCCGACCGGCTCGGGACACATGATGAACCTGCAGGAGGTGGCCGACGAGATCATGTCGCGGCTGGCGCGTATCTTCCTACGTGGGCCCGATGGCCGCGCGGCGTGGCAATGCTGCCCGTACTACGCGAACGATCCGCACTGGCGTGAACTCGATCTGTTTTATGAATTCTTCCACGCCGATACCGGACGAGGCCTGGGCGCAAGCCATCAGACGGGTTGGACCTCACTGGTGGTGCGATCTCTGGAGGATATAGCCCGGCGGAGTGGAGGGTAAGGGAGAGAAGACAGGAGACAGAAGTCAGGAGACAGAAGCCAAGCTCTATCGCGCCGGCGGAGGCGCGACGGTCTTCTTACTCCTGACTTCTGTCTCCTGTCTCCTGTCTCCTGCCTTTCGAGTTACCCAGTCTTGACTCCCCAGCCGCACAACGGGCCTTACCTAGAGCGGACTTAGCCGCACCAATAACATCCGGTGAATCAGGGAAAGCGCAGAGCAGGGGAACTGGCGCCGGTCCCGGCAAAACGGACCGAAGTCTATCTTGCGAGGATGGCTGGAGCTAAGCCTGGGTCGCTCGGGTTAGCTGTTGTCACACAGCGCTTGGATAACGGGAGTCAAACCCGCGGCCCACAGACCACAATTCTGTTGCTCTGCCAGCTTAGCTATGTCCGGATGGACGCCGAAGGTTCCGACGATCACAGGAACGCGATTATAGGCGATCATCGGTCATTTGCCTCCAGTTTCACTAGAGTAACCCACGCATAAGTGGGGGGTCAAGAAAAATTTTATTAATGTGGCTCGGCAGCCTAAGGGTGTGCGCGGCTCTAATCCTCGCGCAGCATCGTCGCCGGATCGATGTGCACGGCGCGAACCACAGCCGGGAGCGCTGCCAGCAAAGCCACCGCGGTCATCATCAGCGCCGGCAGGGCCGTCGCGGGTGCGCCGGTTGGATTGACTTGAAACAGCAGCGCCTCAATGTATGGCGCCGACATCAAACCGAGCGCGGCGCCGCCCGCCACTCCTACCAGGACTGTGCCCAAGGTCTCCGTAGTGACTCGGCGCACGATATCCGCGGCCGGTGCGCCGATGGCGATGCGGATGCCTATCTCGCGCCGGCGCTCGACCACGAAATAATTCAGCACGCCATAGAGCCCGATGCCCGCCAGCAAAAGCGCGACCACGGCAAAAAACAGCGCCAGCCTTGCCAGCAACCGCTCGCGAACCGTTTGCGCATCGTCAATCTCTTTCTGCGTGCGGATGTTGCTGACGCGGAATTCGGACCGCGCGCGCGGCACTTCGCTGCGCAGGATGGACACCAACGCCAGCGGATTCGCGCCGGCAGTACGCACGACGTATGTCGCTGTGCCCATGGGCCGCGCATCGAAGGGAACATAGACGACCGGCAGCATGGCTTCACGCAGGCTGCGATAGCTGGCATCTCTCACCAGGCCGACGATCTGAAAACGTGTGCGTGCCGGCCAGGTCGTTTCAAACGAATGTCCGATCGGGTTCTCGCCGCGAAAATACTGTCTGGCGAAGGCTTGATTGACGATCGCTGCGCCGGTGTCAGCATCGGGGGCGCGCAAGTCCCGGCCGGCGAGGAACGGGATCTTCATCGTCTCCATCCAGCCCGGCGAGACATGCAGAAAAAACGCCAGCACGTCGCTGGGCGGCGCGCCGTTAATCGAAATAAAGTTGTTGGACATGGTGCCGCTCATCAGCGGCCACCCAGCCAACGCGACCGTATCCACTCCCGGCACGCTGCGCAGATGGGCGGCTACCTGCTCCCAAAACACGGGCGCCTGCCGCGGGCTGGCGTCTGTCTCAAGAGTGAGCAGCCGGTCCGCGGAGAAGCCCGTTGGCCGGTTCGCCAGATGATCGAAGCTCGCCACAAACAGCCCGGCGGCGAAGTGCACGATGAAACAGAAGGCGACCTGGACGGCGATCAACGCGAGCATGAGACGGTGCCGCGTGTGCGGATCGCGGGAGCCCCTGAGCGCGCCCGCCGGCTGAATCGCGGATGCGCGCAGGGCTGCCGGCAGGCCGAACAGAAGGGTAACCGCCAGGGTCAGCGCTGCACAGAATAAGACCACGCGCCAGTCGCCGGGCAGCACCAGGCGGACCGGATTATCCGGAGGATTGATCATCCCCGCCACAAAGGGCGCCAGGCGCCAGCCGAATAGGCACCCGGCGCCGGCCGCGCAAAACGCCAGTAGGGAGCTTTCGATTAAGACCAGTTGTACCAGACGTCCGCGTCCGGCGCCGATAGAAACCCGCAGCGCCATCTCCCGCGCCCGCGAGGCGGCTTGCGCGGTCAGAAGATTGGCGACATTTCCGCAGGCAATGAGCAGGACGAGCGCGATCAGCACAGCGAGCGCGGCCAGGGCGCGCCGGTAGTTCTGCTGCAGCCCGGAAACGCCGGCCGCCGCGGACTTGAGCACCATCTTCTCGCGCGGGTAGCCCTCCAAAAGATGTTTGGGAAAATTGGTGAATCCTTTAGCGCGCTGCTGCTCGAACGCGCGGTAAGCGGCGTACATGGAATCGCGCAGGGGTTCGGGAGCCACCCCGCGCTTCAGACGCACGAACGTGCGCAGCCAGAAAGCGTTGGCCCTGTCGATGGAACCGGCTTCCATCATGGTGGGAACGAATATACTCGTGAACGTTCCGGGCTCCGTGCCGGTGAAACCTCGCGCGACCACTCCGACGATCTGATAAACGCGGTTGTCCATATGAAACGTGCGGCCGACGACTTGGGGATCGCGGCCGAAGCGGCGCGTCCAGTAGTCGTAAGAGAGCACGGCGTAGGGATGGGCGCCCGGGATGAGATCGTCTTTCTCCGTGAGCAGGCGGCCGAGCGCGGGCTTCAATCCAAATGACTGGAACATCCAGCCGGACACGTTCTGCCTGTATGTTTTCTCGATTTCCTGATCGGATCCAAAAGTCAGGTCGACGCGTTCGGCGTAGGAGATCGCGATCAGTTCGGCGCGGTTCCCGGCAACCGCGCGTAGCGTCCGGAACATAGGATATGAGCAGCTATCCCAGGTATCTGGCTTGCCGTGCTCATCGGTGCCTTCGTAAGCGATGACATAGAGCCGCGCAGGATCGGACACCGGCAAGGGCCGCAGCAGTAGGGCGTCTATGAGGCGGAAGGCCGATATCGAAGCGCCCATCGCCAGCGCCAGGGAAAGAATGGCCGCCGCCGAAGTGATCTTCCTCTTGTTAAGCTGGCGCCAGCCGAAGACGGCGTCGGCGCGAACCGAGCTGAGCCACGGGAGAACACGCACGCTGTTTAGACCGTAGCACAGTGCCATCGGTTAGCAGATTAGTAGGCGCACATCACATCGTTAGCGTCACCTTGGTGATGGTGCGCGGCTTGTCCGGATCGAGACCCTTCTGCTCCGCCAGGCACGCCGCGAAGAACTGCGCCGGGATGATGTAAGGAACCGGCGTGTAGAGTTCGGGGAGCTTGTGCGGCAGCCTGATCACGCGGGTGGTGCGCGCCGCCACCTCGGTGTTGCTGGCGTCGGTGATGACCACCGTCTCGGCCTTCAGGCTGTTGAGCTTGTCCAGCGTCTCGGCGATGGAGTTCCACGTAGGTCCGGAAGGCGCGAACGCGAACACCGGGAAATCGGGATCCACCATGGCGATAGGGCCGTGCAGAAAGTCGGCGGAAGAGAACCGCTCGGCGACCACGTAGCAGGTCTCCATCATCTTCAGCGCGAATTCGAAGGCGGTGGCGTAGTTCAGGCCGCGGCCCACCACCACCGCGTGGTCCATGAAGCGATAGCGCCCGGATAGCTCGGCGATGGCGGGCTCCATTTCAACGGCCATTTGGGCACGCTCCGGGCAGGCGCTTCAGGTCCTCGATGCGGATGCGTCCGCCCAGGGCGTACGCCAGCAGATAGAGCATCAACACCTGGCCCGTGTAGGTCTTGGTGGCGGCTACACTCTTCTCGCGGCCGGCGCGTACCAGAAAGACGTGTTCGGCCAGTCGCGCCAGTGCGCTGGATGGCTCGTTGGTGATGCCGATGGTGAGCGCGCCCTGTTCGCGCGCGCGCGCAAGCACCAGGTTGGTGTCGGTGGATTCGCCGGACTGCGAGATGGCCACCACCAGCGTGTCGCGATAATCGATGCGTGCGTTGTAGAGCGTGTGGATGGCGGGCGCGGCCAGCGACACCGGAATGCCGGTGGTGATCTCCAGGAGATAGCGGCCGAACTGGGCGGCGTTGTCGGAAGTGCCGCGCGCGGCCAGCACGATCAGGCGCGGGCGGCGCTTCGAGACGCGCTGTTTGAAGCGCTCGATGCGGCGCAATTCGGAGGCCAGCGTACGCTCCAGGGCGTCGGGCTGTTGGCGGATTTCTTCGAGCATGCGTGACATGGTGGTTATGTGTGACAGCGGGGCGGGCTCGCTATAGGCTGTTCACCACTTCGATCGCCTTGTTGATTTTCTCCCCGCCATGCACGGCTTGCCACCTTGCCGCCTCGAACAGCTCCCGCATGGCACCCGGCGGATGCCTTCGTCGCTGTCTGTGACAGGTGGCGATCGTACCTTGCATGTCGCGCAGAACCAACGCGTATTTTTGCATGAGACCTGGAGGAACCCGCTAAAACCTGGGTCATCGTGAACAGGGAGTCGAGTTCCGTCGGTCCCGAGATAGAGAGCTGGAATTCCCCACCGATCGGAGCGATGAAGTTGGATTCTTGAGCGGTTGCCTCCCATGGGATTCTGCCCTCTCTTGTTTTCGACAGGACACCCTCAAAGAACTTGATGAGTTTCTCGTCTACCATTAATCGTCCCCCGACTCTGTAGCCCTGAGTGGCCACACCTTGTTCCATGCTAAAAATCTCGTTGACTTCTTGGCAAAATGTGGCTAGACGTGCGTTGTCCTCCGGGCCTGTATCTCTTGCAGCGTTAAGAAGCTGGTGCATCGAACGCAACTGCCCGTGTGCACGGAAAAGGTTATCCCTCGATCTCTTCGGAAGCCGATCTTGCCATCGCCCGTTGAGATAAGCAACTTGGTTCATGAGGTCGCTGATTCGGAGAAGGGCCATCTCGCCTCTGTCAGTCCTCAGATACATACCGATCTCGCCGGCCATCCTCGCGGCACCATCCATCGATTCACTTAGTGACTGGCGCATCGCCGCGTCCCGCGCTTCCCGTGCGGCCTTCGACGCGCGCTTCGAGAAGACAAAGCGCTAGAATGCTGAAAATCAGGCCTATTAGCGAGGCGAGGCTTCCCAGAAAATTGAACATCTGCCACTGCAAAGATTATGGCACGTCAACGCAGCGATTTCTGCACCTGTGCGCCGTATTCCCGCGCCTTCGCTTCGATCTCAGCCGCGTTCAGCGTCAGAGACTGCCCATCCTTCACCAGCAGTTTCCCATTCACCATCACGTCTTCCACATCTTCGCCCTTCAACGCGAAAACCATCTGCGAATACACGTTGTAGAGCGGGACGGCATTCGGCCGGTCCAGGCGGATGGAGATCAGGTCCGCGCGCTTGCCCGCTTCGAGCGAGCCGATCTCCTTCTCCATGCCTAGCGCGCGCGCACCCCGAATGGTGGCCATCTCGACCGCGGCCTGTGCCGGCAAGTTGCGCGGATCGCCGGTCGCGACCTTCTGCAGCTTAGCCGCCAGGTCCATTTCTTCAAACATGTTGAAGTCGTTGTTGCTGCCGGCGGGTCCGTCGGGCCCCAAGCCTACCGCCAGGTCGAGCGCCAGCATGCGCGTCACCGGCGCGATGCCGCTGGCCAGTTTCATGTTGCTCGACGGACAGTGCGCGATGCCCACGCCGCGCGCTTTCAGAATCGCCAGATCCGCCTCGTCCACCCATACGGCATGCGCTACCAGCGTGCGGCCGTTGAAGAACCCCAGCGCGTCGAGAGCTTGCGTAGGGCTCATGTGGCGCTTCACCTGGCACTCCTCGTTTTCGCGCTTCGTTTCCGAAAGATGAATCTCCAGCGGTGCACCGTGGCGGTTGGCCAACGCGCGGCAGGCTTTGAGGGTCTCATCCGAATTGGTGTAGATGGCGTGCGGAGCCACCGCCGGCACCATCAGCGGATCGTCATGAAAGCGGCTGAGGAACCGGTCGGTGAAAGCCAGCGCATCGGCTGGTGTCTTGGAATCGGGCGAGGGAAAGCCGATGATGGTTTCACCGAGCACGCCGCGCATGCCGGCCTCTTTGGCCGCCTCAGCCACCACATCTTCGAAGTAATACATGTCGGTGAACGTGGTGGTGCCCGAGAGCATCATTTCCAGGCAGCCGAGACGCGTGCCCCACCGCACGAACTCGGGCGTGACGTTGCGCGCCTCGGCGGGGAAGATGTAGTGTTCCAGCCAATCCTGCAAACGCAGATCGTCGGCGATGCCGCGCAGCAGCGACATGGCCGCGTGTGTATGGGTGTTGATCAGGCCAGGCGCCAGGATGGCATCGGGCCGGTCAAGGCGCTGGCGGGCCTGGTACTGCCGCTCGATATCGGATTTGGAGCCGGCGGCCAGAATGCGCGCGCCGCGAATAGCGATGGCGCCGTTCTCAATGATGCGCCGCTGCGGGTCCATGGTGACCACGTAGCGGCCGGTCCAGATCCAATCGGCGGATTCGGCCGCCAGCGCGGAAATGAAAAACAGGAAGCTACAAAAAAGACGCATCGAAGGGCCTTGGGAGAAGATCTTTCAGGCGGAAGACTTCCGTCTTGCCATGCAGGTTGGAGAGCACCAGTTCCACGTCGCCGCAGAATTCCCACAGGATCTGGCGGCATGCGCCGCAGGGCGGTGTCAGCATTTCGGTGTCGGCGACCACGGCCACGCGCCGGAATTTGCGCGCGCCTTCGGAGATGGCCTTGAACACGGCCACGCGTTCGGCGCAGAGCGTCAGACCATAGCTGGCGTTCTCCACGTTGCAGCCGGTGTGGATGCGGCCGGCCGCATCTTCGATTGCCGCGCCCACCTGGAAATGGGAAAACGGCGCGTGCGCATTCTCGCGGGCGACTAGCGCGGCTTGGACAAGAGGGTCCACCTAATCAGCTCTCCATCCTGGGAAGCAGCAATTTCAGAAACCTGACCAGCGTGCCGCGCACCATCTCGCCGGTCTCCAGCACCTCCGCATGACTGATCTTCTGCGGCAGAATGCCGGCGGCCATGTTCGTGACGCACGAGAGGCCGAGCACGCGCATCCCCATGTGATTGGCCGCGATCACTTCGGGCACAGTGGACATGCCTACGACGTCTGCGCCAATCGTGCGCAGATAGCGGATCTCCGCGGGTGTCTCGTAGCTCGGCCCCAGCACGGCCGCGTAAACGCCTTCCGCCAGCCGAATGCCGATTTCGGAGCCTACCTCGTGTGCCAGTGCCCGCAGTTCGCGCGAGTAAGCTTCCGACATATCGGGAAAGCGCGGCCCGAGCCTCTCATCGTTAGCGCCCACCAGCGGGTTCGATCCTTGCAGATTAATATGATCGGAGATCAGCACCAGGCCGCCGCGTTCCAACTCCAGATTGATGCCCCCGGCTGCGTTCGTAAACACGATAGAACGGACGCCTCGCGATCCCAGCACACGGACACCGTAGGTGACCTGCGCCGGCGTGTAGCCTTCGTACAAGTGCACGCGGCCCGCCATCACGGCCACATCCAGCGCACCAAGTTTACCGAAAACCAACTTGCCGGCATGCCCGATGGCCGTCGAAGCGGGCCAACCGGGAATTTCGGAATAAGGGATCTCGGTTCGATCGGCGAGTTCATCGGCGAAAGCGCCTAAACCGCTGCCCAGCACCACCGCCACGCGCGGCCGCGCCGTTGTGCGCGATTCCAGAAACGCGACGGCATCGCGCGTCACAGCAGCATCCCCGCAATGCACGCCGACATGAAGTTGGCCATGCTGCCAGCGGCCACCGCTTTCAGCCCCAGCCGCGCCAGGTCGGATTTCCGGTTGGGCGCCAGCGCGCCGATGCCGCCGATCTGTATGGCGATCGAGCTGAAATTCGCGAAGCCGCACAGGGCGTACGTGGCGATGGTGAACGAGCGCGGGTCCAGATGGGCCCTCAGCGGCCCGAGCTCCAAGAACGCTACGAATTCGTTCAGCACCAAGCGCGTGCCCAGCAGGTTCCCGATGGTGGCCGCGTCCTTCCACGGCACTCCCATCAACCAGGCTAGGGGCGCGAAGACCACCGCGAAGATTTGCTGCATGGTTCCGGGCAGCCAACCCATGCCGGGAAGCGTATGTACCCAGCCGAGTATGCCGTTCAGCATGGCGATCAACGCCAGAAACGCGATCAGCATGGCGCCGATATTCAAGGCCAGGTGCAAGCCGTCGCCGGCGCCTTGCGCGGCCGCGTCGATCACATTCACCGCCGTTTTCTCGATGCGCACCTCCACCCGGCCGGCTGTCGCAGGCTTGTCCACTTCCGGGTAGAAAATTTTGGCAAGCATGATGGTGGCCGGCGCTGTCATAATGACCGCGGTCAACAGGTGTTCGATGCTCACACCCGCGATTTTCACGTACGCTGCCATCACCGCGCCCGAAACGTGCGCCATGCCGCTGGTCATGATGGTGAACAGCTCCGACTCAGTCATGCCCGCGATGAACGGCTTGATCGTCAGGGGCGCTTCCGTCTGCCCCATGAAGATGCTGGCCGCCACATTCAGCGACTCGGCGCCGCTCGCCCCCATCACCCGAAGCATCACAATCGCCATGCCCTTAACCACCCACTGCATGACGCCGAGATAGTAAAGGATGGCAAAGAACGATGCGATGAAAATCACGATAGGCAGAACCTGGAACGCGAACACGACGCCGAAAGGCCCGCTCTTGACGCCCAGCGGTCCAAAGACGAAGTTGCTGCCCGCCTCCGCGTAGTTCAACATGGCGTTCACGCCCACGCCGATGGCTTGGAAGATCTTGCCGAAATCGGTTTTCAGCACCAGCAGTGCGAAGGTGATTTGCAGTCCCATCCCCCACAGGATGATGCGTAGCTTGATGGCGCGTTTGTGGGCGGAGAATAACCAGGCGATGGCCAGGATAAAGGCGAGACCCAACAGGCCCGTAAAGCGCCCCATGCCTAGCGGGCTCCTATTGGTGGGGCGGGCGTCCACGCCTGCAGCGGGTCTCCAGACCCGCCGCAGACCTGGAGGGGTGCCCCACAATTTCTGAGAGCGGCAAAGAGCATGTGGCACTGTGTGTTTAGCATGGAAGAATCACACCGGCGTCTGCCGCATATCTATGCTGTTGGACAGCCGCTGTTCGTGACTTTTCGATTGTATGGCAGCTTGCCGGTGGGTCGGGAGTTTCCCAGGGAGAAGCTGACGTCTGGGCAAGCGTTCGTGACGATGGACCGATTGCTTGACAACGCTCGATTCGGACCTATGTATCTTAAGCAGCCGGAGGTCGCGCTGCTGGTGCGCAGTTCGATCCGATATTGCGCTGAGAGAGATTGCGATATGCACGCCTGGGTAATCATGCCGAATCACGTCCATTTGCTCTTTACGCCGCATACCAACGCATCTGCACTGCTCCGCCGGTTGAAAGGCTTCAGTGCTCGGCAGGCCAACGAACTGTTGAGCCGAACCGGACAGCCCTTCTGGCAGGATGAAAGTTACGATCATTTGGTGCGAAGTGGGGAGGAGTTTCGGCGCATCGAGAACTATGTTCTTACCAATCCCGTCAAGGCTGGGCTCGCCGCGTCTGTTGATAAGTTTCCTTGGTCCAGCGCCGCGCGTGGCGGGTCTGGAGACCCGCCGCAGGTGTAGACACCTGCCCCACACCCCCATCAGCTTACGACTTCCAGGATCAGTTCCCGGTCATCGGGCCGCTGCGCCGAAATGCGGAAGGCGTCTTCCACCATCCCGGCCGCTTCCTCCACGCGATCTTCCTTGGTGTGGTACAGGCGGCAAAGCACCGAGCCCGCTTCCACCTTCTCGCCCACCTTCACTTCCAAAATCACACCGACGGCGGGATCGATGGTATCTTCCTTGCGGTCGCGGCCCGCGCCGATCATGTTCGAAGCCAGGCCGATATCGCGTGCGTTGATCAGGCTGACATACCCGCCGCGCGGCGAAACTATCTCACGCATGCCCGTGGCGTTGGGCAACAACTCAAACTTGTCCAGCGCCTGCGCGTTTCCCCCCTGCGCGTCCACGGCCTGCTTGAACTTCTGATAGCCGGAACCATCCACCAGCTTCTTCTCCGCCAGCCGCCGCGCTTCTTCGAGTGAAGGCGCCAGCTTGGCGACGAAGATCATGCGCGCCGTCAGCTCAATGCACAAGCGCGTCAGGTCCGCCGGGCCGGCGTTCTGCAATGTTTGCGAGGCCTCCATTACTTCGAGCGCGTTGCCTACCGCGTAACCCAGCGGCTGGTTCATGTCCGTGATCAGCGCCTGCACGCGCTTGTCCATGCGCCGCCCGATGCCCACCATCACCTGCGCCAGCCGCCGCGCTTCCACCTGCTTCTTCATGAAGGCGCCACTGCCCACCTTCACATCCAGCACCAGCGCATCTACTCCCTCCGCCAGCTTCTTGGACATGATGGAAGACGCGATCAGCGGAATGGATTCCACCGTGGCGGTGACATCGCGCAAGGCGTAGAGCCGGCCATCGGCGGGCGCCAATTCGGACGTCTGGCTCAGGAAACACAGCCCCACCGCGGCCAGTTGTTCCTTAAGCTCGTCCACGCTGAGATTCGTGCGCATGCCCGGTATGGACTCAAGCTTATCGACCGTCCCGCCGGTGTGGCCAAGGCCGCGCCCGCCCATGGTCGGCACGATCACACCAGCCGCCGCCGCCAGCGGCGCTACGATCAGCGTGGTCTTGTCGCCCACGCCGCCCGTCGAATGTTTGTCTACTTTCACGCCCGGAATCCCGGAGAGATCGAGCGTTTCGCCCGACTGCATCATGGATTCGGTCAGCCGGCTAACTTCCCGGTCCGTCATGCTGGAGAAGAACACGGCCATGAGAAACGCCGACATCTGGTAGTCGGGTATCTCGCCGCGCGTGTATCCGTCTACCAGATACGAAATCTCTTCGGGTGACAGTTCGCCGCCGTCGCGCTTTCTCTGAATCAAGTCAACTGTACGCATTATGAAGCACTTAGCGTAGCATCTTAGGGAATCGAAAGTAAAGGAGGTTCTAAGGCCTCGAACCGTTTGGAATTCTGCCCGCAACGCGCGCTGCCGCCGGCCTTGATGGCGGAACTGATGACCCTCCGCCTTTTCTGATTTTCAGCGGTTGACGTCTACCGATTTTGGTGTTGCCAACTTTTGGCATTGCGTCTGGCATCGCGTCTCTATTGCGTCCATGTTGCGTCCATGTTGCGTCCATGTTGCGTTTTTCGCTACCCGGCAGCGAGACGCCTGGGCGCGCCTTAAAGGTCACGAAGCCGCCGCTAGCACGCTCAACTGCGCCCATGGACGAGGAACTGGAAGTGGGACTTCCGTCAAAAGCGTTACCCGCAATAATGCGGGTGTTACATCCTCAACCCCCTTTTTTTTCAGCTACGTTACTGCTACAGTATATTCAGATTCGCAAGCTTTATAGAGGGGTTAGCGCCACGCGTAAAACAACAGCGGGGCGGGTTTGATAATGCTCAAGGAAAGGCCCATGTTGGCTATTCCGGATCGCGACCAGTGTAAGGCTGAACTGGACGTTGTGATCGCGTCTGGCATCTTCGCCAAGGCGCCCAGTCTGGCTTTGCTCCTCGAGTATGTTTGCACCCGGCTCTTTGAAGGTCAAGCGCACCAGATCAAGGAATACAGCATTGCCGTAGAGGCTTTAGGCCGTCCCGCGACCTTCGATCCCAAACAGGATTCGATCGTACGCGTGGAAGCCTTTCGGCTACGCAAACGGCTGAAGCAGTTCTACGAAAATGAAGGCGCCGGGCGGCACCTGCGTATCGTCATACCGCCCGGCCAATACGTGCCACAGTTTCAGGAGAATGGCCATGCCGCCGGCAATGGCGAGCATGATTCCGGCATCGATCATATCGACGAAGACGAAGTTGTGTTGGATGTCGCGCCGCTGCCGGCGATACAACCGGATTTGGCCCTGGCACCTCAGCCGGCCGGGGTACACATTCCGCCGGCGGGGCTTCTGCCCCAACCGCGGCGGAGCAGGTGGGTGGCCTGGGTGGCCTGGCCGCTGGTCCTGGCAGCCGCCGTGGCCGTGGGCGTTTGGTATTTGCGGGCGCATGTACTGGCGAAAACCGTCAGCGGGCCTAAGGCGGCGGCCGTACCGCTGGCCGGTGAGTCGGAGGAAATCCGCATCTTGTGCGGCATGGCCGGCGCGCGCTTTGCAGACCGGGCGGGCAACGTCTGGTCCGGCGACCGCTATTTCCGGGGTGGCTCGGTCTTTGCGACGCCCAACCATACCATCTTCCGCACGCCCGATCCGGACCTTTTCCGCCACCGGCGCGAAGGCGATTTCAGTTATGACATCCCGCTGAAGCCCGGAATTTACGAGCTCCATTTGTATTTTGCCGAAACGCTGTTTGGCGAGGACAACACGGCCGGAGGCGGCGAATCCACGCGCGTGTTTCATGTGTCGCTGAATGGAAAGGATGCGCTTGGGAACTTCGACGTGCTTTCCGACGCCGGCGGCAGCAATACCGCCGACGAGAGAGTCTTTAAGGATATTTCACCGGGCGCGGATGGCATCCTGCATGTGCGGTTCACCGAGCTGGTGAATAACCTGCCGTTCCTGAATGCGCTGGAGATCGTACCGGGCATCCCCGGCCAGATGCGTCCCGTACGTATCGTGGCGCGCGCCCGCGACTACACCGATCAGCGCGGCCAGGTGTGGGGCGCCGACCGCTATTACAGCCACGGCTTGGCCGTGTCGCGCCCGGAATCCGTGGTCAAGACACCCGACCCGGAAATATTCCAGTCCGAACGTTACGGCAACTTCCGTTATACGATCCCCGTAGCTGAAGGCCGCTACACGGTGAACCTGCGATTTGCCGAAACCTGGTTCGGCCCCGGACGCCCCGGCGGCGGTCGCGCGGGTAGCCGCCTTTTTGATGTGTATTGCAATGGCGTCGCACTGCTGCGCAATTTCGATATTTTCCGCACGGCCGGCGGCGAGCTGCGGGCCATAGAAAAGAGCTTTCACGGAATTGTGCCCAACGCCCAGGGTAAGATTGAACTCTCTTTTGTGCCGGTGGTCAACTACGCCAGTATCAATGCCATCGAAGTGTTGGAAGACAGCGACCACTAAGGCAGACCGGCCGCGTACCGCTGCACAGATGCCGCGCGCACTCTACATGATCGTGGAGCACTTCAAAAACAACGACGCCGTAGCCGTCTATCGCCGCTATCGCGACCAAGGCCGCCTGGCTCCCGAAGGCCTGGTATACGTCTCGAGCTGGGTGGACGAACAATTTGAGTGCTGCTTCCAGCTCATGGAAGCCGCCGACCGCAGCCTGCTGGATGCCTGGATGGCGAACTGGAGCGACCTGGTCGAATTCGAGGTGCACGTAGTCATTCCATCGCCACAGGCGGTAGCGAAAATCACACCGCGCTTGTAAAAGTCCTTCCCTCCCGCCGGCAATTTGCGACAATCGGTGCTATGCCCTGCCTGGTTGTTATCTTGGTGCTGGCGTTCCCGCGCGTGGTGCTATTCTGCCTGTGGCTGTTCACGACGTATCTGCAAAGGGCCTATCACGGATTACTGATTCCCTTGCTCGGTTTCTTCTTCCTCCCGCTGACGACGCTGGCTTACGCCTGGATGGTCAACAACCATCAGGCCATAGCCGGCATTAACCTCCTCATCCTGATCGTCGCCGTGATCATCGACGTCGGCGGATTGGGTGGCGGCGAATACCATCGCCGGAGCCGCTATGACTAACGCCATACGCGCCCAGGCTGCGTGTTTTCTCGCCTGCACCCTTTCGCTCGGCGCGCAGGTGAAACCGCCTGTCACGCGCCAGGACAATGTTGCCGAGACGTTTCACGGCGTGGAAATCGTAGATCCCTTCCACTGGCTGGAGGATCCCGCGAGTACCGCCACCCGCGACTGGATCGGCCGCCAGAACGACTATGCGCACGCCTTACTCGATGGCCAGCCGGTACGCGCCGCGATCGCCGGAAGGCTCACTGAAATGTTGCGCCACGATTCAGTCGGCGGCCCTGAGCTGCGCGGTGGCTACTACTTCTTCGTCAAGCGCGCCGCGGATCAGGAACTGTGGTCCATCTACCGTCGCAAGGCCGCCGGCGGCCCTGACGAACTATTGATCGATCCCGCGCCATTGAGCGCCGACCACCGTACCAGCGTCAATTTGGAGGACGTGTCGGAGGATGGCAACCTGCTCGCCTATGAAGTTCGCCAGGGCGGTGAAGATGAAACGGAACTGCACATCTTCGACGTGCGAAATCACCAGGACGTGGGGAAGCCATTCCCCAGAGCGCTATACATGGGCTTCGCCTGGAAGACCGACGCGAGCGGCTTTTACTATACGGTTGGCAGGCGCGATGCGGGCAAACGGCTCTACTATCACTCGCTCGCCGGCAGCGCCGCAGACGATCCGGAGATTTTCGGCGAAGGCTTTGGACCGGATACCTGGATTGCGCCGGTAACATCGGAAAACGGACACTACCTCCTGGTCGTCGTGCAGCACGGCTGGGCCAAAGGCGAACTGTATCTGCAGAATCTCGCGGCCAGCGCGCCTCCGCAAGCTTTGATCACCGGTATTGATGCGCGCTTCGATCCGCAGTTCGCCGGGGATTCTCTACTCGTTGAAACCAACTGGAAAGCGCCCCGATCGCGGATATTAAAAATCGATCTGCGCGATCCAGCCCCTGAGAAATGGCGCGAAGTCGTGCCTGCCGGCGACGATGCCATCGAGAGCTTTGCCGTGCTCGGCGGCAAGCTGTTCGTCAATCGCCTGCACAATGTCACTTCGCGCATCGGCATCTATTCGCTGGACGGCGCACCGCTGGGCACCGTGGATCTTCCCGGTCCCGGCTCCGGCGGAATCTATGGCCGCGCCGATCAGGATGAGGGCTTGCTCTACTTCTCTTCATACACCACGCCGTATTCGCTTTACCGTTATAGCGCCGCGACCAGCGCCCGCACGCTGTGGTACCGCGACAACGTGCCGTTCGCCTCGGAACGATACGAAACCGAACAGGTCTGGTATCCCTCCAAGGACGGCACGCGCATTCCTATGTTCCTGATCCATCGCAAGGGGCTGCGTCCGGACGCGCAAATCCCCACGATCCTGTACGGCTACGGGGGCTTCAACGTCAGCATCACGCCGTCGTTCAACCCAAGTGCCGCCTGGTGGATTGAGCACGGCGGAATCTATGCCGTGGCCAATATTCGCGGCGGCGGCGAGTTCGGCGAAGAGTGGCATCGCGCCGGCATGCTCGAAAAGAAGCAGAATGTGTTCGACGATTTTATCGCCGCGGCGGAATGGCTGATCGCGAAGCGCTACACCAATCCGCGCAAGCTGGCCATCTGGGGAGGCAGCAATGGCGGCCTGCTGGTGGGCGCGGTTTTAACCCAGCGTCCGGATCTGTTCCAGGCCGTGGTTTGCTGGCACCCGGACCTGGACATGGTGCGCTACTACAAGTACACAAAGAACAACAACCCGCCGGCCTTACTCGAATACGGCAATGCCGCCGACGCGACCCAGTTCAAGTATCTTTACGCGTACTCGCCGTACGAGCACGTACAGCCCGGCGCGAAATATCCGGCAGTGCTCATATCGAGCGGTGACGCGGATACGCGTGTGCCGCCGGAGCAGGCTCGCAAGATGGCCGCCCGGCTGCAGGCCGCCACGAGTTCCGATCGGCCGGTCATGCTCCTGTACGATACCAAGGCCGGCCATTCCGGCGGTACGCCGCTGAGCAAGACCATCGAAGATTCGTCCCTGGAACTGACCTTCGTAGCTTGGCAACTGGGGTTGGAGGGCAGGCTTTAGCGGGCGGGGCTTTTGCCCGCTCAACTTTATCCCAAAAAGTACTTGCGCTCCACGCCCCCCCGTTCTATAATCGGTTCGTGGCCGTTGTCCGCCCTATCCGTCAGCCCCGCGTAGAACCTGTGGCGATACACGCGCACGCGCTAGATAACCTGCAATACATCCGCTCCGCCATGGAGCGGGCCGGAGCTTTTACGGCCGTCCCCGGTGTAGGCGGAATCGTCCTCGGGTGCACGGCCCTGGCGGTGGCAGTGTTGGCGCGGGGTCTGTGGAATGGTGAAGCCTGGCTCGCGGCGTGGCTGGGTGAGGCTGTAATCGCGTGTCTGATCGGTGTGGCGGCCGCTGCGCACAAATCCCACAAAGCCGGCATGCCGCTGCTCTCCGGGCCCGGACGCAAGTTTCTGCTGGGCTTTGCACCGCCTCTGCTGGCGGGCGCGCTGCTCACTTTGGTGCTCTTTCGCGCCGGTTTTATTGCGCCGCTGCCCGGCATCTGGCTGCTGCTTTATGGGACGGGCGTGCTGTGCGGCGGAGGCGCTTCGGTAAAGGTAGTCCCGGTCATGGGCGTGTGTTTCATGGCCATCGGCGCGGCGGCCCTGTTTGCGCCCGCCGCTTGGGGCAACACTCTGTTGGCTGCGGGCTTTGGCGGCTTGCACATCGCATTTGGAATTTTGATTACGGTGAAATACGGTGGCTAAGCAAAACGCTCTCCCGCGTGAAAGGGAACGCAAAGTACGGCCCCCCGCCATCCTCGGTGGCGCTCCCAAACTCGACCGCTTGATCCATGAGCGCCTGCGCCTCGGCATCCTGAGCGCACTGGCCGTCAATGAATCGCTGACTTTCAATGAGTTGAAAAAACTGCTCGAAACCACCGATGGCAATCTCAGCGTGCATGCCCGGAAACTCGAAGACGCCCAATACATCGCCTGCACCAAGTCATTCGAGAACCGCCTGCCTAAAACCGAGTATCGCCTCACCGCCGTCGGACGCCGCGCATTGGAGCGCTACTTGGATCACATGGAAGCGCTCATCGGCACCATGCGGGAGAGATAGGATTTTTTTTGGCACATTAACTTTATGATACAAAGTACTCAGTTCAAGTCGACCCGCTTGCACGCGGCCATCATCATGGACGGCAATGGACGCTGGGCGCTCGCGCGCGGATTGCCGCGCCTGGCGGGCCACCACGCCGGAGCCGACGCCGTTCGCCGAGCCGTGGAAGCCGCGCCGGACCTCGGCATCCGCCTGCTGACCCTCTTCGCTTTCTCTTCCGACAACTGGCGCCGACCCCAAGACGAAGTCGCTGGCCTGATGCAGTTGCTCGCCGAACACCTCCGCTCCGAGACGGCCCGCTGCCTGGAAAATGGCGTGCGCATTCAAATCATCGGGCGGCGCGACCGCTTGTCCGGCGAACTGCCCGCCGCCATCGCCCAGGCCGAATCCGTCACCGCCGCCGGTGAGAAGCTGGATCTGCGCATCGCCGTGGACTACTCCGGCCGCGACGCCATCGCCGGCGCGCTACGCCACGCCGCCCAGGCCGGGCTGGTCTGCCGCGAATGCCTGGAAGAGCAGTTAGGCCCCCCGGTAGACCTGCTGATCCGCACCGGCGGCGAACAACGCCTCAGCGACTTTCTGCTCTGGGAGTGCGCCTATGCCGAACTCATCTTCTCCCGGCGCATGTGGCCCGATTTCGGCGCCACCGATCTGGACGCCGCCGTCCGCCAGTTCCACGCCCGGCAGCGGCGCTTTGGAGCCATCCCGCCACCGGTCCCCGCCGCTGCCAGTAGCGCACATGCCTGGCTAGACTGAAGCCCAGACCGAGAAGTTAGACTGAAGAAGTAACCCTACATGCAGTTTTCCGCTACCAGCGCGCAGGCCGGCCAGCGTCTGGATCAAGCTCTACACCAGCAGTTTCCGGAATTGAGCCGCGCCCGTCTGCAGGACTGGATCAAAAAGGAACGCGTCCTGGTAAACGGCGCGCCCGCGCGTTCGTCCCGCATTCTGCGCGCCGGCGATAGCATCGATGTCGATCCCGCCGCACTACCCGCGCTGCACGCCGAACCCGAAAACATCCCCCTGCGCATCCTCTACGAAGACGACGCCCTGGTAGCCATCGATAAACCTGCGGGCATGGTAGTGCACGCCGGCGCCGGAGTACATGCGGGCACGCTGGTGAACGCGCTGCTCGGCCGTTTCCAGTCGCTTTCCGCGCTCGGTGGCGACCTGCGGCCCGGCATCGTGCATCGCCTCGACCGCTTCACCAGCGGCGTAATCCTGGTAGCCAAGAACGACGCCGCACACCACGCCTTAGCCGCGCTATTCGCCGGCCGGCAAGTCGAGAAGACCTACCTCGCCCTGGTGCACGGCAGCGTGGCGGCGGATCGCGGCCGCATCGAGAAGCCCATCGCGCGCGATCCGCACCACCGCACTCGCATGACCGCCCGGCTGTCCCATGGCCGCGCCGCCTGGAGCGAATACCAGGTCCTGCGGCGCTTCCCGGGCTTCACTCTGCTCGAGGTGCGCATCGGCACCGGCCGCACGCACCAGATCCGTGTGCATCTGTCGAACATCGGCCATCCCGTAGCGGGAGACCGGCTCTACGGCGCGCCCGCCCGCAATTCATTACCGGCGCTCGACGGCCGCTTCTTCCTGCACGCCCATCGCATCCGATTTCCGCACCCCATCAGCCGGCAGCCGGTCGAGATCGAGTCTCCCCTCCCGGAGGACCTGCAACGCTGCCTGGAACAGTTATAATTAAGCCAAATGAAAGCCTTCTTTTTACCGGCCGTTATCGCCTTGTGGTGCGGTGCCTTGTCCGCCCAGCAGGCCGTAGCGCCCGCCGCGCAGAAGCCGGCTGAGGTCCTCGATGACCCCAGCACCCGAATCATTCTGGATGTCACCCGCGTCAACATGCTCTTCACAGTCACCGACAAGAAGGGCCGCTTCGTCACCGACCTGACCAAGGATGACTTCCAGGTTTTCGAGAACAAAACTCCGCAAACCATTGCCGAGTTCACCGCCGAAACCGACCTTCCCCTGCGCCTCGGCATCCTCATCGATACCAGCAACAGCATCCGCGAGCGCTTTAAGTTCGAGCAGGAAGCCGCGAATTCGTTCCTGGTAAGCGTGGTGCACCAGGGCCACGACAAAGCTATGGTAGTAAGCTTCGATACCGAGGCCGAGCTGGTGTCCGATCTCACCGACGATGTCGAGAAACTACAGAACGCCATCCGCGGACTCCGGCCCGGAGGCGGCACATCGCTATTCGACGCCATTTACTACGCCTGCCGCGACAAGCTCTCGAAGGACCAGCCCCGGCACAAGTTCCGGCGCGCCATCGTGATCGTCAGCGACGGCGATGACAACCAGAGCAAGTTCTCGCGCGATCAGGCGCTCGAAATGGCCCAGAAGGCCGACGTGGTGATCTACGCCATTTCGACCAATGTCATCCGCGGCGAGACCGACGGCGACAAGATTCTGAAATACCTGACCTCGGAAACCGGCGGCCAGACTTTCTTCCCGTTTAAGGTGGAAGACCTGGAGCAGTCGTTCGAAAATATCGCCAACGAGCTGCGCCATCAGTACAACGTCTTTTACCGCCCCGAACCCTTGCGCACCGACGGCCAATATCACACCGTGGATCTGAAAGTGAAAAACCGCAAGGACCTGGTGGTGCGCTGCCGCAAGGGCTATTACGCACCGAAACTGTAGGCCCGACTGGAGGGCGGGCTTTAGCCGGCGCGGGGCTTCAGCCCCGCCGCGAAGCATTGTCGCAGTCCCCTCATCTGGTGTAACCTAAATCCGGACACACCAAAGGGGGCCGAACATGCCAGCTAGACCTGCACTCATCCTTTTCACAGCCATCTGCGCCGCCGCCCAGACGCCCGTACCCCTGCAGCCGCTGGCCCAACAAGTCCGCCGCCTGGAAGACGCCATGAATTACCTGGGCCAGCCGTTCCCCGCGGCGGATCACAGCGCCATCAACGCCGCGATTGCCCTTCCGGATCAAACCGCGGCGGTAGCCGAGCTCGAAAAAATCCTGGACCGCTATGCCCTTGCCATGGTCGACATCAATGCCGAAAGCCGCGTAAAAGTAGAGCCGGGTCCAGCCAAGCCCGAACTGGTAGAAGGCGGCACGCGCCTGTTTCTCGTCAAAGTAATCAACCAGGCCAACGTAACCGCGCCGCTTCGTGTGGCCAGCCCCAACAGCGGGAACGTCTACATTCAATCCAACGGCAGCCCCGAACCTAAGATCGAACTGACGCCCCAGAACGCCGCCGACCGTTGGGCCGAGATCTCCATATATGACAAACCGCCCATGGACCGCCGCCTCTCTGGCCTGGCGCTCGATTACCGGATTCTGCAGATCTATAGCCGCGATAGCGGCCAACGCTCGGCGCAGATCAGTTTCAACGTGGGTCAGGGCAGCCAGGATATCGGCTTTCGCAACGACATCCTGGTGCTCTTCACCGCGTTGCCCGCGCGCGCCATCAAACTGCACGTGCGCGATGAGAACGGCCAGCCGGCCATGGCGTCGTTCGTCATTCGCGACCGGCTGAACCGTCTCTATCCCAATCCATCCAAGCGCCTCGCTCCCGATTTCTTCTTCCAGCCGCAAATCTACCGCGCCAATGGAGAGGCTATCATCCTGCCGGCCGGTTACTATAACATCACTTACACCGGCGGGCCGGAGTATCGCGTACATACTAAAGAGTTCGCAGTGGATGACAAAGGTCCCGCCGAACTTACATTCCAACTGGAACGTTGGATCGATCCCGCACACTACGGCTGGTACTCCGGGGATCACCACGTGCACGCCGCTGGCTGTTCCCATTATCAGAATCCCACCGAAGGCGTGCTGCCGCGGGATATGATCCGGCAGATCGCCGGCGAGCGGCTGAACATCGGCGCCGTGCTCACTTGGGGTCCCGATTACTATTATCAAAAGCAGTTCTTTTCCGGGCACGACGATGCGCTGTCCAAGCCCGCTGAGTTGATGCACTACGATCTGGAAGTGTCCGGCTTCCCGTCGAGCCACGCCGGCCACATCGTGTTGCTCGGCCTGCGCCAGCAGGATTACCCCGGCGCCACCCGCATCTCCGAATGGCCCACCTGGGACCAGCCTATCTTCCGCTGGGCTAAGTCACAAGGCGCCGTCGTAGGTTTCGCGCATTCCGGTTGGGGCCTGGAAGTCATGAGCAGCGATCTGCCCAATTACGAAATGCCGGGCTTTGATGGCATCGGCGCGAACGAGTATGTCGTCGATGTCACTGAGCCTGGGTTAGTCGACTTCATCTCATCGGTAGATACGCCCTATGTTTGGGAGCTCAGCATCTGGTATCACACGCTGAATGTCGGGTTCCGCACGCGCATCGCCGGTGAGACGGATTTCCCATGTATTTACGATCAGCGGGTTGGAATTGGGCGCACTTACACTAAGTTGGATAGTTTGACTTACGCGAATTGGATCCAGGCACTCAAGGCCGGGAGGAGTTATGTCTCCGACGGCAAGAGCCATCTGATGGAATTCCAGGTGAATGGCACACCGGTGGGAACCGGCGCGAGCGAGGTGCGGCTGGAAGCACCCAGCAGCGTTCACGCGCAAGTCCACGTGGCTGCCTATCTGGACCCGCTGCCGGATCAATCCCTCCGCGGCAAGCCCTACAACGAGAAGCCGTACTGGGATGTGGAGCGCGCGCGCATCGGCGACACGCGCGAAGTGCCCGTGGAGCTGGTCGTGAATGGCGAGCCGGTGGCGCGCAAGAACGTCCTGGCCGATGGGCAATTGCGTGATGTGGCATTCGACGTCCCGATCGAGAAGAGCAGTTGGGTCGCCGTGCGTATCCTGCCATCGGCACACACCAATCCTATTTTCGTGCTAGTCGGCGGCAAACCCGTGCGCGCATCCCGCCGCAGCGCGGAATGGTGTCTGGCTGCCGTCAGTCAGTGCTGGACGCAAAAAGCTCCGCGCATTTCCGTGGCCGAGCTCGGCGCCGCGCGCCAGGCATACGATCGCGCGCGCGAAGTGTATAAGACGCTGCTCAGCGAGAGCCAGTGAGCCATGGCAAGGCTTCCCCACATGGCCGGCCGGCCGGTCCGGCTGGAGATTCGCCATGCGCTAGCCGATGGCCGTGGCGCGGTCCACGCGGGTGCATTCATCCGTGCGCGGCGCATTGCATTCGACGCCGAAACCGCACGCCACCCACAAGAGTTCGCGCGCGTTTTCGTGCATGAGATTTTCCATTTCGCGTGGCTGCGGCTGGGCAATCCGCGCCGCTGGTCTTACGAGGCGCTGCTCCGCGAGGAACTGGGCGGGCGCGCCCGCGGCGAGCTGGGGTGGTCCGCCGAATGGCGTAAGCGGGCGCTCGTGGCGCGCGATGCGGTCGAACGCACGCGCCGCTGGCGTGAATACGTATGCGAAAGCTTCTGCGACACCGCGGCCTGGATCTTTTCAGGCGTCGCCGCGCATCGCGAGTACACCCTGGCCCGCCGTTTTTGTGCGCGCCGGCGCGCGTGGTTCGAGGCCGCCGGTGCGACCAATCGAATCTCGATATAATCCATATAGTGGAAGAGGAGGCAATATGTCGGCTCTGCGCCTGGGCGCCGTGCTGCTCACCGGGTTCCTGCTAGGCTGCGTCATCTACGGCTGCTCGCCGGCGAAGACTGTTAAGGCCGCCTCGCTGAAGCCCGATAAGGAAAGGCACGCCGCACCCGATTTCGCCCTGAAGGATGCCGACGGCAAAACCGTGCGCCTCTCCGAATACAAGGGCAAAGTCGTATTGCTGGATTTCTGGGCCACCTATTGCGGGCCGTGCAAGATCGAGATCCCCTGGTTCATGGACTTCGAGCGCAAACATAAGGATCAGGGCTTCTCCGTACTGGGCATCGACATGGACGACGAAGGTTGGGATGCCGTCAAGCCTTTCGTTAGCGACGTCGGAATCAATTACCGCATCGTGGTGGGCAATGATGCCACCGCCGATAAGTTCGGTGGCATCGAGGCGCTCCCCACTACCTTCCTGATCGACCGGCAGGGCCGGATCGCCGATGTCCACGTGGGCTTGACGTCCAAAAGTGAGTTTGAAAATGCCATCGAACAACTATTGCAAGCGCCCGCGCACGGCGGGGGGATTATTGAGGGCCGCGCGCCCGCTGGCGATGCTGTGCCTCTGTCTGCCGGGCTTATGGGCGCAAGGTAATCAATACCTGATCGCCCAATCGCCGCAGAAGATCGTGGCCAAACGCGGCTCCTCCACCGAGGCTAAGATCGCGGTGTCCATCGAGCCCAATTTTCACGTCAACAGCAATACACCGAGCGAAGATTACCTGATACCGCTCAAGCTGACGTGGGCTCCGGGCGGCGCGCTCGAACCCGTTACGGTGATCTTTCCCAAGCCGCAGTCAGAGAAGTACGAATTCTCCGATAAGCCGCTCTCCGTTTTCACCGGCGATTTCGATTTGATCGCGAAGTTCAAAGTGCCGGCCGAAGCTTCGCAGGGGCCCGGTATCATGCTCGGCAAGCTGCGCTATCAGGCCTGCAATACGAACTCCTGCTTCCCGCCAAAAACGGCGGAAGTGCGCCTGTCATATCAAGTGCAATAGCCGGATCGGTGACGCGTCCGCCGAACTCTCGCCCGGCTAGAGAAGCTGGATGGCCGAGTCTGTATCTCGACACAGTATCCTGGCTTTCCGGGAGTTTGTCAGAATTCCATCCAACTGCAGAAGTGCATCATCGGTCGAAACGAGCAGGTCCGCGTCGAATGAAACTGCGGTCGCCGCGTGCAATGCATCCGCGGCACGGATTCCGCGCGTTTGGAGTTCGAGGCGCTGAAGGTGAAGGCGGATGGTACCTGCCGTAAGATCGAGCGCCGCGATCTTGAAGATCTCAACCACAGCGTGAACTTGGAAGGTTATCGCCCGTGCTGCCGGAATCAGGAGCGTATCGGCATGCGAAACACCCCGTGCGGACTCTTTCAGTTGACGGTGGAGCGCCTCCTCAGCCTCGTAATATGTGAGACAGGAAGTACCACCGGCGTGACTGCGGCTGACCTTCTCGAACAGCCGCTCGGCGTGCTCGGTGATAATTTCGGGCGTGCGGCCCCGGCGATCTGCTGTCCTGAGGAGCGCCGCCGGGCTCCCGCGGCCGCTGAGGTAATCGATGAATACTCCGGTATCGAAGTAGACGCGCATCACGCTGCCAGCAGGCGCGCAACGAGCTGTTTGGGGGTCACTACTTGCGGCTTTTCGTCCGCGACCAAATCCTTCAGGACTTTGTCCCTGGTAACCAGGAAATCGCAGTCTCCGACGCTGCTAAGCATGATGAGGTCATTTGAGTGCGCCAAGCGCTTCCTCAAAGCGGGCGCGGGTGGCATCAGCTCAAGCACTCGCGCCGCTTCGGCAGCGAGCGCCTCGGCTTTTGAAAAGTCTATCGGCAACACCTTCAGATGATCCCGGATCTGTTCGAACTCAGGTCGAGCTACGGCGCCCTCGGTGAGGATGAGTTCCTGCAGCACGATCGGATTAATCGCAAAGCGGACACGGCCGTCTGATTCGGCGGCAAATAACTGCATCGCAGACGGATCGCCGCGGAGGTAGTCGAGGATGACGTTTGTATCCAGGAAAGCAAGTGGCGGCTTACGATTATACCGCTCTGCCTGATCGCGCCGTTCGAGTTCGACCACCTGCTGCATTTTTTCATTATATGCTTATGCCGGCCGCACATCCCGCAGCACCACCCACCACGCCGGCCTGACTCTACTCCTCCTCCCCCACACTGACCAGCCACGCTAGCTCCCCACGCTTCTTCCGCCGGTACCGAACCAGAAAAGAGAAAAACACAGTGGTAATCACCCACACCATACGAGCGGTTAACGAGCCGGTTAACCAACCCGCCAACGGCGAGCTCCGCGCAGAGTGCCGGTAAATCCAACCCAGGCAGAACGCGATCTCACACACATAAAGTACCCCGCCAAATGCGGCTGCCTTCATCTGCGCGCGGCATCGCCGGATCGACAAATCCACAAACGCGGCGGTGTTGACTGCGGCCGGCGTCCATAAGCCGCGGCTGATGCTCAGGCGGAAAGCCCAGGCGCCGGCAATAAAAAACCAGGTAGCCGCCGCCAGTACCAGCATGTCGGGCCGCGGCAGCCGCACGGCCAAGACAATTACCGCTCCACCCATCACCACCGTTACCAGGATGTCGAGCGCAATCGCAATCTTGAGCCGGCGCGATTGCCGCTCGACGCGCCTGCGCAAATCCGGCGGAACGGCGGGTTCCGATTGCCATTCCTGCCGCCAGGTTTCCAATTCCGTGTCCATGCTCATCTGGTCTTCTCCAGCGTCTCGCGTAACAATTGACGGGCGCGGCTCAACCGCGCGCCCACGTTGCTTTCGGAAATGCCCAGCACCCCCGCGATTTCCGCATATCCCATATCTTCGAGCGCCAGCGTGATCGCCTGCCGGTAGACCAGCGGCAGACGATGAATGGCTGCGCGTAAGCGTTCGGCTGCCTGCGCGCGCGCCAGTCCGGATTCCGGAGTAGGCGCCGGGTCGCTCACCTCGGCATCCGTGGCCGCCAAAGGGAATCGTGCGCGGCTGCTGGCGAGGTAAGCGATGGCGCGATTGTGCGCGACCCGGAACAGAAACGTGCGCTGAGAGCACTCGCCGCGAAAGCCGGGTAACGCTTTCCAAACGGCCAGTGCCATCTCTTGCAGCAGATCGTCGCGATCACTGGACGTGTTGGTGTAGCTCGCCGCTAAGCGGGCCAGCGCGGGTCCGCTGGCGGCCATCAGGCGATCGAATTCCTGCTCCTGTTTGGCGCGGTCCAATGTGGTGAAGAACGTGAACGCCGTCCAGGCGGCTTCAGCTTCCGTAGACGATTTCATCACGATGCAGCCTGCGCGCGGCAACTTCCAACACGAGCAAAGCCAGTGCACCGGTGAAGCAACCCAGTGCCGCGGCGTAACCAAATGGGGCAGCGGCCCCTTTCATCCAGCGCTCCAGTTGCAACTGCTGCCCCACTACGGGCAGGAAGACGAACCATCCGCGCGCCGCAGCCGGAAAGAAGACCTGAAACAGGCCCAGCCCCATGGGAATGAATACCAGCATGGAAAGGTACGTCTGCGCTTCTTTCGCCGCGCGGCACACCGTCGAGATGAGTAATTCAAGCGATGCAGCCAGCCACGCCAACGGCAGGATTCCCGCCGCAATCGCCGGCAACAGACGCGGCCATCCAACGGGTGCGCGCATGCCCGTGCCGGCGATTACCATCGCGAAGCCCGCCAGATTCATAACCAGCCCGGCGAGCGCGAACAATCCCACTGCCAGCCATTTTCCCAATAGGATGTCGCGCCGGCGCACCGCGTTCATCAGCAAAGGCAGCAACGAATGGCGTTCGCGCTCGCCGGCCACCGTGTCCATCGCTACGTTCATGCCGCCGACAAACGCGGCCACCAGCGTGAACACCGACATCATCCCAATCAGCACGCCGTCCACGCGCGTCGCCATCGAGACCATCAGCACCACCGCCGGCCCCATCAGCGCGTACATTAACGAGGAAATCACCGAGCGCGTATCGCGCCAGCTATCTACGATCTCCTTGTGCGCGACCACCAGAATCGGATTCAACATACGGCAGGCTCCTCCAGTGCTGTCAGCTTTACAAAAGCATCCTCCAGCGAAACGCATCCCGTTTGGCGGCACAGTTCGGCGGGCGATCCCCGCGCCGCCACGCGGCCCTGATCGATGATCACCACGTTGTCGCACAGCGCGCTCACTTCTTCCAGCACGTGGCTGGAAAAGAGCACGCAGGCGCCCACATCGCGCCAACGGCGCAGTAGATCTCGCAGCGCGCGGACGCTCGGAACGTCCAGGCCGTTAGTGGGCTCGTCGAGCAGCAGATTTTTGGGCGCATGCAGGATAGCGCGGCCGAGTGCGGTTTTCATGCGCTCGCCTTGCGAAAATCCGGCGGTCCGCCGGTCCCGGATACCTTCCGCGCCCAGTGCGGCGATCACCTGGTCCACGCGTTCGGCGAGCACTGCAGGCTCGATCCCGCGCAGCATCCCGAAGTAACTCAGATTCTCGCGCAGGGTCAGCCGGGAATAAATGCCTGCATGGTCGAGCAGCGCCCCCAGTTTGCGCTGCCGCACAGCCGGATCGTTGGCCGCCGCGGGGTTGGCTTCGTCTATGGCGACCGTGCCCCCCTCCGGTTGCAACACGCCGCAGATCATCCGCAGAGTCGTGGTCTTGCCCGCGCCATTGGCACCCAGAAGGCCCGTAATAGCGCCATCCGGAGCCGTGAACGACACGCTCCGCACCACCGCCCGGTGATCGAAGCTCTTCGAGAGGTTTTCAACTTGGATCATATCTTTCGCTGGTATAGTCCGCCGCGCCGCGAGTTCCTTACAAAAACTTGTCGGATCCTGGTAATATGTAAATTCTGTTACATCTGCCCTGTTGGGAACTTACCCGACGGCCATCCAGCCAATTCATGACTGCCGGTAATTTCGCAAAACTTTTCGCGTGCCTGTTCCTCATGGCGCTTCCCCCTCTGGACGCCGGGACAGACGACCCGCCTGCTATCGTGAACGCCACGGTCGACTACGCGGCCAATCAGGTGACTCTCACCGGCTGCCAACTTCAGTCCGGCCGGTGTGGCGCCTACGGTGGCATTTGAAAGCGCCGCGCTCAGCCTGGTCTCCTTCACCAACCAGAGCGCCGCGGCGATTCTGCCGGCTGGTTGGACGTCGGGGTCGTACCTGCTGGCCGTCACCAACAGCAACCACCAGACCGCCGTATACCAAATGAAGTTACAGGCCGCCCCTCGATAAGCTGCGCTATCATTCCGGGGCCTGGTCGGGGTCTGGCCGCTAGCGGGCACCCTGGCATATGCCGGATTGCTGCAGGAATTGAACGCTCCCAAGGAATGGGGATACGGCATGGGAGGCATATGGGCGGCGCGTAGCCTCTACTGAGGGCGCCGCGTGATCCACGGCGTGCTGGCCTTCGGCCTGGATACCGCGCTGCACCAGGATCCGCGCTATTTTCCGTCCGAGCGCAAGGGCCTCTGGCGCAGAATGGCCCACGCGGTGCGCGACACGGTCCTGACGCACACGGATTCGGGCGGCGAAACCTTCTCTACCTGGCGTATGGGCAGCGCCTACGGCGAGGCATTTCTTATCCAACTTGTGGTATCCCGGACCGGCTGGATACCGTACGGCTTGGGCTTCTTGCAGGGATCGCTGCGCGTCGGGTTCGACCTGGTGACCAACCTGTCGACCGAATTCTGGCCGGATATTAAGAAGAAACTGCGCCATCATAACTAGGCAAAACTTCCCCAACCACCGAGCCTTTCTCCGTCTAAGGGAACGGGAGCACAACTATGAACCGGATTCTGATTCTGGCCTTGTGCCTGGCGCCGGCCGCGCTGCCGCAGGAAAAGACGATGTCGCTGCGACGAAGACCGCAACTGAGCGAGAACATGGGCACTACTGCGAAATGCGCGAAGTCACCGCGCCGGCCGGCGGACAACTCGACGTGGACGGCGGAATCAATGGCGGGATTTCGATCAAGGGCGCAAATCGCAGCGACATCCTGGTGCGCAGCAAGGTGCAGGCTTATCAGGACGACGAAGCAGACTCGCGGCGCGTCGCGGCCGAGATCCGCGTGGAGATCGCCGGCGGACGTGTGCGCGCGAGCGGCCCCACTTCAGAGAAGCACGGCTGGGGCGTCAGCTATGAAATCTTCGTGCCGCTACGGACCGACCTGGTGCTGCACACCCACAATGGCGGCATCAGCATCGCGGCCGTCCAGGGTCACATGCAGTTCGAGGCGCTGAATGGCGGCGTGTCGTTGCGCCATATGGCGGGTTCCGTGGAAGGCCACACCACCAACGGCGGCCTGCACCTGGAACTGGACTCGGACCACTGGGATGGCGATCGCTGCGATGTTTCCACCACCAACGGCGGCGTGACCATTCGGGTTCCGTCCAACTATTCGGCACATCTGGAGACCGGCACCGTGAACGGCGGCGTCAGCATCGACTTCCCCGTGACCGTGCAGGGCGAAATCACTAAGCAGATCGCCGTGGACCTGGGCGCCGGCGGGAACCTGGTGCGCGCCACCACCACCAACGGCGGCGTGCGAGTAGAGCGCATCTAGGCGGCCGTCGTCCCTTGCTATACTCGCGGGGATGAAGTTTGCCAAGGTTGTGTTTTGGACAGCCGGCGCGGTTGGTATAGTGCTGCTCGCGCCGCTGTTCTTCATCTTCGACCAGGTCGGACGCCAGAACCCACCGCCCATCACTCATCCGCAGTTTTACTACGGCTTTGCCGGGCTCGGGCTGGTGTGGCAGATCGCCTTCTTCCTGATCGCCACGGACCCGCGACGCTTCCGGCCCATGATGCTGCCGGCAATACTGGAAAAGCTCAGCTACGTGGCCGCATTGCTGCTGCTGTACCTCGAAGAGCGCATCACCCCGGTCGAGGCCGCCACTGGCGTTCCGGACGCCCTGCTGTTGGTGCTGTTCATCGCAGCCTATCAAAAGACCGGGCGCGCCCTCAGCCGGGCCGGCTCCGGTTGATGTATCCCTGCGGAACCAGCAGGGTCAACGCATCCGGCACGATCTCCACACTGGCCGGCAGATGCCCCGCATATTCTCCATCCACCTGAATATATACGCGCCGGTCGGTCGTCCCCGGCATGCACACACCGCTCGTCCGAATCACCGAAATGCCCGGCACGCCCGCCAGCTTGCGCACAGCCACTCGCGCCAGGTATGTCAAAAATCGAAACGAATTACGCCCCTCGAACAACACCACCTCAAAGCGGTTGTCCAGCAAACTGACGTTCTGCGCAATTTCCAGATCGCCGCCGTAATTGCGCACTTTGCTGATCAGCGCGAATGCGCAATTCACGCGCCGGCCTTCCACCAGCACTTCGAAATCGTCCAGATCGCGTCCCAGCAGGCTGAAGCCGCCCACCCAATACGCCAGTTTTCCGAAACGCGCTTTCAACGGCAGGCTCAGATTGTAGACGATCTTGGCGTCCAGGCCGATGCCTGCCATCAAAAGAAACAATCGGGTGCGCTCGCTGCCGTTCACGCATTCGAGGCGGCCCATGGATACGCGCACCGGCAGGCATTCGCCGAGCGTAGCCGCGGCGCGCTCGACGCTCGACCCCAGCCCCAACTCGTTGGCCAGCACGTTGGCGGTGCCCGCGGGCAGGATTCCCAGCGGCACGTCGGAAAAGGCCACGCCCTCGGCAATCTCGTTAATGGTGCCGTCTCCACCGGCGGCCAGAATCAGTTCGGCGCCATCGGCGATGCTGCGCCGCGCGATAGCGCCCGCCGTGCCCGGCCCCTGAGTAGGAACCAGCCACGTGTCGTGCCCCGCCTCGCGCAAAATCTCGGCGGCGTCGGACAGGCGCTTTAATCCCTTGTTGCCCATCTTGCCTGCAAAGGGATTGTAAATGACGATGGTCTTGCGTGCGGCGGCTATGGCTTTACTCCGAACATCTCAGTTTAAACTAATTGGCTGGGAGCTTTTCACCAAAAGTGAACGCAACTCTATCCGTGTTGATCCTGGCTTTCCTCTGTTCTGGAAACGCACTCGCGCAGTCGGTCGATAAGGAGCCTGCCGCGGTTCTCGAGCTTGGAGGATCTCTTGGCTGGAATCTGAAAAACGGCGGATGGAGCGGCGGCCCGGACCTCGCGGTTGAAGTTACGCCGATAGAAAACTGGTTGGAACTCGAGGCGGGCGTTACTCCGGCTTTCCGTCGCCACTCGACAGAATGGGATACGGATCTTCTGTTCAAGAAGCCTTGGACCCTCTCCCCAAAAGTGGAGTTTATGTTCGGAGTGGGTCCGGAGTGGATTCATACAAGGGCGTACGGTATGACGACGAATTCAATCGCCGGCGAGGTCGTGTTGGATTTTATGTTTTGGCCCTCTGCGAAGCATAGATTGGGCTGGTACCTCGAACCGGGCTACGAGTACACCTTCGGGCCAGGACATGAGAGATCCGTTGGCATAAGCGGTGGCCTGCTGATCGCGATTCCGTAGCCGCGCCCGTCTGCGGTTTGGTATGACAGATCCATGGTGACTGCCGCGCGCGTTTCGCAACTGAGCGAGATCGAGCCCCTGCGGGAAGAGTACCGCGCGGAGATGAACTGCCAGATCATTTACGATTCGGTTCACCAGAGGCCTGGCTGGACGCGGGAGTATGCGCTCGAGCTGGATGGTGCGATGGTTGGCTATGGATCCGTGGCCATCGCCGGACCGTGGCGCGAAACACCGGCACTGTACGAGTTCTATGTTCAAAGTCCACATCGGACGCAGACATTCGATCTGTTCGCCAGTCTGCTTCCCGTGTGTGGCGCGGCGATCATCGAGACCCAGAGCAACGCGCCGATGTTGACCATTATGCTACACACATTTGCGCGGAACATCCACGCGGGATCGATCCTTTTCAGGGACGCGTTCCAGACTTCACTAGCGCCGGCGGGCGCCGAATTCCGCGCGGCCACAGCCGAAGACACCGAGGTTCTCGAGCAGCAGGGGCTGGATGAGGGAGCCGGCTGGCTGGTGACCTTCCATGGCGCGATCGCCGGCGCAGGAGATGTGCTCTATCACTACAACCCGCCGTACGGCGATATCTATATGGCGGTCGCCGAGCCGTTCCGGCGAAAGGGGCTCGGCGCATATCTGGTTCAGGAATTGAAGGCGATCTGCCGGGCGGGTGGCAAGGTGCCCGCTGCGCGATGCAACGTCGGGAATCTGGCCAGCCGGAGGACCCTACAGCGCTCGGGATTCGTGCCGTGCGGAAATATCGTGGCGGGTGATTTGGTTCCGCTGCCGCTGATGGACGTTTCCGAGCCGCGCGCGTGAGCAAGCGGTTACGGCGGCTATGGCTTCACTCCGAACATCTCAGTTTAAACTAGAGTGAAAAGCTCCATGCCGAAAGATGCCGCCGCCCAGATCGAAAAGCTGCGCGAAACACTCCGCCATCACGAGCGCCTCTACTACGTGCTCGACCAGCCTGCCATCAGCGACGCCGAATATGACGCGCTGATGCGGGAATTACGCGATCTGGAAACCAAAAATCCCGAGCTGCTCACGCCCGATTCGCCCACCCAGCGCGTGGGCGGCAAGCCGCGCGAAGGCTTCGTCAAAGTGGCGCACAGCGCGCCCATGCTCAGCCTCGATAACGCTCTCGATGAAGGCGAGCTGCGCGATTTCGATCGCCGCGTGCGCGAACTGCTGCGCGGCGCCGAATTCCAATACGTCACCGAATTGAAGCTGGATGGCCTCTCCATGGCCGCCCATTATCATAACGGGCAGTTCACCCAGGCCATCACCCGCGGCGACGGTGTGGTGGGCGAAGACGTCACCGAAAATGCCCGCACCATCCGCTCGCTCCCGCTGCGTGTAAAGTCCAGGCTGCCCGCGTTCGAGGTGCGCGGAGAAACCGTGATGAACCGGCGCGCCTTCGAGCGCCTGAACGCCGAGCGCGATGAACGCGGCCTCTCGCGTTTCGCCAACCCGCGCAACGCCGCCGCCGGATCGCTGCGCGTGCTGGAGCCATCCATCACAGCCTCTCGCCGCCTGGATTACTACACGTATTTTCTGCAGGTGGATGGCGCGCCGGCTTATCCTCGTCATTGGGAATCGCTCGAAGAGCTGGTGCGCATGGGCTTCAAGGTGAACGCCAATCGCAAGCTCTGCCGCGATGTTGACGAGGTACTACGGTTTTGCGCCGAATGGGAAGCCAGACGCGAGCAGTTGCCTTACGAAATCGACGGCGTGGTGTTGAAGGTGGACTCCATCGCCCAGCAGCAGCAGCTCGGATATACCGCCAAAGCGCCGCGTTGGGCCATCGCTTATAAATATCCCGCGCGGCAGGCGCTCACTACGGTCGAGAATATTGAGGTGCAGGTAGGACGCACCGGCGCGCTCACGCCCGTCGCGCGCCTCACGCCTGTGGTCGTCAGCGGCGTCACCGTTTCCCGCGCCACGCTCCACAACGAGGATGAAATCGAGCGGCTGGGCCTCCAGATCGGCGACACGGTGGTGATCGAACGCAGTGGCGACGTGATCCCCAAAGTCGTACGCGTGCAGGCGCAAGGTTCCTACCGCAAACCGTTCCACATGCCCGAAGAGTGCCCCGTATGCGGCGGCAGCATCGTGCGGGAAGAAGGCGAAGCCGCTTCACGCTGCATCAATATCAACTGCCCGGCGCGCCTGAAGGAATCCATCCTGCATTTCGCGGCGCGCGGCGTGATGAATATCGACGGCCTGGGAGACGCGCTGGTGGATCAGTTGGTGGATCGCGGCCTGGTGCGTAGCGTAGCGGATATTTACAGCTTGACCCTCGACCAGTTGGCGACGCTCGAACGCATGGCCGCCAAGTCCGCCGGAAACGTCATCCGCAATATCGAAAAATCCAAGCAGTGCCCCTTGCCGCGCATTCTCACGGCGCTGGGCATCCGTTTCGTGGGCGAGCGCACGGCCGTATTTCTGGCGGAAGCGTTCGGCAGCCTGGACCACATCGCGCATGCCGGCGCGGAGGATCTGCAGCGCGCCGAAGAAGTCGGTCCCAAGGTCGCCGAGAGCGTGTACCAGTTCTTTCGCGAGCCGCGCAACCAGGAGTTGGTCGAGCGCCTGCGCGAGGCCGGATTGAAGTTTGAGTACGAGGTCAAACGCAAAAAGGGTGGCCCGCTCCATGGCTTGACGTTTGTGCTCACCGGCACGCTGCCGAACCTGACCCGCGAGGATGCCACGCGGCTGATCGAATCCGCCGGCGGCAAGGTGAGCGGATCTGTCAGCCGCAAGACCAACTATGTAGTGGCAGGCGAAGACGCCGGTTCGAAGCTGGATAAGGCGCGCAGCCTGGGGGTCGAGGTGATCGGCGAGCAGGGCCTCATCGATCTGACCAACCAATAGCCTGCCCCCCGCTGTGGCGCAAGCTTTAGCTTGCTGCGGCGAACTTCAGTTCGCCGTTCCTCACAAAAGCCCGAAAGTCCCCTCCATGGAACGCGGCCACAACTGCTCCAATTGCGCATAAAACGAAATCACCGGATCTCCGCAACGCTGCAAATCGCGCACCGTAGCCTGCATTCCCGCGGGATCAGCAAACGTATGAATGATCAGCGTGTTCACCGGATAAAACCATTCCACCCGATGCTCGTTCTGATACCCGTTCTGCTGCAGCCACGCGAGTAGCGCGCGCTGCAACAAATCCCGCTCCGGGCCATTCGGCGTCAGATCGAACAAGTCGCGATAAAAACGGCTCTTCGCCTGAAAAAACTCCACCGGATCGTCGTCCTGCGTCCAATCCGCCAACGCCGAGAGGAACTTCCGCAGCTTGGCCCCCCACTCCGTGCCGGCCTTCTGCTCAGGCGTCAAACCGTGGCCATCCGGCCCCACCACCAGGCCGGCATACTGCAGTGAAAGCTGACGGCAATCGGGCGATTCGCACTGTCCCGGAATACTTGCCTTGCCATCCACGCTGGCCGGTTTCGCCCCATCATCCGCGGCCGGTTGCGCCGCCCGCGCCGCCGAATCGGCGCACCGTGCTCCGCTGAGTTGCCGTCCCACGTACACGCGCCACGCGCCCAGCAGTGGTTGCGCATTGATGTTCCGGCGCGCACAATCCGCAGGCAAGCCCGCCAGGTCGCTATCGGCGTCGGCCGAAACAGTCGCTGAGAACGAGCGATCGTCGCCCGATAGCTGCGCTAACGCGCCCGCGAACGCATTCACCAACGCCTCGAACTGCTCCGCCTTCAGCGACACGCCGGCAATCATCCGCGCGACTGGCGCCACCTGCGCGGGCGAACTCACATCCGATGCATACCGCAGCAGCAGGTGAAAAGGCTGCTCGTCGGCGGTTTCCTTCGCATTGAAAGCCCGTGCCGCCACCTGGCCCGCCGTGGCATAAAATATCGAGACATCGTAAACCAGCGCGTCATCGCAAGACAGGCTCGGGACTTGCGGCGGCGGGATCTCGCCAAATAACTCGCGCGCCTTTTTGTAATCCACCGTGAGCATGGCTCCGACGGCCCTGCACTGCAGCGTGCAAGCGTCCAGGCCCTGCATATAAGCTTTGTCAAATACGCTGCCCGGCCGGCCCGTCCAATTGCGGCGCGCAAACGGCTCCTGCGCCGACGCCGCCAGATGAAACGCGTCGTCCAGGACCTCCCGTTTCCAGGCCACATCGGTGAAAGTGGACGCGCCGGCGATCCGCAGCAGCGCATCGGCAGCGAATTCCGGCGGCAAGTCGCGCGCGCGCTCCACCAGTCCCTCCAGCACCGCGGGATGCGGCGCCGCGGACGCGCTTACGGCCACAGCGGCCAAAGCCCATGAGCGAAGCCAGCCCATAACCCTACGATTTCAATGTCATGGTTTGCGGATCCCAAGTGCAAACGCGCTGCTCGAAGTAGCTGACGTTCGAGAGCAGTGCCGGACCCGCCGCACGGAATCCGAATTCCGGATCTTCCACGACCGGCTTGCGGCTGCGCACCGCGGCGATGAAGTTGCGATGGTGGTCCAGATGGTCGCTATAGCCATGCGGCGCCTGGTATTTGTCTTCCACATTGGGGCGCATGCTGTCCGCATTGGGAGCCTGCGGCGGATACTTCTTGTGATAATCCAGCAGGAATGCTTCCTGCACGGCCTTGGGAAACGTTTCGATGGTGTAGCCCGGCTCGGCATCGCGCGGCGTTTTCGTCACCGTCACACCGCCGCCAATCGTCAGGATGCCTTCCGACCCCACAAACCGGAAGCCCGAATTATCGCCCGCGCCCGAAACGAAATTAACGCGCAGCGCCAGGTTGAACGCCGGATGACGGTCGGTTGCCGGGTAATCGTAGAGGCCGAGAAATACGTCGGGCACGTCCCGGCCATCCTTCCAGTAGCGCAAACCGCCGGTGGCGAACACGCGCGTGGGGCCGATGGCGCCGGTAACGAAATGCATGCCGCTGAACAGGTGCACGAACAGATCGCCCGCCACGCCGGTGCCGTAGTCGCGGTAGTTGCGCCAGCGAAACAGGCGCACCGGGTCGAAAGCCGTCTTGGGCGCGCGGCCCAGGAAGCGGTCCCAGTCGATGTTCTCGGGCGTGGCATCCGGCGGGATCGAATACTCCCAGGCGCCAATGGCATCGTTCCGGTCCCACCACGCTTCCACCATGTTCAACTCGCCGATGGCGCCCGCCTGCAACAGTTCCTGCGCCTTCTTGTACACGATGGAACTCACCCGCTGGCTGCCCACCTGCATGATGCGGCCCGTCTTTTTCTGCGTCTCCACCACATCCCGGCCGTCGCCCACCTGCTGCACCATGGGCTTCTCGCAGTAGACATCCTTGCCCGCGTTCATGGCATCCATCGAGATCTTGGAATGCCAGTGGTCCGGCGTGGCAATCAGCACCGCGTCGATATCCGGCCGCGCCAACACTTCCCGGTAATCGCGCGTAATGAAAAGCTGGCTGCCCCAACGCTCCCTGGCCCGCGTGAGCCGCCCCTGGTAGATGTCCGACACCGCTACCAGTTCCACGCCGGGAACTTTCTGCGACGATTCGGCATCGCCGCTCCCCATCCCGCCCGCGCCGATCAGCGCCACGCGGATGCGATCGTTGGCGGATACTTTTTTCTCTCCATCGCCCGGCGCGTCTTGCCCGCCGAATGCGGAGGCGGCCCAGCCCGCGACCGTAGAAGCTTGTAGAAAATGGCGTCTAGTTGACATGCATACTTCCGCCGCGATAAGCAGCGGCTCCCTCGTCCAGATCCATTGTACCCGGTACCAGGGCCAGCGCCATCGCCAGTTCCTTCAGCTTCAATTCGAGTCCGGCCCGCTCCTCCGCGGTTACACCGGACAGTTTGGGCAACAACGTCTTAGCCAGCGTGTACATCGCTTCGGCTTGGGTCCGGAAGACGGAGTGCCGGCCGGCTGCCACGCTGGCCAGCGCGAGGCTCCGCTCCAGATCCGAATTGAGAATTCGCACCAGATCGCGATCCGTTCGGGCGCGCAGTTCAGCGAGTTTTGGAAAATCCACAAGCGTACCCATGGCGATACTCATTAGACGCTTCAGCCACCATTTTGTTGTAAGTGTGGCGCACGCTTCAGCGTGCCGCTGCGAACTTCAGTTCGCGGTGCGCTGGACTGTCGGCTGAAGCCGGCAGCGGCACGCTGAAGCGTGCGCCACGCCGAATGGCGTACAATCGCCAAGATGGCCGCCCCCACCGATCGTCTCTCCGGCACATTCTGGCTGCTCTTCCTCTACGACGTGTGCGACGAAATCCGGCTCGACCATCTGCGCACCATCCTGGGAATCCAGCCCGCCGCCCGCGAACCCAGTTTCCGCCAGCCCGCGCCCGATTATGTCCGCTTCGAGAAACCCCCGGCCATCGAATACCTCGATCCGTTGCGAATCGATGGAGGCGAGCCCCTGCTAGCCCTCATGCATTACTACGAATACGGCGTGGTCAGCATCGAGCTGCAAATCCCCTTTGCGTTCGATTGGGCCCAGTTGATGCGCCTTTCCAGCCGCTCCATCGCCGCGCCGGAGATCGAAAAGCAGGCCGCCGATTGCGTCCGCCGCAGCCTGGCCCGCGCGCGCCCCGCACTGGTGAAGCCCTACACCGACTGGCTCACCGAGGACTACTACATCATCCAGCTCCACCACATAATGAAATGCGACGGCAGCCGCGTAACCGCCGCCGAGTTGATCGCCGAGCGTGGGCTAGAAATCACCCAGGTAGTCCGCGGTGAAGAGATGCCCCTGGCCGAGGACGAGCGCGCGGAGATCCTGCAATCGCGCCGCTCCTATTACCCCGACGATCTCGTCGTGATCGGCTGGACCGCCGCCCTGGTCTACGACACCCCCGAAGGCGCCCTGCCCGTGATGCAGCTTCTCGAGTACGCCAACTCGCAGTTGATCGAGTTCCGCTACTACGACGACATGCTCACGCGCCTGCTGGCCGATGTCTACCGCTCGCTCGACAAAGGCACCGGCGTGCTGGCGCGCTGGCGCCTGGCCCGCGAGGCCGGCCGCCTGAATACCATCCGCCTGGACGTACGCGAACTCACCGAACGTATGGACAACTCCATCAAGTTCCTCAGCGATATGTATTCCGCGCGCGTCTACCGCCTGGCCGCCGCCAAGGTCGGTGTCACGGATTACCGCCGCCTGGTGGACGACAAACTCCACACCGCAGGCGAACTGTACCAGTTCATGGTCGACCAATTCCAGCAGGCCCGCGCCTTCGTGCTGGAGTTGCTGGTGGTGATCATTCTGGTAATCGAGTTGGTCTTCCTGTTTGAGGGAAAGGTGTGAGATCTTCGTAAAATGCCCGTAGTCGCGCGCGGTACAGCGGGCCGGCTATTTCCACAATGTCAATGTGCGTGGCGCCCTCCACCGTCCAAAACGACTTCGGTTCGTTAGCGCCATCGAACACCGCCCGGCCCATGCCGTAAGGGACCGTGCCATCGCGGTCGCCATGGATGACCAGCAGAGGCACATGCACGCGGGCGATCTTGCGCCGCGTCGCGAAGCCGCTGGCGAACAGCCGGCCAACCAGCGGCACCACCGTGCCGGCCATGTCCGCATACGATGTGAAGGGGCACTCCAGAATCAGGCCCGCGCACGCGCGGCGGCTAGCCAGGTCCGCCGCCACCGCCGCGCCCATTGACTCGCCATGCGCCACGATCTGGCCCGGTCCGTATCCGATGCCGGTCAGATAATCGTAGGCGGCATCCGCGTCCCGGTAAAGTCCCCGTTCCGTGGGCCGGCCGTCACTCTTGCCGTAGCCGCGATAGTCCACAATCAGAACCGACGAACCCGCGGCGCGGATCTCGCGCAAGTGGCCCGGGCTATGCGCCAGGTTCGCCGCGTTCCCATGGAAGAACAATGTGGCCACGCGGCTGCCGGGCGCTTCTACCCACCACGCATGCAAACGCACGCCGTCGCGCGTATGCAGCCAAACGTCGCGCGCACCTAAGTCGGTTTGCCCGTGCCACCATCCGCCCGGGTATCGGGTAGGTTGAAAGATCAGCCGGTTGACAACATAGTAGATCGCGCCATACAAGATCGCGGCCAGCCCCAAAAGGCGCATGGATCGAATTATCGCGCACCAGTAGGGAATGCCGCATAATTTGTGGGGCAGACCTCCAGGTCTGCGCGGGTCCTCCAGGACCCGCCCTTCGCGCTTGGAGTCAGCGTTCCAAACGGAGTCGTGCCCACAATTTATGCAGGCGCTCGGTCGCGCGAAAACTAAGTGGCATTGGGCTTGAGCTCCACATTATTCGCACTTAAGCGCGATATTAGGATCAACCCGCGTCGCCCGGCGCGCAGGAATTACGCACGCTGCCAGGGCCACCACGGCCAGCACCACGCCCACCAACGCAAGCGTCGCAGGATCGGGGGAGCTGATGCTGCTGACCATGCTCTTGAGCGTGCGCGTGAGCAGGAGTGCGCCTGCCAAACCGGCCGCCAGACCACACCCAACCAGCACCAAACCACGGCGCAGAACCAGGTTCGATATCTGGCCGCGGTCGGCTCCCAGCGCCATTCGAATCGCGAACTCTTGCGTCCGGCCGCTGACCATATAGGAGACCACCCCATAGATTCCCGCGATGGCCAGCAGCAGTGCCAGCGCGGCAAATACTCCCATCAGCCACAGATAGAGATTCAGGTCGGCGAGTGACTCCGCAATCACTTGAGTCATCGTCTTAACCTTGAAGACGGCTTGATTCGGATTCACCTCATGAATCGCAGTGCGGACGCCTCTCACGAGCGCTTCGGGCTGCCTTCGTCCCCTCAGGACCAGCGACACGCCGGCCTCCGGAGTCGCGGCGGTGTTTTGCGCAAATGAAAAGTAAATCTCGGGCACTGCCGGACGGTCAAGGCCCGCTTCCCGTATATCACCCACCACGCCGACAATCGTACCGCGATCGGTCCGCTGGCCAATTGGATCCTGGCCGGGAAAATAACGCCGGGCCAGTGCCTCGTTGATCAATATGACCGGCTGCGAATCGCTCGTATCGTGGCCGTCGAGAGCGCGACCCCGGCGAAGCGGCAGACCCATTGCCGCGAAATATCCGGGGCTCACATAGCGAAGCTCCGCCTGCGGCTCTTGGGCGGCCGCCTCCGCAGGATGCCCGATAATCGTAAAGCCGCCCATCCAGCCCCAGTTCTGTAGAGGTAGAAATTGAATAAATCCGGCTGCCTGTACCCCGGGAACCCGGTCCAGACGGTCTTCCAGCTCGCGCAGATAACGGCCATAGGTGCCGGGGGCTCCCTGCTCCTGGCGTGAAACGGACAAATGCAGTGTCAGAACCTTGTCGGGCACAAAACCTGACGGCGTATTTTGAAGATGCAGGAAGGCCCGCAACAACAGGCCCGCACCCAGCACCAGCACGAAAGTCAGCGCAATCTCGGCAACCACCAGGCTGTCGCGCAGGCGTCGCCCGCTCCATCCCGCGGAGCCGTAGCCGATGGCGCGGATCCCACCGCCACTCCGCAGGCCTTTCTGGACATCCAGTCGGGATGCAGAAAGCGCCGGCAGGAAACCGAAAAAGATGCCCGTACCCAGGCCCGCCACCAGCAGGAACAGGAACACCCGCCAGTCGAACCCGATCTCCCCTGATCGCGGAATCCGCCCGGATGCCAGCTTCAGCAGCCAATCCGAGCTGTAGAGCGCCAGCAGCAGTCCGGCAACACCGCCTGCGGCGCTGATCAGCACGCTCTCGGTAAGAAGTTGCTGTATCAGGCGGCCCCGGCTGGCGCCCAGCGCAATTCTAATAGCGATTTCGTGAGTCCGGCCAGCCGCACGCGCCAACAATAGATTCATGACATTCGCACAAGCGATTAAGAGAATGGCCCCGACTGCGCCCAGCAGCGTGAGCAGGGCGGGCCTCACACTCCCGGATACTATTTCCGATAGCGGAGTGATCATCGCCGCTGAATGCCCGGCGGCGATGTCCAACTCGCGGCGTGCGGCATCTATAGGTACGCCGCCCTTTAGCCGGGCGACCACGAAATCGACACGATAGTTTCGGTCGTGCGCCCATTGTGCCGGCACGGTCCAGGGAATCCATAGTTCCGTCGAGGAATCGCGATACGGGAACTGAAATCGCGGCGGCATCACACCGGTAACGGTGTACGGTTCGCCGTCGAGCGTGATCTTCCGGCCTATGCGCGATGCATTGCTGCCAAGTCGGCTCTTCCAGAATCCGGCGCTGACCACCACCACGTTAGGCGGATCGTCTGCGCGGAAGGTGCGCCCCAAAATGGGTTGGACGCCCAACAGATGGAATAGGCCAGGCTCTGCCCGAACCGCCGCTATTCGTTCCGGGTTTTCGATGCCCTGCAGATCCTTGCTGATGTTCCCGTATGCAACCATCCCATCGAATGCTTTACTCCGCCGGCGCCAGTCCTCCAGATCCGGATAGGAGACCGGACCGGCACCGTTTCGCACGTCGAAAGTATTCAATTGCACCAGGCGGTCAGGATCCGCGTACGGCAGCGGGCGTAAGAGTACGCCGCTGACCATGCTGAAAATGGCAGTATTTGCCCCGATCCCCAACGCCAGGGTCAAAATAGCAGTGAACACGAACCCCGGACTCTTCCGCAGACTGCGCAAGGCATAACGGGCGTCCTGGACCATACCCAAAATTATATGCAGGATTCCAGCCAAAACGATTGCGGGGCGCCTGGGCTTGTAATTGTGTAGTGCTATCGCGCGTGCCGCGCGTGTCGCTGTCCGGTTGCGGGACCGGATCGTCCAAGCGCGGGATGCAAGCGCAGATCTTGGAAGGCCGGCAGAGGATTGTTGGCAGGTTAGCGTCAGACCTTCCCCAACGAACCCGGTGCTAACGTAAGAGGGAAAAAAAACGGAAATCGCCGCGCTAAACCCGCCGCGCGTACCCCACCGGCCTCGTGCTGGAATTGGCTTTGCGTATTGGTTAACTATATGTAAAAAAACCTTAATTGGCTTTGATCGGCCCGAAAACAGATGGATGCCAAACCAACGTTATCGCGGCCAAAGGGATCGTGACGGACTGAGGGCGCTGGCCAAGAACGGTGGTGTGATCGTGCGGTAGCCGTAAAAAAAGAGGATATCGGCCTGGCCGCGCTGGTTGAGAAAGGCAAATCCATCGGTCCAGAGATCCGGGTCATAGCCTTCCACTTGGGATCGTTCCCGACATGGCGCGTCCCTGTCGTTGGCAACGACACGAGATTCGTGCGGAGTGCGCTTTCGTTGGCAGCGTGGTCGGCCCAGAAGGCCGCCGCGTCTTCCAATTCGCCCCCAGGCCTTCGTTGTGCGCCACAGCATCCTGGACGATAAGAGTTTCGACCCGCTCCGGGTGGGCCAAGGCCATCCGAAAAACCCCTAGCCGGGATAGTCGGGCGCGATCATGTGATGGCGATCGGAAAGCCGGGCGAAGTGCGGGCTCAAACATCCGCGATGAAGAGTGCAGTCCGTGCAGCAGCAGAAGCGCCGGCGCATCTTTGGGCCGGCCTCCCTCTAGAAGATGGAGAGCCCGTCCACCTGGATCGTGCGATAAAAGGTCGGATGGTCCACGCAGCGGTCCTTTTCTTGAGCCCGGCCCAGAAGCTGAAATGCTACGACCATCAGACAAATCACCATCGCCGTTGAGGAGACCTGCGAATGGACTTCACAGCGTTAGAACGACGCGGAACCGGGCGCTACCGCTCATCATGCGCGCGTAAGCCTCGGCTACCTTTTCGAGCGGGTATGTTTCAATCATCGGGCGCACGCCGGTTAATTCGGAGAAGCGCAGTGTGTCCTCGGAATCGGCGGGTGTTCCGGCGGCCCAGCCTTGAATAGTTCGGCTTCCTGAAATGAGTTGTACCGGCGTGACCTCAATGGGATCAAATGTCACGCCGATCACGATGAGCTTACCGTTCGGCCCCAGACCGTCGATTAGTTCAGACATCGCTTTGGAACTCGGGGCTGTCGCCAGAATAACCTGTGCGCCGCCCAGTTTTTGCAATGCCTCTGCTGGTTTCGTCGATTTGCTATCGATATAGACGCTCGCTCCGAGCTTCTTTGCGAGCACTTCATTTTCGGAGCCGCGCCCGATAGCCGCGACTTTGTAGCCAAACTTGCTCCCGAATTGAATTCCGAGGTGCCCCAGACCGCCGACGCCTTCGACAGCAACTAGATCCCCGGGGAACGCACCGCTATGCCGCAGCGCGTTGAAGGTCGTGATTCCGGCACAGAGCAAGGGTGCGGCGTCAGCGTCACTTAGATTTTCCGGTATCGGCACCAGCGCCTCGACGGGAGCCAGCATGTATTGCTGGTATCCGCCATCATAGCTAATGCCGGGGATTTTCAGGTTTCGGCAGTTGCGAAAATCGCCCCGCCGGCACGCGCGACAGGTGCCGTCCCGGCCGCCGTGCCAGCCGACACCGACGCGCTGTCCCAGCTTCCACTCGGAAACGCCCGGCCCCAGATCGTCGATCAGGCCGGCGACCTCGTGTCCTGGCACGCGGGGATATTGGATGCCGGGCCACTGGCCTTCTGTGGTGAGCACGTCGCTATGGCAAATGCCGCAGGCCTGCACCTTGATGCGCACCTGCTTCACACCGGGGTTGGGAATTTCGCGTTCGACGATCTCGAAACCCGCTCCCGGCTTAGAAATCTGCGCCGCTTTCATTGGCGCGACTGCGATTTTTGTAGCTGCCATAATTCCTCCTATGTATTCTCACTTTGACTGATGTTACCCGCCACCTCGAATATGAGTTCCAGCTCGACAGGCGTGCCCAGCGGAAGGCTCGCAACTCCATACACCAGGCGGCTGGGATTCTTGCCTGTTCCGAAGACGTCTCGAAGCAGATCCGAAGCGGCGTCAGCCACTTTCGGCTGCTCGCGAACGTCTCCGGAAGTGGCCACCAGAACGCCGAGCCGGACGATCCGCGTCACTTTGTCGAGCGATCCCAAATGATGCCGTGCGACGGCGAGGGCGTTGAGCGCCGCGAGGTGTGCTGCCTTACGCCCTGTGTCCACATCGACCTCCCCGCCCACGCGCCCGGTGAATTTCGCGCCACGCCCCTCGGTGGGAAGCATTCCGCTCAGAAACAGCAGATTACCGGTTTGCACGGCTTCCGCATAGGTGCCGAACGGCTCAGGCGGAGCAGGGAGATTGATGCCAAGTTCCTTCAATCTCTGCTCGGCGGTGGATGGCCGAGAGCCTTCGCGGTTACCGGTTTGCGTTTTCAAAGTTCTATTCATGTAAGTCCCCCTATTCGGCTCTCGCGCCAACTAACGCAACGATCGGAACGCCGCGTGGAAATTAATGAGCTCGTGATAACTCCGCTCCGTCCGGCTTCGTCGCGCGCGATAGACCTCGCCGGAAATACCGTTACGGCGGCAGGGATAGAGATGTCGACGGCAATTAAGTTATTGGCATTATTCTCCCAGTAAAGCCGCGCGGAGCCGAATCTGCCAGGCTAGAGCCCGGGGTTTGCAGACGCGTCACTATCATCAGGGCACAGTCGGAGCCTTTCTTTTAAAGGGCATGCATTCCGTCGAACGCGATTTTTTCCTCCGCCGACAGTCGGCCGGCGCCGGCTCGCCACACTGGAGGGCCTTCGCGATGTCCGGTGGCACGGTGCCAGCATATTGACGTACATGCCACGCAGCTCGGCCGGCGCCTGACGCGCCATCACGTCCGCGACTACGGAACCCCAATCGCCGCCTTGAACCACAAATCGCGTGTATCCCAGACGCCTCGCTAGTTCCTCCCAGGCTCGCGATGTGGTCGGGACCCCAGCCCGTACCCGGGGGCTTTCCCGAGAAGCCATAGCCGGGCATCGACGGCATAACCATTACCAAACCAACCAGCTCACCATGGCGGGTTTCGTGGATCGACTTCACCCAACCGGTGGTCTCGTTGCGCTCGATGCACGCGACTTTGGCGCTAAGTTGAGCAGCGCGAATCACAGCGGTGTAGCTGCCCGGCCCGCCTCCGAGAACGGCGACATCGAAGTTCATCCAGCAGCCACCGCAAGCTGGCTACGGTTTGCCGTTATGCGCACCAGCGTCCACATAGACCACTTCACCCGTAACATGACGAGTTTCCGTCAAACAAACAATGGCTTGCACAATGCCGCCTACATCCGAGACTTCTCCCATCGGTGACAGGCTTTTCAAAACCTTCTGAGAGTATGGACATATTGACGATCCGGGAGGAAGCGTTGAAACGGATGTTTTCTTTCGCGCACTCCATGGCAAGACTGCGCGTGATCGCCTCCAGGCCGGCTTTCGTGATCATCGGTATGGACGCCTTCACTCCCGCGATCGGATGCTCCACCATCGCGCTGGTGACGCAAATCACGCTCCCACGCGTTTTCTGCGCCAGCATATGCTTGACAGCAAGTTGGGGTAGGTAGGTGTAGCCCTGCATATTCGTTGCCGACAGGAGCTCGAAATCGTGGGCCGTGTAATCCGTGAACGGCTTCGTGAAGAAGACACAGGCATTGTTGACGACACCATCTATAGAACCGAATTTGCCAATTGCTGTGGCGGCAATGTTCGCGCCAGTCGAAGCCCCGCCGACGTTTCCTTCGACTGGAACCAGCCTTTCCGTCACCTCGAAACCAGACTTTGTGATATGGAGCGAATTGGACGACATTGTGGCCACGCTCGATGAATGCCACCGCGACGCCAGCGCCAATCCCTTGAGACGCACCGGTGACAATCACGGTCTTGGGCTTAGCGTCCATTCCTCTGGCTCACGTCCTTCTCCTTCTAGCCAGGTTTATGTTGCCCTGACCGTTTTGCCTGACAAGTGCAAACCTGGGGCCATCGCTAAGATAGTGAAACCGCAGGCGTACACGGAAACAGCCACCGGCGGTTGCCCACAGGCGGAGTCGGCGGGTCGACGCGGGGAGACCTTCTGGAGGTTACGAACCCCACGGCCTGGCGGGATTCTATCGCCATCTGGACGAGCGCCGGCCCGACGACACAAACCAGCTGATCAAAGCGGCCGGCCCCTGTTCGCGTACACCGTACCTGGCGGTCACGGGACCGGACGGTTTGAGGCTGTCGCGGTCTTGTGCGGAGTCCGATTTGTTCAGGAAACTGAAATGTTTCGACTGTGGGAGAGTGCCAGGCAGGTACTCCTAAGTCGAAAGACCGTGTCGGATGCCAACTGACGACGTCCTGGCGCGTATCGAGCCAGAAGAGGCAGCCCTCGATTACGAATCAGCAAGAAAAGGGATTTTGGCGTTCGAGGGCCGCCAGCCAATGCGCACTTCGTGCGCCACGCCCGTATGGTCAAACAGGTGCAGATACCCGCGCTCAGGGAGTGTACGTTTTGACTCAACTCATGACCCAACCTGCGGCTCGGCCGGAGCAGGTCCGCCCTTCAAATCGCTGCGCGAACAGTTCGAGGAATATCGAGCCCCGGCGTACCGCGGTTTTTCCGAAAACTGACCCCGGCATTCAGTGATTGTTGCTATTGTCTTTATGTTGAAATGGTCCCGGCTGGGAGCCCATACTCTTGAGGAAACCAGGCGCTGCGTTTGAGCGAAACGATCCACGTGAGCAGGATTCAGGAGTCGCATGGGTACTCCCACGATGAAGACGATCTATGGCGGAAGTTAACGCGGCTTCTGGTATCGACGAATATCTGCTTAAGAGGCTGATGCCCGTCGAAGGCGCGATCCCCCATCTGCAGGGTATCGAAATGTACGGCAATTCGATTCCCGCCGGGACGGTCGGCGGCGATCTGTTCGAATACATCAATTTCCAGCAACGGTACGATATAGGGGCACGCATTGAACGGGCCTTGAAGTTATCGAAGGAGTTTCTCAACGCGCACCCGTTGGGGTCCCCTGACCATAACTGTGTCGACGAGCTTATCGAATGGTTCGAATCGAGGCCGGACTACCGCTCCGAAATGGAAGCTGCCTACCGGCAAGTCCGAAGCTTGGAACAATTGCGAGTTGCAGAAGAGTTGAACGACCTATATAGTACGGCAGGTGTTTTGTTGGTGGACGCTCAAGGGCACGGAGTTATTTCGGCGAAGATCGCGTCGACAGTACACGATACGTTTCATGCCTTCATGCTCTCCGAACTCGATCTATACGGGAAAACTACACCAGAGCTATTTGAAAAGCTCAATCTCCGGTTGGCGCAGTCAGTGACGGCTCGCAACGCGCTAGGGAGAAGTGAGAAGGAGAGCGCGCGCGAGATTGCCACTATGCTCTACGGCGAAGTGCGTCCTTCGGGTCATTTTCGGTTCGTGAATTTCGGACATCCGCCGCCGCTCATATTTTCCGCGCAGGCGCGCAAGTTCACAGAGATCGATAAAGGCCGAATGGTGCAATTCCTACCGCTGGGGTTGGAGGTCCCCGAGGAAGATCCGGACCGGAAGCGGTATTTCTCGATGCATTTCAGACAGAGGCCGGCAGACTACTCGGATATTGCCGAAATCGCCTTGATCAACCCGGGGGACATCCTCTTCCTATACACCGATGGGGTTTATGACGGAAGCGACGAGGAAGAACGCCGGGATCTGGAAGGCTTGATGCGCGATCATTGCCTGCTTTCCGCGAAGGACATTTGCAACGCTGCGTTGCAGCACGCCGTGAGACGGGATGGTCACTTCAGCGACAGTGGCGAGCAGGACCTTATCGACGACAAAACAGTGTTCATTATCAGGCGCAGTGCACCAGGGTAGGGAACGTGCCCTGTCCAAATTCATGAAGTCGGCTCGGCAAAGACGCGCCGGTCACAGGCCTGCGAGCATGGTGATGCGGTCCTCCAGGTGGCGGGCAAAAGCCTGGGTCTCCTCGGGGGAATAACCGCCGGCGCGAAATGCGTCGCGGATCTCTGCCGGGGACAGGCGCGCGAGAAGCTGGCCCAGCCACCTGGCGTCGGCGCGTGGCACATTCCGGCCGAGATGCTCAAGATGGACACGCATAACGTAGGATTTAGGATTTACCAGGCACACGAAACTCGGCCGTCCGGGTACTTGGAAATCGATAGTGTCCGGCCCAAGCCGGCGGATGAATTTGGAGTGACTGTAGGAGTTGAGGTTGCCCTTGGCACGATCGATCGGCCAGACCTTGTTGGCGGAGCCAAAGCTGGCGCCCAGATCGCTAACCAGGTAAATGCGTTGTGATCCCTCCAGGTAAACCGAGTTGTTAGCGTCCTTGAGGTCCCAATTATTGATGAGGGCCATCAGCACACGCAAGCCATTCCACTCCCTGGAACCGGCGAAGTCGACTCTGTCCCATTGCCAGATGCCGACTTTATTTCCGTCTTCCCTTTTCAAACGTACATTATGTGCCGCGCCGCCCGGGCCAATCAGCTTTTGACCCCGGTGCAAGCGCGCGGGCATGCCTGCGATCCGCATATCCGGGACGAAATAGTCTTCGTTGGCGTAATAGCCCGCCGCCCATGCCAGGCGAGTGGCCACTGTTTCGGGCCTTGCCTCAGGCCCCAGTTTTACTTTCCACATGACCCCGTCCGAACCGCGCACTATGAATTTGGGGTTGGTTCCGTCCAGGTCCTCTTTTTCAAACGTAAACGGACCGTGCGGCTCGTGCGCCTTACCTCCCGGCCCGTAAAACAAATTGAGCGGAGCCCGCTCAGAGGGGTTGCTCCAGAGTAGGACCGGGCTCTGGGTTTCGTTTCGCACGATGGGCGGTCCTTTGGGCTCGCCTGCGGCCAAGACCGCGGGCGCAGTTAATGCGAGAACAGCCAGTAATGCGCCAGACGGCCCCGTGGACGGATCCTTCTTCAAAGCTGCGAGCATGATCCTGCCTCCTTCTTGGTCTCTAGGCCGGGAGAACTATGGAAAAGACTGCACGAGATATGCCAGAGCGTACTGATGGGCACAAGCGGGCTCTGCCCCCGCGTTCCATGGCGCCGAACTTAGCCACGGCGGTGCAATCTCGGCATCAGCATACGAGTCGGGAAACTACCTCCGCACGGGCTAGGGTTTGCAAAAGTTCCGGTAAGTGTCGGGAACCCGCGTCGTAATTTCGACAGCACCTTCACATGAGGGCTCCGCAAATATCTGCGTTCATTGACTCGCGGCTTGGAATGTGGCGTGCTGCGTTACACCCCGAATGCCGGGATCAATAGGAGGCGTATGAATGAATACCGTGTCAGAACCACTTAGAAAAGGGCTCTCAGTGGCTTATCGAGGCATCGCCTATCTGCTGCTTGGCGCGACGATTTCAGCCACACTCGCATTTGCAGATGACCAACCTGATCGGGCCCAAGGGGAAGGTCAAGACACCACCGTTCGTTCAACCAACACCCCTTCGAATTCCGACGATTCGAATGCGACGAGGGGTTCCGGCTCCGCCGCGACTCAACAGCCCTCCAGTGAAGCTCCGCCCACCGCTGTCGAATCGTCCCTTTTTAGCTCGCTTTTCATGTCCGGGAAGACCCAGGACCAGTTCGAGCCATTGACTCCCAGGGAGCGCTTAGTAGTCTACGCTAAAGATCTGTTCGGTCCATTCCATCTGTTACTGGCGGGAGTCTCGGCCGGAATCACGCAACTGCAAGATTCTCCGAAGGAGTGGGGGGAGGGCGCGCAGGGTTTTGGGATCCGATATGCCAACTACTATGGCATCGCCCTAATAAGCTCCATGCTGCAAATGGGTGGTGAAGACCTGTTGCACGAGGACAACCTCTACTACGGTTCCGGCGAGCACGGACTTTGGAAGCGGATGAAATATGCCCTCAAAAGCAGCGTTCTCGCCCGGAGCGCCGACGGGACACAACATTTTTCGGTTTCGCAGGTTGGCAGCACAGCCGCGGCGTCGTTCATCTCGCGCATCTGGCAACCGCGCAGCTCAGATTCAGCCGCGGACGGCGCTAAAAATTTCGGGGTTTCGATGGCGACTAATGCGGGCATCAACGTCGTGCGGGAGTTTCTGCCGGATGTCACACGCCACGTTTTCCATAAAGGCGAAGCCCGCTGATGCAGGAATGCAGTGCTGTGTAGAGTCCGCGGATCCCAGGAGGTCAGTCAAGAAATGAAACTCATTGTGCAGCCGGACGAGGGCGTCACTTCGCTCCTCCATGGTATCGATGATGCCCGAAAAAGCATCGAGATCGCGATTTTTCGGTTTGACCATGCGCAGATCAAAGAGGCCTTGGAACGGGCGGTAGACCGGGGGGTTTCCGTCCACGCGCTGATCGCCAATACGAATCACGGCACCGAGAAAGATCTGCGGAAGCTGGAGATGGAATTTCTTCCCGCTGGTATCGAAGTTTCGCGGACGGCGGACGACCTGCTGCGCCATCACTACAAGTTCATGGTGGTCGACCATCGGGTTCTGTACGTCCTCACGTTCAACTTCACTTATCTGGATATCGAGACCAGCCGAAGTTTCGGAATTGTCACGGAAGACAAAGAACTCGTTCACGAAGCCAGGAAACTCTTCTATGCCGATGTTAAGCGCCAACCTTACAAAGGGGACCGCAGCGACTTCATTATCAGCCCAATCAACGCGCGACGCGAATTGTCCCGGTTTATTAAAGGCGCTGAGAAGCAGCTTCTTATTTACGACCCGGAAGTCAGCGATCGCGCCATGATCGCATTGCTTCGAGATCGCGCGAGGCAAGGTGTTGAGATTCGAATTATCGGCCGAGTGACCAGACCATCCGCGGAACTGGACGCGGGCCGGCTATTGCGCACCCGCTTTCATACCAGGACGATCATTCGCGATCGGCGCGACGCTTTTCTAGGCAGCCAGAGCTTGCGGGAAGCCGAACTGGACAGGCGTCGCGAATTGGGCCTGATCGTGAACGATCGTGACGTGGTCGCCTCGCTCCTTCATGTTTTCGACCAGGACTGGGGGGCTCTGGCCCCGGCAGTAAGAAACTCCAAAGAACAAACCCCGGCGCCAGTAGCGAGGAAAGCCGTGAAGGCGCTGGTCCGCCAACTGCCATTAGCGCCTATGGTGGAAGAAGCGCTGAGGCACGCGACGGCCGAAGTCCAGGGCTCTCAACTCGCGAGTCCTCAATTCGCGCACAACCTCGCGGATGCGTTAAAGGAGGTGGTGGAGGATGCGGTCTCGGGAATCGTGAAGAAAAAGCTAGCGACCCGGGCTTGAGTGCGCGGACCATGACATCGAAACCACAACTCCCGGCGAACGAGGGTCTGAGTCTGGTGGCCCTGCTCAGGCCGCATGCCAAGGCTCTCGCGGTTGGGCTGCTGGCGGTTCTCGGGGAAGCGGTGGCCGGCCTGCTCGGGCCCTGGCCATTGAAGATCGTCTTCGATCACGTGGGCAAGTCGAGCGCGCACGGAAGGCTGGAGCGCCTGGTGCCGGCCGGCATGAGCCCGCATGCCGTCCTGCAGGTGGTCGCTGTAGCTGTCGTTGCAATTGCCGCCCTGGACGCAGTATGTTCTTATGCAGAAAAATATGCTACTACGAGCGTCGGCCAGTGGTTGACGCACGATCTGCGCCGCTTGCTATATGCTCACATTCAGCGCCTCTCGCTGTCTTATCACACACAGGAGCAAACCGGCGATCTCATCAGCCGCCTTACCACCGACATCGACGCGGTCCAGAGCTTCGTCGTGTCGAGTGTGCTGGACCTGGCGATCGATATCGTCACGCTCGTCGGCATGGCCGGCGTCATGTTTTACCTCAATTGGCAATTCACACTGATCGCTCTCTCCATCGCCCCGGCACTGTTCGGAGTCACCTACTATTACACGCGGCGCAGCAAAAAGGCCTCGCGCGATTTACGGAAGAAGCAAAGCGAAATTGTCTCCTTGCTGCAGGAGGTGCTCTCCGCCATGGGCGTAGTGAAAGCGTTCGCCCAGGAGGACTACGAGCAGGAGCGCCTGGAAAAAAAGAGCATCCAGAGCGTGCAGATCGCGCTCCAGGCCCGCAGCATAAAAGCAAAATTGTACCCTTTGGTGGAGATCGTCGTCGCAATCGGTACCGCTCTGGTGCTCTGGTTCGGGGGCCGCCTGGTTCTCGCTGGTACGCTGTCGACCGGATCCCTGGTGTTGTTCATCTGGTACCTGGGAAAGATGTACAAGCCCATGCAGGACTTTGCCAAGATGACCGATGCTTATACGAAAGCGTCGGTGGGTTACGAGCGGCTCCGTGAAGTAATCAATACGCAACCAACAGTACGCGATCTTCCGAACGCGAAGGCCCTGACGGCGCCCAAGGGCGAAATCCAATTCGAGGGTGTCAATTTCAACTACGTTCCGGGCCGCCCGGTTCTTACCGACGTGAATATCAGGTTCCGCGCCGGTGACATGACGGCGTTGGTGGGGCCTACCGGCTCCGGCAAGACGACGATCGCGGCTTTAATCGGACGTTTTTACGATCCCAACTCCGGAACGGTGCGGATCGATGGAGTGGACCTCCGCGAACTCCGGCAAAAATCGCTACACGACCAGATCAGTTACGTCCTACAGGATAACGTCCTGTTCAACGACACCGTGTGGCAGAACATCGCATATGGGAAGCCGGAGGCAACCCGCGACGAAATCCGCCGCGCCGCGCAGATGGCGAACGCAGACGAATTTATTTCACAATTACCGCGCGGCTACGACACGGTGGTAGGCGAGCGAGGAGTCACCCTCTCGGGAGGACAGCGGCAGCGTATCGCGATCGCGCGGGCCATCATCCGCAATACCCCGATCCTGGTCCTGGACGAACCCAGCTCGGGTCTGGACGCTGCCTCGGAGGAACTGGTGTTTGAAGCCATCGACCGCGTGATCGAGGGCCGTACGACGATTGTGATCGCGCATCGCTTCTCCACCATTCGACGAGCCAGCGCGATCCTGGTCGTGGAAGGTGGACGAATTGTCGAGAGTGGACAGCACGAGCGTCTGCTTTCGGCCGGGGGGCTGTATGCCAAGCTTTACGATCTTCAGTTTCGCTGCGGGGATGTGAGCTCGAATTCAGTTGTCAGTGGAGCCGTTAGCGTAGGTTGAAACCGAAGCGGATGACCCATCGACCGAACACCTATTCGAAGCGACCGCCGTTCAATTCCAGACGATCCATCGCGGATATAGGGTAACTGCGCGACCGAAGGGCAAGACGCTGATCGGGTGGGACGAACCCCTGGAAGGCGGGCGGGCAGGGCAGTCTGACGAAGCGCCTAAGCAAGTGAAGGGTAAAGGATATTGTGGCGAATGGAGCCAATTCTGCCGCTAACCGTCCGGCTGAGGCATCCTATGGGAAGTGCCCCTGCTCTGTTTCAACCGCGTCTCCAAATCCTATTCAGGGACGCCCGCCCTGGTAGATGTTTCGCTCGAAGTCGCACCGGGCGAGTTCGTTGCCCTGGCGGGGCGAAGCGGCTGCGGCAAATCCACCCTGCTCAACCTCGCGGGGGCCATGGATTTTCCGACCTCGGGCGAAGTGATACTTGACGGCGTGGTGACGTCGTCGCTCAGTGAAGCCGCGCTCACACACCTGCGCCGCGAGAAGGTTGGCTTCGTCTTCCAGTCGTTCCAGTTGCTGCCGTCCCTATCCGTTGTCGAGAACGTGGAACTGCCGCTACTGCTGGCGCGCCGCGTGCGGGCCCGCGAAACCGCACTCGGCTGCTTGCGGCAGGTCGAAATGGAAGACTATGCCGCCCGCATGCCTTACCAGCTTTCCGGCGGCCAGATGCAGCGCGTGGCCATCGCCCGCGCCCTGGTCCACTCGCCCGCGCTGCTGCTCGCCGACGAACCCACCGGCAACCTGGACAGCACCACCGGAAACGTGATCCTGCAACTCCTGCGGGGCATTGCCGACACGCACCAGACGACCGTCCTGATGGCTACGCACAGCGTGGAAGCCGCGGCCCTGGCGGATACCGTGGTCCGCCTGCTCGATGGGCGCGTACAGGACGTTCTGGTGCCGGCTAAGAGGCTGTAGTGGCGTACCTGCAGATCTTCTACCGGCTGATTTTGCGGCCCCTCGTACGCGAGCGCGTGCGCACCGCACTGACCGTCGCCGCGGTGGCATTGGGCGTCGCGGTGGTCCTGGCCATTGAACTCGCGGGCGATGCGGCCGCCGGTTCTTTCCGCTCCTCGGTCGAAACCCTGGCGGGCAGCGGCGATTTCGAAGTGACCGCTACCGGGGGCATCCCAGCCGAAATTTTTACTCGCCTGGCGCTGCTTCCCTATTCGCTCACGCTCAGGCCGCGCATCGAGGACTACGCGGTTATTGCCGCCACCAATCGCGTAGTGCCGCTCATCGGAGTCGACATGCTTTCCGATGCGGTGAACTCCGCGAACATCGGCGCTTCTGAGTTCCAGCACGGCGATTCCATCTGGGTGGGGAAAGACGCGGGCTTAAAATCGGGCGACCACGTCCGATTGATCGTGAACGACGAGTCCGCGGAGTATACGGTGCGGGGCATCGTGGACGGCGCCGGCGACGCCATCGTGATGGACTTGGCTCCCGCCGCCCGCCTCCTGCGCCGCGGCTCGACGCTCGACCGCATCCTGGTCGACGTGCCATCTTCGCGCCCGCTCGATCAGTGGGAGTCGATCCTGCACCGCGCTCTGCCCGGTGGCATGACGCTCGCGCCGCAGGGCGCCCGCACCGGCGAGAACCGCCGCATGCTCGCCGCGTTCCGCTGGAATCTGCGCGTGCTCAGTTACATCGCCCTGGTGGTCGGCGCATTTCTCATCTACAACACCATCTCGGTTTCGGTGGTGCGACGCCGCGAAGAGATCGGGATTATGCGCGCGCTGGGCGCTACACGCTGGGGCGTTTTGGGCGCCTTTCTTCTGGAGGCCGCCTGCTTTGGCCTTGCAGGGGGGACTTTGGGAGTGGCGCTGGGGCGCTTGATGGCGACCGGGTCCGTGCGCCTCGTGGCCGCTACGGTCGCGTCGCTCTACGTTTCGAGCACGCCTGCGCCGATTGCCCTCACCTGGGCGGTCGCCACCGCCGGCATCGCCGCCGGCGTGCTCCTATCCGTGGCCTCCGCGGTGGCTCCGGCGTGGGAAGCTTCACAGGTGGTGCCCGTCGAAGCCATGGCGCGAGGGCGCCGCGACCATCAGGTCCGCATGCATCAGTGGCGCGACCTGGCCTGCGGCGCAGCCGTTGCCATGGCCGCATGGCTCGCTGCACGTCAACCGGCCGTCGGCGGCAAGCCCCTGTTCGGTTACCTCGCCGCTCTACTCCTGATCGGGGCGTCCGCGCTCGCAATCCCCGCGCTGGTGTCGGTGGTTGCCCGTGTCAGCGCCGCGATCGCGGGCCGCATCGTGGGTGTCGGGCTAGGCGTGGAAGCATTGCTCGCGTCCCGCAGCCTGGCAGGATCGCTGCGGCGCACCGCCGTGCTGGTCGGCGCATTATCCACCGCCATCGCCATGCTCTCCGCCGTCGGCATTATGGTGGGCAGTTTCCGCCAGACCGTGCTCCTGTGGATGGAGGACCGGCTGCAGGCCGATCTGTACCTCCGCCCGGCCGGACCTGCCGGGGCCGACCGCCACCCGACGCTCGCGCCGGAGATCGCGGACCGCCTGAAAAATCTACCAGAGGTCGCCGCCGTCGATCAGTTCCGCGCTTACGAGATAAGCTACCAGGGATTGCCAGCCACGCTCGGCGGCGGAGACGCGCGCATCGCCGGGCGTTATGGCCGGCGCCCGTTCCTCTCCGGGGCACGTCCCTCGGATGTATTTGCGCAGTTGCCGGACCGCGACAATGTCATCGTAAGCGAACCATTTGCGAACAAGCACGGGGTCCGCCGCGGCGACACGCTGGAACTCCCAGTGGGCGGACAGCGGGTGCGGTTTCGCGTCATCGATATTTATGGCGACTACTCGAACGAGCGCGGCTACATCGTCATGGACCGCGGCACGCTATTGAAATACCTGCCCGACCCCGCACCCTCGAATATCGCTGTGTACTTGCGGCCGGGCATCCCGCTGGTACGGGGACGCCGCGCCATAGAAGCTGCGCTGGGCAGCCACAGAGTAATGGTCTTCACCAACCGCTCGCTGCGCGAAGAGGCGATTCGTGTTTTTGACCGCACGTTCGCGATTACTTACGCGCTCGAAGCGGTGGCCGTGTTCGTTGCCGTTATGGGTGTCGCGGGCGCACTGCTGGCCCTGGTCATCGACCGGCGCCGGGAGTTTGGTCTGCTTCGTTTTCTGGGCGGCGCCAAAGGCCAGATACGGCGCATGATCCTGTTTGAAGCCGGATTACTCGGCCTGCTCGCCAACATCGCCGGAATCGCGCTCGGGTTCTGGCTTTCGCTGCTGCTGATCTTCGTGATTAACCGCCAGTCGTTCGGTTGGACCATCACATTTCACTGGCCCGTGACCGTGCTGGCGTCGGCTCTGTCCATCGTGTACGTTGCTACCGTGCTCGCCGCGCTGTACCCGGCGAAGGTGGCCACAGACCTCGTGCCCATCGAGGTGATTCATGAAGATTAGTGCGCTGCTGCTCGCTGGTTTTGAACTCTATCGTGCGGCGCTCCCCGGCTACCGGTATGAGTTCCCGCGCGATCATTTCAATCATCCCGAATTTCAGACCGAATGGTGGTATTATACCGGGAACCTCCGCGACACCCAGGGCCGGCGGTTTGGATTCGAGTTGACTTTCTTCCGCCAGGGCGTCGAGCGCGGCCAGCAATCCGCGACGGTTTGGGACGTGCGGGATGCCTGGCTTGCGCATCTGGCCTTGAGCGACATTGCGGGCGGCCGGTTCCTTCACGCCGAGCGCCTGAACCGCTCCGGCGCGGGCCTGGCCGGCGCATCCCTCGATCTGGCGCGTGTCTGGAATGGTAACTGGCACGTCGCATGGGATCTGTCGAGCGGCACGCAGCACATGCAGGCCATCGATCCGCGTTTCTCGTTCAATCTTACTCTGCGTGCGTTGAAGCCGCCCGTCGTCCATGGCATAAATGGCGTCAGCCAGAAGGCCGCGGGCGCCGGACAGGCATCGCACTACGTCTCGTTCACGCGCCTGGAAACGCGCGGCGAAATCACGCTTGAGGGCCGGACGTTCCAGGTCGCGGGCCTCTCCTGGATGGACCACGAGTTCTTTACCGAGCAGCTCGCCGCCACGCAGGTTGGCTGGGACTGGTTCAGCCTGCAGTTGGACGACAATACTGAAATCATGCTCTTCCGGTTGCGACGCAAGGATGGTGCCGCCGACCCATATTCCGCTGGCACCTATATCGACGCGCGCGGCCGTACGACTCACCTCGCCCATGATGCGTTCTCGGTCACGCCCGGCAAACTCTGGAAGCAGTATCCGATCGAGTGGGGCATCCGTGTGCCGTCGCTGGGGGTCGATGTCCAGATCACCACCCGCCTCCCGCAACAGGAAGTCGAAAGCCAGCAAAGCCGCTACTGGGAAGGAGCCGTCGACATCGTCGACATCACGGGCACGCGCCATGGCTCCGGATACGTGGAGATGACCGGCTACGCCGCCCCTGTGCGATTTTGATGTCGCTGTGCGAAAAAACCCTGAGTCGGTTGGTAAGCGGGTTAGCGTTATCCAAGATCAGCGTTGTTTGTTCTCCCAAGTGGATGAAAAATAAAGTTCGGCTGGTTCCGTTGGATGCCAGCTTTAGAACTTCTTTTTAGAGCCCGATGCTGAAAATTATGAAGCGGTTCTGGCAAGACGACCAAGGCCAGGACCTGATTGAATACACTTTGTTGATGGCGTTCGTTGCGCTGGCGTCCGCCGCGTTATTCATCAGTTCCGGAGCGAGCATCAGCTCGATCTGGAGCGATACAAATGTTTCTTTAAGCGCCGCCGCCAGCACCGCGTCCGGCAGCTAAGGTACCTCACCCGGACAAAGTGGCCAAACTGGCCTGGCCACCGCAGTGATCATGATGGGCCGCCGACCGAGGGCAGGTATGCGGAAATCTGCGGTGTCCGCATCAAATCATCATGACGCCCGCAACTGTGCCGCGTCGATCAACGCCCGGTAGTGCTCCAGTCCCGGGACATGCATGCCGGGCACCTTGGCCAGATCGTCCCAGCGCCGCAGTTTGGCCGCTTCACGCGCGAACGGCTGCTGCTCGAAGGCGCGCGCTTCCGCCGGGGTGAACGGGCCGCCTTGAAGGTGCAAGCTCTGCACGGAGGCCGGCGAAAGCAAGCTCAGGTATGCGGGGTCAGTCGCGCACAGATAGCGCTTGGCATCCACATGCATGCGTACTGGCGCGGTCACTTCGGGACCAAAATACTGCGCCAGCCATGCGTGCCCTGCGTCCTCGTGCCGCGCATCGATGCCCAGATCGGCGACGTGCTCCGGCATATCATGCAGCAGGTGGCCGATGTCGTGCAGCAAAGCCGCCACCACCAGCCAGGCCGGCGCGCCGTCCGTCTCGGCGTGATACGCGGCTTGTAACGCGTGCTCCGACTGCGAGACCGGCTCGCCGAAATACGCCGCGCTGCCTTTCGCCGCGAAGATTTCCAGGATCTGATCGGCCACTTGCATAATTGATCACGCCCCCTGTGCCAGCGTAGCGCGCCGCTGCCCAAGCAGCAGGGCCGCGGCCGCACCGCTCGAAAGCAGTGCGACACCCGCCAGCGCCAGGAAAGCTCCCGTCCAGCCGAAGCTGACCGAGATGCGCGCCACGGTGTCGCCCGCGAGTATGCCGCCCAGATAGCCGACGCCATCAATGATGCCGGAGGACGTCGCGCTGCCATGCTTGCCGCCGAAATCCAGCGCGATGGCGCCCGCCAGGTAGGCGTAGGGTCCGATCACCAGAAATCCGACGAGGCCCACCAGGACTGCCGGCCATACGCGCCCGCTGCTTGCGCCGAGCGAGCCGAGCGCGAACAGCGCACCGGCGCAGAGCAGCAGGCTATAGAACATGATTGCGGACCGGCCGGTGCGCCCCAGCCGGTCGCTCCAGAAACCGGTGAGCAAAACGGCCACACCGCCGAACAGCGGGAAGACGGCACTCATACCGGCAGCTTCCGACTTACTGTATCCCGCCACCTGGTTGAAGTAAGTGGGGGTCCACGTATTGAAAGTTTCGCGCACCAGCGTGGTACCCAACGACAGTGCGCACACGATCCAGAATGGCGGGCTGCGGAACAGCGGGGCCAGCAAGTCGCGCAGGCTGGATGGCTTCGGGTCGCTGCCCTCCGCGCCAAACAGGTTCAGTGGATTCACTTCCGGCGCCGGCATGCCGATCCGCGCGCGCGATTCTTTCAGCAGCAGCAGATTGGCGATGAAGATGACAAACAAGGTGCCCGCCGCCACTTGAAACACGGCGCGCCAGCCAAACCCGCGGCCGATCAGGAAACCCATGAACTGGCGTGCCGCGGCGTCGCCAAACAGGTAGCTCAGGCTGATAGCGCCCATGACCGCGCCATAACTCGAATACGAGAACCAGCGGGATGCAATCTTCACCATGCCGGCCCAGCCGGTGGATTGCACCAGGCGATTGCCGATCCAGGCCAGCGTGAAGATAGGTATTCCGCCACCTAGCGAAAACAGCAGCGTAAACAGGATGGAGCCGCCCATGCCGATCAGGAAATTGCGTTTACCGCCCAGGAAATCGGCGATGCCGGCCAGAAAGAACTTGCCGATCGCATACGCCAGCACGGCTATTGAAGTGATTGCGCCGAGGCGAATCTTGGCGTCGGCGGGAGACATGCCGCGCGCGGCCAGTTCGTCGATGATGAGCGGCAGGCTGACGGAGAAATCCGAGCGGCAAAGATAGTAGCCGGCATAGCCGAAGAAAAGCAGGGCGATGGTGAGCGCTTGCCAGATGACCAGGCGGCGGTTCATGGGCGCTCGCCTCTGGCCAGGCGTTCGTCAATCGCCTCGACCAGCGCGATCGAATCGGCCACAGCATCCGCCACATAATGCGCGCCGGCTTCGCGCAATCGGCGGCGGGCGGCATCCAGCCGGTTCGCCTGCGCGGCGGCCGGCAGCCCGGCCAGTGCCTCGGCCGTGAGCCCAATCAGGTTGCCGGTACGCGCCAGGCCGATGGTCCACATGCCTGCATTCAATCCTTCTGCAATGTCGCTCACGGTGTCGCCGATTTTGATCATCGTGTGCATAGGGTAAGTCCGTAGGTGGATCGCGTTCAGATAGCACATCCAAGGCCACGGCCGGCCGGCGACGGTGTCGTCGGGGCTTAGCGCGCAATCGGGTGTGTAGCCTTCGCCGGCGGCGGCCGCCAGCAGCAGATCGAGCATGGGCCGCGTGTATCCTGTGGTGCTGCCGATTTTGACACCGCGGGTCCGCAGCGATTCTACCGCTGCAGGCACTCCTGGAATTACGGCGGAGGAGGCGGCCAGGCAATCCATCTGCATGGGAATGAACGCGGCGAATAGATCGTCCACTTGTGCTTCGTCGGGCGTGGCCCCAATCTTCGCGCGCAGCAAGGCGCGAATGTGGTCTTTCTTGTGAATGCCCATATCGCGGCGGGCTTCTTCTTCGGTTACGGCGACGCCGCGGCTGGCAAATAGCCGTTGCAGGGCACGGACTGGCGCCAGGCTGCCGTGATCCACGGTGGTACCGGCCCAATCGAAGATTACCGCAGTGACGCGGCGCATCAGAATGACATCTCCTGCATGGTCTCTTCGGCGAGGCCGAACGACAGAGTCATCCCCGATCCGCCGGTGGCCGTAACCACGCGCACACCAGGCGCCGGCGCTAGGGAGACGTAGGGCTTGTCGGGGTGCTTGGCATACACGCCGTGCCAGCGCTGCGCGATCTCCAGCGTGGGTGCTGTCAGGAATTCGCCGGCATAGCGCAGAATCAGGTCGTCGATATCCGTGCGGTCGAAGGGATCGATGGCCGCGCCGTATTCGTGCGAGTCGCCTATGGTCAGCTCGCCATGAGCCGTCTGGGAGACGAGCACGTGAATCCCGTGGCGATCGTATGCGGGCATTTGTTCATTGATGCGCTGTTGGAGCGCGGGCAGCGTTCGGCAGATCCGAAACGACTCATAGAAGCGTAACGTGAGCCCGGCGGCTAATGCGGGGCCGAGTTGCCAACCATCCCGCTGCGGTTGTGTGCGCATCATCTGAAGTTTGCAGCGGGTGATTCCGCTGGCGCCGAACATCTCAGGGTATAACGTCTCGAAGTCGTGACCGGTGCAGACAATCGCGGCATCGGCTGCCAGCGAATCGACGTCGCGAACCGCCGTACTCCAACAGAACCGCACACCGAAGCGTTCGGTTAGAAACCGGGGAAGCTGCGCCAGCGCGACGCGCGGATCCACCGTAATTTCGGTTGGACTCCAGATGGCGCCATCGAGCGCTTCCGGCCGCAGGGCCGCGCTGCGTGCGAGAGCTTCGCTGGTATTCAGCCATGCGCATGGGTAACCGAGACCGGGCGCGACCTCGCAGAATTCGCGCGCGACGTCGGCTTCATCCGCCCGGTGTACGGCGAGCAATGATCCGGTCGGGAAATAAGGAAGGCGCGCCGCGTGGAGAACCTCGATCCACAACTGGCGGCTGCGCATCGCCATGTCGTGCATCCGGCCGGCGGGCTGCCCGATGGGCCAGATCATGCCGAAGTTGCGCACCGAGGCGCCCGCCGCTTGCGGGCTGCGCTCATAGACCGTTACCGCGTGTCCCCGGCGGGCAAGCGCATAGGCGTGCGCGAGGCCGATAATCCCGGCGCCCACGACCGCGACATCGGCTCTTTGAGTGGCCATGAAAGGAGAGGCTATCGTATTTGGCGGAGACAACGCAATGCCACTGAAAGCGGTATCTTTTAGTGAGGGAAAAGCCCATGCTCATGTCTTCAACGGTCTTGCAGGAATCCGAAATCGATAAAGCCGTGCGCATTGTAGCGAAGAAGCTCGCGCCTGATGTGCAGTGGATTCGTTACGCCATGACCTCGGGACTGGAGTGGTGACCGCGCTATTTTCTTCCGCATCGTACTCTCGGATGACGCAGCCCAAGTCGCGAGGCTCTCCAAGGTGACCCGGCGCGTGGAATCGGTCCTCTCCGATGAACTGAAGCCTGCCGCATTGGGCCTTCTTTTTTACTACAGCTACCGGAGCCGGTCAGAACAGGCGACGCTCAAGGAGCCAGCGTGGTCCAGGGCGATGAGCCTCGCGAAAGACTTGCTCGAACAGGCGAAGCATTTGGCCAGCAGGGAAAGAAAGAGACCGAAACAAGCAAGCTTGCGGCCAGCAGTTTCAACCGCATACTACGCTGTTTTCTATTTACTCATTGGGGAAGCAGTACGCAATTGGAGCAGGAGCGATCAGCGTGCGAAACTGGCGCGCGCCTTTGAACACGGTTAGAATGAAGGAGGCCTCCAAAAAAGCGATCAACGATCCACAAGTGGTTGGTCGCCTGAAGAAGGTGGCAGACGCCTTTGTACGTCTTCAAGATTTCGTCACAAGGCAGACTACGATACCTCATTCGAACTGACGCGCACGGATACGAACGCCCAGATCGCGTTGGCGTCTGACGCTTTCGCAAACTGGAATGCCGTCCGGAAGGAACGCGATGCGCAAGACTACCACCTGTCCCTGCTAGTCCCCGAAAAGCGCCGCTAGCCCCTCTTGTGACAAACCGCACCCCCCACTCACCGGCATTACGCGCCATTCCTGCTGAAAAACCCGCCATTCAATGAACCCATCTTTATTTCCAATGGCTTAACGAGCGAAGATGCTGTAATCGGGAGGGGTGTCTACAAAGCTCCCGAACTCAGAGGAGTACTATGAGCACTCAGCCGTTTGAACCAAAACCCGCCGCAGTTGCCGGCCTGGTCCAGATCGATACCGGTATCGAAGATGTCATCCAAAAACGCCTGGCGGAAGAGCGCGCGCGACTGGAGCGCGAATCCGGCGTAGTGAAGCGCGAGTTGCACCACTTCAAACGTCCCGTCGAGCGGCCGTTCACCAAAGAGCAGCGTGGCCGCACCACACTACTGTTCGGCGGTCTCACCTGGAAGCACGAGAAGCTCGTACACGGCGCGCTGGAGGGCCTCGGGTATATCGCCGAAGCCGTCCCCACACCCAACGTGCGCGCATTTCAAACCGGCAAGGAATATGGGAACAACGGTCAATGCAACCCCACTTACTTCACTGTCGGCAACCTGGTGCAGTATCTGCAAAGCCTGGAAGAGCAGGGTCTGGCCAAACAGGAAATCATCGACCGGTATGTCTTCTTTACCGCCGGCGCCTGCGGGCCATGCCGCTTCGGCATGTATGAAGCCGAGTATCGGCTGGCGCTGCGCAATGCAGGCTTCGATGGCTTCCGCGTATTGCTGTTCCAGCAATCCGGCGGGTTGAGCCAGTCCGACGCCGAAGCCGGCCTGGAGATGAATCTGGACTTTTTCCTGGGCATTCTGAACGCGCTGAATTGCGGCGACGTTTTGAATGAAGTCGCTTATGCCGTGCGGCCGTACGAAGTCACCGCCGGCGAGACCGACGAGAAGCTGGACCAGATGATGGACTACATGCACGAAGTCTTCCGCAAGAAACAGCCGTGGAAGCTGGGTGACAACTTAGTCAAGTATCTGGGCGGCTTCAAGGATAGCGCGGAATACATTGGTAAGTTCGTTAGCCAATTGAAAGGCGAAGATTATATTCCGGCGCTGCATCGCTGCCGCGATATGTTCAACGAAATTGAAATCGACCGGCTGCGCGTCAAACCCATCGTGAAGATCACCGGCGAGTTCTGGGCGCAGACTACCGAAGGCGACGGCAACTTCAACATGTTCAACTTCCTGCAGCGCGAAGGCGCGCAGGTGCTGGTAGAACCGATCGGCACGTGGATCATGTATATGATTCACCAGGTAGTGCAGAAGTACAAGGACTTTAAGGGTCTCGAAGAGGGCGCGGTGCTGCCGCCGTTGTGGCGCCTCGACAAGCGCGCCAAGATCGAGTGGAGCTTCCGCAACAAAGTCGCGAAGCTGAAGCTGGCCGAAGCGATCTTCAAGAACGAGTATCACAAGATCGTGGGCGCGCTGGGAGATGTCGCGCATCACTTAGCCGATCAGTACGAGTTACAGCGGCTGGGCCACCCGTTCTATAACTCGCGCGCCGGCGGCGGTGAAGGTCACTTGGAAGTCGCCAAGAATATCTACTATTCGAATAAGGACCTGGCGCACATGGTGCTTTCCGTGAAGCCGTTCGGCTGCATGCCGTCAACGCAATCGGATGGGGCGCAATCGGCGGTTGTTTCGAATTATAAGGACATGATCTATCTGCCCATCGAAACGTCAGGCGAAGGCGAGATCAACGCGCATTCACGCGTCCAGATGGCGCTCGGCGAAGCTAAGAACAAGGCGAAGAAGGAAATGGCGGAGGTTCTGGAACGCACCGGTCTTACCATGGACGAGTGCCGAGCCTGGGTGGAGGCGTATCCGGAATCGAAGCGCCCGCTGTATCACGTGCCGCACACGAAAGGCGTAATCGGGCTGGCGGCCAATTTCGTGATGCACATTGCGGAGCAAATGAAAAAGGAAAGCGCTGCGCCATCGGAGAAAACATCTGGAAAAGATGTTGCGCGCGAGAGCGAAGAAGCGTTAGCAGTCCAGTAGCCCGAGAGGAGCCATGGACAAACAATTTTTCATCGGTATGGACGTGGGATCGACCACGGTGAAAGCGGTGGTCGTGGATCAGGCCACCGATCAGATCCTGTGGTCGGACTATCAGCGTCACGATACCAAGCAGCCTGAAAAAGTGCTGGAGTTTCTGAAGCGTTTCGAAACCGAGGTGGAAGGGTTTGCGGCCGATCGCTCGCGGGTGTTCATCACCGGCTCGGGCGGCAACGGCATGGCCAAATTTCTGGGAGCGAAGTTCGTCCAGGAAGTGAATGCTGTTTCGCTTGCTGTCGAAAAGCTGTATCCGGAGTGCGGATCGGTGATCGAACTCGGCGGCCAGGACGCCAAGATCATCATCTTCAAAAAGGACCCCGAGACCGGCCGCAAGAAAAAGCTGCCTTCCATGAATGACAAGTGCGCGGGCGGCACTGGCGCGGTCATCGATAAGATCAATGCCAAGCTGCGCATCCCCGCCGAACAGCTCTGCCAGATGGGATACAGAGGGCTGAAGCTGCACCCGGTGGCCGGAAAGTGCGGTGTGTTCGCCGAGACCGATATCAACGGCCTGCAAAAAATGGGCGTGCCGCCCGACGAGCTGATGGCCTCGCTGTTCGAAGCCATCGTCATGCAGAACCTCTCCGTGCTGACGCGCGGCAACACGCTGTTGCCGGTGGTGCTGCTGCTGGGTGGTCCTAATTGCTATATCAAGGGCATGCGCGATTGCTGGAAGCATAACATTCCGAAAATCTGGGAAGAGCGCGGCACGGAACTGCGGGCCGGCGTTCCGCCCGAGGATTTGATCCGCACACCGGATAACGCCCAGTATTTCGCCGCCATCGGGTCGGTGGAGTTCGGTAAGACGGAAGACGCCGCAGTCGGCCAATACAGCGGCTGGCAAAAGCTCGAATGGTATGTAACGGTAGGCCGCGAAGAAGAGAAGTCCAAGCGCGGCGGCAATGGCGGGCTGGCTAAAGACGCTGCCGATCTGGCGCGCTTCAAGGATAAGTATCGCACCAAGAAATTCGTCGCCGCCACTTTCCAGCCCGGCGAAATAGTGGAAGGCTTCGTCGGCATTGACGGCGGCTCTACATCGACTAAGGCCGTGCTACTGTCGAAAGACAAAGAGCGCCGCATTCTGGCCAAGACTTACCAGCTTTCGAAGGGCAATCCCATCGAAGACACCATAGAGGTGATGGGTAAGCTGGAGAAGCAGATCGCCGAACAGGGCGCCACGCTGAAGGTTTTGGGTGTGGGTACGACCGGCTACGCCAAGGACATCCTGAAGGACGTGATCGGCGCCGACGCCGCGCTGGTCGAAACCGTGGCTCACACGCAGGCCGGCCTGCACTTCTACGACGATGTGGACGTCATCTGCGACGTCGGCGGGCAGGATATCAAGATCATCATCCTGAAGGACGGCCGCGTCAAAGATTTCAAACTGAACACGCAGTGCTCGGCGGGCAACGGGTACTTCCTGCAATCCACCGCGCAGGGGTTTAACGTGCCCGTGGAAGAGTATGCGGACAAGGCGTTCGGGGCCAACGGCTATCCGAGTTTCGGCTATGGCTGCGCGGTGTTCATGCAGTCCGACATTGTCGATTTCCAGCGCCAGGGATGGAAGCCTGAAGAGATCATGGCCGGCCTGTGCAACGTGCTGCCCAAGAATATCTGGCTGTACGTTTCGCAGATTCCGAATCTGTCGGCGATCGGCCGCCGATTCCTGCTGCAGGGCGGCACGCAATACAATTTGGCCGCTGTGAAGGCGCAGGTGGATTTCATCGAGTCGCGGTTCAAGGGCAAAGAAGTCCAGGCCGACGTGATCGTGCACGAGCATTGCGGCGAAGCGGGCGCGATTGGTTCAGCGCTCGAAGCGGGACGGCTTTGGGACCATGGCCGCGTGTCCACGTTCATCGGCATGGACGCCATCTCGAAGATCAGTTACAAGACCACGCGCGAGGAAGCTACACGTTGTTACTTCTGTAAGAATAAGTGCCTGCGCACATTCATCGACGTCAAAACGACGGTGATGAATCCAGACTATAAGCCTCCGGTGAAGACTAAGGTCCCCTTGGAAGCCGGTTCGCAACGGCTGATCATCGCCACGTGTGAGAAGGGTACCGTCGAGAACGTCGACGACATGCGCCAGATCAAGGGCAGCCTGGACAAAATCAAGAAGGCCAACCCCAACTTTGTCGAGATATCGGCCAAGGCTGTGTTCCGCGTGCCGGACGCGCCGCTGGTAGCCGATCCCCAACCCAAGTTCGTCTTCACCTCTTCCGCCAAGAAGCGGGTGGAACTGATGAAGAAACGCGCCGAGATCCGCATCGGCATGCCGCGCGTACTCAATATGTACTCGATGACGCCTGTGTTTACGGGCTATTTCGCGTCGTTGGGTATCCAGGCGGAAAACATCGTTTACTCGGATTACACCAGCGAGCAGCTTTATAAGGAAGGCGCCAAGCGCGGCGCCATTGACCCGTGTTTTCCGTCGAAGCTGGGCATTCCGCACGTGCACAACCTGCTGTTCGTGGCGCACGCCAAGAAGCCGCTGGATGTGATCTTCTTCCCGATGATCGATTGCCTCACCACCGATCTGAATGGCGTGCAAGCCACCCGCTCATGTCCGACGGTGGCCACTACGCCAGCGGCGGTTAAGGCGGCGTTCACCAAGGAAGGCGATCTGTTCAAGGAAAAGGGCGTCCAGTTTCTGGATACGTTCGTCAATATCTCGAAGCCCGACGTCTTCGAGCGGCAGATGTTCGAGCAGTTCAAGGACATGTTAGGGCTGTCGCCCGAAGAAAATGCGCGGGCCGTCGCAGAAGGTTATCGCGCCCTCAGTTATTACAACAACGTTACGATTCGCGGCGAAGCGCGCCAGGTGCTGGAGCAGTTAGAGCGGGAGGACCGGCTGGGCGTTGTAGTGCTGGGGCGTCCGTATCACAACGATCCGGGTGTAAACCACGAGATACTCGAAGAGTTCCAGAAGCTCGGTTATCCGGTGTTTACACAGGACTCACTCCCCATCGACGAAGATATGGTGTGGCGCCTGTTTGGGCCGGAAGTCGAGTCCGGCGAGATCCCCCATCCGATGAATATCGACGATGTGTGGAAGAACTCCTATAGCGAGAACACGTCGCGCAAGGTATGGGCCGCTAAGTACACGGCACGGCACCCTAACTTGGTGGCACTCGAGTTATCGAGCTTCAAGTGCGGTCACGACGCGCCCATTTACTCTGTTGTAGAAGAAGTGGTCGAGCACTCCGGCACGCCCTACTTCTGCTTTAAAGATATCGATGAGAACAAGCCGACGGGGTCAATCAAGATCCGCGTGGAGACCATCGGTTACTTCCTGAAACGCTACCGCGAAGATATGGTGGTGAACAAGAGCAAAGTGAAGAGTATCGACGAGCAGATGGCGGAATTCGAGGCGCGCCTGCGGCGCCAGCTCATGCGCGAGAAACTGCACGATGAAACCAAGGTGCGCGAATCGTTCGAGACCGGCGCCATGCCCACGATTCACGTGAGCCTGGGCGCGCTGGCCGCATCGAAGCCCGCGCCAGTCCGGGAATACGAGACCGTTTCGGGAGATTGAATCAAGTACACGCTGAGCCGTTCGAGTTCTTCTCGGGATTGACTAGCCCAGTAGAGGCACAGCGGCCTCAGGCGTCAATGCTTGCACGGACGATCCACGAAATCCCTTGGGGGGCCCGTGTCACGATGAGGTCACATCCGGCCAATTCGGCGGCGGCGATGGTGACTGAATCCTCGAAATCGGGCGATTGCATTTGAACCTCCAGGATGACCGGTCCATCCACCGTCGCCACGCCAAGAACGCGCAGCATTGCCGTGAGCGCCTGCTTGGCCTTCGCGGCACCCGCGTCTTTGCGGATTAAGTAGTGGAGGGTCGTAACCGCATGGGCCACAGCAGGCCCTCTACTGCACCACTTTCGATGGTGGACCATACTCTGCTACTCGCCCCGTAATGAGGCTGGCGCTCAGGCAGAAATCGAGCACGACGTTCACATCGATTCGGACCTTCATCGATACTTGGCGGCCAAGTGCCTCTTGTAGTCCGCGGGATCCGCTCTCTTGAGAATCCCACGCAGCTTGCGCAGAACCGGAGGCGTCTTCGTTGCCGGTTGGGATACGGAAATCGAAGCAAGGTAAGCCTCCACTATCTTGGACCATCTTGGACCATCTTGGACCATCTTGGACCATCTTGGACAAGGAAGATGCCGTTTAGTATCGCGTAGCGCTTGGCGCGCGCGATTACTGTTGGATCCACACTGAACGTAAGCTTGGACATCGCGTACCCATCCTATCAATGTCCGCCTGCGTACCTGGGCTCGGCGAACGTCGCCCTGCCGGGTAGCAGAGACTTTCTCCACCGCGCCGCACTATCTGCATTGGAGTTTCCGCTGAATGTGGTGGCTGGGGCGTTTTTGGCGTCCCAAATGCCGACCGGCCCGGCTAGCACCGGGCCGGCCAATCTGCGTTTGGGCGGAAAGGAGGCAGCGTTATGTTTACCATTACGCTGACCGTTACGATCGCGCTAGCTGTCGCGATTACGGTTACCATCCGCGTAAAGCGGAAATAACCGAAATAACGGCTAAACCCGCGGATCGGAAAGCCGGTCCGCGTTCCCTTCTATAGCATACACCAAAACGCTGACGGCCTACTCCGCTCCGCCGCGCCCCATCCCGCCAGCCGGAGCTTTCAATTGATACTCCTTAGGCGGTTCCGCACCCATCAAATACCGCACGAAGTAATCCCACCTCCGCCGCACCATGTACGGCTCGTTGCCGAACCCATGACTCCGATTCGGCAAGAGTAATAAGTCGAAATCCTTGTTCGCCTTGATCAACTCATTCACTACTAACAGAGTGTTGTACGGCGGCACGTTACTATCCATGGTGCCGTGCGCCAGCAGCAGATGACCCTTCAGGTTCTTCGCCAGATTCTGATTGGCCTGCGCGTCGTAATTCGTGCCGTCGTTCGACTTGCGCAGCAGTCCCTGGTAGCGCTCGCCCCAATCGTCCTCGTATTCCCGATTGTCATGGTTGCCGGCCTCCGACACGCCTACCTTGAAAAAGTCCGGATAACGGAACATGCCATCCGCCGCCGCATAACCTCCCCCCGAGTGCCCCCAAATGCCCGCCCGGTCAATGTCAATCCACGCGTAGCGCTGCGCCAGTTGCTGCATACCGGCTACCTGGTCGGGCAGCGTATTGTCGCCCATGTTTCCGTAATAAGCGTCGTGGAAACTCTTGGAGCGCTGCGGATTCCCCATGCCATCGATCATCACGACGACAAATCCAAGTTCTGCGAGCGCCTGCGCATCGCCGCGTGCGGCCGCAAACGACCGGCTGCCGACACTGCCGCCCTGCGGCCCTGGGTAAATGTGATTGATGATCGGATATTTCTTTTGTGGGTCGAGATTGGTAGGCTTGAACAGCAGCCCATACAAGTCAGTCGCGCCGTCGCGCGCTTTCACGGTGATAGGCTGCGGCGGTTTCCATCCGGCCGCCAGCAGTTTGGAAATGTCCGCTGTTTCGAGCGTAGCCAGCAGTTTCCCATCCGCATCGCGTAGTACGCTTACCGGCGCCACATCGGGCTTCGAGTACGTGTCCACGAAGAAGCGGCCGGACGGCGAAAAGGCCACCTGGTGATGGGCATCCTCAGGCGTCAGCAGCGTCAGGCCGCTGTCGTCGAAACCGGTACGATACAGATGATCGAAATAAGGATCGCGGCCCTTCTCGCGCCCGTCGGCCAGGAAGTACAGGATGTGCGCCTTCTCGTCTACGCGCAACAACTCTGTCACTACGAAGTCACCCGACGTGATCTGATTCTTAAGCTTGCCGGTCGCGAGGTCGTATAAATATAAGTGGCCCCAATTGCTTCTTTCCGAATACCAGATGACTTCATTCGATGCGGGCAGAAATCGCCAGTTGGCCCTCCCCTGGCCGGATTCGTATTGCGTCTCGGCGGTTTCTTCCAACACATCCCGCACCACGCCATTCGCCGCGGAGGCGACCCGCAGCGTTTCCTGCTTGTGATCGCGCGACGTAGAAACGAACGCGACCTGGCTCGAATCCGGGCTCCACTCCACATCCGCCCACTCACCGCCGTTGCACACGACATGATCGCACAGAGTAGACCGATGCTGGTCCGGCGGCATCTGCAGCGGAATTACCCGCGCGGTTTCCACATCGATAATCACCCGGCGGATCATAGCCACGGTCTCATCCCCCGGCAGCGGATATTTCCAGGCATGCAGCGTGGGGTGCCCGACCATAGTTTCCACTAAGTACATCTCGCCCACATTACGCTGGTCCTGCTGGAACGTGGCGATCTTCTTCGAGTCGGGCGACCAGGCCAGGATGGCGCGCTCGCTCTTGACCCAGCCGGCGTTATCGAGAGCGTAGGAGTTGTCTTTCACGCCGTCGGTGGTAAGCTGTGTCTCTTTGCCGGTGGCCAGATCGCGGACCCACAGGTTGTATTCACGGATGAACGCGGTCTTCCTCTTGTCGGGTGAAGGAGCATCCGTCCGCAGAAAGCCCGTGGAGCCGCCTTTTTCGACCGCACACTGATTTCCCTGGCGATCGCAGCGGTAGCGCTGGCCCCCGGCGCGGAAGGCGACTGTTGTGCCATCCGCCGAGAGTTCGATGGCGTTGAATGGCAGCTTGTTCGCTTCGTACTTCTTACCGGCCGCGGCCGAAAGCGCGGCTGCAAGTTTGGCGTGATCGAAGGCCGGCTGCTTGCTGAGTTTCATTGGATCGAAGAGCACGAAGCGCGTGCCATCCGAGCCGTTATCGCGATACCACAAGCGGTCGTCGTCCGTCCACGCCGGGTGCACGGCGTGATACACGAGAGAATCGGTGTTGTACCCCATGAACTGCTCGGCCCTCGCGTAGTCGGCCGCGGTCAGCGCCGGCTGCGCCGCAGCATGAAAGGCGATTACCAGCGGCGTGAGAAGCAGCGGCAGCCGCCCGAAGCGATTGAGCATTGGCCGATTATAACCGTGTTACGTGCACCTAAGAGGCTTTCTTCGGTGTAACTGCCGCGGTGGCCTTCTTCTGAGCGGCCGGCCCCTCCTTGAGCGATGCGTCGATCTGCTCGCGGATGTGCGCATCCTGGTCCTCCCAGAAAGCTTTGTCCTCGCCCGCGTGCTGTGCCCGGATGATGCCCTGTCGATCAATAAACACGAGCTGCGGCACGTACAACACGTAGATCACCGGATGTTGCAAGTAGACGTCCGCCTCGGTCTGTGTGTTGAAACCCACCGGGAAGGGAGGCTGAAAGCGCTTGATGAAATCCGGCACATTCATCTTCGCCATGTCCTCAATCGCGCTGGCGATCACCTGCACGCCGCGCGGCCCGTACTCCTTCTGGATGGCGGAAAGATAGCCGATGGTCTTCTGGCAATGCGGGCACGTGGTAAGGATGAATGCCAGCACACAGACTTTACCCTTGAATTGGCTAGGCTGGAGCGGTTGCCCTTCGATCTGGTTGATGGCGAAATCCGGCGAAGGCCGCGGGATGTCCGCACCGCTCGCCAGCGCCGCCGCCAGGCAAAACCCAGCCACTGTACGGAACACAGCGCGTTTCGGCATAATCTCCACAGTTTAGCAGCCGGGCCGCTAGCGGACGGAGGCCACGGGGGCCTCCGCGCCTTCCACACTGGTCACTAGATTTCCCGTCAACTGCACCAGAAAGTGTCCATCGTCGCCCGTGCCGGCGAGCGTCGTATCGCTTTCCGATTCGATTGCCATTTGCTTCCACTTTTTCTCCAGCACCTTGCGATACAGCTTGAAATAGCGGGCAGCCGACGCCGCGTCATCCCATGCGACGGCGTACAGCAGGATCACCCGCTCCGGCGCGCGGCGCTCCTCGAGTGCGTACGCGCCGCCCCGCCAATGCGGCGAAACCGCCTTAGCATCGTCGGGGCCGGCATATTGCTCAAGCAGAATGGAATGATCCAACTCCCCGACGTTGCCTTCCGCGATACGCTTGTACCCGTGGGAATCCGGAACCGGCGGCAACGCCGGATGCGCCGGCTCCACGGTCGCAAAGTAGGCATCCGGGTGCAGGATCTGCTGCGTGGAAACGGGCGGCCGGCGAAAGACCTCCTCGAACGACTGCTGCTTCATGCGCTGGTACACCGCATTCTGAAACAGCATGCCTTCGCTGTACGGAAACACGAGGGTCTTGCGCAGATACAGCGGCTGGCTCTCGAAAACCGGAAAATCGCTGGCGCCGGTTTCGATGGTGTGCGCCATGGTTTCGAGCAATACGGGCGAGGTGGCCAGCGATTGCCCCATTTTGCGCGCCAGGTACTCGGCCATCAGCCACGAAGCCTGGCCCTCCATCACCGCCAGCCGCGCCAGCGATCCATCATCGCTTTTCTGTCCCTGCTTGATGAACTTTCCCAGGTTGACGTTCTGGTCCGCCAGCGCATGCCCCAACTCGTGCACCAGGGCCGGCTCGCGCGTGGCGGAAGGGGTCCAGTCCGTGATGTACATGCGCTTGCGATGAAAATCGTAGAAGGCCGCCGCCTGTTCCGTCAAAAGGTCGACGGTGTTTTTCGCCAGATCGAAATCCTGCGGCACCAGTCCGAACTTCTTGAGTGTGAGTTCCTCCACTCTGATTTCTTCGGGCGAGGTAGCTTCCTTCATGCGCTCTTCGAGAAACGCTTTCACTTTATCGCGGGTTATGATCTCGGCCGGCACGCGATGCTTGATGCGGAATCCGGTGATGTCATGCAAGTCGCGCATTATGCCGTCGATCTCGCCGAAGATTTCCTGCGCCTGGCTGGCATCCACGCCGGACTGCGCTGCGGCGGCCGCGGCTATAAGCAGCGCGAGGAGCAGCGCAACCAGGGCTTTAATGCGGGCCGCCATGCTACCGCACCTCCCGAAGCGCGCCCTGCTTCACTCTGAAAACGCCCGCCGCGACCAGGGCCAGCAATCCGCCGGCGAGCACGGTCGACCGGGCGCCCCAGGCGTGCGCCAGCGCCCCGGCGGCCAGACTGCCAAAGGGCCCCAGGCCGACTACTGTCATGGTATAGAAAGCCATAGTTCGGCCGCGAAATTCATCGGGAATCAACGTCTGGATCAGAGTATTGGCCGAAGCCAGCTGGCGCATCACACTATATCCGATCAGCGGCATTACTGCCAGCGAGAGATAGAAAACCTTGGACCATGCGAAGAAGCAGAAGCCCGCGCCCAGCGTCAGCGCGCTGCGGAAGATCACACCGGGCAGCGCGGACACGCGGGCACGCCAGGCCAGCACCAACGTGCCTGCCACAGCCCCCGCGCCCATCGCCCCCATCAGCGTTCCCAGGCCGCGCGAGCCGCGATGAAAAATCGCGTCCGCGAAGACCGGCATCAGCACCACCGCGGGCATGCCGGCAATGGTGGTGGCGCCCATCATAACCAGCAACGTGCGCACGGCCCGGTGGCCTTTGACATATTTAAAGCCGGCAGTCAGATGGGTCCAGGGCGAATCCTGCACGCGGCGGACGAACTTGGGCAGCCGCATGGCCAGCAGGCATCCGATCACTGCCAGGAAGCTGGCGCCGTTCAGCAAAAAACATACGCCTTCACCGAGCGCCGCCACCACCAGACCGGCAATGGCCGGCCCCACCACGCGGGCGCCGTTGAATATCGCCGAATTCAGCGAAATGGCGTACAACAGATCGTCTTTGCTGGTCATCTGGATGATGAGCGACTGGCGGCCGGGCATGTCGAATGCATTGATGGTGCCCAGCGCCATCGCCAGCACGAGTATGTGCCAGACCTGAACTCTGCCGCTGAGAGTAAGCGCCGCCAGCGCGAACGCTTGGCACATGGAAAGAGTCTGGGTGATGACCACCAGCTTGTGCCGCGAGTACCGGTCGGCGGCCAGGCCGCCCAGCGGGGCTAATGCAAACACGGGGATCTGGGTGCAAAACCAGGCCGTGCCGAGCAGCAATTCCGAATGCGTCAAACGATAGACCAGCCAAGCCTGGGCCACGTTCTGCATCCAGGTGCCCACCAGCGACACGATTTGCCCGGCCGCGAACAGCCGGAAATTGCGGTGGCGCAGCGCGCGAAAAGCTTGCGGGAGGCCGCGCAGCTCGCCAAGGGGAGCGAGTCCGGCGGATGCCGAAGGGTCCGGCTCAGTGGAAGGCTCCTGGAGAACCAGCGGCGGGGCTTCCCCCTCACGCCCCGGGGTGGGAACCGGCATGGTAAGTTTCAGAATAGCGCACACCGGAGCGTGGGCTTGGCGTGGCTTTAGCCGGGTGCTGTTCAGTTCGCGCGGAAACCGCTCCCTGACGGTCGCGGCTCGCTGGCTTTCTGACGGGCGGCTTACCTCTGCCTCCCGCTAGTTATTCGACATGCTCAAACCAGTGACTATAACGTCCGTGTTGTGCGCGAAGCGGAGCCCATAAACGCCGTCGGTCGAGGTGAGTTTCCCGGCGGTCACCAGCGCGGCCTTATCGTATCCCGCCACGACCGTGCCGTTAATCGCACATTCGACGCGGTCTCCTTTGACAGAGAGGGCAATCTCCTGAGTCACTGGCTGTCCGGGACCTGCGGCCTTATGGACCGCGTCATTGGCCTCTCTCCTGCCGTTCATTTGAAACGGATCGGGACCGAATCCACGTACGATGAAATTCCCATTGCCGTACGCCGCGCAGTAGAGATAGCTTTGTTTGGCCGTCCCCAAATCGTTGCCTGCGATGACAATCCCGTACGGATGAGGGTGACTGTTCAAATTCATGTATTTCGGCTCGGTAAATGTAGCCTTGACCGTGTAATTGCCGGCCGCTTTGTTAGCGGGATTCCAATAAGTCACGGCCGGGCCGGTGGTGACGTGCAGCGCATTTCCGTCCTGGGATAGCTTCGCGCTATTTAGAGTTTGCCCGGCCTTCTCTTCGTTTGCATCGATCTTTCCAGTCCAGCCCGGAACGGAAATTCCGCCGCCTGCAATGGCGCGGGAGGTTTCGGTTTGATCCTGCGCAGGAACAACCGGCGGAATGAACAGGGCGGCTGCTACTGCGAGGGAGGCACTTTGGGCAAGGCGCATAACGTATCCTTTCGTTCAACCAAATAAGCAGGACAAGCCACGATTATATGTCTTAGTTCGGCAAAAGGCTATTCGGATCGATGCCCGTTATGGATTTTCCGGAAAGTCCTCCACCAGCATCAGGTCGCTTCCGGATGACTCGCGCTGCGGGAAGAGCAGGTGCCGCCGATCGGGGGACAGGCTCAATCCCACTGTCATCTGCTCTTCCGGCTGAAATAGCAAGGAGGTCTTCCCGGTCTTGAAATTCAGAAACTGGATGCCGGCTGAACCTTCACCTCCCGCGAACAAGACTCCGCGCGGTGTGATGCAGAAGCCGAATTCGTTGACTCTGGGCAAAACCTGCGTTTCCTCGCCGCCATCCGCAGGCACGCGATAGAGCGGGGCATCGCCGTCCTCGCGTGAATAAAATACCCAGCGGCGGTCATAGGACTCGAACGCCAGGTAGCCGCCATGCCGGGTGATCTGTCGCGCCGCGCTGCCGTCGGAATTCATCTTCCATACCTGGTTGCTGCCGCCGCGGTTGGACATGAAATAGATCGACCTCCCATCGCGCGAGTAACTCGGCACACCGTCGGTAGCCGGATCGTGCGTGAGGCGCTCGGGTGTTCCGCCGTTGGCGCGCACACGGTACACCTCGAATTGACCCTCTCTGTTGGAATCGAAAACGATCCACCGCCCGTCCGGCGACCAGCGCGGGCTGCCGGTAATCGGCGCATGGAAGTTGGTGAGACGCACGGCCTGAGAGCCATCGCTCTGGGCCACCCAGATTTCGGACGCGCCCGATCGCGTGGAGTGGAATGCGATGCGCCGGCCGTCGGGCGAGTATTGCGCGTTGTAATCGGTGTGGGTCGATGAGATCAGGCGCACCGGCGGGCCCGCGGGTTTGAAGTCAGGCGTCAGATCGAGCCGCCAGGTATCCACGCGAAAAATCCTGCCAACGGAAAAGGCCAGCCGGTTTCGCCGTCGCGAGAGTGCCGGTTGATACGACGAGTTGGTCGACTGGAGTAGCGGGCGCGGCGATCCGGGGACGGGTGTTAGCGGCAACAGCCACAAATTGGCGATGTCATCCTTAATTCCCGACGAGTACACCACGGCCTTTCCATTCGGCGTAAACGCGGGCATACCAGTCCAGCGATGATGCGCGGTGAGCGCCTCGGGCTCGCCATCCGGGTGAAAATCGGTCTTTAGTTTCAGCCGGTAGAGTTCGGATGTGCTGCCCAGATCGCGCGCAAATACGATGCTGGAGCCGTCGGGCGCGGCGGACGGGTCAGAATCGCCCCAGTTTTCCCGAGGCGGTCTGGTCAAATGGCGCACTTCTCCTGTATTCACGCCGATGGCGGCAAGCCCCGTGGGTCCCTGCTCGCGTTCGCACATGGAAGTTACGATCCAACGGTTGTCGGGCGACCACGCCAGCGGTCCTCCCGTGCGTGGATCCTCCGATATGATCCTCTCTGCCCCGCCAATCGGCGGAATCACCACGATCTGCGTTTTTTGTGGCCGAAGGAACCGGCGGAACGCGATCAGCCGGCCGTCGGGCGACCAGGCGGGAAAGGCGTGCTGAGCCGGCCCATTGGTCAACCGCAGAGGCGAATCTGTCCCGATCATCTTTACATAAATGTCCCACTGGTTTTGCGACGGGCCGTCCCAGGCGTATGCCACCTGATTCCCATCCGGCGAAAAGGTAGGCGCGACTTCTGATCCCAGATCGGAAGTCAGCGGAATCGGGTCGAGCACGGTGAATTCGGAACGCCGGAAAACAATCCAACGCTGCAGAGCAACCACCACAGCCATGACGAAAGCCACGCTAACCGCCAAGCGTGCAGGCCAGCGGAAGCGCCCGCGCGGTGGCGGTCCACCCAAGTCTCGTACCTCCGCGATCGCCGCGCTATGGCTGCTCCACCAGACGTCGAGTTCACCTTTGTAAGCGAACACGGAGCCTTGTCCGTCCAGCCGGTGAACCGGCAGACTCCCGGTGCGCTCCCAGCGTTGCACGGTACGCACACCACGCTTCAGGTAAGCGGCAATCTCTTTCCACGAATCCAGACGATCTTCGGGTCCAGATGGGGCGGGTGTAGCCATGGATGATCGGATGGTACGCGTTTCTTGGGCCTACAAGAGTAAGACGAATCTGTCCGCGGATAGTTCCTAAGCATCAGCATTGGAGAACCGCTTGCTGACGCGCGCGGCTCGGTAGTTAGCCATGGCGCGGCTCGGTAGTGAGCCACGGTCGAAGCGCCAGGCCGCGCCAAATTGCGCCCATCTGCACGCAAGTGTTTGAAGGCATTCGACGGCGCCTAACCGCCGGGATCCAGCCGCGTATCGTTGGCATGTTATGGATAATCACGTTACTGATCTTCACGAACGGCTGGCGTGCGGCGGATTGGATCGCGGCAGGCGATCGCGCACTCGACGCAGGAGACCCGCGGCAGGCGGCCACCGATTTTTCACGCGCGCTGGATGTATGTCTTCGAACCAGTGCACCGGCCGAGGAAGCATTGCATCTGCGGGTGACGTTGGCTACGGCGTACATGGAAGCCCGGAATTATCACGATGCGGAGCAGACCCTGCAGGAAGCCTCGAGGGCCGCCGGGCCAACCGCCAGTGGTCTTGCGCGTGCAGAGCTTTTGAACGCCGAAAGCGCTCTCGATTTCCGCCGCGGAGAGTTGTCCGCGGCAGAGGGGGCACTCGTGGAAGCCTGGCAGATCGTAGCGCGCCTGCCTGCCGCGGAAGACCTTCGCCCAACCGTCTTGCATAATATGGCGGCGGCCGAGATGCGCACCCAGCGTTATGCGGATGCGCTGGTACACGAGCAGGCGGCCCTCCGCATGTGGCAGAACGCGCTTAGCCCGGACCACCCTAAGCTGATTCGCGCCTGGGCCAGCCTGGCTTCGCTCGAATACATGCTGAGGCAGCACGAGGAAGCCAGAATGTCCATGGAACGGGCACTCATGTCCGCCGAACGAACCTATGGTCCTTCGAATCCTCTCCTGGCCGACTTACTCGAAAGCGATGCGATCATCCTCGACCAGTTGAAGTTGAAGAAACGGGCGCAACACGATAGAGAGCGGGCGCGTGAGATTCGAGGCGCCGCGGAACATGCTGCCAGCGGCCGTCTGACATGGGACATTCGTGAGGCACCGGAGGGCGCGGTCTACCTGCGAGGGAAATACTGATCTCCGCAAAATATATAGTGACATCTGGAGTGCGGCCAGTGGGGCGGGCGTCCACGCCGGGGTGCCCTCTGGGCCGGGACGTCCACGTCCCGCCTATGGCGGGTCTGGAGACCCGCCGCAGGACTGGAGTCCTGCCCCACGAAAGCCGAAACTGTCACTTTAATATGCGAGACTCCGTAGGCCGCCTACGTTTGACCTGCTCGCGCGCAACCGCCCGGTGATCCCTTAGGGGCGGTCAGAGCCGCGACATAAAGGACGGCTTCAATGCGCGATCGACTGCACGTAGCGGAAAATCAGATACGGCTGTCAGCGTTTCTGCGGGCAAGTGTGCCAAAATTGAGAAAACTCCTTCGTTGGGTAAGGCAGAAGCTTCTCTTGAACCTGAATCTCAACATCAAGATCTTCGCCGATGGCGCCGACAAGGCGTCCATGCTGGACTCTTATGCCAAGCCGTGGATCCGCGGCTTCACGACTAACCCAACGCTGATGCGCAAGGCGGGAGTCCATGACTACACAGCTTTCGCACGCGACATCCTGTCCGCCATCCCGGACCGCCCTATTTCGTTCGAAGTCTTCGCCGACGAATTCTCCGACATGGAGCGGCAGGCGCGTATTATCGCCTCCTGGGCGAAGAACGTTTACGTTAAAATCCCCATCACCAATACGCGGGGCCAGCCCGCCCTCGATCTGGTCGGCCGCCTGTCGCATTCCGGAATCAAAGTGAACGTCACTGCCCTCCTGACGCTCGCACAAGTGCGTGACGTTGCCCAGGTCCTGGCCGGCGGCGCGCCCTCCTGCGTCTCTGTTTTCGCCGGCCGCATTGCCGATACGGGTGTTGACCCGCTGCCGACCATGTCTGCGGCCGTGGATCTGGTCCGCATGCATCCCGGTATCGAACTGATCTGGGCCAGCCCGCGCGAACTTCTGAACGTGATCCAGGCGGACCAGATCGGCTGTCACATCATTACCGTCACTGACGACATTCTGAAGAAACTGGATCTCCTCGACCGGGACTTGGCGGAATACTCGCTGGCCACCGTCAAAATGTTCCACGACGACGCCTCGAAGTCGGGCTATAAGCTCTAGCAGCAAGCCCCGCCGCGCCGCATCATGATAAAATTCGCCCGTGCCCGCCATCGCGCCGAAGCAGCAATATCAGCGCGCCGACGTTCGCCGGTTGCTCCATCTCTCCGAGCGGCAGTTGCAGCGATGGGAGCATCTCGGCCTGGTCGTCAGGACGGAGAGCTATTCCTTCCGCGACCTCATCGCCCTACGTACCATCGGCGAACTGCGCGCCCACCGCATCCCCTTGCGGAAAATCGGGCGAGCTCTGGCATCCCTGAAGCAGCGGCTATCGGAAGTACGCGATCCGTTGGCCGAACTCAAAATCTTCTCCGACGGGCGCCATATCGCCGTGCGCGTCGCGGGCCAGAACATGGAAGCTCTCACCGGTCAGATCCTATTCGACTTCGAGACATCGGAGTTAGCCCAGGTGCAGTCCCTTCCCGCCCAGCCGCCGCCTCCGCCCCGCGGGCACGATTCCGAGGCCTGGTTCCAGAAGGGCTTGTTCCTGGAAGAAACCGGCGCGCCGGTGGAAGAGGCGGTGGAGGCGTATTTGCATGCCATCGAGCTCAATCCGCAAGCCGCCGGCGCATTGGTCAACCTGGGCACGATTCGCTACCGGCTGCGCGAGTTGAAGGAAGCCGAGGACTACTATAATCGCGCTCTACGGGCTGATCCGAACTACCCGCTGGCACATTTCAATCTGGGCAATCTTTATGATGAGCGCGGCGACTTCACTGAAGCCGAGCGCTGTTATGAGGCTGCCCTGCGTATCAACCCGCGGTATGGCGACGCGCACTTCAACCTCGCGCTGCTGTGCGAACGCCGCCGCGACGTACTGCGGGCCGTGCACCATTGGAAAGCCTATTTGAAAATCGATAATACCGGCAATTGGGCCGAGATCGCCCGCCGTCAACTCGAAAAGCTGCGCGTGGCCTTGCTATCCTAAGTACTTGGAGCACAATACTTGAGCCGTATTCTGTTAGCTTTTCGTGCGTTTTTTGCGATCCTGTTCGGCCGCCCCTTGCCTAAGGAGATCAAGCCCGCGGCTCCCGTCCCGAAAGCCGCACCCCCAGCTAAGCCCGAGCCGCCCAACCCCGCGCACGCCTTGCAACTCCTCGCCATCCTGCAGCGCGATTCGCGTCTGCTCGACTTCCTCATGGAAGACATTGCTTCCTTCGAGGACGACCAGATCGGCGCCGCCGTGCGCAGCCTGCACGACCAGGCGCGTGATTCCCTCTCCCGCTATCTCAGCCTCCAACCGGTGATCGACGGCGTGGAGGGCGCCTACACTCGTCCCGCTTCGGCCGACCCAGCCGCGGTGAAGTTCATCGGCAACGTGCCGGCCACCAGGCCCGAGGGCGGAACGCTGCGCCACAAAGGCTGGCGCGCCACCAAAGTGGATCTTCCTGCTCTCAATCCCAAGCAGGACGCCGCCATCATCGCGCCTGCCGAGATCGAGATCGAATAGGACTTCTGAACATCCACGCATGGAACCACGCTACGTTATCGGCATTGACCTCGGCACCACTAACTCCGCGCTCTCCTACGTTGAGAACCGGCCGGATGCCGACCCCTTCGCCCCGGCCAACGTCGAATTACTGACTATCCCCCAACTGGTGAACCCATCGGAGATACGCGACGAAAGCCTGCTGCCTTCGTTCCTCTATATTCCCGGTGCAACGGATTTTCCGGCGGGCGCCACCGCTCTCCCCTGGGATCCGAAGCCCGAAACTGTGGTGGGCCGCCTGGCGCAGAAACGCGGCGCCGAGAACGCCGGCCGGCTCATCTCATCGGCCAAGTCGTGGCTTTCGCACGGCGGGGTGGATCGTACCGCTCCCATCCTGCCGTATCGCGCGCCGGAGGGTGTGTCCAAGTTCTCGCCCGTAGAGGCCAGCCGCCGCTATCTGGACCATCTGCGCCACGCCTGGGACAGCAAGATGCCGGACGCGCCGTTCACCCAGCAACACGTGCTGGTGACGGTGCCGGCCTCTTTCGATGCCGTAGCGCGTGACTTGACTTTGAAGGCCGCCGAGCAGGCCGGCTATCAGAATATTACGCTGCTCGAAGAGCCGCAGGCCGCATTTTACGCGTGGATCGAGCGCCATCCCGACTGGCGGGAACGGGTCACCGTGGGCGACCTGATCCTGGTGGTGGATATCGGCGGCGGCACCACCGATTTCACCTTGATCGCCGTCACGGAGCAGGCGGGCGAACTGGCGCTCGAACGCGTGGCGGTAGGAGAACACATTCTGCTGGGAGGCGACAACATCGATCTGGCACTGGCGCGACTGGTCGCGGATCAGCTGGCGCAGCAGGGCACCAAGATCGATAACTTCCAGCTCCAGGCGCTGTGGAACAACTGCCGGATCGCCAAGGAAAAACTGCTGGAACCCGGCAACAAGAAGGATGAAGCGCCGGTCACGATACTCGGCAAAGGGACCGGCGTGGTAGGCGGATCGATCAAGGCGAAGCTGCAGCGCGCCGATCTCGAACGCCTGCTGAGCGATGGTTTCCTGCCCGCTGTCTCGAGCCAGGATATGCCCGCCCGCCAGCGACGCGCCGGATTGCAGGAGATCGGCCTGCCCTATGCGGCCGACGCGGCCATCACTCGTCACCTGGCCCGCTTCCTGCGCCAGCAGGCATCCGCTACCGAGCAGGGCGGCGTGCGGCGCGGCCCCAGCGGCTTGGCTTGCCCCACCCATATCCTTTTGAACGGCGGCGTGTTGAATGCCGGCTTGATCCGCGAACGCATCCTGAGCGTGCTCGATTCCTGGCTTGCCGAAGAGGCTCTGCCGCCCGTGAAATCGCTCAGCGGCGAAGACCTGATGCACGCTGTTTCGCGCGGCGCGGCTTATTACGGGCTCGCGCGCCGGGGACGTGGCGTCCGTATCCGCGGCGGTGTCCCGCGTACGTACTATGTAGCCATCGAAAGCGCGATGCCGTCGGTGCCCGGCTTTGCGGCGCCGTTTAAGGCGCTGACGGTGGTTCCCTTCGGCATGGAGGAAGGTACCGATCTGCGCATTCCCAACCGCGAATTCGGACTGGTAGTCGGCGAGCCTGCCGAGTTTCGCTTCTTTACCTCCGCGGTCCGCAAGAACGATCTGCCCGGCGATTTGATTGAGGACTTCGGTGACGATCTGGAAGAACTGGCGCCCATGGAGGTCAATCTGCCCGCCGAGCAGAATGCCGCGGATATAGTGCCGGTTTCGTTCGAGACCGTAGTCACCGAGACGGGCATGCTGCAGTTGTGGTGCGTGGCACGCGACGGGCGGCGGTGGAAGCTGGAGTTCAACGTCCGCGAGCGCATAGGGTAAGCTTCCGCGCTTGCGCCGTTATACGATGGCTGCATGCTGATCGTCATTATTCACATCCATATAAAACCAGATTCCGTGGAAGCCTTCCGGCAGGCCACCATTGCCAACGCGCGCGAGAGTGTCAGGGAGCCGGGCATTGCGCGCTTCGACCTGGTGCAGCAGGCCGACGACCCGGCGCGTTTCGTCCTGGTCGAAGTTTATCGCACGCCCGCGGCTCCCGCCACACACAGGGAGACGGCGCATTATCTGACTTGGCGCGACGCGGTCGCCGATATGATGGCCCAACCGCGCAACCGCGTCGAGTACGTCAATATCTTTCCGGCCGACGAGGGCTGGTAGAAGCGGATGCGCTTCGAATTCGCGACGGCAACGCGCATCATCTTCGGCCCGGGCACCGTGCGCGACGTCGCCGCCGCGGCTGCGGAAATGGGCCGGCGGCCGTTGCTCGTCATGCGCGGTTCCTTAGAATTCGAGCGCCTCGGCATCGCGGCCGAGCCGTTTGCGGTCCACGGCGAACCCACGGTGGCGGTGGTCCGGGAGGGCGTACGACGCGCGCGTGACGCCGCATGCGATCTGGTGATTGCCATAGGCGGCGGCAGCGCCATCGACGCGGGTAAAGCCATCGCGGCGCTGCTCGCCAATGGCGGTGACCCGCTGAATTACCTGGAGGTCATCGGGAAGGGCCAGCCGCTGACCGCGCCGTCGGCGCCCTTAATCGCCATCCCGACTACCGCGGGCACCGGCTCGGAGGTCACCCGCAACGCCGTGCTGGCCTCGCCCGAACATCGCGTAAAGGCCAGCCTGCGCAGTCCCCATATGCTGCCGCGGCTGGCGATAGTGGACCCGGAACTCACGCTGGATCTTCCGCCCGCGTGCACCGCCGCCACGGGACTCGACGCTCTCACCCAATTGATCGAACCGTATGTCTCGTGCCGCGCCAATGCCATGACTGATCTGTACTGCAGGGAGGGCATGCGGCTGGCCGCGTCCTCACTCGAGCGCGCCTGGCATTACGGACACGATCTCGCCGCCCGCACGGACATGGCCTTCGCCAGCCTGTTGGGCGGAATGGCATTGGCCAACGCCGGCCTGGGAGCGGTGCACGGCTTCGCGGCGCCGTTGGGCGGGAGGTTCGATGCGCCGCACGGTGCGCTGTGCGCCGCGCTGCTGCCGCTTGCCATGCGGGTGAATATCGCGGCGTTGCGGGCGGCGCTTTCGGAAACGCCGGCCCTGCTACGCTACACAGAAGCCGCACGCATCCTCACAGGACGCCCGGACGCCGCGCCCGAAGATGGAGTTGGCTGGGTGGACCGCTTGTGCCGCGATCTGGAAGTGCCACGGTTGCGCGCTTACGGAGTCAGTCAATCGGATGTGCCGGAGTTAGCCGAACTGGCGAGCCGCGCCAGCAGCATGAAAGCGAATCCCGTCGTGTTGACGCGCGATCAGTTGGAGGAGTTGCTCACGCGTGCCATCTGACGAGCGCCCGCTTATGCGCGTTCGGCGTGCCGGCGCTGATGCGCTCTATCACCGGAATCTGCGGCCTGGCGGCGTACACGGTCTCGCTGCGCGTGCGCGAGGTCGGCATCCGCGTAACTATCGGAGCGCTCCCAGCGCAGGTGCTGCGGCTGATTTTTGCCCGCACCAGCGTGCTGGCCGCGGCCGGCGAAGCCGCCGGACTGGCACCGGGGATGGCCGGCGCGCACGTGCTCGCCGGCATCGTGTATCAGGCCAGTTCGCGCGATCGCCGGTGTAGCTCTGGCGGTCGCCTGCGGGCCAGCCCGGCACGCACTACGCCTCGATCCGGTGCAGGCGCCCCGGCACAAGTAGCGCACGCCCATCAACGCCGCTGGAACCATTTCAGCCGCGCCAATAATCCGTAAAACACCAGGCACCACCAAAAATCGATAGCCAGTCCCCAATCGATTCTGTGGGGCACGTGCCGGCCTGCCGGTGGCAGGAACCGGTCCAGACTGAAGTACACGGCATTGCCCAGCACTACCGCTGCCAGGCTGTGCCAGAAGCGGCGCATCGAGAAAAGTTGATAATCAGGCATCCCGGCGCGCTCCTGATCACCCGGCCACGGACGCTCGGCCGGCTATTGCACGTGCATGGCATCACCGAAATAAGACAGAATTTGTTCCGAGCAGCGGCGGCACGATTCATCTTCATCCGGGTCGCGCGCCTCGCAGCGAATCAGCTCGCGGTCTTCGAATGCCATGCTGCGTCCGCAAACCCAGTCTTCCCCGTCGCGGATGTGGATGTGATTGAACTCTGTCACGTTACGATCCTTGTAAATGCAAGTGTTTCGATGGCCGCTGCGCTTCGGTTGCGAAACTGCGGCTCCTGCTGGTAGAATACTAGTTTCGCAGTTTTTCCAGGAGATTTCCGAACAATGGCACGAGTTTGCGATGTGTGTGGGCGCGGCCCGCAATTTGGCCACCGCGTCAGCCATGCTCATAATGTGAGCAAGCGGCGCTGGAATTTAAATTTGCAGCCGGTCCGCGCACTGATCAACGGAGCTACCAAGCGACTGCGCGTGTGCACATCCTGCATCCGTTCGGGTAAGATTCAGAAGGCTGCGTAGCACGCTCCGCCGTACGGCAGGCGCCTGCCCGCCATCAAATAAACATCTCTTCGTCCTGCGTGACATGCTCCGGAGTGTTACGGTTGCCCCCCTGCGCGTAGGTGTTCAAAGCCGCCTTCACACCGGCGACCAGGCCGTTCACCTCTTTCACCGGCCGCAGGACCACGCTCTTCACGGCATCGCTGGCGTGTTCCACCTGTTGCACGGCGTGTTCCACGGTTTGATCGATCTGGGCAATCCGGGCTTTGGCCCGCCCACTGGTATCATCTACCAGTTCGCCGATGCGGTCGGCGTGCTGGCGCGCAGTCTCCACCAGCCGTAGGCTTTCCGCGGTGATTTCGACTACACGGGGACCTACGTCTTCCAAAAGCTTGGCGCCATTGGTCACAAATGCATCGAAACGGTCCACCAGCGGTCCAAACTTGGTCTGCGCCTCCTTGCCGGCATGCTGGGCTTCCATTAAAGCCCGGTACATGGCGCCCAGAATGAGCGCCTGCACCAATACTGCCAGACATGCCACCACGGCGGCTACGGAAATCACCCATTGGAAAACTAGAGACATTCGAGAACCCTCCGCGGGTCTTGAGTTACTGGGCCGGTCCCTCGGCGGGAGGTGCGGGCGGTTGGTTCACCGCGTCGCGATAGGCCTGCTTGCCGGCGGCCATGGCATCGGCAATGGTGTCCTTCTGCCGGTTCAGTGCGTCCTTGCTCTTGTTCAGTAAATCGCCGGCGGAGTCTTTTAGCTCGGTACCTCGCTGCTTGATATAATCGGTGCCCTCGCCGGTCTTATCCTTGATGAGCTGGCGCGTTTCCGAGCCCGACTTGGGGGCGAACAACATACCAATGCCGATACCCACCCCGAGACCCAACAGGAAACTGGAGAATCCACTCTTATCCATGTCACTCCTTCCTTTTACACTTATCAGTATACCTTGCGTTGCACAGAGTAGTAGCATGATAAACAGCTACTTCACTGGGAAGCCAGCAGTATGAAAGAGCAAAAACGTACACGGCTGGACGCCGGCGCGCTGTGGGGATACGCGCTCCGCGTTCTGGCCGGCCGCGCGCACTCGAGTGGGGAGTTGCGCGAGAAGCTGCGCGCTAAGGCCGAACTTATTGCCGATGTGGACCCCACCCTGGCGCGTTTGAAGGAGTACGGCTATCTCAATGACCGGCAGTTCGCCGAGAGTTTTGCCGCCGCGCGCCTGGAGAACGAAGGCCTGGGAAAAACGCGCGTGCTGGCCGATCTTTCCCGCCGGCGGGTGGCGCCGGCGGTCGCGCAACAGACAGTGAAAAAGGTGTATGAGAATGTTAGTGAAGAGGCTTTGGCCGAAGATTTCGTGCGGCGCAAGTTCCGCCTGGCGAATAAAGAGAATCTCTTTCAGGACCAGAAGCAGATGGCGTCCGCGTATCGCCGGCTGGTGCGCGCGGGATTTCGGTCGACGGCCGCCGTTGCGGTACTGAAGAAATTCGCGCGGGATCCCGACCTGCTCGACGGGATCGAGCCGCCCACAGATACGGCGGATGATACGGCGGAAGATTAGGCGGTTCTCTGCGATAATAGAAAGTCACCCATGGCGCTCTTGGTTAACACTTTCTTTGAGGAACGCGTGCAGCAATTATTCGATCTGGCGGACCTTGCGGAGCGGATGTTTTCTTCCGCGGGGCTGGAGTATCGTATCGTCGGCGGCGTGGCGGTTTATTTATATGTCGAGGAGCGTGAGCCGGACGCCGGACGCCTGACCAAAGACGTCGATATCGCCGTTCGGCGCGCCGACCTGGACAAAATCGCGGAAGCCGCCGCCCGGTTCGGACTCGAATACCGTCACGTCGCGGGAGTCGACATGCTCGTGCGGCCCGATCAGCCCTCCGCGCGGAGAGCCATCCACATGGTCTTCTCCGGCGAGAAGGTGCGGCCGGATGCCGTGGAGCCCACCCCGGAACTCGGATCGTGCCGGCAGTTACGCGGACTGCGCCTGATCCCCGTAGGCGATCTGATCCGTATGAAGCTGACTAGCTTCCGCCTCAAGGATCAGACGCATCTTAAGGATCTCGACGAGGCCGGCCTGATCACGCCCGAAATAGAGGCGGCCCTGTCAACTGTCCTCGCCGATAGACTGGCGTCGGTCCGCGCGCACACTTAACGTGCTCCCCGGCGCTCCCGCACAGGCCCGCTGGATGCGCGACGCACCTCGCGGCACGCTGCCCGCCGCCGTGCTCGAGCGGATTATCCTTATCGCTTTCCCGCGCCCTCGCCTGTTCGCGTCCGAGCCGCTCGGCGACGGCTTGCGTAACACGAACATCAAACTCTATCTCGACGCGCCGCCCGAACCGGTTGTGCTGCGTATATACGAGCACGATCCTTCGCTATGCCAGAAAGAGCTCGACCTGATGCGCCTCGTGTGCGGCGCGGTACCCGTGCCGGAAGTGATCTACGCTGCGCCAGCCGGCTGGGAGGACCTGCCGCCGTTCACTTTCGCGCGCTGGATCGACGGCATCGGCTTCCGCGAATTAAAACGCACCGGCGATGCCCAAGACATCGCGCAAGCCGCACGAGCCGCCGGCGAAATTCTAGCCGGCATCGGCCGCTTCAGTTTCCCGAAGCCCGGCTGGCTGTCTTCCGGCCCATCCGTCGGCGCGCCGCTTCTGGACGGCGTCAATCCCATCCCGCGCTTCGTCGATCTGTGTCTCGCCTCGGCGAATCTACGATCCCGCATGCCGGCTGAGCTGCGCGACCACACCCATGCCCTGGTCTGGTCGTGCGCCGCGGAATACGCCCGTCTCGATGCCGAATGCCGCCTCGTCCACGGCGACTTCAATAAGCGCAACGTGCTGATGCGCCGCGCCGCCGGCCGATGGCAGGTGGCGGCGGTTCTCGATTGGGAATTTGCCGTTTCCAGTTCTCCCCTTGCCGACGCAGGCAGCTTCCTGCGCTATGAACGCGCCGCGCGTCCGCTGCTCGAACCGCACTTCTCCGCTGGTTTCCAGGACGCCGGCGGCCACTTGCCGCATCACTGGCGGCGCCTGGCCCGCCTCATCGATCTGGCGGCTCTCTGCGAAAGCCTGACGCACGACCGGCTGCCCGAGACCGTCGTCGCGGAACTGGTGGAACTGGTGCGCGCTACAATCGAGGATCGCGACCCAGTATGGACACCGATCGCCTGATTCAAATCGCGCAGGGCCTCGAAATCGGCAATATCCGCCGCCACATTTTTCTGTGCTGCGATCAAACCAAGCCCAAATGCGCGCCGAAGGAAGCCGGCCTCGAATCCTGGGAATATCTGAAACGCCGCTTGGCGGAGCTGGGCCTGCTGACGGGCCAGAACTGCGTGTACCGAACTAAGGCGAATTGCCTGCGCGTCTGCGAACAGGGGCCCATCGCCGTAATCTATCCCGAGGGCATCTGGTATCACTCGGTTACGCCCGAAGTTTTAGAACGGATCATTCAGGAACACTTGATCGGCGGGCAGCCGGTCGCCGAATACCTGTTCGCCAGGCGTCTGGTATGACTCTTGGCTTCTAGTCCCACGAGCGGCCGCCGCGCCATCATCACTCCACGGGATGCCACGAATCATCCGGATCGAAGCTAGTGATAGGCGCCGCCGGCTTGCCCGGAACGGGCGCAATGTCTTTCTGGTAAACCACCCCGTTCTGATTGACAATGAACGTGCGAATTCCGGTCACTCCGTATTCAGCCGGCCAGGCTACCAGGCCAAACCCGCCAATCAGCTTGTTATTGACAATGTAATTATGCGCTCCACCCGGCGCGTGAGGACCCTGGCCAACGAGAACCCGGAAATAATATCCGTGGTAGGCTTTGGCCCGGCCGGCTTGTGTGCCGTCCCACGCCGCTAAGGCGAATTTCTCCGGGACCAGCGGGGTGTTGGCGTCTTGCCAATACAGCCCATCGTGCTTGCCTGGAGCGCTCATCACATGAAGGGCATATTTGAGCATGCCATCCTTGTCCCGATCTTCGGAAGCGTACTTCTGCTGCGCCGCCACGTAGCCTTTACAGATTTCGATGGCATCGAGTTCGTGGGTGCCGATACGTCGCGCGTGCATCTCGGCCTTAGTTACAGAAGCGTCGAAACTCCATTTCCCGTTGCTGCGGACGATGGGCACCGGAAAGGGCCAGTCCTCGTCCCCGATCGCCAGGATCGCGCGGTTCGGGTTCAGCGGGGAGACTTCGAGGCGGTGCTTCTCCCGCGCGAGCTTGGCGAATTCGGTCTGCTCGGCAGAATCCTGCGCGGCGTCGCCGCAGGTAAGGGTATCTTTCGCGTTCGGGCCGAAAATTGCGAATAAACGCGCGGAATCGTGGGTTTCGGCCGCACCGATGACGGCTTGCGCAGCAGCCTCCGCGGAATCGAAATGCTCTTGCCCTAGCGCAGGCGCAGCGGATGAAATCGCCAGCGCGGCACAAATCGTGCAAAGCTTGATATTCATTTTACTAACGCCTCCCTCCACCGCCGCCATGGAATCCGCCTCCGCCGCCGAATCCACCGAAGCTGCGGCTGGCTCCGATGCTGCCGAAGCCGCGATCGCTTTGTATGCGCGCCATCCCGCCGTTGTGATAGCCGCCGAAGACACTGTGGTTGCCCGTCCAGCCGCGCTGCTCAAAACCCCGACTACCGAAGTGCTGCTCTGGCGCGCCGCGGGACGTGCCCTCACCGCGACCCAAGTTGCTTCCGGTGCCTTCGCGGGAGCCGCCGCTGCGCGCAAAACGGCTAGCCACCTCGCGATTGCCGTAAGGCACGCCGAGGCGATGCGCAGGATCATGCGCCCACGTGGAACGGCCCAGGTAATCGCCCCCGAAGCCGTAATGGAAACCGTAGCGATAAAAGAAGGAATGGTTGAGGAAAATGCCGCCGCCGAACCAGTCGGGCCCCCATCCCCAGCCGCCCCAGCCCCATCCGCCCCATCCGCCGAAGTATAGTCCAATGTCGATGCCCGGGAACCAACCTATGCCCAGACCAATGCCCGGGTAAAAAATGGGCGGATAAAACCCCCAAACCGGCGGTCCCCAAATGTACACTGGATTGTAATTCGGCACGTACCAAATGTCAGGGTTAGCTGGCTCGATATCGATTGCCGACTGTCCATTCTGGTTTTGCGTCGTAACGTTCTCTTGCGGCGTGGAATGGAGCTTGCCCTTGGCTTCGGCTTCCGCCCGCATACGCTGCACTGCTTGCATAACATCCTTTTGCTGAGCGAGGAAGGCATTGCCAAGCTGCGTGGTCCAGCCGATATCCTGGCTCAAACGGGCGAGCACATCTGGGAAAGCCACCAGCCCCTGCACGCTGGGATCCCAGTGCTGTTTCTTTACCTCGTCCATGAGTTTGGAGGGTTTCCACTTGGGATGATCCCGCACCCACTGCTCCGCCTCGGCGATCTCCACCGGGTAAGTGGACGCCGCCAACAGTTGGCCCAGCAAGGGGTCGGGATAGAGGGCGATGGGTGCCACCAGATCGTCGAGCGCCTGCGGCGACAGCGGCGTCCCCGGCGCTGCGGCGGGGGCGCTGGGAGGCGCGTCCTGGGAGCCATTCGGCGGGGGATCCTGGGCGGCCGCCGCAATTAAGAAAAGTAAGAAAACGGCCAAAGCCGCCCCGCCATAGTGCGATCCCTTGCTTGACATTTCACTTGTTAGAGTGCACTGCGTATTTTCGGGTTGCCAGCCTGTTCAATCAATTTGTACAATAACCCACGCTTCGCAAGTTTATATACCTGGCGTGGCGCAGCGGGCCGGTGAAAGCGTGCGCCACCTTTTTTTGCGATAGTCTACCCCTATGAAGCAAATTCGCACTCGCCGGGCTTTCTTCGCCCAGACCCGCAATCTTATCGCCGCCGGCGGCCTGTCCGGCATGGCGACCCTCCACGCCAGACCCGCGCCGGGTGGCGTTACCGCCGAAGGCGAAGACTACTACGATAAACTTGGCGTCACCAAGATCATCAACGCGGCCGGGACCTACACCGTTCTCACGGCATCCATCATGCCGCCGTCCGTGCAGGCAGCGGTGGCGCGCGCTGCCCAACATCCGGTCCGCCTGCTCGAGTTACAAACGAAGGCCGGCGCATACCTCGCCAAACAGTTGCGCGCGGAAGCCGCCATGGTCACGGCCGGCGCTGCATCCGCTCTGACGCTGGGCACCGCTGCATGCATGATGGTGGCGAACAAATGCTCGCCGCACGAGGTGCCTGGCGGTGCGGCCGGCATGAAGAACGAAGTCATCGTCCAGAAGGCCCACCGCTACGGTTATGACCACGCCTTAACTAATTGCGGCATCCGCTTTGTGGAGGTGGAGAACCTGCCGGATTACGAAGCCGCATTCAATGATCGCACGATGATGGCGCACTTCTTCAACGCCGCCGAGCGCGGCCAGATCAGCCGCGAAGACTGGATCCGCGTGGCGCACAAGCATGGTGTTCCTTGCTTCGATGACGCGGCGGCCGATGTGCCGCCCATTTCGAACTTGTGGAATTACACGCAGATGGGGTTCGATCTCGTGACTTTTTCCGGAGGCAAAGGAATTCGCGGCCCCCAAAACGCCGGCCTGTTATTGGGAAGGAAAGACCTGATTGCCGCGGCCGTGATGAGCAACAACCCATACGACGATTGTGTGGGCCGAGGCATGAAGGTGGCCAAGGAGCAGATCATCGGCATGGTGGCAGCCGTGGATTGGTTCCTGAGCCAGTCCGACGATCGCATGCAGGCGGAATTCCAAGCGCGAGCGGACCGGATCACGTCGCACCTGAAAGATCTTCCCACTCTCGAAACCAGGACCGTGGTGCCGCCGGTTGCCAATCAGGTGCCACATTTGCTGATTCGCTACGATCAGCAGCGCTTGAAAATCTCGCCGCTCGACGTGAAAGAGCAATTGCGCCGCGGCACGCCGAGCATCGAACTGAATCCCGCGACGGGCACAAACGAAGGCAGTGCGGGACTGCCTTCCGATGCCAACACCATCGTGGTAGGGGTCTGGATGTTGCAGCCCGGCGAGGATATGATCGTCGCCCGGCGCCTGCGTGAAGTTCTCTTGAGCGCCGCCTGAGGATAGGCATGGAACGTCGCGATTTCTTAACCGCCGCCTTCGCTCTGGGCGGTGCGCTTGAGGCGTCGGGCCAGACCGCTGCTTCGCCTGCCGATGTGTTTGTGGAACGGGCCGCCATGGGACAGCCGCACAAAGGCAAGGTGCTGGCGCTCATCACGCCGCACCTGGATGACGGGCCGTTTTTTGCCTGCGGAACCGTGCTGAAGCTGCTCGCGGAAGGCTACACGGGATATTTCATCCGCACCAGCAACGACGAGAAAGACTCCTACAATCTCACACTCGGCGAAACGGTGGCGGCCAATGAGCACGATACCCGCGAATTATTGAAGGTCTCAGGACTGCGGCAGTCGTTCGATCTGAGCTATCGGAATCATCGCATGGACGACGTGGCGCGCACGGAGATACGCGCCCGCCTGATATTTCTTTTTCGCCTCCTCAAGATAGATACCGTCTTCAGTTATGATCCCTGGGGGCACTACGAAGAGAATCCCGATCACTATGTGACGGCGCAGGCCGTGGAGGCTGCCTGCTGGATGTCCGGCGGTCATCTGGACATGCCCGAGCATTTTGCGGCAGGTCTCGAGCCGCACAGCGTATCGGAGAAATACTATTTCGCGCGCGGTCCGCAGTTAGTAAATCGCGCCGTGGATATCGGGTCTACCCGGGACGGGAAGCTGGCTTGTCTACGATCGTGCCGGACCATGATGCTGCATATGATCAAAGATCTGAATCGATCCCTTTCGGAACGCAGCCTTCGTTTGCCATCATTCACAGGGGACGAAGATGCGGCCATCGGAGAGTTTAGTAAGTTGGCGCTCGAGAACCGCGACCGCGCCGTGGGACGCAAACACGGCCTGGAGTACGCCGAAGAATTCCATTACATCGGGCCTGATACGTCGCTCGAAGACTATATTTCCCAACACGCCGTCCGCATGTAGCCGCACGCTGAAGGGCGGCCTTTAGCCGGCGCGGCGCTTCAGCGCCGCCTTGACAAGTCCCGCGTGGACCGATGTATACTAGCTGAAATCTCGCAAATTAGGGGGAGCGCATGCGAACACGCTACCGCTATACGTCTACGCGATTGTTGTTTCTGGCCGCGGTGCTCGCCGCCGCTGCCTGGGCCGATGTGACCGGAACGATTCTGGGAACCGTTCGGGATCGCACCAACGCTGTGATTGTCGGTGCGCGCGTGGTGGCCATCAACATCGAAACCAATTTCAGCAAAACCGCGGTCTCAGGCGCGGACGGGACCTATCGAATCCTGGCGTTGCCCGCCGGAACGTACCGGGTGTCGGTCGAGGCTTCCGGGTTCCAGGCCTTCACCGCGACTGATATCGACGTCAAGGTCAACGACCAGTTGCGCGTGGACGCCACGCTGGACGTTGGTGCTGTGCAGAACCAGGTTTCGGTGGAAGCGACCGCGGTCCAGGTGGAGACTGAAAGCACCCAACTCGGCGATGTGATCGAGTCTCAGAAGATGCTCTCGCTGCCTCTCAACGGCCGCAGCTACCTGGACCTGCTCGGTCTCCAGGCCGGTGTGGTGCCGGTGACTTCCGGCGTTGTGCCCGGCGACCGGCAAGTCTCGGGCATGTTTTCCAACCCCGGGAATCTCTCGGTGAACGGCCAGCGGGAAACAGCCAACGCCTTCCTGGTGAATGGCGGCGACGTGAGCGAGGGCCGCAACTTGGGCGCCGGTCTGATTCCGAATCTGGACTCCGTCGAGGAATTCCGTCTCATCACCAACAGCTTCGATGCCGAATATGGGAAATTTAGCGGCGCGGTCATGAACGCCATCACCAAGACCGGCACGAACGGGTTCCATGGGGATGCGTTCGAGTTTCTGCGCAATGATGCCATGGACGCCCGCAATTTCTTCGACCCGAGCAAGGCGGAACTGCGGCAAAATCAGTTTGGCTACACGGCCGGCGGTCCCTTCCTGAAAAACAAGCTCTTCTGGTTTACGGATTATCAGGGCACCCGCCAGATTCAGGGCGCCAGCACTGGAATCGTGCAGTTGCCCACGGCGGCCGAACGCGCGGGCGATTTCGACCCGGCGAGTCTCACGGGCACGGTGCAGGGCAACTACTGGGCGCAAGTACTTTCGCAACGCCTCGGCTATGGCGTGAATAACGGGGAACCTTACAGCTTTGCCGGATGTACCATGAACTCCGCTTGCGTTTTTCCCAATGGTGTAATTCCTCAATCGGCTTTCGCCAAGCCGGCCATTGGCATCCTGCCTTATATCCCGCTGCCCAATCTGGATCCAGCTACTGGAACTTACTCGGACGACAGCCAGCGAAATACCGTCCGCGACGATAAGGCAGCCCAGCGCGTCGATTTCAATAACGTGAAGACCGGCAACTGGTCCTTCTACTACCATTTCGACGATTCCACTGTATATAACGCTCTGCCCGCCGCCAGCGTACCAGGCTTTCCGGGGGAGACCCCTGCGCGGGCGCAGGAGGGCGTGATGAGTAACATCAAGACACTCGGTCCGACGGCGGTGAACGAGTTCCGGGTCAGTTTTTTCCGCACGGCGACTACCACCAATAAGCCCGAAGGCAGCTATGCGAATTTGTCGGACCTTGGCTTTGTTACCGGTCCCGGTACGCTGGGCATCATTCCTTCGGGACCCGCCGGCTTTCCGCAAACCGTTCCACCGATATACTTCAACAGTTTTTCGATTGGCGTGAATACACTGACTACCGGCCAACCTGACAACACCTGGCAGTTCTCTGACAGTTTCTCCAAGGTCGCCGGCCCCCACAGTTTGAAGTTCGGCGGGGAATTTCGTTATCTGCAAATCAACGAGCGCAATGTCTGCGCGCCAAATGGCGATTTTAGCTTCAACGGCAGCGAAACGGGCGTGGACTTCGCCGACTTCCTGATCGGAGCGCCAGTCAGTTACAACCAGTGCAGCCAGCAGTTCCTCGATTCGCGCACACGTTACGGCGGAGCTTATATTCAGGACACCTGGAAGGTCCGGCCTAACTTGACGCTTAACCTCGGCTTACGCTGGGAAGTCAGTATGCCTTGGTATGATACGCAGGGCAAGATAGAAACTATTAATCCAGGCGAGCAATCCACTCAATTTCCCACGGCTCCGCTGGGATGGGTAGTGCCCGGGGATCCCGGTATTCCCAGCACGCTGGCACCCACGCGTTACGATAACTTTGCGCCGCGCCTGGGACTGGCGTACACGCCGGGATTCACCGATGGCGCGCTGGGCAAGATCTTCGGCGGCCCGGGTAAGACTAGCATTCGCGCGGCCTTTGGCATCTACTACACGTCTATCGAGGATCTGAATCTGTTCTATGAGGTGGGGGATGCCCCGTACGGTCTTTATTGGGTGAGCCCGCAACCGGTTATGTTCGATCAGCCATTCGAGACCCGCGCCGACGGCAGTTCCCAGACGCAGCGCTTTCCCTTCGTGTTCCCCACCCCGGGCAGCCCCGCCAACGCGACTCTGAATTACTCGGTCTACCTTCCTATTTCGTATTCTCCCGGGTATGACATTCACAACCGGCTGCCATACGCCGAGCATTACAATTTTTCCATTCAGCGCGAGCTTTCGAAATCCACCGTGCTGACGCTGGCCTACGTGGGAACGCAGGGGCACCGGCTCATCTCGCAATATGACGCCAACCCCGGAAACGCCGCGCTCTGCATGCAGTTGAATGCGGAGGGCGCCACGGACCTGAGCACCGGTACCACGGCCACTCCCGGCACGCCGGCCTGCGGCCCTTACGGCGAACAAGATACTTACCAGCTTCCGAACGGGACCAAGGTCTATGGAACCAGGACCGCCCTGGGACCTGCCTTCGGCGCCGGCAATACTTACACAGCCAACATCTCTAACTCGAATTACAACGCGGGGCAAGTCACTGTCGAGCGTAAGGCTTCCGATGTCACTTTCCTGGTAGCTTATACCTATTCCAAGGCCATTGACGACGCCTCGGGATTCGGCGATTGGGTGAACTTCTCGAACTTTGGTCTCAGCCGCGCTCTCTCCGCTTTCGATATGCGGCATAATTTCGTGGCCAGCTATAACTGGGCCGTACCCTTCGATCGGGCATTTAGGGGCTTGCCCACGCGGCTTACACGCGGCTGGAACATATCCGGCATTACTCGCTTCTCCACGGGCCTTCCCGTTTCGCTAAGCCAGGGATCGGGAGATTACTCGCTCACCGGCAGCAGCGCCACGGATGTGCCCAATGTCGTCGCGCCCGTCGTCATCCAAAATGCGCGGAATGCCGACCCCACTACCGGCGCTCCCAACACTTACTTCCTGCCCAGTTCGTTCGAGTCCGGACCTCTGGGCACCTTCGGCGATGCCAACCGCCGGTTTTTCTCCGGTCCCGGGATCATCAACACCGATTTTGCGATTATGAAAGTGATTCCCTTGCGGGAGTCCATGTCCATCATGTTCCGCGGCGAGTTCTTTAACATTTTCAACCACGCCAACTTCAACAACCCGGTGGGCAACTTCAGCAGCTCGCAATTCGGCGAAGTGACCAGCGCCAGAGATCCGCGTATTGGACAGGTCAGCTTCAAGTTTCTCTGGTGATGCCGGCAGCGGGTTATCTCGCGCTGTTTCTGGCCGCTGCCACGGCCGCGACGCACTACAACCAGGCAGTCGCCCTGAAGCTCAAGGGCGATCCCGCCGGAGCAGTCCGCGAATGCCGCGCTGCTATTGCCGTGGACCCGGCCTACGCGCCAGCGCTACGTCTCCTGGCGCGTATCGATCTGGAGCAGAACGATCCGTCTGATGCGGCCCGTGAGTTACGGCGGGCCATCGCTCTAAAACCGTCGGCGGACCTGCATTTCGAGCTGGGACTGGCCGAAGGCCAGCTCGGCAATCTCCCGGAGGCGGCCGCGGAGTTCCACCGTGCGGCGCGCCTGAATCCGCGATTTGCCCGCGCTTATGACCGTCTGGGCGTAACCCTGCGCCGGCAGGACGATCATCGGAGTGCTCTAGCCGCTTTCCAGCAGGCTGTCGCAGCCGATCCGAATGACGCCGACGCGCGCTATGATCTGGGCCTCGAACTGAAGACGTCGGGCGACCTGCCGGACGCCGTGGCAGCGTTCCGCAAGGCGCTCGAAATCCGGCCTGATTTCGAGAGCGCGCGTTACAACCTCGGCTTGGCCTTGCGCGCCCAAGGCCAGACTTCCGCGGCGCAAAAAGAACTGGACGAGGTGAAAGCGCTGCACGAGTTTCGCACGCGCCTGGCGGAATCGAAGCAATTGATCCTCGAAGGTGTCGAAGCGCTCAAGCAGCAGCAGCTCGCCAAGGCCCATGGCCTGTTTCAAAAGTCCGTGGATGAGAGCCCCGAGAATCCGGTGGGCTTCTATTATCTCGGTGTCACACTGGGACGCCAGGGCGAGAGTGATCGCGCGCTGACGGCCTACCAGCGGGCGCTCGAGATCAAACCGGATTACGCCCAGGCGCACTCCAGTGAGGGGCTGCTCTACTGGCTGCGCAACGATCGCGCGCGCGCGCTCGAAGAGTTTCGCCAGGCGGTGATGTGCGATCCGGATTTGGCCGAGGCGCACTACAACTTCGGTCTCGCGCTGCTGGAGTCCGGCCGTCCCGACGAGGCTTTGCGCGAGTGGAACGAAGCTGTGGCGCTCGATCCGGATTATACGGACGCGCGCATCCGCCTGGCATTGCTCCTCAGCTCACGCAAAGATCTGGCCGGCGCCGCCAATGTATACCGCGAACTGCTGCGGCACAATCCGGATTTCGCCGAGGCGCATAACAACCTGGGACTGGTGCTGTTGCAGTCGGGCGATGCCGCCGCGGCCGACGCTGAGTTCCGCCAGGCCCTCCGCCTGAAGCCGCGCTACGCCGAGGCCCACTATAATCTCGCGCTGGCGCTGCATCAGGAGAGCAAAGAAGACGAGTCGCGCGCGGAATTTGAGAAAGCTTTCGAAATCGCACCTGAGTTGCGTAGCGCGCCAACCGGCCGGTGACGGCGTGCGCCACAGGGGTCTGCACCGGTCAGCGCGCAGTTCAGCTCTCCTTCGGCGCTGGTATCGCAATATTAAACCGGTCGCATCTGGGGGGTACTCCCTCGACTCGAAAGGCAACCCGACCGGAACTGGCACGGCCCATCCTGACAGACATGGAGGTCTGCCCCACAAGTTCACTCGGCGCGCAGCGCGTCTACCGGATTGACGGATGCGGCCCGACGTGCGGGAATATAGCTGGCGAGGAACGCCGCGATTCCCAGCACGGCGGCCACTGACGCCATTACCGCGGGATCCGCCGGACGCACTCCGAACAGCAGATCGCGCAGCAGATTCGCCGCAGCTACGGCGCAGATTAAACCGATGGCTATACCGGCGGCGATCAACCGCGCCGCCTCTTTCAGAATCAGCCGGTACACCGCTTGCGGCTGCGCACCCAGCGCCATGCGCACTCCGATCTCGCGAGTCCGGCGGCTCACGGAATAAGCGATCACGCCGTAGAGTCCGGCGGCGCCGAGCAACAAAGCCAGCGCGGCGAAACCTCCCACCAACCAGGCGGACGCGCGTCGCATATAGGCGGCCGGTGTGTTATCGATTCTTTCGCTCATGGTGGCGGGGTCGAAAGTGGCGATGTCCGGATCGATACGATGGATAGCCGCGGCCAGCGTGGGGAGCAGCGCCTGCGCGGCATTGGATGTCCGCACGACCAGGGAAAAATTGTCATCCGGATCCTGGTTGTTCGCCACATACAACGTTGGCCAAGTGGTCTCGTCCAGCGCACCTTCCTTAATGTCCTCTACGATGCCGACCACCTGCATGGGCGGCGAATCCGCGCCGGAGTAGGCGATCTGCTTACCGACCGGGTCCTCGCCGGGAAAATATTTTTCCGCCAACGCCCGATCGATAATGACCACCGCGAGTTTCGACGCGTCATCCGCCTCGGTGAAATAACGGCCGCGCAGGAGTTTCGCGCGCAGCGCGGTGAAGTAGCCGGAACTGACCTGCCGGTAGCCCACTTCATTGTGCTCTCCGTGGAACGGATGTCCCACCACGCGAATCCACATGGTATTGCCGCCGGCGACCGGCAGCATGCTGGAGGTGCCCGCCGATTCCACGCCGGGCAGACTCGCAACGCGGCTCAGGACCTCGCGCGCCAGTGCCGCGACCTTGGCATTGTTGTCTCGGATGGACTCCGGGGCGGCCACGCGCAAGGTCGCCAAATGGTCCGCCTGCATGCCGATATCCACGTGCAGCAGCCGATAGAAGCTTTGGCCCAGCAGTCCCGCACCAGTCAGCAGGATAACGGCGGCCGCGAGTTCCAGCACCACGAGGTGCGAACCAAAGCGGCGCCAGGCGAGGCCGGATGAACCGCGGCCGCCGCCGGCGAGGCTATCGCGCAAATCCGGCTGAAAGGATCGCCATGCCGGAACGGCGGATAAGATCGCGGCCGCTGCCAGCGCGGCGAGCGCGGCAAACGCGAGTACGCGGGGACTCAATCCCAAGCCAATGAGAAATGGCATGGCGGCGATCTGATTGGCGCCGATCAGGCTGAGCAGGACCTGTATGAGCCAACGGGCGGAGATCAAACCGAGCACGGCAGCGGCGCCCACCAGAACCACCGCTTCGGTTACAAACTGGCTAACCAATCGGGAGCGCGACCCGCCCAGAGCGGTGCGCACGGCCATCTCCCGCTTGCGGCTTTCAGCGCGCACCAGCACCAGACTGGTGACATTCACGCACGCGATCAGCAGCAGAAGCCCGGCTCCGCTGAGCAGCACGATCAGGATAGGGCGAAGGCGTCCAACCTCCAAATCGATGAGCGGGATCACCGACCCGCCCTGGCCGCGATTGGACGAATACTGCTTTTCCAACTCCCTGGCAATCAGTTTGATGTTGGCGTCCGCGGTCTCGATCGCGACGCCTTCCCGTAGCCGTGCCACGCCGTGGAGACTATGGCAGCCGCGCTGCGAGTAACAGGAGTTTACCCTGGTGTGTAGCGCGGTCCAGAACTCCGATTCCCCGGCCGCGGCGAAATGGAAACCAGGGGGCAGCACACCGATGATGACGTTCGCTTCGCCGTCGAGGGTGACCATCTGTCCCAAGGCCGCGGTGCTTCCGGCGTAGCGTTTCTGCCACGCGGCGTAACTCAGCATGACGGTACGAGGCGCGGCCGGAGTATCTTCGCCGGTGCGAAAATCGCGGCCCAGCACCGGAGCCACGCCCAGCGTCCGAAAGAATCCAGCGGTCACCGTCGCGCCGCGCACCATCTGCGCTCCTGAGTTCGCGCGCAACGTATAGCCGGTGCCCTCGAATGCGTCCACAGCGGTGAAGACCTTGTTGAGCCGTTTCCAGTCGAGGTAGTCGGGATAAGACAGCGGGCACAGCGGACAGAACTGGATGGTCTCGAAAAGCCCAACCAGCCGAGCCGAATCGCGATACGGCAAAGGCTTGATCAGCGTGGCATCCACAAACGCGAAGATGGCGACACTGGCGCACAGGCCCAGCGCCAGCACCAGCACCGCGGTCGCGGTGAAGCCCGGATTTCGGCGCAATTGCCGGAGGGCGTAGCGCGTATCGCGGCGCAGATTTTCCAGAACCGGAATGCTGCGGCGATCGCGGTAAGCTTCCTTGGCGGGTTCGACACCACCCAACTTCAGGATGGCAGCGCGGCGCGCCTGATTTGCGGGCATGCCGGCACGCAGGTTGGCGGCGGTTTGCAACTCGAGATGAGACTCGATTTCATCCGCTAACTCGCGTTCGCGGCGGGCGGCCGGCCATAATCCGGCCAGCCGGACAAACCAGGCCCGGATCTGTTTCATGCTGCCTCCTAAAGTGTTACTCGGCACGCAAAGCCTCCACGGGATTGACAGACGCCGCGCGGCGCGCCGGGATGTAGCTGGCCAGAAACGCCGCTATTCCAAGCACCAGCGCCACCCCCGCCAGCGTGCCTGGATCTGACGGGCGCACGTCAAAAAGTAAGCGCTGCCATAAAGTCGCCGACGCCATCGCGCAGATCACGCCGGCCGTTATGCCGATAGCGATTAACCAACCGGCCTCACTGAGTATGAGCCGGTACACCGCGCCCGTTTGCGCGCCGAGGGCCATGCGCACGCCGATCTCGCGCGTCCGCCGGCTGACCGAATAGGCAACCACGCCGTAGAGTCCGATGGCGCTGAGCAACAATGCGGTGGCGGCGAAAGCACCCACCAGGCAAGCTGCCGACCGGTGCATGTAGGCCGACTGCGAATTGTCGACTCTGTCCCGCATGGTCGCCCCGCCGGAAACCACTATGCCGGAATCGATCTGATGGATGGCGGCGGCCAGCGTGGGAAGCAGCGGCGCCTCGGCCTGCTCCGTACGCACCACCAGAACGAAATTATCGCCCGGCTCCTGGTTGAAGGGGACATAAATGACCGGCCGGTCGGCGGTATCGAGCTGGCCCTCTTTGATGTCGTCCACTACGCCCACGATCTCCAGTTTTGGGGCGTTGTCCGAGGGGTAAACGAGCTTCTGGCCGATGGGATTCTCCCCCGGGAAATACCGTTTGACCAGGGCCTGGTTGACGATCGCCACCAGCGGCATGGACGCGTCCACGGCTTCGTTGAAGTAGCGGCCACGGAGCAGCCTCGCCCCCAGCGTGGCGAAATAGGCGGGATTCACGGCGCGCTCCGGCGTGTCGTTATTTTCGCCGTGCCACGGCTTTCCGGACACATGGAACCGGATGGTATTGCCCCAGTCCGTGAGCGGGATCTGGCTGGTGATGCCGGCGGATTTCACGCCGGGAAGGTTCGAGATCCGGCTGATAACCTGGCGCTCCAGCGCAATAACCTGATCGCTTTTCGAATAAGCGGAGTTGGGCGCGTCGACCATTAGCGTAACCAGGCGATCTCGCGCGAACCCGATGTTCACCTGCAGCAGGCGGTAAAGACTCTTGCCCAGCAAGCCCGCGCTGATCAGGAGCACCATGGCCATGGCGATCTCCACTACGACGAGTTTCGATCCCAGGCGGCGCCACGTGCTTCCCGCCGAACCGCGACTGCTTTCGGCGAGGCCGGCGCGGATGTCCCAAAGTGATGCGTGGATGACGGGAGTGATGGCAAACAATGCCGCCGCGGCGATGGAGACGGCGCCCGCAAAGAGCAGCACCCGGAAGTTCAGGCCGACGCCATGGAGGAACGGCATACCCGCCAGCATTTCCGCGGGCATGAGACTGAGGAGTAATTTGATAGCGCCCCAGGCCAACGCCACGCCCAGCGCGCTTCCCATCCCAGCCAGAACCAGCCCCTCGGTGACGAACTGGCTGACCAGCCGCGCACGCCCCGCACCCAACGCGGTGCGGACCGCCATCTCGCGCGTGCGGTTCCCGGATCGCACCAACAGCAGGCCCGCCACATTGACACCGGCGATGAGCAGCAGCAAGGCTGCCCCGCCCAGCAGCACCAGCAGGATGGGACGGATTTCACCGGCGATCACCTCGCTCAGCGGCATGAGCGCGGCGCCGCGGCCCCAATCGATATCCGGATATTGCTTCGCCAGTTGGTCCGCTATGCGCCGCACGTCGGCCAATGCGGCCGGAAGGGAGACGCCGTCTTTGAGTCTTGCCAGGCCGAACAGGTAGTGACAGGTCCTGCGCAGATCGCAACCGGAAGTAGGGTGCAGCGCGGTCCAGAACTCCGCGGGCTCGGCGGGCGCAAAATGAAAATCCGGCGGCAACACCCCGATGACGACGTGCGGATCCCCATCGAGCGTGACCGTCTGGCCCAGTACGCCGGGATTGCCGCCGTATCGCGCTCGCCAGGCGGCGTAGCTGAGCAGGACAGCGCGCGGTGCGGCGGGCAGATCTTCGCCCGCGTAGAAATCGCGGCCCAGCAGAGGAGTGACGCCCAACGTCCGGAAGAAGCCGGCGCTCACACGCGCACCCTCCGCGCGCTGGCTGCCGCTGGGGGTCGCGAGTGCCAAGCCGTCGCCGCCGTGGGCGTACGCTTCGAGCGAACGAAAGGCGCGGTTGCGCTCCTTCCAATCAAGATAGTCGGGATAGGAAAGATTGGCGTGGAGATTCACCGAATTGGTTTCGAACACGCTTACCAAGCGGGCAGGATCGCGATACGGCAGGGGCTTAATCAGCGCGGCATCCACGAATGCGAAGATGGCTACGCTGGCGCACAGGCCCAGCGCCAGCACCAGCACGGCCGTCGCGGTGAAGCCCGGATTCTGGCGCAGTTGCCGCCCCGCGTAGCGCGTATCGCGCAGCAGATTTTCCAAAACCGGAACGGTGCGGCGGTCGCGGTAGGCTTCCTTGGCGGGTTCGAGGCCGCCGGACTTTAGGATGGCTTCGCGGCGCGCCCGATCCGGAGGCATGCCGGCGCGGAGGTTGTCCGCGATGTGCATCGCGAGATGAGATTCCATTTCATCCTCCAACTCGCGCTCGCGGCGGTTGCCCGGCCATAAGCCCGCGACGCGGATCAGCCACGCGCGCAGCCACTTCATGCCGCGCCTCCGGAAGGCGAAAGGAAGCGGGCGAGGATGGCGGTGGCCTCGTTCCAGTTGCGCGCTTCTTTCTCCAATTGTTTGCGGCCCTGGCGCGTCAACCGGTAGAACTTGGCCTTGCGGTTATTCTCCGAGACACCCCACTCGGACACAATCGCGCCTTCCTGCTCCAGTTTCAGCAGCGCGGGGTAGAGCGTTCCGTAGTTGAGGGAGAGGCGGTCGCCGCTGATTTGTTCGATGCGGCGGGCGATGCCGTACCCGTGCTGCGCCCCCATGGTTTCCAGGGTCTTCAATACCATCAGGGCCAGGGTTCCTTGCCAGACATCGGTTTTATCGCTCATGGCACTCCTATTGGCAGACAATAGGGATCATAGCATAGGTTCTATGGGAAGGCAATAGGTGAGGCTGTGGCGCACGCTTCAGCGTGCCGCGGCGAACTTTCAGTTCGCCGTGCTGGCTCGCTAACCTAGACGCCCAGTTTTTGAATTTCGGTGAAATCCACGCGGCGATGCTCATCCATCGCCAGGTTCGAAAGGATCACCGCCGTCGAGTCATTCAGCCCGATCTCCAAATTGGATTTCGGCTTGCGGTTGACCGAGTCTTTGCAGCAGAGGAAGAACTCCTCCAGTTCCACGGTCACCGGATTGCGGTCCTCTTCCGGCGCCATGATGCCCTTGCTGTACAACCAGCGCCGTGCGAATTTGGATTCGCGCGTGAGGAACGAATCGCTGGCCCCCTGCGAATCCTTCGGCAGCAGCAGCGGGATACCGCGCGAAGCCGCCGCCGTGGTCATGGTCGCGCCGGCCTGGAAGGTATCCTTCTTGTCGGTAGCCTTCTTCACATCCGGCGCGGATACCGGTTTGGGTTCCCGATACCAGAGCGCCGTAGCCGGGTGGTTGTCGTCGCCGATAGTGATCTCGATCGCGCCGGCGGTGCCCATAATCACTTCGCCGAATTCCTGGCGCTGCGCCTGCAGCAGATCCAGGTGCGAACTGGTGCTGATGGAACTGTAAAGCAGCTTGCGCCCGCTCGGATAGACATAGATCAACTGGATGTTGTCGTACACATCGCGGCCGTCCTTGAACGTATCGATACCGCCCACACCGATGACGTATTCCGGCGTGGCGCCGAACATCCAATCGGCCACGTCGATCTGGTGCGAGGCCAGCTCTGCGGTGTTCCCGCCGGCGTACTCCCGATACATGCGCCAGTTGATTTTGCGCTCGAGCGATGGATCGGGCACCGGGCGGCGCTGGCTCGAATTGCGATGCCATTGTCCGCGGATGTGCGTGACATTGCCCAGCACGCCCTGGTCGATCATCTGCTTGCAGGTCTGGTAGAACTGGCTGTAACGGCGCTGCAAGCCCACTTGCAGCACCTGCTTGGGATGCTCGGCCACCAGCGCGCGCAACGCGTGCACTTCTTCCGGCTTGTGCACCAGGCTCTTCTCGCAGAAGACATGCTTGCCGGCCTGCAGGCTGTCTTTGGTGATCGGGAAGTGTTCGTAGAGCGGCACGGCGATCAGCACCGCGTCGATATCCTTGCGCGCCAGCAGCTCGCGGTAGTCCTTGAAGGCCGCCGGATTGTTGCCCGCGGTTTCCACGCCCTTCTTCAAGTTGACGTCCCAGTTGTCGCACACTGCCACGCAGCGGCCTGCGTCGGTTTCGTGGAGGTGCTTCAGCAGGTACGTGCCGCGGCTTCCCGTCCCGATGAAGCCGTATTGAACCTGGTCGTTGGCGGCGTGCACCTTCTGAATGAACGGCGCGCCTTGGACGGCAGGAAGAGCAGCGGCGACTGCCGAAACTGCGGTGGCGGCCTTTACAAAATCGCGGCGAGTGACATCGTTGTCAAGAGCCATGCGGGCTTCCTTCGAAAGAAGAGGTTTGCATCCAAATTGTAACATGCGCATGCCGTGGGGCAGGCCTCCTGTCTAAGGCAGGTCTGCGGCGGGTTTCCAGACCCGCCTGGACCGGCGTGGCGCCGTCCGCCCGGCTATCGATTCGTGAGAGAATACGCCGAAAGGAGAACCCATGTCCCGACTGTCCTATGCCGTTTGCTTTGCGGCAGGCGCCCTGGCGTTGCTGGCGCAAACGCCCCCCGTGGCCCCAACAGGCGAAGAGAAGCCGCCGGCCATTCCCGCCGAGACTTCGTCCGTCACCGATCACGAACTGGCCCTCGACGGCAAAACGCTGCATTACAAAGCCACCGCCGGCACGCTGCTCATCGATGGCGAGGACGAAAAACCGTACGGCATCGTTTTCTATGTGGGCTATACGCTGAGCGGCGTGAGCGATCCGCGCACCAGGCCGGTCACATTCCTTTACAACGGCGGACCCGGATCGGCGAGTCTCTGGCTGCACATGGGCTCCATCGGTCCTGTGCGCGTGGCCACATCCAGCCCGGAAGCTACGGGCGCAGCGCCATACCAGGTCGCGCCCAACCAGTATTCCTTACTGGACAAAACCGATCTCGTGTTTGTGGACGCGGTGGGCACCGGCTATTCGCGGCCGGTGGGCAAAGCCACTATCAAGAATTTCGCCGGCACCGATCAGGACGTCCAGGCGTTCTCCAAATTCATCCAGCGCTACGTGGAGGTGAACCACCGCTGGAATTCGCCGAAGTTCCTGTTCGGCGAATCGTACGGCACCACGCGTTCGGCCGCGCTGGTAGACGCGCTCGAAGGCGCCGGTATGACGTGCAACGGCGTGATTTTGATGTCAACGATTCTCAATTATTTCACGCTCGCGCCGGGCAGCGACGCGCTCTTCATCGGAAACCTGCCGTCTTATGCGGCCATCGCCTGGCACTACGAAAAGATCGCGCACAAGGGGCGGGATGAGAAGGCGTTCCTGGATGAAGTGCGTACGTTCGCGCGCGGGCCTTACGCCGAAGCCTTGGCCCAGGGACAGAACCTGCCGCAAGCGCAGGTGGACGCTATGGCCGTGAAGCTGGCAGGCTACACCGGATTGAGCGTGCAGTACATCAAGGAAGCCAACCTGCGCGTGAATCCGAGCCGTTTCCGCAAGGAGCTATTGCGCGACCAGCGCATGATTCTGGGCCGCTATGACGCGCGATTCGAGGGCAGCGATGCAGATGCCGCCGGCGAGACCCCCGGTTACGATCCTTCGAGCACCGGCATCACCGGAGCGTTCGTATCCGCATTCCACGATTATCTGGATCGTGAGTTGAAATACAGTACGAAAGAGACTTATTTCCCGCGCGGATTGAAGATCAATGAGGAGTGGGATCATACGCACCATGTGCCGGGAGCGGGCGGGCCGGGAGCGGGCGGGCCGGGTCCGGCGCCGCCGCCGCTGCGGGATGCCTACGTGGCGGGTGACCTGGCGGATGCCATGCGCAAGAATCCGCGCCTGAAGGTCTTTTCCGCCAATGGACTGTTTGACCTGGCGACGCCCTTCTTCATCACCGAATACGATCTGGCGCACATGGAACTGGACCCGAAGCTGCGTGGCAATATCGAATTTGCCTACTACCATTCGGGTCACATGATCTATTTGAATGTGGACGCGTTGAAGCAACTGAAATCGGATCTGGCGGGCTTCTATGCGCGTGCCGCAACCAGTGATTAGTGCGCCGGCCATCGCGTGTCTGCTGGCACTTCCCGCCGCCGCAGCCACCCCTGACGTCTTCACGCGCCATTGCGCGGGTTGTCACGGCTCGGCAGCGCGCGGCACGGCCAAGGGGCCCGGACTTGCCGCCAATCCGCGCCTGGCCGGCTTGTCCGCAGCCGAGATCCAGGCAGTGATTCAACGCGGCTTTCCGGATTCAGGCATGCCGCCATTCGATCTGCGCGCCGCCGAACTCGATGCCGTGGCGCGCTATGTCCGCGACATCAACCGGGACCTCCGTCAATCCGCCACGCCCACCACCCAGCGGGTGACCTGGCGCGATCCGCAACCCGGCGACTGGCTTACTTACAACGGCAATCTCAGCGCGAACCGGTACAGCGAGCTGAAGCAGATCGACACTTCGAATGTCGGCGGGCTGCATCTGAAATGGCTGTTCCCGATCCCACATTTCGGCCTGGAAGTGACGCCCTTGGAGGCCGGCGGCGTGATGTATGTTACCGGCCCCAACCAGGTGTATGCGCTTGATGCGCTGACCGGCGCGCAGATCTGGAAATACGCACGCCCGCAGACGCGGGGCCTGGATGGGGATGCCGCGTTGGGAACGAATCGCGGCGTAGCCATCCACAACGGCAAGGTTTTCTTCGTCACCGACAATGCCCATCTGCTGGCGCTCGATCGGGCGACGGGCGACCTCGTGTGGGAAACGCCCATGCCCGAGAAGCCGCAACATTATGGAGGCACGCTGGCGCCGCTGGTGGTGAAAGACACCGTGATTGCGGGCGTCTCCGGCGCGGACGAAGGCATTCGCGGATTCGTAGCCTGCTACAAAGCGGAAACGGGTGAGCTGGTGTGGCGTCGTTGGACCGTTCCGCGGCGCGGCGAACCGGGATCGGAAACCTGGCAAGGCAGCGAGCCTCTGTTGGGAGGCGGCTCTACCTGGCTGACTGGCTCGTATGATTCGGAGACGGACACGCTATATTGGCCGACGGGAAATCCATTTCCCGATTCCGAAGATGAGCACCGCGGCGGCGACAATCTCTACACAGACTCTATCCTGGCGCTGAATCCCGCTAACGGCGAGCTGAAGTGGCATTATCAATTCACGCCGCACGATATTAAAGACCGCGATGCCACCGAGCCGCCCGTCTTAGTAAGTACATCGTATCTGGGTAAGCCGCGCCAGTTACTGTTGCATGCGGACCGGAACGGATTCTTCTACGTGCTCGACCGGGTAACCGGCGAGTTACTGCTGGCGAAACCATTTTTGCGGCGCGTGGATTGGGCATCGGAGATCGGGACGGACGGACGGCCGCGCGTGAAGGATCCGGCGGGATGTCCGGACGATGCCGCGAATTGGAGCGCGACGGCCTGGAGTCCCGAGACGCGCCTGTACTACTTTCTGGCGCTCGAAGAATGCGTGGGTGAGCGGATGGGTTATCCGGACCAGACCGGCCAGCGTTACTTGCGCGCGGTGAACATCGAAACCGGGGAAATTGTTTGGGAAATTGCGCAGCCTGGGGCGGCCAAGGCCAAGTCGTGGTCAGGCGTCTTGGCCACCGCGGGTGGTTTGGTTTTTTATGGCAAGCCCAACGGAGGCTTCGATGCGGTCAACGCGCGCACCGGCGCCACGCTGTGGCACTTTCCGACCAATGTACACATGAAGGCGTCGCCGATGACGTTCAGCGTGGGCGGAGCGCAGTATGTGGCGGTGGCGGCGGGTCCCAATATTCTTTGCTTCGGGCTGTGAATGGCCCGGGCTGCGGATTCATTCCTGGTTTAACCTGAGCTCTGGGTCTTCTTACGGGCGAAAAGCATCGCGCTCCACGTCGCATCGACGGCGCAGATCTTGTAATCCACCAAACCCACCGCCGCGGCAGACTGGCGCAAGAACGGTTGCGTGACGCTGGAGCCTTTGCGCCAGAGGATCCAAAGCTTCGTCTGCCGGGCTAGCTCTCGCATGCGCGGCAACGCGGCCTGGCAGTCAGCCGCATCCTGGACGAACCAGAGCGTTACGTGACAGGCATCCGCCGGCGCATCCCCCGGCACCTCTTCGACTGCTGCACCCGCCGGCAGTTCCCCGATGACGCGCGCGAAATTTCGCGGCGGGCCGATCAGCGCCGCCGTCAGGCCTGCGCGAATGCCGAGCTTCTGCGCCGCGCTGCGCGAGGTGTAGCGCGCCATCATCTGCTCCGGGACTACCGGGCTCGCGGACCGGTTCGCTAGCGCCGCCCGCAGGGCCGTCCGCACACCCGCAAGCGTCGTGTAAACCGCATCCGGCAGCACTCCGCGCACTGCTTCCACCTTCTCCGGCGCGCCGTCCACGAAAATGATGGGGATGTGGCGCGTGGCCTTCTGGCCGCGAACGAACGTGGCTACCTCGCGTCCATGCGAGGGCAGCCTCGAAAGATCGATCACGAAAGCATCCGGCGGGGATGCCCGAATCCCGCGGAACGCATTCGAGTCCAGCTTTTCGTCGTACTCCACCGTGTGACCGGCCGCGCGCAGGGCCGCCCGCAACGCGCCAGCTTCGCCCGCCTTCCAGTGAACCAGGCGCACCCGCGGCATTAGGGCGCTACCGGCAGGACCACGTGCGACGGGTAGGTCCGCGATCGAAAGACCTTCTGCGTGGCCACTTGATAATCCGCAGCGTGCGCTTTGAAGATATTCTCGACGAAGCTTTGCGGATTGCGGTCGTACAGCGGGAACCACGTGCTCTGCACCTGCACCATAATGCGATGCCCCTTCAGAAATGCATGGTCATTGGTATGCAGATCGATGCGGTAAGGTGTCACCTGATTGGGCACGATAGCTTTGGGATTTTCGAAGCTCTCGCGAAAACGCCCGCGCAGAATCTCGTCGGCGATCATGAGTTCATATCCATCGAGCGCCCGGTCGTCCGGATTGTATTCCGGATAAACATCGATCAGCTTCGCCACCCAGTCGCTATCCGTTCCCGTGGTTGCAGCGTACAACTCGGCCACAATATCGCCGGCGATCTTGAGGTCCTCGCGCAGCGGCTCGCTCTCCCAACTCAACACGTCGGGGCGATTGTCCACGAACCGCTGATCTTCCACCAGCCACGCCGGCCAGCCGCCGCCAGGGTAGGTCGGACTGATCGGGCGATGGCGGTAAGGGACTGGATGCGCCGGATCGGAGATGTAACTGTCGAAGGCCTCGCTGCCATCCGTGGGCGGCGGATCGAAAGATAGCGCGCCGTTTTCGCGTAGGTACAAATTGTGGCTCCGCGAGGTGCGCGGCGGCCATGTGTCGTACTTCTCCCATCGATTGGAGCCGGTTTGAAAAACCATCGCTTCGGGAAAATCGCGCGCGCCCTTGTCCTTCAGCCAATATGCGAACCAGGGCGCCTCGATGTCATTGCGAAAATACTTGCTGGTGTTGCCGTCGAAAGAGATCTCGCCGAGTTTGCTGCCGTCGCGGTGCGCCCAGCCGCCGTGATTCCAAGGGCCCGCCACCAGGTAGTTCAGATGATCCGGATCGTTCTTCTCGAACAGCTCGTAGATCTTCACCGGACCGTAAAAATCTTCCTGGTCCCACCAGCCGGCCACGTTCAGGTTCGGTACCTTGGGCGTGCCGATTTGTGCGGCGAAGGCCTGTTGCCGCCAGAACTGGTCATAATTCGGGTGCGCCACGAAATCGTTCCAGGTAGGCATCTTGCCGTGAAAGTACTTCTCGTCGGCATTAGACAGCGCGCCCAGTGTGAGGTACCACTGATAGGTGTCCGCGCGATCGAACGCGAAGTAGGTGTTGGTCTCCTTGGCTGTTTCGAGCAGCGCGGCGTACTCGAATCCATAGCTAAGCCGGAAAGCGCCGTTATGGTGGAAGTCGTCGCCCAGGAACATGTCGGCGGGCGAAGCCTGCTCGGATGCCGCTTTCAGCGCGGGATGCGGATCGAGCAGGGCCATGGTTGTGAGCCAGCCGCCGTAAGAAATTCCCAGCATTCCCGCACGGCCATTGTGACCCTTCACATTATCGAGCAGCCATTGAATCGTATCGTAGGTATCGGTGCTTTCGTCGATGGCTTTGGGATCGCGCCTGTCGCGCACCTGGCGCTGCATCACGAACTGTCCCTCGGATTGGAATCGTCCGCGGATATCCTGGAACGCGAAGATGTATCCGTCAGCGATCAGGTGCCCATAGCGCGTGCGCAGGGCTCGCTCATCGGCCATGGCGCCGTAGGGCGTGCGCTCCAGCAGGATCGGCAAGGGGTCGTGTGGATTGCGCGGCGCGAAGACCACGGTGTGCAGCTTCACGCCGTCGCGTACGGGGATCATGACGTCGGTCTTGATGAAGAGGGAGTCGTCTTGCGCGTGAGCGGCGGCGCAGCACAGGAGGACCAGAGCGAGCTTTTCGAGCGTCATGCGGTGGCCACCTTATCGGAATTCTGCATGAGTTCCACGATACCCTGAAACAGGCACGATTTTACTTCGTACCGCAGCGGCGCGCGCGTGATATATCGTATGTTCACCACGAGGGCTCCGGCGCTGGGCCGCAGGTCCGCCGCCGGCTTGGCCGAAAAAACGTACGGGCGCCGTATTCGTGCGTGACGCGCTCCGCGAACAGCAGCGCCCAGTCCGAGAGCCGCCGGGTGGTGCCGCCCTTTCATGGGACGATAAGCGACGACTGCGGATTTGTTTTTACAACTTCTTCCGCCTCGGCGAGGAAACCGCGCAGCGAGTCCACGAAAGCGCGGCAGCGGGGCCGCCCGTTGTCGCGATCCATTGCCAGACGTTGCAAAAACACCAGCACGGTCAGCATGTCGGACTCGCGCGTATGCCGGATACCTACGTCCTCGCGCTCGGTCCTGCGAAACTCTTCCAACCCGGCCATGGTTTCACGCATGATCCGGTCCGCCAGCACGTTCGCCGGATGCGTCTCGTAATAGAGTCCGCTTTGCAGGGTACGCTGCGTGGAAATCAGGGCATCCAGCGCCTCCCGTAAATCGCGATCCACGCAGCCGGCGGTGTCCGCCGCCGCCTGCATGATGCTCATGGACGCGCTCACCAGCAGGTGCTGGTGTTCCTCGAGGAACTCTTCGGTAACGCGAATGTCCTGGTTGGGAAGCTCCTTCGGATTCCAGGGCTCGGTACGTTCGTGCTTGCGCGCCTCCTGCAGAAACGGGCAGTCGAACGGGCAGTCCACAGTGACCTCGCGCTCCTGTCCGCAGCAGAGGGTGCAGATGTCGCCGTTCACCCCAGGGCAGAAGCGGCGAGGTTTCCGGATACGGCAAATTGCGCAAGGCATTTCCTTAGTATAAAGGGATATGCATCGCACCAATCTGTTCTTCAAAGTGATCATCGAGCACGACGAGGAGGACCAGCCCGAGCGGCTGGGGGCGGACATCTGCCGCCAGCTGATGAAGATTTACGGTGTGCGGTCCGCGGAACTCACCAGCTTTACGCGCGTGGACGAGTAGAGCTGACGAGCCGGTTTCGTACTAAACCACTCAATCAGGCTCAGAAGGGCATTGACGACTACTCGCTGTGGTTATACCATCTAGCTGCACGAGTATACTGCCGAAGTATCAAGTGCGTCCAAAAGACATTACATCGGAGTTACAAGGAGATAATTATGCCACTAGAAACAACTAAACAGTACCATTACGCATGGGTCAAAGTCGCCGGCGCGCATTTGTCCAGATGTCCCGGATTGATCGCACTCTGCGCTGCACTGAGTCTTGGAATGTGCCAGTCCGCCGCAGCCGCTACGCTCTGCGTCAATCCGGCGGGTTCGGGGGGATGCTACTCTACGATTTCAGCCGCGGTGGCTGCCGCAGCAAACCATGACAATATCAAGGTAGCGCCAGGGACTTATAAGGAAGACGTAGTTATAGGTAAGCCGCTTTCTTTGATCGGCGCGAATTCCAGCCTTACCACCATCGACGCGACGGGCCTCTCGAACGGCATTTATATCGACGGCATTGATAACCCGGGCCTTAATGGCGTCCTGGTAACCGGTTTTACCGTGAGAAATGCTAACTTCGAAGGCATCCTGCTCACTAATACCTCGGCCTCTTTCGTGTATAACAATCGAGTCCTCAGCAACGATAAGAGTTTGGTTATCGCCACGCCCGCGTGTCCCGGGCAGCCCTCGTTCGAGACATCGGAATCGGACGATTGCGGCGAAGGGATACACCTGGTTGGGACTGACCATACGACCATCGCTGATAATTTCGTGGAGGCCAATTCCGGCGGGATTCTGCTGACTGACGAAACGGCTGTCAATCAGTACAACCTGATCAGCGGTAATACCGTGACGCAGAATCCGTACGATTGCGGAATCACCCTGGCTTCGCACCCGCCCGCGTCCGGCACGGTGCCCTTTGGGATCATGCACAACACCATCCTCAATAATGTGTCATCCCATAACGGAATCAAGGTGCCTGGCGCCGGCGCCGGAGTTGGTATCTTCACATTTCTTCCGGGCGGCACGGTTTCCGGAAATGTTGTCGTCAACAATCAACTGTTGAGCAACGGACTGCCGGGCGTGGCGTTCCATAGCCACGGTACCGGTGAAGTGCTGAACGACAACATGATCGTGGGTAACACGATATCGGGTAATGGAGCGGACACTGAGGATGCCACGACTCCAGGCACGACAGGCATCAACGTATTCGGAGTCTCCCCGATCACGGGCACCATCATCGCGCAAAACGCCATCGATGGCGAACAGGACGATATTGTGGTCAACACGCCGACAGACGTACAGGCGTATCTCAATAATTTCGAGGACGCCATGTTTGGTGTTGACAATATCGGCTTGGGTTCTGCGAAAGCCTGGGAGAACTGGTGGGGGTGCGCGGGCGGTGCCGATACCACCGGATGCGCCATGGCGGGCGGCCCGAGCGTGAGCTTTATTCCGTGGCTGACCGCGCCATTTTAGAATCGCGGGCGCGCGGCTCCTTCTATTTTGAATTCCAATACGCCTGCTGGCCGATATAGTCGTCGTCCGGCAGGTTAGCCAGGATCAGGCGGCGGACTTCCAGCGGGTCGATTTCGCCCTGCTGTTGGTAAATGATCTTACCGTCGATGCCGATCAGTACCGTAAAAGGTACACCGGCATTCCAGGTGGGATCAAACGCCGCCATTTGATCGTACGTTTCGTTAGTTGCGAAGATCAGGTTTTTGGTTGAGGCGTGTTGCTCGTTGAGGAATTTCATTACGCCTTTAGCCTCATCCGGAAAATTGACGCTGACGGTCACCAGATCGAACGCCCGCTTGCGATACATACGGTACATCGTTTGAAATTCCGGGAACTCGGCGGTGCAGGGGCCGCACCAGGTGGCCCAGAAATCCACCAGCAGGACTTTGCCGGTTCCGTTCTGGCGCAACGCCTTCAACTCAGCTAGCCCGGCTGGTGTCAACTTGACCGGTTCGGCGGCGATGCGCGTCATCTCGGCTTCGCCTCCCGCCTGTTTGTAAGCCCACTTGATGGAGCAGCCCACGGTGGGCGTTTTTTCCGTGGCCACCGGTTGGCCGGCGAGCACCGCGTCGATCGCCAGGCGTGCATCCTGCCGCTTGGCGAGCGCCTCGCGGGGGCTTGAATCTACGCGGCCTTCGTAGCGCAGCTTGCGATCCTGATCGAACACAAAAACGTGCGGCGTGGCGGTAGGACCGTAGGCGCGCGCGACCGACTGTGTCTCGCCGTCATACAGGAACGGAAAGTTGAAGTGCCGGTATGTGGCACGGATTTTCATCTCCGGAAGCGAATCGGCAAGATCCGTGTAACCTAGTTCATCCAAGCGCACCGCCTTCGGATTATTGGGCTGAATGGCTACCAGCGCCACGCCGCGGTCCCGGTAATCGTCCGCAAGTTTCTGGATGCGGCCTTCATAAAGCTGCGCCGTGGGGCAGTGTACGCAAGTGAAGACCACTACCAACACCTTGCTCGACGCAAAATCCTGCAGGCGATAGGTTTTGCCATCCACGGCCGGCAGGTTGAAATCCGGCGCGGACGCACCGATGGCCAGCGTAGGGGGATTGCTGTCGGCCCAGGCGATACCGAAGCACGCGCACAGCAGGGATGCGGTTGTCAGTCTCATCTCTTCAGTATCGCGCGAGCGTATACGATGAGGTGAGGTCCAGCATGCTCGATCGCCGCAAGTTTATCGCTCTCGGAGCTACAGCCACCGGTGCCGCGCAAACGCCCGCTCCCGCCCCAGAGGCCGCCAAACCCGTGTCCCCGTTTACCGACGCCGACTTTGGTTTCGCTGCTTTAATCGCCCTGGGGGGATCTTACTATCGTGGCGGCGACCCTGGCAAACTGCTGGCCATTGTGTCGCGCATCCAGCCCGGCGATTTTGCATCAGCCTGGCAGGCGTATCATGATGCCGCCGCCGGGATGCGCACGTTGGCCCAGGATGCCGCTGCCAAACACCACAACGTGAGCGCGCGCGAAGCGAACCTCTGGGCCGCTGGTTACTTCAGCGCCGCTCTGCACGTTGTCGACGGAACCAAAGATCCGGATGGCGCGCTCGCGTGCTGGCAAAGCTATAACGACTGCTGGACCGCCGCCGCGGCTTTGTTCGATCCGCCCGCCGAACGCCTGGAGATCTCCTACGAAGGCGCCGCCTTGACCGCTTGGTTCCTGCGCGTGGATGCCTCACGCCGCCGCCGCCCGCTGGTGATCCTGAACACCGGGGCGGATGGCCTCGAAAACAGCATGTATGTTCTGGGCGGCGCTGGCGCATTGGCGCGCGGCTACAATTGCCTCATCTTCAACGGTCCCGGCCAGGGCGATTCGCTGTGGGTGCGCAAGCTGTACTTCCGGCCCGATTGGGAGAAAGTGGTCACGCCCGTGGTGGACGCCATGCTGCGCCATCGGGAGGTCGATCCCAAGCGCGTCGCTCTGGTCGGCGTCAGCCAGGGTGGCTACTGGGTCCCGCGCGCGCTTGCATTCGAGCATCGCATAGCGGCCGGGGTCGCCGATCCCGGTGTTTGGGATGTGTCCGACCCTTGGCTGCGTAATTTGCCTAAGTTCGTGCGCGAAGTTCTGGAGGCCGGTAAGAAGGATCAGTTCGACCAGATGATCCGCATGGGCACGGCTTCCAATCTGCGCGCCCAAGCCCTGTTACGCTTTCGCATGCGTCCGTTTGGGACGGTCTCTTACTATGATGCCTTTCATGCCGTGCGCGATTACACCCTGGCGGACGTAGCCGGGCGCATCCGCTGCCCGATGCTGATCACCGACCCGGAAGGCGAACAGTTCTTCCCCGGCCAGGCTCAAAAAGTCTACGATGCATTGCAATGTCCGAAACAGATCGTCCATTTCACCCGCGATCAGGGCGCCGGCGAGCACTGCGAGGTAGCCGCACCCGGCTACCGTGATTTCTGCATCTATAACTGGCTGGATGAGATTTTGGCTTAGAAGCTAAACCGTTCCCTCGCGGTAGCGGCTCAGTAACTTCTAACGCTTGGGCCGCGCATCTCCGTTTAGAACGCCGTCCAAATTCCGATCGATCCCCAAACGCACGCCCGAACCAGGAGGAACTCCCATGATGGTAAGAGTGTCTCCGTTCTGCACGAAAACGATCAGTTGCCCTTGGGTGAACGGTCCCAGTCCAGTGGTGTCGGTTTCGTAGTTATTGGTGCTTGGCTGATATAGCAGGCCGTGGACCTGACCGTGGATGGTGCCATTGGCGATCAAATCTATGTTCCCCGCGGAAGCCTGGCTCTGTAAAATACTCCAGTCACTTTGGGCTGGCGGAGTCCCGACCGTGGTGGAAGTCAGCGTGCGCGAGTAACCCACGGCCGGGGCGGTACCGGTATCGAAGCTCAACAGGTATGCTTCGAGATTTGCTTTGAGTGGGTCATTGTTCCTAATCAGTGGAAATTCCGCGCCGCTGAGGAACTGAAACAGTTCCAAGGATCCGTCATTGTGATATGCAAAACCGTCGACACTTACGCCACCCGGGCTAAAATCCACATTGGTTTTCTGGTATTGATTGCGCAACTGGGGATGCTTCATCGGTTGCCCGGTCCCGGCCGCCTTGGCCTGGTCAAGAAGTCCGTTAGTGCCGGGACCGGGATCGGAGGTATGGCAAGTGTTACAGGTCGCAGCGGAGGCCGCATTAAACGGAGTCGTCAGGAAGGTATCCCGCCCGGCGGCCGCGTCACCCGGATTTGGGTAATCCGGCAGGGATAGCGTGGACGGGTACGTGCGATCCAGGTTCTGGTTGGGATTCGGCAGATAGGCAACGGTGTTGATGAAATTTGTAAATGCGGCCATATCTGCGTCGGAGAGTTGCGGACCGCCCAACAGGCTGGCAAAGGCGCCGTTGAAAGCCGACAAGTCGGGCTTATCGCCTCTCCAATGATAGGGCTCTACGTTCGCCAGGCCGCGCAGCGTCAGGGTGGTCATGGGCCCTTTCATAGGATGGAATAGAAACGTTTGATCGTCTTGCTGTAAGCTGGTCATGTCGCCGTCCGGATTGCCCAGATTCCAGGCCAGCAGATCTAACTCCGCGTCGAGATGGCAGGAAGCACAGGCTCCCGTACCATTACCGGAGAGCTTATGATCGTATAGAAAACCGCGCCCGTCACGAATCACCACAGGAGTCGGATCGAAGGACCCCGTGGGTATCTCCGCTGTCACCACGTTGGTCGCGAGGTTCACAATCGAAATCGTGTTGTAAATACGATTCAACACGTAGAGTAAGTTGGCTGAGGCATTCAAAGCCAGGCCGCGCGGGCCACGCTTCGTGACTGGGTTGACCGTGGCACCGGTGGCCTGCGGGTCGATCTCGATAAAGTTCGTTACCGTCCCGGCGATACTGTCGAACGTCGCGACGCGATCGGTGCCGAAAGCCGCGATGTACAGATAGCGCCCCGTTGGTTCAAACGCGAGAGCCGTGGGCATAGCCAGGGCGGAGGCCATGGCCGTTGGGTTGGGCAATTGCGAATAGTCGATCCCCGGATTCAGGTCCCAGACCTGGCTCTGCCCGGTTGTCGGATTCACCGAGCTGATCTGATGATTGACAATGTGGCCGTTGAGGGCGGTTTCGAACATGATTAAGTTAAGGGCATCGGTGTTAGCCACATACAGGTTGCCCGAGTGAGGATGAACGGCCAAGCCCAGATTGAGGGTGCCTAAATGCGGGTAGTACTGAGTAACAGACAAGGTGCTGGTGCTGATGGCCGCCACATCGTTATCCGGCATCGTGTACTTGATAACGCTGGGATAATAAGTGGAATCCGAAGCGTCCACGATCAGTCCGACTTGCGGTGGGGAAGGCAAAGCCGGGTTGACCGGCGCCGGCGGAGGGGGCGCGGATGTCGCCGGTACGATAGTGGTGTGGTTGCCCGATAATGCGAAAGCCACATAAACCGCGGCGCCATCCTTGCTGACTGCCAGCGCGCGCGGCCCCTCCCCCAGCAGTGGGATGGACTTGACCAACGCATGCGTCGAAACACTGTAGACGTTCACCAGGTTGCTGCGGGCCACGCTGACGAAGGCCAGTCCGCTCCCGGCGAATACCACATCGGCCGGTTCCGCTTTGGCATACAGCGTGTCGGTCACAATGCCCTTGAAAACCGAGACAACGCTGACGCTGTTCGACACCTGGTTGACCACCCAGGCTTCATCGTTACCGGCGACATTCGGATTGATGTTGACCGAAACCGGTTCGATGCCCACCGGGATTTCGGCGATCAAAGCAGGGCTCGATGGCTGCGAAAGGTCGAAGACCGACAACGTTCCATTCGGGGTATTGACAGCAAACAGGCGAATGCCGTCCGCGGAGATCCGAATCGGATTCGTCTGGGCGCCCTCGAAGTTGACGAACTCGGAAATTGGTACTTGCGCCCAACTCGGCGCGCGAAGCAAGAACACACCGACTGCCAGGACCAATCTCGACAAGCTTATCCGCATAGCTGCCCTCCTCGGGAACGCGAGGCCTTAGCCCGTTTGGAGGGAGTATATCTTGAGTAACGCGCAGAATCAACCCGTCTAACTCAAAACCAGTACTGTACTCGTTAGTGGAAATGCGCCTGCGCTATTGAATACTTATAAAGATCTTATAAATTTAATGCTCGCGAATCAAACTGTAACTTTGTTTAACGAGTCGCGGAAAGTGACAGTTTCACCGTACGCGGCTCGAGGCCGGCTTTGGCAAGCACCGCATACACCGCAAAACCCGTAAAGAAGCTGTAAAGCACGGCGGGCTGGATGTAAGTCTTCAGCGTGCTGGAAACCGGCAGGAAGGGCAGTATTCCGACCACGAAGCCGAGCGCCCACGCCAGGTATCCGGCCCAATTGACGCCTTGGCGGGGACCTGCCCAGCGTTTCCCCGAGAGCAGATAGTCCGCCGCCATGGCGCCGCAAATAGGTCCGAACGAAGCCCCCACGACGGTGAAGAAGCCAATCAGATTTTGGGCGACGCCGGTTACGGCCAGCACGATAGACACCGTCACGCCGGCCATAGTGGAGGAGATGCGCGGCACGCCGGGTATCATGGTCGAGAAACTGTTTCCCGCGATAAATGCGCAGAAGCAGGCGGGCGCCACCGACGCCAGGGTGAAGAGCAGGAACATGGCGGTGGCTAGCACGCCGCCGATCGAGTGGATCACGTCGTCATATCCGAGGCCCGGCAGCGCGTATAGCTTGCTAGCGCCCGCCACCGAGAGCAGGGGCAATCCAGCGGCGAATACGATCGCCAGGGTGATGCCGGTCAAGCCGCCCAGGCGCACATCTTTTTCGTTGCGGCTGTTCATGCCGAAGTCCGCACCGGCGGCGCCCGCGGTGGCGAAGAAGCCGATGATGATCTGCAGCAGCAGCGTGAAAGCCACGAAAGGTTGCGGGTCCGGCGGCGTGTATTGGCTTAGGCCCGGACTAGTCCGAAAGAAGACCAACAACACCATGACCGCGGGAATGATAATGAGGTAGCGCGAAAGCCGGGCTACGTATTGGATTCCCATCACGCCGATGTACGCCATCCCATAACCCCATAGGATACCGATGACAATGAACGGCAGGCTGCCCGGAGCGGCCTTTGAACCGGCCGTGTTCAGGATGAACTGTGTCGAGATGGCGGTATTCACGGCGAACCAGCCTACCTGCAGCAGTCCCATCAACAGCCCGGGCATTACGTACCCGCCCGCCGTACCGAAGGTCGAACTGCCGACCACATAGAGCGGGTAGCCGGTCTTCATACCCAACATGGCCGGCGCGTAATAATAAAGTGCATAACTAAGCAGTCCCGCGACCACGATGGCGGCGACGCACAAAACCGGACCGGCATGCGGGATGGTGTCTTTCGCGATCGAAAGATAAAAAGCGATCCAAAGAAAAATGCCCGCATAGCTGGGGGCGGTATTGGTATACCACGGACTGCGGTTCGACGCGGGGTTCGGAACGGCTTTCGAAATATAATCGGGCAGCATGGCCCCTCCTTTTGAGAAGGGCCAGTATAGCTCGCGGTGTGGGGTGCCGGGTTGGAGGGCGGGCTTTAGCCGGCGTGGGGCTTCAGCCCCGCTGCAGCGGCGCGTTGACTTCCGCCGGGCCGGCTCACAAACGGATTCCCCTTAATTACGAATCGCAGCGGCCAGTCCGCGCAATGGCGGATCCCAATGCGCGGCGTCACTTCGATTTCGAACGCTTCCACATGCGCCGGTGTACGCACCGTGAGCGGTCCGCGCGTAACATCCGCGCCGTTCAGCGCGCGCGTGATCCCCAGTGCTAACGTAAGCCGGCCTGGTCCGGATGTCAAATCGCGCAGCTTATGCGCGCCCGGCCGGCGGCGCTGCATCGCCTCAATACCAGCCACCGGCTCCAAGGCGCGAATCAGCACGGCTCCGGGTTGGCCGTCCGGCTCGGTAACCAGGTTCAGGCACTCGTACATGCCATAAATAAAGTACACGTAAGCGTGGCCCGGCGGTCCGAAGATCACGCGTGTCCGCTCGGTAATCCCGCGCGCTGAATGCGCCGCCAGATCGTCGCCGCCCAGGTAGGCTTCCGTCTCAACAATTTTGCCAGCCGCATCGCCATACACCAGGATCTTCCCTAATAGATCGCGCGCCACCGCGACAGTCTCGCGCGCGTAAAACCCGCGCCGTAGAATCATGCTAATTCTTCGCCTGGCTCGATCACCACCCCGCCGCCGGCGCCGCTTTGCGGAGGTACGCCACCCGCCATCTGTGCGGCGGCGATCAGACGGCGCGCCTCGGTCCGCAGTCCGGGCAAGCGCCAGCCGAATACCGCCGCGGCCAACAGGCAGATGATGCCGGCCGAGGCAACCGTTACCGGCGCGCCCCAGCGTCCGGCCGCCACGCCGCTCAGTACCGCGCCTACCGGCGCCATGCCCATGAACATCATCGAATACACCGACATGACCCGCCCCCGCAGATGATCCGGCGACATGCTCTGAATCAACGTGTTCGACGATCCCATCTCCACCATCATAGTGAAGCCCACCGGCAGCAACAGTGCACACGAAAGCCAGAACGAGCGCGAAGCCGCTAGTGCCATGAGCGACACACCGAATGCCGCCGCCGAAATCGCCACCCAGCGCCCCAGTCCGAAAACCGTTTGGCGAGAAGCCAGCAGCAAGGCCCCCGCCAGCGCACCGACGCCCGAAGCGCCCATCAGGATACCCAAGCCTTTAGCGCCGCCGTGCAGGATCTGGTCGGCGAAAATCGGCATGAGAACAGCGTAAGGCATACCGGTGACACTCACGATCCCCAGCAGGATCATCAGGTGATGAATGGGTGCATGGCTGACCACGAACCGGAATCCTTCAATCACGTCCGCCACGGGAGATCCCCGCGTCACCGGCTTGGGCGGCGTGACCTTCATCAGCCACAGCCCCACGATCACCGCAATGTAACTCGCGCCATTGGCGAAAAAGCACCACCCTTCGCCGATACTGGCTACCAGAATGCCTGCCACCGCCGGGCCGATCACGCGCGAGGCGTTGAACATCGAGGAGTTCAGTGCGATGGCGTTGATCAGGTGCTCGCGCCCCACCATCTCCACCAGGAACGCTTGCCGCGCGGGAATATCGAAAGCGTTGACGATCCCCAGCAGCGCCGATAAAACGAAGATGTGCCAGATCCGCACTATGCCGGTGAGCGTCAGGGCCGCCAATATCAACGCCAGCAGCATGGAGATCGCCTGCGTGGCGATCACCACCCGCCGGCGGCGGAACCGGTCCGCCACAATGCCCCCGGCCGGCGCCATCAGGAACACTGGAATCTGGCCCGCAAAACTCACCAGGCCCAGCAGCACGGACGACCCCGTCAGCCGGTAGACCAGCCAGGCCTGCGCCACGTTCTGCATCCATGTGCCGATCAGCGAGATCCACTGTCCGCCGAAGAACAGTTGGAAATTGCGGTATCGTAGCGCACGCAGCGTGACGGGAAGTTTCAAGTTAGCGAAACCTCCCGATGGGCCATTCGAATTACTATGGTAAAGGACAGCCGCATGCCGTTGGTCCCGCCATATATCGAATCGTTGCGCCCGTATGAGCCGGGCCGCTCCGCTGACGAAGTGCGCCGCGCATACGGGTTGACCAACGTTTCGAAACTGGCGTCCAACGAGAATCCCCTGGGTCCGTCGCCCCTGGCGCTGGACGCCATTCGGCGCGAGTTGTGCGGCCTGAATCTCTATCCTAACGGCGGTCTGGACCTGCGCCGCACGCTGGCCGAAAAGTTCGATTTGAAGCCCGAAAACGTGATCGCCGGCAGCGGTTCGGAAGGCATCATGTCCGGCATTATCAGGACCTTCCTTTGTGATGATGACGAGGTGCTCACCACGGATGCAGCTTTTATCGGCTTCCAGGTGCTGGCGCGCTCCCGCGGCGTCAAATACCGGACCGTACCCTACCGCGACTGGCACTACGACCTGCCCGCCCTGGCCGCGCAGATCACCGAACATACGAAAATCATCTACCTGGCGAATCCCAATAATCCGACCGGAACGATCTTCACCAGGCACGAATTCGACAGCTTCTACCAGCACGTGCCCGAGCGCGTCCTGATCATTTTGGATGAAGCCTATTTCGAATATGCCAAGGACAATCCGCGGTATCCGGATTCGATGCACTACCGCTACGACAACGTGATTACCCTGCGGACTTTTTCGAAGATATACGGCCTGGCGGGCATTCGCATCGGTTACGGATTTGCGCACGAGGACCTGATCGCCAACCTGCTAAAGGTGAAATTACCATTCGAACCCAGCACACTGGCGCAGGCGGCGGGGATCGCGGCGCTGGCCGATAAAGAATTCCTGCACCGCTCGCTCGAGTTGAACGCGCGCGGCGTGCGGTTACTGACCGATGCATTTCGCGCGATGGGGCTCGCGCCCGTTCCATCGGATGCCAATTTTGTGATGCTGCCGCTCGCGAGCGCCGCCGAAGCCATCGCGCTGAACGAGGCGCTGTTGCGGGAAGGGGTTATCGTGCGGCCGCTGGGCGCGTTCGGGCTGCCGCAATGTATCCGGATATCCACGGGTACCGACGAAGAGAACGCGCGCTGCGTCGAAGCACTGGGGGTGCAGTTATGCAAACGCTGACCGATTCGCCATCCGGAACTCAGCAGGATTTCTTGCCGTTGAACGGCACCGATTACGTGGAGTTCTACGTGGGCAACGCCAAACAGGCGGCTTACTTCTACCGTTCCGCGTTTGGCATGCGGCTGACGGCGTATCGCGGGCCGGAAACGGGGACGCGCGATTGTGCATCGTGGCTGGTGGAACAGGGCAAAATTCGGCTGGTGCTTACGTCCGCGCTGGCGCCCGATCATCCGGTGGCCGAGCATGTGCGGTTGCACGGGGATGGCGTGCGGGATATTGCGTTGTGGGTGGACGACGCGGATGCAGCCTTCCGCGCCACCACTGGACGGGGCGCGGGCGAAGTGCGCGAGCCCGAGACCCTGCAAGACGAGCAGGGCGAAGTGCGTATCTCCGCCATCGCCACTTACGGCGATACGATCCATTCCTTCGTGGAGCGCCGCAACTATCACGGCGTATTTATGCCGGGCTTCGTGCCGGTAGAGCAGCCCGATCCCGCGGCGCGGCCGGTGGGCCTGAAATACATCGATCACATGGTGGGCAACGTCGGCTGGGGCGAGATGAATACGTGGGTGGATTTCTATCGCGACATCATGGGGTTCCGCCTGTATCAGCATTTCGACGATAAGGACATATCTACCGAATACTCAGCGCTGATGTCGAAGGTGATGGCCAACGGTAACGATAGAGTCAAGTTTCCAATTAATGAGCCGGCCAAAGGCAAGTGTAAGTCGCAGATTGAAGAGTACCTGGATTTCTATCATGGGCCGGGCGTGCAGCATATCGCCATGGCAACGGATGACATTATCGACACAGTGACCAGGCTGCGCGATCAAGGAGTTGAGTTCCTGCTAGTCCCATCAACCTACTATGAATATCTGACCGCACGCACGGGAACGATAGACGAACCTATCGACAAGTTAAAAGACTTAGGTGTCCTGGTAGATCGCGACGACGAGGGTTACATGCTGCAGATCTTCACCAAGCCCGTCGAGGACCGGCCGACGCTGTTCTACGAAGTAATCCAGCGCAAAGGCAGCCGCAGTTTCGGCAAGGGTAATTTCAAGGCGCTGTTCGAAGCGCTCGAAAGAGAACAAGGCCGCCGCGGCAATCTGTAGACCTCCCGCACTGTTACTGAGCCGCGACGGTCAGGGAGCGGTTCGGCTGCCGGCGTGGGGCTTTAGTCCCGCTCTGTATGTAATCTCCGGAATCCCCAAATCAGTTACCACCGCCGGCAAGTCCTCATAAATCAGCTTACTCTCGCCCCACCCATCGCGCCGGCGCCGCCGCAGCCAGATCCACATACCGCCCAGATACACCAGAAAAAAGGGGAACAACACCAGAGCCTCACTCCCCACCGCAACCATGACCGAAAGGATCGGCACCACCACACCCAACAAGGCGAGATATCCACCGATCACAGCCATCAGAGACTTTTGTCCCGGAATGTAAGAGCAGGCAAATGGCAGCTTTTGCCAGCTATAGAAAAGTATCTCGAAAATGGTCAGCGATATGATCAGTTGCAGAACCGTCATACGGAGGGCCATCATCCAACCCAGCACCAGCCCAGCCACCGGAAACAGGATCAGGTAAAGCGGCGCAATCGCATACCCCACAACGAAACGTTCCACCGCGGAAGCCCACTCCGCGCGGCCCTGGCTTTCGGTGATCTGAAAAATCCAGTTGGCGCGCAACTCGCATGGAATCGACAGCACGTGTCGAAAGCCGTTCAGCATGACCACCGAACAGGCCAAAGGCCAGAAGAGCACCAGAAACCGCAGCGCCTTGTCCCGGCCGCCGGAGCCTCTGAGCAACGCGCCATCAATGAGCGAACTGTTCAAAACCACCGCCAACGCGGCACCCAGGTAGACCATCCAGAGCAAGCGATGGGTGCGGCTGCGCGCCAGAGTCTTGGCCATGAAATCCATCACAGCTTCCCGGCGCGGCGATCGCGCCAGCAGGCGGATCATGCTCCAGCGCCAGACTGCGCGCGACCCCAGCCGGACTGGCGATTCCAACAGGAGCCTGCGATAGCGCCGGGAGCAGATCAAATACATGGCAAGCGCCAGGACGACGGCGATTCCAACCGCGAGCTGGCCTCGGCGCGCCATCGCGGCGAAGAATGGATCTCGCTCCCCGGCGAGGATTTGATGCAGACCGGCGAACCAGACGGGCGGGAGCCATGCGCCGAACGCCGGCAGCTTTTCCACGCTCTCCGGTTGCCAGTTCCTGATCGACCAGCTATACAATCCGCCTAATAGAAACAGGCCGGCCAGCAGCCCTTGCACGTAAGCGGATATGCGTACGAACAGATTCGCCGGAAGTAGATTCAGCAGCGCACCCTGCAACGCCAGAATCGCGAAGAACACGAAGACACACGCCAATCCGGATGACGCCGCCACAGCCGCCGCGTGCCGCCAGTATGAGGAATTGACGCGCCATCCGCCGCCAAACTCCATCGGCGCGATGAGGCTGGGCAGCAGATTCATAGCCGCGACTATCGCGGTCGAAAAGAGCAGAACGGAGGTGAAGCGGGCCGTGAAGATTTGCCGTGAACCTACCGGCAGCGAGGCCAGTGCCAGGTAGTCGCGCCCGCTCGGAAATAAGGCGTGCCATTCAAGTAACGCGATCAGCCCCGTGATGCAGATGAGCAGTGTGATTAATGCGAGATCGTCGGCGATGGCTGGCGCGCGCACACGCGGGTCGAGCGATCCCTCCCGCACCAGCAACAGACCCGCCGGGAGAAACAGCGATACCAGTCCGATGGCCGCGGATTTCCACTCGCCCGGAGATGATGACCATTCGCCGTCGAACATCCGCCGCAGAAAGTGACGCACCAGTTCGAATTGCGCGCCGTGCGTCTCTTCGAGCCACCTCACGCCTGCATCACCTCCAGGATGCGATCCGCAATCGCACGATGATTTTCCTCTCTAGTGAGATGGACGAAGATGCTCTCAAGCGACGTTTCGTGCAGAGACTCGCGCAGATGCTCGATGGAATCGTGCGCCAGCACCCGTCCCTTCGACAGGACCACCACGCGCGAGCACACCTTTTCGAGCACATCCAACACGTGTGAGCTGTAAAGAACCATGCGCCCTTGCGCTGCCATCGCCGCCAGCAGGTCGCGCAGCACCAGCGCGCTGGTTACGTCTAGGCCCGAGAGCGGTTCATCGAGAATCAAAAGATCCGGATTGTGCAGCAGGGCAGCCGATAACAGGATTTTCTGGCGCATGCCCTTCGAATATCCCGACAGCGGACTGTCGCGGTCGTCCCACAACGAGAAGAGACGCAGGAACTCGTCGATTTTGGATTCCAGAATCGTTCGCCGCAGACCGCGCAGCCGCCCCACCAGTTGCAAGTATTCACGGCCGGAGAGGTGCGGGTAAAGGTGCGGCTCCTCAGGGAGGTAACCAATGCGAGCCTGAAAACCTGGCAGATCGTCGATGATGCTGCGGCCGTGGAAGCGAATCTGGCCTTCGCTCGGTTCCAGCAGCCCGATGATCATTTTGACGGTCGTGCTCTTGCCGGCGCCGTTCGGGCCGATGTAGCCGAGGATCTCGCCTGCTTCTAGGCTGAAGCTGATATCCTCCACCACGGGCACGCCGCCGAAGCGTTTGGTCAATCCGCGGACTTCGAGCATAGCGATTGAATGGACACCGCCGCGTGGGCGATTGTTCCCACTCAATCCAGCTTGTAGATGGTCAAGCCGGACAGCAGCTTCGGATAAAAGTCGGTCGACTTTTGTGGCATTACCCCGCCGCCAAAGGAGATGCGCGCGACTTCCTCCACCGAAACCGGCTTCAGCAAAAACGCCACCTGCGCGGCGCCGCTGCGCGCAGCCTCGAGCGCCGCATCCAGGCCGCGCACGTAGCGCAGGTTCTTCTCTTCCCGTACCGCCTCTTCGCTGATGCCCAACAGACGCAGCAGCCGTTCATGCAGTACGCGCACGTCCAACTGGCCGGCAGAATCACGCGCTTCGATCTGGTACAAGCGGCTGCCCATGGCTGCGCCGATAATGGTTCGGCCCGGCGAATCGCTCCAGGCGCGCTGCAAGGCTTCCGCACCGGGGACCTGCGCCACCTCAAAACCCGCGGCCACCTGCCGGATGAACTCGCCGGCATCGAACCCTGCCACGCCGCTGACCAGGCGATGCGTCGCCAGAATCTTCAGCCCCGGCGAATGCATATTCACGAACGTCATCATGACGCGGTCCGCGCCCGCCAGGTTGGGATTCTCGTGATGAAAAGCCAGCGCCGTTTCATAGCGGTGATGCCCATCGGCAATGAGCAGCTTCTTGCCCGCCATAAGCTGCTGGATGCGCGCAATACGGCCGGCGTCCGCTATCTTCCAAAACGAATGGCGCGCGCCATATTCGTCGATGACGTCGCCGGTTGGCTGCGCTTGCGCGGCTTCGTCCAGCAGATGGTCGATCTCACCCGCTGGGTCCGGGTAAAGCATGAAGAGTTGGCCGAAGTGCGCGTGCGTGTGGCGCAGCAATTCCAACCGGTCCCTCTTCGGACCAGACAAGGTCTGCTCATGCCGGTGGACGACGCCCGCCGCGTACTCCTCCACGGCGCTCAGTCCGATGAAGCCCTTCCGCACCAGCCGTTCGCCGCTATCGGGCATGGTGAACTCCTGGAAGTAGGCATATAGCGCGGGCTCCGCATCGCGCGCCAGGGCGCCCTGCGCCGTCCAGTCTTTCAAGTGCTGCGCGGCGCGTGTGTAGACGTTATCTGAATCGGAATCGGACGCCTGGTGCTCGCCGAGTATGATGCGCACCAAGTTGTAAGGGCTGGCCTGCAGGTAGCGCTGCCGCATCTCCGGCGATATCTTGTCGTAAGGCTGTGTCACCAGATCCTGGAGCTTACCCGCCTTGGAGGTATAACAGTACGGTTGAAAAGGGAAGATGTTCGCCATACAGTGAAGGAAGTTTCAGCATAACAGAGCGCCACAAGCTATACGGCTTTGGCTACATCCCGATGCGTGGCCTTCACCCGAAATCCGGCCTGCGAGAGGCGTTTGCGGATTTCATCCGCGATCAGCACCGAACGATGATGGCCGCCGGTGCAGCCGAACGCGATCGTCAGGTAGCTCTTGCCTTCGCGGATATAGTGCGGCATCAGGTAAATCAATAGTTCTGAAATGCGGTCGATGAACTCCATGGTTTGCGGAAACGAGCGTATGTACTTGGCCACCTGCGGATGCCGGCCGGTCAGTTTCTTGAATCGCGGAATGTAGTTCGGGTTCGGGAGGAAGCGCACATCGAAGACCAGATCGCTGTCGGCCGGCACACCGTGCCGGTAGCCGAAGCTGGTGACATACACCATAATCTTCGACTCGTCGCGATCGCCGCGAAAGCTCTCCTTAATAAAATCGCGCAGCTCGTGAACGGTAAATTTGGAAGTGTTGATGATCAGATCCGCCATCGACCGGATGGGCGCCAATTGGCGGCGCTCGGATTTGATGCTCTTCGCGATGGAGTTCTCCGTGCCGAGCGGATGCGGACGGCGCGTTTCACTGAAGCGCCGCATAATGGCGTTATCGTCGGCTTCGAGAAAGACCAGGCGCGCCTGCACACGATTGCGAATCCGTGCGTAGATTGCCGGGAAGCGCTTCAGCCCTTCGCCCTCGCGCACGTCCACCACCAGCGCGGCCGCCCGAATTCTAGCGGAATCCTGAGTCAGCTCGGCGAACTTGGGAATTAAATCGACGGGCAGATTATCGACCGAATAGTAACCCAGATCCTCCAGCGCCTTGAGCACCGAACCCTTGCCCGAGCCGCTGAGTCCGGTGATGATCACGAGTTCGGCGGGCCGATCGGCTGCGCTGCGACCCTTGGCCGCATCGGTGGTGTTCGCCATTCCGCGCCGGGTCAAGCCTCGATAAGATCGAAATTGCCATCGCGGCGGCGCACCAGCACCGCCGTCCGGCCGGACTCCGCGTCACGATAGACGAGATAATCGGGGCCTTTCTCCATCTCCATCAACGCTTCTTCCAGGGTCATGGGCTTACGCCGCTCGTGGTGATTGATCCGGTTTACATGCCGCGCGCTTTCGGGCTCCTCCGGTTCGGCAGCCGGTTCGGGATGCGCGGCGGCCTCTTCCTTGAATGGCGTGCGCTTGGTGTCGCGCCATTTGGCCCGCACCTTGATGCTCTGCTTCTCCAACTTTTCGATGGCCGCGTGAATGGCGGTGAACAGGTCCGCGTTGGAGCCGATACCAACGAGCGGATGGTTATGATAATGCACCGTGATTTCGGCTTGGTGCAGGTGTCTCTCCAGAGACAGGATTACGTGTGCTTCCTTCTCCTCACGTCCGTCCAGAAGCTTGCCGACTTTGGCAAATTGCGCCTCAATCTTCTTAAGTTGGGCCGGAGCCAGTTCCACTTGCCTGCCTGTGTATGTGATCCTCATGTGTCCCTCCGTGAAACCGAAAGGCAGCGGGCGGTATTCCCGCGCGGGCTTAAGCCCGTCCTCCGCCTCAGGGGCGAACCCGTCTTTGGTGCGTTGAAGGAATTTTCATATCTTCGCGGTACTTGGCGACGGTGCGCCGCGTCACGTTGATGCCTTCGTGCTGCAGCGCTGTGGTGATCTGTTCGTCGGTCAAGGGGTGCGCGCTGTTCTCCTCCTCGATCATCTTCTTTACTTTGCGTTTCAGCAGCAGTAACGGCGTGTTGCCGCCCAGCGGACCTTGCACGGCTTCGGAGAAGAAATACCGGAGCTCATACACTCCTTGCGGCGTGTGCACATACTTGCTGGCGACCGCCCGGCTCACCGTGGAGGGATGCACGCCGACTTCTTCGGCCACCTCTTTGATCATCATGGGCTTCAGGTAGTCGAGGCCGTTCGCCAGGAACTCGGTCTGGCGCCGCACGATGGCCTGGCAGACTTTCAAGATAGTCTGCTTGCGCTGCTCGATGTTCTTCATCAACTGGATGGCAGACGTGTACCGCTCGCGCACGTAATCCCGCACTTCTTTGGTGGCCCCATTATCGCGATCGAGCATGCGCCGGTATTGCGCGTTCAAACGGAGCTGCGGCACGTCCTCATCGTTCATCTGGATGATGTAATCCTCGCCATCCTTGATGAAAAAGACATCCGGCTCGACGGTACGCGCGCCGGCACCCGAGTAACGCAGGCCCGGCCGCGGATTCAGCCGCCGGATGGCTTTGACCGCGATCTCGATGTGTTCCGTGGGGCGGCCCAGGATCTTGGCGAGCTCGCGATATTGGCGCATTTCGAGCAGACGCAGATGGTCGGAGACGATCTGCCAGGCCACGCCGCCGCGGCCATTCATGCTCTCCAGTTCCAGCAGCAGGCATTCGCGCACGTTGCGCGCACCCACGCCGGCCGGGTCGAGCGACTGCACCACCTTCAGCGCGGCCTCGATCTGTTCCAGCGTGTGATCGCCCATGCCGGCGATCTCTTCGAGCGACGCGGAAAGATAGCCATCCTCGTCGAGGTTACCGATGATGGATCCGGCGGCGTCGCGTACGTCTTCGGAAAGCACGCTGACGCTCAATTGGGAATGTAGATGATCGGCCAGGGTGACCGGTGCAGACAGGAACGTTTCGAAGGAGGGCTTTTCTACGGATTCGGAGGCAGGACTCTTGTAGCCGGGATCCAGGTAGTCGTCGAAGAACGATCCGAAATCAATTTCGTCAAACGGATCGGTAGCGGCAGCTGGTTCGACGGAGTCCGCCGTGGCCACTTCGGCTCCTGCAGCAGTGGCCAGATCGGCCGCTTCCTGAAAGGACTCCGCGGCTAGTTCGGCGGGAGTTTCGCCGGCGATGCCGTTAGTGTGCGCGGCGTCACCCAAGGCGGCTTCCAGAAGCTGCTGGTCGGACGGATCGGAGACCCGTTCCGGCTCCAGCAGCGGCAGAAGCTCTTCCGCCGTGATCTCTTCGCCGGCTTCTTCGGGGGACTCTTCGAGGACCGGATTCTCGACGATTTCCTGGGTGATCATCTCCTTCAACTCCAGCCGGTTCAACTGGAGCACGGTCACCATTTGGACCAGGCCGGGAGTCAGGATCTGCTTCTGCGCGACCCTAAGCTGCAGTGATGGCCGTAGCATGCTCACGATTATTATGATATCACTGCGCGCTTTGCCCGCCGGTGCTGGGTGCTGGGTTCTGGGTGCTGGTTTTGGCCCGCTGGGTGCTGGTAAACCCAAAAAAAACAGGTTCTGGGCTCCGGGTGCGTGGGCCAGAACCCAGGACCCAGCACCCCGCACCTGTGCCGGGGCCTCATTCGTAGCGTAGACAGACAATGGGATCGAGGTTGGCGGCGCGATTTGCGGGATAGAATCCGAAAAATAGCCCCACTCCGACCGAGATGGCGACGCCCAATGTGATCCACAGTACAGATAAGGTGGCCGGTATGGATGGCACCAGGGCGCGAATGGCGAAAGTAATCAACGCTCCGCACAAGATACCGAGGGCGCCGCCGATGCCCGAGAGTGTGGTCGCCTCCAGCAGGAACTGTACGCGAATATCCGCGCGACGCGCGCCGATCGCCTTGCGGATGCCAATTTCCTGCGTTCGCTCAGTAACGGATATGAGCATGATGTTCATGACCCCTATGCCGCCGACCAGGAGGCCGATGGAACTGATGACACCGGTGAGCAGCACCATTGCGCCGGTCAGCTGGTTCCACAAGTCGAGGAAAAAATTGGCATCGGCTACACTAAAGTCGTTCGGCGCGTTGTAGGGCACACGGCGGCGGCGGCGCATGGCATCGATGATGTCGTCGCTGGCGCGGCTGACGTCTGCGTCGGGACGCACGGAAGCGATCAGGAAGACTTCGCGGATGTCGGGGTAGTTCTTATGAAAATTGGTGAGCGGAATCACCGCAAACTGGTCCACACCAAATCCACCGAACAAACCCGGATCCTTTTCAAAGACGCCGATCACCTCATACAGGCGGCCGTTCAGGCGCACCATTTTGCCGATGGGATCGACGTGCGGAAACAGCGCTTCAGCGATGGCTTGGCCAATCACGATGACGTCGCGGGAATGGTCCTCATCGAACTGGGAGACGAAGCGGCCCTCCGCGACGGAAAACAACGGCACGGCGTTGGTGTAGTCCGGTTCGACGCCGCGCACGATCATGCGCTCCACGTGTTGTGCGCCGTAAGTAATCTGGTCGACCACTTCGCCCAGATTGATGCGTTGCGCAAACGCTGTGGCATACGAGAGCGAAGGCACGGTCTCCATCAGGTACTTGCCGTCGTCGAACCGCAGATACTTACGCGCGCGAATGTTGGCCGGCAGGCGCGACAAACCTGTATAGCCGGCCGGAATGCGAGTAACAAAGATGGCCTGCGAGCCAAGGCTGCGGATGCGTCCCTGAATATAGCCGTTCAGCCCGTCGATGATAGCGGCAACAGAGATCACCGAGGTGACGCCGATAACAATACCCAGGATGGTTAGCGCCGAACGCACCTTGCGCGTCCGGAGAGTATCCAGCGCCACCAGCAGGTTTTCTCTAACTTCCGTGCGGGTCATTTAATTAGCCGCGGATACACGCAGATGCACGCAGATTCAGAAGCTATTGACACCACGCTTGATTTGCACCTTCTGGGTACCAAAGTTTATCAGCAAGCCGACTCGAATTCCAGTCGCTTTGAGGTAGTTCAGGCATTGTGCCAAATGGATGTCGTCGAACGCCCGTACTGCCTTCAACTCCACAACGACGCAACTCTCGATCAAGAGGTCGGCCAGATATTCTCCAACCACAATGTCTCGATAGTACACCGTCAGCGCCTTCTGCTGCTCGACGGCCCAGTCCCTGGCTGCGCAGTTCATGGGCAAGGGCATTCTCGTATACCTTCTCCAGAAAACCCGGACCTAGCGTGTTAGACACAGTGTACGAGCAGCCGATCACTGTGCGCGTGATCTCGTTCATCTGCGTCCATCTGCGGCAAAATCATTCCGTTCTGAGCGCGGTGACCGGGTCTAGTTTGGCAGCCTTGGTAGCCGGGTAAATGCCGAAGAACAGGCCGATGATAGAACTGAGAACTACTCCCAGAAGGGCTACCCAGGTTTGCACGGCGGCAGGCATTGAGGTCAGCGCCCGGATAGCCAGCGCGCACAGAAAGCCTATAAATACTCCGATGAGCCCCCCGACAATGCATTGCATGATGCTTTCCGTCAGGAACTGCATTAGTATGTCGTTCTGGGTGGCTCCTATGGCGCGCCGCACGCCGATCTCCTTGGTTCGCTCCGTGACACTTACCAGCATCACGTTCATGATTACAATCCCGCCTACCACCGCGGAAATCGAACTAACCATGACAAATACGGCAAAGAATGCCGAACTGATACTTTGCCACAGAGAGATGTAACTTTCGGCTGTCCCTATATAGAAGTCTTCGGCATGGTCGCCGGTGATATGGCGGCGGGAGCGCATAATGACTCTAACGTCGTCCTGTGCGTCTTGAAACAATTGCTGGCTGCCCTCAGCCTTAATTTCAAGCGTCAGGCTGTTTCGCGCGCCGCGGATGCGCAGGTAGGTATTCAACGGGATGATGATGAATGTATCCTGGTCTTGCCCCAAAACGGAACCGATCGGCTCGAACGTTCCGACCACGGTGAATTCATCGCTGCCCGCTTTCACCACGTGTCCAATAGGGTCCACACCGGCGAATAATTCCTGCACCAGCCGGTCGCCCGGAATGCAGACCGGCGCCGCGTGGCGGTCTTCCGATTCCGTGAAGTAACGGCCCGTGGCCAGCGTGCGGGTATCGATGTCGGCCATGTTGGCGGTATCGCCCCAGAAAGTGACATCCTCCAGGTCGCGGTCGCGATAACGGACGCCGAGCGTGGTGAAGATCGAAGCGCCAACATATTGACAATGTGCGCACCCGGCCGCGACCGCTTTCAGATCATCGATCTCGATGTTCTTATTGCGCTGGGCGCGCACCAGCACGGAGAAATCCGTGACCACGAACGGCAGGCGTGAAATGCGGAAGACATTGGTGCCGAGGTTCGCGATCTTCTGCTCCACGTAGCGGTTGGCGCCTTGCACCAGAGTCATGACGGCGATCAGCGTGGCTACGCCCATGGTGAGGCCGAGCATTGTGAGAGCGGCCCGCAGTTTGTGGGCGCGCAGGGCGTCGGCAGCCAGGAAAATGTTATCGCGAAAAGCGAGCATGCACTTACGGGACTACTCTGCGCCAGTTCTTCCCGGCGTGGACGATCAACTCGCCCGCTTCACTGGCGAGCACCAAGTCGTGTACGCGCTGGCCATTAATTTCGACTGCGCCCGCCTTGATTTTGCGTACGGCATCACTGACTGACTCGGCCAACCCGATCCGCGCGAGCAGTTTGTCGATGCGGATGCCGGTGGTCGTACGCACGCCGTCAGGCAGAGGAACGCTTTCGATATCCGCAGGAACTTCGTGGCGGCGCACCACACGGTTGAAATCGTTTTCCGCGCGTGCGGCATCCGCGACAGAATGAAAATCACTCACAATCAGCCGCGCCAATTCCGCCTTAGCTTGCATCGGATGCAGTTGGCCGCCGGCGATGTGCGCGCGCATCTGGCCGATCTGCGCCACACTGCGATCGGTGAGCAGTTCATAATAGCGATACATCAGGTCGTCGCTGATTTGCATCACCTTGCGGTACATGATTTCGGGCGGCTCCGTGATACCAATATAATTGCCAAGGGATTTCGACATCTTATTTACGCCGTCTAAACCTTCGAGTAGCGGCACGGTGGCCACGATTTGCGGCGGTTGACCGAAATCTCTTTGAATCTCGCGGCCCGCCAACAGGTTAAATTTTTGATCGGTACCGCCCATTTCCACGTCGCACTCGAGAGCCACGGAATCGTAGGCCTGCGCCAGCGGATACAACAGTTCGTGCACCGAAATGGGCGTGCCCGCCTTATATCGCTTGGCAAATTCGTCGCGCTCCAGGATGCGCGCCACGGTGTAGCGCGAGCAGAGCCGCACCAGTTCCTCATAGCGCATGGGCTGCAGCCATTCGCTGTTGAAGCGCACCTCGGTTTTATCAGGATCGAGGATTTTGAAGACCTGTGTGCGATAGGTTTCGGCGTTGCGGTTGATGTCTTCGCGAGTCATGGGCGGGCGCGTGATATTCCGGCCGGTAGGATCGCCGATGAGCGAAGTCATATCCCCGATCAGGAAAATCACGGTGTGGCCGAGGTCCTGGAAGTGTTTCATCTTGCGCAGCAGCACGGTGTGTCCCAGGTGCAGATCGGGCGCGGTGGGATCGAATCCGGCTTTCACGCGCAGGGAACGGCCGGCTTGCGCGGCTTGAGTGAGACGTTCGCGCAGATCTTCTTCGCGGATGATCTCCGCGAGGCCTTTCTTGAGATAGGTGATCTGTTCGTCAATGGAGGGCACTAAAAACTAAGTTAGCATGTCTAGTGAGCGCTACAGCTCAGACAGTGGGGCAGGCGTCCACGCCTGCGCGGGACGTCCACGTCCCGCAAAATAGCGGGTCTGGAGGAGTCCTGCCCACTGGAGGCTCAGGAGTTGCGTTTGTAAAAGGCGGCTGTGAATTCGTAAATCGAGCGGGCGTATTTGGCGGATTGCAGGTTCTTTAGAATGACCTGCCGGTCGGCCTCACTGCGCTCCTGGCCCAACTTGAACTTGCCTTCCAATAGCTCGATCGGCATCTCAAAACCGACGATGCCGCCGAGCATGCCATTGACGTAACTGTCAGGCAGCTTGGCGAAATCGTAGGCGGAGTTGGGCCCCTCAAATTTGGTAATCAGTTGGGCGAGCAGGCTGTGCAGCGCTTTCGGATCGGTGATGGCAGTGGGCCGGCCGGTGGCGTGTACCACGGCGAAGTTCCAGGTGGGAACCGCTTCCGGCTTGGTGTACCAGGTTGGCGAAATATAGCTGTGCGGTCCGCGAAACACGATCACGGCCGGCTGGCTGCCATCGAAACATTTGTTCTGCACATTCTGGCGCGAGATATGGCCGAACACCTTGCCGTAGGGCGCAGCGGTCCGGTCGAGAACCGTCGGGATGTGCGTGATGCGGATGCCGGGACCGGCCGTGACCAGGTCGGCGAAAGCATACTCGTCCATGAAATCCTGGAGAAAGGCACGGTCTTCGACCAAGTGGGGTTTGGGGATATAGAGCGAGCCGGACGAGGGTTCTTGCGCGTGGAGATCCAGGCCGGCGGCGGCCAAAGCCAGCAGCAGATTGCGGCGGTTCATCTAGAGACTCCTTTTACAATGGGCTTTTGACATGATGACACGAATTCCGGACTCGCTGCGCGCGCTGCTGGCGCACCTGATCGATTATGCAGGTCTCTATCCGCCGGCGGCCCTGCCGCTGCCGGAGGTGCTGGAGAATTACGAAACGTATCTGGCTTTGCCGGAAAGTTGGATGCTCAATCGGCTGGTGCTGCCGGCGGCGAGACTGCCGGAGGTGCGTTTGCGCGATCACTGGCGGATCACGCTGTTGGTGGATGGCGAGCCGGGTCGGCTGCCCGCGCAAGTAGAAACGCTGGAAAGCAAGCGAACGGATCGTCTCTCGCTTCCGACTTATTGCGAAGCGCCCGTCGCCGCGCTCGCGGGCGCAGCATTTGCAAAGGTGCGCACGGGCGGTCTGACGCCGGAGGCAATTCCGTCATCGGAGTCGCTGGCGGATTTCCTATGCGAGGCCGCCGCACGCCGCGTGGCATTCAAGGCTACGGCTGGGTTGCATCATCCCTTGCGCGCCGCGATGCACGGATTTTTGAATGTGTTCGCGGGGGCGGCCTTTGCCTGGCAAGGGGCGGAGCGTGCGGTGATTACCGATGTTCTGGACGACAGCGATGCCGGCGGGTTTTCGTTTCTGGCGGATGCGCTGACGTGGCGCGGGCGGAGCATCGGGACCAGGGAGATCCAAGCGGCGCGGCGGGATTTCGCCCATAGCTTCGGCTCCTGTTCGTTTGCGGAGCCGGTGGCGGACCTACGGGCGTTAGGCTGGCTGGCGTAAAACCAAGCATAGAAATCTTGCAAACTGACTTTTCTCTTACAGCCTTACCGCCCGCGCTGCGCGCTAGATCCGATCGTTCCGCGGCACTCCCCAAAGCCGATCCGCGTGCAGCCAACACGTGCGCAGTAAGCGCGGAGGATCACCTCGTCGCCATCCTCCAGGAATTTGCGCAACTCACCCGTAGGCAGCCGGATTGGATCGGCTCCACGGCGGGTCAGTTCGAGCAGGCAGCCGCGCTCTTCCGGCACCGGTCCGGATACGGTGCCGCTGCCCAGCAAATCGCCGGGCTGCAGATTGCAGCCGTTGCTCGCGTGATGGGTCAGCAACTGGGCCGGCGTCCAATAAAGATTGCGCAGGTTGCCGCGGCTCAGCCGCATCGGCGGCAGGCCGGCATCGCGCATTTGGCGCGATGCGATATACGCTTCCACTGTCAAATCGATACCGCCGCGTGCCTGGTCGTCCGCGGAATTCAGGTACGCGAGCGGAGCCGGATCGCCTTCCCGCCTCGGCAAAGCGGGGACGCGAAATGGCGCCAACGCTTCCAGCGTGACGACCCAGGGAGAGATTGTGGTCGCGAAGCTCTTGGCCAGGAACGGACCCAACGGCTGATACTCCCACGACTGCACGTCGCGCGCGGACCAGTCGTTGAGCAGGCAGAGGCCGAAGATGTGGAATTCGGCTTCGGCGATGGGGATAGGGCGGCCCAGTTCGTTACCTGGCCCAGTGAAGAATCCGGCTTCCAGTTCGTAATCGAGCGCGCGCGTGGGTCCAAAAATCGGGCCTTCGGCCGCGGCATCTTTGGTCTGGCCGCTGGGCCGATGGATGGACATGCCGCTCGGAACGATCGACGACGCGCGACCGTGATAGCCGATGGGGACATATTTGTAGTTCGGCAGGAGCGGGTTGTCCGGGCGGAACAGGCGGCCGACATTGGTCGCGTGGTCGATGGACGCATAGAAGTCGGTATAATCCCCGATTTGAGCCGGTACGGCCAGGTCGGCATCGGCCATCGAAATCAGGAACGGCTCGACCTTGGCCCGATGCTCAGCTCCCGCGCGCAGCAATTCCGAGAGGCGCCCGCGCAAGGGCGACCAATGATTGCGCCCGAGTGACATGAGAAGGTTCAAGCGCGGCTCTTGGCACGCGAGGATGGTCGCGGGCGAGAGTCCATCAAGCAGGCCGGCTTGCGCACACCGGCGCATGTCCAGGATTTGGTCGCCTATAGCGACGCCTACGGAGAATGTGGGCTGGCTGGCAAACACGCCAAATGGAAGGTTTTGAATCGGAAAATCGAGCTCGGGGAGATTGGCGGATTCGACCCAGCTTGTCAGGGTAGGATCATGCGTGGCGTCCAAGAAAGGAAATGGTTCCAAGTGACCCGATCTCGCAGCCAAACTCTCCGCCGGCATGCAACGGCACAGAGCTTTGCAGCCAGGAATGCTGTGTGCCGTCCCTTCAACTCCCCGCTGCTCTCTTTCGACAGCAACGGATCAAAGCTTCCAGGCTCACCTGCCAGCTTCTTCCTGGTTGGAACCGGCGTCTCGAAGCGGCCTTTCACTCTCCCGAAACGACTGCCCGTCTCCGGGCCACCATTTCGAGGTCAAAGCTCCCGACCTGCTTCTTCGATACCCTACCGCTCGTTCGTCCTGCCCGTTCGGATTCCGATTCCGCCACGCGATCCAGTTTGCCCCGGCTCGCGCAGCATCAATATCGAAACCCCGTTGCCTGACTCACGCCCGGCATTCCCGACCCTTCCTCGGATCTCCACTCCCCTTCGGGGTCTTTTGGACCCTTAAGGATCAAAGCGTTCAATCCGATTCCAGGCCTGGAGGTTCGCCTGCCGAACACTCCCGATTGCCCGTCACTCCCCGGCATCGAATCTATTTTATTAGTGCCGATACCAGATCACCGCTTCAGGCTCGCTAAACGTCCAGCGGCTTGCTGTTCCTCAGACCTCTTGGAACCTCTGTCATCATCACTCTTTGCAATGTTACAGTCAAATGAAAAATCGGTTTCAGCTCGGTTTTCCTCAGGTTTTATTATGCCTATTTTCAGTGGCATACAGATAACTAACGGTGTACTACCTGTGGAAAAAACGCTCGAGATCGATTATGTTCTGGCGATTTCCATGCGATTACTGAATCCGCTGTGAATTGTGCGGATTCTGACTGCATGCGATCCGGGCGTCAGGCTTCGGGGTAAGTGGGAATTTACCTGCCAACAACCTCCTCCCAGATTGGTAAGAAACAGGACGGATTGTTCGGCCTCGTCGATTTCCAGGATTACGCCGGTTCGATCGAGCGTTGCTACCGGGAAACGGAACCGGCAGCAGACGTATTCGTTGCGATGGCCGTGGAACAGATTAGAGTCGGTCATTCCGTTGGTTACCTCGTAAAGAACTGGGGGCGGCCAGGTTTCATCGGATACTGCGGGGAGCGGGGCTGAAGCCCCACGCCGGCTAAAGCCCGCCTTCCCGACGACAATTTGGAAGGCGTTGCTGTACGGACTGTTCGCGGTGCGCAGGCGTACGTCGTGGGTGCCATCCGCCAACCCCGGAGGAACACGCAGGTTGGCCTGCCATTCCTGCCCACGCAGGTTCACCACCACCAATGCAGGTGCGCCATAGCCGTCGATTTCGATGCGCAGTCGATCGCGCGTGAGTCCAGACACCTCGCTGCGAAAATAAACGCAGATATATTCGTCCTTGCCGGGGTGGAACTGAATATCGTTGGTCCGATTGTTCACGGCGGAGTAGAGCAGCGGTGACGGCTCGGTGGGATTCGACGGCGGCGCTTCCCAGTGGCGGCGGCAGGTGAGACCCGCGCGGCGCTCGGATACGTATTCGAGATCGACGCGCGCGAAACCGGCGGAACGGCAAAGGGCCGCGGCACATTGCACGCTGGGTCCAAACCAGTTGTCGATCTGGCCGCCGAGCTCATCGGTTTCGTAGAATTCCATTGTGCAGGCAGGGGCGCAGGGGGCTGAGCCATCGTCGGTGACGAAGGATTCCACGAAGGCGCTGTCCTTGGTGATGGCGCAGATCTTCTCCAGACCCAGCAGCGGATTCCGCAGATGATAGAGCACGCCGAAGAACAGCACGTAGTCGAACAGGCCGAGGCTCTCCGGCGTCAGTTCGTCGGCGTCCAGAATACGGTAGTCGACCTGGGAGCCGATCATACGGTGCGCTTCGCGAAACTCTTCGAATTCGATGCAATCGACCGCCGTAACCTGCGCGCCGCGGCGCTCCATTTCGAAGCTGCACCAGCCGGTCCAGGCGCCCACATCGAGCACGCGCTTGCCGGTGAGATCGGCGGGGATGGGGAAGGCCGCCAGCCGCTCCCGCAATGCGTCGACGCCGATCATGCCCTGAATCACCTGGCCGCCGGGGAGTTCGATGCTGTGATACCAACCCTTGGTCGAGAGCAGTTCCACCTGCCGCTGCACCATTTCGTGAAAGGTGGGATCACCCGCCGCGCTACCAGCCGGCATTTAGACCAGCCTCACCGGAACAGGAGCCGACACGGCATTGCGGAAGCCCAAAGAGACGGAGTACTCGCCCGGCTCGGCTCCCGATGGCAGCATGGCGTTGATCTGCCGCAGACCTTGGGGGTCGGGTTCGGAGAGGAAGGAGGCGGGCAAATCGCTGCCTCCCAGCCACACTGTCACACTATCCCTGTCGGCCTCTTCAGGCAATCCGGAGACCCACAGCGAAATGCCGCTTTGCAGACCAGCGTGTACCAGATTGCGTTCCCAGGTTCTGCCGTCGGTCACAATGGCGATGTGGATATTGGCGGCTTCCGGTCCCGCATGCGGCTGGCGGCGCTGTTCGGAAGTCAGGTCGATGGCGATGCGCAGAGGATTGCTCCACGGACTATCGGTGGTGCGCAGGGTAATTGCGCACCAGCCGGGCTGGAGACCTGGCGGAAGTTTGCAATTGACCTGCCAGCCATCCCCGCCGGTATGCTGCAGGAAGACGGGGTGCGAGCCATACGGGCCAACGCGCGGGAACACATCGGCCGGCGTAAGGCCGGCATGCGGGCTCTTGAACCAGATCGCGAGATACTCGTCGTTAAGGCTGGAAAATTCGCGGTTGCGCGTGGCAGTGTTCTCGACGGCCATCAGGTAAGGAGACGGGGCGCGCGGGCTTTCGACTTCCGGCCAGCGGCGATAGCAGGTGACGTGTGCGCGATGGTCCAGCACGCTCTCCAGTTGCACGCGCGCAAAGCCGGCCGAACGGCACATGGCCAGCAGGCAGGCCGTATTCGGCCCTACCCAGTTGTCGAACTGGCCGCAGAGTTCGGTGGACTCGTAGAATTCCATGACCGGCTTGCCGGCCGGATCGCTGCCATCGTCGGTGACGAACGACTCGACGCAAACCATGTCCGTGGCCAGCTCGCAGACTCTCTCCAACGCGAGCATAGGGTGTTTCAAATGGTACAGCACCCCCAGGAACATCACGATGTCGAAGTATCCGGCCTTGGCGGGCGTGAGACGGCAAACGTCCTCGATGCGATATTCGGCCTGCGACCCGAACAAATCGCGAGCGATGCGGAACCCCTCGAACGGCGTGGAATCGACCGCCATCACTTGCGCGCCGCGGCGTTCCAATGCGAAGGTGAACCAGCCGTCCCAAGCGCCGATATCGAGCACGCGCTTGCCGTGCAGGTCGGCCGGGATGGGAAATTGCGCAAGGCGGTTGCGCAACACGTCCAGAGTAAGGAAGCCGGGAATCACCCGTCCATCGGGTAACTCCATGGTGTGATACCAGCCCAGACGGGCGAGTTCTTCAAGCTTCCGCCGGTTGACGTCCGTTTCGGATGTTTGCGGGGCCTCGGCGGCTTCGGTCTCCATGAAAGCCATTATAGGCTGGCCTGTGCGCGCTCGAAATGGGCTCGCCCTCCGGCCTGCTCGAGCTTGCGGCGCAGGAACCGGCGCTCCGGCTCGGAGCATGCACAGTCGAGCGCGGCCTGGAAGCTCGCGGCGGCATCCCCGCGGCGGCCGAGCTCCAGCAGCAGGTGCCCGCGGACGGCCAACAACAGATAGTAGCCGCGAAGTTTCGGATCGCTGGCCAGCGGTTCGAGGGCGGCCAGCGCCTCCGCCGGCCCGCGCACTCTGGCTACCGCGACCGCGCGATTCAACGCGACCACCGGCGACTGATTCAGCGCCAGCAGTCGATCGTACAGCTCCAGGACCATCGGCCAATCCCGGGATTGCGGATCGACCGCACGCGCGTGTGTCGCGGCAATGGCGGCCTGCAGGTGATACTCCGAAACCTCCTCGCCGGCCATGGAGCGATCGAGGTGATGAAAGCCGAGCGAAATCAGGCGCTGGTCCCAGCGGCCATGATCCTGATCTTCGAGCAGAACCAGATCGCCCGAAGCATCCACGCGCGCCGGCAGCCGGGCCGCGCTCAACGCCATCAGTGCGACCAGCGCATGCGCACGCGGTTCCGCAATGGAAGACAGCGCAATCAGCCGGCCCAGGCGCAACGCTTCCAGGCACAGGTCCTGGCGAATCAAATCCTCGCCCGCGTGTGCGGCGTATCCTTCGTTGAACATCAGGTAGACGACTTCCAACACGGAATCGAGACGCCGCCTCAAATCGTCGCCGCGCGGCATATCGAGCGTCAGCCGGCCCTCGCGGATCTGGCGTTTGGCCCGCACCAGGCGTTGCGCGATGGCGGCATCATCGGCCAGGAAGGCGCGTGCGATCTCGCGCACGCTGAAACCACCCACGGTCTTCAAACTCAAGGCCACGCGCGCATCACCGCCGATTTCGGGATGGCAGCACATGAAGATCATGCGCAGCTCATCGTCGCGCAGTTGCTCCTCGTACTCAGGCGTATCCGGCGCGCCGGCGGACCGGTATAGTTCCGCAATGATGTTGGCGGTCTTTTCGCCGAGCGTGCGGTTGCGCCGCACCACATCGATGGCGATGTTGTGCGCGACGCGGTAAAGCCATCCGGCGGCGTTCTCGGGAACGCCTTGATAGGGCCATGTCTGGAGCGCGCGCAGTACGGCCTCCTGCACGGTCTCTTCCGCCAGTTCCAGATGGGCGGGGCCGAGCAGCCGCGTCAGATGCGCGACCATCCGGCCCGCTTGGTGGCGGAAGAGGTGCTCCAGCAGCACCCCGGCTTCCGGACCCGTGGTTACGTTCCCCAGACTTGCCTCACCTCAATCGTGCCGCCGTACTCCAGGGAAGGGTGGTCGAGCGCCAGGCGCACAGCGTCATCGTAGTTGGCCGCTTCAATGGTGTAGTAGCCTCCCAGGAACTCTTTGGTTTCGCTATATGGTCCGTCCGTGGTGCGGACCTGTCCCCCGACGGAGCGCATCACCTTTCCGGGATCCGCCGCCAACCGGTGCGCGTCGCGCGTAAATGGCTTCTTCGTCCAAGCCATGAACTTCTCGGTCGCTTTCTGCATTTCCTCCGGGCTGAGCTTGGCCCAGCCGGAGGGGTCGTCGTATAGCAAGAGCATGAATTGTGACATCGGTTTCTCCTATTTTACGCGTGTGTACTGGAAGGTTTCGCCCCTCTTTGGCTGGTTGTTTTCGAAGAACTGCCAGGCGGCGCTGATATGGTCGCTGTCGGTCACGCGGAACTTGACGTTATGCATATGGCCGGCGCCGGGTTTCAAGTTGGTGGCATCCAGGAACTCGAAATCTATTTCTCCGGTTTCAGGGTTGAAGGCGCGTGCCTGCATCCGGGGCTGATTGCCCGCCATGCAATAGTGGGTCAACAGCAGCCGGTCGCCATCGAGATAATAGACGGTCATCATGGCGGGCATCTTTTCGCCCGATTCCCGTTCCACCAGCGATGTGCCGCCGGCAATGAGCTCGTAGTTGAGATGGATTTTTCCCATTTCCGAGTCGCCTTCCCAATCGCCGGCCAGGGTCTTGAGCCGGGCAAAGGCCGCCGGACCCGGAGCGTTTTCCGTATTCGAACCGCCGGCCTGGAGGGCCGCCGCCGAGAATATCGCCGCCATCACCAACATGGCCAGAACGTGTCGTTTCATTGGTTTTCTCCTTTGAAAGTGTGTGTTGCACCCCTATAACGAACCATTCCGGCGAGAATCGACATCCGGCCCGCAAAAACATTAAAAACCGTGGGCGAAATTGTGTGTCGAAACGTCCAATCATAGTAACGCATGCTCATCCGGTTCTTGTTAGGCAGCTTCTGGCTTTCCGCGGCTGCCTTCGGGCAGCTCGCCTCATTCCCCAAGCCGTCGTACTTTCGCGAGACCTTCGCCAGGCCTGTGACGCGGGTCGAGTTGCAGTCCCCGGTGCGGCTGCAGGATTACGTCGCGGACGGCAAGCTGGAACTTTCGCTGCACTCCTATCTGGAGTTGGTGATGGCCAACAACACGGATATCGCCATCCAAAGGCTCAATGTGGATGTGGCGCAGAATGCCATCACCCGGGCGTTCGCCGCATTCGATCCGCTGGCCACCGCCAGCTTCAGCAGCACCGAGCAGCGCACGCCATCCGGCGATCAGCTCACCGGCGCCAGCACGCTGGTTGAACTGTCCCAGCCCGCTACGTTCACATACGGCCAGACACTGCCCACGGGTTTGCAGTACCAGGTCCAGTTTTTCGGCTCAAAACTCGCCACCAACAGCGGGTACTACTATTACAACCCGACGCTGAATGCCAGCTTGGGAGTAAGCGTATCGCAGCCGCTGATCAAGAATCGCGGCGAGTTTATCAACCGGCTGCCCATCATGGTGGCCAGCAGCCGTCTGCGTAAGACGGAATACGACCTGAAGACCAGCCTGCTGCAACTGGTCAGCAACGCCGAGAACGCCTATTGGGACGCGGTGCTGGCGCGCGAGAATCTGCGCGTGGCCGAGAGCGCCCGCGACCTGGCGGACCAGGCCCTGAAACGCGCGCAGCGGGAACTGGAGTTGGGCGCGCTCTCGCCGCTGGACATTTATAATCCGCAGCAGCAGTATGCGACATCCCAGATCGCCGTTTCGCAATCGCGATACGCGCTGCAGCAGACCGAAGACGCGGTGCGCCGGCAGATCGGGGCCGATCTGGATGCGAAAATCCGCATGCTGCCCATCGTGTTGAGCGAGACCGTAAGTCCCGAAGTAGACGCGCCGCCCATCGATGCCGAGAAAGAGGTGCGGAAGGCCGTGGCCACCCGGCCGGATCTGAAATCAGCCATGCAGGACTTGGATATCGACGATCTCGGTATCAGCCAGGCCAGGAATGAACTCCTGCCGGATCTGGAACTGACCGGCGCGTACTCGACCCAGGGCCTGGGAGGGATTTTCTACCCGGGTGCGCTAGTCGGTGCCCTGCCGGCGCCCGCCATCCCAGGCGGCTTCGGCGACGCATTGAGCCAGATGTTCGGCTTCGGCTACCCGATGTATTCCTTCGGCTTGACATTGCGGCTGCCGATAAAGAATCACCAGGCGTCGGCGGACATGGCGGACGCGCTGGTGGCCAAAAAGCATGACGCGCTGAACGTGCGCACGGTGAAACAGCAGGTCCGGCTGGACGTGCTGACGGCGGTGAGCCAGGTCGAATCGAGCAAAGACGCCATGAAGCTGGCAGTGGTGGCGCGCGATTTTTCGCAGAAGTACATGGAGGCGGAGCAGAAAAAGTACGAGTTGGGCAACAGCACCATCTTTTTCGTACTGCAGGCGCAGGGTGCATTGGTCACGGCCGAATCGAGCGTGGTGCAGAATGCCGTGAACTACCGCCGGAATTTGATGAATCTGTTAGTGCGAACGGGGGATCTGCTGGAAGCGCGGGGAATCGCCGTGCAGTAACCGAAGATCGGGCACCCCGGCCAGCTTGTGGCGTCCGGCCACACCGGTACCAAGCCCGTCATCCAAAGCGGATTTGGCGGAATGAGATATGCGGGCGGACCGTCTTGCCCGCAACTTGTGAAATGATCCAGACGGGTTAGGATGGATCAGGAGGCCGGAACAGAACTACCGAAGAACGTTCGGGATTTCTTCGTAAAACAGACGCATGGGGGGACTCACGCCTGAGCAGCGAAGGGAACCTAGCCCGAAAGGCTGTGGCTGTCAGGATTAAAAAAGCGGCCCAACGCACGTCAGATTGATGAACGCTGGCAACATGGCGACTCAAAAGTGGATGTCGTGGCTGAAGGACAGGCACTACGACAAGGCCCCTATCAAGGAGGCCATCATTGATATCCAAATTGAGAACTCCCAGTCCGTCACGCTGCCAAACCTTGAGAAGGTGGCAATCTCGGCGCCATGGGGCTACACGGAACGCCAAAAGCTGATGGTAGGCCAACTCCGAGGACAACTTGAAGGCGGGACACTCACCGCGACAGCGAAGCAGGACCCGATGGGCTATGTCTGGCGACCCCAAGCGAAGTGTGCTGAGTGATCTAAGGAAGCCCCTCGCCCAGCCAACAAGCAATGTACCAGTGGGCCTTGAGGAGCGCCTGTTGGGATCGGTGACGACACCCGCGGAGTCTAGCGATGAATCCGGAAAGCGGATCACCAAGAAACGTGTGCCAACGGTTCCCGTGACGTTTCATTTGCCGATCGAACTTCGAGACAAGATCAAACTGACTGCGCAAGCTAAACAGAGGACGATGCTTGAAATCGCGGTTGAGGCTCTGCGGGATTATCTGGAACGGAATCAGGTTTCTGAAGCCGATCTCCGGAAGCTCTTAGGGCTCTAGACCGTTATGCGGCGCGCAACGAGAATTTCGTTCTCGTTGTGTATGGAAGTCCTGTTAATTCAGCACGATGCCAGTCATTCTGACTCCTGGCTCCTGACTTCTGTCTTCTGTATCCCGCAGGGATATCGAGGGCGCAGCCCTTGGCTAGTTAGCAACTTGTACACCTTTACGCTTTTACAAGTGCTCCGAGGGCTCGTTGGCACTCCCCGTGCGGCCCTAACGAGCTTCGCTCTTGATGAACTCGCGAATTGCCTCAAAATCATTCTGCAGCGCAAAAACCACGGCTCCGAACTTCTCCAGGAAGTCTTCGGTGTCGAAGAAGTCGATGGTGAGCCGGGCAGGGGAGAGGGTCACGCCGGCGGGCAGCTGAGCGAAGCGTGTGCTCACCAATTCCATGGCGCGGCTGTGCGGGACGATGCGTACATGCTGAGAGCGGGCGGCCGCAACCAACTGGGTGAGGCGGTCTTCCAGGCGCTGGCACCGGCGGAGTTTGTGGCCGCACTCCGGGCCGGCGCGCAGGGTTTCGAGCGCCAATATGAGTCCCTGGCGGGGACAGATTAGGGTATTGCCTGGACCTGGACAGGCGCCGCATTGGCGCAAGAGGCGCCAGGCGACGGTCTTGGACACACCCAGGACTTCCTGCAGGGTCTGGCGGTCGATCCGGGCGGAGGACAGCTTCTTCAGGACCTCGGCGGCATCGCCAAGCCGATGAAAATAGGCGGGACGGGCGGGCATACTCCAAGCTAGCACAGCTCATGGTGTAATGGAACGTTCGTTTCATATGGTTGCCTGCGGAATAATTTCTAATTAGCGATAAGAGCACTGTATCGCTATCCAGAAACTCTGCTATGCTGGAACTTCCCCTATGGCCGATTCCACCGCCGTCGCCCTCCTCCCGCCGCCCGCCAGCTCCGCTCTCACCACCGCCGCCACCCGCGCCGAGGGGTATTTCCGGGCCGCCCAGGCGGAAAACACCCGCCGCGCCTACGCGTGCGACTGGAGACACTTTTCCGCCTGGTGCCGCGCCGCGGGCCAGGGAAACCTGCCGGCCGCGCCTGAGACTGTGGTTCTTTACCTTTCCACGCTGGCCGAAACCGCCAAGGTTTCCACCCTCACCCGGCGCCTCTCGGCGATCTCCCAGGCCCACCAGGCCGCCGGCCTCGAAACCCCTACCGCGCATCTCGCGGTGCGCAAACTGATGGCGGGGATCCGCCGCCAGAAGGGTACCGCCCAAACTGGAAAGCGGCCGCTGGCCACCGCCGACCTGCGCGGACTGCTCGCACCGCTCGACCCCCGCCGGATCCTCGACGTGCGCGACCGGGCCCTGCTGCTCGCGGGCTTCGCGGGCGCCTTCCGCCGCTCGGAACTGGTGGGTCTGGACGTCGGCGACCTGGAGTTGAACAGCGCGGGCTTGATCGTAACCATCAGGAGGTCGAAGACCGACCAGGAAGGGCAGGGAAGAAAGGTGGGGCTTCCCTATGGGTCGACCCCGGCCACCTGCCCGGTGCGCGCGCTCGAAGCCTGGCTGGCCGCGCTCGGCGCCGACGAAGGACCGTTATTTCGGGGGATCAACCGGCACGGGCAGCTCGCCGGCCGCCGCCTCAGCGCGCAATCGGTGGCCCTCGTCATCAAGCGCCTGGCCACGCAGGCCGGCATGGAAGCCAGGGATCTGGCGGGCCATTCGTTGCGGGCTGGATTAGCGACCGCAGCCGCAGCCGCCGGCGTCTCCGAACGTTCCATCATGGCCCAAACCGGCCACCGCTCGCTCGCCACCCTGCGCAAGTATATCCGCGAGGGCTCATTGTTCCTGGAAAATGCCGCCGCTAAGGTGGGATTATGAAACCAATCCGCTCCGGGGAGGGCCCCCGGTATCCTGGGAGCATCGTGCTCCCGACCTGCGCCGCCCCTCAACTCCCGGCGCTGGCAGGTAAACAGGGTGATCCACTGGCGAGATCACTGCGCATAAGAGTGGCACGTCGAAGAACTGGTTGTTACGGAGATCCGCAGGCCACCACAAACGGCGCGCATCTCTTCCTTCAATCCGGAGACACGCCAGTTGCGCTATGCTGAGGGTGAATGGCTACCGGGCACCTGCGGGATGACGAAGCTGAAGCATTGCGGACGGAAATCCGTAATGCACTGCCGTATGGCAGTGACTGGCTGCTGACTCCCCACCAATTGCTCGGGGGCGACACCCCGGAAGACCGCATGGTGGCTGGTGACCTGGAAAGCGTCCGGGACCTGTTTCATTCCATTCTTTACGTTGGCGTCGTGTGAACATCGCGCGATGCAGCAGTCTGGCGCAAAGCGCATTGCAGGGTACGTGGTATCGTGCCGTCGATCCGAGATTCCTGGCGAGCGCGCTGTCCACGCTGCACACAGCTACTACGCCGAGCCGATTCTCGCCGGCGCGCGCGGCGGCGCCGGCTTTCGAAATCCTCTATCTCGCTGAGAACCCCCTGGTCGCCTTGTTTGAGGCCCGCGCGCTGTTCGGCTCTCCGTCGACTCCGGGGGGAGTAGTCCCTCATCCCCACCGTCCCCTGGTGAGCTTGCCGATCCTGGTGAGTCTCGGTGCGATTTCCGACCTCACGGATCCGCTCGAGGCCGCGGTGGTCGAGACCAATGCGCAAGAATTAACCGGCGATTGGCGCAGCTATGCCACCCGCCTATCACCAACTGGCGCGCCAGGACCCCATACGGGCATGCCACCTACCCATAGCTTGGGGAGTGCGCTCTTCGCCTTAGGCTCGCCGCAGGGTTTGGTAAGCTTCTCCGCCACGCTGCCGGATTACAAGATTCTGGTGGTTTTCCCGGCTCGCTTGACGGGAACCCCGGATTATTTACAATACTCCTATCACGATGCTCGGGGAACCATCCAGGTCCGGCGGATACCCTGACCTCAATACAGCCCACTGTCGCCCTGCAGTTAAAGCCCGGATTCTGGAACGGGCCAGTCGATTTACAGCACTCAAATCTCGCACGACCGAGCCTCCACTGCACTTAAAGCCCATACAGAATCCGCCCATCTTGGAGTGGCTTTCCTCCTCGGCTGGGATGTTGAATTTGCAGGTGGTCTAAGTTCCGGAGGTAGCTCCGAGCTGGTCGCCGTTGGCACTTGAATCCCGGACGAAGTTCAGCCCGCAGTTTGTATGGGCTCTAAATGCAAAGTTCCGTGATTTAAGGGCCATTACATTTCCATTAAAGACACGAGAGTGATTGAGAATAAAGGAGTGACTTTCCGGGTTTAAACTGCAGCGCGACAATAACGCCCGCTGGCAAACTGACGACGCTACACAGCTCCGGAAAACGAGAGGCGTCGTTTCCTCGGAAGTTGCAGCAAGGCGTTCAGGTTCCGATTGGCCATCCCAGGATCTTCGAAACCGGCATGGACCTGACCTTTCGCCAGGTTAGCAAAGTTTTCTGTTACTATGGAGAACCTCCTCAATGCCGCCCGCAAATCTCGAGAACTCGGCAGATATTTATGCGGCGCCCGTCATCGTAATCGGTGCAGGGCCGGCCGGGTTGACAGCTGGGCTGGAGCTCTCAAAGCACGACACGCGTTGCCTAGTGCTCGAATCCAGCCCTGCCGTGGGCGGACTGGCTCGAACGGTCGAATACAAGGGCTACTTGTTCGACATTGGCGGCCATCGCTTTATTACGAATTCGAAACTAGTACAGCAAATCTGGCGTGAGGCGCTGGGGCCGGATTTGCTGGTGAGGCAGCGCTTGTCACGGGTCTATTACCGGTCGAAGTTCTATCACTATCCGCTACAACCTACAAACGCTCTTGCCGGCTTGGGACTATGGGAGTCGTTGACCTGCACCGCCAGTTATGCCAGGGCCCGCCTCTTTCCCATACGGCCCGAATCCGATTTCGAAAGTTGGATCTCGAACCGGTTCGGCCGACGTCTGTTTCGCACCTTCTTCAAGTCCTATACCGAAAAGGTCTGGGGCATGCCTTGCCGCGAGATCAGTGCCGAATGGGCGGCGCAGCGGATTCAAGGGCTCTCGCTCCGGTCACTGGTGTGGAACGCGGTCACCGGGCGATCCGGAAAGGACAATTCGCCCATCCGTACACTTGCAGGCCAGTTCTATTACCCTCGCCGTGGGCCTGGGATGATGTGGTCACGAGTCCGGGAACGAATAGAAGATGCCGGTTCTCAAGTAATACTCAGGGCTCCCGTCGACAGAATCCACTGGGCGGTCGGGCGAGTCACGGCGGTAAGTGCGGGCGGTCGTCTTTATCACGCCCGCCACTTCATCAGCAGCATGGCTTTGCGAGATCTGATTCATGCTCTTGATCCTGTGCCGCCGCTGCTTCGCCGGGTCGCGGATCATTTCCGCTACCGGGATTTTCTTACGGTTGCTCTGGTCCTGCGCGGCGCTCATCTGTTTCCAGACAACTGGATTTATGTACACGAGCCTGCTGTTCGCGTCGGACGCATTCAGAACTACAAGAACTGGAGCCCGGAGATGGTCCCGGACGCCGATACCACCCTACTCGGCCTTGAGTACTTCTGCAGCGAGGGCGATTCGCTGTGGTCTATGTCGGACGACGAGTTAGTGCATCTCGGCCGGGACGAACTTAGTCTTCTGGGGTTGATCGAGCCGTCCGCTCTGAAGGACGGTACCGTCGTGCGAGTCAAGAAAGCCTACCCGGTTTACGACGACAACTATCGCCAAGGCCTCTCGGTAGTGCGTGATTTTCTGGCCACGGTTCCGAATCTGCAGGTGATCGGGCGTAACGGCATGCATCGTTATAATAACCAGGACCACTCCATGCTGACGGGTATCCTGGCGGCGCGCAATGTGATGGGTGCGGCCTATGACATCTGGCAGGTCAACGAGAAGACAGAGTCTCATGAAGACGGCTCCGTTTCCGGTGAATTAGAGAAGGTCTGGTCCATGCAGCCCGCGGTTCCGCAGCGGATCACGGCAGGGGCCGGGCAGTGACGTTCGGGAGTCATGCCGCCCTCCATCTCGGTCATAATCCCGGTGTGGAACGCTGCTGGATACCTGCAAAAATGCCTTGGCAGTCTGGCTGCGTCCAGGTTCACGCCGCTTGAATCCATCGTTGTTGATGATGGCTCGCTGGATCGGTCTGCAGAGGTGGCGCGACAATTCGGCGCGAAGGTGCTGGCTACCGGCGGACGATGCGGACCGGCGCATGCTCGCAATCTGGGTGCTGCCTCGGCATGTGGCGATTTGCTGCTGTTCTTGGACGCCGATGTCTGCGTGCGGGCGGATACCTTGTCACGCATCGCCAGCGCTTTCGAAGCCGCCGACTCGCCGGATGCTCTTTTCGGCTCGTATGACGACGCCCCGGCTGAGCAGGGGGTGGTCTCGGTCTACAAAAACCTGCGGCATAGTTTCATTCACCAGTCCGGCCGGCGCGAAGCGAGCACATTCTGGGCCGGATGCGGTGCTATCCGCCGCACGGTGTTTGTGAGCCAAGGTGGCTTTGACGGGGCCTGCAAACGTCCCACAATCGAGGATATTGAACTTGGTTACAGGCTCGTTCAATCGGGGCGAAAAATCGTGCTGGAACCCGCGCTTCAGGTCAAACATCTCAAGCGGTGGACACTCGGCAGTCTGATTCGTACGGACGTGTTCGATCGTGCCATACCGTGGACGGAGTTGATTCTGCGCGATGGCAGTATGCCGAACGATCTGAACGTGTCGTGGTCACAGCGAGCCAGTGTTGCGTTGGCGTTGGGCCTCGTAGGCGAGCCCATCATCGGTGCGTTGGCACTTGTCCAACTGCAGATAGTGCTTGTTGTGTGGGTCGCGATGCTATTCGGGAATTTGGCGCTGAACCGGGAATTCTATCGGTTTCTGGGCACCCGCCGCGGCTGGGGATTTGCGCTCAGCGTCGTACCGCTGCACGTGCTCTACCACTTTTACAGCGGCGTTTCATTTATGGTGGGAGCGGCTCGACACGTCTGGCGGTCCACTTTTGAAGCGACGCGCTGATTTGTTGCGTTGCACATTTCCGGTTATACTGGCAGGGCGGTGGTATCGGCACTATACTAGTGGCAGCCTCGCGCATTTTGATGCTTTCGATTGTGAACCCGTCCGTGGAACGCAACGGCGCGTCGACGGTCACCCGGGGTCTGATCAGGCTTCTGGAGGCTCACCCGATCGGGGCCAAAGTGGATTGTCTACCCGCAAGGGCGCAGCCATTCCGGTGGCCTCGCGTCGCACAGGCCCGCAGCTTTATACATCGTGGTTCGACTCTGCCCCTAAAGGCCGCTTTCTTTTACTCCAGAGAATTCCGTGAACAGGTGACCGAACGCGCGAGGAGTGGGCGGTATGATCTAGTTGTTTTGAACGGAGCGGATCTGTTGTGGGCGAACGCCTATCTTCCCGAGTCGATCCCCCGGATTCTGATCGCTCACAACATCGAGCACAACTTATTTCGTTACCAGATTCAGAATCTCAACGGGTGGTACCGGCCGTTCGCCGGACTGCTCGAAAAGGACTGTCAGCGGCTGCAAGGTTACGAGCTGGAAGGTATTCGCACGGCCAGAAACGTAATCTTCCTCTCTGCTGAAGACGCGGCCTATGCGGCCGGCCTTTGCAGGGGCATCCGGGCAATCACCGTTCCGCCGGTGTTCGACTACGCGCCATATGTCCGACCGCGCAAAAAAGCCGGACCCCTCCTAGAAATCGGATTCGTCGGCAACCGCAGATGGTGGCCGAATCAGCTCGCCTTGCACTGGTTTGCGGACGAAGTTCTTCCCTTCGTGCAATCGGCGATGAGGGTTCATCTGTTCGGGCGACCGGGTGGCAGCCGCCTGCGCGCCGACCCACGCTTAGTCGAACACGGCGAAGTGTCACAGCTTGATGAAGTGTGGGCGAATTGCGGCTTTTTCATCTGCCCGGCGTTTCCCACTGGCGGCGTTTGTGTGAAATTCGCGGAGGCGATCTACAACCGAATGCCACTCTTGTCAACCCGGCACGGCGGGCGCGGACTCCCAACCGACGACGATCCTGCCCTCGTGTTTCTCGACCGGGCGGAAGAATGGATCAACTTCCTGAACTCGCCCGCTGCCATGGCCTTGACGGAAAGGACAGTCTCGGAGAAGGAGGCCGCGAAGTTCTCTGTCGAGGTTTATAAGGATCAGCTTCAGGAGTTCGTCGCCGGCGCACTCGGCTAACTGGCGCGTTGCGCGGCGGCGCCTACCGTGTATATTTGTATAGTCTCCTACTGAGAGTTTGCGAGGTCCTCCAAAATATGCCCGGCGCCAAAATAATCGATATCGTTTCGGCGATTCATAAGCGGGTTCGCGAACATGCGGCGTCCTATGAAACCCCGGCGGTATTGGAAGACTGGTCCAACGAACTCAACAAACTGCACAGTGCTTACCATACGGCCTACTGCGCGCGAAATCTGGTGGGAAGCGTGCCGCTCTTGCCAAAGACTCCGCTTGGCATGGTGGCCGGGTGGATAATTGGGATCGCGCAAAGAGTACTCGTCTGGTACACCCCGCAGATTCGGCAGTTCAACGAAGCTACTACCGCTACCTTGAATCGGGTTTGCACGCTGGAAGACCTGCAATTGCGTGTTTGTGTTGCGATGGCCCACCGGCTCGAGAACTTAGAGCGCGAGACTCGCTTGCTCCGGGCGCAGTCGACAGCGATCGGAACGAACCAAACGGCAGAGGCGCCTTTCGAATCGCAGAAAAGCCCTTATTCCCGATCTCTCATAGATACGAAGGACTTCTATTTCCGGCTTCAAGGGCGGTTCCAATCCGCGGCTCACGCGGACAGGCGCCAGATGGAGTTCTACCTCTCGGCGATCGCGGGTCTCGATCCGAAGCTGCCCCAGGGTACCTGGTTGGATATCGGATGTGGGCGTGGACATTGGCTGAGTTGCGCCCACGAAAGCGGATTCGAGGCGACCGGAGTGGATTCAAATCCCGACGCCGTGCGGCAGTGCCGCGAAGCCGGCTTCCAAATCGCCGAGTCTGACGCTTTAGAGTTTCTGCGATCGGCCCGGGATGAATCCTTCGTGCTGGTCACGGCGTTCCATGTTCTCGAGCACCTCCCCTTTGAGTACTGCTTGAATCTGGTGTACCAAATCGCTAGGACTTTGAAACCCGGCGGGCTCCTGCTGGTTGAGACTCCTCATCCGGGAAATCTGTTGATGGCCACGGAACAGTTCTGGTTGGATCCAACTCACCAACGCCCGATTCCTCCGGCGTTGATGGACTTTCTATTTGAGTATTGCGGCCTCGGAGTGGTCCGCCGCTTCGAAGTCAACCCACGGGAGGAGGCGGAGCATCTGCCCTTTAGAGAACTGGAATTGGCCAACCGTCTGGATGCACTGCTATACGGTCCCCAGGACTATGCCATGATGGGCCGTCGCAATGGATAACCTGCGGGCCTCATTATGCGATCGACACTGAGGCAGCCCCGCGTCGCGTTCTTTACTCCGCTGCCGCCTGCCATGACCGGCACTGCCGACTACGGAGCCTCCCTGGCGGCCGAACTCGAAAAGCTAGTTTCACTCAAGGTCTACGAGAAGATCCCGGCAAGTTTCGATCCCACCGAGTTCGATCATGTCGTTTATCAGGTTGGTAACAATCCCTATCATGCGGATATCTACAAACTGGCCCTCCAGCACCCTGGGGTTGTGGTCCTCCACGAGGCCAGCGTGCACTATCTCGTACGGTCGCTGACTCTCAGCCGGGGCGATCATAAGGGCTATTTTCGCGAAGTGATGTTCGAGATTTTCGGGAGTGACGAAAAGTGGCAGTCGAGACATTTCCCAATCGATATCCCGCAACCGCACGAGTTCCTGATGCTGCGCCGCCTGCTGAATCATAGCCGGGCCTGCATCGTGCACAGTCACTACGCCGAAAGACTGGTGGCACTGAAGGGCTTTCGAGGGCGAATCGGGGTCGTACCCCACGGCGTCGCCGTCACTTGCCAAGATGGCCGGGAGTTCCGCGCAGGGCTCGGGCTTCAACCCGTCACACCTTTGATTGGTATCTTCGGATATCAGCGTCCTGACAAGCAGATTTGGGACTGCCTGCTGTTGTTCAACGACCTATTGAAGCAGCTTCCAGACGCCCGCCTCCTGATACTGGGGGAAGGCCATCCGCAAGTTCCCATTGAAGAAGGCATCCGCCAACTTGGCCTGGCGGAACACGTATTCGTCAAAGGACATCAGCCCATCGAGGCGTTCGATGGGTTCCTGGCTGCCTGCGATGTGATTTTGAATCTTCGACAAGCCACCTTTGGCGAGACCTCCGGCACGATGATGCGCGCGTTTGGCCTGGGTAAGCCGGTAGTTGCGTCGGACATCGGCAGCGTGCATGAATTGCCGGATGATGTGTGCTTCAAGATTCCCCGCGACCGCTACGAGATGGAAGTAATCAAACAGTGCCTTCTGTGGCTGGTCGAGAACCCCGCCGAGGCGGCCGAAATCGGCGCGAAGGCCCGGCGATGGGCCGGCGAGGAATGCACGTGGAGCCACGCGGCGCGCCGTTATGCGGAGTTTCTGGAGCAGGCGAATCCGCGCAGGCTTACTCTTCCCAAGTCCGACGTTCCAGGCGTCTCTGGCGCTGACGGCGAGCTTCCCACCTTGTCGCGCGGGGTGATCCAGCACTATCTTTCGCGGTGGATCGATCCAAACTCTCCCGCGGGAGCCTACTTCGGCGCCCATGTGGTGCGCTTGCCACGGACCCTTCAATTGATCCCGCGCGGCGACATCGGCAGCCGAATACTGGAGCTGGGCTGCTACATGCAGATCACGCCGGCGCTGCGGGGACTGTTGGGCTACGGCGATATAAGAGGCGGATACATGGGCGTGGCCGGGGGGCAACACCGCTCCACAGCCACCTCCGCCGACGGCGAGGAGTTTCATTGCACCATCGATCTGTTCAATTGTGAACTCGACTGCTTCCCGTATGACGATGAGCTGTTCGACACGGTCCTCTGCTGCGAGTTACTGGAGCATCTGCAAACGGATCCGATGCACATGATGAGCGAAATCAATCGTGTTCTCAAGCCGCACGGCACTCTGGTGCTAACGACTCCCAACGCCGTCTCGCTGCGGGCGTTTCGGGCAGTCATCTTGGGCGTCCACCCGAATCTCTTCAGCAAGTATGTTATGCCGGCGCTACTCCCGGAAACCATGCACGTACGTGAGTACACGCCAAAAGAATTGACGCTGCTGTTGGCAAATTCGGGCTTCTCGGTTCAATACCTGGATACCACGCCGTACGGGGAGAGACGCGGCCATTACAAATGGATCACAAAAGCAATTCGTCTGCTGAAACCGTGGACCCGGCTCAGAGAGGATTGCGTTTATCTTGTGGGCCAGAAAATAAGCCCCGTCTCGTGCCGCTATCCGACGTGGCTTTACGAGCCGGTTTAGGTGGCCAGAGGCGGAGCAGAGCTTGCCAGAATTCGGCGGGGTGCCGCATCCGTCGCCAGCAGAGCCAGTCCGGCTGTACGGTGATCTCGTAGGCGCCGAGGGGCCGCTTCTCGAGGAGGATCTCCAGCGGCTTCTTTCCCGGCGAACTCCAGGGGGGCAGTTTGAAGTCGATTTCGAAACGCGGGATGTCGGGCACGGTACATGCAATGCGAAAGCCGCCGGAGGCGACGTCCATCCAGGGTTGCCAGTAACTCCTCGGGCAGAGCGGATTCTTCCAGGTGCACCCTTACCCTCCCGGAAATGATCGTCCGGCCGGCGCCCAGGAACACGGCGTCGGTCACCGCCACGACATTGGGCGCCATAGGTCCGGGCGGCACGACTTTCAGGAAACTTTCGCACTCGCCTGGTGGGTTATCGCAGACCAGCCTGAGCCGCTGGAGACCCTCGTCAACACCCGAAGCCAGGAGGGCCGTCACTTGCCGCAGGCCGTCCTCTTGTGGAGGGCTGATGCAGGTCAACCGGCACTCCCGGTCAGCGACATAAACTCGCAACGCGTTCAGGTCTGTCTGCGGCCCCAAACCCTGGACCCACAAAGCAAATCCCGCGGAACGCCCGCGCGCCGCGACTGACTCGCCCGAAAAATCAGCGTTCGCGACTCGTTGGATCGCCAACGGTACCGAGCGCAGCATGTGCGGCCAATCCGCGGGAGGCTTCATCAGGGTCGCCCACATGTATTGTGTGCCAGCACCCTCGAGCGCGAGGAGTTGCAGGCGATAGGCGCGCACGCACGCAGCGATTTCGTGGCTGGTGAATCGCACGCCGCACCAAGTGTCGTATCTTCCGCCTTCTTCCGGCAGCCCATTGAATTGCAGCCGGGCAACGCCTCCGGTCTTCAGGACGCGGTGTGTTTCCCGCAGATAATTGAATACAACTTCTTTGCGAGGGATGTGCTGAAACACGGCAAAGGAATATATGAAGTCGAACAAATCGCAGGGAAACTGCGCCAGGTCCGTACCTTCGGATGCTTGCACATACGCATTAGCCACGCTCGCGAGGTTCTGCCGGGCCAGGTGAACCATCTCCTCGGATACATCGACGCCGTGAATCTCGTGAAAAAATCGGCTCAATGGAACCATCAGACGGCCGGGGCCGCAGCCGATCTCCAGCGCCTGGCGCATTTCACAGGGCGTGACGCTCGATATGCTCCCGAATTCCTTCTGCAGGGCAGCCACCAGTTCCCCGGCGCCATCGAGTGCGGCCTGCGAGAGCGAGACGTAGTATGCGGGAACAGGTCGCGCCCGGCGGTTCCAGTCTCTACGCATCCTACGGGAGATGGCCTCCAGATCCATAGGCCGCCATTTAGCGACAGGCGACGTCATAACCGATCCCCAGCCGCTCCAGGTTTCTGCGGGCGGTCGCCAGGCACGGGTCGGCCTGCAAAGCATGTTCGAAATCCTCGATTGCCGCGCGCCGCTGGCCCAGCAGGGTTTGAGTGACCCCGCGATTGTTGAATAAATCGGGATCGCCGGGCAGCAGGGACAACCCGCGATTGAATTGGGCCAGGGCCAAGTCCGGCCGACGCATGCCGAGGAGCCGCAGCCCCTTCTCCTGCCACGGCCTGGGATCGGCAGGGGCGATCACCTGTGCGCGGTCGAGCAACCGCAGCGCCGCCTCGGGATCGGATGCACGAGAGAGGTAGAGCAGCGGGCGCACCTTGCGCGGTGAGCGGGCGACGGCTTCGGTCCACAACGTCCGTTCTGTCGACCAGGCCAGCGTGCGGTAAAAGGATAGGATCGAAAGACCGGCCACCAGCGTTGCGAGCACTATCCACTGGTTTATATGGCTTAGCAGGAGGCCTGCCAGCGTGGCGAATGCCAGCATCGGTAAATAGAGGCGCCGGTCTGCGGCGAGATCCGCTGCCGGGAAGATCGAAGAACTCGGCGCCAGGAGGATCAACCCGGCCGCCAGCCACTTTCCGTGCCGGTAGTTCTTCCACAGGAGCACGGTGATTAAGATGATGAAGCCCCACGCCAATCCACCGCGCCAATCGCGCACGATCGGAATGTCCGGATCGACGGTGAATCCGTACGGCAGCAGCAACATCCGAAAGTAGCGCAGTATGACCATACCCTGCGTCCAGAAGTATGGCAACAGCGACGTTTGAAAATAGCCGGCGATGATGTGGCCGATGGTCTCAAAGTGCGGGACTGGCCGGGGTTGTACTTGAGTGATTTGTATCAACTGGGCGCCGGTACTTACGGCTTGCAGGTGCAGCGCCGCGTAAGCCATGATGACGCGGGCTCCGCCCACAAGCGCGACACCTAACATGGCAGCCACTGGCAGATAGGCGCGCTGAAACATCAGCAGGAAGAGGGGAAAGGTGACACACTCTTCTTTCGAGAGCATTGCCAAAACGAACCAGACGGCGGCGAGCCAGTGGCGCCGATCGAGCCACGACCGCCAGCAAAGGAGGCAGAAGACGGTAGAAATCAGCGTGGCGCGTTCGAATATGTAAAGCACGGGTTCGCTCTGAATCGGATGCAATGCGAAGATTGCGGCAGCCATCACAGCGGCCTTTTCTCCGATCAGCCTCCGCAGGTTGCCATAGAGCAACCATACGGCGAGCAGGTGCAACGCCAGGTTCAGCGCATGATACCCAATTGGATTTCGGCCGCCTATCTGGTAGTTAAGCCAAAAGGTTAGATATGTAATAGGCCGGGTACGCAGCGGGCGCCAGACGTCGAGCCAACCTGATGGAGAGGTTACGGCGGGGTCCGAGAACAGCGAGAAGTCGTCAAAGTGAAACGACCCTTCGAGACCCAGCCCAAACACCGCCAAGGCCGCGAACAGGACCAGGTAAACGGCGCCATCGCCTGCCTTATCTACTGGTGAGCGGACTGCCTCTGAGACCATACTCTAGCGCGAGTATACACTTACCACACGAGCCACCGTCAGGCCCGGCAACGGCCGGCCTACTGTTTAGGCGGCCAAGCCAGCCATTGTAGCGTTACGGCTAAAACATTTTGGAGCATCCGTAAGAAATGTATTGCAGTTAGGGTCTTAGAGTGCCATAATACCTTGAACCGCGTATCGGAGACCCTCGGAGACCCGTTGAACCTTTAGGAGGTCACTTCATGTTCTTGCGGAGCGCGAGTTATTTTTCTGCGATCTTCGTCGTCGCATCCATTCTATTCTGGCTTCCTCAGGTCCCTGCGAATCGACATGCCGGTTCTCTGCCGGACGATGTCCGCTCGACCACGGCTCAACGTAGGATCGCTCAGGCTAAAGCCATGCAAGGCTTTATGCGCGCGCCGCTTCCTTTCGAAGCCAATCTTGGGCAAACGGATCCCGCGGCTAAATTCATTGCTCGTGGACTGGGTTATACGGTTTTCTTCACCCCAAAGAGCGTCGTTCTCAGCTTTTCGGGTTCCAAGGCCACGGGGCGCGAAAATGTTGTCGAGATGCAAATCGTCGGGGCGCGCGATGCCGAGGTTCGCGGTCTCGGACGACTGGCGAGCCGCAGTCACTACTTCCGAGGTAACTCCCCGCAAGCCTGGCAGACCGATGTGCCGCACTATGCCAAGGTCAGCTACGCGGGCGCCATTCCCGATACCGACCTGGTGTTCTACGGGCGCCAGGGAGAGTTGGAATACGACTTAGTGCTCGGACCGCAGGCCGATCCGGGTACCGTGGTCCTGCAGTTTTCCGGTACCGCCGGTCTCGCCGTCAATGGAGACGGTGACCTGGTTCTCGCATTTCGCGATGGGCGCCAGATCCTACAGCGACGGCCGAAAGTCTACCAGCAGTCCGGAGGCCACAAAACGGAAGTCGCTGGGCGCTATCGGCTGGTGACGGCCAACCGCGTGCGATTCGACGTGACTGGGTACAATCACCAACTGCCGCTGGTGATCGATCCCGTACTGACCTATTCCAGCTATCTTGGGGGGACCAGCACGGGTAACGACCAAGCCACGGCTCTTGCCATCGACAGCGCCGGCAACGCTTACGTTGCCGGCTGGACCGGTTCCGTCGGGTTTCCCACTGGATCGGTTCCGCCAATTCAGGCCGATCTGGCCGGTGGTAACGATGCCTTTGTCGCAAAATTGAGCGCCGACGCCTCCACCCTGATTTATTCGACCTACCTGGGTGGATCAGACAATGATCAGGCGACCGGCATTGCAGTCGATTCCGCTGGCAGAGCTTATATCGTCGGTACTACAGCTTCCACGAATTTTCCCACCACCCCCGGGAGTTTTTCTCCGACTCAGCCTACGCCAGGCCAGAACGTCTTCGTTGCCAAGCTCAATCCCACGGGTTCGCAATTGCTTTACTCCACATACCTTGGGGCGGGTTTGGGTGGAACGATAACGGCGAACGGCAACGGCTTCGCCTACGTGACCGGCACTGCGTATTGTTGTAGCTTTCCCACGACTGCCGGTGCGTTCCAACGCACTGCGGTCGCCAATGACGCGTTCATCACCAAAATCAATGCATCCGGTTCGGCTCTAGCCTGGTCCACTCTTCTTGGAGGTAGTGGTGGCAGCGGGGGCTCAGGCATTGCCTTCGACTCTGCCCAAAACGTCTATATAACCGGCTACGCCAATTCCTCGGATTTTCCAGTAACACCCGGGGCTCTTCAAACGACATTCACCGGTTATCAGGACGTGTTCGTCACCAAGATGAACGCCTCCGGCTCTGCCCCAGTCTACTCCACTCTTCTAGGCGGAACTTATTCGCAGCAAGGCAGCGGGATCGCCGTGGACGGCTCCGGGTTCGCTTATTTGACCGGATACACTTACTCGTCCGATTTTCCCACAACGCCAGGTGTGTATCAGAACTTTTTGAACGGTTACGAAGACGCCTTCGTAACAAAGATCAACCAGACAGGTACGGCCCTTGTTTATTCCACTTATCTCGGTTCGTACACCACAGGTAATGCCATCGCCGTTGACTCCTCGGGTGACGTCTATGTAACCGGAGAGGGAAATGTCGCCGTCACACCAGGCGCCTATTCGAACCCCGTCGAGTGCTGCAGTTTTCTGACAAAGCTGAACCCTACCGGCAGTACGCTGATCTACTCCAGCCAGCTCGGCACTTCGCTTTTCGGCGGTACCATGGGCTTCGCCGTTGACCGTTCCGGCAACGCGTACATTGCGAGTTTCACCAATTCAACAGATCATCCGGTTACTCCAGGCGTTTACCAGCCTTCTCTCGCGGGCGGATCCGACGCCACCATCATGAAGTTGAATTCCTCGGGCACAGCGTTGGTGTACTCCACCTTTCTGGGAGGCTCGGGTGGCGACCAGGGCTTGGCCGTCGCCCTGGACAGTTCTGGCAGCGCCTATGTTACCGGGTCCGCGGGCTCACTCAACTTTCCGGTAACCACAACCGCGGACTCCAGGCCGTTGGCAGGTCCATACACCCAAGCCTTCGTTACCAAATTTAACGCTGCCGGTACCGGCTTGGTCTATTCGACTTTTGTCAGCGGCTCGAGCAACGATACTGGTCACGCGATTACGGTGGATGCGACTGGTGCTGTCTATGTAGCAGGGTCTACAAATTCAACGGATTTTCCCGTCACCGGCGGGGCACTGCAGAGCACCAATGCAGGCGGTTATGACGCGTTTCTTTTCAAACTATCGCCAACCGGTCATCTGGTCTACTCGACGTACCTCGGCGGTTCGTCGGATGATAGCGGTCAGGGTGTCTCGGTAGATTCGGCGGGTAATGCCTATATAGCCGGCAATACCAGTTCCTCCAACTTTCCGACAACTGCGACTATAGGCAATCTCTCCTACTATGGTGGCAATGTGTTTGCCGCCAAGATCAACCCGACCGGTTCCAAATTTGTCTATTCTGCCGTCCTCGGAGGCTCGAACAGTCAGTCGGAATCCGGCATCGCAGTGGACTCGTCAGGCAGCGCCTACATAACTGGGACCACGTATTCGACCGATTTTCCTGTGACTCCGGGCGCCTTCCAATCTGTTGCTTCCGGCTATCAAGAAGCCTTCGTTACAAAACTCAACGCCACAGGCTCGAGCCTTGTATATTCCACTTTTCTGGGCGGAGTATATAACACGTCTAGTAATGCCATTGCCGTGGATTCTGGAAACAATGCGTACGTAACAGGGTACACCACTTCGCCCAACTTCCCGGTAACCGTCGGCGCCTTCCAACCCACGATTGGAGGCTCCCAGAATGCATTCGTCACTAAATTGAATTCATCCGGCTCGGCGCTCGGCTATTCCACATTTTTGGGAGGATCCGGTCCCGATCAGGGTAACGCTATCGCGGTAGACAGCTCTGGCGCCGCGTATGTCGCGGGCTCTACGAGTTCTTCCAATTTCCCGACCGTGAATGGTGCCACGATCATGGAGGTGGTCGTACCGAGTTACTACTCCTTCATGGAGATATCCGTACCTAATTACTACTCCTCGGCGTTTGTTAGTAGCCTGAACTCCACCGGCACAGCACTCGAGTATTCAACCTACTTAGGAAACCAGACCAGTGCAAACGCGATATCGGTCCAATCAGGTCAGGCAGTCATCGCTGGTTCCACTGCGGGCTCGGAATTAATTGGAGCCGCTCCCGGTTATCAGAAAACGATTGTGCCTGGAGCGGAGAATGCCTTCGTCTCGGAAATTAGTAGTCCGCCCGCCGGATGCACCTATGCGGTAAGCCCAACGTCTTTCAATTTCGGAAGCAGCGGCGGTACGGGGACGGTCAACATTACCGCGGGCGCCGGCTGTCCGTGGATTGGTGTTGTGCCCAACGGCTCGCAAATTCAGTTGCAATCCAACCCTCCAGGCAATAGTGTCGCGGGTGTCGGTAGCGGTTCTGTTACGTTCACTGAATCGTCGGATTTCTACGATAGTGGCTCGGTTGCCCTGTTCACGGTAGCGGGTCAGCTGATTACAGTAACTCAGACCGGCCCTTGTCTGCTGACTTTGGCATCGAACAATATCACTGTTGGTCCTGCGGGGCTCAATGCGGGCGCCCTGTCATTTACGGCTCCGTGTGGCGTCAATTTCTTTACGGTCACGCCTTGGATCTCGTCAGTGTCCTATTTCTACAGTGGCTTGAATTACACCGTGCTACCGAACCTGGCGAGTGCGTCCCGCACGGGAATTATTTATATCGGACCGCAAATGTTCACCATCAAGCAGTTGGGCGCTAAGACCACCGCGGCAACAATGCTGAGCCCATTGCCAGGTACAACCTTATCCGGATCGTCCGTGTTGTTCACGTGGACCACGATTTCCGGCGCGGACGAATACCAGCTGAGCGTCGGGAGCGCCGCCGGCGAGGGGAATATTTGTTCAACTCAAACCGCCAGCACGCAATTCACCTGCACCAATATGCCAACCAACGGAAGCACGGTTCACGTGGCGCTGAGAACCCACGATGCCGGGGCGTGGGGGCAGGCGTTGCAATATACATATACTGCCGCCTCACCGGCTGTGGCTCAACTGCTGAGCCCGGCGCCGGCGACCCCCTACCCTGGACCAGCAACCACTGTCCTGTCTGGGACCAAAGTTAGCTTCTTGTGGTCGGCGGGCATTGGCGCCGACAAATACGAGCTGGATGTGGGAACGGCTCTCGGCGGAAGCGATATCTGTACTACGACCACGTCCAATACGCAAGATACGTGCAACGTGCCATGCAGCGGCGGCACGATTTATGCACAGGTGTCCACGCACTTGTCCGGTGCGTGGCAACAACCCCTCCAATACGTCTATCTCGCCTGCACCGCCACCCTCGGCGTGATAACATCCCCTACGCCACTTTCGACACTTTCGGGATCCACTGTCACGTTCAAATGGACCGGCGGAGTGGGCGCCGATATGTATAAGCTCGCGGTGGGGACAGCCGCCGGCCAGGGAGATGTTTGTACCGTCACTACGGCAACCACGCAGTCTACGTGCCAACACATTCCGACCAATGGCCACACGATTTACGTACAGCTTACGACCCATGAGAACGGGGCCTGGCAGCCGCCTAATCAGTATACCTACACCGCCGCACTGAATCCGTAGGCGGCGCGTATACGCCTTCGGACGGGCGCGCAGGAGCGATGGATCGGTGCCCGGGTGGTGTGCTGATGGGCAGCGCACGGTTATCGGCGTTTTGTAACGAAACCGTCCGTTAGTTCACTAATATTTGTCAAGAACCCGTTTTACTCGCGTGCACGGAGGTACTCGATGTGTCCAAAGTCGTATTCACTGCTGGGATTCTGGTAGGGATGGCGCAGGCGCAACTCTCGGTCACATTCATCACCAATGCGGCCAGTTACATTTATCCGCCGCTGCCCAATTCCTCGATTGCGCAGGGGCGTTTTTCGCGCTTCTGGTGACCGGCGGGCAAGCCTCCGCCGTTACCGCCGACTGGGCCACGTATCCGCCGCCGACCACGCTCGGAGGAACGTCCGTAGCGATCGAAGTGGGAGGCACGACCGAGGCCGCGTTCATCTATTACGTCTGGCCGTCCTGGCAATCTGAGTATAAACAGATCGACGCGGTGATGCCATCCATAATGCCCACCTAAAGTCCGGAGCCGCTGACTCCTTGCTGCCCATCTTATGGAGCAGACGTCAAATCCCTGGTTGCCGGCAGCCTTCTCTTCTTTGCCCGTCAGTCATGCGCGAACTGCAAACCCGTTCGTCCTTTTGAACCTTTGGCGCACTTGTGCAGGCGGCCAAACCACCCAATACGATAGGACTGCGAGACCATTTGGTGGCTTACGGTGCGCTATTTGCCCCATTGCGCCATCGGATGTCAGGGGTCCCTTACCCCACCGGCCTTAGCCATCGAGACGGGCTGAACTCCAAACAAAGGATTTATGTTTTGGATACCCAGATGCGGATGGCTGCGACACCAGCAGAGGCGATGCTAAAACTCGGAGTCAATGAGGTTTGCCCTGAGAATTTCTGGATTGCGCAAAATTATCGACCGGTCAAGGACTCCAGCGGTCCCTTTTTTTTGTCCACAGCCCGAGGATTTTAGGGAGATGATCATGCCCAGCAAGCAATCGAACACAATCCGACGCGCAGCCTTGGTGATCGGGGCGGCGGCTCCCGTCGTTTTATTGACTACGTTCTCGCAACCGGCTTCCGCAGTCCCGAGTTATGCCCGTCAAACGGGCTATGCCTGCGCCAAGTGCCATACAACACCTCCCGAACTTACGCAGGAAGGGAGGGATTTCAAGCTCAACGGATACACGCTGAAACTCGTGCCGACCGTTACTACGGAGAAGACCAAGAAATCGACTCCGCTGGACATTCTCGCCAGCTTGCCGCTCTCGGCGTGGTTCGAAACATCGTTCACCTCGACCAACGCGCCACAGCCCGGAACCCAAAATGGCAATTTTGAGTTTCCCCAGGATATCTCTCTCTGGCTGGCCGGCGCTTGGTCGTCGCACGTCGGCAGCTTTCTGCAGGTAACCTACGACACGAGGGGCGACCATTTCAGCATGGACAATACCGATATCCGGTATGCCAACCACACTTTTCTCTTTGGCAAGGATCTGCACTACGGCATTACCCTCAACAACAATCCGACGCTGGAGGACCTGTGGAGCAGCACGCCGGCATGGGGTTTTCCGTTCATCTCAACTGACGTGGCTCCCACGCCGCTGGCGGCGGCAGTGATTAATGGACCGCTGGCGCAAGACGTTGCCGGTATTGGCGCCTATGGCCTGTGGAGCAATCATTGGTATCTGGCGGCCACCGTTTACCGCTCGGAGCACGTAGGCGGCCCGCAACCTCCCGTTGGCGCCAATTACAACTTCAACATCCGCGGCGTGGCTCCCTACTGGCGTGCCGCCTGGCAGCACCCCAGCAAGAACAACTACCTGGAGGTCGGGACCTACGGCATGCACATGGAATCGACACCGAACGGAATCATCGGTCTAAGGGACGGCTACACGGACACGGCGGCAGACTTTCAATACGATCGCAGTCTGCCCAGTATCGCCCCGGGCACAGTTTGCGAGACCCCGCCCTGCACCGACACCTTCTCGTTGCGTGGCACCTACATTCATCAGGATTCGACGCTGAATGCAAGCTTCGGAGGTGGCGCGGCATCCGGACTCGAACATCACCTGGACACCGTTCAGACCAACGCCGCATACCATTTCGGCAATCGTGTTTCGTTCACCGGCGGCTGGTTCAGTATCACGGGCACGCCGGATCCGTTGCTCTACGCGCAGGCTCCCGTAACCGGGAGCGCCAACGGCGACCCGCGGAGCAACGGGTACATCCTGAATCTCTCGTGGTGGCCGGTGATGAACATAGATCTCGCCGCGCAATATACGGGATACCTTCGGTTCAATGGCGCCGCGACGAATTACGATGCAGCCGGCCGCAATGCCAGCGGAAATAACTCAATATACGTGCTCGCCCGCTTCATGTTCTGATCGGGCGAAGCTCAGACTCAGACAAACTATGGTCAGGACTATGAAAATCACAAAATCGCTTCTAACGACTCTCCTATTGATCCTCCCTGCCGGCTGCGCACTCCAAGCGGCCAGCATCGCCGGTAAAGTCACCGGAGGAAAGGGCATCACGGTCGTCTATATCGACGCCATTCCCGGAAAGACTTTCCCCGCTCCTGAAAAACATTTCGTTATGGATCAGAAGGCTGTTCTGTTCCAACCGCACGTGCTGGTCCTCCCGGTGGGCGCCACCGTGGACTTCCAGAACAGCGACAACGTGGCGCACAACGTATTCTGGCCTAGCATAGCGGGCAACAAGAAGGACAGCCATAACCTCGGCACGTGGCCCAAGGGGCAAGTCCGCAACTTCAAGTTCGACAAAGCGGGAGCAGTGCCATTGCTGTGCAACGTCCATCCCGAGATGTCCGGCTTCCTCATCGTCACGCCCACGCCGTATTTCGCCGAAACAGACGCCGCCGGTAATTTCACAATCGCCGACGTGCCAGCCGGCACCTATACTCTCATCACCTGGCACGAGGGTATGAAGTCTCAGTCCAAGCCCGTTACGGTCGGTGGTGACGTGACGGTGGACTTCTCCCTCGGGAAGTGAACATCGCTTTGGGGCGGGCCGTGGTTTGCTGGCCTGCCCACTTCTCCTTCGTGGAACCTCCATGCTGACTCGCATTCGCGAAAAACAAGTGGACCGCGCCTGGCTCGACAGTAATTTTCCGTGCATGATGGCATGTCCGGCCGGCACCAACGCGGGCCGTTATGTTTCGCTCATCGCGGAAGGCCGGTTCGAGGAAGCGTATCGTTACGCCCGCGAGCCCAACCCCATGGCCAGCATTTGCGGTCGGGTTTGCGCGCATCCCTGCGAAACGGCCTGCCGCCGCGGCGCCGTAGACAAGCCCATCCAGATTCGCGCCCTCAAGCGCCTGCTCACTGAGCGCTACGGTCCGGAGTCCCGCCACCCTTTGCAACTGAAGCGGGAGCGCGCCGCGCCCCAGCCATTCCGCGTGGCGGTGGTGGGCAGCGGTCCTGTGGGTCTCTCGGCGGCGCACGATCTGGGCCTGATGGGCTACTCGGTCACCATCTTCGAAGCCGCCCCGGTGGCCGGCGGGATGCTCAAGCTGGGCATTCCCGAATACCGTCTGCCGCGTAGCGTGGTGGAGGCGCAAGTCCGCGAGATTCTGGAAACTGGCGATATTACTCTGAAGCTGAATCACGCGGCGGGACGCGACTTCACCATTGCCGGGCTGCGCAGCGAGGGCTTTGACGCGGTCGTCATCGCGGTCGGCGCGCACCGCAGCCGGGACCTGTCAATTCCCGGCGTGGATCTGGATGGCGTACACAAAGCGGTCGAGTTTCTGCTGAACGCCAACCTGGGCTATCGTTTCACCATAGGCAAAAAAGTGGTGGTCATCGGCGGTGGCAACGTGGCCATGGACGTGGCGCGTTCGGCCGCCCGTGAAGTCCTTCGGCAGCACGGCGGCGCGCCCGAGGGAGCGGTGCCCGCCGATGAGAACGTGGCCGCGGTGGCGGCCCACGAGATGGTGGACGTTTCGCTGTCGGCCCTGCGGTTGGGCGCGCAGGAGGTCGGCATCGTCTGTCTGGAAAAACGCCACGAGATGCCGGCCGCATTGGAAGAAATAGAAGAGGCCGAGACCGAAGGCATCCTGCTGCACGACGGCCAGGGGCCGCATCGGATCGTGGGCCGCGATGGCAGAGTGATTGGCCTCGAAACATTGCAAACCAAATATGTGTTCGATGCGAACGGCCGATTTAACCCGGCGTTCGAAGATCGGAGCGAATCCGTCATCGAATGCGACACCGTGATCCTGGCCATCGGCCAGGCGCCCAATCTCGACTTTCTGAAACCCGAAGACGGCGTGAAGGTATCGCCCCGCGGACTGATCGTAGCCGATCGCCAAACGCTCATGACCTCCGCGCCCGGCGTCTTCGCCGGTGGAGATTGCGTATTCGGCCCGCGCCTGATCATTGATAGCGTCGGCGACGGCAAGCGCATCTCCGTCGCCATAGATGAATATCTCACCGGGCGCCCGCATCCGGAACCGGAAGTCGTGGTCGAGGTGCTCGATCACCACAAGATGTTCGGGGATTACATGAACCTGTCGCGCCAGCCTGTGCCCATGCTGCCCTTGGAGCGCCGCACGGGCGTGACGGAAGTGGAGATTGGATTCGATGAGCAGTCCGCCATGGCGGAGGCCCGCCGTTGCCTGCGCTGCTGGATCAACACGGTTTTCGAAGGCAACGAACCGGACGGCTCGCAGTGCATTCTGTGCGGCGGTTGCGCGGATGTCTGCCCCGAGGAATGCCTGCGCCTGGTGCCGCTGGAGCAGATCGAGTTTCCGCCGGAAGTGCTGGAACAGATCCAACAGAATGAGCCGCTCTATCGCGTGGAATTAGACGATGTGGCCGCCCAGGAATTGGGCGCAATCAAGGGCTCGGCCATGCTTAAGGACGAAACACGCTGCATCCGATGCGGCTTGTGCGCCGAGCGGTGCCCCGTGAACGTGATCACCATGGAGGCGTACAGCATTGTGGGGCGGCCAATCGTGGCCCCAGCCGCCTTTCAGGCGGCCCTCCCGAAGGAGCAATAAAATGCCAGATGAAGACAAATCACAACCTACCCGGCGCGAAGCTTTCATCAAGCTCGGCGTTGGTTCGGTGACGGTGGCCTGCGCGGGCGCGGCGGTGTTCGGATACTCATACTTGTCGCCCAACGTGCTCTACGAGCCATCCCCCATCGCCAACGTGGGAAAGCCGGAGAACTATCCGCGAGGTTCTGTTACCCAGAACCTGGAAGCCGGCATCTACATCATTCACGGAGCGGAAGGATTTTACGCCCTGTCCGCCACTTGCACCCACCTCGGGTGTCTGACCGGATGGAACGCCGATCGAGGAATCATCACCTGCCCCTGTCACGGCAGCAAATTCAGCGAGTTGGGCGCAAAGCTCGAAGGACCCGCGCCGCGCGGGCTGCCCTGGCTGAAGGTATGGCTCGGCGATGACGGCGAACTGCTGGTGGACCGCGCCACCATCATTCCGCAGAAGCAGTATTTGAGGACATAATGACCCTCCAAGATCTCCGCGATACGCACGTGTGGCGTTCGGTCTTCCGCGGCGGGAGCGGCGCCAGCAATCTGCGCCGCGCTATGGCCATTCAACAGAACGTCTTCCTGCACCTGGCTTCGGTAAAAGCCCGGAAGCGCGCGCTCCAATTCAGCGTCACCTGGTACCTGGGTACACTCAGCTTCGGCACTTTCATGATCCTGGTGGTTACGGGAATTCTGTTGATGCTCTACTACCATCCGTCCGTGCCACAGGCTTACGCGGACATGAAGGACTTGCAGTTCGTGGTCTCGGCCGGGGTGTTCCTGCGCAACCTGCACCGCTGGTCGGCGCATGGCATGGTGATGTTGGTCTTCGCCCACATGTTCAAGGTTTTTTATAGAGGCGCGTACCGCAAACCCCGCGAGTTCAACTGGGTGGTCGGAGTCGTCCTGTTGATCGTCACGTTGTTGCTGAGCTACACCGGCTACCTGCTTCCGTGGGACCAATTAGCCTACTGGGCGATCACCGTGGGTTCGAACATCATGTCCGCGGTGCCGCTGTTGGGTCAAAAGATCCGCTTCCTCATGCTGGGCGGCAACACCGTAAATGCCAACGCGCTGCTGCGCTTCTATGTGCTGCACTGCGTGATCCTGCCGCTGGCGGCGATTCTGTTCATCGCCGTGCACTTCTGGCGCATTCGCAAAGACGGCGGCCTTTACACCGGCCATCGGGAATCCCAATGAGCGAGCCTAATCCTCCCAAATTCGCCGCGCAATTCGATTCCGACGCCCGCCGCACGCCGGTGCGCGTGGCGTTCGTCACGCGCCGCACATCGCCGCAGGTGAAAGCCCACGACGACTCGATGGTGATGACGTATCCGGAAGGCCTCTTCCGCGCGGCCGTGGCCATCGAGATTCTGGCCGTCGTGCTGGTCGTGATTTCGCTTGATCTGGAATGCGCCACTCGAAGAGCTGGCCGATCCCATGCACACGCCCAACCCGGCCAAGGCGCCCTGGTATTTTCTGGGCTTGCAGGAACTGCTGCACTACTTCCCGCCCTTCGTGGCCGGCGTAGTCATTCCCTCGCTGGTGGTGGCGGCGTTGATCGTCATCCCTTATTTCGATATCAACATCGAATCGGAGGGTGTGTGGCTGCGCAACCGCGAACGGCGCCTGCGCATCTTCATCGGGGTTCTGACGGCGTTCAGCGCCGTCATGCTGGCATTCCATGTGTATGCCGTGTTGATTCCGTCGCTGGCGATCGGGGGGCTGATGCTGTTGGCGGCCGGCAGTTCGCCGCAGTCGCCCGCGCGTTTCCGGCGCTGGCTGGTCTCGAAGCCGCTTTCCTTCTGGATCATGACGTGGTTCCTGGTGCAGGCCGCCATCCTGACAATCATCGGCACGTTCTTCCGTGGTCCGGGCTGGTCGTGGGTCTGGCCCTGGAGGAGTTGAACGCATGCGAAGGTCGATTCAAAAATGGTGGCAATTCTTCTTCGGCGATAGCGCCCGCGCCTTCGGCTCGCTGAGCGTGATCCTGTTGCTCTGCTTGGCCATCGCACCGGCCAAGGACCGCTTCCGCGAGTGGACCCGCTATCAACAACGGTACCTGCGGTTGATTCGCGGGAGAGGAGAAGCGGGCACTTTGCAGCGGCGTTTTCAAGGCGGCTTGCAGCAGATCTGGATGCCGGAACTCGGCGTCACGGATCGCTGCGGCACCTGCCATCTGGGATTGAAGGAAGCTAGCCTGGCGGACGTGGCGATGCAGCCTTTCCGGCCGCACCCCCAGATTCCACATTCACTGACCGAGTTCGGATGCGTGATGTGCCACCGCGGCCAGGGCGCTGCCACGGACGTCGAGGAAGCGCATCGCAGCACGCTCGCGTGGGAGCAGCCCATCCTGCCCGCGCGCTACTTGGAATCGTCGTGCGGCCAGTGCCACTGGAACACGCTCACCGGCACGCCGCAGTTGAATCTGGGGCGGAAGCTGCTGGCTCGTTACGCCTGCGTGTCGTGCCATGTTTTGAAGACGCCGGAAGGCCGCCGCCTGGAGGCCACCACCGACGCACCCAGTCTGGAGCACATCGCCCGAAAAGACCACCCGGGAGTGGACGTTCGCCTGGCTGAAGAATCCGCAAGCTTACGCGGCGTCCGCGGTCATGCCGAATTTTCAGCTCACGGACGAAGATGCGCGCGATATCTCCGCGTTCCTGATGGCACAAAGCACGCCATACCTGCCGGCTGGCGCCGGGGTCCGGCCTGAAGCAGCTGGCGATGCCGCGGCCGGCGCCGGCGTGTACGGCGAGTCCTTCTGCGCATCCTGCCATGCTACGACGAACGCGGCCGGCATGCTGGTGGGCGGCGACGTGGGACCCGAGCTGACGCGCATCGGCTCCAAAGTGAAGCCGGATTGGCTCGCCGAATGGCTGCGCAATCCCAAGACCTACGATCCCGACACGGCCATGCCGCATTACCGGTTCGACCCGAAAATGCTCGCGCCGCTGCGCGGATTCCTGGAAGCCAAAACAGATCCCGACCTGCTCGCCAGTGTGCACCTGGAACCCGCCACGGCGGCGCAAATCGCGCATGGCAAAACGCTCGTGACTGAGCGCGGCTGCGCCTCCTGCCACGAGATTCAGGGCGTCAAGAAGCCGGACAACTTCGCCCCGGACCTGACGGTGGTGGGCAGCGAGTCGCTGGCCAAGATCGTATTTGCTCCGGGTGTCGCGCGCACCCTGCCGGACTATCTGCAGGCCAAGATCCGCCAGCCACACACTTTCAGCGGCTCCAAAATGCCGCAATACACGCTGACCGAGCCGCAGGTAGATGCCCTGGTCACTGCCCTGCTGGCACAGACCGAGCGCGCCCGGACGCTCCCTACCTCGTTGCGAGTCGCTGGAAAAGTGGAATCCGCTTATCGGCCCGCCGGAAAGGCAGGCCAGTTGATGGCCGATATGAACTGCTTCACTTGCCACCGCATTAATGGCCGTGGCGGCGACATGGCACCCGACCTGACGTGGGAAGGCAGCGCCGTACAGCGCCGCTGGCTGGTGAGCTTCATGAAGAACCCCAACACACTGCGTCCCGCGCTCATCCGCCGCATGCCGCGCTTCAACGTCACCGATGCGGAAGCGGAAACCATCGCCGATTACGTGCTGACGGTTTATCAGACGCCGGACTTCGATCGCGACGCGCTGGATGCGGCGAAGTTCACCGGGGCCGACGTGGAGTTGGGCAAACAGTTGTTCTATTCGAAATATGCGTGCCAATCATGCCATATCCTCGATCCGCAGAACGACAAGGGCTATGTCGGCCCGACGCTCACCCAAGTGGGTGCACGCCTCAACGCGGCTTGGATCTTTCATTGGCTGAAGAATCCGCAAGCCTTGCGCCCCGGAACCATCGAGCCAAATCGCGACATGAGCGACGCAGACGCCCGCGCGCTGACCGCGTTTCTGATGAAGCAGAATAAGGAGGTGGCCAAGAAATGACGCGCATCGCAGGCGCCGCATTCGGGCTGATATTTCTGGCCGGCTGCAATCATTCGCCCAAGCCGCCCGCGCCCGCCGCCAAAGCTTTCGGCGCCGCCATCACCGAAGTTGGTGGTAGCAAGCAAGTGGCTGGAATCGGCGCCCCGTTGGATCAACCCGTCGTTGTGCAGGTGAATGACGCACAGGGAACAGCCGTCGCCGGCGCCTTGGTAGAGTTTCACACCGCGGGCGGAGCGACGGCCGTGCCGGATATCGGGCTCACCGGAGCCGACGGGCAATTCACTACAACAGTGACCCTGGGCGGCAGCGCAGGCCGATACCAGGTGGTGGCCGTGACGCGCGACAAGACGGGCAAGCCCGTGGATCTCCGGCTGGACGAAGTCGCTCTCGGCTATCAACAACAGCTTGGACGGGTCCTGAACGACTACTATTGCGCGCGCTGCCACGATCCGGAATCCACTCCGGAACGCGTCTCCAATCACGACAATCTGACGGCCAAGCCGCATGCTTTCACGGAAGGTCCTGTGCTGAACGCGATGAGCGATGCGGATTTGGCTTCCATCATCGGCCACGGCGGTCCAGCCTTGAATAAGTCGCCGGAAATGCCGCCGTACGCTTACACATTGAAAAAGACAAACGTGGACGCGCTCATCGCATATATTCGCGCCGTCGCCGATCCCCCCTATCACCCAAAAGGGCTCATATACGCAAAATACTAAGTCTGACCTGGACTTCTCACGAACCCGGCCTCGTTTCGTTCCTGCATAAAGAACCGCCTCTAGAATCGGAATTCGAGGAAAGTTGGAGGCCAGCCATCCCTAAGGCTGGTGTCGGTCTTCCAAAATGTTGTGTTTTGTTAACGGCGCACCGGCTTCGCGCAAAAGTCATCTAGGTTCACCTTCGCGGACTGAAGCCGCGTTGGACCTTTTTTGGAAGGCGACCGGTGACGTATTTGGGCGCACCTAATCCGACGTTCGGCGAGGCGAATAATCCTTTTTTGATGAAGCAGGACTTTTGGACCTCACCATTTGGGCCGTTACTCTGGTGCGAGTCCAGCCACTGCACGGCAGCCAGGTGCCATGACAACCGGCGCGGTCCTTAGCTGGCAGCGTGCAGATCCCGGTGCAAGCGACTACTCTATAAAGAGCCAGGCAATTCAGGAGTTATACCTCCGTAATCACCTTTTTAAAGGAGAAACGTATTGGGTCAAGAAGTGAAGAACAAAAACGGGAGCGTCGCAAACCAAGCGGCGCTGTCTAAGAAGGTGAACCGGCGGACGGCAGAGTTGCCGCCCATTCCATTCAAACTGGCGACGGACATTTACAAGGCGATCGAAGCCAATGGCGGCCAAGAGGTCTGCCTCTCGGCCCGCGAATTGGCGGAACGCACCGGGCTGGGCGAGCGGACCATCGAAAAACACCGCAAATCGCTGGCCGAGCAGGCGTGATCCGGATGTGAATGGAGACGCGGCACTGGTGGTATGGCTTACCGGATGAGATGCGCAAGCTGCGCAACAGGACCGTACGCTCCACGCCAACCGAAAAGCGGGACCCGCGCCGGTCCAGGAACTGGCTCCTGCATGCGGTGCAGGGGCTGCGCCCCCAAGCCCCCTCAGAGGCGTAGCGGGCAGGGGACGGGTTCACGGTCTCCCTGCAATTCCGGCCACTGAGCCGGCGCTCGGGTTGCGTCCCCGCATTGCCCTACCCACCGTCCCGATACGCGCTCCGTTATTCGCGCACAGGGCGCACACGTTGCGCCGGCGACACCACTAGTCGAACCCTTGGGCCAACTGCAAGGCTGGGCCGTGAAGCTGGTTAAGCTGGCCTCACCGCGGAGTCAACCGCGAATGCGGATATTACGCTCCCCAATGACCACGAGTTTGCCGCTCACACTGACATCAGTCAGGCGGGGAATCGCGCTCCGTAGCATCGCATCGATCGCTTCCTCGGTCGCGGGATGGAGGCGTAACCGCACCACACCCGGTGTCAGAGCCGGCGGGTACCTGAGTACGTTGGAGAAGTCTGCGTCGAGCGTGACGAGAATGCGTTCCTGTTCGATGGCCGCGGCACGTACGTCCTGGTCGTCCGCTCCGGAGAGACCAATTTCCACTACCGACACGGCATCGTGGCCCAACTCGCGGACTGTCCGCGCATGGAGCGGCGATAGATTCTCGTCCAGCAGGAACTTCATGCTTCGGAAAGCACGATTTCTTCAGCCGCTAGCGCCGCCGCGTATTCTAAGCAGGCACGCAGATCCTCGGCGGTGAGTTGGGGATAAGCGTCGAGCAGCTTGTCGAAGCTCTCTCCGGCCGCCATTTTTTCCAGCAGCAGGTAGACCGGAATGCGGGTGCCCTTCACGCAGGGCTTACCCATCATCACCGTCGCCTTGGCTTCAATCCGGTCTGGGAACCTCATACTGCAAATCTACCACGCCCTGCAAACCGACGGGGTCCAACATCCCATATCGAACCATCCGTAATGTGACGGTGCGGCGCGCAGCGGGCACCAATTTCGTGATGGCCAGCGTCCTGTTGCCCCCGGATTGTTTTCAGCGTAACGGTTTTCAGCAAACGCTGAAAATGCGTGATTTACTGAAAGGTCGTGTGCTCGAACAGCATGCCGTTCCGACAAGTGCGATTATCCAGTGAGGCGCGGAATCAACGCGGCTTCTTCGGCTGAACCTTTTTATCCTCATTGCGGAGCTCCTGCAAAATGGTTTCCAGCGCGCTGACCTGTTCGCTCAAGGCCTGGAATTCTGCGTGCGTAATAAAGTCGCGCTGCAGCTCCTCTATGAGCCGTTCCGGACCCGTTTGTGCGCGATAGGCCTCCGCCATTTTCAGAGAGTCTTCGAAGCTTTGACCCTCTTGATCAGAGCGCCTCCGCCTGCTTTTCGATATCGCCTCGCCACACAAGCAGACAAACGCGTCTTGAGGTCTTGATAGGCGTTGGTACACGCTGCCGCTCGCGTACTGCGAGAATTGGGCCGGATGGAAATGCGACGACTGACATCGCGTACAGCAATGTGGGGGGTCTATTTCGTTCAGTTGGGTCATGGTGTCACTTCGCCTTCTCTTATCTTCAAGCAACCCTGGGGTATGCTTCCAAACCACAGTGGGTTTCGCATACACCCAAAATCTGCGATTAAAACGGTAACGTTCTAATGGCTTGCCGCGGGAACGCACCACAAAGACACCAATGGGTGTCTCGACCCGCTTATCGCGTTGCAGACCCGTTCGAATCGCGGCGAAAAGGGCCTCGACTGCGGCCCTGGCTTTGCGAAATGTGAAATCGCTTTTGCAATTGCAGAGCCAACGAGTCCTGTCCCTTGTTATTGCTCTGGTTGGCGGACTGCCTCCGCGGAGGTTGCCAGTGTCGCCCGCGCGCCATACGCTTGCCGGCATCCAACTGCTCTTTGGCCAAGATCCGTCCCACGGCCCGTGCCAGCTTCTGCACTCGTTTTTGGAGCGCGGGCAACTGCGCCCGCTTGACGGCGGCCTGCTCTTTGAAAGCAGCCATAAGTTGGGCTTTTGAGCGGTCGTTCATACGCTCCAGGCTGCTTTGAAGTCGACGAGCCCTTGCTCTCCGCATCGGTCCGTCTGTCCCCTTCGCCATAGGCGGTTCAGGCTGGCCGCAAACACACACCATCACGTCGATGCGGGTTTCATCTTCCTTCTCACGACTATGTGGCAACACGCCCCAGGTGGGTAACAACTCATAGAATTCTTCCTCCCGAAACCATGTGGACCCACAGGCGGTGCATTTAAGCAATACGAAGCCCTTATGAATGTTTTCTGGATTCATGCGAAACCTTCAGCACGCAAGACAGCCCCCGCTATTAAGTTGCGCCCTGAAGTAAAGCCTGCTGCGGTATGAGTCTCCGAGCGCCAATGAAGAGCGTAAATCATGTTGTAACACGCCAAGACCTCCGGTGCATTTGCCAAGGCGCCGAGGCAGCCCGGAAGCCGAGCAACAAAGGGTGACAGATCGACAGGGAAGGTCGGACGCGATCGTCTTAGACCGCGCAGAGCGTTACAATCAGGCCGCGGCAATGCTGGTTTTTGCGGAATCAGTTAGAAGACACGATAATCGCGCCAAATAGGGATGAGGCCTTGAGATTCGCCGGCAATGGGACGTGGATCAGTGCGCGCGGAAGGAGCGCCCCGATTAATGACAATCAGGCCGGGAAAGGCTGACGAGCGTACATGCTGGCCGGGCAGAAGTGTCACGATGACCGGCAGCAGAAATCGGCCGCGATTCCACCTGGCGAAGTTTGATCAAGGGGCCGTGGGATAGACCCGCCCTTTTAATAGTGTCCATCGTTATGCCGGCCACAATCGGGCCGCGACTTCGAGGATCAGATCTCTCCTGCAACAGCCCGTGGAGCACATCGACAACCGGGTCGAAGCGGGTTGGCCAGAACAAATGGGTCGTGACCGTGGAACCGGCCCCCCGGCAATCAGGCCGTGAGGCGGCGCGATAATTGGGCCGCGATACGGGTAATTTCCAGCCGCCGCCCCATAGGCCGTACGGAGTTTACAATCGGGCCGCAGCGAAAACGGCCGACAATCAAGACCGCAAAAATTCCGCCGAAAACAATCGGACCGTGAAACCAGCGACACGACCGCCCCACACTCCGATCAAGCCTTCGTTGCGGGCATTACAATTGGGCAGTACGCAACAATTCGACCGGATATGAGATAATCGGGTCGTTACCACGTATAAAGAAAGAACCCGATAAGACCAGGCGACAGACGGAAGGCCAACTCCCGCCACGGGCGGCCGCCTGACCCGGCGGCGGAAATCAATGCACCATGCCGCCACAGATTGCCTCCCGAGGAGCGCTTTTAAGAATGGGAGAAATCAAAGACCTGCGCGGCCGCACTTTCGGGCGGCTCACCGTGCCCAAAGACGCCAAACCGGAAATGCGCAAGGGCCATGTGTACTGGCCGGTGGTCTGCGAATGCCGGACAATGACAATAAAGCGGGTGCGCGGCAGCAAATTGCTGGACGGGAGCACGGTTTCGTGTGGCTGCCAGCGCGCGGATCCGGACGTGCGCCGGGCGGCGCGCCGCGGGCCGGGCGCAGAAGATCATCGGGATGATGAACTGGAAGCACTTCGGCCATATTTCGAGCCGATGGATATCGATGAGGCGCCGCATGTCGACTGCGCGCCCCGGGACACGGGTCAGACTGGCGAGGGTAAGGGCATCGACCAGCCGGTGCGTATAGCTCCCGATCCGGTCTGCACTGAAGAATTCGAGGTGAAAGGTGTTGATTAGCCGGTGCGCATAGTTCCCGATCCGGTGTGCATTGACGAATTCGAGGTAAAAGGTGTTGACTAGCCGGTGCGCATAGCTCCCGATCCAGGCCGCAGAGATCAAAGAGTTGCAGGAATTGGTTCCGGATCAGAACATGTTATGGGAAATGCTTGGAACTGGGTATCCCCATGACTCAGTTCCAGGCTGCGCGGGTGTCGCAGCTGGCGGTTTTGAAAATGCTTCACCACAAGATCTTGGGGTTGGCTGAGTCAAGGGGACACCACTTGCTTGGATTATATGGAGCAACATGGCGAGCGCTTTACCACGTTTGACCTGCTTGGGGCGCAGGTCAGCCACAACTGCTCGGGGTGTCCCGGGCGGGGTTTCAGATTGAGCGCCGGCGGCGCATAGAAAAATCGATCCTGGGACGCAAATAAGAACACCGTAATCTAATCGAGGGAATCCTTGGTGTGTTCTACCGCGGTCTATTCTAACCTCTCCGGCTGGCGCAGGATACTCAGAGGTGGACTGTGGCCGATCCGGCGCGCGTGCATTTGGAAAAATCGAAACGCGGCGCAATCCGGCCGCGGCATAACCGTTCCATGGAATTTGCCTTGTCCTCGCCGCCTGCTCCGAGGCCTGGGTGGTCGCCGGATCCACGATTGCCGCCCGGCGCCGGGCCGGTCAAGCCCAGCGAAGGAGGGCGGCTTATTCCAGCAAAGTCGTCCGGCCATGGCTGTTGACAATTTCGACACTTGGCACATCGGCGGGCGCGAAAATGCGGATGTCCACCGGGCGTGAGTGGATGTCTCACGCGCGCGCGTAGTGCGCGCTCGGCGGCGCGAAAAACCAGGGTATTCAGACAATGTCTTCATTTCAGGTTCGGTTAGACTGCCATTTTTGGCTCATGTAGTATAGAAGGTTTGCAGTAAAAACGACAAATGACTCTTCCCAGGGTACCCTGCGAGTGTCCGAAAATGGGACAACTCGAAGCGGCCAGCAGGCTAAGATGCGGCTAACGCCGTTCTGCCGGACGGACCAGAGAGGGCCAAGTTCGTCGAGATCGCGAGGACGTTCCACGGATACCTGATCCAAGTATTTGTTTATGATCTGCCGCGGCCACCTGCCGCTGACCTTCGGCGGAAGCAAGACGACGACCCAGGTAGGCACGGATACCAAGCGTTTCGTGCAGTATTTCATGAAAAAGGGCGTCAAATTCAGCCGGGCGTCGGTCATGCTGGTTTGCCGCAGTCTGCATCTGGCCTTCAAAGGCATGGAAACAGAAGAGATATACGATATTTTGATGGCGCAGCTGTTGCGTGCGGCGCGGAAGTATGACCCGTTCTATTCGGACAAAGTCGGCAAGGTGGTAACGGTGCTCAGCCAGAAAAAGAGTAAAAAAGACCGGTGCTGATGGCAGGCCCAAACAGATCTTTTTAGTTCCCAAACCGGACGCCGACAGCAAGAAGGATTTCACCATCGATGAACTCAACAAATACCTGGATTTTGACGGGACTCGCTTTGTGCGCGTCTTGTGTCGGCGCGGATTCCCGGAGACGGCGCCGGATCAGCCAGATGCCGTACGTCATTATAGACGGACCGCCACCTGGCCGCCTCCCGCCGCATATCTTTCCTCCGGCGCCATCGGCTTCGCCTACTACTTACAGATGTGGTTTAGGTATTACCTCCAGCAACACATCGAATCCGCCATGTCCGAGCTCGAAGTCCACGAGGGAACCTATTCTCTCGACTTCCACCATCATGTCGAAGATCGAGGAGATGACGGCCACAGTGCTAACCCCCTGGGCTCGCCTGTGGATCGCGATGGGAAATGGTGGGCTTCTCAGGGGAACGCATCGGGCGCAGCCAAGTCCGGATTCGGCGGATGCGATCTCAGCCAGATGACATTGGAGTGGGTGGCGCACACCGAAGATCCGATCTTCAGCGATCTCTCCCGGCAGGACCGCTACCTGCTGTATCTCGTTTTTGTACGGAATTACAAATGGGCGCAGATTGCCGATGCTTTGCAGCTATCCATGCCTGGCATGACGCCCAAAGAGCTGGAGGCGGCCGCCACGGCTGCCCGGCGCCAGATGGCCGCCGTGCTTGATACGGTTCGGACTTTCGTCACCCTGACGGCGGATGCGGACTACCGGTGGTCCAAGGAGAAGCCGCATGATCAACCTCGCGGTTCCGGCGCCCGCCGCGAATTTGCAACGGCACGGCACTATTATGAGGAATACTGATCGACGCTTCATGGACGTGTCCCCAAAACAGAGCCTTGGGGTTGCTGGCTGCCAGCGCTTTAGTGAGGGGCGCCCCAATTCGGAAAAGTCCGTAACGCGAGAAACCAAGCTACATTTCCGATTGCAACGCCCAACTGGATCAGAGCGGGCTCCTGCCGATTGCTCATCCGCACGGCCCATGACTACTCATCGGTGCTGGGCCGGGATCTGGCTGTTCGACCAACGCCCGAAACGATTCAAAGTCGTCCGCTATGGCACGCGCCACCTCAAAGAGTTTGCACAGGCAATCTTCGGCGCCGTTGAAATCCAAGCGTAGACTATCGGTCCGCAGGCAAACACCATCCGGCAGGCTGGTGACAGATCGCGCCGCCGCGGGGTTCTCGACTGGAATGTGCACAGTCACCGCCGCCCTGTGCCGGCGCATTTTCTCGAGGGAGTCCACCAACCGCTGCCGGCGCCGCTGCGAGATCGCAAACTCCGCGCCGGCTTCCCGAGCTTCCAGTTGTCGGAGTAATTCCGCCCGATCTATGAGCAATGCCTGGCCGAGCTGGTAACCGCCGAATGCGTTCATGATCGCGATCGCCCGGCGTCTCCGAACGTGAAACAACTTTTCGAACAAAATCCTATCCACGACCGGCACGTCCAGCGCCGCCACGTCCTGGCGAATATCGGGAAGTCGTAGTAACCATGAGCTTTTCATCGGCATAAGTGCGAACCTCCTGGCTGCTTACTGTTACTGCACGACCGTGCACTTACGCTTAAAAATAGTGTTTGATAATGCCTGTTATAGGCAACTAAACGGGTAAAGGTGGAGTGGACGCCGGACAGCGGCCTGGAGAGTCGGCCCGACCGGGATGAAAGAGTTTCTGGAGGTTTCATATCTCTATCATGGAACTTACTATCTCAGATTGCATTCTAACTAACAGTTAGTAAGTTGGACATATGTACTTAGAACGGCTATACTCATGGACATATGCCCGATCTGGCACGGGAAATGCGGTCATGAGCGACAAACGCCAGACATCCTACCTTTTATTGCGCCTCCTGCAAGCACGAGTGGGTTTGTTTCTATGCGCCGATCGACTTAGTGAAGGTCGCTGAGACCGGAAAGCACGCTATTTGCCCGAGCTGTGGCGAAACGAAAGTCATGTGCGATGAAGCGCCATGATCCGCCACTTGCCATTCGGCAGTATAATGATCTTCCATGACCCTCGATCAAGCTTTCGCCTCGCTCAGCCGGGCTGTGGGCTTTCAACGGCATCGCCGCGGCCAGCGTCGTGTAATGAACGGTGCAGCCGTCTTCTGCGGCCGACGAATCGTGGCCGAGCGGGATACTCCTGGGCGTGCTGGTGCTGTATGCGCTCAAAAAACGTTTTTCAAGTATCCGGGCGAGCGGCGCGATTACGACGACGATTCAGACTTGGCGGTAGCGCTGACCTCCGCGTCTGGGGCTGAAGTAAAACTCCTCGAAAAAGCTTCTCGCTGGTTAAGACTCATGTTTTTCAAACTCGGCATGGCTGGTGGACCACCCACGGGCATGAAAATCGTCGCGGGCGAACCATGGTTGTACGGCAGACGAAGCGATGGAATGCGCCGCCAGGCACCGGGTGCTGGCGACAATAAAGTGCAACTGGCTCCTGGAGATCAGGCATTTAGCTCCGTCTTCCAGGTCTAATCCCATCGCCTTTCAGGCGATCAGCTTCGAGCCTCCTGCTACGAAAATAGGGAAATGGGCGAGTACCGAACCAGCGCGCACGCGGTGTTCGATATCAAATATCACATCGTATGGACTACCAAGTACCGATACAAGATACTGCGCGGACGAGTGGCCGAGCGTGCGCGCGACCTGCTTCGACGGAACTTCGGAAGCGGTATTGGGGGCAACACTTGTGGGCGCGCGGGTACTTCTGCGCGAGCGTGGGCGCGGTGGACGAGGATACGATCAAGAAGTATATCGAGAGCCAGAAATGGGACGACGAAGATCAAGGGTTCACCGCGCCCACCGAGCCTTGAGCCGCCGTCTCTACAACAAGCAGCGGCCAAATTGGGAGCGGTATGTGCTCAATCAACAAGCCCGTTGCGATATCTTATTCCGAGGCATAGTCCCAGGCTCCTCGGACGAGAAGACCTCCATTGGTAGGGGCGGCCGTTCCTTGGGGAGAGGCGACGTGCGGGATGCAGCAATGGCCTGTGTTTTCAGAGACCTCGCGTTGCGCCTGTTCGGGCAGAGGAGGCAAAGGAAGGTAGCCGGCTGGATTCCGATGATGAAGAGAACCCAACCGCTGTCGCCGTAGCCGCGCGCGACCTCGGTCAGGACCCTAACAAAGTCGGCGGTGGAGAACTCGTAGCCGCCGAAAAGCCGGGGTTGCAGCGCCCGGCAGAAGCCCGCTTCGAGGAAGTCCTCACGTGTTTGCTGTGGCAGTCGGCCTACCTTTCACACTCTTGCTGACGCTCGCGAAGGGTTGTACGAAGTGCCTCGGAGCGGCGCCACATGTCGCGAGGACTTAAGTCCGGCTCTGGAACGGGGGCGTTCTGTTTTGTAGTCGGCGTGACCTCTTCACCCTACCAAAACGCCGACCAATTCTCGCAATGGAACCAGATGTTCAAGACCAGCGAATACCAGGGACATCTCCCCGGCGGAGTGGATGGCGCTTGCGCCGCACCTGCTAATGAATCAGCATCTCGGAGTGGCACGCTAGGGGCAGGGCTGCCGCACTGAGCGCGGCCAGCCGTTCCAGCTTAGCGGCACGGGCGGCACTGTCTTCCAGATGTCTGCTGGCCGACAGGATATGACCACCAGTGGACACAAGTTGTCCGAGCGGCCCGCGGGCAAAACGACTTATGGCTGGCGCTGCGCTTGCACCTGTTGTAAGGGATACAAGGCAGGATTGATCTTGGGATATGTCCAACAACTCAAATCTGAAGATTCTCGGCGACACGCCAAAAGCGGTTTCCCGGCGCAGATTCATCCAGGGAGTCATCGGCGGGGGCGCGGCGGTCTGCTCAGCCAGCTACCTGTTCCGCGGCGCCACTGTGCACGGCATCGGCGGAACCGGCGAGCGACTGATTAGCTTAAATGTCAACGGGCAAGTTCGCCGGGCCGACGTGATGAAGCAGGAAACGCTGGCGTGGACCCTGCGTTACAAGTTGGGACTGACCGGAACAAAGCTGGGATGCGACCGCGCCGAATGCGGGGCCTGTACGGTGCTGATCGATGAAGTGCCGCATTACTCCTGCTCGGTGCTCACACACACGGTGCGGGGCCGGAAAGTCGTGACAATCGAGGGACTCGCAAACGAAGATGGAACCCTGCATCCCGTTCAGCAAGGCGTGATCGACGAGCAGGGATTTCAGTGCGCGTTTTGTATGTCCGGATTCATCATGGCCACGGTGGGGTTTCTCAAAACAAACCCGAACCCCACCCGGTTGGAACTGGCGCACGGCATTTCCGGAAACCTGTGCCGATGCCAGGATTACGACAAGATCCTCACCGCGATGATGCGCGGCGCCGAAAACATGAGGGGCGTGAACCATGCCTGAAGCCACCGACGAGCGTGTATATGGGCCTCAATACAAGCTGATCGGCAAGAACTATGCGACCGCCGATCTATTGGCCAAGGTCACCGGCAAGGCAAAATACGCGGAAGATTTTCGCGCGGAAGGCATGCTGTTCTGCAAGCTGCTACTCAGTACCGTCCCGCATGGCAGGGTCAGGTCTATCGATGCACGCGAAGCTTTGGCGATGCCCGGCGTGCGGGCGATTCTTACGGCGGACGATCTTCCAGCGCCGGCCGACACACTCACCGACAACGGGACGGTAATCAAGGCGAGCAAGTGGGGCGAACGAGGGCTCACGATGGAGCCGGTGTATCAGGGCGAGCCGATTCTGGCGGTGGCGGCTGTGGACGAACTTACAGCCGCCGAAGCCGTCGAAAAAGTTCGAATCGATTTCGAGCCGCTTCCTTTCGTCGTCGATCCGCTCGATACGCTGCGGCCGGGCGGACCGAATCCGCGAACTGACGGCAACATCTGGGCGACGCCGGCAGGCGGCACGGCGCCCGCGGTGACGCAACTGAAGTGGACCGACGTCGACTTCGCCGAAGCTAAATACGGCCGTCTGCCGATGGGCAAGACGCCTGACGAATGGTCGTATGGCGACATCGACACAGGTTTCAAGAAAGCCGCAATGGTGCTGGACGAGACTTTCGTCACGCCAAACACCAGCCACCAGACGCTTGAACCGCGCAGCGCCATGGCTTACTGGCAGAACGGCAAAGTGTACATTCACACGGGAACCCAGAGCACGGCGCAAACCCGGCCGGCAATCGCCCGATGGTTGAATATCGGTGCGGATAGGGTCGTCTTCATCAGCGAATACACTGGCGGCGGCTTCGGCAGCAAAATCACCGGCGGCGTCACCATGATTATCCCGGCGCTGCTCTCGAAGAAGGCTAATGCCCCCGTGATGATGCGGATCAGCCGTGAGGAGGAGACTTTCATCGGGCGTGCGCGGCCCGGCTTCCAGGGCCGTATGAAGGTCGGCTTCTCCAAGGAAGGCCGGATCCTGGCCGTCGACATGTTCGTGATTTCGGACAACGGCACTTACGACGCGCAAGGCGACGCTCCGACGTCGGGACACATGGTCTCGCTGTTGTACCAGCCTGAAGCGATGCGATGGCGCGGGGTGACCGTGCTGACAAACACGCCGCCGCGAAGCGCGCAGAGCTCGCCTGGCGGACTGCAAGGCATTTCGATCATCGAACCGATCATCGCGAAGGCCGCTCGAAAGCTGGCGCTGGACCAAGTGGCGATCCGTTACATCAACTGTCCCGAAGGCAAAGCGCCATACGGGCCGCCCGTGCGAGGCCAACTTCAGCACGCCACCAGCGCCTTTCTCAAGGAAGCGCTGCAACGCGGCGCAGAGAAATTCAATTGGCAAGGCAGGGTAGCGCGAAGACCCAAACGCATCGGCTCCAAGGTGCGCGGCGTCGGCGTATCGTTGAGCTGCTACGTCGGCGGCACCATCGGTTTTGACGGGCTGCTCGTCATCACTCCGGAGGGTCGCGTCCGGTTCCAGTCGGGCATCGGAAATTTGGGAACGGAATCAGTGATTGACGTACACCGCGCCGGCGCGGAAGTTCTGGGCGTGCCCTGGGAGAAATGTGAGGTGATATGGGGCGACACATCGAAGAATCTTCCGTTCACGTGCGTGTCGGGCGGCAGCCAGACCACGCACGCGATGACGCGGGCCGCTTACGCCGCGGCGATGGATGCCAGACAGAAGCTCCAGGAGATCGCCGCGAAGAGTTTGGGCGGCAGGCCTGATGACTACACGGTCGCGAGGGAGCGGGTCTTCCGCAACGGCTCCGCCAGTATGACTCTCGCGCAGGCGGCCCAGCGCGCAATCGAACTCGGCGGGAAGTACGATGGCCATGAGGCGCCAAACGACGTCAATAAGTTGACCAAAGCGTCCGTGGCAGCGCTGGCCGGGCAAGGGCTGGTGGCGGCCGCCAAGGACCAATACCCGCGCGATGGCATGACACATTCCTACGTGGCTAGCTTCGCCGAAATCGAAGTGGATGTAGAAACCGGCAAGTACTACATCGTGGACTTTCTGGCGTACGCCGACGTCGGCACGGTGATCCATCCGCGAGCGCTCGGCGGTCAGATTCTCGGTCGGTCGACGCTCGGCATTGGCCATGCTATCGGCCAGAAGTGGGTGTTCGATCCTCACTACGGCGTGATGGTCTCCAAACGGTTCCACCACAGTAAGCCGCCAACCATCCTGGATGTGCCGGTGAACATGCAATGGGAGGCGTTGGACATTCCCGACCCCGAGACTCCGGTGGGCGCCCGCGGTATCGGTGAGCCGCCTGTCCCGGGCGGTTGCGCCTCCATCTTAAATGCGCTCTCGGATGCTCTGGGCGACAAGATCTTTCGGCGCGCGCCGGTGAACGCAGACACGATTTTAACTTCGCTGGAAGCTGGACGGCCGATGCAACACCCGCTGATGGCTCACATCTAATTCGAGAGGAATTATGTCGGTAATACGAGACGTCATGCCCGCGTTCGACCTGGTGCAACCGAGGTCGGTCAATGACGCGCAGCATCTTCTCCAACAGTATGGAGCGGATGCCTGGATCATGGCCGGCGGGCTCGACAGCTTCGATTGGCTCAAGGATCGAATCAAGCGGCCGAAGGTGCTAGTCGATCTCAGCGGGATCGCGGAGCTCAGGGGCATTCGCACTACAGCAGGCGGCATCGAGATCGGGGCACTGACCACGCTTACGGAGATCGTGAAGCACCCCGTCATCAGAGGGCAGTACGGTCTTCTGGCAGAGGCCGCCGAATTGATCGCGTCACCGCAGATTCGGAACCAGGGCACCATCGGCGGCAACGTATCGCAGGACGCGCGCTGCTGGTATTACCGCGCCGGCTGGCCGTGCTATCGCGCCGGCGGCAACATCTGCTACGCCGACACGCCTGAAGGCCGCAACCGTGAGCACGCAATCCTCGACGCCGAGCGATGCGTGGCGGTGAACCCATCGGACTCCGCCCCGGCGTTGATTGCGTTGGACGCTGAATTCGTCATGCGCACGCCTCGAGGTGAACGAGTGGTCGACGCCGAGGACTACTTCATCGGACCGGATGTCGACATCACGCGCCTGCACATACTCCAGCCGGGTGACTTATTGACTGCTATTCGGATTCCGTCCACGTGGGCGGGCGCGCGGTTCTATTTCGAGAAAGTGCGAGACCGCAACGTATGGGATTTTGCGTTGATGAACGTTGCGTGCGCGATGCAGGTTTCCGGCAATACTATCGACAGAATCCGGCTGGCGGTGAACGGCGCGGCTGCTCGTCCTCTGCGATTGAAGGCAGTGGAGGACGCGGTTCGCGGAAAGCTGGCGACGGCGGCGACGGGTGAGATGGCCGGGACACTAGCCGTGCAGGGAGCCGTCCCCCTGCAGTTCAACGCCTATAAGATCCCGTTGATGAGAAACCTTGTGAAACGGGCAATTGGCGGAGTGGAGGAAGCAAGATGGACATCCTGAGACGGATTACCGAATGGGCCACGAGCCCTTGGGGGTAGAGCGTTCCTATCCACGTGGCGTGGTTTCTGATTTGGGTGGCAGCAATCGCGGGCCTGCTATTCCTTATTGTGCACGCAACCTACGTGCGGTACTTCGCCCCCGCGGAAGAATTTGCGGGCAGTGAATCGCCGTCGCTCGCGGCCGAACTGCCCAGGCAGGTTCCCCGCCATTCACTGGCGGCGCGATTGTTTCATTGGATCATGGCAGCCTCGATGTTTACGCTGCTCTTCACGGCCTTCCTGCCGAAGCTCGGCGTGCAGTTCAATTGGGTGACTTACCATTGGATCGCCGGAAGCGTGCTCACGGTATCCATCATCTTTCATGTAATTCACGCCTCGTTTTGGTTGGACTTCTGGGCGATCTGGCCGGACAAGGCCGACCTGGCGGATGCGTGGAGAAGAGTGCTGCGATTCATGGGCCGCCCGGCGTCGCCGCCGCGCAGGTTCGCGAAGTATCCGTTAGAGAACAAGCTCTACCACGGCGCGATCATCGCCACTGGCTTGTCGGCGATCGGCACCGGCGTGTTCATGATGTCCCGCGTCCACACCATCTTCTTCCCTCGCAATCCATATCTGTTCAGCGACATGACGTGGGGCCTGATGTATGTGCTTCACGGACTGGCCGGCATCGGACTCATCGCACTGGTGATGGTGCACGTATACTTCGCGGTTCGCCCTGAAAAGCTGGACATCACCAAATCGATGGTCTTCGGCACGATGAAACGTGAGTTCTATCTGAAACACTACGACCCGCAGCGGTGGGCCGTCGAAGTATCGCAGCCGGGCTCGAATCGGACGGACAGGGAGGAATGATTTATGGCCGTGGAAATTGAGGGGCGCTTTGAGGCTATCGAGGAATGTTACGAGTTCATGCTGGCATATGCCGCGCAGGGTCTTCCGAGTGACAAGGGCAGTGAGTCAGGCAGACAGGTCAGGGAATTTCTGACTCGCGCGGTCAAAGCTCTTACCGGGCTTACGGAATGCTGCGGGGAGGCCATAGCGGACAACCGGCCGGCATTCCTGGCCGTGTTGGAGCGCGATGCCAGGGATTCGCTGGGGGCCCTGGATCTCGTGCTGGCGCAATCTGCGATCAGCTCTCAATTGATCGACAACCTGAACGCCTCCGTGCATCTGCGCGCGCTGCTTACCGATGTGTTCCTGCTGGGGGAGGTCCTCCGAACTCAGCGACTCGCGGAGGCCGCCGCCTCTTGAAACGAGGAGAGCGATATGACGTTCAACGCCAGGAGAAGACAATTTCTAGAAATCGCCACGGGCGCTTCAATGCTCGCCGGCGCGTCCACCTTTGCGAAAGGAGCGAAATCTATGGGAGAAGTTCCGCGCCGCAAGCTCGGTCAGACAGGCGAAATGGTCTCCATGGTGGGGCTGGGCGGATACCACCTTGCCCGGCCTGATCTCGATGAGGCCGAAAGTATTCGCATCGTTCGCGCAGCGATCAACCGTGGAATCAACTTTCTCGACAACTGCTGGGACTACAACGGCGGGGAAAGCGAAGTTCGCATGGGCAAGGCGCTGCGCGACGGCTATCGCCAGCGGGCTTTCCTGATGAACAAAATCGACGGCCGTGACAAGAAGACGGCTACCCAACAAATTGAAGAGTCGCTTCGCCGGCTCGAGACCAGTCATATCGACCTCCTGCAGTTTCACGAGGTCATCCGAATGGACGATCCGGACCGCATTTTCGCGGCCGGCGGCGCCATGGAAGCGGCGCTTGAGGCCAGGAAAGCCGGGACGGTCCGCTATATCGGCTTCACCGGCCACAAGAGTCCAGCCATCCATCTGAAGATGCTGGCGACCGCGGCGAGCCATCAGTTTCGCTTTGATACGGTGCAGATGCCGTTGAACGTGATGGACGCGCATTACGACAGCTTCGAAAAGAACGTGTTGCCAGTGCTGGTGAAGAACGATATCGGCGTGCTGGGGATGAAGCCGATGGGCGACCACATCATTCTGGAGAGCAAACCGGCTCACCGGTCGAATGCCTGCACTATGCCATGAACTTGCCAACGAGCGTCGTGATTACGGGCTGCGACTCCATGCGGATCCTGGACCAGGCGGTGACCGCCGCACAGAGTTTCCGGCCCATGAATCCCGACGAAATCGAAGCCCTTCTGGCGAAGACCGCGCAGGCCGCCCAACTCGGGAAGTACGAGCACTACAAGACGACTCATACATTCGATGGCACAAACCAGAATCCTCAGTGGCTCGGCTGAAAGGGTTCAGCGTCCCTTCGTCAGGCGGCGTCGTCATGGCGTCACGCTTTTTACGAGCTCAGCCCCAACCTCCTGAGAAATCGGCCCCTGGGGCTGGCAGCCTGCTTGCACTTCATTCCAGTAAGAGAGATCCACCATGCGAACAGCAGCACTGTACGTTTCCGGAGCAATCGCCGCGCTTGGCGTCACATTGGCGCTACGTTCTGAACCCCGGGATTTGTCCCGGGCAGGCACAAGCATTCCGGCTGCCGCTCACAGAGAGATTGAGTCGGTTGAGAAAGAGATCAATCGGATTGAGGATGAAACCCTGACGAGAGCTGCAATATCAGCCTCTCGACGCATCGCAACAAGTCATTCTGCTCGGCGAGCTGCTCTTTTACGACCGACACTTGTCCGTCCGGCGGAATGAAGCGTGCGCATTCTGTCACATGCCCGAGGCGGGATTCGCCGGACCGGTGAGCGCACTCAATCGAACCACCGCCGCATATCCGGGCTCGTTGCGTACGCGCTTCAACGGGCGCGTGCCGCAGACTCACGGGTACGCTAGCTTCTCGCCAGTGCTGCACTACAATGCTCTCCAGGGCGACCTGGTGGCCGGAGCCTTCTGGGATATGCGCGCTACCGGACTGCGGCTCAACAGTCCGCTTGCGGAGCAGGCGCAAGGGCCGCCACTCGACCCGAACGAGATGGCGCTCATCGACGCGCCCTGCATGGTATATCGCGCATCCAGACGGCCGTATCGGCCCATGGCGGAGCGCTTGTGGGGCGCCCAGTCCTTTGCCGTTCGATGGCCGGCGGACATTCAAGCGACTTGCGACCGGCCGGGTCCGGCGTCGAAGGCGGATCCTTTGCCGGTGCACTTGTCGCCCATGGACCGTGGGGTCGCGCAGGCCACGTTCGATAAGATCGCGGAGGCCATCGCAGCTTACGAAGGATCCAGTGAAGTGAATTCGTTTTCTTCGAAGTACGACTAGGTCATGGCCGGCAAGGCCAAGTTCACCGCGGACGAAGACACCGGTTACCAGTTGTTCCGCAGCGGCGCTACACACTGCAACGAATGTCATCGCGACGGAGGTCCTGGCGAGGAGCCTTTATTTACTGACTTCACGGCGTCCAACCTGGGCGTGCCACCGAACCACGCGATGCCATATTACGAAGAGGACCAGACTGACGGTTTCGGATTTACGGCCAACGCGCTTGGCGCGAGTTTTCTCGACGACGGGGTGGGCGGATTTCTCGAAGGCCCGGAGAATCCGGATCGGGGGTGGACGCCGATGGCGAAATCCTTCCTCGGCATGTATAAGACTGCCACCCTGCGAAACGTCGATAAGCGGCCGAGGCCGGATTTCGTCAAGGCCTACATGCACAACGGCTATTTGAAATCGCTCAAAGAAGTGGTTCACTTCTACAACACCCGCGATGCCCCCCACGCTGTCAGGCCGGCGATCCCGGAGAGAAAGTGACCTGTTGGCCGGCGCCAGAGCATTCCGAAACCATGAACCAGAAGCAACTGGGCAACCTCGGGCTTACCAGCCAACAGGAAGCTCAAATCGTTGCCTTCCTGAAGACATTGACGGATGGCCACACGCCAGCCGGCAAATAGAGAGGCGCATTATGACTACGCAAAATCGATGGCTCATCGCAGCCGCAGGCTTGCTGATGCAGATCGCCTTTGGCGCCGTGTACGCATGGAGCGTCTTCCGCATTCCGCTGTCGCAAGCTCGCGGCTGGACGATCGCCGAAGTCACCGCGGCGTTCGAGGTCGCCATCTTTGTCCTCGGCCTGGCGGCTTTCGCCGGAGGACTCTGGATGAAGCGGAGCGGCCCTCGCCCGGTCGCGCTCGTGGCTGCGGTGCTTTATGGACTGGGCACTATGCTGACCGGCACGGCGCACGACCTGAGCACGCTGTACTTCACATACGGAGTCATCGGCGTCGCTGGGCTCGGCTTAGGGTACATCGTGCCCATCGCCACCCTGGTCAGATGGTTCCCGGACAAGCGAGGCATGATCACGGGACTTGCGGTCGCAGGCTTCGGAGCGGGTGCCCTGGTGACTGCTCCAGTTGCGAATTCGCTGATCGCTTCGATGGGAGTCGGACGCACCTTTGAAGGTCTTGGTCTGGCGTACCTGGTCGTCGTGTCTGCTTGTGCGTTGGTCATGCGGACTCCACCCGAAGGTTTTGCGCCTGCGGGCTACCGGGCCGCGGCCTCACAATCCGGCAGATCGGCTTCGCAGAATTTCACACTCCGGCAGGCGCTCGGAACCTGGCAATGGTACGCCCTGTGGCTAACCTTGTTCCTGAACACGACGGCGGGAATCGCGATCATTTCGCAGGCGTCTCCCATGGCGCAGGAGATCTCGGGCGTGTCGGCCGCGACAGCCGCGGGCATGGTCGGGCTGATCTCGATCGCCAACGGATCGGGGCGTTTTCTCTGGGCTTGGTCCTCAGATGCGGTAGGCCGGCGGACAGTGTTTTTGATTATGTTCCTACTGCAGTCCGTGGCATTTCTGCTGCTCTCGCAGGTTCATCAGTTTGCTTTGCTATCGTTGTTGGCGTTTGTCATCTTGCTATGCTATGGCGGCGGATTCGGCACCATGCCGGCGTTCGCCACCGACTACTTTGGCGCGGGGCAAATCGGATCGATCTACGGCTTGATGCTCACCGCCTGGGGCTGCGCGGCGGTGTTCGGTCCGAGCTTGGTGGCGGGGATTCGCCAGGCGACCGGCCACTATCAGGGCGCGATGCGCTGGCTTGCGCTCGCGACCCTAGTGAGCGCGGTAGTACCGCTGCTCCTGCGCCCGCCGCGGGCGCGGCATTCGCGTGATTTCAGTGGGCCAGGAATTGGCGCTGCTCACCGCGTCAGGACATAAGCGGGTGAGGATAAGCGTCGGGTTTCTGTTCGACGGAGCGGTGCAGGCACTGGAAGTCCTTTTCGACCAGAAGCTGTGTGCCGGTTTGCGATCGGGCCCCGACGCCAACCCGGTCGCTGTCGACCCATCCAGTCATCTGGTCCATAGGGATAGTCACCACGCTTGGCGAGCCCTCCAGAAGATAGACAAGCGAGCGGCCCGGCTCGAACTCAATGAAGGGTTCCACGGGCCCGCCATCGCGAACCCGAGCGACTTCTTTCTGCGTGAGCCGTAGACGTAGAGAATTTCCCTGAATGCGAAGTTTCATGCGCACCGGCCGATTCAATGTGTACTCGGCAAGTCATCGGATCATGGGTTCTCAGGAAGCCGAGCACATCGCTTCTGTTAGTAAGCGGCCGGGCCAGCTTCGAACTCGTCCAGAAGGCTGATGGCAGGAATTCCCGTGATGGCCGCCGTGGGCGCGCCTTCCAGCCTGGCGGTGGCCACCGCGGAACGGTCGGGCATGACGCTGATTGGTCGGGATGCGCCTTTCCATTAGCGTTGCGCCCACCAGTTTGTCCACGGCATCGTGCCGCCCGACATCCTCGTGCAGGCACTCCAATTTGCCGCGGAGATCGAAACCCGCCGCGGCGTGCAGCTCTCCGGTGCCTTCGAAGATACTTTGCGCGTGCCGGAGAGCGTCCGGCTGATCTCCGGCGAGAGCTGGATGTCGTCGGACGGCAATGTCGGGCACGAAGTTTCGTTGCGGCGGCGCAACGCCCTAGGCTCTCCGACCAAAGTCCACCACCACGACGTCGGCGCTGCCGTCGCTCGGGCGGCCCATGGACCGAATGTGCGAAATATCCTCGATCATTCCTTCGGAATGCAGGAAGCCGGCGGCCAGTTCGAAGTCGTTCCCAGGAGTTCGCATGGTGATCAGGATGTCACCCAACCGCGGCCGCAGTCGATTAGTTTCCGGCCATGCCGGAGATCATCATATTACGCCGCAGCCAGGGACTGCATCCGTTCTGCTTCAGCTTGGTGTAGTCGAGCCGCAGCACCTGGGCCGTCCGGAAGACACCATGCCGACGAGCCAACTCCTACGTTACCAGCTACCAGCTATCCACGGGCGAAATCACGCTCCTCTACCGAAGGCTCACAGAACAACTTTATCTGCCTCAATCGCAAAGGCCAGGTTCAGACCGGGAATGGCCCCCATTGAATCTCTTCGCTCAGCCACAACTGGCCGCGTCGCTTGGCCCAATTGCGGCGCGTCATCGCCAGCCGTTGCGGCGTATCGTTCTTGGCGTGGCAACTGGGGCACAGCATTGCTACCAGGCGCCGGTCAGCGGGATCGTGTCACAGGTGCGCTAGGTTCAGCATTCGGTGCGCCAGCCCGCAACGCTGGCAGACGTTTCCGGCTTGTTCCAGCGCGGCCAGCCGGAACTTGCGCCAGCGCACGTCGTAATACTTTCGTGCGAAACCGGGCTGCGGTCCAACCGGTCGTCGACGGCGGTTTTGGTACGGGGGCCTCGCAATCGTGCGGGATTTTTCCTTGTAGGCGAATCTGTGGACTTCCAGCGCCGCCAGGTAACGTGGTGGTCGCCAATTTCGATGACGTCACGCTGCCCCGAATGAGTCTTCCATGTGGTACCCGGCCAATCGGTGTCGAACTCCACAGTCTTCCTCTTGCCGCCGCACTCTTCATCGGTACCTTTAATGGCCGAGTTCCCTTCCCTGCCCTGCGCTTGATGGGTCTCTAGAACAGCGTAGATTGTTTATCGCGGTTGATGAAGTTTTCGAAGGATAGAAGTGGGATTTCCGAGCGAATGTGGCGCCGTATCTTAGCGTCGGCCATTTCCTGCAAGGTATGTGGTGGAAGTTTGTCCCATTGGGTTTTCAGCTGCTTGATCTCCTTGTCGAGTAAAGCATCGAATTCCGTGCGAGGTATCGCGGCGGCTCGTGCATACACCTCGTTTTCGCAGTACTGCTCGTATTCCTGCTGGAGGGTGAGATGTTGCAGTTGTTGGTGTGCTTTTGCCTGATCTTCGTGTTCTCTCTCGCGTCGTTTTGTCGCGGTTTCGAAGTGCGCTGGCGGCCGAACGTCTTCGCGGAGTACGTACACGTAGAAGCCTGGAGGATTTGCGATTGAGCGATTCGCTTGAGCGATCAGGTAGTCGGCGTATTCTATTTGGTCGAGTACCGGCTGATCTGGCGGGATTGCCTTCAGAAGGCGCTTGGCTTGATTCTCGACGATACCGCGAGAGGTCAGGGCTTGAAGGAGATTAGGTTCTGCATCAATGCTCAGTGTGGCAGCTGGGAGGCCGGCGCGAATCTTTTGATCGCGATAGAACTTGTGGCCGTGGACTGCGACCATTTTGTACTCTCGGCCGTCTGCGGTTGGCTCAATTGAGTAGCTGGCGAGGTAACCGTGGTGCTCTAGTTCGCTGAGTGATGGATCGAGTTGGCGCTTGATCAGAGAGATGTGCTTATGGCACGTGATGTTCAAAATCTCGCAGAGATCTCCGTACTTCTTCTCAAAACGGCCTTCTGCACGGGAGGCGTACAGCCAGAGTTGAAGTAAGGGAACCAGCACCTTTGCGATGTGGTTGCGGAGTTTGCGATAGGCGTCGAAATCAACGGGCAGGAGGTAGTTTCCGTTTATGTTCTCCAGCTGCCAGTCGCTGAGCCAGACATAATTGCGATCAGCTACGGTGCCATCCGGCAACTGCATGCCTAACGCGACGACACGGTCGAAGACATGAAAGGTATCAGCAGCCCATGCCTTACGCTTGGCGAGGTAAACGACGCCTTTGGAACTAATGCCAGTGAGGGTCATCCGCTGGAGCCAGTCATGGACATCCTGATAATTATTGCCGGCGTCCTTGATTCCAAGTACGGTCAACATCCGGCTGGAAGTGAACCCGACTGGATTTGATACTTGTCCTTCGCGCTGGCGGATATCCGCAATAATCTTTTGGAAGGCAAGGTATTTGTCGAGGTCGGCCGTGGTCGGTAGACCGTACTTCGCGGAAGGAAGGATTGTGGCCTGCGCGTCTACTACGCGACCGTTCACTTCTCGCCGAAAGCGGACTGTTTTCTCGATCTTTATGACAGAACAACGTGACTTTGCTGGGGAGAAGAAGCCTAAGGTATTGAGATTCTTCTCGACTTCGTGCAAGTTCAGATTCCGCAGGACGATCTGGGCGCCATGCTGATCCTCAACGAGGCAATGGTTCCTCCGCCCCGTCCAGACGTCGCTTCGGTTGTGCTCGATATAGATGTGTTCAAGCCGGGGCTCAAGCTCGAGTCGGATGATGAGGTATGGGACGTGCTGGAGACGCTACGCTTGCGAAAAAACTTGATCTTTGAAGGATGTATTACTAATAGCATGAGGGAGTTAATCAGCTAAATGCCGGCAGCCCAGATGCCACCTGATCGAGATCCGTTCCGACTCGATCGATTTAAACCGGCACTTCACCGCGTGGAGACACCAAGCTACAACCAGCGGACCGGTGAACTGCGGGATGACTGGTTGCGCAGAACGGCGCAAAGTACATTCTTGACCATCAAGTATGGGCTCATTGACGCCGAAGGAGCACTGGACCGAATTTCCAAAATGGAGACAGACTGGGACTCGTATGGCGCAGCGCCCCCGAGCGATACTGCGATCCGGGCGTCCAGAGAGATCTTGGCGGAACTCGCCGACGCTCTGATCCTGCCGTCTACAATCGTGCCATCTGCCGAGGGCGGTGTCTCGATCTATTTCATGACTGGCCGTCGGACTGTTTATGTCGAAACTTACAATGAGGGATCTCAGACACTCGTGCTGTACGATCGCGATTGCAATGCGGAAGTGCTCGAGATTGGCCGCGATATTCCTCGTTCGGCCGTGAGTAGCAGGATTCTGGCGTATCTCGGCTGACACCTATGTGTTGCTCGGGCGAACCTGGACATCCCCAATACCGAAATGGAGATCCCGAGGATAAAGTATTCACCGCGGGAGAACTCCTGTACAGGCGCTACAGAGTGGAGCACTTTCAAAACCAGCAATTGCTTCCATCGGCCTTCAGGTTCCCGCGCCAGTCATTCAATCGACAAAAGTACAGCACACCCGAGGACGTTTTGCATGCGGATTGTTGTGACGGCAAGCAACTGCAGGATGGATGGGGAGTTTTGGAATGTTCATCAACCGACCTTCCTACGCCAATAAACGGCCAAGATGGCAGAACATTTCAATTCGAGCCCATCCTTAGGCCGCTGGACTGCTGCTATGCCCACACAGAGGTCTGTTGTAAAGCCGGTGGCGAATTTGTTGACGAACCCAGCCCGAAGGTTAAGGAAATCTTCCGCGTGAGGCTCGCCCAAAGAATGAGCGTGCGCATTCAAGCCAGCGGATGAGCGATCCTTGATTAACCGTGATTCGGCATTAATTCAGAATAGGAAACGCCAGATACGTGAACTGCCAACCTCGCGGAATCGGGCTCGGTCTTGCCGTGTAACCGCGATCCAGTTGTGTGATGCTCAGCCCGCGGCACCAACCAGTCGACTCGCTGCACATGCTTTATCTCCCCTTATCTCCGCGCCGGCACACCCATCGGCTGCGCGACCGTGCTCCGGCGCAACTCACTCACAGTCCGGCGCCACACCCACAACAGCACCGATCCGATCAGAATCAGCCCGCAGCAGAGGCCTGTCCATAATCCTGCCGCTCCCCACCCGCGGCGAAAGCAGAGCCACATGCCCACCGGCAGCCCTACAAACCAGTAGAACAGCAGGTTGCACAACATCGGCGTGCGCGTATTGCCGGCGCCGCGCAAAGCGCCCGCGGCAACTACCTGGCATCCATCGAATAACTGAAAAGCGGCGGCGATAGCCAGCAGCGTGACGCTCATGCGGATGACCGCCGGATCGGCGGTATAAAAACGCGCGATGCGCTGCGGAATGGTCAGGAACGCCACGGCCGCCAGGCTCATGAACGCCGCGCCGCAAGCTAACGCGCTCCAGCCGGCACGCCCCGCCGCATCCGGATCGCGCCGTCCAATCAGATGCCCGACACGCACGGCCGCGGCGGAGCTGATGCCTAACGGCACCATGAAGGTGAGGCTGGCCATGTTCAATGCGACCTGGTGGGCGGCCAGCGACACAGGATCTAGCCGGGCAATCAGGGCGGTGGCCAATCCGAAGACCCCGATTTCGAATCCCACGTGCGCGGCGGCGGGAATGCCAAGTCTTAGCAGGCGGCCGATGCGCAGCCAATCCGGCGCCAGGGGAACGTGAAAGATGCCGGGACGGCGCCGGCGATCGTAGTAGAGCACGGTGGCAATCAGGACTCCCGACATATAAGCCCGCGCGGCGCAGGTGGCCCAAGCCGATCCATCAGTGCCCATCGCGCGAAAACCCAGGTGCCCGTAGATCAGCATCCAGTTCCCGAACAGATTGACCGCATTCGCCGAAAGCAGCGCGAACATCACCGGCTTCACGATCCCAATGGCCTGCAGGTAGCGCCGCAGCGCGAAGTACAGCATGAGCGGCAAGGTGCTCCAGTTCAGAATGCGAATATAAGCGGTGGCTTGCCCCAAGACCTTGGGATTCACGCCGAAGCGCGCCAAACCGGCGGCCATGGCGGCGTTCACCAGCATCAGGGCAGGCGCCACGGCCGCACATAAATATAAACCGCTCCACAACGCGCGGTGGCACTCCTCCATGCGCCGGGCGCCGTACGCTTGTGAGACCACGGTGTCGAGGCCCAGCAGCAGGCATCCGCCAAACACCGTGCAGGTGTAGAACAGGATGCTGCCCACGCTGACGGCGCCGATGGCCGCCGCGCTATCCGGCAGCCGGCCCACCATGATGGTGTCGATGATGCCCATCGCCATCCAGCCGAGCTCGGCGAGCACCAGCGGCCAGGCCAGTACCACCAATGGCCGCCACTCGCGCCGGATGCCTTCGAAAACGGGCATCCCTTCAGGATGTCACATGCGGCCGGCGCATCCACCGGCTATAATTGCGGCTATAATTGCGGCTATAATTGCTGCGAATGACGGCTCACGAAACGCGCATCCGCGTGCGCTATGCGGAAACCGACCAGATGGGCGTAGTGTACTACGCCAACTACCTCGTGTGGATGGAGGTCGGCCGCGTAGAGTATTGCAAAGCGCGTGGCTTCGAGTACAAGCAAATGGAGTTGGAGGACGGCGTTTTTCTGGCCGTGGCGGAAGCGCGCTGCCGTTATGCTTCGCCCGCGCGCTTCGACGAAGAGGTGGTCATTCGCACCTGGGTGGAGGCGGCCAATCCGCGCATCGTGCGGTTCGCCTACGAAATGCGCCTCGCGGCGGACGGGCGCAAGCTGGCCACCGGCGAAACCAAGCACATCTTCCTGGGGCGGAACCTGCGTCCGAGCCGGATGCCCGAAAAGTACCGCGGGAAATTTGCGATCCATGCACCCGGAACAAGTCAAGAAGTTGGCGCGTGAGTGCGGATTCGAGCTGGCCGGAATCGTGGCGGCGGCGCCGGTGCCGGAAGCCGGCTATTACGCCCGATGGGTCGCGGATGGGCTGGCCGGCGAGATGCGCTATTTGACGGACCGCCGCGCTGCGCTGCGCGACGATCCGCGCCAGTTGCTGCCGTCCGCCAAGTCAATTCTCTGCGTAGGCAAGCTGTATAACGGGCCGCAGCCGCATTCGACCGAACTCGCGGGCGACGATTTAGCGTGGATTTCCCGCTACGCCTGGGGCGAAGATTACCATCAGGTACTGCGCCGCGGACTCGAGCGGGTGGTGGACGGCTTGCCCGCGCTGGCGCCCGAGCCCTTCACCTGGAAGATTTGCGTGGATACGGCGCCGCTGCTGGAACGCGCCTACGCACGGCACGCGGGGCTGGGTTGGATCGCCAAGAACACTTGCCTCATTAACCAGGGTATGGGCTCGTGGTTTTTTCTGGGCGAATTGTTACTTTCGCTCGACCTCGCGCCCGATCAGCCGCCTCCGGCCCGTTGCGGCTCGTGTACGCGCTGCATCGACGCCTGCCCGACCGCAGCCATCGTGCCTACGGGCGGCGCGGAAGGTCCGGCGTGGGCGCTCGATGCGCGCTTGTGCATTTCGTACTTCACCATCGAGCTGCGCGGCGCGGCGCCTGAGGACATGCGGCCCGGCATAGGACGCCACGTGTTCGGCTGCGATATCTGCCAGGATGTCTGCCCGTGGAATCGGCGCGCGCCCGCCACCGGGGAGCCGGCCTTCGCGCCCGCGCATTTCGCTCCGCCGCTGGAGAATCTGGCCGCACTGACGGAAGCAGAGTTCCGCGAGATGTTCCGCGCCAGCCCCATCAACCGCGCGCGCTACGCCGGATTTCTGCGCAACGTGGCGATCGCCATGGGGAATGCCGGGCAGGAAAAATTCCGCGCGCCGCTCGAAAAGCTGGCTGGGTCGGAGGAGCCGGTGGTAGCTGAATCCGCGCGTTGGGCTCTGCGGCAATTGTATATCGTTGGTTAAGCAGAGCGGGCTGAAGCGCCGCGCCGGCTAAAACCAAAGCTAAAGCCCGCCCTCCAATTAGCTATATTCGAGGTGTGAGGTATTTTCTCCGCCGCGGACAACCTCCCGTCTCCGGCATCCTCTTGGTCGAGAGCGGCTCCCGTCACCTCATCGAGCACGTAGTGCCGAGTCTGCGCCGCACCTACGGCCAGTCCATCCCCATCGATCTGGTCACCTGCTACACCGGCATGCCGCCAGGTATCCAGGCTGTCCATCACGTCACGGAGCATCGCGGGCCGGGCGGACGCCGGCAGCTTTATCGCACGCTGGCCGCCCGCCGTTACTCGATCATGGGCATGCTCTGTTCGGCCGAGCCTATCATGACCAAATGGAAGTGGGCGCTGGCCGCGCGCCTGCCCGTGAAGATTTTCATCATTAACGAAAACGGCGATTACTTCTGGCTCGATCGCGGCCAATGGCGCAGCATCCTGCACTTCGCACTATTCCGCGCCGGACTCACCGGTTCCGGCGCCGCCCGTACGCTGGCGCGATTGTGCGTGTTTCCGTTCACTTTGCTGTATCTGTTACTCTATGCATCAACCGTTCACATTCGCCGCGCTTTGCGTAAAGGCTATTCATGAAAGCTATTCAAGTTAAGGAAACCGGCGGACCCGACAAGATGGAGTTAGTGGATCTGCCGCAGCCTGTGCCGGGACCGGGCCAGGCCCTGGTTAAAATCGCCGCGTCCGGCGTCAACTTCATCGATGTGTATTTCCGCGCGGGCGTGTACAAAGCCGAGTTGCCCATCACGCTGGGATCTGAAGCGGCCGGCACTGTCGAGTCCACCGGTCCCGATGTCACCGATGTTGCGCTGGGAGATCGCGTCGCGTATGCCATGGTGCGCGGCTCCTACGCCGAATACGCGCTGGTCTCCGCCGCGCAAGTGGTGAAAATCCCCGCGGTCGTAGATTTCCAGACCGCTGCTGCCGCCATGCTGCAAGGCATGACCGCGCATTACCTGACGCATTCAGCCTTCGCTCTTAAATCCGGCGATACCTGCCTGGTGCACGCCGCCGCGGGTGGCGTTGGCTCGCTGCTGGTGCAGATGGCCCACCGTATCGGCGCGCGCGTCTTCGGTACGGTTTCCACCGACGCCAAGGCCCGGATTGCCAAGACCGCCGGTGCCGATGAGATCATCTTCTATACGCAGCAGGATTTCGAGGCCGAGGTGAAACGGCTCACCGGAGGCCGCGGCCTCGATGTGGTTTACGATTCGGTAGGCGTCACCACTTTTGCCAAGAGCTTGAACTGCCTGCGCCCGCGCGGCATGCTGGCGCTGTTCGGCCAGTCGAGCGGCCCCGTGCCGCCTTTCGACCCGAATATATTGAATGCCAAAGGCTCGCTCTTTCTCACCCGGCCCAGCTTGGCACACTACTGCGCCACGCGCGAGGAGCTGCAGTGGCGCGCCGGCGACGTGCTGGCCTGGGTGTCGTCCGGTGCCTTGAAGATTCGCGTGGACCACGTGTATCCGCTGGCCGCGGCCGCCGACGCCCATCGCGCGCTCGAAGGACGGCACACCGCCGGCAAACTTCTCCTGATCCCCCGAGTAACTCCCGCCAATGAGCACCCAGACCAAGTTGACGCTCTCCTCGGTTCTGGTGATGACGACCATTGTCGTCATCATTTCGGCCCTCGATCTGGTCGATCAGATGGACGCGCAATTCCAGGCCACACTGGCACACGCCGAGCTGCTGAAGCGCGCCGCGTCCAGCACAATTGTCGAAACGGTCAACCGTGACCGGCAACACCCCTGGCGCGAAACCCTGCTTAATTCCAATCTGGACCGCAACCTGATCGACATCATGAGCACTTCGCACGCTTTGCTGGAGATTGCCGTCTGCGACAAAGACAATAAGATTCTGTTGGACAGCGATCCTAAATCCGTGGGAAAATTCTTCCCGTCCGATCCGGATTTCCGGCCCGTGGTCGTCGACACCAATTGGCTGCAACAAGGTCCGAATCCTCAACCAGCCGGTTTCATACCAGCTCTGACAGGCGCTGGGGACACCCGGGAACCCCCAACTGTATGTGCGCGTGGTCATCTATCCACCGTTGATCAAGTCTCTGGATATCATGCCCACGCTGAAGAAAAGCGCCGGCGTGGCGCTGGCATCGGTGGGCGGCGCTCTTTGCATCACGCTCCTGTTTTCGATCATTGCCTTCCGGCCGCTGGGCCGCCTGGGACGCATGCTCGACCTGGTGGCCACAGGCGATTACGATCCGAGTGCGGTGGCGCCCGTTTCCCGCACCGGCGCGGACGAGTTCGGCATCATGGCGACCAAGGTGAACCTGCTGGGCCAACAGCTGCGCGGCGCGCAATTCGATTTCTCCGATCTGCGCGGTAATTTTGAGCGGCTGCTGGACCAGTTGGAGGACGCCGTGCTGATGTTTGGACGGGACCGCCGCCTGGTTGTGGCTTCCGGCGCGGTCGAGAAATTTCTGGGGAAAGTACGCGCCGATCTGATCGGGCGCGCGCTTCCCGAAGTTTTCCCGCCCAACACTACAGTCGGCCTGATGCTGGCGCAAGCAGCTCAAACCGGCCGGCCCATTCGCAACCGGCGCGTACCCATCACCAATGACGATGGCTCGGCCGCATTCGTAGCATTGCTCTCCGTGGACATTTTGGAGCCGCTCAGCTCGGGCAACAATCCCGGCCGCGGTACCGGCCTACTGGTGCGCTTGCGCGATCCCGAGGCTGCCCGGCAGGTGGGCCATCAATTGCAAACCGCGGACCGCCTCTCCGCCATCAGCCGCATCTCCGGCGGCGTGGCGCACGAGGTCAAAAACCCGCTCAACGCGATCCTGATGCACGTCGAACTGGCGCGCATGAAACTGGCCCGCGCCGACACCGACGTTGCGCCGCAGATGGAAATCATCTCGCGCGAAATTCTCCGGCTGGACCGCGTGGTAAAAACTTTCCTGGATTTCACGCGGCCCATGGAACTGCATCCGGCGGAGGTTCCCCTGGACGCTTTCGTGCGGGAAATCGTGGACCTGGCGGCGCCACAGGCCCAGGCGGTTGGCATCCGTGTTACGGTCGGCGCGGAAACGGATGCCGCCAACATCCGTGTGGATCAAGACCTGATGAAGCAGGCTATTCTCAACGTGGTGGTCAACGCGATTCAGGCCATGCCGCACGGAGGCGAGTTGCGGATAGAGTGCGCCGTGCGGGACGAGGACGCCGAGATTCGCATCAGCGACACCGGTGCAGGTATCCCGCCCCAGCTGCGCGACAAGATTTTCCGGCTCTACTACACCACCAAGCCCGAAGGATCCGGCATCGGCCTGGCCATGACTTTCCGCATCGTCCAGTTGCACGAGGGCGCCATCGATTTCAGCAGCGAGCCGGGCAAGGGCACCACCTTCATCGTGCGCCTGCCGCTGTCCGTGTAGCTCGGCGTCATGTGTGGGGCAGACCTACCTAAGCGCGCTAACTAACTTAGCGATCACCCAGCAATGAAGTAGCAGCCATTACGTAGAGTGGAATCATTAAAATCTTAGACAACTGTCGCGCCGATGCCTGAAAGTGCCCGAATTCATTGGTAAATAACGGACGAGCCCCCGAGGACCTAGCGAGGCATGAGTCGGTTCATTATGCGCCCCGCCGTCTTTTCCGCCAACCGGCTGCGGCAGTTTCTGCACAGAAATCGCATCGCTACCTCGCCACAATTGGAGTTAGGTCCTTAGGCTTGACTTTGATGGGGACCGGGCGGCGAGCCCAGCCTCAGCATACCTTAGAAACATCTCACCACGTAATTGTCTTATAAGACCTTTTCAGTCGGTCTGAGACCTAGGTGAATCATGGCGCCACCGCCGCGGACTACCACATCGCCTGGCCGTCTATACTGGAATGAATGCAAGAAGGGTTGACTCGACGGGCTCTATTGGGCTTGATGGCTGCTCCCATGGTACGCGGTTGGGCCCAGGGAGTATCCTCGCGCGGCGTGAAAGCCATGCCGCGTGGGAAACCGTCCGGGTTGCCCTGGAAATCCAGATTCGTCGATGTCGCCGCGCAGGCTGGCCTGCACGCGCCGGTGATCTACGGCGGCGCGTCTCATAAAGAATACATCCTGGAGACAGTGGGCTGTGGAATCGCGTTCATCGACTACGATAACGATGGCTGGCTGGATATTTTCATTCTAAGTGGCACACACTTGGACGGCCCTCCGGAAGGTGCGCATAACCGGCTGTATAAAAATAACCGCAATGGCACCTTCACCGATGTCACCGAAGAAACCGGACTGATGCGTTCCGGTTGGGCATCGGCGGTTTGCGTCGGCGATTACGATAATGACGGCTTCGACGATCTCTTCGTCACTTACTGGGGCCAAAACGTCCTGTACCATAACAACGGCAACGGAACCTTCACTGACGTAACTGCGAAAGCCGGATTGGAATCCGCGGGCACTCTTTGGGGATCGGGCTGCACGTTCGTGGACTATGACCGCGATGGCAAGCTGGATCTGTTCGTAGCCCATTACCTGCAATTCGATTTTTCTTCCGTGCCCAAGCCGGGAGAGAACACCAACTGTAACTGGAAAGGCATTCCGGTAAATTGCGGGCCGCGCGGCCTGCCTCCCGGTTCGGTGGCTCTTTATCACAACAACGGCGACGGCACATTTACGAATGTGAGCGCGCAGGCGGGGTTGCTGAAGCTGAAAGGTTACGCCATGACCGCCGTGGCCGCGGATTTCGATAACGATGGCTGGCCGGATATCTACGTGGCGTGCGACTCCACTCCCTGTCTCCTGCTGCGCAACAATCGGAACGGCACGTTTACCGATGTCGGCCTGGAGAGCGGCGTGGCGGTGAACGAGGACGGCATGGAACAGGCGGGCATGGGGGTGGGAATCGGCGATTACAACCTGGACGGCAACCTGGATATCTTCAAGACTCACTTCGCCGACGATACGAACATTCTCTACAGGAACGACGGCAGCGGCAGCTTCGAAGACGTGACCATCGGCGCCGGCCTGGCGGTGGAGACGCGTTTCATCGGTTGGGGCGCTGGAATCGTCGACCTGGACAACGACGGGAATCCGGACCTGTTCTTCGTAACCGGCAGCGTCTACCCGGAGGTGGAAGCCAAGCTGCCGGGGTATCCGTTCAAGACGCCGCGTGTGATTTTCCGGAATCTGGGCAATGGCAAATTCGAGGAATTACTGGATCAGGCGGGACCCGCGATCGCGGCGCCGCATGCCAGCCGCGGCTGCGCGTTCGGCGATTTCGATAACGATGGCGATATCGATATGGCCATCGTGAATCTGAACGAACCGCCCTCGTTGCTGCGTAACGATGTGTCGGGCGGCGGGCACTGGCTGAAGGTGAAGCTCGAAGGAGTGCAGTCGAACCGCGGCGCGATCGGCGCCCGCGTGACCGCGCATTACGCCGGGAAAGTGCAGGCGCAGGAGGTAGTCAGCCAGTCAAGCTTTTACTCCAGCAACGATCCGCGGCTGCATTTCGGTTTGGGCGCGGCGGCCACCGCCGACCTGGAGATACGCTGGCCGAACGGCGGTAAAGAGCAGGTGAAGAATGTGGCCGCCGACCGGCTGGTGATCATCCGGGAGGGGGAAGGCATTGTGAAGGAATCTCACTGGCGCAACGCCAGTTGCTTGGCCGCGGGCAATTCGTCGAGCAACCGCGTGTAGACCGCATTGGTCCAGCCAAAACCCGCCTGGTTCGATTGGTAGCCGAAGCGAATGCTGCCGCTGTCGACGCTGCGGCGCACCACGTCATATTTCTCGACAATGAAACCCACCTTGCGATACTCGTCCCGCACCAGCGACAGGAACTCTTCGGAAATGCGGTCCGCGTCGGCGTTGAACCCATAGCGGCGCAACCCTTCCACCGCGATCATTTCCAGCGGCGCCCATCCAAAGGGCAGGTCCCACTGATTGCCGCTTTCGTAAGTGCTGGTGGTCAAGCCGCCCGGCCGCTCGAACTTCGGCAGGTTCTTCTCTACGGCAGCCGCCTGCGCCTGGCTTGCCAGGCCGACCCATAACGGGTAAAACGTGGTTAGAAACGGGTAGCGCCGCACCACCTTGTGCGCGAAGTTGTAATCGTAGTAGAGACCATCCTGCGCGTCCCACATGAGCCCGTCGATTTCTCCCGCCCGTTTGCCGGCGCGGTCCCGCCAGACGGCCGCTTCCCCGTCCTTGTCCAGAATCTTGAGGATCTCAGCGGTCTGCAACTCCATGACGTACAGCAGCGAGTTCAGGCACACAGGATCGTAGTGGATGATATCGACGCTGAACGGGCCGAAGCGATTGGACGGGTCGAAACCGGACTCGCGCATCGACCGGTCGCCTTTGTAAAAAAGATCTGTGAGTATATTCCTCTTTGCGTCGAAGAATTCACTTACATCGTACGCGTCCACCTTGTTTGTAAGATAATACTCTTTTACCCGGTCATAGTGAGTCAGTCCCTGGGCATCGCGCTCGGCGGAAACGGATTCCGGTGCCGGACCTTCACCCAGGTCATAGTAGCGCGACAAGCCTGTTTCCGGCGTGAGGTGGGGCGCGCTAGTCCAGAAGCGATAATACGATTCGACCGCGGGCATGGCGTCCGACAGCCACTTACGATCTTTGTTTCGTTCAAAAACACCGAGTAACATCTGCGTCAGGAAGGGCGGCTGCGAGCGCGTCAGGTAGTAAGTACGGTTAGCGTTCAGGATCTTTCCGTAATTGCGAATCTCGAACAGGAAGTTATCCGCCATATCCTTGGCCAATCCTACATCGTTATCGCGCAACAGGCCAAGCTGGATGAAATAGCTGTCCCACCCGTACATCTCATTGAAACGTCCGCCGGGAACGACGTAGGGCCGCGGCAGGTAAAGCAAGCCCTGCTCCGTGATGTGCTCCGTGATGTTTGCGGGATCCGTTGGCAGCTTGCGCAGTGCAATCTTCTCAAAGTCGCCCGCCGCCATCTCGCGCCGCAACTCGCCCTCGATGGAGCGGGCATCTCCATTTGCGGGCACATATAGGGGCCAGCGGCCATTGGGTAGCGGTTTGAACTTCGGATCGACGGCGGCTGTCGCCAGATTGCGGTTCGACCGCGTCAGCACCGCCCACATTTTGCGGATGTATTCCTGGATGGGCTCGGGCTGCTTTTGGGGGACGGTCTGCGCGGCGAAGGCCACCAGCAGGCCTGCCGCCGCAAAGCCGCAAACGAAATAGCGTCTACGCGGGCGCAAATGACAGTATATTACTTTAAGCCATGCTTATCGGAATTATTCTGGGTCTTTTCGTCCCCTTTTGGTCCGCGCCTCCTGCGATCGTCATCCAGGCCGAGCGCCTGAGCGCGCAGCCGGTGCTGCGGCCCGGCACGCCCACGTGGATGATGGCCGGCGCGTTCAACCCGGCGGCGGTCATAGCAAACGGCAAGACCGTCCTCTTGTTCCGCGCGCGTGACGCGCATGGCACCTCACGCATCGGCTATGCGGAATCCGCCGATGGCTTGCACTTCAAGATTGACTCCCGTCCGGTGCTGGAGCCTGCCGCGCCATACGAGCTGGGCGGAGGGGTGGAGGATCCGCGCGTAGTGCGCATCGGTACGATTTATTACATGACATACACCGGTTATAACCGGCATGACGCGCAGTTATGTCTCGCAACCTCACCGGACCTGCGGCATTGGCGCCGCCATGGAGTAGTTCTGCCCGCCTACCATGGCGCGTGGGCCACCGGATGGACGAAGTCAGGGGCTATCGTGCCGGAGCGCATCAGCGGCAAATGGTGGATGTACTATCTGGGCACGCGCCGCGATGCCGATGGCAAGGATCGCGACTACATGGGTCTGGCCAGTTCGGACGACCTGCTGCACTGGCGCGACGCCACGAAGGAGCCGGTGCTTGCCCGCCGGCCGGGCGCCTTCGACGAGCGTGTTATGGAACCGGGGCCACCGCCCATGGTGACCAGCGCCGGTATTCTGCTGCTCTATAACGGCGCCAACGACCGCTTAGTGTACGGCCCCGGCTGGGTCTTGTTTGACAAAAGCGATCCGGGCAAGGTGGTGGCGCGCTGCGAGAGGGCGTTCCTGATGCCGAGCCTGGTATGGGAACGCGTGGGGACCGTGCCGAACGTGATCTTCCTCGAAGGCGTAACCGCGCGCACCAAAGATCCGCTCGACATGACCGGATACTATGGCGCAGCCGATCAATATACAGGAGTCATGCACCTAAAGATAGCGGTGCATTAGCATCTGTCTTCTGTCTCCTGTCTTCTTTCTCTCAGTTCTCGGCGCCCCAGGGGTGCGTGTGTAAGCTCAGCAACTCCGACTGGACTGGTACGCCGCCGTTCACCTTCACGCGGAGCAAGGCTTCAAACGGTGGAACGCGCCGCCGCGCCGTTGGGCCTAACTTCGCGATCAATTCGTCAAGTGTGGAAGGGCGGCAAACGAACTCCACGGCGGCCTGTGTGCCGAAGGTGGTGATCCCGGCCAGAATCAGCACGCGGCGGCTTGGGTTTAGACCGGAGGTCAGCGCAATCATTGCATAATCCTCGGTGATGGGTGGCGGATCCGACGCGAAATATGCGGCCTGCTCCGAGGTGGTGGGGTGCCGGTTGGAAATCATCAGATCGCCTTTGCGCGGCGCGGATGGGTTGCGGCTGAATACGAAGTCCTGCGTGCCGGGTAATTCCCGCAACGAGAGATTCTCCGACGGCGAACCGATGAAAATCAGATCGCTGGTCTTGGCATCATCCCAAGTCAGCAGCCGTCCGCGCTTGATGTGAATCGCATGGTGCAGCCCGGCAAACACCTGGTCCAGATCGTGGACTGCCATCACTTCGCCGACACCCGTGTAATGGTCCATAATCGTTTTGCCGGAGTCCAACGTGGGCTTGAAATAACGGAGACCGGTCTCTGGTCTTCCAACGAATTCGGCATTGCTGTAAACCACCATGGGCGCGTCCGGACCACTGGCGAAGGCGCTCCAGAAGGCCTTCAATGCGGGCGCCGGCGGGTCGGTCGTAGCCGCCGGCAGCGGCGCCATGAATCGCGTCAACACGATGGCTGCCGACACGGTGATGACCGCGCAGGCGGCCAGTGAAAGCACGAACCAGGAAACTGGAAAAGATCGTGTTCTCGGTATCGGGGGCGGCAGGGCGAGGCTGGGCGCGGGCGTCGGCGCCTCCACTGGCGTCCGCAGGTGATACGCGAAGGAGTAAGCTCCCTTGGGAATTTCGATCAACAGGCGATCACCCGCCCCCTCGCCGGCATAATACTCGGCGAGCTTCGAGCGGAGCCGCCCGGTCTGCACCCGTACGGTGGAATCCACACGGGAGTCAAAATCGGCTGGCCGGCCGAATACCTCGGTAGCGATCTGGTATTCCTTTAACGGCGTGCCGGGTGAATCGAGCGCATGCTCGGCCAAATACTTCAGGAGTTTACACAGAGATTCAGCCCCGTGTAGTACGGAACTCCGGTTCAACTTCTCAATTTGAGAGTGAACCGCTTCCCGTTCGGCGATCGTGGCCCCGGTATCTTTCATTTAACGCGAGAGTAACAACATCGCCAAGTCTATGCAAAACGGCGAACAGAGTCAAGTAACAGTATAATGGAGCCAAGTGCGATTGGTCGCATTATTTCTGCTGCTGGGTGCGCTTTCTGAAGCCGCCGATCCAGTCCAGGATCTGGCGGGACGCGGCGCTGCGCTGAAAGCCAAGGGCGACGCCACCGGTGCCCTTGAAGTCTATCGGCAGGCGGCTGAACTGGATCCCAGATCAGCCCACCTGCAAGACGAAGTGGGCTTTCTGCTGGCGGTTCTCGGCCGCCGCGCCGAGGCCATACAAAGCTTTCAGCATGCGATCGAGCTGGACCCCAAGTTCGCGCCAGCGCAGTACCATCTGGGCGCCGTCTATTGGCTCGATAAGAATCCGGGGCTCAGCATTCCTCATTTACAGAGCGCCGCGGCTCTCGATCCCGGCAATTTCGAATACCAGTACAAGCTGGGGGAGACCCTCAAATTGCAGGGCGAAGACGGGGCGGCGCTGCCGCATCTGCGAGCAGCCGTGGCGGCGGACAGCAAGCATTGGGATGCCTGGAACAGTTTGGGGATGGCGCTCGAGAATACCGGCGATCTGGCCGCCGCCGTGGATGCTTTCGAGCACGCGGTGGACGTCAATCCTACCGATCCGGACGCACGGAACAACCTCGGCGCCACACTGGTGAAGACGCGCCGCGCGGATGCGGGGATTGCCCAATTCCAGAAGATCCTGGACGCGGACCCGGCCTACAACATGGCGCGCGTCAATCTCGGGTTCGCGTATATCCAAAAAGGCGATCCGGATAAAGCGGCGGAGCAGTTGCGGGAGGCTATCCGGCGGGAGCCGGATCTGGCTGTAGCGCACTACGACCTGGGTGTCGCGCTTAAAAACAAGGATGACCTGGACGGCGCCAAGGTGGAGTTCGCACGGACCCTGGAATTGGATCCCAGCATAGCGGAGGCGCACTACACGCTGGGCATCACGCATTGGCAGATGGGTGATTTCGACGAGGCCGCCAAGGAGATGCAGGCCGCCATTCGCTTGCGCCCGGATTACGGCCAAGCCTACTCTATGCTGGGAACCGCGCTGAAGCAGAAGGGGGACCGCGAAGGCGCCGAGACCGCGCTGCGTACCGCGATCCGATTGGACCAGGAGGATCCGGGGCCGTACAATACACTGGGTCAGCTATTGCGGCAGAAAGGCGATTTGGAAGGCAGCAAGGCGGCATTTGCTCAAGGCGCGCAGGTGAAGCAGACCAAAGAGGCGGAGTTGGGTAGAATGCTGCAGAAAAAAGACAGTCAAGAAAAGTGACGCGCCGCCGCGCGTGGTGGATCTGATCTTGCCGGTCCGCTCCGCCACGGCTAGCATGTCGCGGAAAAGCATCTGAGGACTGCAACGCATCTGCGAGCTCCGCCTTAGTCGCCCCCTTCTCGATTTTCGGAAGCACCTCCAACCTACATGATTGTGCAGACGCGCAAACGGCACGCGGGCTCGGTATGCGGGCAAGCCCATCAGGTTCACACTTCACCCAGTGGGCGTCTATGAACAGCGCCGCGCTTCCGCGAGGGTTTCCGGGCTGGGTTCCATGCAGTGCCGCGCGTCGTTCAAGTTCGGACGGGTTTCCGCGCGCCCTACACGGAATTCCAGCCTGTCGAGGCGGGAACTTCAGCCACATCCGCGCGCAGACCAGCCACGCACCTTTGCAAGCCCGACTTCCGGAATTTTAGCCGGCTGATATCCTCACGGATGACGGAACCTCTAAGCTTGCACGGACTTCAGCACTTCGTAAATCAGTTCATTCGGTGACGGCTTCCGGCATCTTTCCTCACTCTGTTCCGCCAGAGCGTACAGGAACTCGCTCCGCCCTGAAAGTAGTGCTCCCTGTACCGGTTCCTGGACCTTGTTCCCGTTGGTCGGGTACGCCAGGGTAAGCCTGGTTGATCTTGTGAACTGAAAGGAGTTCACCGTGTAAATTGCCTGTTCAGCACGTAGCCGAGTGAGCGCGAGGTCCAGTAATGGAGCTGGCGGACTTGTGAGGCGAACACGCGAGCCGTAACGCAAGTGAACCCGATTCGGCCTCGATAGGAAAACGAAGGTGGCCAGTCCGCCCGACTTGGATGAAGCCAGACAAGACCGGTCGCGAAGCAACAGGCATATGCAGCGATGCGGACCTTCCGGGGTGGTTGGGGACAGCGCGCGTGAAAAGATCAGCCGAGGAGCCTGGGAGGCCCTGTCGGGTGGAAGCGGAAGCAACCAACGCGCCGCGGGAATACATAACCGCGGGGGCGGCCCGGCAGGGAGTCGGAGAGGCCCATATTAGCTGAGAAGCGGGGTAACGCCCGTGGAGCAAAGGGGCCTTACTGAAAGCATGAGTCTGTAAGAGGAGGAGAAATCCGCTTGGATGAAAATCCCACTACGGAGACTCGGGCAGCCGCAGGAAAGGCGATACCGGAAACGGTGAAAGAGCCGGGACTGCCGGAGAAAGTTTCTCAACTGAGACAGAAACTGGGCCAAAAGGCCAAGCACGAACCGAAGTTCCGGTTTTATGCGGGCGCTGGCGGAAATACGCGGTCATTTGCAGGCCGGGTATCGGGTCGTGTATGACGTGGACTTGAAGGGCTATTTCGATTCGATCCCGCACTCCCAGCTTCTGGCGTGCTGGCGCAGGCGGGTCGTGGACCGGTCGGTCCTGAAGTTGATCCGGATGTGGCTGGAGGCGCCCGTAGTCGAACGGAGTGAAGGACGGGGCGGAGGCAACCACAAATGGAGCCGGCCGAAGAAGGGAACGCCACAGGGCGGGGTAGCCTCGCCATTGCGGCGAACCTGTATTTACACTGGTTCGACGCCTTGTTTCACGGTCCGCAAGGACCGGCACGAAGGGCCGATGCCAAGCTGGTGCGTTACGCCGATGATTTTGTGGCGCTGGCGAAACAGATGAGATCGGCAACCATCGAGTTCATCGAATCGCGGCTGGAAGGAAAATTCCAGCTGGAGATCAATCGGGAAAAGACGCGGGTGGTGAACCTGCGAGAGGAAGGGGCGAGTCTGAACTTTCTGGGATATACGTTTCGGTATGACCGCGATCTGAAAGGGCGCGATCGAAAATACCTGAATGCGTTTCCGTCGAACAAGGCGGTCCAACGGGAGCGGGAAAAGTTGCGCGAAATGACGAATCGTCATCAGTGCCATAAGCCGATCCCGATCCTGATTGGAGAGCTGAATCGGCACCTGAAAGGTTGGATGAACTACTTTTCTTTTGGGTACCCATCCAGTGCCTACTGTGAGATCGAACGCTACATTCGGGACCGTCTAATCCAGCATTTGCACCGACGCAGCCAGCGGCCATACCGTTGTCCGCAAGGAGAACCATGGCTGGAGCACTTGGCGAGGTTGGGGCTGATCCGTCTATCGCGGACTGCGCATGTCTGAGGCGAGAGCTTTCAGGAGAGCCGGACGTGGTAAATCTGCATCTCCGGTTCGACGAGGGGAGAGCGGGTCGCGCAACCCGTGTCGCCTTCTCTCCTGCTCTACCCCCCAGCCCCAGTACAAGGACGCGACGGAGGGAGCGCGCCCTACCCATCGTCCGCGATGAGTTCCGGCCGGCTATTCCTTGAGATCGGGTTGCTCGCCAGCATTGCCCTTCTCCGCTTCACCGGCAACACGAGCCTAACACGCGCCCCGCAGAGCTCTGGGAAAAAGGGGACATTTCTACTTTGCGCAAAGGCAAAGGAGGACATTTCTATTTTGCCTTGACATGACGGTCGCGGCTCAGTAAAAGATCTGATATAGTGTCCGGCATGACCCGAACACTCGCGACGCGCGTCTCCGCGGCCGCACTGCTCCTGGCCGGCGGCTGGATCGCATACACGCAAAACCAAGGCAAGCAGCCGCCTCCGCTGACCCTCAATAAAGTCAAAGACGATCTTTACGAAATCGAAGGCGACGGCGGCAACGTGGCCGTGTATGTTACCGGCGAAGGCGTGATCCTGGTGGACGACAAATTCGAGCAGGATTACGAGAACATCATGGCGAAGGTGAAGAGCGTGACCGATCAGCCGGTGAAGTACGTGCTGAGCACCCATCATCACTCCGACCATAGCGGCGGCAACGTGAAGTTTCTGCCGACGGCGGAAATCATTTCGACTGCCAATGCGCGCGCCAATATCGTGGAGCACAAGCAGCCCGGCGCGCCGGCTAACATGACGCCGGCGCGGGTCGTGTTCACCGATGAATGTTCCGTTTTCCTGGGCGGCAAAGAAGTGCGGGCGCGCTATTTCGGCCGCGGCCACACCAACGGCGACGCAGTCATTTACTTTCCAGCGCTGCATACCATCCACACCGGCGATCTGATGGCCGGCAAGACTCCGCTGATCGACTATACGGGCGGTGGCAGTCTGAAAGCCTGGACGCTGACACTCGACGGCGCGCTGCAGCTCGATTTCGATACCGTGATTCCGGGACACGGGCCGGTGACCACCAAGGCTGGTCTGCTCGAATATCGCAACAATGTCGAGAAGCTTCGCAACCGGGCGGCGGGTCTGATCCACGATGGGAAGAGTCAGGAAGAAGTCGGAGCCATTATGGCTGCTGAGTTTGGCTGGACGCCAGACACAATGCAGGCGCGATGGAGCCTGCCGGGCATGATGCAGGAGTTGCGGTGAAACGACTGCTGGTTGCGATTCTTATCTCTTTGCCGGTATTCGCCGAGGAGGCGCCGGCATTGACGCTTGTAAGCGCGGCCTGCGGTGCGGATAACGTCAAGTTCAAGGTGCAGTCCAAGGGGCGGCAACCGGCTGCGCAGCCCGAACCGGGAAAGGCGCTGGTATATGTGGTGGAGGAGTTCGGCCGGCCCGGCAACGAGATCGGCCGGCCGACCATCCGGGTGGGCTTGGATGGGGCGTGGGTGGGTGCAAACCGCGGGACGTCTTACCTGTCCTTTTCTGTCGAACCCGGCGAGCATCACCTGTGCGCGGATTGGCAATCGCTGCCGCCGTGGCTGAGCTTGCAGCCTGCATTTGATAAGCTCACCGCGGCGTCTGCGAAGACTTACTACTTCCGCGCGCGCGTCTTGGAGAACCACGGGTACTTTACGTTGGATCTCGATGAGATGAATAGCGACGAAGGTCAGTTCCTGGTATCCACATTGGCAGCCAGCGACTTTGTTCTGAAAAAGTAGGTAGACTCCCCTCGATGGGTTCAGTCTCTCTTGCTCCCACTCTGTCCCCGCAGGGCCGCCTCGCGCTAGTTGAAGCTCCGGACGCGCCGCCCCTCGATCCCGAGATAGCACGGCACCTGGTGGGTGCCTTCGCGCGCGGGCCGGGCCATGGCCTTCTACGACTCGGAGCGGCTGAATCCGGAGCCACCCTTCCTCCCCTCTTCGCATATTGGAGAGAATTCGGCGCATGCTACGTGACCGCCCTTTGCGCGCACCCGGATACCGACGCCGTGGAGCGGGAAGTGCCTGTCGCAGCCCCGCCCGTTAAGGAGTTCGACCGGCTGGTTCTGGCGGCGCCTCCCATGACTGGCGCGGAGTATCTGAGCACGGAGGTCCTTGTTGCCCTCTGGCAGGAACTGGATTCCGCATTCCGCATCGAACTGGCCGAGTCGAAGTGCGGGATACAGGAATTCCTGAAGCGCCGGAACCCGGCGTGGAACCTGGTAGGCCGGGTGCACTTCAATCTAGCCGAGAACCGCAAAGATCCGGATGCGCCTTTCGCTTTCCTGGCCACCTACACCACGCGGTTGATGGCCAATGCCAAGGCGCAACACCTTCCGCTGGGGAAGGCACTTGGCGAATACGCCGGAGCCGCAAACAAGGACCGTTTGCTATCTCTGCTGCTTCCCGTACAGCGGGCCTCGGAGACCTGTCCGTGGCTGAAGAACCTCATCGATGCGGGTGAGATCTATCACCCCCTCCGCTGGACACCCCAGGAAGCCATGCAACTCTTGAGAGACGTCCCACAACTGGAAAGCGCGGGGGTGGTGGTTCGGATGCCGGCCACCTGGCGGGCCAACCGGCCGTCACGCCCGCTGGTGTCCGCGAAGATCGGCGGCAAAGCACCGGCCGGACTTGGGCAGGACGCGCTGCTCGATTTCAGGATGGAAGTCACTCTCGACGGCGAGCGCCTAACCGCCGCCGAAATCCGCACGCTATTGGAGAAATCCGATGGGCTGGCGCTGGTCCGCGGCCGTTGGGTCGAAGTGGACCGTGAGCGGCTGAGCCAGGTGTTGGAGCACTTCCGTGAAATCGAGCGCACGGCTGCGGAGAATGGGCTTGGTTTTCGGGAGGCCGTTCGTTTGCTCGCCGGCGCCGATACCGTAACTGACGATGCCGCCGCGGATATCCGCGCCGAGTGGTCTCAGGTGGTCGCTGGCCCCTGGCTCGCCGAGACGTTAAAAGGACTCCGCAGCCCTGAGGGATTGGCCCGAATCGACCCCGGCGCTGCCCTGAATGCGACGCTGCGGCCGTACCAGCAGGTGGGAGTGCGCTGGCTTTATCTCCTCGCGAAACTCGGCCTGGGGGCATGCCTGGCCGACGATATGGGACTTGGCAAGACTATTCAGGTGCTTTCCTTGCTTCTCATCCTGAAGCGCCAAACGGCGGGTCAACCGGAGCCCAGCCTGCTGGTTGCCCCAGCTTCGCTGCTGGCGAACTGGGCTGCGGAGATCGAACGCTTTGCGCCTGGTTTAAAGGTCCTCGTCGCCCATCCGTCCGCCCTGCCGGCCGCCGAACTCAAGAGCCCTTCCCCCGGAAGGCTGGGTGGCGTGGACCTGGTGATCACCAGCTACGGTTCGCTCCTGCGCATGCCATGGATCTCGGAAACCGCCTGGCATCTGGTGGTGGTGGACGAGGCGCAGGCCATCAAGAACCCCGATGCCAGGCAGACGCGGACCGTCAAAGGGCTAAAGGCAGATGCAAGATTCGCGCTGACCGGCACGCCCATCGAGAACCGGCTCGGCGATCTCTGGTCCATTTTCGACTTCGTCAATCCAGGGCTACTGGGATCGTCGAAGGAGTTTACTACCTTCATCAAAGGGCTGGCGAACCGGCCGCATAATCCCTATGGCCCATTGCGCGAACTCGTGCGGCCCTACATTCTGCGGCGCCTTAAGACCGATAAAACGGTGATCGCGGACCTACCGGATAAGACTGAAGTGAAAGCGTTTTGTCAACTCAGCCGGAAGCAGGCTGCCCTTTACGAGCAGTCGGTCCAAGAGTTGGCTGAGCAACTTCAGGAAGCCAAAGGGATTCAGCGTAAGGGCCTGGTGTTGTCGTTCCTGATGCGGTTCAAGCAGATCTGCAACCACCCGTCGCAGTGGCTGGCAGACGGCAGTTGGAATGAAGAGGACAGCGGCAAATGGGCCAGATTACGGGATATCGCGGAAGTGATTGCGGCCAGGCAGGAGAAGATGCTCGTCTTCACGCAGTTCCGGGAAGTGATCGCTCCGCTGGCGGCTTTCCTCGCATCCGTTTTTGGGCGCCCCGGCTTGGTTCTTCACGGCGAGACCGCGGTGAAGCAGCGCCAGCAAATCGTGCGCCGGTTTCAGGAAGACGAAGCCGCGGGTTTTTTCGTTCTTTCGCTCAAGGCCGGCGGCGCGGGCCTCAACCTGACCGCCGCCTCGCATGTGGTGCACTTCGACCGCTGGTGGAACCCGGCGGTGGAGAACCAGGCCACGGACCGCGCCTTTCGCATCGGCCAAACCAAAAATGTACTGGTGCACAAGTTCGTGTGCCGCGGTACCGTAGAAGATAAAATCGATCAGCTTATTGAATCGAAGCGGCAGCTGTCGACGGACTTGCTGGAAGGCGGCGCCGACCTGCTGCTGACGGAAATGAAAGACGAGGAGTTGCTCAAGCTGGTAGCGATTGACCTGAATAAAGCGCTAAAGGAGACTTGACTCGATGGGATTTTACGGATGGAGACCCTATGTTTCCGCGGCGCAGCGACGCCGGCAAGCTGCCAGCGAGATGGCCAAGCTCAAGAAAACGGGCCATGCGGTCTCGCCGGTGGTGGTGGAAGGCCGCGCCATCGTCAAGACCTTCTGGGGCAAGGCTTGGTGCGAGAATCTCGAGCGCTACAGCGACTTTGAAAACCGCTTACCACGTGGGCGGACCTATGTGCGCAACGGTTCCGTGATCGATCTTCAGATTGCGCCTGGCGAAATTAAAGCCCTGGTCAGCGGGTCGGCGATTTATAGGGTTAAGGTGAAGGTAGCTCCGGTGGCGAAGGCGCGCTGGCGGTCCATCTGCCAAGACTGCGCCGGAGCAATCGATTCGCTCATCGAGCTTCTTCAGGGCCGCCTCTCCAAGGGTGTCATGGAACGCGTGTGCCGGCAGAAGACCGGCCTTTTCCCATCGCCTGACGAGATCCAGCTCTCGTGCAGTTGTCCCGATTGGGCCGATATGTGCAAGCACGTCGCAGCCGTGCTCTACGGCATCGGCGCGAGGCTCGACCAGCAGCCCGACCTCATCTTCCGGCTGCACAACCTTGATGAAAAGGATCTCATCGCCGGGGCCGGAACAGCTCTTCCGCAAGCCAGGAAGGCGCCGGCCCGCAGCAAGGTCCTCGACGGCGAAGACCTTTCCTCTCTATTCGGACTGGACATAGCGCAAGGCACCGGCGCGGATGCCGGGTTGCCCGGCAAAAGGGTCCCGGCAGTGCGGGGTGGAAAGGGCAAGGCTCGCGCCCAGGGCAGCGCCGGAAAACGCCGGCAACAGGCAAGTGCGGCCCCGGGATCCCGCGGCTCGAAAAAGAAATGATGCCGTTGGCAAGCGGAACCACGCGCGCCATTCAGGCGATGCCCATCTTCTTCTGCATTTGTTCCAAGGTGACTCCCTTGGTTTCCGGAAACCAAAAGAGTACGACGAAGAACTGCACCACCATCATGGCTGCGAAGAAGCCGAACGGGGCCGCGCGCGAATGGCTGGCCACTACCGGAAAACTGAAGGAGATAGCCGCATTCATGAGCCAGTGTGTGAAGCTGCCCAAGCTCTGCCCTTGCGCGCGCACGCGATTGGGAAAGACTTCGCTCAGATATACCCAGATCACGGCGCCTTGGGAAAACGCGAAGGAGGCGATGAAACCGATCAGGAGCCAGACCAGCAGGTCCTCATGCCGGTGCATGGCAAAAACCGCCGACACGCCCGCCAGCGAAATCGCCAGACCCACCGACCCGATCAGCAGCAGGGTCTTGCGCCCGATCCGATCGATGACGGACATGGCAATCATGGTAAACAGAAGGTTGGTAGCGCCGATGGCCACTGCCTGCAGGTTGCCGGATACCTTGCTGAAGCCCGCTTGCTGGAAGATGTAATTGAGGTAGTAGAGCACCGCGTTGATGCCGGAAAGCTGGTTGAACATGCCGATCGCGACGGCCAGAAATATCGGAAAGCGATACTTCCAGGCGAACACGGACTCGTCGCCGTGGCCGTGGGCCGCGTCGATAGAAGCCACGATATCCTGCAACTCGGCTTCGTAATCCGCTTCGCCCGTGAGGCGCAGCACTTCGCGTGCTTCCGGCACCCGCTGCTTCTTCACCAGCCAGCGGGGGCTGCGGGGGATGCCCAGCAACAGCAGCAGGAAGAGGAGCGCCGGAAGGGCCGAGACGCCCAGCATCCAGCGCCATTCCGCGCCGCCGAATCCCGCCAGGCCGATGGCGTAGTTGGAGAAGTAAGCCAGCAGAATTCCGAAGACCACGTTGAACTGAAAGAGCCCCACCAGGCGCCCCCGCCACTTGGCCGGCGCGATCTCCGCAATATACATCGGACCCAGAACGGAGGAACCGCCAATGCCCAGACCGCCGATGACGCGGAAGGCGATCAGCGAATACCAGTCCCACGCGAAGGCGCAGCCGAGCGCGCAGACCAGGTACAGGATCGCCATGCCGCGCAGGCTGTCGCGGCGGCCGTACCGGTCGCCCGGCACGCCGGCGAACATGGCCCCGATAATGGTCCCGAACAAAGCGCTGGCGACGGTGATACCCAGCAGCAGCGGCGACAGATTAAAGGTTTTGGTAAGCGCATCGGTAGTGCCGGAGATGACCACCGTATCGAATCCGAAGAGCAGGCCGCCCAGGGCGGCTACGACGGTGCTTTTGGCCAAATAGGCGTTGACGGGCATAGCAAGGGCCGACTCTAGCACATAGCGGAAGCCGCCGCTCAATGACGTGATACGCTGGGGGCAGATTTCCGCAGAACCTGCATTGAGAAGGAGGAATCTGGGAATGCAGCCTTCAGCTTCACACGACGAAGCCTGGCCGAGCCTGGCGCTGAAGTCCTGGAGCGACACGTGCGCGACTTTGCATATGTGGACGCAGATCGTCGGCAAAATACGACTCACCCAGGGTCCCTGGATCAACCACTCCTGGGGCGTCACATTGTACGTGACTTGCCGCGGGCTCACCACCTCGCCGATTCCGTATGGCTCGCGTACCTTCGAGATCGATTTCGATTTCCTCGAGCATCATTTAAATATTCAGAGCAGCGATGGACGCACCGCGGGGCTTCCACTGCGCCCACAGTCCGTCGCCGCGTTCTACCACCGGCTGATGGAGGAGATGGGGCGGCTCGACCTGCATGTGGCCATTCACAAAAAACCTAACGAAGTTTCCGAGCCGATCAGGTTCGACCAGGATGAGACGCACAGAGCCTACGACCCGGACCACGCCAACCGGTTCTGGCGCATCCTGGTGCAGGCCGATCGGGTGATGAAGGAGTTTCGCGGACGGTTCATCGGTAAGTGCAGTCCGGTGCACCTGTTTTGGGGCGCACTGGATCTTGCGGTCACGCGATTCTCCGGGCGCAGCGCTCCCCAACATCCGGGAGGCATACCCAACCTGCCGGATGCAGTCACGCGCGAGGCGTACTCTCAGGAAGTCAGTAGCTGCGGTTTTTGGCCTGGCGGCGGGGCGATCCCGTACCCTGTGTTCTATTCCTATGCTTATCCGGAACCGCTTGGCTTCGCCGAATTCGCAATCCAGCCGGCAGCCGCGTTCTACAGTGCCGATTTTCGGGAATTCATTCTGCCGTACGAAACCGTGCGGCAATCAGAGTCGCCGGATCAGACGCTTCTCGAATTCCTCCAGGCGACTTATACGGCTGCCGCTAATCTAGCGAAGTGGAATCGTCCAGCGCTCGAACGATAACTCCTGGCTCCTGACTTCTGTCTTCCATATTCCGCAGGAATATCAAGGGCGCAGCCCTTGGCTAAACCTGCTCGCTTCGCCGATTTGCCAGGCTCCCGGGGGCATCAGTTCCGTCCGAATTCGGAGTGCTTCGAGCGCCAGAGGTTGCGCTTCCCCGCCATCTATGCTGCTTCGTTCGGTGTTTCGATCTCCGGACAAGTCAACACCTTCTCGCCGACGGCCCCTCTGAGCGGCGTCACCATGACCCTGATGAACGGATCCACAAGCTCCACTACGCTCACGAATGCCGCTGGCAACTACGTGTTTTTCGTGCCGGTGGGCAGCACCGTGACGGTTACGCCCTCGTTGAATGGATTTGCCTTCACCCCCGCTAGCCAGACGTTTCCCAGCGTGACCCTCGGCCAGACGGCGAATTTCACCGCCACCGCGACCGCCACCATGTTTACGCTGTCCGGGCAAGTCACCCTGAATGGAACCGGTCTGAGCGGCGTTACCATTACACTGAGCGGGACGGCCAGCGCTACTACCACCACCAACTCCACCGGAAACTACACTTTCACCGAGCCGGCAGGCACTTACACGGTTACTCCTTCGCTAGCCGGATACACCTTCACCCCGGCCAGTCCGACTGTAACGCTGACCAGCAATCAGACCGAGAATTTCACCGCCGCCACTGGGACAGGCACTATGTACACGCTGTCCGGGCAAGTGACCCTGAGTGGAACCGGTCTGAGCGGTGTCACCATCACGCTGAGCGGAGCGGCCAGCGCTACTACCACCACGAACGCCAGCGGAAACTACACTTTCAGCGAGCCGGCCGGCACCTATACGCTGACCCCATTGCTGACCGGATACACCTTCACGCCGGCCAGCCAGCCCGTCACCCTGAGCGCCAATCTGACGGAGAATTTCACCGCCGCTACCGCCACGACCACCACGTTCACAATCACCGGGCAGGTTACGGTTTCCGGGACCGGCCTGGCCGGCGTCACCATCACGCTGACCGGTACGGTGAGCGCTACGTCCGGCGTCACGGCCAGCATTCCCTTAGCCGCCCCCAGAACCACCGGCAGCACGGTAACCGCCACTACCACCACTAACGCTTCCGGAGACTTCACCTTCACCGAGCCCGCCGGCACTTACACGATTACACCATCGCTGAGCGGATATAGCTTCACTCCGGCCAGCGCCTCCGTTCCCCTGACCGGCAATGTGACGCAGGCTTTCACCGCTTCCCCGTCTACCACGCCCGCCAATTTAGCTGGGTCGTTCACCCACTTTGCCTCCGGCGGGGGCCAATGGACCACCACATTCACGTTATTGAATTCGGGTGCGTCCTCAGCAAATATCACTCTCAACTTCTTTGACAGTAACGGCAACGCATTGACGCTGCCGCTTACATTCCCACAGGGCACTCCCAACCAGACCACCTCGTCTTTACGGCATCGCTGAATGCCGGTGCGGGGCTGGTGGTCCAGACAGCGGGCCTCACCAATCCGCTGGTGACTGGTTCTGCACAACTGCTGAGCAACGGCACAGTGGGCGGTTTCGCGGTTTTCACCGACAATGTGACCGCGACGCAGCAGCAGCAGGCCGTAGTGCCTATGCAGAGCCTCAATTCCAGCGCCTACCTGGTGTGGTTTGACGACACCAACGATTTCTCGACGGCCATAGCGGTGGCCAACCTCTCCACGCAACCGGCGAACATCACGGTGGTGATGCGCAACGACGCTGGAGATCAGTTGTCTACCCAAACGATCACGCTGCCCGCTTCGGGGCACACTTCCTTCGATCTGGCGGCTTCCTCAACATGGCAGGCGAATACATCGTTCACGCTGGCGGAAAACGCCCGGGGTACCCTGGAGTTCGATACCCCGGCCGGCGGACAGATCAGCGTGCTCGGACTTAGCTTCAATCCCGCATCGGCTTTCACTTCGATTCCGGCTATCGGGAAATAACCGGCTCCAGTGGGGTGCGGGTCAAACGGCCCGCACCTCAACCCCGGACGATTCCCTCACCACCAGCCGGCAATCGATCAGGATATCCCGCACCAGCATACCGGGCCGCTCAATACGCGAAAGCATGGCCGCCATGGCCGCTTCGCCGATCTCGCGGCAGGGCTGGTGCACCGTCGTCAGAGGCACCGGCAGCAAGCTGGCGTACTCTACATCGTCAATGCCCACAATGCGAATATCCTGCGGTATCCTGTGTCCCGCCGCCAATAGAATCCGCATCAGTTGGCCCGCGGTCCGGTCATTTACACAGACAAACCCATCGCCCCGGCTGGTGTGTTTCAGCAGCGGCAGGATGCTCTCTTCCGTAACCGCTTCCACCCGGTAAACCCGCCCGCGCTTGCGATCCGCGCCGTTCCCGAACAGTGCCTCGCGGAATCCCGCGGCGCGAGCTTCCACTGTAGGGGCGCCCCCGGAGTGCGCCAGGAACCACACGGGCGGCGCGCCCAGCCGCAGCAAATGCTCGGTTGCCATGTAGGCGGCGCGGCGGTTATCGATGCCCACCAGGTCGTGCCGGCTGCGCTGCGGATAGGGCAGCACACAGCGATCCAGCAGCACGATAGGGATGCGGGCCTTCTCCAGCCGCGACAATATGGTCAGGTTCGTTTCGTGTGCCTGGGCGGCCATCTCGAGCGGAGCGAAGAACACCCCCGATACTTTGCGCCGGATGAATTGATCGCAAAGCGCCAAAGCCTGTTCCGCGGGCGCGGAGTGCGCCGGATCGTGGTGCCCCCACAGCAGCGCATGCCGGCTCGACTGCGGCGCGCCGGCGATGCCCTTGCAGATCGGTTCGAAGATTTCGGTCTCCCCCAAGTCGGGAATCAACAGGCCGAATAGCAGGCCGTCGCCGGCCGCGCGCCGCTGCCGGACGTAGGTGCCGGAACCGGCAAAGCGTTCCACCAACCCGCGCTCGACCAGTTCCCGCAGCGCCCGGCCGATGGTAATGCGCGACGTGCGGAACTGCTGTACCAGCGCGGCTTCACTGGGGAATTTCTGACCCGGCTGATATTTTCCCGATAGTATTTCGCGCGACAGGTTCTCGAAGACCTGCCGGTACTTCGGCGCGTGCGGCTCGGCACTGAGTTTGCGAGGCATACTTGATATTACAGCTTTTACGCCGTATTATAACAATACATAGCAACTTGGCCCGTTGCGGCATATTCAGCCAGTAGAGGTGACCGCTAAGCAAATCGAGCAGGAAGTCCGCACCAGGGACTATTTGTTCCCCCGCGATTTCGACCAGACCCTGAGTTTCAAACGATTCCGGAATCCTGCTGAGCGAATTGATCGGAGCGGGAGGCTCTGCCGAAAGAATTAGGGGGCTCTCACAGATCCACCTGGTGCAGCAGGGCGGGGAACTCGCCTATCTGCTGCTGCACGATCCACAGTATCGCCGCGTGCGGAAAGAGCATCTGATTGAGGCCGGAAAACGCATCCGCCTGAAGCAGGATATCCGGCTGCTTTCGCAGCTGCTGGCGGATCTCGACGGCACCGCTTCTCGTTCTAGTGGTTTCAGCGGCGCCGCAGGAAGTGATCCAGTCGGCGCTCGAAGGCATCGTGCCCGACGACCACATTTTCGGCACCAAGTTCCGTTACCATCCCGAAACGGGCGAAATCCGCGGTCGCTGAAATCGGCGGAGCACAATTCCATTTTGGGATGGTTCCAACTACTGCGGATTCCATGGCTAGGCAGATGCTAGACAAGTTGCCAGGCATCTGAGCGGCGGGTAGTGTCTCAGGTTCAATCTCGGGATTGGGGAAACGGACCTCGGGTTATTGGCCACACCGAGAATGTGGCGGGCAGATAGTGTTCAACCTCACCTCCGCGCGACAGTCGGCTCAAGCTATTCTGAAGAACGTGGGAGGGAGATTTGCAGCATGGCAAAACTTGTCTACGGATTGAGCCAGTCCCTCGATGGCTACGTCGACCACACGAAGCTTGGGCCGCCTGTACCCGCGGCCTTCCGTCACTTCATCGAGCTGGTGCGTGGCCTGACGGGCGTCATCTACGGTCGCCGCATGTACGAGATCATGCGCTACTGGGACGAAGACCTTCCGGATTGGGACGCGGAGGATCGCGACTTCGCGGTGGCGTGGCGGAGCCAGCCGAAGTGGGTCGTGTCGCGTTCGCTCAAGTCAGTCGGCCCCAACGCCACGCTTGTCGCGGATGACTTCGAGAAGGTGATACGCAGGCTGAAGGCTGAGCTGGCTGGCGAGATTCAAGTGGGCGGACCAGTCCTGGCGCAAAGCCTGACGGAGGCCGGTCTTATCGACGAGTATCGACTCTACCTCCGCCCCGTCGTGCTGGGTGGTGGCACGCCATTCTTCGCCGGTCCCCGACCGCCGCTCCACCTGGCGGCCACCGATTTAATCGCCGATGACTTGATTCGGTTGACGTACGTTCCTGCTTAATCGCGCGGGTACCGGCGGGATACGGCAAGGTAGCGGTGCTCGACGAGTTGCGCACCGCGCTGCCGCTCAGCTGCGATCGCATCGTGTATGTCGGCGACGGCAGCTCGGACGTGCAGGTGATGATGCACGTAAATCACCTGGATGGCCTGACCATCGCGGTATTGGAGAACAAATACATCAACCAGATCGCGCAGCGCACGGTCTTGAGCGACGATGCGCTGAGCGTGCTGGTGCCCGTTTTGGAAACCATCGTGGAGTGGACTCCGGTGCGCATCCTCCAGTTCTTTGAAGGGCACGGCTTTGTGCTGCGCGAGTGGGATAAAGTCCAGACCGACTCGCTGACCATCTGCCGCGTGCCGGACCGCTTGCCCGCCGCGGCTGGAGCTGCCTGATGTTGAACTCCGGGTGGCCGCCCCGATAGTAAAACGATAGTACCGGTCAATTTGACACGCGCCAGGCTTACCAGCATACTTTTGGCATGCCCTGCCAATGGGTGCGAATCACGCTGCTGTGCATTTCCGTTTGCGTGACCGTCCAGGCGGGCGTCACCGGACCCGTGTTATCGGCGCACGACATCGTGAACGCAGCCGGCCGTTTCAGCGGAGCGATTTCCCCTGGCGAAATCATTGTCCTGTTTCCATCCGACGCCGGGCCGGACAAACTCGCCGGCGCGCAGTTTGATGCCGATGGGAAGCTGACCACCGCACTTGGAGAAACGCGGGTCCTCTTCGATGGCGTCGCCGCGCCCATGCTCTACAGCGTGAAAGGAGAAGCCAGCGCCATCGTCCCGTACGCCGTCGCGAACAGAACGGCCACCGAAGTCGTGGTCGAGTATCAAGACGTGCGCTCGGCTCCCGTGACACTCCCGGTCGTGGCGAGCGTCCCGGCACTATACACCTTGAATTCCTCCGGCAAAGGACAAGCGTCCATACTCAATGAAACCGGATGTTGTAACTCCGCGCGCAACCCCGCGGCGCGCGGCGCCATCGCGGTGCTGTATGCCACGGGCGAAGGCGAAACCAACCCGCCAGGAATAGACGGGACTGTTTCCGCGTACGCCAAAGTCACCGATTATCCTGTACCGAAACTCCCGGTCGAAGTCACCGTCGGTGGTGAGGCGGCCCAGATCGTCTATGCGGGCGAAACTCCCCACTTTGCCAAGGGCCTGTTGCAGGTGAATTTCCGTGTGCCGCCCAAGGCGCCGCTGGGCGACGCGGTTCCCCTGGTGCTCACGGTGGGCGGCGCAAGTAGCCCTGACGGCGTGACCATGGCCATCCGGCCGGCGCTGCAACAGATTTTGTTGATTGAAGCAGAGCCTGCCACGCGCAACCTGCTGCGTAAGTTCCTGGCCGGCGCTGGATATGATGTGTTCGCCGCGGCCGATGACCAGCAGGCCTTCGAGTACGCGACCGCGCATCCCATCGACCTGGTGATTTCGGACCTGCGTGCCGCCGCCGACCGGCGTGAAACCCTTCGCCGGATTCAAACGCAGCGCACGCAACTGAAGGTCATGGTGACGGCGCTTTCGCCCAGCCCCGGCACTCTGCGCGCCGCCGACCTGCTGGGCGCCCAGGCGCTGCTCACCCGGCCCCTCACTGCGCCAGTCGTGCTGCAGCGCGTGCGTGAGCTGTTGCGCGCGCGGCCCATGCCTTATGATCGGGTAGAAGCTTCGCCGCTGACACGGCGCTAAACCCGTGGGGCAGACCTCCAGGTCTGCGCGGGTCCTCCAGGACCCGCAGGCCGGCGTGGACGCCCGCCGCAGGACTGGAGTCCTGCCCCACACAGCAGCATAGCCGCAACCAAAAGGTTCGGTGTAGCGGAGCTGAAGCGCCGCGCCGGCTAAAGCCCGCCCTCCATAACCCGGGCACACTGCGAAGATTTGGAGTAGTTGTAATACAGGAGCTAAATATCGATCTCGCCGGTGCTGTCGCCCACGGTTCCGATATCCACTCCCAGCTTGTGCAGCACCGTCAGCAGGCAGTTGGCGTGCGGCGTTCCGGCTGCACACACGCGATGCAGATTCCCCTGCAGCGTACCACCCGCGTGTCCCGCCAGAAACAACGGCAATCGCCGATGGTTGTGAAAGTTCGAATCACCCATCGGACTGCCGTAAAGAACCAGGGAATGATCCAACAGGTTGCCGTCGCCGTCCGGAGTGCGCTTGAGTTTCTCCAGGAAGTACGGCACCATGCTGACATGATACCGGTTCAGCCTGGCGAACTCAGCGATCAACGCCGGCCGCTCGATGTGATGCGAAAGAGTATGGAACGGCGTGTCCACGCCGCTTTCCGGGAAGATGCGGTTGCTGGTGTCGCGGCTCATCTTGAACGCCGAAACGCGCGTGATGTCGGCCGCGAACGCCAGCGCTTGCAGGTCGAACATCAGTTTGACGTGTTCCTCCCAGGAGTCCGGCACGCCCAGCGGCGCCGCGAGTTCTCGCTGGGTGGCGCTCGCGTTGCGCCTTTCAATGGCCTGAATGCGCCGCTCAATGCCTCGAATCTCGGCCAGATGGGCGTCCAGCCTGCCGCGGTCCGCCGCGCCCAGGTTTCGCTGCAGCCGGCTGGCGTAGGTCGACGCTCCGTCCAGAACGCTTCGCCTCGCCGCCAGCCGCGCGCTACGGTCGCGTCCGGGTTCGGAAAGCAGATTCTCGAATACCTCACGTGGATTCGTCGCCATGGCTAAGGGCTCGGTGGGCGACGCCCAGCTGATCGTCTCCGAGTAAACGCAGTTGTATTCGAATCCACAGGAACCGCTCAAACCGATGTTCTCAATCGAAAGCTGAATCGACGGCAGGCGCGTATCGTGTCCGAACCGCTGTGCATAGAGCTGATCGATCGACGTGCCGTTCAGAACGTCCGGCCCCGCAGTCTGTTTCGGATGCGCGGCCGTCAGAAACACGGCGCTCGACCGGAAATGATCGGCACCGTCTTCCGACGGCATGGCCGGCTCCGCCGGACGGGCATCCGTGCCGCTGATTACGGTGATGTATTCCCGAAACGGCGCCAGCGGTTCCAGCGAGTAGGAAAACTCAAAATCGGCGCCGTCCTTTTCCGGACTCCAATAATGCTTCCGCGCACCTTCCTCCGTGCTGCCAGCCGCGCCGTGCACCATCTCAATGCACGCGAGCCGACGCGGAGGCGTGGCCGCGGTCTTGGGCAGAGATGTCTGCGCGGGAGCCATCGCGTCCAGGAGGGGCAACGCAATGCTCGCCCCCATTCCCCGCAGCACCGCGCGCCGCGACAGGTGTTTCCGCGCCATAAACATGGCCGGCCCTCCTTAGGGAGAGTTTCGCATACTCTCGCATCTCCGGCTCACGCGCCGGTACCAGCTACTCATAGCGCAACGCGACCATGGGATCCACGCGCGTGGCGCGGCGCGCGGGGATGTAACTGGCGAGCAGCGCGGCGGCGATCAGCAGAGCCGCGGTCAGGGTGAAAGTAAGCGGATCGAAGGAACTGACGTGGAACAGCTCGTTGCGCAGCAGTCGGTTGAGTATCAGCGACACCACCAGTCCGATGGCTGCCCCCGTGCATGCCAGCCGCATGCCCTGGCCCAGCACCAGCGAGAGAATCTCAGCGGATTGCGCGCCGAGCGCCATGCGCACTCCTAACTCTTGCGTGCGCTGAGTGACTGCGTAGGCGATTACGCCGTACAGGCCGATGACGGCCATCAGCAGCGCCATCCCCGCGAAGACGCCCAGCACGGTTACTACAAAGCGGCGCGGTGCGAGCGAACTGGAAACCATTTCGGGCAGCAGTTGCACCTGGGATACCGGCTGCGTCGGGTCGACCGAACGCACGGCGTCGCGGATGCCGCCGGCCAGGCGCGCGAGATCGGACGGCGTGCGCACGACGAAGGTCATCATCGGCGGCGGAACCTGGTAGAGCGGAAAATAATATTTGCCCTTGACATCTTCTCCGCCGAGGTCCGCATTCTTGACGTGGCCGACTACGCCGACGATGGTGGCCCACGGCGCCGACCGGCCGCGGCGAATGTGCTTGCCGACTGGGTCTTCGTCCGGCCAGTATTGCCGGGCGAGGATGTCATCGACGAGGGCCACCTTTTCTGTCTCCTGGCGGTCCAGATCGGTGAAGGTGCGCCCCTTGCGAATCGGGATCTTCAGCGCGGCGAAGAAGTCCGGGCTGACGAAACCGATGTCGCCGTGTGGACCCGGATCGCCGGGAGGGGTCGGATGCTCCTCGATGGCGAACGACGCCGAACCGCCAGCGTTGCTGAATGGCACGGGCATAGCGGCAGCCACTGAGGTCGCGCCGGGCATGGCAGCCAGGTGGCCCAGCACGGCTTGATAGAACGCGATGCGCTTGCCGGCGTTGGCGTATTGCGCCGGCGGCAGTGACACGCCGGCTGTAATCACGCCGTTGGGTTGAAAGCCGGGGTTGACCTCCTGGAGCGCGGCCAGGCTGCGCAGAAACAATCCTGCGCCGACCAGCAGCACCAGCGCCAGCGCAACTTCGGCTACCACCAGCGCGGCGCGCAGATGTTGACGGGCTAACCCCCCGGTATTGGCGCGGCCGCCTTCCTTCAAGAGTTCGTAGCGGTTGAGACGGGAGATCTGCCAGGCCGGCGCGACGCCGAAGAGAATGCCTGCCACGACGGCCGCCAGGGCGGTGAAAATCAGAGCAGTGGCATCCATCCGCACGCCGACGACCACCGGGAGGCCTGCCGGCGCCAGAGCCAGCAGTCCCTTCAGCCCAACAAACGCCACTGCCAAGCCGGCCACCGCGCCGGCGAACGCCAATACCAGGCTCTCTGCCAGTGACTGGCGAATGAGATCCCAGCGGCCCGCTCCCAGTGCGGCGCGGATGGCGATTTCGCGGCTGCGTCCAGAGGCGCGCGCCAGCATCAACCCGGCGATGTTGGCGCAGGCGATCAGCAGCACGAAGCCGACCGCGCCTGACAACACCAGCATGGGCCTCTTCGTATCGCCGGCAATGAAATCGGTGAAGGGCAGCAGAAACATCCCCCATGCGGAGTCTTTGGCATAAGCCCCGCCTTGCGTGCCGTTGTTCCGCACGCGGCTGCTGAGCACTTCGACGTAGGCGTTGGCCGACGCGAACTGGAGGCCCGGCCGCAGACGCGCCATGCCGCCATAGCTCTCATTGAAGCGGTTGTTCTCTGTGAATTGACTGTCGGCGAGGCCCAGCGGAACCCAAAGATCCACGTCCACTGGCCAGCGGAATTCGCGCCCCATCACGCCCACGATGCGGTAGGGAATCTGGTTCAGTTCGATGGTGCGGCCTACCGCGCCGGGATCCTGGCCGAACAGACGTTTCCAGGTGGCGTAGGAGAGCACCACCTCCCGATTGGCGTTGGGGCGATCCTCTTCGGGCCGAAATACGCGACCGGCTGTGGGCTTTGCACCGAAGACATCGAACCAGCGCCCGCTGACCCCGGCGCCGCGCAGCCGTTCGGGAACGGTCGCACCGGTGTAATTATAGTCGCCGGTCTGGATGAGCGCTGCCGACTCAAACAACTGCATGCTGTGCAGCACATCGGCATAGTCGGGGATGGAGACGCCGATATTATGCAGCGCCAGCTTGTCGTAACGCACGCGGAGCGACACGACGCGTTCGGGGTGGGCGACGCCGGCCGGATTGAGGAGAACCTGGTTCACCACGCTGAAGATGGCGGTGTTGGCGCCGATTCCCAAGGCCAGAGTGGCGACAGCTACCACCGTATAGCCGGGGGTTTTGGCGAGGGTACGGATGGCGTAGCGGGCATCTTTCCAGAGTGCGGGCATAATATTAATACTCGCACCCGGCCGTTTGGTAACGCTGGCGGCTCAGCCGTTGAGCACCGGAATTTCACGGCGGTCAATCTGCGCGCATACCACCGCGATGTCGCCATCGAGGGCGCGATCGGCATCCACAAAAGCGCTGCCCGCGCGGATGGCGCGGTAGAGCGGCCGGGTGCCTGCGCCCAGGCGTTCGCCTCCCTGCCGCAGATCGATGGCCTGGGCGGCGGAGAGCAGCGTGATGGCCACCGCGTTGCGCAGCAGTCCAATCACATCCATAGCGGTCAGCGCCGCGTGTGTACCGAGACTGACGATATCCTGGTTGTACTGTTCGGTGGGCAGCGTGTGAATCAGGCTCGGCGCGGACCAGTGGCGGATGGCCGTTACCAGGCTGGTGTGTACGATCTGCATGCCCTTGAAACCTTGATAGAGGCCCACATGCGGGCTAAGCGAAGGCGGCAGGCCGCCCGAAAAGCGGTCGTCCATCAACAGCGCCATCAGCGAGTGCAGCCAGTTGGCGAGGTTCGCCAGGTCGAGTTTCAAGCCGTCCATGGCGCGCGCGATATGCGCCCCGTAAAAATTACCGGTATGGTAGACGCGATCGGCGGCAGGATCGATGAGCGGATTGTCGTTCACGGAATTGGCCTCGCGCTCGACCACCGTACGGCATTGCTGCAGCGTTTCCTGCATGGGTCCCAAACCCTGCGGCGCGCAGCGCAGTGAATATGGGCTTTGGATGGACTCGTCGGCTGCCGCCACGCCGTGATTTCCATTGGCCCGCCGGTTGGCTTCTTCCACCCGGGTGCGGATCTCGTCCAACGGGACTGCCAGCTTCGAATCGAACAGCAGCGAGTTCAGCATCTCCGCCACGGCCAGTTGCCCGGGATGATGCTTCGCCATGTGGATGGCCGGATGGTAGTAATCGGGCGACGAGCCCAGCGCCTCGGCAATCATCGCCACGGCGCCCAGCGATAACCGGAACAGGTATGCCGCGTCGTCCACGACCAGGGAACCCACGCCGGTCATCACGGTGGTGCCGTTGAGCAGGGCCAGGCCTTCTTTGGCTTCCAGTTCCAACGGCGGGATGCCTTCCTGCTGCAGCGCTTCCGCGGCAGGTCGGCGGCTTCCGCGATAGAATGCCTCGCCGCGGCCGGCCATAACCCGCGTGATGTAAGCTGAAGGGCACAGATCGCCGCTCGCGCCAACGGATCCGTAGCGCGGCACTACGGGCGTGATCCGGCGATTCAACAGATCCAGCAGCCGCTCGAGCACCACCAGCCGGACCGCCGAAAACCCGCGCGCCAAGGCGTTAGCGCGCAGAAGGATGGCAGCCCGTACGGCGGATTCCGGCAACGGCTCGCCCACGCCGCACGACAAAAACTCAAGCAGGTTTCGCTGATGGTGCGCCAGTTCATCTGCCGGGATCACGTAGCGCGCGTTGCCGCCGAACCCGGTGTTGACTCCGTAGACGACTTCGCCGGCCTCCAGCTTGCGTGCGAGCGCTTCCCGGCTGCGGCTGATGCGCCTCTGGAATTCCTCGTCCGTGCTCAACGCGACTGGCCGGCCATGCCGCGCCACGGCGATGATGTCGTCCAATGAAAGTTGTTCCTGGGAAATACAGATTGCCGTGGAAGGCGTGGTCACAGTAGCCATGTGCATCCCATACACACCACAGTGCGGTGGTGTTCTGATTAGAGTATGCCACCAGAGCGGATGCCTGTCAAATGAGTTGAATTTTGGGTAGAATATCTACTGTCATATGGCGAACGAATCGTCCGGCCGCATCGAGTTACTGCAGGGAACGTTGGACATGTTGATCTTGCGCACGCTACGGTTGGGACCGGCACACGGCCATCAGATCGCGAAGCACATCCAGCGGACGACCGAAGATCTGCTGCAAGTGGAGCATGGCTCCTTGTATCCGGCTCTGCACCGCCTGGAGCGCAAGGGTTGGATCGCGGCGAAATGGGAGCCAGCCGCTAAAGACCTGAAGCGGGAATTCAAGTATTATCGGCTAACTCAGCAAGGCCGCAAACAGTTTCTTGCTGAAGAATCGAAGTGGAAACAGATGACCGGGGCGATCGCGCGGATCATGTGGCCGGCGGGGGAAGGATGATCGTGCGGACCAGCGTGCGCGACGGCACTTTATAAGTCTTCATAAGGCAATCTGCGTGCAGGTTCCTGGTGGTAGAGGCGAAAATGTCACGACATTTGCTTGTTCTTGCGTTCGCTGCCGCCGGCGTGCTGGGTGCACAGGATCCGCCATCGCGGGCGGGGCGAATCAGCTATATCAGCGGTACCGTCTCTTTTGAACCGGCCGGGGTGGATAATTGGGTGCCCGCGGCGGTGAATCGCCCGCTTACCATGGGCGATCAGCTTTATGCGGATAGCGGCGGGCGTGCCGCGGTACATGTGCCGGGCACAGCGTTCCGGCTGGGAGATCAGACGGCATTCGAGTTTTTGAATCTCGACGATCGCACGGTACAGGTACATCTGTCGGAAGGGACGCTCGATGTGCGCGTCCGGCAGCTTTACGGAAACCTAGAAGTGGACACGCCGAATGTGGCGTTCACGGTTAGCGGACCGGGCGAGTACCGGCTGGATGTGAACCCGAACAGCGGGCAAACCCTGATTACGGACCGCGACGGCGAGGGGCAGGTGTCGGCTGGCGGCGGGTCGTTCACGCTGCATATGAATCAGCAGGCCGTGGTGATGGGAGAGGGCCAAGCTGCGCAATACAAAGTGAATCCCGCGCCTGGATTCGATGCATTCGACCGCTGGGTGATGGCGCGGAACAGCCGCGATGACCGCTATGCGCATAGCGGTTACGTATCCCCAGAAACGGTCGGGTACGAGGACTTGGGCGAGTATGGCACCTGGCGCGCCACGCCGGATTATGGCCAGGTGTGGGTGCCGAATGGCGTATCGGCTGGATGGGCTCCTTATCAGGACGGGTCGTGGTCGTGGATCGACCCGTGGGGTTGGACGTGGGTGGATGCGGAGCCCTGGGGCTTTGCGCCGTTCCACTACGGGCGTTGGGCTTTCGTGAACGGGTATTGGGGCTGGTGCCCCGGTCCGGTTGCCGTGGCACCGGTGTATGCACCGGCCCTGGTCGCATGGTTGGGCTTTGGCGGCGTGGGTGTGTCGGTAGGAATAGGCGGACCGGCAGTCGGGTGGTTCCCGCTGGGGCCGCGGGATGTATATATCCCGGCGTTCACGGCGAGTGCCGCATATGTAGATCGCCTCAATATCGCGGATAGCCGGATGATCAATGCAGGTTATGTAAATAATGTGTACAGCGGTTACATGCGGACCCGATCGATTCCGGTGGCGAGTTACATGAACCGCACGGTTGCGGGCGCGGTGACGGTGGTGCCGCAGAACGCTTTCGTTAATGCGCGGCCGGTGCGGCAGGCAGCTCTGCATATAGCGCCGAATCAGATTGCGGGCATCCGGACGGCGGACCCGGCGCCGCACGTGGCGCCGCAGGTGGCCAGCGTGTTGGGGCGGCCGGCCGGGGGAAACACACCGCATCCGGCGGCAGCGGTTCTGAGCCGCAGCGTAGTATCCAGGATCGCGCCTCCGCCGCGTCCGGCGGCGTTTGCGCAGCGGCAGGCGCTGCTGGAGCGCAATCCGGGCCGGCCTTTGGCGGTAGGGCAATTGCACGAACCAACTCCTGCTGCGGCGCCCGTGGCAGCGCGGCCGGTTGTGACGGGGCGCCCCGCCGTTGAGAGTCCGGCGCGATCTGCAGCGCAGGTACGTCGGGCACCCGCGTCGCGTCAGCAGGCTCACGTGCAAACGCCGCACAAACAGCCGTTGCAGGCGATGCATCGGCCCCCTGCGCCTCCGCGCGCCCAACCGCACGTGCAGGCGCCGCCTCCGGGACGGCCAGAGCACCATTAACTGCGCCGTGGGGCAGACCTCCAGGTCTGCGGCGGGTCTCCAGACCCGCCTTCGCCACCCCGTTATTTGAGCGCGTAGTTGAGGCCGGCCGTGAACTGGAAGGAATTCTTCTTGAAGCCGGGCGGCGGATCGTTCAGGAAAGTATCCAGCAAGCTTAACGACATACTCAGGCGTTTACTTACCGGCAGCGCCAGGCTGATGCTGCCGTTCGCGAAATAAGCGTTGGTGTCGTTCCAGGCAGGTGTGGCCGAAATCTGTTCGTTGAGCACAATGCCATGCGCGAATTTCTCGGTGTAGATTTCGGCGAAGGTGGAACCGATCAGGCTCTCGTTGGAGCTGGATTCGCTGAAGGACTGGTGAATATATGAAACGGCGCCTTTAAGATCGAGCTCGGACGCGCCAGTTTTATAGACGGTCCAGCCGAGTCCGCCGCCATAATTCTGCTGCAGATCGAGGCCTTGCGAATAGTTGTGATCTAGAGCCGCCTGGCCGAAGCCGAACAGGCGGGGCGAGAAGTACAGGTCTTCTTCGGCGCCGAAATGAATGATGTCCGTTTTGATATCGGCGACACCGGGCTGGCTCACCTTGCCGTATGCGGCCCCGAAATTGAGCAGCGTACGGTTACTTGGGTCCATCCAACTCTCGGTGGGCTCGGTACGCACCAGCGCAATTCCACCCGTGAACGTGCGCGCGTTCTGAGTGGCCTCCACCAGGCTGACTCCACCGGTGATGATGCCGCCCCAGTCCCGGAAAAAGCCAGCCTCACGGTTGACCGCTTTATCAAAATCGGGCTGCGACACCATGAAGCTGGCACTCGATACAGGGACGGTTGTGGGCGGGCCGGCCGCGGGTTCGACGGCGATCTTCTGATCCGTCATTTCCACCTTGCCTTCCGGGATGGCGCTAACATCCCCATGGCGGCGGATTTTTACGTTCTTGCCGATCAGGGCGAAGGGCTGGGATGTGCGCAGCTCTTGAATCTTGCTCCACGCGACCGTGATCTCCCCGGCCATGTCGCTCTTGAACACAACGGAATCGCCCTTGGCGCTTTTCAACTGGCCAATGAGCTTTTCGCCGTCGGTGAATATCAATACGTCGGGCTGCGGCTTGGGTGGGGCGCTGGGGGTCTGCGCGTACAGCGACGCCGTCCCGGAAAACGCAAGCAGCGCTATACATAACGTGAATTGCCGTAATTTTCCGGTCATTCCCGATTACTCCCAAAATACTCTAGCATTCTGGTAGGCCGAAATGCTTGTACAAGCGGGAGTGAGGTGTGCGATGATGGGTCTCCGCGGAGGCAAACGATGTCACTAATGAAACGGATCAGCGCCGAGTTTTTCGGCACGTTCTGGCTGGTTTTCGGCGGCTGTGGCGCGGCGGTTATGGCTGCTACATTTCCGCAAACGGGTATTGGATTCGTGGGGGTCGCGCTGGCTTTCGGCCTCACGGTCATGACCATGGCGTTCGCGATCGGACATATTTCCGGATGCCATTTGAATCCCGCGGTGACCGTGGGCCTGGCGGTAGCCAAGCGGTTCCCGTGGAACAATGTGCTGGCGTACATTGCGGTGCAGGTGCTGGGGGCCATGGTGGCGGGCGGTGTATTGTTCGCCATCGCCAGCGGCAAGCCCGGGTTCACTGTAGGCGGTTTCGCGGCTAATGGTTTTGGCGAGCATTCTCCGGGCGGATACTCGATGGAGTCGGCGATTCTGGCGGAGGGCCTGCTCACCTTCATGTTCCTGATGATCATTCTGGGGGCCACCGATAAGAGGGCGCCGGCCGGGTTTGCGCCGATTGCCATCGGTCTGGGGTTGACCCTGATCCATCTGGTTGGCATTCCGGTGACGAACCTGTCGGTGAACCCGGCGCGCAGCACCGGTCCGGCGGTGATCGTGGGCGGATGGGCTTTGCAGCAGCTCTGGCTGTTCTGGGTGGTGCCGATTATTGGGGCATCCGTCGCGGGGTTGGCTTATCCGTGGCTGGCCGCGCAGGAGACGCCGCAGACTAAGGCGGCGCGGGCGTAAGCGAGAGAAGCGGGCCTGCAGGGGCGTTTGGGTAAACTTGGCCTCCAGCCAATCTCAGAGCCGCGTCATCCGGCCAGAATCGGGACCACAAGCCGACTTTCGGTCTCGAACCTGGAGCCTGCGCATCTCACCATAGGCGACTTCCCGTCAACATGGATCGCGGGAACCTGGCGCGTTTATCGGGTTCTATCCGAGGGGTAACACCCTGGCGCGTGGTGTGTCCGACCAGTCGAGAGTGACGATGGCGCCCCGGTTGAGTTCGGTCTCGCAGTCTTGCAGCGCCCCGAGGAGCGCTGAACCACGAACTTCTGGAACGAGCGGCTCACCACGCAGAAGCACGACGCTCGGAGAGCTTCTCCTCGTGTGCGCTAGGATTTGAGGAAAATCCAGGTCGTTTGTTAGAATTACATAGGCAGATTGGCGGGCATAATCACAGATCTCGCTATCCTTGGCGGATATCGGGCCGACCGATGACCAGTGGACAGCTTCGTGCCCAACGCTCTGGAGAAACGGAACCCAACGAGGCGTCAGGTTCATATCCACGATAAGGCGCATCTAACTCGCTAGCCGGATCTCGTGTCCTTGCGCGAGCCGTGCGGCGAAGGCCAGAGCTTCCCGGACATCTGGCTCATCGATGTACGGGAAATCAGCCAGCAATTGTTCGATGGTGCGGCCGGCTGCCATCGCTTCGACGATCATGCCCACCGTTACGCGCATGCCGCGGATACATGGCTTGCCACCCATGACTTCAGGATCCATTGTAATGCGGCTAAATTGTTGCACGTCGTCATCATAGCGCAGCTCTGCCGTAGGGTGGCGGGAGTCAAGCGCGTTTATCGTTACCTATGCGCGTCAGCCTTAAAATGGCCGGTGAATCAGCAGCTTGGTGATGCCGAGCGCCTTGAAACATTCCTCGCCACACAGGTGGCACACTCGTATGCCGAACACGACTGACGTTCGGACGTACGCGGATGACCACCAGTCAGTCAACATCGGATCGGTATTATTGACGTCCAGCTTGGGAAAATTCCCGTCGATTGAACATCAACATCTACGGCGCTCAGGGACGTGAACACAGATCGCGTAGAATCAGCAACTTCCAAAATTCATCCTCTCGGTAATTTCTTAATGGAGTGGAAACGGAGCGGGAGATGATGCGGCAAATTGAGGGGCAGCTCAATCCTCCGCGTCGCCTAGATTCGCTTTGCATCCTTCGCCCTCATCGTCGAGCCGTGGTGTTAGCTGCGACGCCTGAGGCGAACAAATGGCGAACAATGGTATCCTCACCTCATGGCCCGCTGCCGCGTGAATTTCACAGATTCCGACAAAGCCGTCCATGCCGCCGAGTCGTTATATGAAGCGGTAGCGCTTGCCATCGCTGATTCCCGCGAAGATCATCTCCTGCGTGACGGCCCAGGCCCGATGACGGAGTTCAAGGTGGCCGTCCTTCGGAACCCGACGGAGCAAGAGATCCGCCTGAACCAGGTGACCAAATGGGCGGAGCACACCACCAAGGAAAGACCGGCGGGGATTACGCGGCGGGCGCGAGTCCGGTCTTTATTAGGTGCGATTGATAACAGTGGCGGGAGTGCGTCACAATGATGGACGTTTCCCGTTTGTCAGGAGGACGCCGCCACGATGCCGTTCATCACTTTTCAGCTTCCGCCGCACCAAGAGGATTTCACTGAAGATGACATCCGGAAGATGGACATGAGTTGGCGCCAACTGCGGACGGAGTGGAAGAAAGTCATCTACGCCCCTGAAAAGCCTGAGGATAATTGGAAACTACTCCTCCCATTTGCGAACACGTATAAGAACGCGTTCGAGACGATGTGCGACGGGATCAATGCTTATCTCTATCACAAGGGTGGCGGCCGCCTGACCATTTTCCTCAACGGTACGGAAGGTGACGAGGAAGCACCGAAAGAAGCGGTGGAATGGGTTGAGAAAGTTGGCGATCCAGTGGCAATTAAAGATTTCCTCGCGATCTCCTTCGCGCTGGATTACGACCGGGAAGGCGGCAGCCCGCAAAAGCCCCAAACGAAGATAGGAGCACTGCGCGGCCAGGCGAAGCCCTACGGTGGAGCAGCCGCCACTTTGCAAACCAAGGCCGCGGCAGACCAGCTCGTCGAACATTGCGTGGAATTCCTCAACACGATGACCTGCTATGAATCTGCCGACTGCATCGTCGCCATGCCGCCGTCCGATCCGACGAAGCCTTTCAATCTTCCGCGATACTTGGCAAAGAAGATCGCCAAGGAGTGGGGCCGCGAGGACCTGAGCAAGCACGTCACGGGAGCGCCGAGAAATTCGATCAAGGGTGTTTCCCGCGATCAAAAACTTGATACACTCCTCGGAACGATTACAGTGGAGGAGGAAGTATTCACGGACCGCAAGGTGTTGCTTTTGGATGACCTCTATCAATCCGGTGTGAGCATGAACTACTGCGGCCTTCTCCTTCTGCAGGCGGGAGCCAAGAAAATCCTCGGCCTTACATGCGAGAAAACGTGCCGCAACGATGATAACGTTGGTGGGAAAATATGATTATGGCAGCCCATGCATTCGATTTGATGATGCTGCTTGATGCGCCGGGCGTCGGTCCTAGCCGGGTCCGAAAACTCCTGAAGCGCTGGCGCGAAACGCCGGAGCTTCCCGTCACGGAGGGATGCATTATGGACGGTGTGCTCACTCCCGCTCAAATCGCTGCGCTTCCCGAATGCCGGGATCGCGTAAAGCGCCACTGGGATGACCTTCAGAAGCACAATGTCCGCGCCATCTCGATCATCGACGCACAATATCCCGCAGGATTGCGAGCCGCGCTCGGCGAAACCGCGCCTGTCCTCTTGCTCTGCCTTGGAAATCTTGAATTACTCAACAGCCTATCCGTGGGATTCTGCGGTTCCCGCGAGGCCAGCGAGAAGGGCATCGCCACCGCGCGCGATTCGGCAACGCTCCTCTCGAACGAAAGGATAAACATCGTTTCCGGTTTCGCCGCTGGCGTTGATATGAACGCGCATCGTGCGGCTCTGGTTGCGGGCGGAACAACAACAGTCGTCCTGGCCGAGGGGATACTGCGCTTCAGAGTCAAAAAGGATATTCGCGACGTGTGGGATGAAAGCCGCACCTTAATAGTCAGCGAATTCGGGCCGAATCTACCATGGAGCGTTTCCAACGCAATGCAGCGGAACAAAACGATCTGCGGTCTTTCCAGGGCGATGGTGCTTATAGAGGCGCGCAGCACCGGAGGAAGCATTCAAGCCGGACGCGATGCCATAAAGATGGGGCTTCCCCTCTTCGCCGCGGTCTATGAGGGCTCGCCCGAATCCGCCACCGGTAATGAAGAGCTTCTGAAAAACGGAGCCAAGAGATTGATGAAGAGCAAATCCAGAGACTTGCCGAACATCAACCCGATTCTCGAATCGCTGGCGAGGCCTCCCGTCACCAACGCTGTTCAGGCCCAGATCTTTTAGTCAGCCGAGGATACCTCCTGTTCGATTTCTGGGTTCCTCGTAGCTGCGGCCTTCGGCGAGGGCTCTATACACGTCGAATTTTAATTCGTATTGAAAATCAGTACCTTCTGGCAGTTTCTCGGTGCGCAGGAGGAGCATCGGTTCGATGAAGCGGGCTGTGGCCTTTCTCTCTGCCATAGAAATCCCGCCAAGCCGCTAAATGCCGAGCTTGTGGAAGAAGACCTTGTTGCGCATCTGGGCGTCTTTCAAAACCTTCTCCCAGGACACCACTTCGATGTACAGGTTGATATTCTGCTTCCAATCAAACCATCCCTGCCTATCGGGCATGGGTTTGAAATCCTTTTCACGTTCGAGCCAGCGTTCAACTTTCGCCGTCAGGTCGCAGACCACAAAGCCGTAAAACGGCGTGTTGGGCGCCACCAGTATCTTCATGCCCTCGGGCGTTTTGAACTTTCCATCCACGATGTTGTTGACATAGCGACCGATTTGCTCAACCGGATCTTCGTCCGAGGATTTGTTGACGAAGTCGTCACGCTGCGGCTTTTTGAACTCGAAGATCGTTACCGGGTTGCTTGATTCATTGTCGCCACGAAAAACAAACCCCTCCGTGCCAACATGGATGAGACAGATCTCCTGGTCGTAATTACTGAGCAGGGCGAGAATAGGAATCCATGTGAAGAACAACGGAATATCTTCGGCTTCTCCTGCTTCTCCCCCGGTTTTGCCCGCCTCTGCGCAACGTAGGGAGGCCGAGCGGAGCGAGGCCGACCGGAGTGCAGAGGCGGGCAAAACCGGCGCCTCCGAGCCGCCCGCCCCACCTCGGCCGAACCCGGAGGTGGTCGCCAACGCCAAGCGCCGATCCTTCACCGCCGAATACAAACTGGGCATCCTGGCGGAGGCCGACGCCGCCACCGCTGAAACCGGCGCCATCGGCGCCTTGCTGCGCCGTGAAAATCTTTACTCCTCGCACCTGGCCACCTGGCGTCGCGAGCGGCGGACCGGCATTCTCAAGGGCTTGACCCCGCACAAGCGCGGCCCCAAGTCCAAACGCAATCCGCAGGATGAGGAGATCCAGAAGCTCCGCAAGGACAACCAGCGCTTGACCGAGCAACTGCGTAAAGCCGAGATCGTCATTGATGTTCAAAAAAAAGTGGGCGCTCTGTTGGGGTGGCCCCTGCCGAAGGCGGACCCCGAGGAGACGCACTGATGGATGCCGTCACCCATCTGTCCCCCACCGTAGGGGTAGTGGCGGCCTGCGATTTTCTGGGGGTGGCGCGCGCCTCCTTTTATAGGCAGCGTCCGGTGCTGGGCCCTTCGGCAGCACCACCGTCCGAGCCAGTTCCGCCCACGGCGCGGCCCGCTCCCGCACGGTCCCTCAGTCCCGACGAACGCGCCGGTGTGCTGGCCGTCTTACATGCCGAGCGATTCCAGGACCGCTCTCCGGCGGCCGTGCAGGCCACCTTGCTGGACGAAGGTCAGTACTTCTGCTCGACTCGAACCATGTACCGTATCCTCGAAAAAGAGGGCGAATCCGGCGAACGCCGCGATCAACTCGTGCATCCGTCTTACCAAAAACCCGAGTTGCTGGCCACCGCACCCAACCAACTTTGGAGCTGGGATATCACCAAACTTCTGGGGCCAGCCAAGTGGACCTACTTCTATCTCTATGTCATCCTCGACGTCTTCAGCCGCTACGTCACTGGCTGGATGGTCGCTCATCGGGAAGCCGCCGAACTGGCCAAGCAGTTTATCGAGGAAACCATTCGTAAACACCAAGTCCCCGCCGGCCAGCTCAACATCCACGCCGACCGCGGCCGGGTCATGACTTCCAAGCCGGTCGCCTTTCTGATGGCCGATCTGGGCGTCACCAAGACGCACAGCCGGCCATACGTCTCCGACGACAACCCTTATTCGGAAAGTCACTTCCGCACCATGAAATACCGTCCGGAGTTCCCGGATCGCTTCGGCTGCATCCAAGATAGCCGCGCTTTCTGTCAGCAATTTTTCCAGTGGTATAACGAAGAGCATCGTCATTCCGGCATCGGCTTGCTCGCCCCGGCCGTGGTTCACTTCGGCGAGGCCCAGGCTGTCCTGGCCCACCGCCAACTGGTGCTCGATACCGCTTACCAAGCGCACCCGGACCGCTTCGTTCGGCGGCCTCCACAACCACTGCCTTTACCAACGCAGGTCTGGATCAACAAGCCGGTTCCGCCCGGCCAAAAGACAAAGGAAGATAGTCAGTAAATTTCTATGCTGGGTGTCTCAAAGTGCTTGACACGCGCCGAACGCCGGTTATAGGCTATGAGGTCCGGTCGCTCCGACTTTCCGCCATCGAGAGGGACATCGGACGACAGGTAAGTAGTGAAGTTCAGGCGCTCGTCTACGATCCACAGATTGTGTTCGATCGCTCTAAAGTTAGCGGTTATGGACTTCGGCCCACGCGGCGCTTTAGCGCCGCAACGGTGCGCGAGGGCGAGAAGCGGGACCGAAGGAGGCCCGCCGCAGGTTAAGGCGGCGCGGGCGCAGGAAGAAAGCTAATACTCGGCGTAGGCGCGACCGTCCAGGCCCGTCTTGTCCGACCCGCTCTGGACGTCGTAGATACCTGGTTCGGTTTGATCCACGGCTTGCAGCACATCTTCCATGATGACGTGCCAGGTCTGATTCGAACCGGTCATCGGATCGATAGGAATGTCGCGCAAGTAACCGCCCGCGACCAGATCCTGGAGCGATTGCGGCGCCTTCTTCTTATCCGCCGTGTACTCGTCGATCACCTGCCGCATGGTGAACAGGTTATTGTGCAGTACGCTCTCCTTGGCCCGGATAATCGCCTTCTGGTATTGCGGAATGGCGATAGATATCAGGATGACGATGATCGCCATGACGATCATCAGTTCGACCATCGTGAAGCCGAACTCGCGCTTTCTACCAGTCGGAATAATTCGTTCCATCGGGCGCCTTTTCGGTGCTCTTCGTAAAAACATCGAAGACGTTTTGCCCGCCCCAGCTATTGGAGGTCGGGTCATCCTTGGTACTGCGCATACCCCAGTCGGTGGAGTTAGTGAAGGGGTCCCTGGGGATGCGTCTCAGAAAACGGATCTTTTTGTCCACCTGGCCTTGCAGCTTAACGCCTTCCACCAGGGTTTCCAGCTTATCGGGGTAATTATCGGAATCCAGCTTTGACTGGCCGAGATAGCCGGCATCGGCATAATCCTTATACTTGTCGATGGCGCGGCGCATATCGTCCAACGCCTGGCGCAGTTCCTTCTCGCGCTCGATGCGCACCCTGGAACGAGCCAGGGGCACAGCCATGGTGGTCAGGATCATCATAATGGAGAAAGCCACCACCAGCTCCACCAGGGTCAAACCGCGTTGATTCTTACGTCGCATACCGATCACCTGATATTCACCGTGAGCAGCGGCGAGGAGTTGGAAATGGGCTGGCCCTGCGAGTTACTGGGACTGAAGGCCGGGACCGAAACGCTGGTGGCGCCGCGCGCGAGGGTAGTGAACGAAAGCGAGACCAGCATGCCCGAACCGGTGACGCCGCCCGTGCCCGCAAAGCGGTTCAAAGTGATGTCCGCCTCGCCGGTATCGTTTTGGATGTTCTTCGTGAAAGTCACCTGCTGGCCGTCGCTGGCCATCAGATTACCTTGGGTCACGTCGTTGAGCTTCACAAGCTTTGGGTCAAACTTGATCTGCAAAGGAGCCGAAAACAGATCGGTGGCATTCGCCATAACCAGGTTCACGCTGAACGTCTGCCCCATGACGGTATCCACCTGGGCCGGCTCAAAGTTGACCGAAGCATTAGCTGGCGGCGCGGACGGGGCTGACGGGGCGGCCGCCGCCGCGGGCACGGTGGCGGGAGCCGCCGCCGGCATGCCCACGGTCGAAGTCGAGGCAGTTGGTGCAGTGCCGGCCGGAGCCGTGTTGCCCGGCGGCGCGGTCGCGGGCGCGGCGGGCGGTTTGGCCGGCGTGGCTGTTGCCGGTGCGGCCGGCGGAGTGCTGACCTTCGGGGCCGGCTCGCCATCCACCGGCGTCGGCTGTGCATAGCTCAGCTTCACCACCGTCTGATTGCCGACCCGTACGGCGCGCATTTCTTCATCGCTGTAATCCGGCCGCCGCACGATGTGCGGGATCAAAGCGATCAGCAGCTCCTGCGCGCTTTTGTCGACCTGTTTGCTGCTGAACAGCCACTTGATCACGGGAATGCTGGAGAGACCCGGAATGCCGCTCACCGTGGTGCTGTCCTGCTCCTGCTTCAGTCCGCCCAGCAGGTTCACTTCGCCGTCTTTCATGCGGATGTCGTGAATCACCTTTTCCTGGGCGATGATAGGCTGCTGGATGCCGCCCAGGTTCACATAGCTCTGCACGCTCGAAATCTCCACTTCTACGTGCATGGACACTTCACCGTTTTCGTGCACTTTGGGTGTCAGATCCACGTTCACACCAACATCGATGAACGTGAATTGCGTATTCACCAGGGGGTTGATTCCCACGCCGCCGACGCCCGGCTGAAAGCTGCCCGATGCGATAGGCTCCTTCTCGCCCACTTTCAGGGTAGCCTTCTGGTTGTCCACCGACCGGATTTCAGGAGATTGCAAGACGCGCGTGTGGCTGTCGCTGAGCACGGCCTGCAGCATCCCGGACGGCAGGACGGTGGAGAAATCCTCCGTATTCACCTTACCGATATAAGCGAGGGGGATGGAAGTCGCGGAGGAGGCGGTCGTCCCGGTGGTGCCTGTAGGCGTTGTGGCTGTGGTGCTGCTGTTTACTGTGGATGTGGCAGCAGTGGTAGTGGTCGTGGTGCTTGGGGTGCTGATGCTGGAGCGCGGCGTGAAATTCACCGGAATGCTCAAGCTGCTGAGAGCGGCGCCCAAAGTGCGCGTCATATCGCTCGAAACCTGCAAGACCAGAATATCCACCACGACTTCCGATTTGGGCTTGTCCAGGTCGTGGATAATCTTTTCCGCCAGCGCAATGCGATCCGACTCGCCGCGCGCGATGATGGCGCTCTGCGCGTTATAGACGAACAGGCGCTGTATATCGGCAACGGAGCGCACGGCGGTTACAATCTCCTGCAGTTCCTGCGGCGTGGTCACGTTGCTCAGATAGAAAACTTTCATCACCTGTTCTTCGTAATCGCGGCGCTTGGTGGGGGAATCTGTCGTGACGAAGATGGTGTTGGCCGAGAGCGGCTTCCAGAAGGCCTTGGTGATGATGGCCAGATAATCCAGGGCTTCGTTCAGAGTGGCTCCGGTGAGTTCGATGGATTGCGTCTTGTTGCCTTCGCCCTTGAACTCCGGATCGAACAGGACATTGATGCCGGCCAGTTTGCCTACCGTTTCGAACAGCACCTTGGCCGGTTGATTATTCATCTTCAGATTGATCGGCTGGGGATTGAGCGGACGCAGTTCCGGCACCGGCAACATGGTGTCGAGCTTCTCCTGCAGGTCCCGTTTCGCGAGTTGGGAGGGCGTCAGGCCGCGGCTATCGGAATTCTCCCCTTTTTTTTTCTCCCGCTCGATCATTTCGGTGGTGGTCTTGATCTCCTGCTGGGCCACTGCCGACGAAGGATCGATGCCAAAGGCCTTTTCGAAGTGCAGTAATGCCTCGGCGAGCTTTCCGTCTTTGCGCAGTTTCAAGCCCTGGTTGACATGGGCCTGGGATGCCTGAAAGCGAGCGTGGTAGACTTCGAGCTGATAACCGGGATCGGTAGGATCCTCGTTGAGTGCCTTCTCATAGAAGTCCAGCGCGCCGTCGAGATCTTTGCGCGCTTCCCGTTCTTTGCCCTGGGCCAGGAACTTGTCGCCTTTGCGCGTGCGCGCCGCGGCTGGAACCGGCAGGCTCGCGGCCAGCGCCACTAAACCCAGCAAAACTGCTAAGTATTTGAGAAAGCGGCTGTTACTCTGAGTTCCAGGCATGCTGAAGGGCATATGGTAAAATTTATAGAACGCAACCGGGTGCTCCAGGCTACTTCAACTGAATGACGCAGCGGGGCTTGCCAGCGTGGAGAGCAAAATGTGGCCGGAAAAGAAGCCGATTTCAAGATTCTAAGCGACAACCGCGCGGCCAGCCACAATTATTTTCTAATGGAGCGCTTCGAGGCCGGCCTGGTGCTGACGGGCACGGAAGTGAAAGCTGCGCGCGCCGGCAAAATCCAGCTCAAAGAGGCTTATGGGGCGATCGAGAAGAACGAAGCCTGGCTGGTGAACGCGCACATCAGCCAGTACGCTTACGGCAATCGCGAGAACCATCCGCCGGTACGCAACCGGAAGCTGTTGCTGCACCGGCAGGAGATCGACAAGCTGCTAGGCAAAACGCGCGAAAAAGGCCTGTCGCTGATTCCCACGAAGGTCTATTTGAAGAAGGGCCGCATTAAGTGCGAAGTGGCTCTGGCCCGCGGCAAGAAACTGCACGATAAACGGGAGACGGAGCGCGCCAAGACGGCCGAGGCCGAAGCGCGTGCGGCGGTACGGGCTAGTAAGGCGAGACAATAAGAAAGAAGACGGAAGTCAGGAGACAGGAGACAGAATGCAGGTCAGTTTGTTACGCCAGCCTATCGAGAATGTTGAATCCGAAGTTGTAGTAATAGCTGTGCTTCAGGACCGGCGCGAGGAGCGTTGGGGTTTGGGCGAGTTGTTCGATGCGGGTGAGATTTCCGGCAAGCCGTTTGAGATGACGCTGCTGCATCATGTGCCCGGCATGCGCGCGAAGCGGCTGCTGGCCGTAGGCGCGGGGAAGCCCGAGAAGTTCAGCCCGGCGGAGTTACGCCGCGCGGTGGGCGCCGCGGTGCGGCACTTGAAATCGAAGTCTGTCAAACAGGCCACCATCTGGCTGGACCCGGCCGAGACCACCTCCGATTACGTGTCCGCCGCGGTGGAGGGCGCCATCCTGGGCGATTACGAAGTGGATCGCTACAAGACGGATAAGAAAGAATCCAAGAAGGTGGAACGCTGCGCGGTCGCGGTAGCCGGGGGCGGCCCGCATCTGGATACGGCCCTCGAGCGGGGGCGCATCATCGCCGAAGCGCAGAACTTCACGCGGGAACTGGCGAACGAGCCGCCCAATCGCCTGGCGCCGATGGGGCTCGCGGAGCATGCCCGCCGCATGGCCGCGGAGTACGGCCTCGAGTGCGAAGTGCTCGACCGCGACCGCATGGCGCAGCTGGGGATGGGCAGCTTGCTGGGCGTGGCGATCGGCAGCGCCGAACCGCCTGCCCTCATCGTGCTGCGCTACAGGCCGGAGGCCGCGACGGGGGCGTCCGTGCATCTGGGCCTGGTGGGAAAAGGAGTCACATTCGACACGGGCGGCATTTCGATCAAGCCTGCGGACGGCATGGAGAAGATGAAATACGACATGGCCGGCGGCGCGGCGATGATCGGCGCCATGCGCGCGCTGGCGCAACTGAAGCCGTCCGATCCCGGTGACGGCGCTGATACCGGCGGTGGAGAACATGCCGGGCAGCCGGGCGCAGCGGCCCGGCGATATCGTGACGTCGCTACTCCGGCAAGACCATCGAGGTGATCAATACCGATGCCGAAGGCCGCCTGATTCTGGCGGATGCCATCACCTACGCGCAGAAGCTCGGCTGCACGCATCTGGTGGATGCCGCCACGCTGACAGGCGCGATCGTGGTGGCGCTGGGGCATGTGAACGTGGGCCTGTTCGCGAACGACGACGGCATTGCGCGAGCGGGTGATGCTGGCGGCGCACGCCGAGGGCGAGAAGATGTGGCACATGCCGCTCGAAGACGATTACAAGGATTACTTGAAAAGCGTCTATCGCCGACATGGCGAACGTGGGCGGCCGCTGGGGAGGCGCGGTTACGGCGGCGATGTTTCTGAAAGAGTTCGCCGACGAGACGCCGTGGGTGCATCTGGATATCGCGGGGACGGCGTGGCTGGACGATGCCAAGCCGTTTTTGGCGAAGGGACCGACCGGGCGTGCCGTTGCGGACTATGGTGCGGCTGGCCATGGATTGGCAGGCGTAGGCGCCAGGGTCATCCCAACCGGCCCAATATCGTCGCAAAGAGCTTGTCGCAGTTGGGAGCGGCCTTGAGACTTCCTCGCCCTGGCCGCCGATGGATTAAGCCAATCGGCCGTCATAACGCCCGCGGCTTGCGGCCGATCCGATTTCCCGGCAGTGCCCCAAAAGTGGGTAGTGGGTCACTTGAAAATTTATCAACTTGACGGCACGCCCCGGAATGCGCCGATACTGGGGATATGCCCAAGCGCACGCGTAAGCCGGAAACACAAGAGATCAACCAGTTCGCAGCGTCCGTCGTGGCGCAAGCGACTGCTGAGAAGCTGCCCGTCGATTTAAACAATCCCGCCATCCGTTCCCAGATCATGAGAGCCGTGGGTAGCCGTGGAGGGCTTAAGGGAGCGAGGACACTTAATGCCCAACTCAGTCCGGCGCAGCGGAAGGCTTCCGCTCGGCGCGCGGCTCAGGCGCGCTGGGCACGGGAACGTAATCGGAAATGAAGAGGAAGCATCCTCCGGCTGTTTCGTGGATCATATTCGCGACCTGGGCCATAGCATTGCTGTTCCTTATAGTCAACTCCCCGCCCCACCGTAACGAAGATCCGTTGTTCTGGTTTATCAGCGTGAGCGCTCTTGGTCTTTTGGCTCTCAGTATCTTTCTTCGGGCTGAGCCACACGACGACACACGGGACGGCTGTATCCGCCTATTCATCGTTGCTGACTGGCTCCTCGCAATGCTAATGGCAGGCTACCTAGTCTGGAAGAACATCAGGGCGGGGACCATGTGGTAGGTCGCAGAGCGACGCGACAAACTGCCGTTGCGGCGGATTCCGGAAGTCCAGTTGCGGATTCTCCTTCAGGAAGAGCGAGTGCGATGCGGACGAAATGATCGTTGACGACTACTTCAGAAAAAGCGTTTGCTACGTAGTCCAAGAGGTCTGGAACCGTCGCACCCACCGCTATGAGCGCGACCACGTCGGAACGGCGTTTTTCGTAAAAGCGCAAGCTGGCCCAAATGCCTACGCGAGGTACTTAGTGACCGCCGCGCATGTCATCGAAGGCCGACGGAAAGGTAGGCTTTTCCTTCGAATAAACAAACAAGGCGGAGGCTTCGAAGACCTCTCGCTAAGATATGACCTGTGGACGTTTGATCCTCGCAACGACCTAGCAGTTCGACCGCTGGAATTGCACCCGCGCTTTGACGCGAACGGAGTCCACGTCGGGCCGTCCCTTACTCAGATCGACCCAAATGTCGAAGTCGGTAAGGACGTGTGCTTTATTGGCCTGTTCTATCCCGCGCCGGGTAAGTCCTCGGTTAATCCCATCGTCCGTTTTGGCAAAGTCTGCTGTAACGGGACGGCGACCGTCCGTGTTGAATCGCGGCCCGATGAGTTGGATATGTACCTGGTAGAGGGATGGGCGTTCGGGGGGACAAGCGGCTCGCCAGCGTTCTCCTATTACGAATACTACGAAAAGGCCGAAATGCCTGATTCCTATTCCCAGCCCGGCCTCAACGAAACCACAAGCGGCATACAGAGAAGTAGGGTAACAATGAGCCAAGTAGATCCACGACTCCTGGGAATTGTCTACGGCAACTTCACGGAGAATCTGTCCGTGGTCACAGCGCGAAAAGCATCCCAGGCAGTAGCGGCGAACGTTGGCGTAGCCGGAATAACCCCCTCCGGGAAACTTTGGGACTTGCTAATGGCACCGAAATTTGTAAGGACGCGCGCAGCAATTGCCGAACTGGCGAACGAAAAAGCAACAGCAGTGATGCACGCCGCGCGCCCGCATATGCACACGGACTGGGAAACAAGTCAACCCCCCAAAAAATCAAAGTGACCCACTGCCCAAAAGTGCGTTGCCCGCTACTTGTTTTCGGGCCGGTTTGCTAAACTGATTTTGGCCGTCTAGTCTTGGCCTCATGAACCGGGGCGAAGCGCGGGAACCTTGACCTGCACGGCTGCCAACTCCACTTCAAGGGACCGCTACAAGGAGCGGTAATGACTAAAGCCGAACGCTAACCCGAACTCATCAGGCTGTGGCTGCAACGTCCGCTGGAGAAACGAACGGCGAACGACGTGATGGTGTTTTACGGAGAGATGGAGAGAGAACACCCAGATCTGCTCTCTCCGCGTCGCGCGGCGGACCATCGCTACCAGGAGTTGCACAGCGTGTTAGGGAACCATATTCGCCGAATGCCATAAGCGCTGCTTGACAGATTTCGCCAGATGTGCACGCAAAGAGCGATTCCGCGGGTCCGCCGAGAAGGCGCGGCACCGTAGCCGATAAATGACGCTCAAACGCTTCACGCAGTCCTGCGAAGGTCCAGATACCGGAAACAACGTCGGCGGCATAATTTCGGTCCCCGCAAAATGCCGGGGTACCGAAGGGCCACGCATCAATTTGCTGTTGGGTGCAGCCGAACACCTCCCGTGCTATTGCTTCGTCTACGTCGTCGTCGCTGTTCATTCTTGTCCCAGCGCAGCGTTTCACAAACGGTCGATCTGAAACCCATGAATGACCCATCCTGCCGCACGCACGACGACCCACGGAACCAGAAACCCCAGGAGTATCGGAAGGAGCGCCCAGGCGTAGTCCGCTCCAGTCGGCCCTGCAGCCCACTCCTTCGGGAAGGCCCTGCGGTATGGCTCAATATATGACGCAACGGAATCCCCGTCTTGCTGAGTCTTGCCCAACTCAAAACCAAGCGGCGGCGGAGGGGGTGCCGGCGCTTCCGCTGAGTCCGGCAACCGCTTCATCCCAGCCTTTCTGGCGGCTTCCGTCCAACTCGGGGCATCCCCGTGCGCGGGTTCTTCGGGAAGCAGATGCCACGCATCGGGCGGGGGCGGATCTGTCAGCACCACTTCCCACTGGTTGGGTTCCAATGCGCCTTTCGGATGAGCTTTGACCTCTGTCAGAAAATACTCATAATGCCAGCCGTGCTCCTGAACGGCTTGCAGTTTTGGTTTCGCATAGAAACCTCCAACTACCGCCCCCAGGGTCCCCAGGGCAAGCCCTAACCGCCGAAGTCCCTCGCCCGCCCAACGCGCATGCTCCCCGATTTGCACCAAGCTACCCCATCGCCCCATTCTGCTTGACCGAGCGTGCGGAGTCAAGGGCAGCGATGTCGGCGGTACAATGGTCGCGCTGCCAAACCCGTTAAGGTCCCTAAAGAGGAATTCGAGTCCGTCATCGTGCGTTGCTGAACACGCCCCCGAACTCCGATGGCCGATATACCACGCAAACGTGAATTAAAGGCCAAGAAGCGCGGCGCGCTTAGGAAACGTACCTGAGTCGCTTAGTACTTTGCGGCCGAGAGGATTTGCCAGCCTTCCGGATTGCGCATGGTACTATTGCCCCGTGCGCTCACTCAACAAGCTTTTCCTTGCAGCCGCTCTTGCCGTCACGCTCTTTACGGCTGCAGCCCGGCCCCAGATGCCTGAAGAATTAACAACCGGTCAGGATTGGAAAGAGATGTCCCCCACCTTCAGGACAGTTTGGCTTATGGCGTACCGTGACGCAATAACGTTCGTTTGCGTGACGACTAAAAACCCTGCCATGTTTCAACGCTTTTTGCCAGCGGCTCTAAGCGGGAATCAGCTGATCGCCGTTGTGGATGCGTTCTACTCGCAGCCGCAGAATATCGACGTTCCCCTTGAATACGTGCTACAACTCGTGGCGGCCAAGGCGTCCGGCGTGGGTGTGGCCGAAATAGAGGCCCGTATCCAAGCCATCCGAAACGCCTCAAGGCAGATGTCGCCGAAATGAAAGGCTCCCCGATCCGGATGAAGGTGCGCGAGTTCAAGATATAAGGAAAAGGATCATGCCGCTTTGGGTCGCGATTCGCGCAGCGCCTCTGAAAGCCGGGGATAGCTGCCCGGTATTCAATCCGGCCGTCTGGTGGAAGGCAGAGGATTTACTGAACGATGCTCGATTTCGCGTCGTAGATCGGCTGTACTATCACTCCGTCGCGTGCTTGTACCACCAGGAAATGAGGGACCTGCAAAGGAAGTTCCAGCGTTACGCTGCGGTGACGGACCACTGGCAGCGCGAGTCGGACCGCCTGGACCGATTACTTGACAACCCCGAGATGAGCGGGCGCTGTTGGGTGATCACGATCTACGAATGGGAGAGCGGTCTAGATTGACACTTGAGTCGTTAAACGCCCTACGTAACCGCATCAGGTATGGTAGGACCGGCACGCAATGCCAAATCTAACGCGATTGGTCCCAGCGGGCTGGCGTTCCACGCGAACTCCCGCCCGGCCACAGGTCGTTGAATTCAGTGGGCGGCGCAGGCGGCCGTTCGAATTCTCCCGATGGGTGGTCGTCCTGCTGGTCGCACTAGCGACCGCCCTCGGGCACGTGGGCCCTTCTGCACGCCAATAGGTCGCGCTTGGAACCCAATCCGTCCACATACCGGTTATTTCGCCAACCGGACTGAAGTTTGGGAACCGCGGGACTGTAGCGGCGAAGGGATTCAAAAACAGTGGTGAGAGCAGCAACGTACCTTTGGGACAGTACCGATTTCCCAATCCGAGCACTCCGCGGTGCGCGGTGATACGCTGGTGCCCAGTGGTGCGTTCTATTTAAGCACCACCCAATTGAGGAGCACACCCGATGACCATCGGCGTTCCTAAAGAAGTCAAAGATCATGAAACACGCGTAGGCCTCGTGCCCAGCGGGGCAGAGGCGCTGCGCGAGGCGGGCCACCAGGTTGTGGTCGAGTCCACCGCGGGCGACGGCAGCGCCCTCACTGACGCCGAGTACCGCGCGGCCGGAGCCACCGTCGTGCCTGGCGCGGCCGAAGTCTGGCGGCGTGCCGACCTGGTGGTCAAGGTCAAAGAGCCGCAGCCGCAGGAATACGATCTCATGCGGCCGGGCCTGATCTTATTCACCTATCTCCACCTGGCGCCGCTGCCGGAATTGACCAACCGTATGCTCGCCGCCAAGGTCAACGGCGTGGCCTATGAAACCATCCACGATGCGGATGGCTCGCTGCCTCTACTCACGCCCATGAGCGAGGTGGCCGGCCGCATGTCCGTGCAGGTGGGCGCCCAGTATCTGGAAAAGCCCAACGGCGGGCGCGGCGTGCTGCTGGGCGGCGTGCCCGGCGTGGCGCCGGCCAACTGCGTCATCGTCGGCGGCGGCGTGGTGGGCACCAATGCGGCCAAGATCGCCCTGGGCATGGGCGCGCACGTCACTATGATCGATCGCAATCTGAACCGGCTGCGTCAGTTGGACGATATCTTCGGTGGTCAGATCGTGACCCTGGCTTCCAACTCGTGGACCATCAGCGAAACGCTGCGGAGCGCCGACCTGGTGGTAGGTGCGGTGCTCATTCCAGGCGCATCGGCTCCTAAAGTGGTACGGCGCGACATGATCGCGAACATGAAGCGCGGTGCCGTTGTCGTCGACGTAGCCATCGACCAGGGCGGCTGTTTCGAAACGTCCCACGCTACCACCCACACCGAGCCGGTCTATTATGTCGAAGGCGTACTGCACTATTGCGTCTCGAACATGCCGGCCGCGGTGCCGTATACATCCACATTCGCGCTCACCAATGCCACGTTCCCGTACCTTCTGGAACTGGCGAATAAAGGCCTGGAACGCGCCTGCACTGAGCACCAAGGTCTGCGGGAAGGCGTCAACACCTATAACGGCTATGTGACCCATGCCGGCGTGGCGGAGTCGCAAGGGCGCCAGTGGCGTGAATTAGCCGGTGTAGTATAGGAAGTAAAGTTATGCCAGCGATAGCGCAGCAAGCCGAGACCCCACCCCAGCCTCTCACCGCGCTGACGGAAGAAGAGAAGCTCTTTCAGTCCACCGTGCGCCAGTTCGCGCGCGAGCAGATCGGCCCCTACGTCCGCGAAATGGACGAGGCCGGCGTCTTCCGCAAAGACCTTATCCGCCAGTTTTTCGAGCTGGGCCTGATGGGTATCGAGATCCCCGAAGAGTACGGCGGCTCGGGCGGCAGTTTCTTCCAGTGCATCCTGGCGGTGGAGGAATTGTCCGCGGTGGATCCGTCGGCCGGTGTCATCGCCGACGTGCAGAATACCATCGTGAACAACGCCATTCTGCACTGGGCCAATGCCGCGCAGAAGAAGAAGTATCTGCCGCGCCTGGCTGCCGATACGGTGGCTTCCTATGCGTTGTCGGAAGCCGGATCCGGATCGGATGCCTTCGCCCTGGCCACCCGGGCCGTCCTGGATCATGATGGGGGCGATCATTTCCTGATCACTGGCCGCAAGCTATGGATCACCAATGCGGCTGAATCGGGTCTGTTTCTCTTGTTTGCCAATGCCGCCCCGGAGGCGGGGTATCGCGGCATCACCGCCTTTATGATCGAGCGCGAGTTTCCGGGCTTTCAGGTGGGCAAGAAAGAGGACAAGCTGGGCATACGCGCATCGTCCACCTGCGAGCTGATCCTGGACAACTGCCGCGTGCCGAAAGAAAACGTGATCGGTGAGGTGGGAAAAGGCTACAAGATCGCCATCGAGACGCTGAATGAAGGGCGCATCGCCATCGGGTCGCAGATGATTGGCCTGGCGCGCGGCGCGCTGGACCACGCGGTGGCGTATGCGCGCGAACGCAAACAGTTCGGCAAAGCCATCGGCGATTTTCAGGGCGTACAATTTCAGCTTGCGGTGATGGCTACAGAGGTGGAAGCCGCCCGCCTGCTGGTGTACAACGCCGCACGTTTGCGCGACGCCGGCCTGCCCTTTCAAACCGAGGCGGCCATGGCGAAGTACTATAGCTCCGAGATCGCCGAGAAGGTGGCTTCGAAGGCGATCGAGGTATTTGGGGGCGTAGGCATTACCAAGGATTACCCGGTGGAGAAGCTTTACCGGGACGCCAAGATCGGCCGGATTTATGAAGGCACCAGCAACATCCAGTTGCTGACTATCGCCAAGAAGCTGTTAGGCAAATAGGGAAACCGGCGGGTCCTGGCGAGCGTCATTTTCGAGAGGGGAATATGCATCGATTCGCTCTATTGACTTTGCTGGGGGCTCTTTGTCTGCCCGCTTGGGCCGATGATGGGAACGATGATGGGAACAAGACCCCGGCAACTCCGGTGGTGGCCACCACGGCTGCGCCTGCTGTCAACCCGGATGAGATCATTACCAAGTTCGCCGCCAAAGAAAAGCAGTTTTCTGAAGCGCTCGAGAACTACGTTTACCGGCAAACCTCCAAGGTTCAGGAACTCGATGAATCGGGTGAAGCGGTGGGAAAGTGGGAGATCACTTCCGACATTACTTTTACGGAGGATGGCAAGCGCACCGAGCACGTAGTGCACGCGCCTGTTTCCACTCTGAAAAACCTGCTGCTGACGCCGGAAGACATGCAGGACTTGCGCTACACGCAGCCTTTCGTCTTGACCACCGACCAGGTTCCCGAGTACTTCATCCGTTACCTCGGCAAACAAAACGTGGATGAAATCTCCTGTTATGTCTTCGCCGTGAAGCCTAAGAAGCTGGCAACCGGCAAACGCTATTTTGAAGGGCAGATCTGGGTGGACGATCGCGACTTCCAGATTGTGAAGACCTACGGCAAAGGCGTCGGGAAGGCCGGAGACCAGCAGTTCCCCATGTTTGAAACTCTGCGCGAGCAGATCGACGGTAAGTACTGGTTCCCCACTTACACCCACGCCGACGATACGCTGCACTTCAAGGTAGGGGATATAAAGATCCGGATGCTGGTGACTTACAAAGACTATAAGAAGTTCGAAGGTAAGTCCACCATCCACTTCGGCGATGTAGTGGATGATAAGTCCAAGGATCAGCCTAAGCCGGATACAAAGAAACCATAACGGGCATCACTTAAGCGAATTCGCGCCGCGCCGGGTAGTCGACGACAATAGCTCGCCCATCGGTGATGGCCTTTGCGGAATGGCGGGCATTTGCCGGAACGATCGCCACCAGGCCCGGCCCGGCGATCTGAGCTACACCATCGATGGTTATTTCGAGTTCGCCCTCGATCACCTCGTACACTTCCTCCTGCGGATGGAAATGCTCGTGGATGGACGCGCCGCGTTTGAAGTCATAGTGCGCGAACGTCATGTTCTCCGAGTGAAAGTAGCGTCCAAACCAGCCCGGCAGACGCTCCACCACATGCAGACTGCTGGTGTCGATAATTGGCATATAACCCACATTAATTCAGCAACTTGGACTTTGATTGTCTTAAATTCGTTCATAAAAACTCAAAGCATTATCCCCCTGCTTGAGTATCCGCACCCGGCGCAACTCCCCGTGTGCCTCGCCAGGATCGAACCGGACCGAATGCTGCGCAATCACCATTCTGACTCCTGTCTCCTGACTCCTGTCTCCTATCTCCCCCAACGCCGCCGCGTACTCCGCACTCATCTCATACGGCGGATCCATAAACACGATATCCGCCGCCTGCCGCGCGAGCGACACGGCCGCCTTCCCCACTACCACGTTGGCGCGTTCCGCAATTCCTAACGCATGCAGATTCTCCCGGATCGCATCAACAGCGCGCCGGCCGTACTCCAGGAACACACAGCGCGCCGCACCGCGGCTCAACGCTTCAATCCCCACGGCGCCCGTCCCCGCGTACGCATCCACGAACACCGCGCCCTCAATCCTCGGCCCCAACACGTCGAATAGCGTCTCCCGCAGCCTGTCCGGCGTAGGCCGCGTAGCCAAACCAGGCAGGCTCTTCAATCGCCGCGACCGGAATTCTCCCCCAATCACCCGCATCAGCCCACCGTCACCAACCCATACCGCCGCTGCCAGTGATCGCGAATATATGCCACCGCCCGCCGCAACTCCTCCTCACTCGGCGCATGACTTACGAAATCCAAAGCCTCCCGCCGCGCCGCCTCCAGAATCTCTTTATCGCGCAGGATATTCGCCACCCGCAGCGACGGCAGCCCCGATTGCTTGGTACCGAAGAACTCGCCCGGCCCGCGCAGCTTCAGGTCCATCTCCGCGATCAGAAATCCATCCGTCGAATCCACCAGCGTGCGGATGCGTTCCTTCGCCGTCTCGCCCATGCGCTCCGTGATCAGGATGCAGTAGCTCTGCGCCGCGCCGCGCCCCACGCGCCCGCGCAGCTGGTGAAGCTGCGAGAGGCCGAAGCGCTCCGCCTGCTCGATCACCATCACGGTTGCGTTGGGCACGTCCACGCCCACCTCGATCACCGTGGTCGAAACCAGAATCTTGATCTCGCCCTTCTTGAAGCGCTCCATCGCCGATTCTTTCTCCTCCGCCGGGAGGCGTCCATGCATCAGGCCCACGGCGATTCCCGGAAACACTTCCTGCGATAAATGTTCGTGCATCTTTTCGGCCGCTTTCATGGCGCTGGTTTCCGATTCCTCGATCACCGGATAGACCACGTACGCCTGCCGCCCTTCGTCGATCTGCTTCTTCAGGAAGCTGTAGACGCTTTCGGCGTGATCGGCCGTCACGTGCTTCGTGACGATTGGTTTGCGCCCCGGCGGCATTTCGTCGATCACCGAAACATCCAGGTCGCCGTAAAGTGTCAGCGCCAGCGTGCGCGGAATGGGCGTCGCCGTCATCACCAGCACGTCCGGATGCAGCCCCTTCTGCAACAGCTCGAAACGCTGCATCACGCCGAAGCGATGCTGCTCGTCGACGATGGCCAGGCCCAGCTTGGCGAACTCCACGTCTTTTTCGAGCAGCGCGTGCGTGCCGATCGCCACATGCGCGAGACCGGCCCTTATCAGCTTCTTCAGTTGCATCTTCTCCCGGCTGGTGAACGATCCAGTAAGTTGCACCACCACGTAATCCAGTCGCGCCAGCAATTGCTTGAAATAGAAATAATGCTGCGCCGCCAGGATTTCGGTAGGCGCCAGCACCGCCACTTGATATCCATTCTCGATCGCGATCACCGCCGCTTCAGCTGCCACGATGGTCTTGCCGCTGCCCACATCACCTTGCAGCAGCCGGTTCATCGGTCGCGGCGCTTTCATATCCTGCGCGATCTCGCCCAGCACGCGCTTCTGCGCGCCCGTCGGTTTGAACGGCAGCATGGCCTTCACCTTTTCCCGCACGCGCTCGGTCAGCTCGAAAGATATGCCCGGCATCGTGCGGGCCTTGGTGCGTTTCAGCGCCACGCCGCATTCCAGCCAGAAGAATTCTTCGAAGATCAGCCGGAACTGAGCCTGCGAGCGGAACGCATTCAGCAGGCGCATATCTACGTCCTGCGGCGGGAAATGCGTTTGCTTGATGGCGGTCCATCGGTCCGGCAGTTTCAAGCGCAGTCGCACTTCCTCCGGCAGTTGATCCTCTACCGGCGGCAGCTCCTGCAGCACACGATTGAACAGCGCCCGCAGCAAGCGCGTGCTGATCTTCGCCACGGCTTCATAAACCGGCACCACCCGGCCCACGTGCAGTGCGGCTTCCGCCATGTCGTCCTCATCGGTCAGGATCTCGTACTCCGGATGCAGCATCTGCAGCTGGCCGGTGAAGCTGTCGTACTCCACCTTGCCGTAGAGCGCCACTTTCTGGCCCGGCGCAAACACGTTGGCCAGATAGCCGCCGTGAAACCATTTGCCCACCAGGATGCCCCGCGAGCGGTCCGTGAATGAAGCCTCGAACAGCCCCAGGTTGCGCCGCTTGAAACCCGAGAGACTTGCCGAGCGCACCTCGGCGATCACGGTGGCCATCTCACCGGGCGCCAGTTGATCCAGCGCTTTCAGATTGCTGCGGTCCTCGTACCGAAATGGAACGTAGGCCAGCAGGTCCTCCACCGTGCGCATACCCTTGGCCTCCAGCATGGCTGCGCGCCCGGGTCCCACGCCTTTGATGTAAGTGAGCGAAGTAGTCAGATCCATGCGTTACGGAGCCGCGACCGTCGCGCTACCGAGCCGCGACCGTCAGGGAGCGGTACCGCAGGCCGCCCGGCTGCGCTTTCAGTGTACAATGCCGGAAGTGAAGCTAACCGTCATCTTATTTTTGCTCTCTATCCCCGCTGCCGCGGCTCTTCGTCTGGGCATCGTGGGCACGGACACCTCGCACGCAACCGCGTTTACCGCAATCCTGAACGACGAATCTTCCCCCGACCATGTGCCCGGCGGCCAAGTGGTAGCTGCGTACAAAGGGGGCAGCCCGGACATTGAATCGAGCGCCTCGCGCGTGGATAAATATGCGGACGAATTACGCACCAGGTGGAATGTGCGGTTCTATGGCAGCATCGCGGAGCTTTGCCGCAATGTAGACGCCGTGCTGCTCGAAAGCGTGGATGGCCGGGTCCATCTGGAGCAGGCGCGTCCCGTGATCGCGGCGCATAAGCCGCTGTTCATCGACAAGCCGCTGGCTGCCACGCTGGAGGATGCGCGCGAGATCGCGCGGCTGGCCGCCGCGGCACGTGTGCCGTGGTTCAGTTCCTCCAGCCTGCGCTTCGGCGAAATCGCCGCAACCATGAAGTTCGCGGATGCCACGGGTGTGGAAACCTGGGGTCCGGGGCCGCTCGAGCCGCACCACCAGCTCGACCTCGCGTGGTATGCCATTCACCCCATCGAGCTGCTCTACACGCTGATGGGCCCAGGATGCGAAGAAGTGAGCCGCACGTTCGCACCAAATGCCGATGTCCTGGTGGGCCGCTGGAAAGACGGCCGTATCGGCACGGTGCGCGCGCTGCGCCCCTACAGCGACTATGGCGCGGTGGTCTTTCGCCCCAAGCAGATCGTCGAGAGCCCCTCGCGGCCGGCCGACAGCTATCGCCCCCTGGTGGTGGAGATAATGAAGTTCTTCGAAACCGGGGAGCCGCCCGTGCCCAACCGGGATACCCTCGAAATCTTCGCTTTCATGGATGCCGCCCAGCGCAGTAAAAATGAAGGCGGCAGGCCTATGCAGTTACGATAGAATTGTGGGGCAGGCTCTCAGCCTGCCGGCGGCCCCGCAGGCCGCCTCATAATAAATCATGCCAAACCTGCTCGAGGGCAAACTAGCCCTTATCCTCGGAATCGCAAACAAATGGAGCCTGGCATACGCCATCGCACAGGCTTTCTGGCGCGAAGGCGCCACCCTGGCGCTCACTTATTTGGGCGACCGCCAGAAGATGGCCATCGAAGAATTATCGCAAGGGATGCCCGTAGCGGGTATCTGGCCCTGTGACGTAACCAAAGAGGAAGACCTGCTGGCGTTGACCGAGTCGCTGCGCGCTCTGGGCCGCCCGCTGGATGCAGTGGTTCATAGCCTGGCCTTCGCCAATCGCGAGGACCTCTCGCGCCCATTCGTCGAGACCGGGCGCGCAGGTTTCCTGCTGGCGCAGGAGGTCAGCTCATTTTCGCTAGTGGCTGTAGCCCGCGCCACGGCCCCCGTGATGACGGCCGGCGGCGCGCTGATGACGCTTACCTATCTCGGCTCCACTCGCGTCGTTCCCAACTACAACGCCATGGGTGTGGCTAAGGCTTCGCTTGAAGCATGCGTGCGCTATCTGGCCAGCGATCTGGGGCCCCAGCGTATCCGCGTCAATGCCATCTCCGCGGGTCCGGTAAAAACGGCTTCGGCGCGCGCCATTAAGGACTTCACCAGCATCCTCGATTACGTCGCGCAGCGCTCTCCTCTGCGCCGCAATACCGATCCCGCCGAAGTCGCCGACGCGGCCGTGTTCCTGGCTAGCGACTTGGGCCGCGGTGTCACTGCCAATACGATCTTCGTCGATGCGGGAATTCAGATCATGGGTTTATAGTGAAATTGACCCATGAAAATTGAAGTCGTCCTGACGGAAGCGGAGATCATCCAAGAGCTTACCGAGGCCGTTGAGGCGCGCGATCTTCCCGAGAAATTCTTCTATTGGGGCCCGCTCCCGGCGCGCGCCTGGCTGGAGCGTGCGGCCGACCCTTCATTCGCCGGCTTGCGCCGTTGCTGGAAGGAACTCGCGGCGAAGACCAAGTGGCTGCTGGAGCCGTTCCCGGATCGGCTGCCAATAATCAGCTTTGGCGCAGGCGACGGCGGCACCGATCGCCTGTTGCTCGATGTAATCCAATACGCCGGCCGCGAATTGAAATATTATCCCGTGGATGCCAGCCAGACGCTGCTCGAGATGGCGTGCGCCGGCGCGGAGGATATGGACATCGAGACCAGCGGGATCAAGGCGGATATTTCCAGCCCCATGCACCTGGTCTTCGCCAGCGACGCTGCCGAATCGCCCAAATTGCTGCTGATGTCCGGCAACACGCTGGGCGGCTTCGATCCGCTCGATTACATCAAGCAACTGGCGCAATGCCTGCATGGCGACGACCGCCTGATCCTGGACGCCGAGATTTACCAGACCAATGGCAGCGCGCCGCGTATCGACTCACTCCAGCCGTTTACGTTCGCTCCGCTGGCTGCCCTGGGCGTCTCCGCCGACGATGGCGAAGTGCGCTTCGAACACAAAACCGATAACAGCGTCGCGGGATTGCATGTGATGGCCGCGTATTTCCGGCCGGACCGCGACCTGCGTATTGCGACTCCGGGCAGGGAAGTGCTGGTCGAGCGCGGCGAGCACATCAATTTGAACTTCGGCTACAGGTTCACTACGGAAGCCCTGCACGAGCTGCTGGCCGAACGCGGCGGCCTGCGCGTTCTGGAACAGGTCCCCAGCCCGGATGGACGGTATTTGTTGGTGGTCTGTTCGCGGTAAAATCGTTTCCAGTGCGCCCGTAGCTCAGCTGGATAGAGCGGCTGGCTTCGAACCAGTAGGCCGGGGGTTCGAGTCCCTCCGGGCGCACCATCTAGCTCGCATAGCATCATATATTTGGTGTCGTAACGGGCGTCTATCACCCACTGCGCCACCAGCCGTTTTGGAAGGGTGCATATTCAAAATCGCTTGCACCCGTGGAGTCATGGGAATTTACCGCGGGCGTTATCGGTTCTGCCGTGTCGAATGTTTCGCCCTTCCCGTCCTGGACACTTTCGGGGCGATCACCAGCCTGCCATAGGAAACGATGAGGCTGCTGTCAGGGCGTTATCGCGGCCGTGAGAAGTACCAAGTTCTCTACGGTTGCGTAATCGCTCGCGTTGTGGGTGGCGAGGGGAATATTCAACTGTACGGCTGCGGCTGCGATCCAGGCATCGGCAAATGAGATTGATTTGCCCTTCTTCTGACAACCGCACTTGATCCGCGCCCACGCGCGGGCGGTTTCGGTGTCCGGCAGCAGCGGCGTAAAGCGCGCGAGAAAGCGGCGCATGAGATCGCGCCGGCTGGCGCCCCAGTTCTTTGCCTCCATGCCGTACTCGATTTCGGCCAGCGTGATTAGCGAAATGGCCAACGACCTGCCGGCAAGAATGGCTTGATAGGCAGGAGCAAGGGAATGAGCCTTGAACAGAAAAGAAACGACATCGGTATCGACCACTACCGGCGTTGTGGAGTTCATCAAAGCGCGACAGGCCGAGAGCCTTCCTTGCGAAGCGCCCGGATCAGCGCCACGAATTCCTCGGCCCCTTCCGGGTCATATTCGGTATCGGTCTTTAGATCTTCCAGGCTCACTGGCGGTTTGAGGACAAGGCCCGCCGGAAGTCGCACCTGATCCGCTCCAGTTTCCGTGTTGTAGGCTCGCTGTGGCATCTCGATTCCAGTCTAGCTCACCAGACCGTATGGGCGTGATCCGCACGTTCTACGACCCTGCAACTCCAGGCAAGTGAACGCCGCTTTTTCCCCGGCTGCGCCGCGCGGTTCGGCGCTCCGGGTATGCCCAAGTAGGCCGGGGCGGAGCAGAGCTGGCCTTATGTGCGAACTCCTCGGCCTGGCGCGCTCGACCTACTACTACCCGCCACGGCCGGCGCCGATATTAAGTATGTTCCAATGCCTGCAGGTGATCACACTGAACGTGGTGACCGAACTCCCCCAGCGGGTCCGCCCGAGACCAACCCAGGTAGCCGTGAGCATCCTCGGATCGTTGCGGAAGCTCAGAACAGGCAGTACGGCTCCAGCGAGGCGTCCGCCAGCGAAGCCTCGTGTCCCAAAAGCGGACGGCGGCCCGTTGCGTTCTTCAAGTCCGTGTTGCATTTGCTAAAGGATACGCGTTGCGTCCCTCCGGCAGCCGGCGTGCTTTTCACAATGCATGCTCTATGACCTTCGGTACGCCTTGCGCACTCTGCGGAAGAGCCCCGGGTTCGCGCTGGTGGCCATCATTTCGCTGGCGTTGGGAATCGGCGCCAACTCGGCCATGTTCAGCCTGGCCGATGCGCTGCTGCTGCGCCCGCTGCCGGTCCCGCATGGTTCAGAGCTGATCGTGGTTCAGGCGCAAATGCGGGGCGAGGCTGTGGCTGGGATCGCCCAGTACTCCGGGCTGTCCTATCCGGATTTCAAGGACCTCCGCGACCGGAACAAATCCTTTACCGGTCTCACGGCTTCCCAATACTCGCAGTTCGGATTCGCAACCGAAAAAGGCGCGCTGCCGCGGATGAAATTTGGCGAGATGGTAAGCGCCGATTTCTTCAGCGTGCTGGAGGTGCCTCTCAAATTGGGGCGGGCTTTCCGGCCGGACGAAGGCACGGTGCCGGGCCGCGACGCGGTGGTGGTGCTGGGCTACGAATTGTGGCGCACGGATTTCGACTCGGATCCCGGCGTCGTAGGGCGGACCATTTTCCTGAACAACGTCGCCTTCACGGTGATCGGAGTGGCGCCGGAGCCGTTCACCGGGTCTAACGGACTGGTTCGCTCCGCGCTCTTTGTCCCCCTCGCCATGGGGCCTCGCCTGCAGGCCGACCCGCAGCAAAACATGCTCGAGAAGCGCGACAACCGCGGCATGACCGTCTACGGGCGGCTGAAACCTGGCGTTAGCGTGGCCCAGGCCGCAGCCGAGGCCAGGGTCGTCTCGCAGCAACTCGCCAAGGCTTACCCAGCGACGAATCTCACTTGCTCCATGGTAGTCGATACCGATGTCCAAGCCAGGCTCAAGCAGGATATGTTCGACGCCATGCTGGTGTTCTTCCTGTTAGCGATGGCCGGCGTAGTTTTGTTGATCGCCTGTGCCAACGTGATGAATATTCTGTTGAGCCGCGCGCGGGCGCGCTCGCGCGAGATCGCCGTCCGGCTGGCTATTGGGGCGGGCCGGGGCCGCCTGGTCCGGCAACTGTTGACGGAGAGCGTGGTGATCGCGGCGCTCGGCGGAGCGTTGGGGCTGCTGGTGGCAAAAGCCGGCGTGGATCTGTTTGGGCAGATCAAAATACCGGCCGACATTCCCGTGGTGATAGACGTCCGGCTGGACCCGCGGGTGCTGCTGTTCACCATACTGGCCTCGGTGGCCAGTGCCCTGGTGTTTGGGTTGGCGCCGGCGTTGCAGAGTAGCCATCCCGACCTGGTGCCGGCGTTGAAGTCCGGAAAGTCGGACGATGGCAAGCGCCGGCGTCTCCTGGGAAGAAACACGTTGGTGATTGCGCAGGTTGCCGGAGCCCTCCTGCTCCTGGTCTTCGCCACGCAGGCATACCGCGGCGCATCGATTGCGATTTCCCGGCCCGCCGGTTTCCGCACCAGCCATCTGCTGATGGCCAGCTTCGATACAACACTGGCGCGGTACACGCCGGACCAGGCCAAGGCATTCTTTAAGCCGCTGCTGGAGAGGGCGCGCAGTCTCCCGGGCGTGAAGTCCGCGGCCCTCACACAAGCGGTGCCGATGCTGCCGGGAGGCGACAACAGCCGGCTGATTCCGGAGGGCGTCAAGCTGCCGCCCGGGACCGAAGCAGTCAGCGTGATTTCGAACACCGTGAGCGACGATTACTTCGACACGCTCAATGTGCCGATCGTCGAAGGCCGTGCGTTCCAGGTGACGGACCGCGCCGACTCCCGGCCGGTGGCGATTGTGAATGAGCGGTTGGCGCGCAAATATTATCCCAACCAGAGTCCCATCGGCAAACGGCTGCGGCTGAAAGGCGACAAAGACCAGATGCTGGAGATCGTGGGCGTTGCCCGGCAGAGCAGATACTTCTTCCTGGTCGAGCCGGCCGTTGAATACCTTTATAGACCGCTTTCCCAAAACCCGCAGCAGTCCCTCACCATCCTGGTTGAAACCGCCGGCCCTTCCAGTACCGCGACCGGACCGCTGCGCGAAATCGTCCGCTCGCTGGATGCCGGCCAGCCGATGTACGGTGTCCGCACCATGGAGGAAGTCTTCGACCAGCGCGCCACCAAGACCCTCGGAATCCTGACAGAAGCCATCGGAGGAATGGGGCTGCTCGGGCTGATTCTGGCGATGGTGGGCCTCTACGGTCTGATGTCGTACTCGGTCAGCCTGCGGTCGCGGGAGATCGGAATCCGCATGGCGATTGGCGCGGGCCGCTCCGGAGTGCTGGGGATGGTCATGAAGCAGGGCATGGTGCTGGCCGCCGCCGGAGTGTCGGTCGGTCTGCTGCTTTGCTGGTTGGCGAGCAAGGGGGTCAGCGCAGCGGTGGGTGTGCCGGGGTTCAATTTGCCTTTCGTGGCGCTGGTGACAGCCGGGCTGGTAGCTGCGGCGGCGCTGGGCGCCTATGCCCCGGCGTTGCGTGCGTCGCGCCTCGACCCGAATGCCGTGCTTCGCCAGGAGTAGGCCAGGCCCATTTGCGGTAAGTGGCGGCAGTGTCGTTTTCGTCGGGCTCAGTAGTCCGAACTGGCCCCGCCGCCACCCGAGTCTCCACCCCCGGATCCCCCGGAATCTCCGCCACCGCCAGAGTCGCCACCCGAGTCTCCACCCCCAGATCCGCCGGAATCCCCGCCCCCACTGAAGCCCCCGGAATCGTCCCCACCCGACCCGGCACTTACGAACGCGCCCCCCGACCCCTCCGACCCCCCCGACCATGATGCAGCCGCCCGCGATGCATACATCGTCGCCAGCAAATCAGCCGCCGGCGAATCGATGTCCCCGCCCCAAGACCGCACAGGCCGATAGGCCGTCCCCAGCGCCGGATTCTCAATTCGATCCAGGCACACCGACACATCCGCCAATAGATCGTAAACCAGCAGCCAGTTCGCCGGCTGCTCCTGGCTTTTCTGCACCGCTTGGCCGTATGTCTCCGATGCCGCGCGCAGCAGTCCCTCGGCCGGTCCCCGCGGGCCCTCCGCCTCCATCCGCACCAGCCTCGCGCTGACGGATACCAGCAGCCCCTGCGCCTCCTCACGTTGCACCCGGAAAGAATTCAGCGTGCCTTGCACTTCGTCGAAGCCCTTCACTGTAATCGCCATCCGCTCCCGCCAGTGAAGCAGCCCTTCGTGTGCCGCTTTCAGTTCCGCGTAAGTCCCCTGCGGCAAGAACCGCAGCTTCTCGAAGTCAGACCGTTGCTGCCCCAGTTCATCCGGCGGCGAACCCGGCGCCGCATCAAACTGCTGGCAGATTTGCGCGGGCGCCTCCTTGCGCAAATCCGCCAACGCCGCCTGCGCCTGCGCCCGCTTCTGGTCGGCCGCCTCCAACGCCTGGGCTGCCGCAGTCAACTCGCCCGGCAATTCCTCCTGCCAGCCCGCCGCGCGCCAGCGGCGGTACAGCAGGTAGAGGCCCAGCACGAGCACCGCGACCACCGCAGAATCGATGATCCGCATGCGCGCCGAAGCCGCGCGAGCCGCGTCTTCTTCCTGCTGCCGCCGCGCTTCTGCCTGCCGGCGCAGATCTTCCGCCTGGCGCTGCCGTTCCAGTTCATCCGCCGAATTACGTTCCACAAAGGTGTGCTGATCCGGTACCGGTGTCCCGCCAGCCTGGCCTGTTCCGAGCACTCCGATGATTCCATCCACCGCCGCGTTCACGCCGGCCGCATAGCGCCCGCCGCGAAACAGGTCCCTCACTCGCGTCACGATCCGTCCCGCCGTCACGTCCGTCAGCACACCTTCGAGCCCGGTTCCCACCTCGATCCGGATCCGCCGCTCCTTCGGAGCCCACACAAACAGCACGCCGTTGTTCACTCCGGACTTTCCCACGCCCCACGCGTGAAACAGCCCCCGCGCATAATCGTCCACCAGCATCCCGTTCAACGACGGCACTACTGCCACGGCAATTTCGTTCCCCGTCGCGCGCTCATACGCGCGCACCCTTGTCTCCAGCGCCTGCACCGTCGCCACAGGAAGCTGCTGCGTGAAGTCATTCACGAAGCCGGCCGGGCGCGGGTAATCGTCCGCGAATCCGGTCGCCGCTAGTAACAGGCCGGCAAGCATGCACATCACTAATGCGGGAATTCGTGGTGTCAAGTAGGCCATTGATGCATAGCTCCCGATTGCACGCCTCCGGCGCCAGTCGCCCACCGGCGGCTATCTGCTATCCTTAAAGTAAAGTCACTGAATGATCGTAACTCTAAAAGGGGCCTTGGCGGCTCTGGTTTGTTTTGTCAGTCTGCCGGCGGGCGCAACTGTTGCCAGCGCACCCGCGGCGCGCGAGTATCGGGTGCGTTTTTTTCATACGCACACTGGCGAGCGGCTGGACATCGTCTATCGCCGGGATGACCGCTATCTTCCCGAGGCTCTCGCGAAGCTCAACTACTACCTGCGCGACCACCGTACCGGGGAGGTTCACCCGTATGACCCGCAGGTATTCGATCTGCTTCACGATCTGACGGCTGCCGTGGGCCGGCCGAATGCCGAAATCAACGTCGTTTGCGGCTATCGCACGCCCTGGAGCAACGAATTCCTGCGCCATCATAGCGACGGCGTGGCTCTGCACAGCTTACATATGCAGGCCAAGGCGATCGATATCCGAGTGCCGGGAGTCCGCACTGCGCAACTGCGCGATGCGGCACTGGCCTTGCGTCGCGGCGGCGTGGGATACTACGCGAAGTCGGATTTTGTCCATGTGGATGTAGGTCGCGTGCGCCGCTGGTAAGAGCACGCGCAACCCTCCTGCCTGCGCAGCCTACCCAGGGTACGGGTAGCCCTTGGCCAGCACCTTCTCCAGATCGGCGTCCAGTCCGTAGATATCGTCGAGAAAGTACGCCGCGCCCGCCTCATCCACGATCGCCGTGCCATATAGAATGAGCACAGGAATCGGTTTAGCCAGGTTGACACGCTGGTTGTCCTTGCCGCTTTTCATGGCTTCGCGGACGCGTTCGAGATTCCATCCCGGATTATTCCGCAGCACCCATGCCGTCATTTCATCCGGCTTCTCCAGGCGGATACAACCGTGGCTGAAGTCGCGCCGCGAACGCGAGAAAAGCTCCGGCGCGGGGGTGCTGTGCAGATAGACGTTGTAGTTGTTTGGAAAGATCAGCTTCACCAGGCCGAGTGAATTGGACGGTCCCGGCTTTTGCCTCACTTCCACCGTTCCCGCGCGCAGGCGCGCCAGCACATCATCGCTGATGGTCCCGGATGTAACTACTTCCCCGGCATGCGTTGTGACTTCAAACCCCTTTTTCGCAATATAATCACGATCTTTCTGAATGGCCGGTACGATCTCCGACCGCTGGATGCTGGGCGGCACGTTCCAGTACGGACGCAGCACGGCATATTGCATGGTTTCGGCAAATATAGGCGTCTTGTGTCCGTAGGCCTTGCCCACAATCACATTCATTTCGAGCGCGACGGGTCCTTCCTGATTCGTGCTGTAGGCCCGCAAGTGAAACTCGGGAATGTTGACGATGATGGGCGGCTGCTCGAAATCATGCGGCAGCCAACGCCAACGCTCCAGCGTGAGCTGCATCTGGCGCACCCGGAAGCTTAAAGGCGTATTGAGGGACTTCAGGGTTTGCGCGTCAAGCCGGCCGTCGGGCTGTAATCCGTGCCGGCGCTGGAAGCGCTTCACGGCATCCACGAGGGGCCCCGAATACGTGTTGGCATCGGCGGTAGCGTCCTGTGGCAGGTCGCCCACCAGGCGCAGCAGTGTCGTCAAGCGCGGCACGCCGGGATAGGGACTGCCGGGAACCAGTGTCTTCGCCGGTAGTGGCAAGGGCTCTCCCCCATCCTGTCGCGCGAGGTCCAGATACCGCACCAGCATCGCCTGGGTCCGCTGGTAGCCCGGAAACGGCGGTTCCACCGTTTCCAAAACCGTCCTGGGGTCCGGCGCATCCACCAGGCGCTGCCGCAGAAAGTCCGGCAAACTGTATTTCTTGTGTTCTACATCGAGACCGAAGTGAAAGTACTTGGGATTCACCTTGCCGATGTGCAGATCTGAGATGTAGCGCATGGTGCAGACCGTAAGCGCCGCGTCGAATTGCGCCAGTTCGGTTTCGGATGCGGCGGGCAAATGGGCCACCCGCGCAGCCCAGCGCGAACCGTCATAGTCTTCCGCATCCAGCCCTTTGTTGGCGGCCTGTTGCAGGACGGCGATTATGCTGAGCGCTTGCGGAGACGGTTGGCCCCCGTGGACCCAGGCGAGCGCGTAGCCGGCCGGTTGATAGAAATTCTGAACGTGTAGACGATAATCTGAAAAATCCGGCCAGCGGAGATTGGAAAGCTGCCCCGCGCCGGCGATTTGGCTGAGCATCGCGGCGGTTTGCCCCGTCTGCGCCAGCGCGGCTAAGGCCGTGCAAGCTCCGGCCAGGAAGGCAGTGCGAGTCAAGCTTCTGTGAAGGAACACGACACCATACTAACAAGCCTCCATTAAATTTCAAGATCGATTGTTCATTTTGGCCTGTCCCGAACGACTATCTTACGAGCCAGGGTGGGAGAGCAATGAAATACTTGTGCATGGTTTTCTGTAACGAGAAAAAGCTGAACGCAATGTCCCAGAGCGACTCGCAGGCCTTGGATGATGAAAATCTGGGCTATGACGACATTCTTCGGAAGGGCGGCCACTTCTTAGCGGCGCAGGCGCTCGAATCCGTTCACGCGGCAAAAACAGTGCGGCTTCGCGGCGGCAAAGTGGCCGTCACGGACGGGCCTTTCGCCGAGACCAAGGAACAGATCGGCGGCTTCATTTTAATCGAGGCTAAAGATCTGAATGAGGCCATTCAATTGGCCTCGAAGATCCCGTCAGTGCGCCTGGGAGGCGTTGAGGTGCGGCCCGTCAAGCCATTGACCAGGAGCCGGCCGGACCAATAGCCGGTGCCAATCGCTACGCCTATATCGCCATGGTCCGCTCCGCGTCGGCAACCGACCCGTATCGCGTAAAGACGCCCTGGATCTTGCAAATGCGAAACAGCTCCCAGATCCGATCGTTAACACCGGCGAGCAGCAGTCGCCTGCAATTTCTCTCGAATGATGTGTACGCTCCGATGAGGACACCGAGACCGCTGGAGTCCACGTATCGGACCCCGCTCATATCAACCACCAGCGTCGCGGACTCATTCTGGCGTACGGAATCGCGAAATTGAAACGCGGTCTCGGCATTCAAGACTCCCTGCAACACCATGACTTTCTCGCCAGGGCGCGCCCCAGCACGGATCTCGAGCCTCAGCTTGTCGTCGGCCATTCCAGCGTGGAGTGTATCACCATGCGTAGAAGCAGCGCATCGCCCGCTAGTGCACATCGCATGGCAAATATTTGATGGTGAGCCTGTTTATAGTCGCTGGATTCCAGGATTGACCAGTGGGCCAGTCAGTATAATAGCTATAGAAAGTGTCGCCGAGAATACCTGGATCGGCCCCTAAACCTACTGCGTTGCCATAACCATACACGGGTGTTTCGGGGTTTGTTCCGAGTATTACTTGCATCGGGGGCCATTGCAGGCCGTCTGTGGATTCACCATAGGCAATATACTGGCTGTTATCCATGATCGCCACAAAGCGGTTTCGATACGCACTCCACACTACTTGGGGATCTCCATCGGTTTCACCCGTCACGGCCGGAAAGAGTTCGCTGGACTTTCCCCCCATGCCGGGCTGATCCCATTGTCCGTCATAATACTTGCGGAATAATGAAGGGACGGTTGTCAAGTTCCCCGGAAATGCTGCAGTGAGTAGCTCTTCATAAGGCGCTCTCGCCACGGATAGATAAGTGAAGCCGCTGCAGACTGTGGTGCTGTTAATCCAACAATGTTCGGGGAAATAAATGTAAAAATACTCTTGCAACGTGGTTCGATCGGCGGCTACCACAAGGTTTCCGTCTCCAATGTCGAGGGCACCCTGTGAATTATAGGGCTGCGGACCGCTGATAATTAATCCGAGGTCTTGCCACGTGGCCCCCTCGTCCGTCGACTTCGCCAGACCGAGCCAGGACCAAAAGGGGTTGGCGGATCGCTCCGCATGATAGACGATGAGCAGATTTCCCGCGCCAGGTTCTCCGTTTGGTACGCGGTATACTGGTCCGCCTCCGACATAATCCATGCTGGCCGGCAGATTGGCGCTCGTGGGCAATAGGAACTCGCTGGGCGGCGGGTTAGGATCTCCCGCAGGTTGGCCCAAAGGGTGATCTAATGTCCCTCGCGAGACCGTTATGGAACCTGCCCGCTCAGTCAAATGGGCGTCAAAGGGATGGTTGCCTCCATCGCTGCCAAAGAAAAGATAACACGTTCCATCGCGGGTGCGCGCTACGCCTAACGGCGTGTCGCTCCAGGCAAAGAACGGCCATTGGTTAGGGTTTTCAACGACACCTGGCGGCAGGACATGATGACCTACCTCATACCACTCCGTCGCGGACACGATAACTTCGTTCGAAACGACTTGCACCTGGCATGGAGCCGTTGTGGAGTGGCTGTCTTCGGCGAGAAGGCCGAGATTTTGAAATAGAACAACTATCAATAGCGACCTCAGTCCGGCAGCGAGCCCCGAGGCCCACAGTGACCCCTTCGGGGCTGAGAAGCAGGTGTGCATGGCAATAATCCCTCCGGTGTTTTCAATTTATACGCTACGCAGTAAGAACACCGTGACCTCTGCCGAAGTTCCGTTAAACGTTGGATCGCGCCAGGCCTGCAGGTGCGCAGGCCCATGCTTGCACTCCCGCGCCGCAGGGCTTGCGACTTCATCCTGAGCCGTGCTAAGCTACCTCAAATTTTGCAGATGCAGTTCGGGGGGATACATGATTAACGCCGTTCGAGCTATACGTGCATCCATGCTGGGGGCCATTCTGCTCCCGGCGGGCCTGCTGGCGCAAGATGCCACGGGCAAGATTACCGGGGTGGTTACGGACCCGTCCGGGGCGGTCGTGGCGAATGCCAATGTGACCGTCACCAACCTGGGGACCAACTTCACCAAGGAAACCAGAACGGATTCGTCGGGCATCTACCAGGCCCTGCTGCTGCCGATCGGCAAGTACAAAATCAGAGCCACCGCCAGCGGATTCGAAAACGTGGAGATGGTGCCGCAGAACCCCCTGGAAATCAACCAGAACATGCGTGTCGATATCCAGCTTCAGGTCGGAAAGTTGAGCGACACGGTGGTGGTGGAAAGCACCGCCAGCCTGATCGACACCGAAAGCGCCACCATCTCCGCCACGGTAACCGGCCTGGCCATTCAGGAACTGCCGTTGAACGGACGGAACACCCTGGACCTGTTGAAGACGCAGCCCGGCATCACCCCCACGAACCCCGACTCAGGCGCCCAGGGATCGTACAGCATCGGCGGGCAGCGCACGGATTCGGTCACTTATCTGCTCGATGGCGGCAACAACAACAGCTTACTCGGCAATGCCGTGGTCGCCAACCCGAATCCGGACGCGGTGGCGGAGTTCAAAGTTATCGAAAACAACTACACCGCGGAATACGGGCGCAACGCGGGCGGCATCGTTAGTATCGTGACGAAAAGCGGCACGAACTCGCTGCACGGCACGCTGTACGACTATGTGCGCAATACGGATTTCGACGCCAATAGCTTTTTCAATAACGAGCAGGGCCTGCCGGTCGGCGTCCTGAAGCGCAACCAGTTCGGCGGTACCATCGGCGGTCCCATCGTCATTCCTAAAATCGTGAACGGCCGCAACAAGGTCTTCTTCTTCTTTTCGTATGAGGGCCAGCGGCAGACATCTTTAGACGCCCTGAGCGAGACCACCGTCTACACGCCGGCCGAAGCGCAGGGTAACTTCTCCGGCAGTCCGGGGCAGGCCCAAGTAGCCGCATTTCTGGCCGCTAACCCGTACTACCAGCCCGATCCGAATCTGGCTGGGCAGGGCATCATCGATCCCAACAGTATCTCGCCGGTGGCCAAGGCTTATTTCGCCAACAACCTGATACCCATTACGTCCTCCGGATTCCTGTTTCCGCAGGCGCCGGCCATCGCCAACTACAATGAATATCTCGGCAAATTAGACTACAACATCACCTCCCGCGACCTGTTCACCTTTACCTTCACGCACCAGCTGTATCCGCAATACTCTCCGTTCACGGCAAACAACGTGCCCGGCTTCCCGGTCACCAGCGGAAACGACACATTCTCCGGCACGCTGGCTTACACCCATACGTTCACGCCCGCCCTGTTGAACGAACTGCGGGTAACCGCGCAACGGCTGGACCACACGCAGGCTGTCCCCGCGAACAAGCAGCCCGATGCCAGCCAGCTTGGCATCAATATTACGCCCGACCAAAATACCGGGCCGCCCATTCTGTTCTTCGACGGAACCGGGATGACGGTGGGCTACAGTTATCAGGGTCCTACGCGGGAAGTTGACAACACTTACGCCTTCTATGACAACCTGTCCTGGACCCGCGGTCGGCATAGCTGGAAATTCGGTTTCTACTTTTCTCCATATCAGAACAACACTGTGTACGATTTCTTTGTAGATGGGGCGTTCGATTTCTACGGCCCGAGCACGGGCGTCGGCTCCGGGTTCGATCTGGCGGATTTCCTGCTGGGTTTACCCGACGATTTCCTGGAGTATGGCAAGGCGCCTTCCAACATTCGCTCGGACCAATACGCGGGTTACGCGCAGGACACCTGGAAGGCATCCCGGCACCTGACGCTGACGCTGGGCATGCGCTATGAGTACTCACAGCCGAAGTACGACACGCAGGGGCGGTCGTTCTCCTACATTCCGGGCTTGCAGTCGACGCGTTTCCCGGATGCGCCGGAGGGACTGGTGTTTCCCGGCGATGCCGGTGCACCGCGGGGTTCTAATTTCCCCGATCGCCGGGACTGGGGGCCGCGCGCCGGCGTGGCTTGGGACGTTTTCGGAAATGGCAAGACCAGCCTGCGCAGCGGCTTTGGCGTCTTCTACGACATCCTGAAGGGCGAAGACAATCTGCAATTCAACGGGCAGCCGCCCTTCTTCGGCTACGCGTATCTTTTCCCTCCAGGGACGAATGGTACCAGCCCGGGCACGGGGCTGTCGGACCCCTATGGGGACTCGGGCGCTCCCAATCCGTTTCCCTCTAAACCGCCCGCCAGCGACCTCAACTTTGCGAACGCTGGGTATGTACCCTTCGGCGGCGCCGGCGTGTTCTTCGTCGACCCGCACCTGCGCACTCCCTACGTCCTCCAGTACAATGTTTCGCTCCAGCAACAGCTGGCCGGAAGTATGTTCCTGGAAGTTTCCTACCTGGGGTACCAGGCACATGGCCTGACCGGACTGGTGGACGTCAACCCGTTTCCGCTGGGCACCAACACTCGCCTGAACACCGATTTCAGCTACCTGGAAGAATTTCAGAACGTGACGCATGCCAACTATAACGGCATGACGGTTAACCTGCGGAGAACCTTCAGCAGCATGCACGGCTGGGGATCCAGCTTCTTCACCTTGGGCTACACCTGGGCGCACGAACTGGACAACGTTTCCGGATTCCGCGAACGCAACAGCGGCGTTCCGTACTATAACCACGACGAGTTCTACGGCTCCGGCGATACCGACGTGCGCAACGCGCTGGTCTTGTCGGGCGGCTGGGATCTGCCTTTCGATGACCTATGGAGAAGCGGCCCCAAGGTGCTCACTTCCGGATGGAGTCTCTATCCCATCGTTACCTGGCACACTGGGTTTCCTTTGGATGTCTTTGCGGGTCTTCAGACCACGCCCACGGACCCCGGGCCTTCCGGCGCGGGCGACGCCGGCGCGGTGCATGCGGACCTGGTCGGCAGCTCGGCGGGCATCATGAATCCCCAGACGTATCAGAGCATCAACGGCAATTCCGGAAACTACTATTTCAATCCGAACAATTTCTCGAACACGCGCCTGCTGAACCTGGATTCCATTGCGCAGCAGGACGCCTCCCAGCTTCCCGGGTATACTTACGGCACGCTGGGGCGCAACGCGTTCCGCGGTCCCGGCGCGACCAACGTGGACATCGCCATTACCAAGAAATTCAAGATCCGCGAGAGCGCCACGCTCGAACTGCGCGGTGACGCGTTCAACGTTTTCAACCACACGCAGTTTTCGAACCCGGATACGAGTATTTCGGATCTGACCTTCGGCCAGATCACCAGCACGGCGTCGCCGCGCATCTTACAAGTCGCGCTACACTTGATGTTCTAGCAGCATGCGGAAGAAGCCAAGCCGTGGGGCAGACCTCCAGGTCTGCGGAGGGTCTCCAGGCCCGCAGGGACATGCAAGAATGTGTTCAGTAAGCGCTGTTGCAGCGATGCTTTTGTGGGCCGCCAGTTCGGCCGCGCAGGTGACCACGAGCGTCCCAGGGTGGACGCTTAACGGGTCCGCAATCATCGAGAAGTTGCCGGACGGAGGAGGTTACCGGCTGCGGCTGACGCCTAACCAGACGGGCCAGGCCGGCTCGGCCTTTCTTTCAAAGCCCATCGCATTCCACACCGGGAACACATTCAGTTACTTTTTCCAGTTCCAGATGACGGACGCAAACTTCCAGGCGTCTGATGGGATGACCTTCGTGCTCCAAACGGAGGGACCTACCGCGCTGGGTGGGAACGGCGGGTGCTTGGGTTACGCGGGTTCCGGTTCAAACTGCCCCCCGTACACCGGCGGTATCATGCCCAGTGTGGCGGTTGAGTTCGATACGTTTCAGAACAATCCATATGACATCAACGATAACCATGTGGCGATCCTGACTGGCGGCCAACTGAACGATATGGATCCGCAAACACCATATGGGGTTACCAACTGCCAACCTACCGGTGCATTTGGCTGCATGAACAACGGGGATGTCTGGTCCATCTGGATCGACTTCGACGGCACGAGTCTCCACGTGGCTGTGGCCGATGATTCCGACAGACGTCCGGCGAACCTGATCGACTATCCGATTGACATCCCCGGCATTCTTGACCACTCGTCCGCCTATATCGGCTTTACCGCTGGTACAGGTGCGGGCGACGAGAATCATTATGTTATGAATTTTCAACCAGTGAAGCCCCAATAGAGAGCGCCAGCACATGACCGTATCCGCCGCCAAAGATCCGCAGCGCGCCATCGGCCGTTCGCCGGACCGCCTTTCGCTCGACGAGCGCTTCGCCCTCACAGGCAAGTACATCGCGCTCGAAATCTATACTCCTGAGGATCTGCCGTTGCGGCGCATCGAAGCCATTGGCGACAATGTCGCGGAGTGCGCGCGGCAATTGACGGCGCGGGGCCTCGATCCGCTCCGCTTCGAGTTCAGCCGCCTGGCGCCGCCCTATTAATGTCGCGTGCAGCCGCCCGTTTCCAGAATATCGCGTCCGAAAATGGAATTAGCGTCGCCGCCCTCGCCGCGCGGCATTGCGCACATCCGGGTCCGCGGATAGCAGCCGCACGACACCACACGCCCGCTGCGCAGGTGCGCACCGCGCACCATGATTCGCTTACCGCAATCACAGACCGCCGACCTGTATGTCGAATGGCCGCGGATCTCCGGCTGGCTGCCGCCGGGGACGCGTAACCATGGTCAAAGAACTGACAACCCTCGCTGCGGTATAACCGTGAGATCCACACTACCAGAGACTGAGATGGCGGGTGTTGCGCAGCTTGCCGTCTGCGGCGACGTCGAACGCCAGCCAGACCGTCCCAGACGCCCGCAGTTTCGGGATCTTGAAGTCCTTTCTGTCAATAACTGGAGCCGACGCGCCTTCCGGCATGGAAAAATTAAGCTGCCCGACATTCCATCCAATCGGCAGCCGGAAGTGCACCTCAATGTTGCATGCAACTCTCACGGGCTTCCCGTCCTCTGTGCCAGGCTTAAAACGCCATCGCTCGACGGACCCGATTGCTTTCTGGTCAAGACCGAGGCCAAGCGATCTCACAACCCGAATATTCCTCGGTTCGCCATTCTCATCAACCTCGAGGTACAGAACCACCGTACCTTGGTAGCGCGCGCGGCGAGTCTCGTCGGTGTAATCGGGTTCAAATCGCCTTAGCGAGGGACATCCGGGATCGGCTATTGCTTATGCGGCATTCGCCATATCGGTGCTCGTATTGCCCAGCTACGCCGGGTGATGGGGCCGACCTAAATGCGTGTACTCAATCCCAACGCCGTTTTCACGGCGGGCTTCTGGGCGCGCCAGGATCAGTTCAACTATTACCCGAGCGCAGACCCGTTCGCGGATTTCGTTCCGGATCTCCAGACGACCACCATTGGTCAGGACCGACGTCTGACTGATCTCTACGATCGCTGCGAGCTCGCTATGATCTGACCCGTACGGTCTCCTTGCCAAACGTCAACAACTGTACGAGTTCGACCGGCACGCGCTGCTTCTACCGGCCACGCCGATATTCGCGAACTGTCGGCCGTACGTTGAGGACTTGATCTGCTTTAAGATCTGGTCTTTCCGGCTGGGCGGTTCAGGTCTTGTCCTGGTCAGTGATTCAAGATTTTTATGAAATTATCGCATTGCGCGTGGCCCGTTTCGCCTGCCTGATCGCCCATTAGTCCCTAGAAAGGAAGCTGTCATGCCAACGATCGATATGCAAACGCAATACGCGCGTCACAAGAGAATCAAGCCCTGGCTGACCGTGATCAGCCTGAGGCGGTCGCTGATTCACAGGCCCCTCGCCGTACTGATGTCCATTCTGCTGCTGCCTGCCCTTACCTGGATGGAGAGCGGCGGTGCTGGCGCGCGGCCGTTCACGGCGCAGGCACAAGGCATCCAGGGCTGCACATCCACCACCACAGCATCATCCAAAGCTACTGCGTAAACGGCGTCGTGTACTACACCGATCTCGTCCAGTTCGAGAGCGATTCGGTGAGCGCGTATCTCGCCCTGCACAACCTGCCGCAGACCGACAGCCAGTTGGTCTATAGCGCTGGCCGCACGGACCTGCGGACCGCGGTCCGCGGGGTCATGCTGTCGAGCCTTTTGGGGATTATCCAGACGGCGCCAGCAACGGCCACTTGCGGTCCTCCGAATTGTCCACGCATCAGCAGAACCTCTTCAACTGGTTGCAGGCACTGGTCCAAACCAACGAAATCAACCTGTACACCAACGCCATCAATCAATTCCAGACCTGGGAGGCGGACCCTTGTACGTTCGCGCTGGATTCTGCGATCGCCACTGCCTACAACCTGTCTTACGACGGGAGTCCTTATTGTTTTCAGAACGAGAACGAGGTAATTGGCGCGAAGGTCCCGTCCGAAGACTATTTCACCGCCTACGGCCTAAAAACGTCTTACGGGGCTCTGTCATCCACGCTTACATATTTCGGCTCGCTAGTGACTAACACGAGTTTAAATGTAGGGGAGGTGGTTGGAATCAGCAGCGCGGCGTCGGCCGTGGTCACGGCCGCAGCGGCAGCCGTGAGCGCCCCTGTGTTCACCGCCGTCAGCGTTGCAGTGGACGCATTCGTCGTCGCCGGGTCCACGGGCGTCGGCCTCGCATCTGAGGCTGGCATAGCGACGATAGTGAGTGGCGCAACGGCATCAGTCGTGGGCGGCGCCGCCGTGGTGATTGCCGCGCCCGTTTTGATCGTTCTGGCGGCCGTGGCGATCGGCATTACTGCGGGCATCGAGATGTTTGACAACATCCAACAAATCAATACGATCAATACCGACCTGACCAGCGGTTTGAACAACGCCAAAAACCCGCCGGATTTGCAGGCCATGGCTGTCGACACCAGCGGCACCGGGTACTACAAGCTGGAAATGACGCTCGATTCTCAGACTACTCCCGAGCAGGCCAGTTCCGCCACGCTTCCCTTCCATCAGCCTGCAACCGATTACGCCTTCAACATCAGCGGTACGATCTCCGACACGCTCACGTATCAGGACTGGGCCGGAAACATCTGGACGGCGCAAACCTCGGGCGGATGGTTTGTCCAGACTTGTGCCAACGGGACCGGCGGTTCGACCTGCCCACAGCCCGACAGCCTGATCGGATCGTTTTACTATGTCGACGGGTTCGGAGTGGATTGGACGGCCTCGCGGGTCGGCAACAGCTTCGTCAGCACAAAAGCCTCCCCCAATCCGACAGATGTTCCCTGTCCCGCCAACCTGTCTACCGGTGTTACCCCCAACCCAAACCCGGCGACGTGTTCGAGCTACGTGTCCAACACCATCCCCTTAAAGGACGGAAATGGAAACATCCAGCAGGTTTCTCTTTCGGTCTTGACAGTGCCGGTCTTTACGAGCCGGACAACTTTCTCTTTTGCGCCTGGCATTCCATCGACGCAAACAATCACGGCGGTGGGCAACCCCACGCCCAATATTAGTATGACCAGCAGCAACCTGACAACCGACTTTACACTGACTGGCGGGAGCGGGACCTTCCAACTGCAATTTGACGGGAATCTCTTCGCTACCCAGGGGAACTTCACACTGGTTCTCACCGCGTCGTCCAGCTCCGGCAGCGTGCAGCAGACCTTCTCGATCAACGTAGCCGAGGTACTGGCGATTGTTTCTCCGAATTCGGTCAATGTCAGCGCAGGTATACCGATCACACCGTTCACAGTGGTGGCAACCGGATTTCCTACCCCCAGTCTTTGGGTTGACAAGGCGCTAAATTTGGGCGGACTGACGTTTACGGATAACCACAACGGCACGGCCACCATCAGCGGAACCTGGACGTCCCCCTTGAGCGGGCCGAATTTTTGTATCAGCCCCAACGGCAACTGTGGCATCATCGCCATCAACACCTCGGGCGCCGTCGAGCAGCAGTTCACCTTTAATGTCGCGCCGGCCGCACCGGCGGTCATCACGGGCTGCCCGCTGATTGGCAACTGCACTGTCGGCGCGACTTTCATCGCCGGCATTTCCAACACGGTCCAGCTTTCGGCCACCGCACCCACCGGGATTGCCTTTTGGGAACTGGATACATCCAAACCCGACTCCGCCAAGCTGGAAAAACCTTGCAGATAACGGCAACGGAACCGCGCAACTGTTCGGCAATCCGCCGGTGGGGACTAGCGGAACCTTCTATGTAGGCGTTTCGGCGTTCGCCGTGGGCTCCGCGGGTGGCGGAGCTAATTATCCCATCACCGTGGTAACTCCACCCGTCTTCACCAACGGAAATAGCGCCGCCTTCACGGTCGGAACCAACAGCTCGTTCGGGGTCGAAGCCACCCAGGGAACGATCAGCCTCAACGGTACGCCGCCCCAAGGTCTCTCATTTACGGCCGGGAATACCGGGACCATCAACGGAACACCCGCGGTTGGAACCGGGGGGCAGTATGACCTCAGCGTTACCGCCAACGCCGGGCGCCGCGGGATCGGCTACCGAAGCCCTAACGGTAGATGTGTACGAAGCGCCGCAAATCAGCAGCGCGAACTCGGCCACCATGTTTGTGGGAAGGCCAGGCATGTTTGCCGTGACTACCACGGGTTTCCCGAGCGTGGCGAGCCACGCGGTTCCGGGCAACCCGGCGCCTCCTACGAATCCCTCGCAAGGAGACGGCATGTACTTCACCGTAACTGGTCTGCCCTCCGACCTGAGCTTCAGCAACCTCAATGTGACCGGATTCGCGACGGGAACCTTGACAATCCAGGGAACTCCGTCGGCGGCCGATGCCGGAAGCCATACGGTACAGATCACTGCGACGAACGGTGTGGGCACGACGGCGCAGCAGACGCTGACGCTCAAAATCGTCAAGATCACGGGGCCCGCGCCGGCCTCCGGCACGAAGTGCAATGGCAATTACAACGGTACGTTCAAAGGCGCCATCACGGTCGAGTCCGGCCAGAACTGCGCGTTCTACGCCGGCGGCGTGACCGGAAAGATTACGGTGAACGGCGGACATCTGGCTCTGACCAACGCCACCGTGACAGGCGGTATCTCGATCCAGGGTTCCTCGGGCTTCTCGATCGGTCCCGGAAGCACGATCGGAGGAACTCTGACGATTGAAAGCGTGGCTTCGGGATCGGCGGCCAGCCCGATGTGCGAGACGCATGTGAACGGGAATGTGCTGGTCTCCTCGAATGCCATCCCGATTTTGATCGGTTCGCCGCAGAATACCTGCTTCGGTAATACCATTGGGGGCAACGTGCAAATCGAGAGTAACACCAGCGCCGTCAGCTTCTTCGATAATACGGTCACCAAGAGCGTGGCGTGCTCGCTTAACCATAAGATCAGCGGTGGCGGAGACACCGCGCAGAAGTTAGGGGGTCAATGCGCGACGTTTTAGCGGCATAAGTGCAGGGAATCTGGATCCTTTGGGAGAAGGGCTCTGTCAGGAGCTCTTCTCCTTTTCTTTTCAGATCGGGATGATCGGGCAGGTCGAATCCAGTCTCCGGAGATCTTGCGGATCGCTTGTGAGGATGCGGTCCCCTCGCCCTCTGGCTAAAATCACGACCGAGGCATCAATGATATCGAAGGTATTGGTGGCGACGCACAGTTCTCCACAGGCGCGTGCGAGCTGTTCATCGAGAGGGATGATCTCGACTTCGTCGATCCGCAAAAAACGCGCCAGTGTGACCTGAACACGGCCGTCCCGCCAAGCTTGCCCCACAGCACCAGCAGGCACTCGGAACGTGAGGTGTTGCGCCAAGGCCCGATCCAGCAAGGCGATCAGCCTCCTGTCGCCACGATCCAAGGCGATCAAAGCACCGGTGTCCAGCGTTATTCCCGTTGCCGCGGCGGCAGCATGCGTTCTGCCCATTCGATGTCTTCCGGCCCTGGCTTTCCATGTTGCTTGATCAGATCGCGAAGAAGTGTCCGAAGGGAGTCGCGCTTCTCCTGCTCCGCAAGCACCCGGGCAATATAGCCGGAAACCGAATCCGCTCTTCCGGCACGGACTTCCCGGTGGACTCTGACGAGTTGATGCTTCGGCAAGCTGATAGCAATCTTCGCAGTGGTCATACCGCTATCATACCGCCTGTCGGCCGGCGTAAACAAGCGGTCATCACTCCTGTACACTTGACGTTTCCTGCCCTGCGTGGCAGGCCCTATGGAGCCTCAAGAAGACAGCTCTCCCAGGGTCCGAGTCGGCGACTACTCGTCGACATGGACGAGTTTCAGAGGGGCCAAAAATAGCTGCGAGCGGGTCCGCTATCCAATGATGAGGCGCAGCAGAGGCAGGGGTTCGGTAGGAAATCCCATGCGCGTGGCGAGAGACTGGACGGTCTCTCGGATGTAAGGCCACGCGGCCATTGCGGGAGAGCTTTTGCAGAAAGCGGCAAGCTCCATTTTTGAAGCGGGTTTGGCACGGCCGAAGTAGCAGTAGCGAACCAGGTACGTCACCTCGATTTGAAAGGTCAGTGCATCCTCACATGCGACGCGGAGACTGACAGCGAAATCGATGCCGTCGCCGGTCTGCAGGGAAACGGCGGAATCGAGGTCGGCGGTTAAGGACACGGGTTCGACCGGAGTATTCGGGGGACCGGCGCCCTTGGCTTCGCATTCGAGGAGAGAGACGTCCCTGAGGCGCATTCTTGCCTGGAGTCCTTCCGCAAGCTTCGCTTCGCGCGATCGCAACTCTATGGTGAAGTCCATCTGTTAAGCGGACCTTTGTTGCCCTTCCGGAATCTCCGAAAGTGGTTGACTGACGTACCGGGCCCGCCACGCTGGGGACGAATCGATAGGTTGAGCGTTGAGCAGTCGGATGGAGGCGCCCGGCCGCGTAGCATCCTGGCCGGCATTGGCAGGCGCCGCAGGTTGGGCGGCCAATTTCACTTCTGCTTCTAAGGCATACGCAAGTTCTGCGAGCGTACGTACAGTCATATTGGTTTTGCCGCTCAGCAACTGCGTAACCCAGGCACGCGATCTGTTCAGCCGCCTTGCCAGGGCGGCTTTATTCACTTTCTTTTCGGCCATGAGCCGTCCGATCAGTTCGGCGGCCTCTGCAACCAACGACTCGACCGCCAATAGTTTCCGGAAGCTCGGATCTTTTGTCATCTCCTGGTAATCATTATTCCTGGTCATGTCTTCCCCACGATCATAAGCTTTGCTTGGGTGCCGTCTTCTTCGTAAATGCGCCAAGCCCGAGCGATCTCTTCCTTCGGCGTCCTGGGCTTCTTCTTGAAAAACCCATGGGTCACGACAATCACGCCGCGCTCGTTCTTCGCATAGGCAAACGGCATTCGAATCTGGAACGACTTGAACTCGAATAATCCGCCGCCCAAGTCGCCGAATTTCTCCGGGTTATGAAACTGCCTGTGATCCGCTGCGATTCGGAACAGGGCCATGAGCTTCGCTTTGTCCAACAGGTCAAGAGCATGAAGAACTTGCCGGCAGGACAGCTCCCGGATTTCTCAGTCGCGAAGGCGACGGTGAACATGATTCCTGGGTAAGCGATTCTGCGCGACACATCTTCCTTGTTTATGTTAATGTATAACCTAACAGATTGCAAGCGAAATAGGCGCCCACCACCGCGTCGGCGAGGTGCCCCGCGCGGATTCTGGACGGATGACGCGCCAACGGGTGTTCGTAGTCAACTGGCGGGAAACGCCCGAGTGTGAGATCTGGTCTGCAACGAGTACGCGACCTGAGCTCCCCGTCGCCTCTGGATGTATCAGTGACCCACAGATTCCTCCGACGAGGCCTTCTTTCTTCATCCCACGTATGTGGGCCGCAGGCTGCATTAGATGCGCTAGAATCTCCGCATATGCCCGATTCGGGCGAGCATCCGGCGACCGTCCGTCAGCTCATGGCGGATTTTCGGGGCGGGAAGCCGGAAGCCGCGAATCACCTGGTCGAGCTGTTCTACCCGGAGCTACGCAGGCTGGCCGCCCAGCGCATGCAGCGCGAGCGTCGCGACCACACCTGGCAACCTACCGCGTTGGTGAACGAACTCTACCTGGTTCTGGCGCGCATCAAGGCCCTGCCACCGCGTGGGCTCAATGCTGAATCCGAAAAAGCCGCATTTCTCGGGCTGGCGGGCTTTCTTATGAAACGGCTGCTCATCCACCATGCGCGTCCCCCTGGCGCGCCGCGCGGGGAAGTCTGCCCCACCGGACGAGCTGGACACAAAATCCGTCCAGAGCATGTAGGCATCGGCTTGTCTGGACACGGCGATCGCGGTGCAGATGCTGCGAGTGTTTGCGCGCGTGGCCGGAAACCAGCACTACTCGGATGCCCAGAGATACCGCGAGCTCTTCGAGCAGATCGTGCATCGACGTAGCGGTCGATGTGTACACCAAGACGACCATCGAGCAGAAGGCGGAAGCAGCCGGCAAACTCGCCAAAAAAGGTTTTCCAGCTGAGGGGGAATAAGAGGGAATGATCCTAGCACGGTACCAACTGCTTAATGGAGGGCTACAGAGGGTATTTTTTAGAGGGTGTCTGTAAGTTGTTGAAGAATGGAGCGGGAGACGGGAATCGGACCCGCGACCAACAGCTTGGAAGGCTGTGACTCTACCACTGAGTTACTCCCGCGCCGGAGTCTATTATATCAAGATGGCCAGGCGCACAGCCGTTGCGAGATGAACAGCTACTGGTTCTTGACGACGGGGACCAGCACCGTCCCCATATCCGCGGGCGAGGACTGTACCCGGATGGTTCCGGACGGCGGCTCGGGTAAGCCGCTGCCGATCTCGGGTGGCCGGAACGCCGCCATCCTCGCCGCCTGGCCTGTCTGCCGTTGCTGCAAGGCCGCGCGGATCTGCTGTTCGGGCACTTCGAGTGAGAGCGAAAGGCGGTTGCCATCCACCTGAAAGTTCATGTCGTCGAGGCTGAGCGCGGTCTTTTCCTGCGTTTGGACGACTCCGGCGAACCAGCGTAACCCGTCGGCCATCTCCGCCACGTCCTTTTCGTTGTGCATGGTCATGTCGGCGGAGAGTTCGAAGTCCGGGCTGAAGCGCACGCCGCCCGCAAACGCATCCAGCTGCTCGAGCCACTTCATCGATACACCGCCCGCGGATTTAACCGAACCAAGCGCGCCTGCCGAGACCATCCAAATGTCATACTGGCCTTCGAAGCGCGCCAAGCCCTCCGCCAGTACAGGCGACGGCGGCGTACTTTCGCCGCGGCGGCGAACTGCCGCCTTCACATCCGCCGGCTGTCCGATCACCGCGATGGACCCATCCAGGAACGCCACCACCGAGTTGGCGCCGCCTGACGACAGAATGGGTACGCCGAGGTAGTTGCTCTTGGCACCGCGGAAGGCGTTGAGGGACTCGAGCCAGGCGGGATCAATCAAGCCGTGCACGATGATTAGGGACGGCGCTGGTTTCCCGGCCCCGGCCGGCGCGCCACTTGCGAAAATGACCTCTTGCGCGTAGTGGCTCCAGTCGGGACCGCCCGTCTGTGCATCCCCCCACGTGGGCCGAAGGCTCGCCAGTTCAGCCTTCATTTGCGGAGACATGGTTTGGCCGATGGGTGAGGTGGCGATGCGGTCCAGGTTGATTTCCATGACCACCCGCGCGTCAGGCATGACCAGCTCCAACATGGCGGGATCGGCGGCGGCGGCCAAACTCGGCATGCATGCCGCAATCGCAAACAGACTACGCCAATTGACCATTATGGTTTTCCTCTACTCTGGGTTAACATTCGGCAGCGAAGTGGAACAAGTCCACCATGGTTAGTCAATGGTTAGTCAGCGGGGTTAGTCGGCGGCTCGCACTGCTGCTGCGAATTGGCTCGATTCTTGCTCCACTTGCCGCCGCGCTCAGCCGTGTGCTACCGTTTCGTTCGCATGAAATCCTGGCAAGTGCACGCGTTCTGCGAGCCGGAGCAGATGACGCTCGACGATGTTCCGGTGCCCGTACCTGGCCCGCATGAAGTACGCATCCGCAACCATGCGGCGGCGTTGAATTTTTTCGATATCCTGCAGATTCAAGGAAAGTATCAGGTGCGGCCGCCGTTTCCGTTCACACCCGGCGCCGAGGTCTCGGGTACTGTGGATGCCGTCGGCGCGGAAGTGAAGCACGTATTTCCGGGCGACCCGGTGATGGCCATGACCCACAATGGCGCCTTCGCTGAATACTCGTTGGCCGCGTCCAATCGGACCTTTCACGCCATCGCCGGAATGGATTTCGCCGAAGCGGCCGCCATGCCGGTTGTATATCACACTTCTTACTTCGCCCTGCACCGCCGCGCCGGCCTGGCGCACGGCGAATGGCTGCTGGTGCACGCGGGCGCGAGCGGCGTGGGCATGGCCGCAATCCAGATTGGCAAGGCATATGGGGCGCGCGTGATCGCCACGGCCGGCAGTCAGGCTAAGTTGGACTTCTGCGTGGCCCAGGGCGCGGATCACGCACTGCTCTATTCCGGCGCGGGATGGGTCGAGCATGTTAAGGAAATCACGAATGGCCGCGGCGTCGACGTCGTCTATGATCCGGTAGGCGGCGACGTATTCGACCTCTCCACGCGCGCGATTGCCCCGGAGGGACGCATGCTGGTGATCGGCTTCGCCAGCGGGCGCATTCCCAGCGTGCCGGCAAACCGCATCCTGTTGAAGGATATTTCCATTGTGGGCGTGCATTGGGGGCAGTACGTGCAGCAGCACCCTGAGTTTCTCGCGCATACCCACGAGGTCCTCACAGCCATGTATCTGGGCGGACAGCTCCACCCGGTGGTGGGTAAGACATTTCGTCTGGATGAAGTGCCGGCCGGCTTGCGCGAATTGGCGGACCGCAAGATTCTAGGCAAGGCCGTGGCGACAATAGACTGAGTTGGCCGAAACAGTTATTAGTGACAATAAGCACTTACCGCAGATTTGACATTCAGTGTTTATTCCAGTGTCACGATTTTGAAACAGCTATCTGTTAGGTTCGAGTCCCAGGAGGATTCTACCTTGTCAGGTAATTTGTCAGATAGACTCGCGACTATAGCCGCCATGGCTTTTTCCTCGGTGGCAGTCATGGCCTCGAACGCTTACTCTCAGCCACTCAACAGCACCAACGGCATTCGCCACGTCTTGTTAATCAGCATCGACGGAATGCATGCGCTCGACTATCAGAATTGCGCGCAAGGCCGGAGTTGTCCGAATCTCGCCGCGCTGGGAAAGACGGGCGTGTCTTACACGAGGGCTAACTGCTCACTGCCGTCCGATTCGTTCCCCGGACTGATGAACCTGATGACCGGGGGGACGGCGCGCTCGCATGGCGCATTTTATGACGTAGCCTACGACCGCGTGTACGCGCCGCCGTCGGTGACCACCGGAAACGGCCTCGCCGGGGGTAAATGTACGTTGGGAAAGCCGAACGGCACCACCTCTGAATATGACGAGGGCATTGATATCAACCAATCGCTATTGAATGGCGGAGCGCCCGGCGCCGGATTGACGGATGGCGGCGTCAAGTCGATTGATGCCAGCCGTCTGATACGCGATCCGCTGGATGGATGCGCGCCTGTCTATCCGTGGAATTTTATCCGCGTGAACACGATTTTCGGAGTGGTCCACGCCGCCGGCGGCTATACCGCCTGGTCCGACAAACATCCGGCGTATAACGCTGTTTCGGGGCCCGGGGACGGCACCAATACGGACGATTACTTTTCTCCGGAAATCAACTCGACGGTAGTGGCCCTCCCTGGAGTCACCACCGCCACAGGCCAATCGTGCGCGACCATCCGGGATCCGTCGCAGACCGGCTCCTGGACGAACAGCTTTCAAAATATTCAGTGCTACGACACGATCAAGGTGAACGCCATCCTGCATGAGATTGATGGCAAAAATCACGATGGTACGATGACCACCAAAGTGCCCGTGCTGTTCGGCATGAATTTTCAGGCCGTAAGCGTAGGTCAAAAACTCATCGAAGCAAACGTCGGCACGGGTGGCTACCTGGACGCTTCAGGAACCTTCAGCCCACTGCTGCTCGGCGAGATTGAATTCGTGGATGCCAGCATCGGCAAGATGGTGGCGGAGCTGACCAAGCAGAATCTCATCGATTCCACCCTGATCATCATCACGGCCAAGCACGGCCAGTCTCCCATCGATCCGCACCGCTATTTCCCGATTCCCGGGCCCAGCGGCACCAACGGCGAGTCGCCGGCCACCTTGGTCGCATCGCTGCTGCCTTATTCTGAGTCGCCGCTCAACCCGACCGGGGTTGGCCCCACGGAGGATGACATCTCGCAACTGTGGCTTCTGAACGGAAGCGACACTACTACCGCAGTGGGAATATTGGAGGCGAATTCGGCCACAGCGGGAATTGGCGAAATCTACTACGGGCCATCACTCACCACGATGTTTAATGCGCCGGGCTTGCCGTCGGTCGGCGGAGATCCGCGCACACCGGATATCATCGTGGCGCCCAACGTGGGCGTGACCTACACCGGCAGCTCCACCAAGCAAATGGAACACGGTGGCTTCGCGCACGATGACACGAACGTAATGCTGCTCGTTTCGAAACCCACTTTCCAGCCAAGCTCGGTGAATACGGCCGTGGAAACTGCCCAAGTGGCTCCCACGATCCTGCAAGCGCTGGGATTGTCGCCCACCGCGCTCCAGGCCGTCAAGGCGGAAGGTACGGTAGTGCTGCCTGATTTGAATCTGCAGTAACGATCAGGAATGGTGGTGGGCAGGTCTCAGGCCAATTGCAAGCCTGCCCCGCTCATCTCAGCTCTTCCGGCGCACGCACGATGCGCGACAGCTCGCCCTTATCCAGCCAGTTCAGTTCGCAGGCCGCGCAATCGTCGATGATCACATTCCCCGGGCCGCCGTAGAAGTGCGTATCCATCGGATGCCCGGGTGAGGCGTCGCAGCGAACCGCGAAACAGCACGCGGTCGAAACCGGACATCACCCCTTGAATTTTGATTCTCGAACTTGGCGATAAACTGTTGCATGGCGTTCCTCCTTGGTTCTCCATTGTGGTTTTCAGCCTGCGAGTGGCCGCCCAGGCCGCCCGACCGCCTGTTACAATCGTTTATCCCGCGATGGCAAAGACGGAGCAGGAGTACCGCCAGGACATTGTCGATATCGGACGCCTGGTTTATCAGAAGGGTTGGGTAGCCGCCAACGACGGCAACATCACTGTGCGGCTGGATGCGGAGCACATCTTGGCAACGCCTACCGGCGTGAGCAAAGGCATGATGCATCCCGACGATCTGATTGTGATCGATATGCAGGGGAAAAAACTGAGCGGCCGCAAAGAATGCACGTCCGAAGTTGCCATGCACATGAAGATTTACGAGATGCGTCCGGACATCCGGTCGGTGCTGCATGCGCATCCGCCGGTTGCCACGGGATTCGCGGCGGCGGGCCGCCCGCTGAACCTGGCGCTGCTGCCCGAAGTGATCATCGGCCTGGGATGCGTGCCGCTTGCAGAATACGGCCTGCCCGGCACGCCCGCGCTCACCGAACCGCTGGTCCCGTATATTCCCAAATACGACGCCATCATGATGGGGAATCACGGCGCGGTCAGCTACGGCGAAGATGTCTACAAAGCCTTTTTCCGTATGGAAACGGTGGAACACTTCGCGCGTATTTCGCTGGTGGCGGAATTATTGGGCGGCCCCACGGTGCTGCCCAAAGTGGAAGTGGAGAAGCTCTTCGATTCGAGAACACGGTACGGCGTGAAGGCGCGCGCCGCCATGGAGCCGGGCTGTCCGGTGTATGCTGAACAAATGCCGCAGCAGGAAAGATTCTACGTGACGCGCGAGGAACTGATCGGCATGGTGGACGAAGCATTGCGGGCGCGCGGGGTGACTTAATTTCGGAGCCGCGACCGTGAGGGAGCGGCTTGGGAGAGACCAGATGGGTGAAGCGTTAGGATTGATCGAGACACGCGGGCTGGTGGCCATGATAGAGGCGTGCGACGCCATGGTGAAGGCCGCCAAGGTGTCGCTGGTGGGCTGGGAGAAGATCGGCTCCGGTTACGTCACGGCGATGGTCCGCGGCGACGTGGCGGCCGTGAAGGCGGCCACCGATGCGGGAGCGGCGGCGGCGCGCCGGGTGGGCGAGTTGATCGCGGTGCATGTCATTGCGCGGCCGCACCAGAGCCTGGAAGACATTCTGCCGATCGGCAAGACGCAAAATGCCGGCGCGAAATAGCCGGCCGGCAGAGGCATCATGATTTTGGCCCGCGTGGTAGGCACCGTGGTGGCAACCCGGAAGGACCCGCGCCTGGACGGCAAGACGCTGCTGGTGGTAAAGCCGGTTTCGCCCGAAGGCCAGGACGAATCCGGCTACCTGGTGGCCGTAGACACTGTCAGCGCCGGCTTCAAGGAACGCGTGTTGATAGTGTCCGGCAGTTCGGCGCGCATGGCGGATGGCTGCAAGGAGCTGCCCGTGGACACGGCCATCGTGGGCATCGTGGACGACGTCCGGCTGGATTAAAATTATGTTGCTGGGCCGCGTCGTCGGGTGCGTCTGGTCGACCGTGAAGGACCGCCATCTGGAGGGCCAGCGGCTGCTGTTGGTGCAACCGATGACGCCCGAACTCAAACCCACCGGCAAGCGCCTGGTATGCGCCGACTGGACCGGTGCGGGTGCGGGCGAACTGGTTTACTGGACGCGCAGCATGGAAGCCAGCTACGCCTTTCTGCCCGCGGAAGTGCCGGTTGACGCTACCATCACGGGCATCGTGGATGCCATCGATCTGAAGAGAGCCTGAGACATGCTGATCGCACGCGTGGTGGGCGAGATGGTGGCCACCCGGAAACACCCCAGCCATGAAGGACGCAATCTGCTGCTGGTGCAGCCGCTGGAACTGGACGGATCGAATCGGGGCGTCGCGGTGATCGCGCTCGACGCTATCGGCGCCGGCGTCGGCGACAAAGTGCTGTTGACCGCCGACGGCTTCGCAGCCATGAGTTGCGTGGGACGGATGCAGTCGCCTATCGATATGGCGGTGATCGGCTTCATCGACCGCGTGGATCTGGACTGATCGCCGGTAAACGCTCTAGCCTCGTTTTCGCAGCACCACCGCGCCCCACCCGCCAGCGTTGCTCCTGAGTACGTAGCTTCACTTGGGTTTGGCGGAAGGCGCGTTGATCTCCTGCTCGATCGCGGCTAACCGATACCGCTCCGCAAGGCCATCGGCATCCACTGACGCCTCGACCTCTTTGCTGCGGAGATCCGCGGCCAGCCGGCGCAACTGGCGGACGTACTCGGCGCCTTTTCTGCGGGCGGCATCATCCAGTCCAGCGCCGGCGTCATCCACTTCCGCGATCCGATATTTCTCGAATTGATCGACCGTCGCCGACAGCTTGTTACGCGCCTCCACGGCGGCCGGACCGCGGGCCGCGAAGAACGCCCGATTGTCCGCCAGCAGCAGCGCGAAATCGTCACGAACCTTGGCGGTGACTGCTCGCCAGCTTTCAAGCGGTGCATTCGGCGGCTCCGCTGGATGCTGGTACGCGGTTGGCTTGGCCATACTCGGCGAATCGTAGATCGCGTTGAACACCAGCTTGTAAGTGCCGTGCGATTGTCCACGCCATTGCGGGCGAAAACCGAAAAGATACACGCGCCCGTCGCCATCGAAAACCTCGACCGCCGCGGCCTTTCCCTGGATACGTTCCGGGTGCAATAGATATCCGCTCGCCAGCGGGTTTCGTTCCTTTGAGTATGCCGCCAGAATCACACCGCGGAAACCGCTCTTGGTGTCGAAGGCAGGCCCGCGTTCAAACATCACGATCGGCTCACGCGGCATTCCCCACACAGCGGGGTGATGCATGTCGCGCAGTTCCACGCGCAAGAGCGATCCAGAGCAATAGAATTGGTCGCTGTTCAGACCCTCCAGGACATTCGTCACAGGTAGCCCCAAGCTGGTGATCGCCATGAGGGACGCATTATTGAAGGCGATCAATGAGCCGCCGGCACGAACAAAAACACGTAACGCATCCACGCCCGTTTCGCCGATGCCGCCGGCGTACTCCCCCGAGATGGTGCCGGGAGCAAAGCCGTCCACGATCTGCTTGGGGCCGGCATCCGGGATGATGATGGCGTCCAGGCGGTCGTGCAGGTGGCCGGCCTGAATGTCCCCGTTGCGTAGCGTCACGGGCGCGAATCCGTAGTTTTCGAGAATCCAGCGCGTCCATCCCTCGTCAATGTTACCGGTCCAGGAGCGGTACAGACCCACGCGCGGTTTCCTGGTGGCGACGACATCTTGCGGCGGCTTCGCAATGGCCAGCGCTTGGACCGAATGTTTATGCGTGATGGCCGCCAGCCGCTCGCGATCCATGCCGGACACGATGATTGCGCCCGGCTCAGACCCACCCGGCGTTGCCATCTCAGCTTTGGAAAAGCTGACCTGGCCGCCATTCGAGAGAATCTCGTTGACGGCTGCGAAAGTGGCATTCGTTTGGTGGCTCAACACGTATGTCGAACCAGTTCCCTGTATGCCTCCCTGCGGGGGCGTCACCTGATCAATGCGCTTGAGACTGGCGCGCTGCCTGTCCGTCAAGGGCTCCGATACCACCGCGACCTCCACGCCCATCTGCATCGGCAGTGTCCAGCCGGCCACGTCGTAGGGGCGGATGGGCGGCCCGTTTGGCGACTGACGCAGATCGGGATATTGCTGCGTCTCGAACAGTTCCTTCACCAGCGGGGAGAACGGCTGATCCATGAGGACTACCCAGGCACCCTTGTACTCGCGGCTGTTGGCGACGAAAGGCTGTTCCGCCTGATGCACTTCGATGCCATTTATCAGCAGCTTTTCCACCAGTGTCGCGGCCGTGGGAAGATCGCGCTGCTCCTGCGGGATCACGTAGGCGAAGGGCGGCTCTTTGCGGAACCGGTCGATGTTGTCGCGCGCCGCCTGATAGCGATTATAGAGCAGCGTTTCGCGATACTTCGCCGCCGTGTCCAGCACCGCCATGGATGCGCCTTCCATGTAGCGTACGGCGTCCGCCAGTCGCCACCAGCCACCTTTCCACGGACTGCTGTAGAACACCTCCGCTGTCAATTGCTGGCGGTCTTTCGGAAACTCGTCCACGGTATAGAAGTGCGGCGTCGCGTAGCGATACAGCGCGGTTTCGGTGAAAAACGAAATGCTATTGCGGAAAATGTGCGTGAAATCGAGGAACCCGGGATACCAGTTGTCGAAGCCCACGCGATGCACAGCGCCCGGCATCTGGTGTTCGTCCAGGTAGGCCGCCATGTTGATGCCCAGCACGTTCAGCCAGCGCCCCATCAAGGGATTGATGTTCGAAGAGATCGGCTCGGTGAACGGCGGAATGAAGATGCGTGTGGGAAACGGCGCCGTCTGGTGGTGGCAATAGAAGATCACCGGATTCCAGTCGAGTTCGGCCCGGGTGACGTCGCGCGACTCGATCATATTGTTCATATAGCCGTCGCGATTGTTGTCATGACCAACGTATTCCTGGTAGAGATCCGGCAGCGGGCTGACCTCGTAGGGCGTACCGACATTCTTCCGATACCACGCGACCACCTCATTTTGGCCGTCCGGATTGAGTGTGGGCCACAACATCAGGATGACATTGTCGAGAATCGCGTCTACTTCCGGATCGGCCTGGGTCGAAACCAGCTTGTAACCGAGCAGGATGGACTGCTGCGCACCGGCAACTTCGGTGGAGTGCAGCCCGCCGTCAATGTGGACGATGGCCTTGCCTTCGTGCGCCAACGCCTTGGCTTGTTCGTCGGTGAGCCCCCGGCCCTGGGCCAGGCGGCGCGCGATGTCCTTATATTTGTCGAGCTGCGCCAAATTCTGCGGCGACGAAATGATGGCAATCTCCCATTCCAAGCCGCGGGTGGTCTTGCCGACCGAGATCATTTTGATGCGATTGGAAACTGCCGCCAGTTTGTGGAAGTAGTCGCGCGATTCGTCGTAGTTGGCAAGGTAGAAATCGTCGCCGGGCTTGTGACCCAGGACGGATTCGGGGGTCGGAATCGTTTGCGCCGTCGCGCCGGCCAGTGAAAGGACCAAAGCGGGAAGAGTTGACTTTGCGAACATCTTCATTATGGTAGCTGGGAACTGGGCTCGCCGCATGGCATCGTATTGCTCGACGAAGGCAGTGCCGTGAATCACAATCTCGGCGCCTCGCACATCGGCAGCGACTACCGGCTGAGACGATCAAACGGAGAACTAGATAACATCGCCGCTGTGGTCACTGTCAATTTGGCGGCAACGGATGCTACATTATCGGCGAGGTAAGAACGAGGTTACGATGAGATGCTCAGTGCTTGTTTTATTGTTTCTCCTCAGTGGTTCCCTTTTCCCTCAACAGGTGCCGCAGATCCCGTACCAATCCGTCTCTGATTTCCTGAAACTCCCGAAGGACATCTATTTAGGCGAGGTCGCGGGCGTCGCCGTGAACTCTAATGGCCACGTGTTCGTCTTTTCTCGGGGCGATAGCTCCGGCCCGGCTTATGGGGCGGGAGCCGCGCAACTTCTGGAGTTCGGTGCCGACGGCAAATTCATTCGCGAGATCGGTCATCATCTGTATGCGTGGTCGTTTGCGCACTCAGTGAAAGTCGACCGGGCCGACAACATCTGGGTCGCGGACAAGGGTTCGGACATGGTGATCAAGTTCAACCCGGAAGGCCGTGTCTTGATGGTCTTTGGACGCAAACAGGAAGCCTCGGACGAGGGCACCGAACCGCTGCGCCATCCCAAGCCGCCGCTGCCCCCGGTGGACGGAATGTTCAGGCAAGTGACCGACATGGCCTGGGATGCAGCCGGAAATACTTACATCAGCGACGGCTATATCAACTCTCGCGTAGCAAAGATCGATAAAGACGGCAACTGGCTCAAGTCGTGGGGCGGGCCCGGCGACGGCCCTGGACAATTCAACACTCCGCATAGCATTGCGGTGGACGCGCAGGGTAGTGTCTATGTGGCTGACCGTGGCAACCGTCGCATCCAGGTATTCGACGGCGACGGCAAGTTCTTGCGCCAGATCACTATCGACGTGCCAGTTGATCCGGACGCCCGTCCCGCCATCGGCAACAAGCCGAGCGCGACGACAGGCACGATGGCGCCCGGCGCTCCTTGGGCGATCTGCATCACGCCAGGGACGAATCAAATGCTGTTTAGCTCCGACGGTTACCCCGGCCGGATCTACAAGCTCACGTTGGAGGGGAAGGTCGTCGGCGTGCTTGGGGAATCAGGCAAACAACTCAAACAGTTCGGGTGGGTTCACGAAATCGCGTGCCCGTCTGAGACCGAACTCTACGTCGCAGAATTACTGAATTGGCGCGTACAGAAGTTGATTCTCGAAACGCAAGTACGTGACCGGCGTTGATAAGGACACGAAATCCCCGGGGCGCCGGAACGCGCACTATTTTCCATGTGCCCCGTCCTCCAGGCATGCTGGACCAGAGTGGCTTCAATGTTACCCTGCACACTAGCCCTCAATACCTGCGGGCGATTCGAGGAGGATCACGATGCCGGCGTTCACCACCCTCATCAGCGGCTTGTCATTCACGGAGTGCCCACGATGGCGCGACGGGCGGCTCTACGTTTCCGACTTCTACACGCACCGGGTCCTGGCCGTGGCCCTGGACGGCACGGCGGAGACATTGGCTCACGTGCCCCAACAGCCCGCTGGACTCGGGTTCCTTGCCGACGGCCGGATGTTGATCGTGTCCATGCGCGACCGCAAAGTCCTGCGGCGTGAGGTCGACGGTTCACTCGTCGAGCACGCTGATCTGTCGGGGCTTGCCCGGTGGCACTTGAACGACATGCTGGTCAATCGCGACGGTCGCGCGTGGGTGGGCAATTTCGGTTTCGACCTCATGGGCGGCGCCCCAGCCCTTACCACCGTGCTCATCTGCGTTGAGCCCGACGGCAAGGCCAACGTGGTGGCCGACCAACTCGGCTTCCCCAACGGCATGGTGCTCACTCCGGACGGCCGCACGCTGATCGTGGCCGAATCGACGATGAACCGGCTGAGTGCCTTCACTGTCGCTTTAGGTTCGTTGAGTGAGCGTCGGACTTGGGCTGCCTTCGGCGATCTCCCGGCATCGACCAACACCGGAGAAATGTTTGGTCAAGTGGCCGTTGTACCGGACGGGATCTGTCTTGACGCGGAAGGCGCAGTGTGGGTGGCCGATGCGGCCCACAGCCGGTTGATCCGGGTGGCCGAGGGTGGCCACATCCTGGAGGAACGCAAGACCGATGGAGTCGGTGTGTTCGCCTGCATGTTAGGAGGCGACGACGGGCGCACACTATTCGCCTCAGTCGCGCCCACCTTCCACGAGGCCGAGGCATCCGCGAACCATCATGCCGCGATCCTGATGACGACGGTTGAAGTGCCCCACGCCGGATTGCCCTAGAGGCGGTGAGGCGACCAATGTCGGCCTGGCGGCGCGGGGCCGCGTCCAGGGTGCTTCTTTCGCAAAGGGTAGATTTTCGGGCGTATGATGGGCACGTGGAAGGCCCCCGTTGTGTCCCAGTATCGTTAGCGTTCCAGTATCGGTGGCCAAGGTGTCATGCGGAGGATCGTGCCGTCCCGATGGGCGTTGAGGCCGGTATAGACGATCCTAATAAGGCCGTCTTAACCGGCTCGAACCCGGCGTCGGCTTGAACGATACGTGGCTCTTTACTTCGGTCCCAGTTCAGTGATAACGGCTTGACTATACTTACATGTAATGGGGGAGGCGATCATACGAAGGGCCAAAGCCAGTGAGCGGGATTCCGTTCGATCGGTGGTGCAAACGGTTGTGGATGAAATCTATGGCGGTCTGTGGGCACCGTCACCGCTGCCCATCGGCGAAGAGGACTGGTCTCTCGCCTGGGTCGCTGTGCTCGACGAGCGCATCGTCGGGATGGTCCTGACGAGTGCAGAGTGGATCGGCGATCTGTGGGTGCTTCGAGAAAATCGTGGACACGGACTTGGGAAAAGACTACTCACGCAAGCCGAAGTTGAAATAGCCGAACGTGGTGGTGGCACGTTGCGGCTGCGCGTGATCAAGTCGAACACAAACGCTGTCAGCTTCTATCTTCGGCAGGGCTGGCGGGTGGAGCGTGAATTCCCAAACGAAAGGCTGCCCGTCACGATGCTGGAGATGGCCAAGGCTGCGAACTAATCGGCAGAATCCGGCTCAGGTTGCTCCAGCACGGTCCAGGGTGCCTGGCCACTAAAGCTATAATTGATCGGAGCCACATCATGCCACGATGTTTCGATTGCGTGAATTTGCGGCCACATTGTGTGAACATTTGCGCCGCCCTCCTGGCTGCCGCGATTTTCCCGCTCGGCGCGCAGCAAGGTTCGTCACCCGTCCTGGACGCGATGAAAGCCGAAATTACGCGCGCCCAGGCGATGCTGAAGTCGCAGCCCATTCCGCCTTATTACCTCAGCTACGAAATCACGGAAACGCACAGCATCACGATCCGGGGCTCGTTTGGCGGGATCGAAAACAGCAGCGAAAATCGGCGCCGCCAGTTGGACATCGATCTGCGTGTGGGCGATTACGGCCTGGATAATACGCGCGAGGTTCGCGGCGAAATGAACTTCGGCCAGTTCAGTTCCGCCGCCGTGCCGGTAGACAACGATCCGGATGCCATCCGCGCAGTGCTTTGGCATCTTACCGACCAGCACTACAAACACGCCCTCGAACAGTACACGAAGGTAAAAACCAATGTGCAGGTGAAGGTCGCGCAAGACGATAAGTCTGCCGATTTTTCGCATGAGGCGCCCGAACATTATGCAGAGCCGATTACCGACATTCATGTGGACCGGCCCATGTGGGAGGCAAAGATTCGCAAGTACAGCGCGCCCTTCGCCCGCTACACGAACATCTACGAGGCCAGTGCTTTCCTGCAAGCCAGCGTGGAGACGCGTTGGTTCGTGAACACGGAAGGCACCGTGGTCGAGACCTCGCAGCCCGGCTTTCATCTGTTCGTGACCGCGACGACCAAAGCTTCCGATGGCATGGAGCTACCCGTCTACGAATCCTATTTCGGATTTTCCGAGAAAGACCTGCCCAGCGACGATACCGTGCTGAAGGCGGTAGACAAAATGGTTCACGATCTGGAAGCGTTGCGCGTGGCGCCCGTAGTGGATGCCTACACGGGACCGGCCATTCTATCGGGGCGCGCCAGCGGTGTGTTCTTCCACGAGATCTTCGGACACCGCGTGGAAGGGCAGCGCCAGAAAAGCTCCACCGATGCGCAGACGTTCAAGCAAAAGATCGGCGAGCCGGTGTTGGCCAAGGGCTTTTCGGTGTATTTCGATCCGACTGAGCGGCGCCTGGCGGGCACCGACCTGGCCGGCTATTACGCCTACGATAATCAGGGCGTAAAGGCGCGCCGCGTCACCGTCGTCGAAGACGGCGTCCTGAAGACGTTTCTGATGTCGCGTACACCCGTGGAAGGCATCCTTCAATCGAATGGCCACGGGCGCAAACAGGTGGGACTGGCGCCGGTGGCACGCCAGTCGAATCTGATCGTGGAGGTTGCGCCGTCTGCCGTCCATGCGGATCTGAAGAAGCTGTTGATCGCCGAAGTCAAGAAGGAGGGATTGCCGTTTGGCCTATATTTCGACGAGATCGAAGGGGGATTCACGTTCACGGGGCGCATGATGCCGAACGCTTTTAACGTACTCCCGTTGATGGTCTATCGTATCTATCCCGACGGCCGCGAGGAACTGGTACGCGGCGCGGACCTGATCGGCACGCCGCTCACCACGTTCAGCAAGATTGTGGCGGCCGACAGGAACATGGCCACGTTCAACGGCATCTGCGGCGCCGAATCCGGAGGCGTGCCGGTTTCGGCATCTTCGCCGGGAATTTTCGTCACGCAGATCGAGGTGCAGAAGAAGGCTAAATCCCAGGAGCGCATTCCGCTGCTGCCCGCGCCGTTTGAAGGAGGAAAGTAACATGCGCATCGCGGTCATGCCCGTGCTTGTGACGGTGATATCACTGGCGAACCTGTGCGCGCAGACTGACGTGGTGATGAAGGCCATGCGCGATGAGATGGCACGCTCCATGAAAGAGCTGACTGTCGAGAATCTGGAAAAGCCGTACTTCATCTCCTACCGCGTGGTGGATTCCGATACGGTGCGCGTCGACGCCGCATTTGGCGCACTCAATCACGCCAATACGGACCACTCCCGCAGGCTCACCGTCGAGGTGCGCGTGGGCGATTACAAGCTGGATAGCTCGCACTTCTTCTCTTTCGATTTCGATATGGGAACGCGCCTGCGGATCTTCAACGGCACCACCGAACTTTGCCAGGAGGACGATTACAAGGAGCTGCGCCGCCAACTTTGGCTCGCCACGGACTCGACCTATAAGAAAGCCGTGGAAGATCTATCGAAGAAGCGCGCCTTGCTCGAAACCCGCAGCCGCGACGACGAATCGGACGATTTCAGCAAGGAGGAGCCGGCTACCACAACCCACGAATTGCCTGCCGTGAAGCCGGATGTTTCCCAATGGGAGAGCGAAGCGCGCGCCCTTTCGGCACTCTTCCGGCAGATGCCTGGTGTCTATACATCCTCCGTCTCGTTCAACTGTTTCAATACCTATACGCGTTATCTCACCAGCGAAGGCACCTCCTACACGCGCCGCGAACCCAACGTCACATTCAACACCGATGCCGCCACGCAAGCCGCCGACGGGACGCCGCTCGACGATTTCGTGTGGTTTCAGGGACGTTCACTGGCGGAAATACCGGCGCAGGCCGAATTGGCCGCGCGCATCCAAGCGATGGGGCATTATCTGACTGAACTGCGCGACGCCGGCACGCTGGTGAATTACAGCGGGCCCGTGCTGGTGGAAGGCGATGCCGCAGCGCAATTGGTGCGGTTCAAACTGGTGCCCGAGTTGCTCGGCTCCAAGCGCACGCTGGTCAGCATGCCAGGCGGGCAGCCGCAGAATGCCAACCAGGAAGAGAATCCGTTTCTGGATAAGATCGGCGCGCGTGTGCTGCCGGAATTGCTCAGCCTCACCGACGATCCCGCCCTCGTCGAGTATCAGAATCACCATCTGGCGGGCTACTCAAAGATGGACGAAGATGGCATCCCATGGCGCGAGGTGAAGCTGGTGGAGAACGGGATTTTGAAGACCCTGTTGATTTCCCGCGACCCCGTCCGGGGCGTCGATCATTCCACCGGCAGCCGCCACGCCGGACAGGCCGCGCCATCCAATGTGATCGTGACGGCCTCCTACGGGCTGAGCAACGCCGATCTGCGCGCCAGGTTCCTCGATATGGTGAAGCAGCGCAACCGGCCTTTCGGCATCCTGGTGCGGCGCATGCGAAACGGCAATAACGCGCTGCTCGCCTACAAAGTATTTCCGGACGGCCATGAGGAACTGGTGCGCGGCATGCAGTTCTTCGGTATGAACGCCGCGTCGTTCAAGGATATCGCGGCTGCGTCGCGCCAGACGAATTTCCTCACCGTGCGCTATCAGCCGCCGCGGAACAATCAGGTTTTTATTCCGAACGAAGGCGAAGAGAACTTCACGCCGGTTACGCTGGTGGTGCCCGCGCTACTGTTTGAGGATGCCACCATGCGCAAAATACGCGCGGCCGTGCCCAAGCCGCCCGCCTACGGACACCCGTTTTTCGAAAAGTGATACAGTGAGCCCGTAAGGAGGTGCTGCCATGGAGCAGAACCGCAGGACGTTTTTGAGCACCGCACTGGTCGCGGCGCCGCTATTTATCCCGCGCCAGGCATGGGGCGCGAACGATCGCCTGGCATATGGCTTAATCGGCGCCGGCGGCCGCGGGCGCTATCTGAACCACAATTTCCAAAAGCTCGGCGCGGTGTGCGTGGCCGTATCGGAAGTCTACGAGCCTAACATGCAGGCGGCGCTGCAGGATGCGCCCGACGCCAAGCCGCACCTGGATTATCACGACCTGCTGGCGCAGAGCGGCATTGACGCGGTGGTGGTGGCCACCCCCGATCATCAGCATGCACCGTGCCTGTTCGCGGCGCTCGACGCGCGCAAGGATGTTTATCTGGAAAAGCCGATGTCGCACTCGCTCGAGGCAGAGCCGGCAGATGGTGGAAGCAGTGCGCAAGACCAAGCAGATCGTGCAGATCGGCATGCAGCGGCGCAGCGCGGAATCCATCATCAAGGCGAAGCAACTGGTGGATAGCGGCATTCTGGGCAAGATCACATTGGTGAAGCCGATGTGGAATTGGAATGTGGCGCACGAGCTGGATAATTCGCCGCTGCCCGGCAAGCTGGATTGGACTCGCTTCCTGGGTCCTGCCCGGGACCGCGAGTTGCAGCCCATGCGTTTCCGCGCGTGGCGCCTGTTTTGGGACTACTCGGGCGGGAACATGACCGATCAGGGCACGCACCTGATGGATGTGGTGCAGTGGTTCACCAACTCCGGCACGGCGAAATCGGCGGTGTGCTATGGGCAGATCGCGAAGACGGTCGGATCGGAAGTGCCGGATGTGTTCTGCGCGGTGTTCGAGTACGGCGGCTTGATGGCGACCTGGACATTGAACTACACCAACTCCTACGACAACGACTGGTCCATCACTTTCTGCGGCGATCAGGGGACGCTGATCATTAATAACGAGGGTTACCGGGTTTGGAAGGAACCCTGGCCTAAGAACCAGGAACCGGTACAGACGTTCGCGGCGCCGGTGCCGATTGAATCGCACATCCAGAATTTCCTGGACTGCGTGAAGTCGCGGCAACAGCCCAACGCGCCGGTGGAAGTGGGCGCGAGCGCGGTTTCAGCCCCGCACCTGGCGAATGTGGCGTTCCATCACGACAGGCGCATGTATTTGAGCGCGGATGCGGCAAAGGCTTCGGAGCAGCCGGGCTAAAAACACGGCGAACTGAAGTTCGCCGCGGCAAGCTAAAGCTTGCGCCACGTCACCAGCCCGCTTTATAGGCGATCAAGGTCTTGAGCGTCAGCCCGCCGAGAAAAATGCAGACTGCCGTGCGCATCTCCACGAGCCGTCCGCCCACGTAGAACCCGGCGCTGCCGAGCGTGAGCCAAGCCAGCAGGGCCAGTACCGCATAGCAGCCGAGCGCGAATGGCAAGCGTTTGTGCACGCATCTCCATTGTGCCATGGGCACCGCGGGATAATAGAGATGCCGCCGATCACTTCCAAACATGCCGGATATCGGGCTGCTCTACTCTCCGCAGAATCGTACGCGCGCGCTGGGCGCCGCCGCTGCGCTGGTCGCCATCATCGGGTCGATGGACGCGCTGATCAAGCCGAATTTTTCGCTAAACTTTCTCTATCTGTTCCCGATTATGCTGGCGGGCGGTTTCTTGTCGCGCTGGCAGATCGGGGCGATGGGCGTCTGCTGCGCGATCCTGGGCGAATTATTCAGTCCTTTTCCGCAGGCCGACGCCGCCACGCGCATGGCCATGATGAGCGTGGCTTTCACCGGTACCGGCCTGTTCGTTTCCGAGTTGGTGCACAAGCGGCAACTGGTGGTCGAACATCTGCAAGCGCTGACGGAGCAGGTGCGTCATCGGGAAGACGCCGAGCAGCAGATCCAGATCCTGATTGAATCGAGCCCCGCTGCCATCGTGACCGTGGATTCCTTTGGCTCGATCGATCTGGCCAACCAGGCCGCCTGGCAACTGCTGTCTTCCGGACATCCCCTGGCCGGCGAGCCGATCCGCAATTATCTGCCCGCGCTCGAAGCAGTGGCGCGCGGCCACCGTTCGCAGGCCTTCCGCACCACCATGCAATGCAAAGGACAGCGGCGCGATGGGGAAGTGTTCCTGGCGGCCATCTGGTTTTCCACTTACAAGACGCTCTCCGGACCCAAGCTGGCGGCCATCATCGTGGATCTCTCCGAAGACCTGCGGGACCGCGAGGACCTGAGCCTGAATCATCTGCTGAAGAATACGCGCATCCTGATGGGCGCCATGTCGCACGAGATCCGCAATCTGTGCGGCGCGGTCTCCGCGGTGGGAAAGAACCTGGCGCGCGTGGACGGGCTCACCGGGAACCAGGATTTCAAGGCGCTCGAAACCCTGATCCAAGGCCTGGAAAAGATCGCGGCACTCGAACTGCAAGCTTCGCCGGAGGATCAGGCCATGGCCGTGGATGTGACCGACGTGCTGGATGAACTGCGCGTGCTGATCGAGCCGTCTTTCCGCGACGCGGGCATGACGGTGGCATGGCAGATCGCGTCCGGGCTGCCGCTGGTCTGGGCCGATTCCTACGGGCTGTTGCAGGTTTTCCTGAACCTGGCGCGGAACGGCCAGCGCGCCCTGGATAGCTGCGCGCGCCAGGAGTTGACTATCATGGCCCGCGCGGAAGAAGACTCCGTGGTCATCCGCTTCGAAGATACCGGCAGCGGCGTGCCCGCGCCGCAACAGCTGTTCCGGCCGTTTCAGCCGGGCGCGGACGGCACGGGTCTGGGGTTGTACGTATCGCGCGCCATTGTGCGCAGCTTCCGCGGAGAACTGCGCTATGAAGCGCGTACGGCCGGTAGTTGTTTTGCGGTGGTGCTGGCGCCGCTGATTGAAAATTGAAGCTGAAATCGAAGCTGAAATGATGGAAACACTCGAGCACATCCGCATCCTGGTGGTGGACGATCACACGTTGTTCCGCGAGAGCGTGGCCCGGTTGCTGGCAGCGGAGCCCGGCTTTGAAATCGCGGGGCATTGCGCCTCGGCCAGCGAAGCGCTGCGGCTGGTGGCGCAGACGCCCGTCGACGTGGTGCTGCTCGACTATGACCTGGGCGACGGCAAGGGCACGGACTTCCTGGCCAAAGCGCAAAGCGTGGGATTCACCGGCAGAGTGCTGGTGGTGACCGCGGGTGTCAGCGAACTGGAGGCTGCGCAGATGATCCGGCAGGGCATCGCCGGCATCCTGCGCAAACACTGCTCGCCGGCCGCGCTGGCCCAAAGCATTCGCGATGTGAGCGGCGGTAAAGATTATTTCGAACCGGGCTACCTGCGGTCGGTCCTGACGGGGATGGCGCCGGCGGCGACGGAATATCAGCGCAAGAAGTTGACCGATCGCGAGCGCCAGGTGCTGCGCTACGTTTTTGAAGGTCTGGCGAACAAGGAGATCGCCGACCGGTTGCAGGTTTCGGAAAGCTCGGTGAAAGCCACGCTGCAGCAGTTGTTTTCAAAGACCGGGGTACGCACACGCAGCCAGTTAGTGCGCACGGCATTGGAGAATTATAAGGATCAGCTTTGAAATGCCGGGGAGAAAATTCCGGGGACGTCAAAAGAGGCGAAGCCGGGCGGTGAAGCGGTTCGAACATGGCAACAAAATGGGTAACAAAATGGGGAACAAAATGGTGGCAATCGAGCATTTTCTCATCCGCGAATGGCGAAAATTGCAGTATAATGTAGTGACAGTGACCACAACGCGCTGAAATCAGGCACGTTAAAGACGGAGAGGTGGCTGAGTGGTCGAAAGCAGCGGTTTGCTAAACCGTCGTAGGGTCATAAGCTCTACCGGGGGTTCGAATCCCCCCCTCTCCGCCAGCTTGTACAACCGGAGCACCTGCCACGACTGGGGTAGTGCGCGCCATGAAGCCAGCAGACGGATGAATTCCCGGGTGAGCTGCGTCCCGTTCTGGTTTCCAACGAGTTCGTTGGACCACGGGATGTGGACGTTGTTAAAGCGGCGTGTGCGCAGCGGTCTCACCAGCTCACCAGGAATACAGCCCGCTACTTCGTAATCCAGGATTCTGGGAATCGTAAACTCAACTACACCGGTGCCTCCGGTAAACGGGATGTTCGCTTCCGCCCGCAACAATTCTACGCGCGTCACTCGCCTGCCCCTGCGGGAGTGACATCCTCACCTTCTGGCCGCCGATGGGGTAGAAGTTCCGTATCCATCCGCGATGCATGGCGGGGTTCGTGTAATTAAGGATCTGCACGGCAAAGCCGGCCTGCGTTTCCCATGCGAAGGCCTCGATCACACCGTCTCCTCGGATGGTGACTGGCGGGGCACCGCCCGCCACCTAGCGGATAAAGTTCTGGAGCAGCCGCGCCAGGTTGGTATGTCCGGATCGCCACATGGTGCGCTCGACATCACTCGGGAAATAAATCAGGCGGCTCTGGCCTTTCTGCCGCACCACGATCGCCGGTTCATTCGTGCCTGCGGAGGATACGACAGTTCCGGAGGGTAAGCCACGAAGCCGGGCACAACAGTCAGAATCGGGCCTTCCACCGGAGCAACGGGTACCCGATTTTCCGCTCCTGGGATCCATGCGGTATTTGAAAAGCCGTTCAGAATGCCATGCTGTTTCTCGATACGCGCAAGATAGGCGTTGCCGGCGGTGCCGATGATATCCCCGGTCTTCCGAATACCGAATACATCGGCCAGGCCGAAATCGGAGCGCCGTTCGTTGCGCTCGGTGTACATGCTGGTGGCCAGCAGGGAGCCTTCGGCATCCACGTAGCCGCGCAACTGCCGGCACTGCTGGTCGCTGAGGAGAGCCGTGTTTGGCAGCGCCAGCGCGGAGTATTGGGCCAAGTCCGCCTGTTCCAGCTTGTCTTCATGCACGAAATCGGACAGGAAACGGCCTTCGAGCAGGGCGTAATACATCCCGTCCATATACTCCCGCACGCGCGCACCATGCGGAGGGTTGTAGAACAGGTGGGTCCGCTGGCCCATCACCACACCCACATTTGCGATCGAGCATTTGGTGGCGAAGTGGATATCGTGCCTGGCCATCCAATTGAAATATTCCTGCGCCGTCTTCAACCAGCGGCGGTCCTCGCCCATGCCGTTCTCGCCGCCGATCATGTGGTGATACGGCGCCATTCCCGAGGCGAGCGTCTCGTTAAACCACATCTGTTCTTCTTGCCGTGATTTGTGAACGTTACACTTCGGGGCGTGCTGGTGGACCAGGCCCCCATCACGTTGGTCGCCATCTTGCCCTTTTGGACGGCGTGGCACACCCGGCCTTGCCAGGTTCTCCACCCCGTTGTTGAGTCCCAGATCCTTCATCCGGTTGACGCACACTTCCACCCGTAGGAAGGTGCTGAACTTTTCGTACAGGCGGCCCACCAGGTTCTTGCAATAGATGCGCAATGACATGGTGGCCGTGGTCGAGTTTTTCCAGCACGCTGTACAGGAAAGTGGCCCCCATTGTCAAGACCATTTTTCGCCCGCAATAAGTTGCGGATCGGCGGGTCTGATTTAAGATCCGGGGCGGCCCGAAGCCGCCCCTGCCATTCCGGCGCTTGAGTCGGCGCTCGGGTCGCATTCCTGCCGAGCCCTATCCTCCGCTCAAGGGCCTCTATCATAGTCGAATCAAAAACAGCCCATTCTGGCCGGAACGCGTTAAATTCCCCGGGTATGGGAGGGCAGAGCCCCCCATACAGCGGCGCTCCCGGTTCCGATGGATCGACGTGTCATAGCCGCGCGTTTTCGCTCGGATAGATTGCGGCTGGCGTCCGGTACGCCAAGCTCTGCTGCGGCCGCTCGTAATTGTAGAACTGGATGTAGCGGTCGATGCCCGCCCGCGAGCGCCACAAGCGTTCGATGAAAATGTGGTCCAGACATCGCCCACGCCCATCCATGCTCACCGCGATGCCCCGACCTTCCAACTCGCCAGTGAAACTTCTCACTGGTAAACTGCGACGCTTGATCGCTGTTGAAGATCTCCGGTCGCCCCCAATGGAACGCTTCCTCCAAGGCCTCGATGCAGAAGGGCAGTTCCATCGTCACCGACAATGCAAAGCTCAGCACGAACCGGCTGTACCAGTCCATCACCGCCACCAGATACACGAACCCTTGCGCCATCCGAATGTAGGTGATGTCCGTGCTCCACACCTGGTTGACTCGACTCACTTCCACGCCCTCCAGCAGATACGGATAGATCTTGTGCCCGTCACCGGGCCGGCTCAGCTTCGGCTTCGGATAGATGGCGGCGATCCCGATCCGTTCCATCAAGCGGGCCACGCGCTTCGGGTTCACCGCATAGCCCAGCTCCTGCAGCCAGGCGCGCATCCTCCGCCGCCCGTAAACCGGGTGCTGTCGTCCACCTTACTGAGGGCGTCCCAATAGCGCTTGTTGGATTCTTGGGAGACCTCGCAGCGGCGGTGCGTATCCGCCACGCCACGCCGCATCGTCCGCCACTGCCGGTCGTCTTCGGGGCCGCGTTCTTTGGGTCGGTAGGTTTTGAAAACCTCCACTTGTTGGGTCAGGGTTTCGACGAGATAGAGGTCGCCCATGGGGGTGCTGGCCTTGCCGTAACCCTTCCAGGAATTGCCGCTAATGCGGTATTTGACCCGGTCTCCGCTAGCCCGGCTTTTGAAATCGCTCGTCAATTCCGCGGTGTGGTTGCGAGGAATCTGCCCGTCCAGGTTGATGCGGTGACCCAGGAACTGCAGCACATCGGGGCTGGAAAAACTCAGCATCCCATGTTCCAGCAGTAAGGGCGCCAAGCGCGCCAGCGTACCCGGACGGCACAACACGTCGGTGGCCCACTCGAACTCGAAAGCACTCCAGTAGTTTATCGTTGGCTCCGCAGGCCTTGCATAATGCGCGGGTTATGAAGGACGAAGCGGCGCGCAGGCGTTAGACCGCCCCGTTCGAAACGCCACTTGAGTCCTCCAAGCGGGGTATTGCATCCATCTCCTCAGGAGATTACTTCATGAGTTCCACGTCGACGGCCCCCGGGGTCGCTACCTACACGATCGAGCCCGCGCATTCGAGCGCACATTTCAAAGTCCGGCACCTGATGATTGCCAACGTACGCGGCGAGTTCAGCAAGATCAGCGGCACGGTGACGGCCGACCCGTCCCATCCGGAGGGCGCCAGCATCACGGCCGAGATTGATGTCAATTCGATCAACACGCGCGAGCCCGACCGGGACAAGCACCTGAAGAGCGCGGATTTCCTGGATGCGGCGAACTATCCGACGATCAAGTTCCAATCGAAGAAAGTGGAAGCGGACGGTTCGCAGGCTTACAACGTCACCGGCGATTTGACGGTTCGCGGCGTCACGCACGAGGTGGTGCTGTACGTGACCGGCCCAACGCCCGAGATCAAAGACCCATGGGGTTACACGCGGCGGGGCGCCGAAGCTGTGACGAAGATAAGCCGCAAGGACTTTGGCCTGACGTACAATTCAGTACTGGAAGGCGGCGGGGTAATGATAGGCGACGAGGTGGAGATTTCACTCGAAGTCGAGTTGGTGAAGACGGCGTAAGACGCCTCCCGACGAATCGTTCTGACGAAACCAGTGGCTTTGGTCCTGCAACCAATAACTACTGTAATGCCCCGCTCAATCCCGGCCCGCTGCTCTGGCTTTTGGGAATTCTTGTGGCTGGCTACATCGGCGGTCGCAGGTGTGCTCGGGAAACATTTGGGAAAATGACTTGTTCAGGTACTGTTTTGCGGCGGAGACACTGCGCAGGGTTCTCCCGCCGTTTAAGTTCTTGTCCCAGTGCCGGGCCATTACTTTGCCCGTTGCTAATCTAGTAGCCCTCGAATGGAACCGGCCGTCTGCGGTGCAGTGGACGAAGCTCACCGGTTCTATTGCCTCCAGCCGTGTGCGGCACTGGTCGCACACCAACAGGTGTTCTTCGACCGGTGCGAGGCTGGATTCCGGCAGTTTATCGAGCGAGTATTCTTCCAGCGCACCGTCCGACAGATGCTCCTGCCTCTTCCACCCTGGCCCGATGCCGCCATTACCGGAATGCGGAAGCAGTGAACCGAGCGACAATTCGTTGGAAACCCGCAAGGCACTGACAGTGAGAGGTCTTTGAAGAAACAGCGGTTTGTTCATACAAGCCCGTTCTCAAATTAATAGATCACCCGACATCATGCGCACTTTGGTCTCGGGGCGTTCCGCCACGATGTTCTTCCATGTCGTCCATCCGAGGCAACTGCGCATCCGAAAAGCAACAGATCAATAGAGCCGGGATGATTACGGAACATCGGTAGTGCGGCTTCGCCGCTATCGGCGTTCAAAACCGTGAGTCCTTCGGCCTTGAGCGATTTCCTTGACCAAGCGCGCTCGCCCTGTCAGGTTCGCGAACGCTGTGGAACTACCTTCCCTATCGAAGAAAAACAATAGATACTTTTTTAGAATTGTCCCAAAGTGGACATATTGTCAAGTAGGATCTTTGCCCTATATGTGGAGGTTGTGAGTTGCGGATTTTGACAAGACGCAGGGAGGCAAATTTACGACATTTATCGCAAATTCTCACCAAAATACGTCACGGATCAATGTGGCCCGCACGAATGGCATAACGAACCAACGTGACCGAATCGTGGATATCCAACTTCTTCATCAAGGCGGATCTGTGCGCCACGCACGTTTTGAATGCGATCCCTAAGTGAGCGGCTATCTGTTTGCTGCTATTTCCGCCGGCAATGAGTTTGAGAACTTCAACTTCCCGTTTCGTCAGTCTTTCGTGACCGCTCATCTGGCCGGTTTTGGGCAGTGGCTCCTTCGTGAACGGTGCTGGCTCTTTTAGGATGTCGCGGATTCTGGTTCGGAGCTGATCCGCTGCAAACGGCGTCGGTAGGAACTGCCAGCCGTGGTCTAAAACGATCACTCCCGAGTCCAAACTCGAGACGAGAAGGACCTTCGTTCCGGGCCGTTCCCTCTCAAACCGTTGCGCCAAGTCGACTCCCGTCATGTCGGGCATTTCGACGTTCGCCAGGAGCAAGTGAATTGCCCCCTTAAAGTCGACTGCTCGTTGAAGCGCCTCTTCACCGCCGCCGGTAAGGATGAGATGGTAGCCGTATGTGTTGAGCGAGAGCGAGACCGACCGCCGAAGTCGTTCGGCGCCCTCCGCAACCAGGATGGTCTTTGTGAGACGAAACTCTCTGGAGACAACTTTGTTCCCGTCAGGCATCGGGCAACTGCTCTTTCGTTGCCGGGTGTTCGCTAAGAAAGTCCCGAATTCGGTCTCTGAGCATATCCGCCATGAATGGCTTCGGTAGGAACTGCCAGCCGTTGTTTAGCACGAGCATTCCAGTGGCGAGACCGGACATCATCAGGATTTTTGTGTCTGGCCGTTGCTGGTTTAACTGGATCGCCAACTCGATCCCGGTCATGCCGGGCATTTCTATATCCGACAACAGCAGGTGAATCATTCCGTCGAATGCGTGAGCCTTTTGAAGAGCATCTCTCCCGTCGTTTGCCACAATGAGGTTATACCCATACCGCGTGAGTAAAGCCGAAACCATTTTTCGCAGTTCTCCATCATCATCGGCAAGGAGAATCGTTGTTTGCGAATTGGGGCCATCGAGAACCATCGTGCTCCATCCATTCAGGCGAAAAGCCATCTGCGGACGGAGCATCGTGCGGGCCGATACCAACTTGGCCGCTCGGTTCGTCTTGGTTTTATAGGCCAGCTTAAGCGTACCACATCCTGGCCGTGGAGGCGGTTCGAAATTGGAATCAGTTGCGCCTGTGTTGCAGGGTGGATTTCCGTTGCTGGTTGTTGGTGTCTGGGGTCCGCGGGGGATGACCCAACCGCACGGCCTGTGTGCTATTGCTCGGCTTCCGGGCTCTTCTTCCGCTCGTACGGCTTCTTCAAATATTTCGCCGCTTCTTCCTGTGCACTCTGGGTATTATCCTTAGTGCGCACGGCCAGGTTATATTCGTTTACCGCGCGGTCGCGCTGGCCGCTGATATCGAAGATCATGCCCAGGTGGATGCGCGCCCAGACCTCGATCCATTTGGGCTCCAGGTCGTCGTTCAGCGCGTCGCGAAACTCGTTAGCCGCCGACTGGTAGTTGTTCTGCTGGAAGTAGACTTCCGCAATGCGGTAATGGGCCATGGAACTGTTGCGGTTATTCTCCAGCGCCTTCTGATACTCCTTCAGCGCATCGGCGAATTCGCCCACCTCCATGAACTGTTCGCCGCGGCGGATGGCGACGGCCGTACGCACCTGGTTGCTGTAGCGCAGCAGGCGGCGATCCGGATCGATAATCACGTTCTTGGGCTTGCCGAAGCAGTCGACCGTGAATTCCGATGAGGTGCCCACCACCTCCACGCGCTTCTCTTCCGGATTGCCTTCGGTCTCGATCTTCAGATCTACCGGCATGCGGAAAGTATCCAGGTCCTGGGCCACTTTGCCCATTACGCGGAAGCCTTTTTGGGTGCGGTAAATCGTGTACTCGAGCTTGAATTCGGGCGCCCCGCTCGATTCGATCCACTGGATGAAGAAGTAGCCCAGATCCTGTTTAGAAACGTTTTGAGCAACGTTCTTGAAGTCCTCGGTATTGGCCGATTTCCAACTGTAACGGGTGGCGTACTCCTTCAAGGTTTGCATGAAAGCCTGATCGCCGATGACAAAACGCAGCATGTGCAGCACGGCCGCGCCTTTGCTGCCCGATAGCGCCCACAATTCCGGCGAATAGTCTTCCATGCGGGCCGACTGGATGATGGGAACATTATCCACCGTGAGGGCCTCCACGGCGTCATCGCGGAACTGCGCCTCGAGCGCGCCCGGTCCGGCGGTGTGTTCCGTCCAGAGCATTTCTGAATAGGCCGCCAGGCCGTTGGTGAGCCATAGATGGTTGCGGGTCGCGGGCGAGACCAGGACCTCCCACCACTGACGCGAAATTTGGTTGGCCAATAACTTGGTCCCCACCTGGTGACCGATGGCATGCGGATTCAGGAAGATCAAACCGGGCGCGGCATAGCCGTTGGGAGCGCCGGCTTCGGTCTCCACTACGGTGAGATTCGCGACAGGCGGCAAGCCGAAATCGCCCGTGAACAACGACATCATCTGGCCAATGGTGTCGCCGTACTGCTGCGCCATGCTCTTCTCGTCGTCGCGGAAATACAGCGTGGTAGTGACACCTTCGGAGGACACCTTGGCCCCCGGATCGTGCACTACCGCGATACTGCCCGGGAAACTGGGGTGATCGAAATGGAAGCTGTAGACAACTTTGCCGGCGTTTTCTTGATGTGTGTCGAGACCGCTGCCCAGCACCTGGAAGCCGGAGGGCACAGTGATGTGCAGGTCCGCGGTGAAGCGGTCGGTGGTGTAACCGTTGATGGGGAACCAGCGCGCGGGATACAGCAGGAAGGCATAATCGGGATGGATGGCGGCGAACTTGATGCCATAGACCGGCGAGTCTTCGGAGCCGCTCAGGCGGCCTTCATAAATGAACTTCGCCGTCGCGGGCTGCCCTTTGGGTAGCGGGGGATCGAAGCTGAGACGGACGGTGAAATCCTGGGTGTTGCGCGTGTCGTTGATTACGGCGCCTTTGCCATCCACCACCTTCGAAACATTCAATGCATTGTTCAGTTCGAACGAAGCTGCGCTGACGTTGTTATCGAGCGGGGTGAAGCGGACTTCGGCGGTGGCGATGAGGGCCTGCGTGGCCGGCTGGATTTCGGCATCGATATTATAGTTTTCGACACGAATGCGCGCGCGGCGCTCTTGCGGCAGGGCGGCCGTCGAGAGACAGACGAGCGCCAGCACCGCCAGACTCGCGGGCCGGAGGCATCTGGTACTGCTACGAAACATGAGTCAATTGTCCTTCCATGAGCTCTTGAATGATGGCTGAGGCGCAGGCCATAGGCTCCGCCCGCGGGGTGAGCCGGGCGGCGACTTCGGCGAGATCCGCGCGCATCCGGGCGCGCGCGGCCTCGTCGTGCAACAGGCGCCCGGCTTCGGCGGCCAGGCGCTGGCCGGTGAAGTTCGATTGCATCAATTCGGGGACGACGGCGCGTCCCGCAATTAGGTTCACCATTGAAAAAAAAGGCACGCGCACCAGCAGGCGGCCTAATAGCCAACTGGCGGCGGCTACTTCGTAAAACGTGACCATGGGCGTGCCGAGCAGCGCCGCCTCCACCGTAACCGTGCCGCTGGCGGCCAGTGCCAGGTCCGCATGCGCGATCGCATCCCAGTTTTCTCCGTCGATAACCTGAATTGGAGCGCCGCCGATCCGTTCCTGAAAAAAGCCCACGCCGGTGGTGGCCGATGCGGGCAGAATAAAACTGGCAGCCTGATCGCGATATAAATATCCAACACCGTCGAGCAGAGACGGCAAATGCCTTGCGGCTTCTCCCCGACGGCTTCCAGGCAACACCGCTATTAATGGACGGCCTGGAGGAAGTCTGTGTTTCCGAAAAAATTCGGCGCGGGACAAGGCGGGCTTCACCAGTCCTGCCAGGGGATGCCCGATGTAGGTAGCCGGCAGGCCATAACCGCGGAAAAAGTCCTCTTCAAAAGGAAAGATACAAAGCACATGGCGGAGGGTACGGCGCATGCCTGGCAAGCGTCCGCGCCGCCAGGCCCACACTTGCGGCGCTACCAGGTAGAAAACGGGGATGCCCTGGCGGTGCAGCTTGCGTGCCAGGCGCAGGTGGAAATCGGGCGAATCCGTGAGGATGGCAAAGTCAGGCGGGCAGCGGCGGGCGGCGGCCTGCAGCTTGCGGTATTCTCCGTAAATGCGCGGGATGTGGGACACGACTTCGATTAGCCCGACGACGGCCAGGCTGGCGGCGTCCACCACGGTTTCGACGCCGGCACGGCGCATGCGTGGTCCGGTGCAGCCGAAGAAGCGAGCGTCCGGCCAGATGCGGCGAAGCTGATCCACCAGCAGGGCGGCGTAGAGGTCGCCCGAGGCTTCGCCGGCCGAGATCAGGATGTTGCGGGGCACCTAAGGCCAGTCTAGCGCGGCCGGGGCTGATTTCGCGCGCTGCCGACGACGTGGGTAGCAGGCTTTTGCCGCGGTTTCAACCCTGCCCAAACTGCGCGAGTCGGCCAAAGAGCCCGTCCCAGGGATCCGCGCAGGCCACGGGTCTGCCCCGCGATTCTGTCACGGATTGTGCGGCGTTTGATGGACAGCGCCTTGCCCGGCTGCCCGCGCATATCTTTCGGCATCGTCGGCGTGCGTTACGTAGCGGACTGGCACGCGCACGCCATGACCAATACAGCCGCTAAGGGGTGTCCCTGGTCGACCCCGCGGGCCGGATACATTATCACCGAATTAGGTAAGTTCAAGAACGCCGCCAAAGCCAGGCGCGTGCCCGGCTGGACGCCGCGCCTCCGGGAAGACGCCGTCATGGCCACTGCCGAAAGCTTGATCGAACCCGGATTGCTCCGGAACTCGCGTCTGGCGGCGTGATCGCGGCTGACCTGGAGGTGCCCCACGGCTTCTTCGCCCCCACGGGCTACTATGGATAGGATGCCCGAATCCCTTGCCAGCGGCGCTCAGCTGGCACACTACCGCATCCTGTCCCGCCTCGGCGGAGGCGGCATGGGCGAGGTCTATCTGGCCCAGGATGTGAACCTGGAACGTCCCGTGGCGTTGAAGATCCTGCCGCCCGAACTGGCGCACGATGCCGACCGGATGCGCCGCTTCATACAAGAGGCTAAGACCGCATCCGCGCTCAGCCATCCGAACGTGGCGCGTGTATTCGAGATTGGCGAAGCGGACGGCGTCAGCTTTCTGGCGATGGAATATATCGAAGGCGAAACGCTGGCCGCGCATATTGGCGGCGCGCCCCTGTCGCTTGGCGAGGCCATCGAGATCGCCATTCAGGTGGCGGATGCGCTGGACGCCGCCCACGTCAAAGGCATCGTACACCGCGACATCAAGCCGGCCAACATCATGATCGGGCCGCGCGGGCGTGTATCGGTGCTGGATTTCGGGCTGGCCAAGATGAAGCCGCCCGGTGGGGTTTCCGGCGTGAGCCGGACGGCCACACAGTTCCTCACCGATCCGGGCATGGTGATGGGCACGGTGCACTATATGAGTCCGGAGCAGGCGCTGGGGCGTGAGGCGGATGAGCGCTCGGACCTGTTCAGCCTGGGAGTCGTACTGTACGAGATGGCCACGGGACGGCTGCCCTATGCGGGTGCCAATGCCACCGAACTGTTGATGCAGATCCTGCACGCGCAGCCGGAAGCCATGGCGCGCTTCAACTACGAGACGCCGCCGGAGCTGGAGCGCATCGTGCGCAAGTGCCTGGAGAAGGATCGCGAACGACGCTACCAGAGCGCGCGCGATCTGCAGGTGGATCTGCAGAATCTCGAGCGCAGCTTCATTCCCGCTGGCGGCGCCGAGAAAAGCGGAGCTACGCGGGCGCGCGCGGCGCAAATCGGCGTGGTTATCGTGGACGATGAAGAACTGGCGCGCGGCCTGGTGCGCGAGATGCTGAAATCCCACGCGGATGTGCGCGTGCTGGCCGAATGTGCCAATGGGTTCGAGGCGGTGAAGGCCGTCGGGGATCTGAAACCGGACCTGCTGTTCCTGGACATACAAATGCCGAAGCTGGATGGCTTCGAGGTGCTGGAGTTGGTAGGCCGTGACCTCGCCGTGATCTTCACCACGGCCTACGATACGTACGCCATGCGCGCGTTCGACGCCCATGCGGTGGATTATCTGCTGAAGCCGTTCAGCGCCGACCGGTTCGAAAAAGCGCTGGATCGCGCCCGCCAGCGGCTGGGTGAGAAGACGCCCGACCCTGTGGAATTGGCCGCCGCCGCGCGTCGGCCCGACCAGTTTCTGCAGCGCATCGTGGTGAAGGACGGCCCGGCGGTGCACGTAATTCCGGTCGAGAAGCTGGACTATGCGGAGGCGCAGGACGACTACGTGGCGCTCAAGAGCGACAAGAAGACGTATTTGAAGCAGCAGACCATTTCCAGCCTGGAGAGCATGCTCGATCCTGCGCAGTTCATCCGTATACACCGTTCGCATATCGTGAATCTGGAGCGCGTGGCCAAGATTGAGGCGTACACCAAGGACAGCAAAATTGCGGTGCTGCGCGACGGCACGCAACTGCCGGTGAGCCGGGCAGGTTATGCGCGGTTGAAGGCGCTGCTGGGCGAGAGCTGAAGCGGCTTGCCCAGCTCGATCAACGCCGCCCGCAACCAACGCTCGCGCTGGATCATGCGCAAGTAGCGGGTCTCATCGGGTCCCCGCTTGGCGCGCACGATGGCCTCCACCGCGGCCCGATCACAGTCGTCCCGATCTTGCGCGATCTGCCGCAACACGGATTCCCCGCCGGCCATCCCGGCGCATCGCAGGGTGAGATTCCGCACGCGGAACTCATCCCATGCGCCATATTCGGCGTCCGCGCATTCGAAAAGCAGGTAAGATTGCGCCAGCTTCTCGAGCGTCCGCCGCGAACTGCGATAACCGGCCATCTGGCGCAAGCGCTCTTCTTCACGATTCGCCAGCCCTAACGCGGCCGGATCGAGCGGGCGGAAACCCAGTTTGCGATAGAACCAGAATGCGCCCGAGTCCAGCGCCTCGTCGTTTTCCAAGCCCACCTGGTAAGGGTCCACGGAGAAGCACCGTGCGCCCAGCACTTGCCGGAACAGCCGCAACAGGCGCGCAAAAATCCACGCCGATTCACCCTCCCGGAAAGTGTAATACAGGTTGAAGCCTACCTCGGCGCGTTCGCATAACGATAACACTTCCACATAACCGGCGGGCACGCCGTTCTTGAAGAACATCCCGGCATGATATGCGCGCAGAGGCAGCCGCCACTCCGGCGGCACACCGAAGAAAACGATCTCCACACCGCGCCCGGCATCGGCACGAAAGACCCGGCGTGCGTCCGGGTGCGTGAATCCATATAGCTCGCGATGCCGGACCGCGGAGGTGTCCAGGATCAGGTCGAGCGCCTGGCGCGCCTGCGCGTTCGTCAGCCGGGTAACTGGCAGCGGCGGGGCGGCCAGTTCCACATTGAGAGAGATTTCGGCGCGCCGCAGCAGCGGCTGCCGGTGAATGTATGGCTTGCGCACAGGACGGCGCACGCGCGAGCGACTGGCGCGCGGGCCGATATGCCAGATTAGCAACGGTTCCGCCGATTCGTAGACATCCGCCTGATCGCGCGGGCTGAGGGGCAGGGAAGCGATGCGCTCCAGCAGCCACCCAAGAGCGGTAGACCCGGCTGGGCGCGCGGCGTCCACCCAGGCGCGGAATGGAACGTGCGCCTCTACCGGCCAGTCCTCTTCCACCAGCGGCAGGAAACGCCGTAGAACGGGTCCCAGCTTCTCCAACGCTGCGTAGTTCTCCCAGTCGATTTCAATTTCGCGCGGATAGCGCGCGGCGAGTTGCCGGGCCACTTCGTAGCTGAATACCGCCGAAAAGGATGTCCCGGCTATCCCCGACGCGGCGGCATCTTCGAAAGCTGAAAGATCGCGCCATCCGGCCAGGCGCCGCGCGAAGGAGAAAAGTGCGGCGTCCGCCAGCTTCCTGACGCGCGCATCGGCCGGGTAGGCGCACAGAAATAACAGGCATTCGTGCAGTCTGATCAGGGAATCGGCATCGGTAAAACGGTGCTCGGCGATGGCCGTGAGCAACCGGTGGAGGTCGTCGACATCCGGCGCGCCGAAGCGGGTCTTCCATTCTTCGAGACGCACGAGCAGATCAGCAGGCATCCGTTTGAGCTTATTACAGCGGGAGCTTCAGCTGCGCACCGCGTCCTGGGTGGCCTTGAGCGTGTGCACCAACGCTTCTTTCGGCAGACTGCGCACGATTGGGTCGATGACCCAGCCTAACCCGGCGGGGATGTCGCGCGTCAGGGAAATCGCCCGGCACTCGGTGTAGACGCCACCGTCCCGTTCTTCAAATCGCCAGTAGGAATTTAGCCGCCACAGGAAGCCATAACCGGTGTCGGGCGGCTGCACCTTTTCGTTCGGTTTGCCCGCGTCGTCCACTTCCGCCGTACGCGTCGTATAGGAACGGCAGCCCCAGCGCGCTGCGTCGACGCGGAAATAGTGCACGTCGTGATCGGTGTCCAGCACTACCGTGATGATCTTTTTCTTGAGCACGCGCAGGTAGATTTGGAAGTCGTTGCCGTGCCGCGCGATCAACCTGGAGTCGATCACCTGCGGCCGGTACATGATCTTATGATGGTCGTAATCCTGGATGCGCTCGAGCGTGGCCGCCATCGTGGCGCCCGGAATGAACACCGCGCCGATCCAGTCATGAATCAAGCCTGCCGTTACTTTGATGGGCCCCTTCCCGTGCCAGAGCTCGGCGGCGATCTTGCCCTGCCGCACCTGTTTGGCCCGCTTGGGCTCCCTATCCGACCACAGGAAGGCCCCGGCGCCCCGCGTTTGCTCCATGCCGGCTTCGGCCTGCTGAATGTAGGCCCCGAAAGCCTGCAGGGTCTCTGGCTTCAACTGCACCGGCTTTGCTTCGTCCGCCATAGTCCCGCTATTACAGGATAGCAAGCGGCATATCAGATAATCAGGCCCTTGATTCCAGGCCAGGGGTACGTCATAATCTTGGAAAGGAGAACAATCCATGCCCGCCGTCCTGCAATACGAGTTGGAAGCGCCCGTCACCGAGGAAGTAGTGGATCGCCAGGAGCTTTCCCGCCTCGCCGACTGGCTCTGGGAAATGCACGAATCGCCCGCACCTCGCCCGGAACCAGATTGGTTTTGGACCGATGAAGAGATTGCCCGGCAGCGGCTGGCCGCCGGGTACGAACCCGACGAGTCTCAACTTTGAATTGCGCTCCGTGTTCAGTCACCCAAGGCGAACCCGAGTAAACATTCGTTTACGTCTCTTAGCCGGTCTCTGTATTAGATGGGACTACTAGGGCTTTGGCTTAGAACTCTCGAAGATCTAGAGCCTCCAGTACCCACAAATCTTCTAGGACCTTTTAGGGCTACATAGAACTACAGACACGCCGGGGAAAGTGTGTGAAGTCTGATACACTGCCCCAATTGGATGGGAATGTGCCAGATGTCTGTAACTCGGGTAGTCAGTTTGTCTTTACTCCTAGGTCTATTTCTGCGCGCCCACAGCGCACACGGCATGGATTGCTCAGGCCTCCCAACTACGTTTACCGGCAATGAGTTTCCTACGGGTGACTTCTTCACCAATTTCGATAATCCCTGCTATACCGTAAACCTCGGCAGCGGCGTCGGGAACATAGAGTACGGAGATCTGAACGCCACCTATTATCAGTTGTACTTTAAGGTTGATCCGCGGTATCAGCTTATTCTGCTGGGAGCGCTTCCCAATACGCGATACTTTTCGGTGTCATTGAACGATACCCACTCGGCATTGTCTCAATCGATCCTGGATACGAACATCGTGCCGCTCACGTCGCAATATATTAATCCGTACCTGCCAGGCGTGTCCTATGTCCCTGGACAACAGTACGCCGTTCCAATTAACTTTGGGGGCACGCCGGGGAATGAGCAGACCGGATGTAAGGTGCAAGGGTACAACGTGAGTGTGAACGGCCTCGATGCCACACAAAGGCACCCGGGCATGGATTGGAATAGCAATGCCGGCTTCTTCCAGCAGTTTCCCGGTATGATGGACCACAGCGTGGATACCCCGCAGCACACCAATCCAAACAATGCGGGCGTGATACTCGTGCGCGCTTATTTGGATGAAACTCCACCGGGCTATGCGAACAACCCACATATTATCGTACGCGACGTGGCTTCCGGGTGCGCTTATCCCGCGGCCTACGCCTTGAATACTTTGCAGATCGTGGCGGATAACTCCACCACTGCCAGCGGCTGGCTCGATTCCAGTCAGTATTACGGCCACCACACCTATGAGACCGGTTACCTGCCGAAGCTCTGTAACGCGCCGCCCGCTTCGCCAAACCTGTTGCAGTGGTCACGCCTGCCGGAGTACGTGCCGGCTACTAATCCCAATGCAGCATACATTGCCTCCGGGGTACCGGAGGGTTTGCCGGCGTCGCTGGCCGCGGTGGGAGAAGTGATGCGGATTCGTATTCGCGTGCCGGTCACTCCGCCCACGCCCTGCACGAGCGGTTGTACGCGTTCCGGAAACGAGCAAATGCGATACATGAGCCTCTCGTTTACGGCTCCGGGCGGAGCGACTTTAGCTAGCGTTGCAGATACCGCTTTCACTAAGGATTCGCATGGCTACGCAACCTTGATCGTCGGCACGGGCGCCACCATTCCTAAGTGGATCACCGCGGCTAACGGCTATACTTTTCTGGACTTGACTGCAATTAATGGATACCAGCAATTGGCCTTACTCAGCTTACGGCATATTATCCCCGGCACAGACTTCAACTGCGCGGGTCAATTTGTTCCTTATCGCACCGCGGTAGATACCCCGTCCGGCAACTTACTGGGCGACTACGCCCCGGTGGTGGATTATCCGCTGGCCGCCACCCTGCCTAACAAGGCGTCTCCGCTGCAAGGGCTGAGCGCTTGCGGAATTTTTCCGGGCGGGCAGCCGGGCATCCAGCCGGCCTGTGGAGTTTTACCTGCGGCGCCGCCAATGATCAGCGCGGTAGTCACTCAATGCCAGGCCCCCGGTTGCGACCAGTTTGCCGCCCAACCCAATCCTCCGATCAGCATTGTTGGAGAGGGCTTCGGAGTGTTCCCCGAAGGGGCGCCATTCACGGGAACGTCGAGATACTTCGAACTGGAGAACATCACCCGCGGGTGGGTGGCCGGCTACACCGGGTCCGCCTGCACGGTCTCCATCAGCTCTTGGGACATGAATAGCATTGAACTGGTGGCCAACGTAAGTGTGAATGGCAAATGCCCGCTGCATTCAGGGGATCACCTCATGGTCGTGGTATGGAATCCACAGACGAATATTTCGGCTACGTCTGCCATCACCGCGCAGTGACGCTCGGATATAATGTTCCGGCATGCCCTCTCTAGCCGGTAAAACACTCTTCATCTCAGGGGCCAGCCGCGGCATCGGCCTGGCCATAGCGCTGCGTGCGGCCCGTGACGGCGCCAACATCGTGGTCGCCGCCAAGACCGATGCGCCTCATCCCAGGCTGCCAGGCACCATCCACACTGCGGCGGCGGAAATCGCTGCCGCGGGCGGCCACCCGCTGCCGCTGGTTGTGGATATCCGCTTCGAGCATCGGGTCTACGGCGCTGTGGAACAGGCCGTGAAGCATTTCGGAGGCATCGATATCCTGGTCAATAACGCCAGCGCCATCAGCCTTACCGGGACTCTCCAGACACCCATGAAGCGTTTCGATCTGATGCTGGGAGTGAACCTGCGCGGAACGTTTCTTTGTTCGCAAGCTTGCCTGCCGCATCTGGCCAAGGCCGCCAACCCGCACATCCTGACGCTATCTCCGCCGCTCGATATGCGCGCCAAGTGGTTCGCGCCGTGTGTCGCTTACACCATGGCGAAGTACGGCATGAGCATGTGCGTGCTCGGCATGGCGGAGGAGTTTCGCAGCCAGGGCATCGCCGTGAACGCGCTATGGCCGCGCACCATTATCGCTACCGTCGCGTTGCAAGTGATCCCGGGCGCCGAACCCGAACGGGGCCGCACCCCCGAGATTATGGCGGATGCCGCCTGGCAGATTCTGACCCGCGACAGCCGTACGACAACCGGCAATTTCTTCATCGACGAAGACGTACTCACCACCGCCGGGGTGACGGACTTTTCACGCTACGCCTTCTCGCCCGGCCAGCCGCTGCGGCGCGACTTGTTTCTCGACTGACGAATCCTCACTCCAAATCCAGCAGCCATCCCTGCTTGCCCACGTTCATCGCCCGCGTCTTTCCTATGGTCACCGAGGCCCCCGCGGCCTCGTGAATATGTCCGCAAAAGAAATGCTCCGGTTGTTCCCGCAGCACGAAATCGCGCACCGCGGTAGAACCTGCGTGCAACCCTGGGCGGATCTGGTCGAGGGCCGTGCCCTGCGGCGGGCAGTGACAGATCAGCACCAGCGGCGCGAGGCCCGCGAACGCATCCAGCTTCTGCGCCAACTCCGCCTCGCTATATTCGCCCGGCGTGTGGAAAGGGGTTGGATTCGAATACCCCAGACCGGCCACGCGATAGCGCCCCCACTGGGTATGCTGCGCATGGAAATCGTGCAGGCCATAATTGCGGCACAGGCCGGCGATCTGCGCCGCGGTTTCATGGTTACCCGGCATTACGAAGACACGCTCGGCGCGCCGTGCCAGGATCTCGCCGCAGCGATGCAACCCGCGGCCGAAGTTCACCAGGTCGCCCGCGGCCACGTAATAATCCGCCTCCGTGTCGATGAGCCGCTCGAGCGCGCCCAAATCGCCATGGATATCGGAAAAGATCAGCAGCTTCATCGGGCGGATTGTAATACGCGGCGCGGGTGGCCTTCATCGCGCTGCGCCATGTCGGCGGCGACGGTACGAGATCCGCCATACAGCACCAGCGCCAGCCCCATCGACAGCACTGGGATCACGTACATCGCCTGGTGCAGCCCGATGGCCCGATACGCTTCGCCCACCACCGCCGCGCCGGCAGCCCGCGCCGCACTGCGCGCCAGGTAATCGCTCAAACGCCCCGTCAACAGCGGTCCGAACGATGCGCCGCACAGATACATTGCCAGGAAATAGACCGCCATTGCGCTGCCGCGCACGGCGGGCGCCACCACGTCGTGGATCGACGCGTACACCAAGCCGTAATACATATTCAGAAAGCCGTAAGCGATCATGATACAGGCGATGGAAGCCGCCGCCGCGCCGGCCGGTTGCCGGATTCCGATCAGTGCCAACGGGGCCGCAATCAATGCCGCGGCAGCCGCCGAGAGCATGCGTCCATCCTTCCGCGCGTGCAGCACACGGTCTCCCCAGGCGCCCGCACTCAGCCCTCCCGCGACACCCGCCACACCGTATCCCACGCCCGACCACAAACCCGCCTGACCTACCGACAGGCCATGATACCGGGTCAGAAACGCCGGAAAGAAAGTGGCCAGCGCATACAGATTGAAGTTCACCAACGCGCCCGATGCGATGATCCACCACATGGTGGGAATACGCAGAATGGACCAGACCGATGGCGCCGCCACCTCCGCACGCCGCGTTTCGCTCGCCCCGCGGGGCGGTTCAGGCAGACCGAGCAGCGCCGGGATGAGCAGTACCGCCGGTACGGCCGCCACTACCAGCGCCGCACGCCAGCCCCACGCCTGGGCCACGGGTCCGCTGATGGCGTAGCTCAGCGCACCCCCAAGGGGCACGCCCAGCATGAAGATGGCCAACGCCCGCGACCGGCGCTCGGCCGGAAATAGATCGCCGATCCAACTGGTGGCGGCCGGCGCGCACGTGGCTTCGCCAACATATACTCCCAAACGCGAGACCAGTAGCATTAGGTAGCTCTCGACCACTGAGCCTAACCCGGTGAGCGACGCCCACACAGCCATGCCCGCGGCCAGCAAACGCTTGCGGCTGCCCGCATCGGCCCGCCGCCCCAGGGGCAATCCGACGAGTGCGTACACCACAATCGGCCAAGTGCCCAGTGCGCCCAGTTGCGTGTCGGACAGGTGAAACTCTTTTCGGATGGGCTCCAGCAGCGCGCCCAGAACCTGCCGATCGTAGAAATTCAGAACGTTGATGGCAAACAGCACGGCCAGCGAGCGTGGCAGACTCTGGGAGGACACTTGGCAGAGCATCGTACCACAATTGAACGGGGCGGCTATATGTTCTGGTAGAATGCGGCATTCTATGCTGTCGCTTTCGCGGCGCCGCTTCCTGGGCGCACTGTCGGCTGCGCCATGGCTCAAATGCGGCGGCGGCTTCGCGGCGCTGGCTGCGCCTGAACGCGGACGCGCCCGTCTCGCCGATCTCCGCGCGATAGTCTTGCAAGGTCCCCGTACTTACACCTTGGTGAAGGTCATCACGGACGACGGCGTGTACGGAATCGGCGAGGGCTTCGGCAGTCCGGGTGTCGGTATCAAAGCCGGCGTCCTCGAATTGCGCCCTTACTTCCTGGGTAAGGACCCGCTCGAAATCGAAGCTCTCTATAACGGTCTCGGCAACCGCGTGGACGGCTCGGCCAACATGCTGCTGCGCGCCGTGAGCGCCATTGAGATCGCGCTCTGGGACCTGGCCGGCAAGCTGTTGAACCAGCCCGTGGCCACGCTGCTGGGCGGGCACTATCGCGACCGCGTGCGCGTTTACCACGACGAGGGCCCCGCCAACATGCTCGACCGCGCCAGTTGCAACGAGTGGGCCGACAAGATGAAGAGCGATCCGGCCGGCTGGACCGCGTTCCGCGTCACCCCGCCGCATGTGGCGCCCAAGCTGGATCCGGCGCGCGACCCGGCTAACCGTGTGCTCACGTCGCGCGAATTGCGCGAGATCCGGCAAGCCTTCGAATACTGTCGCGACGCCATCGGTTGGGACCACGATCTGATTGTCCACTGCGAAGGCGAATACGACCTGCGCGCTGCCATGCAACTTGCTGAAGCCCTCGAGCCGGTGAAGCCGCTATGGCTCGAGGATCCCCTGGCAGCGGATTTCTCGCCCAGTTGGGTGCGCCTGGCGCAGTTCTCCAAAGTCCCTATCGGCACAGGCGAGAACCTGGCGCGGCGGCAGGGTTTCAAGGATTTCATCCTGAACCAGGGCTGCGATCTCGTGCAGCTTGATATCCGCAACTCGGGCGGTTTGCTGGAATCGAAAAAGGTAGCCAGTCTGGCGGAGTTGTTCGGTCTGCCGGTGGCCGCACATAACACCGGTAGCGCGCTGCATACCATGGTCACCGTACAGTGGGCAGCCGCAGTGCGGGACTTCCTGGCTGCCGAAACCATCATAGGGCGCCGCAATTGGATGGACGACGTGATCATGCATACGGGCCCGCTGGTGGCGGAGGGGCACATCGCCGTGCCGCAGAAGCCTGGCTTGGGGGTCGAACTGAATGCCGACGTAGTGCGCGCCAATCTCGCGGAAGGCGAGAAATACTGGGATTGAAGCTGCCTCCCGCAATCGCGTACATCGCGCCGTTCGCGGTTTTCATCGCGCTGCGATGGCTTCCTTTTCCTCCCGAGTGGCTCGCGCCGGTGCGGTGCATGTTAGTGGCGCTCACACTGCTTGCGTTCTCCCGGCGCGTGGTCCCGCGGGGCATTTCGTTACCCGTGGGATCCGTGCTGCTGGGGGCGGCCGTGATGGCGATCTGGATTGCGCCGGATCTGTTTTGGCACGGCTATCGCGAGTCCTGGCCCTTCCACAATGGCTTCGTCGGGATGGCCCGCAGTTCACTCCCGGCGCGCCTCAAGTCGAGTGCACTCTTTGTCGCTCTGCGAGTGATGGAGAGTGCCCTGCTGGTGCCTGTCCTAGAGGAACTTTTCTGGCGCGGTTGGCTGATGCGCTGGATGGTCCATGCCGATTTCGAACGCGTGCCGGTGGGCGAATACAGGGCGTCCTCGTTCTGGACAGTGGCGATATTGTTCGCGATCGAGCACGGTCCGTATTGGGACGTGGGGCTGATCGCGGGCGTGGCCTACAACTGTTGGTGCATGCGCACCCGCAGCCTGGGGGATTGCATGCTGGCGCACGCCGTCACCAATGCGCTGCTGGCCGGTTATGTACTGCTGTTTGACCAGTGGCAGTACTGGCTTTAGTGCACGGCCCTTTTACTCCACATCGAAGTCCTCTACACGGGTCTTTGAATGATTCAGTGCGTCGACAGCTTTCACTTCTACTGTGTAAGCTCCCGGCGTAAGTGTCTCGATGGGCACTTTCATGCCCACGGCAATCACCGGATTGCCGGCCCGAATCTCCTTACTGACGCTGAACAATCCCGAGTCCTGCTTGACTGCCTGCGTCTTGCGGTCGAGCACGCGTAGTTGAACTCCCACAATGGGCGGAGTCTTATCCACCGCATGCGGTTCGTATACCTCGGTGTACAGGGCCACGTGATCGGTGGTCTTGAAGCGGTTGGCGGCCGCGGGACTGAACTGGTATCCTTGCGCAATCAGGGGCGTCCGTCCTTCGAGCAGGACCGCATCCAGGTCCGAGCCGACGTCGGCCGCTTTGTGCAGGTCCTTGCTGAGCGCGAGCGAAGCCAATCCGAATTCCTTACTGTCATAGGGATCGACAGTAAGAGGTAACTCCACTTTGCCGAAGGCGGCGCCACCGGAAGAGAAGGCCGCTTTCAGAGTATACTTCCCGGCAGCGATATCGAACTGGCCGTCATAATAGTACGGCCGCTCGTTGAAAACTTGCAGCTCCTTTTTGTTCTCGACTTCGAGCTTCTTGTTATCGCTGAAACGCGCGGCCACGCTGCCGTCGGCCCTATAGGCGATGGCCAGCACATTCACCTCCGCATGCAGTTTGCCGTGGGCTTTGTCGAACTTGATACTGTCGGCGGGAATACTCAGTGCCACATCCACACGGGCCGTATTACTCGCCGAGTAAAAGTATGGCGCGTTCATGCTGACACCCGCCACCCCCGGCGCTGAGCCGGTCACGCGATTCTCGAGGTCTTTCTCGACCGGATTGCCCGCCAGCACGTCGGTGGGCTTCACATTGCAGTAACCGTTGCGGAAGCGCACCGAAGTCCCCGGACGGTCCAGCTTCACTTTCAGGAAATGACAGCTTCCCTCCTCAGACTCAGGCGGTGTATAACCGAGCAGATAGAACTGATCTTGCTCCTTGGCGATCTTTACCAATCCTCCCAACAGGTCGTTGGTATTCAGAATCACGAAGCCACCGGTGCCATCGGCCAACGCATAAAGCACCTGCTGATTGGTGGAAGCGCTTTGCGGGAACGGCGGAATCAGGTTGCGTGATTGATTGTAGGGATTCAGCGTATTGGGGTTGAGCGAGTTGTTCAGACCGTTATTGGGGGTAGTGCCACCGCCCCCACCGCCCTTGCCGCCACCGCCGCTGCTGCCGCTGCCGGTGCCGCCCTTACCGCCACCGCCGCTGCCTCCAGTGCTACCGGTACCTCCACCGCCCTTACCGCCACCGCCCCCTGTGCCGCCACCCCCTCCACCGCCGCCCCCTCCACCACCGCCCCCGCCGTGCTGGAAGAAAGCCATAGCCATGGTATCGGTGACCGGGAAAGAACCTGGAATCAGTTGGGCAAATGGGGCGCCCGGCGTGGACCACATACTGGCGCCAGTCGGACCGGCCGACATTCCGGTGGTGAGGCCGCGCACGTCGATGGGGTAGATGGCCACGTTAGCCCGGTTGCACTCCGCAATCGCGGCGGTCAACTCGGACATGTTCTCGGCCGGCACCACAAAGCCCGAAGTCAGGAAGACCACCATCTTGCGGCCGGGAATGGGCGCCAGAAGTTTCGCCATGCTGCGCAGGGCCAGCAATTCGTCCCACAAGCCGAAGGCCTGACCCGCGGAGGCCAGACTGGGTATGCCGCTGGGCATGCCCGTCGACGCTACCTCCACCGGCGCGTTGGGAGAGACAGGTGAGAACTGGAAACCGCCGATGACCTTTTTCAGGCGGTCGCCGTCCGCCGTGAAGTTCTGCGCCACGGTGATGCTGCCCGAGAAATTAAGGACCGCCATCAGGCGATTGGGACCCGTGTTGGCGTCGATGAACTTGGCCGCCGCCTGACGCGCCCGCATCTGGTCGCTGGGATCCATAGTGGCGTTGTCGAACAGCAGTACCAGGTAGTGTTTCTGAGTGTTATTGGGTGAATTGGGATCGGCTTCGAATGAGAAGCTGGTGATCTTCTGCTCTTTCTTATCTTCCCAGACTTGAAAGTCCTTCTGTTCGAGATCCCGAACATATTCACCCTTCTTGTCGGTGACTACCGCGTCCACCAGCACCACGCGCGCCTCGGTCTTGATCACAGGCGGGGCGGCCTGCGCATTGGAGTCCTGCGCGCGTGCCATCGCTCCCCCGGCTAAGACGGCGGCTGCAAGAATAATCATGTTACGAAACTGCATATTGCACCTCAGTTCATCGGTATATCGACAGTGCCATTGGCGGCAGCCATGAGCTGCCCTTCCGAGTCCCGGACCACCATCCGGATCATGTAACTGCCCGGCTTCACGTCAAAATTGCTTTTCACGGTAATTCCCGAATTTAACCTGTTTTCCAGGGTTTGGTCGCGCAGGCGCATCTGAACGGTCTTGGAGTCGCCGGTGACCAGGTTTCCATTCCGGTCGAAGAGTCCGGAAATGATGGTGAGGTCGTCCATATTGCGTCCATTTTCCTTACGAAAACGCAGATGCTTTACATCCACACGTGCCAGCACGGCGAGCTTGGCGTCGTCCAGACTCGGCTTGAAGAATTGGGTATGGATGGACATAGGGATGTCGTGCAGTTCCTCGCGCGAGAACAGGGCGTCCTGCATCTCCTGTTTGGCGACCTCTTCCGGATTGGCCAGATGGCGGGGAGCGTAATACCCGCTGCGCGCCTGTATGTCGAATTTGTTAGGGGCGCGCAGGGTCACCTTCAAGCCATGCAGCGCGCCATCGAGCTTCAGGTTCTGCGGCGAGAAACCTATTATATATAGATACTCCGGACGCGCCGCCACCCGCCTGAATCCCTCGAGCAGGTCGTTGCTGTTGTGAAAGAACGTCCCGCCGGTGCCGTAGGAAACCTCAGCCAGGAATTCTTCATCGATGCGGGCGCTGGCCAACTGGTAATTGGAGTGCGCGCCCAATCCGCTCAAGCTTTGTACCGATGGGTGGCTGGCATCGCCGCCGGGGACGATGGTATATAAGCCGCGCGCGTCCAGAGCGCTGATAACCACGTCGGCATGAATGGCGTGATCGATGAGATCGGTTTCATCCTGCCGCAGATCGGCCAGGGTGAGGAAACCCGGGGAAACCAGCACGACACTGCGCTGTCCGGGCATAGCGGAAAGGCGGCGTACGGCATCTTTGAGCGCGTACAGCGAGGTGCGGCTTTCCTGATCTCCGGCGCTCAAGACCTGCTGGGCCGTGGCTTGGGCCATGGCTTGCGCCTGCGCCATTTGCTTACTGGGGTCCAGATTCAGGCACGCCAGGGCGTCGTTTGTGGCAGTTTGCAAAGCGTTCCCATCGTGCGCATTGACGATCAGATCCGCCTGAAAGTAGCTGACGTCCGGGCATTGCTGGCCCGACGCGCGGGCGATGGGCTGCGGACTGAGGCGCAGCAGACCGGCATGCAGCTTTTCGCGATCGTCGGTGAAATCGAGGTTGGTGCGGCCCGAACTGGTGAAGATAGCCGCGCGGTCGGTGGGCACCAGCGATTCAGCCATGTGCTGTTGGGCGGCGTTGCGTACCAGCGTCAGATCGCTGAACGAGATGTGCACATCATCGAAGAAATATACGACGAAACGCTTGGGGATGTCGGCCGGGTTAGGCGGCGGAGTCTCGTCCAGGTGGCCCGGCTCGGCGGGTTCCGCGGGCGCCTTGGGGGACTCCGCCATCTGGCTGGCCAGGGTCTCGACACTAAATGACGAGATAGTCTGCGGCTTACCTTTGTCGAAGACCTGGAAGTCCTCCTTTTTCAGATCGCCGATTGCGCGGCCCTGCTTGTCGCGAACCACCACCGGCACCAGCACCAGATTGACCTTGGTGCGGAAGGTGGCGGGTGTTTCGGTGGTGGTCATTTCGTCGGCTGTTTTTGGATTTGGCGGGGGTGGTTGGGTTTGGGCTTCCGCGCAAGGTAAGAGAGCCAGGAGGGCCCAGGGATAAAGAAAAACATGGGTGGGCCGTCGCATTGGTACAATTCTACTCCTAATAGTGAAAGGGTGTAGGCGGAATCGAAGGCAAAGCTTCGAGCCAAAATCAACGCATGCGAAGATGTCAGCGGCCGGCGGGCGCGGGGGTGCCGCCTTCCAGGAAGAAAGCCGGGTTTTCGATCTTCAGATTCAGGCTGCTGCTGGCTTCGTCCATCCACTTTTTGAAGCGAGCCTGCTTCAGCTCATTCAGGATTTGTTCCTGGACTTCGGAGAGCGGCTGCGCGGTGACTTCTTCGGCGCGGAACAGATAGAAGCCGTTGGGCTGCTTGACGGGCTGGCTCACCTCTCCCTGTTTCAACGCAAAAATCGCCGTGCGGATGGCTTCTGGGAGATTGTCAGTGCTGCGCAGAGTGCCGAAGTCGCCGCCTTTGGCCACGGAGGTGGGGTCTTCGGAATTCTCTTTCACGGCCTTGACGAAATCTCCACCGGCGACAATGGCGGCGCGCAATTTGGTGATTTTGTCCTGGGCTTCGGCCTCGGTGCGGTGTTTCGGATCGCTCGGGGCGGACGACGACGGCGCGGCCGAAAACGGAATGTAAATCGCTTTCACCTTAACTTGCTTAAATTTGTCTTTATCCTTGTTGTAAGCGGCTTCGACCTCCGCGGGCGGCACATTGATGGCGGTCAGGACTTCGTGCAGTTGCGCGTTCATGAGCAGGTACATGCGGTTGAAGGCCAGGGCTTCGCGCGTGGGGCTCTGCTGATCGAGCTTGGCTTTCTGGGCCATCTCCGAAAGATGATTCATCAAGGCGAACTGCTGCACGAATCCCTTACGGTCGCGGCGGGCGGCCTCTGCCATGTTTGGCGGCATGGCTTGCAGGAAGCTGTCCAGTTCGCCGAGAGTGAGTTTCCGGTCGCCATCGAATATCGCGATCACGGTATCCGGCGGCGTGGCGGCAATGGCCTTGCTCATATCGATGGTCACCGAGGCGTCTGGCTGATGTACGGGCCTAGTAGGGGGCGCCGCCGGCGGCGCGGCGGATTGCGCCCATACGGCGGATGTAAGAACGAATAACAGGGAAGATTTCATGAGGATTTCCTTAGTTTAACGCGAATGATGTTACAGCGGCGCTGAAGCGCCGCGCCGGCTAAGAGCCACAATGCCACTTATAATTCGTGGGGCAGACCTCCAGGTCTGCGCGGGTCCTCCAGGACCCGCCCTTCGCGCGTGCAATCAGCCATTCCAAACGCGAGCAGTCCGACGTGGACGTCGGCCGCAGACCTGGAGGTCTGCCCCACAAATTATGCAGCACTCCCAGGATTGGGATAACTAAGTGACATTGGGCTAAGATCCCGCCGGCGAAAAGCCGCGCGCGCTGAGTAAGGCTAAGCCTCGGCGTAGAGGCCCATGCGGCGCTTCACCAGATCGACCGTGGCATTGGCGATGGGGCTGACGCGCGCCGCGCCTTCCCGAAGAACTCCGGGGATGTAGCCCGGATCGGACATCATCTCTCTGTACCGCTGCTGAAACGGTTCCAAGTGCGCGATGGTCATCTCGGCCACCTGTTTCTTCAAATCGCCATAGCGCATGCCGCTGAAGTGGGCGCGCATCTGCTCGCCGGTCCAACCGGCGAATGCCTGAAAGATGTTGAGCAGGTTGGCCACGCCGTCGCCCATCTGGTTAGCGCCTGCATAATCGACGGCCGGATTGGAATCGGTGGTGGCGCGCATGACGATCTTGCGGATGCGGTCCGGCGGGTCGAGCAGGGACACGGCGTGGTTGGCGCCGGCAGCCGATTTGCTCATTTTGGCGGTGGGATCGTCGAGGCCCATAATGCGCGCACCCACGCCGGGCAGGCTGGTGGCGGGCATGACGAAGGTATCGCCATAAAGGGAATTGAAGCGCTGGGCGATGTCGCGAGTGAGTTCCAGGTGCTGCGCCTGATCCTCACCGACGGGTACGGCGGCGGCCTGGTAGAGCAGGATATCGGCGGCCATCAGGCAAGGGTATTGCAGCAGGCCATCGCCGACCGATTCCTGTTTGGCGGCCTTGGCCTTGTATTGGGTCATGCGCTCGAGCCAGCCCACCGGGGTGACGCAGGTGAGCATCCAGGCCAATTCGGTATGCGCGGGCACGGCGGATTGCACCATAATGCTGGACTGGCGCGGATCGATGCCGGCGGCCAGATACAGTCCGGCGATCTCGATGATCTTGGCGCGCAGTTCGGCGGGGTCCTGATAGACGGTGACGGCGTGCAGATCCACGATACAGAAGATGCACTCGTAATCGGCCTGTACGCGCACCCAGTTCTTGAGCGCGCCCAGATAGTTTCCGATGTGCAGATTTCCGGACGGCTGCATGCCGGAAAAGACTCGTGCTTTCATGGTAGGTGGATTCGAAGGAGAAACTCTTATCCTAAGCGATTTCGAGATCACCGTGGAGAAGCTGGTATACGGCGGCGAGGGACTGGGCCGGCTGGATGGGCGCGCGGTATTGGCGCCGTTCGTGCTGCCGGGCGAGCGCGTCCGCGTGCGAGGCCTGGGCGAGAAGCCGGGCCTGGTGCGCGCCGGATTGCTGGAAGTGCTGGCGGCCGCGCCGGAACGCGTGGCGGCGCCGTGCGAGTATTTCGAACGGTGCGGCGGCTGCCATTACCAGCATGCGCCATATGAGAGGCAGCTTGCGCTGAAGCGCGGGATTCTGGAAGACCAGTTGCGGCGGATTGGAAAGATCGCTGCACCGACGGAGGTTGGCTCGATCGCAGGCGAGCCGTGGGGCTATCGCAATCGTGTGCAGTTGCATATCGCGGGCGCGGAACTGGGATATCGGGAAGCGCAGTCCCACAAGCTGTGTGCGATTGAGAGATGCCCGATCAGTTCGCTTGCGATTAACGCGGCGATTGCTACGCTCGGCGAGATGCTGCGCGATCCGCGCTGGCCGCGGTTTGTGCGCGGCATCGAGCTGTTCACGAATGAAACAGAGATGCAGCTTAATGTTCTGGAGACGGCGCAACCCGTGGCCCGGCGGTTTTTTGATTGGTGCGCGGAACGCATCCCGGGGCTGGTGGCGGGCGCGCTCGATTATGGGACCGGAGGCCACAGTTACCGGGTGAGCCGCGGCTCGTTTTTCCAGGTGAACCGGTTCCTGATCGACCGGCTGGTGGAGACGGCGCTGGACGGGGCCGAAGGGCAGACGGCGCTCGATCTATACGCGGGCGTGGGACTGTTCTCGCTGGCTCTGGCGCGGCGGTTCGCGACGGTGACGGCAGTGGAAGCCAGCGCGCGGGCGGCGGGCGATCTGCAATTCAACGCGGAGCGGGCCGGGTTGGCGGTGGGCGTGGTGCAGTCCGATGCGGAAGCCTGGATGGAACAACTGGAGAACGCTCCGGACTTCGTGCTGCTGGATCCACCGCGGGCCGGGATTGGCCGGCGCATGGTTGCGCGGCTGGCGCAACTGCGACCGGGGCAGGTGACCATTGTCTCTTGCGACCCGGCGACGCTGGCGCGCGACCTGGCGGGACTGATGAGCGCGGGATACCGCATCGAGAGCTTGACGCTGGTGGATCTGTTTCCGCAGACGTATCATTTGGAGTCGGTGGCGCGTCTGGCGATGTAGCAGCAGGCGTCGCATGCCGGTCGCACGCCGGTCGCACTCAGGGAGGTGCCTTTGATCGCACGCATTTGGCATGGGGAAACCGACGTAGCGGATGCGGATGAATATCTGGATCGCATGCGAAACGTGGCAATTCCAGATTACCGGGCCGTTCCGGGAAACGCGGGCGCGTACGCTTTGCGCTCCGTCGAAGGGGGCCGCGCGCACTTTCTGATGGTCACATTCTGGGAATCGCACGACGCGATTGTAAGGTTCGCTGGACGGGATATCGACCGGGCGAAGTACTACGACTTCGACAAGGATTTTTTGCTCGAACTCGAACCAACCGTTAGGCATTACGAAGTCTTTGAAACGTAGCAACGCATTGAGAAACTGTGCCATGCCCCTCACTAACCTGCATCGCATGTGCTCCGTCTGCTCGCGGCGGCAGGCGTGGAATGGCAAACCATCTCCAACTTGACTGGCTCACGCGGCCGGGTCTCAGGCTGCCTGCTTCGGAATAACGTCCCGCTCGATGACGTCCCAATCGATAGAGTCGAGATCGTAGCGATTCTGAATGTTTAGCCAGTATTGCGCTGAGGTGCCAAAATACCTACCCAAGCGCGCCGCCGTGTCCGCCGTGATGCCGCGCTTTTCATTCACGATGAGGCTGATGCGGTTCGCAGGCACGCGGATCGCCTGTGCCAGATGGTTGATGCTGATCTGCTCGTCCGGCAGGTCTTCAAGCAGGATTCTGCCCGGATGAATTGGCGGCAGCTTCTTTTCAGTGGTAATTGACGATTGCCGCGAAGTGCTCGCAGGTCTTCAAGGGAAGCCGCGGAGTCGAGCCGGATCGAGCGTGTTCGAACTTGCTCCACTATATGCGCCAGTTCAACCGACGCGGCTGTTGGCCATATGTTATTACCTACCGGACGCGGCGGCGGATGTTCGCATGAATGCGAACACGGCACGCTGAAGCGTGCGCCACATCATGAGTGGCGGGCGAAGCGGCGGAGGCGGAAGATTTCCACCAGCGAGATGTAGACGTTCACGAGGCCCAGGCCGGTAACGGCGCCGCGCAGGTAGGTGCTGTCCCAGTAGAGACGCCACTCTGGAGAGAGCGACGAGAAGAAGGCACGGTCCCAGAAATCGGACCAGGGGAACACGGCCAGCGAAATGCCCAGCTCCATGCAGAACACGATGAAGATCAGCGCCCAGGCGATGTGATACCAGCGATGGCGGGGCGCCTCGGGCGTGGGCATGGGTTCGGTCACGAGGCGGCTCCCGCGAAAAGCTCGAGTTGCGCTCCGGGCGGTATCAGATCGTAATCCACGGGGAATAGGGAATGCTCGCGCACGGGTTCGAAACTGAGACGATGCAAAGGGGTGGGACCGAATTGCGCGAGCGCCTTGGCATGTTCCGGCGTGAAGTATCCTTTATGGCTGGCCAGACCGTATTGCGGGTAGATTTCATCCCAAATGCGCATGCGTTCGTCGCGCCAGACTTTGGCCACAATGGATGCCGCGGCGATGGCGTGACACCGCTCGTCGCCTTTGATCAATGGGCGCTGGGGAGTGGGGATGGACAGCGACATGGCGTCGATGAGCAGGAAATCGGGGGCAGGGTTGAGACGCGCGACGGCCATTTCCATAGCCAGCCGGGAGGCCTGGTAGATATTGATCCAATCGATGGTGGCGGCGTCCACGGCGGCTACGGACCACGCTACGGCGCGCTCGCGGATGCGCGCGGCGAGCACAGTGCGGCGGTCGGGCTCGATCTGTTTGCTGTCGTTGAGGCCGCGTACCGGGCGGTCGGGGGAAAGGATCACGGCGGCGGCAACGACGGGTCCGAATAATGCGCCGCGGCCGACTTCATCGATGCCGGCGACGGCTTGGAAGCCACGCGCGCGCAGCTCTCGCTCGAGTGTTGCTTCGCAGCGGAAATGCGTGACCGGCGGTACGGCGCGCAAGGGAAGCCCGGCGGTTTACTCGCGCTCGCGGAGGCGGGCGGCTTTGCCCTTCAATCCGCGCAAGTAGTAAAGCTTGGCGCGGCGCACACGTCCGGTGCGAACCACGTCGATATGGTCGATGACGCGGGCATGGATGGGGAAAATGCGCTCGACGCCCTGGCCGAAGCTGACCTTGCGCACGGTGATACTCTCGCCCATGCCGGTATTGTTGCGGGCAATGACGGTGCCTTCGAAGGCCTGCAAACGTTCCTTGTCGCCTTCCTTGATCTTCACGTGCACGCGAATCGTATCGCCTGGACGGAAGGCCGGCGTGTCGGTGCGTTTGTTCTTGTTGATGACTTTGGTCAACAGGGGGTTGGTCATTTTAAATCCTAATGTTCTATTCTAGCGTGACTTAACAGGTCGGGGCGGAGCCGGGCGGTTTTCTCCAGGGCGGCGCGATGGCGCCAGCGGCGGATCTCTTCGTGATTTCCGCTAAGCAAAACCTCGGGCACTTTCCAGCCGCGATACTCGGCGGGGCGGGTGTATTGCGGGCAGTCGAGCATGGCGCCGGCGTGGCCGCCCGCCTGAAACGACTCGAAGACGGCGGAGGATTGGTTGCCTAACACGCCTGGCAGCAGCCTCGCGACGGCATCGATCACTACGGCCGCCGCGAGTTCGCCGCCGCTTAAAACGTAATTTCCTATGGAGAGTTCGTCGTCGGCCAGATGCTCGGCTACGCGTTCGTCTACTCCTTCATAGCGGCCGCAGATTAGCAGGAGTTCGGTCAGGGAGGTGAGTTGGTTGGCTGCTTCCTGATTGAAGAGGCGGCCTTGGGCGGAAAGAAGCACGGTCCTCGATGCGGGCCGGCTTTGGGGAAAGATTGACTCGACTGCCTGGAACAGCGGTTCGGGCTTGAGCAGCATACCTTCGCCGCCACCGAACGGCCGGTCGTCGACGGTCTTGTGACGGTCGGAGGTCCAGTCGCGGAGATTGTGTATGCGGATGTCGACGGCGCCCGATTCGCGCGCGCGTTGGATCACGCCGTGCTCGAAGGGCCCGCGAAAGAATTCGGGAAAGATGGTGAGCACATGAAAGATCACGCCTGGTACAATTCCTTCAAGCCCGCGGGCAAATCTACCACGATACGGCCGGCTTCCGGTTCGATGGACACGCAAATGGCGCGCGCGAACGGAATGAGCAGACCGCCTTCCAATTCCAACACTCCGGAACTCCCGCCATCCCGCAGAGCGATGACGCGACCGAGCGCTGCGCCGCCATTCCGCTCGACGACTTCACAGCCGATCAAATCCGATTCGAAATACTCGCCGGGATCGAGCTCGATGCGCTCGGCGCGCGGCACACGCACTTCACACCCGGCCAAGGGTTCGGCGTCTGACATGGAATCCACGCCGCGAAACTTCAGGATCAGACGGTTTTCGTGGAACCAGGCGGATTCCACTTCGCGCCGCGAGCCTTCCGGAAAAAGGAAGACCTCGCGCAGAGTGACGTAGCGCTCCGGCTTCGAGAGCGGGATCGCCGCAAGTTCGCCGCGGATGCCGCGCGCGCGGAGCAGAATGGCGACGGTCACCCAATCCTGGTCGGGATCCGCCGCGCCGGAACTCACTCGAGAATTTCCAGAGTAAAGCGCCGGTTCAACTTCATTCCCGCAGCTCCCAGAATGGTGCGGATGGAGCGGGCTGTCCTTCCCTGTTTGCCGATCACTTTGCCCAAATCGCTGGGAGCCACACGTAATTCCAGCACAGTCACTTGTTCTCCCTCGACGACTCGCACGGCAACTTCTTCCGGGATGTCCACGAGAGCTTTCGCGATATCTTCAATCAACTGTTTCATCCCCGCCTCCCTCCGCTTCTATGGTAACAGAGGCGGGTGCTCCGGCCCGTTTGGTCACGTGATAAGCGTTACGGATCATACACTTAAGGGTGGCCTGCCAGGCCGCCGCAGGCCACCGGCCTGCCCCACTATGCTCCTGGGGCGACGACTGGTTCCGGGTTATTCTTGATCAGACGCGCGACGGTTTCGGAAACTTGCGCCCCGTTCTTGGTCCAGTACGTAATGCGCTCGCGGTTGAGATCTACTTTAGCCGGTTCGGTCAGCGGGTTATAGTGGCCGACGACTTCCAGGTTGCGGCCATTGCGGGCGCGTTCCTTCTCAATGACCACGATGCGGTAAAACGGCTTCTTCTTGGCGCCAAAACGCGCCAAACGAATCATTAACATTCACGCTCCTAAAATATTCGGTAACTTGAATTTTCCCATTTTCTTGCCCAGCAGGCCGCCGGAGAAGCTCTTCATCATCTTTCTGGCCTGTGAATACTGCTTGAGCAACTGATTGACTTCCTGCACGGTGGTACCGCTGCCCTTAGCGATGCGGCGGCGGCGGCTGCCATTCACAAGCATGTGGTTGGCGCGTTCTTTAGGGGTCATCGAATCGATGATGGCCACCACGTGCGTGATTTCCTTCTCATCCACTTTGACGTTCTTGAGATCTTTCAGAATGCCCACCTGGGGCATCATGGAGAGCACGTTCTCTAGCGGCCCAAGCTTGCGCAATTGGCGCATCTGATCGCGGAAATCGTCGAGGGTGAATTCGTTGTCGATGAGCTTGCGCTGCATCTCAACGGCCTGCTTCTTGTCGATGACCTCTTCGGCCTTTTCGATGAACGAGAGCACGTCGCCCATGCCCAGGATGCGGGAGGCGGCGCGATCGGGATAGAACGGCTCGAGCGCATCGAACTTTTCGCCGACGCCCACAAACTTGAGCGGCTGGCCGGTGACGTGGCGGATGGATAGAGCCGCGCCGCCGCGGGCGTCGCCATCCATTTTGGTGAGGATGATGCCGGTGATGCCGAGCTTTTTGTGAAATTCATCGGCGGATTTGACGGCGTCCTGGCCGGTCATGGCGTCGGCCACGAAGAGAATTTCGACCGGGGTGAGCTGCTCCTTCAACTGCTGCAGCTCGACCATGAGCTGTTCATCGATGTGGAGGCGGCCGGCGGTATCGACCAGGAGCACGTCGCGACCGGTGTTGACGGCTTCTTTGCGGGCGGAGCGGACCAGGTCGGCAGGCAGGGTTTCTTCGGGCGCGCCGGTGTAGATGGGCAGGTTGACGTCGCGCGCTACAACGCGCAACTGCTCGCGGGCGGCGGGGCGGTAGACGTCGACCGAGACCATCAGGGGGCGATGGCCGTTTTTCGAAAGCCAGCGCGCGAGTTTGCCGGTGGAGGTAGTTTTGCCGGAGCCTTGCAGGCCAACGATTAGCAGGATGCTGGGCGGCTCGTTGGAGAAGCGCAGCTTGGATTCGTGGCTGCCGAGGATTTTGATCAGCTCGTCGCGGACGATTTTGATGACCTGCTGGGAGGGGGAGAGCGCCATGAGCACCTCTTCGCCCATGGCCTTCTGCTTGATGTTTTCGATAAGCTGTTTGACGACGCGGAAGTTGACGTCGGCTTCGAGCAGCGCGACGCGGATTTCGCGCAGGGCGGAGTCCATGTTTTCGGCGGAGAGTTTGCCTTCGCCGCGCAGGTTTTTGAAGACGCGCTGTAATTTGTCGGATAAGTTATCGAACATGGGAGCTTGTGCGGGAGGGCGGAACTCGCCCTCTGGCGCCTGAAGCGCTTCTTTGATTATACACTCTGAGTGGGTGGATGACCGGGCCGGTCAGCCTTCCAGGGACCACACTGTGCCTAGGAATGCATCCGTGCCGTAGTGCACGCCGCCGCTTTTAAGGCCCAAGCTTGGATATTGGGTATGGGTGTTATCCAGGATGCGCTCTCTCCAAGCGCTGCGCGCCCCCTGCGGGGGAACCAATCGAAGACGTTCCGCCAATGTGAAACGCAGTCGCGCCGAACGACGCTCCCCTCTTTTCAGCGCCGATCATCCATTTGGCGGGACGTAGACGTCCGGACACAAAGACGCCCCGACCGATGAAAAGGATTTTCGAACCCGAGGTCGTGCGACTGCGCCGCCGCGCTATTCCAGGATCTAGCAAAGAGCTTCTTCCGATTTGATTGTGCGTCTGACTTCGCGAAAAGCCAAACTCCCGGAAAGCGGCTCTCAGCTTCGCCAAGGAGCTTTCGCAATGGCATACCCGGTAAGGTTGCGGTATCGGTCGAAGCGGCGCCGAAGACTAGGCCGGCGGGTATGGTGGTCGGGATAGCGGTACCCTTTGAGTTGACGGTGAAGGTGCTGCAATACGATTGAATTTATGGTCTTGGTGATGCTTCCAATCATAGGCGCGGCAATCGTGGGCATCGCCTACACTTGGGTCTTGACTTACCAAGAAGTGCGCGAGGCGAAGGTTCTGGAGTGGCCTCAGACGATTGCATTGCTGAGCGTGCTGGCCGCGACCATGCAGGTCCCGCTTCCTTTCGTGATGGCCTTGTTTTTCATTGACCCGCCCAACCCCAAAATCGGATGGATTGCGGGACTCGAGGTTCTGTTCTTCCTCGTCTCACTGCCGTGCGCACTTAAACGAAAGGGTCCGGCGCGATGGTGGCTAGCCCTTTCGTCGATTTTCTTTTTGGCGTTCACAGGCCTGATCTATCTCGTGAGTCAAATACACTTCTTCTGACATAATATCCCAGCATCGGCAAGCGCTCTTAACAGGAGAGAACCGTGCCTCGTCCGGCATGGCCGCCGGCGATCCCTACCAAGAGGGTTGGCCCTCAGCACGCCGATTATGCGTTTTGAACCTGACGCTGGTAGCGCTGGTCAGGTTCGTCCTCAGGATTCTGATCTGTTTTCCTACGGAACCGCCGACGGGCAGCGGGGAAACGAATGGATCCAGTCCCGTCGACAGCTTGAAGATGGCGCCATGGTCCTGGGCGCCTCCCTGGTAGAAGTTATAGAGAAAGTTGGCGTATGTAAATACCCATACTGCCGAGCGCGTGAGTTCGTCGAGCGGCGGAGCTGCGGGGATTGCTCACATAGCGATACCCTGTTGTGAAGGGATCATTGTTGAGTTCTAAGCTAATCCGTTGGCTGGCGTATCTCGGCGGCTGGACGCTGTTCGCGCTGTTCTTCATCAGCGAAGATGCGGGCCGTCTTCTGTATCAGGGCCGCACCGTCGAATGGCATGCCTATCTCGTGGTGTGGCTGACGACGGCGTACGCCTGGGCTTTTCTCGCTCCGTTCGTCTGGTGGCTTGCGCGGCGCATGCCCATCGAGCGAAGAAATTGGTGGCGCAGCGCCGGAATACACCTGGTTTGGAGCCTATGTTTCGCGCTGATCGAAGAGGCCTTGTTCGCCTGGATCACGCCGGTGTTTGGCCTGCCATGGTTTCCACGGAACTTTGCGGCAACCTTTCGCGCCGTCGTGCCGATAGATTTCCATCTGAATGTCATCATTTACTGGCTGATCGTCGGCGTTCAACACAGCGTTGGCTACTACCGGAGGCTTTTGGAACGCGAGCGATTGTCATCGCAACTCGAGCTGCGTGCGACCCAACTCGAAAATCAACTCGCTCAGGCAAAGCTGAGCGCGCTCACGATGCAGTTGCATCCCCATTTCCTCTTCAACACGCTCAACGCTATCGTCGTCCTGGTGCGGCAACATAGGGTAGAAGAAGCCGATGAGATGTTGACCAACCTCAGCGAGCTCCTGCGCCAAACCCTGGCCGGATGGGATACGCAAGAGGTTCCGCTGCGCCGCGAAGTAGAGTTGATTAATCTCTATCTGGATATCCAACGGGTCAGATTCCAGGACCGCTTAACCGTCGACACGAATCTCTCGCCAGCGACGCTGAACGCTCTGGTCCCCAGCCTGTTGCTGCAACCCCTCGTTGAAAACGCGATCCGGCAGGGCGTGTCCAAAAGTTCCGCGCCGGTTAGGATCGAATTGAAATCCCGCTTGAGGGACTCGACTCTGGAGCTGCAGGTGTGCGATAACGGACCGGGCCTATCGGAGGAAGGCTCGGGAGATGGCGTCGGATTGAGCAATACGCGAGCCCGTCTGCAGCAGCTATACGGCGAACGGCAGTCGCTGCGTCTCGCCGGTCTGGCCGGCGGAGGAACCATCGCGACGGTCTGGCTTCCCTATCATGCCGAGAAAGGCTGCATCTGACGATGCGGTCCGCTCGTCGTCGGACTGAATCCGACGAGATTCGCACCCCGCACGATGGCCTGCGCGCTCTGATCGCAGACGATGAGACGCTGGCGCGTCAAGGGATCCGGATGCTCCTTGAACAGGATGCCGAAGTCGGTCGCATCGAAGAGGCCGGCAATGGAAAACGGGCAGCCGAATTGATGCTGACCGGCGGCTTCGACCTGATCTTCCTGGACGTCCAGATGCCCGAAATGGACGGTCTTACCGCCTTGCGGCGGGCCGGAGTGGAATTGCCCGGCGCTGTGATATTCGTGACCGCCTACGACCACTACGCCGTCGAGGCTTTCGAGGTAAATGCGGCCGATTATCTGTTGAAGCCATTCACGCCGCAACGGTTCCGCCAGGCGCTGCAACGGGCAAAAACCCGAATTCGCAGTGTTTCGCCAGGAACGGCTGCGCGGGTGCTGGCGGTGCTGCAGCGGATCGCGAGCCAGCCAACGTACATGCATCGGATCGCGGTACGAGGCCCTGCAGGCACGAGCTTCGTGGACGCCAAGAATGTGGATTGGTTAAAGGCGGCGGAGAACTACGTGGAATTGCACGTGGGGCCGGCTTGCCATCTCGTGGAGGTGACTATGGCGGAGATCGCAAAACGCCTCGACCCTGCCCGCTTCGTCCGAATCCATCGTTCTCTAATCGTGAATGCCGAACGTATCCGGACGGTGCAGTCCGCATCCCATTCGGAATACCTGGTGACTCTCGCCGGCGGCATTCAGCTTCGCTCCGGACGGACCTACAGGGAGGCGATGCAGAGGCTCATCTCGAATCCGTTTTGACTGTTCGCCGCGGAGCCATTCCGGTTCATCAGGTGGCACGTCCATCCGGTCAGAAAAGTCTTTCATGCAGGAAAGTCCTGGGCTACCATTCGTCCGTGCAACGCCTTCTGATTCCCCTACTGTTCTTGTCGTGTGCAGCCGCGCAGCCGTCCATCGATTCCACGGAGTATCAAGCGCGGCGGCGAGCGGCTATGGAAAAAATTCCGGACGGAATGATCGCTTTGCATTCGTTCTCCGGACTGAAACGCTGGGACGAATCCGGGTTCCATCAGGATGCGAGCTTTTACGCGTTTACCGGTTTGGCCAACGCTCACGGCGCCATTCTGGTGTTGGACGGGACGGAAGGCAAATCGTGGCTCTTCGTGATGCGCCGTTCCAGAATGTTCGGTTCGGATCTGCGGGGCTTGGACGCGCCCTCCGTGGATCCTGGTCAGGAGGCGGAGACCGCTCTAAGGATCGACCACGTCGTTCCCTGGGACACATTCATTTCATTCGTCGATTCACGCCGCAAGAGTAACCCGAAGCTGGTGCTTTATCTCGACAGCGCCGGCCAAACGGGGGGCATGTCGGGCGACGTGAGCAATCCGCCAGGGATCGCGGCCATCGAAAACCCTCACATGCTCTGGCGGGATGCTATTCGCCAGCGGTGGAGCGATCTCGAAGTCAAGGACGCGTTTCCAATTCTCGATGAGGTTCGATGGGTGAAGAGCCCCGTCGAACTGGCATTGCTTCGCAAGGCGGCTTCCATCACAGCCGAGGGCTTCTGGGCCGGCGCGGACGCCATCGCCCCTGGGAGGACGCAACGGCAGGTGGAAGGCGAGGTGATCCGCGCCTGTCTGAATGCGGGCTCGGATGGCGCCTCGATTTGGCCGTGGGTACGTTCAGGACCTTTCACCATGCCTGCGACGCTCTTCGAAGCGTTCGTAGACTACCGCAACATGGATCGCGCCATGCAAGCCGGCGAAGTCGTGCGCCTCGACCTCGGCTGCGATTTCCGAATGTACAAGGGTGATTTCGGCCGTACAATCGCAGTCTCAGGCCATTTCGACGCGGGCCAAAAAGAAACGATGGATCTCTTGAATGGCGCCTATTTGGCCGGTGTGGAGGCGATGAAGGCCGACGCCACTCCCAACCAAGTCCGGCAGGCCTTCCGCGCCTACGTGGAGGCCCATGAGGACAGCCTGCATACTCCCTTGGCGCGTGAGGCAGCCGCGGGAGCGATCAAGAATCCGAACCAGCCACTGCACGGACTAGGGGTCGATATGGCGGAAGGAACTCCCAAAGTGTTTCGCGCGGGAAATGTCATCTGTTATGAGCCGGCATTGGTCGCCGGAAATCAAGGATATTTTGTCGAGGACACCATCCTTATTACGCGCGACGGCCACGAGATTCTGAATCCTCCGTTGCCCTATGCGCCCAACGAGATCGAGCAGGCGATAGCCAAGCGGCGCTCGCGATGATCCAAGAAACTGGTGCGTTCCGGAAGCCTGATGGCCAGTGAAAGCTGAGCCTGGCAGGAGCTGATTTGCCGTCGGCGTATCGGAAGTGTTGCGGATGGTAGCAGGAGGTTTCCCGGCGGCAGGCAGTCCGGCGCCGGCTGTGGCTACACCTCTCACGCTCGTGAGAAGGCTACGGCTTGGTCTCTCTACTTGTGCGGTGGTAGAGCAAAGGCCAGGTAGGCGCCTCTGATCCTGGATTGGGTGTCCGCCTGCGCGGCTGCACAGAACACGACGTATTCGCGGCCGCCCACTTCATAGACCGCGGGGATGCCCTCGATTGCCTCCGGAACCTGACTCTCCCAAAGCATTTTCCCGTTTTCCACATCAAAAGCACGGACCTTGCGGTCGCGGGTGCCAGTGAAAACCAGACCGCCGGCGGTGATCACCGGACCGACCTTGGGATAGTGCGTGCCCGTGTTCACGATTCCCTTGGCAGCCAGTTCCCGCACATCCCCGAGGGGAATCGACCACTTGATGACGCCTTCGTTCAAGTCGTAGGTGGTGAGCGAAGTCCACGGCGGTGTGATGGCGGGTAGCCCGTCGGCGATGAGGAAACCGAAGCTGCTCACGTATCGCAGCGGCCCGCCCTTTGGGGTCGCCGGATCGGATTCCAGCTTCAGTATACAGGGCAGGTCCTTGGACACCACCACCAGGATGCTGCGCGTGGGATCGACAGCGGCCCCGCCCCAATTGGCGCCGCCGTTGTTGCCGGGCATTTCGACGCTCCCGCGGAAGCTTGGCGGTGTAAACAATCCTTCGTTACGAGCGCTGAGTATCATGTCGCGGAAACGGGCGCGGTCCGCCGCGTTCAGATACGGGTTGAGATCGGCGACTGTGAACTTCTGGCGGGCGAATGGCGGCGGTTTTGTGGGGAATGGCTGCGTCGGGGATGTGCTTTCGCCCGGAACGTCGGAAGCCAGGACGGGTCGTTCCTCTACGGGCCAAAGCGGCTTTCCGGTGTCTCGATCAAACACCCATACAAAGCCTTGTTTGCTGACTTGTGCGACAACGTCGACGTCCTTGCCTGCGTGGCGAACGGTCAGTAGTTTAGGAGCGGTAGCGTTGTCATAGTCGAAAACGTCATGATGCACCATCTGGAAATGCCAGATGCGGCGGCCGGTACGGGCGTCCAAAGCCAGAAGGCAATCGGCGAAAAGATTATCGCCGTGGCGGTCCGCGCCATAGAAATTGTACTTGGCGCTCGCAGTAGGAGCGTAGATGACGCCGTGCTTCTCGTCCAGCGCGAACTCACTCCAGACGTTGGCCCCGCCGACCGTTTTCCAAGCGTCCTTGGGCCAGGTCTCGTAGCCGAATTCGCCGGGGCGCGGGACGGTGTGGAAGGTCCAGACCAGCTTTCCGGAGCGCACGTCGAATGCACGGATGTCACCTGGGGCCGAGCCATAACCCTGATTGGTGGCCGAGCCGAGGATCAACTTGTCCTCAAAGACCCGGCCCGGCGTTGTGGACTGCACCAGCGTGAGGGTCCGCGGATCACGGTCGAGACCTTCTTTCAAGTTCACGGCGCCGTTGACGCCGAAGGATAGGATTGGCTTGCCCGTACGGGCATCGATGGCGCGAAGGAAGTGATCCGCGCAAAAAAGAAGCCGGCGGTCGTAGCCGTCCCGGCTCTCCCAATAATTGATGCCGCGATTGGTGATGATCTTGACTTCCGGCGAAACCGTGTGTGTCCAGATTTCGCTGCCGGCGGCGGCGTCGAGTGCCACGAGGGAATTATTCTTCGCCAGAACGTACATGGTCTCGCCGATCACGATAGGGTTGAAGAGATAGTGCTGATCGTCCCCCGTCGGGTATGTCCAGGCTAGTTTCAACTGCGCCACGTTCGACCTGTCGATTTGCTTTAGGGCGGAGTATTGGGCGGCATCCGGACTGCCGGAATAGTCGCGCCACGCGGTGTACGTCTGAGCAGACAGCCATGGACTCAAAGCGCACGCCAGCAGCGCACGCCTACACCTGTGGGAGTTCGTAGGGCCTCCTGTACTCCTTGGTGAGATAGGCGTTGGCGGCATGGTCGTCTCCGAAGGTCTCAGTGGATGGATCGAAGACAATGGTGCGCCCAAGATGGTGCGAAATGTTCCCAAGATGGCAGATCGTCGTACTCAACCGGCCCACTTCGATATCCGCATTTGGCCGCTCTCTACTCTTCAACGCGTCCAGGAAGTTCTTCTCGTGCGAGCCACCCCCGGTATCTTTGACGGTGCGTACGACCTCTCCATCCTTTTTGTAGGCGGTCCAGCCGCGCCCGCCGATCACCAGTGCGCCATCGGTACCGTAGAACGCCGCGCCGTACTGCGCGCCTTCGGGCGGCCGGCTCTTGCTGAAGCTGCGCAGTTCCCAAACCAGCATGAAGTCGCCGTAGTCGTACGTTATCACCTGCGTGTCGGGAACTTCCTTGGCATCGTCGAGCCAGTAAATGCCGCCGCTGCCCGCTACTCGTTTCGGCAAGCAATTGTGCATGCCCCGCATCGACTGTATTCCCCACATGGCCAGGTCGAGCACGTGTACGCCCTGGTTTCCGATCTCGCTATTGCCATAGTCCCAGAAGAAGCGCCAGTTGTAATGGAACCGGTTGGAATTGAACGGCCTCTTGGGGGCGGGGCCGAGCCACACATCGTAATCGATGCCGGCCGGCGGAGATCCGTCCGGCGGTCTCCCAATGCTCTCGCGCACCTGCGAGTGCCACGCCTTCACCAGGCACATCTTTCCCAACTTGCCCGTTGCCAGGTATTCGATGGCACTCTTGCAGTAATCGCTGCTGCGCCGCTGTGTCCCGACCTGCACGATCCGGTTATATTTACGCGCCGCATCGCGAATCAGTTGCCCCTCCTGGATTGTTTGGGACACGGGCTTCTCCAAATAGAGATCCTTGCCGGCCTGGCAGCCCCATAAAGCAATGTGCGTGTGCCAGTGGTCCGGCGTCGCGATAATTACGCCGTCGATATCCTTGTCGTCGAGCACGCGCCGGAAGTCCGTAACGGGAACGACCGCCTTGTTCTGCGCCTTTGCGAGCTCGGCACCCACCTGCTGGAGAACGGCTTCATCAAGATCGCAAAAAGTCTTGATCTCCGCTCCTTGCTGAATCGCGCGAGTGGCGTCACCGCGGCCCTGGTTGCGCCCCCCGATCAGGGCCAGCACCACGCGATCGTTTGCGCCCTTGACGCGCGCGTTCCATGCAAGCAGGGAGCTGGCGGCAACCACCCCGGCTTTCTTGGCGAAAGATCTGCGATTCTCTTCCATTCCGAGCCTCCTAACCAGGCATCCCGCACTTCCGCTATCGTTGGAGCTCGCCTTTCTCGGCAGCGCCTGGCTCGTCGAGCAACTGGGTGGAGGATGCCGGACCGAGCGTCTTCCAATCCTTGAGTGCCCAGATGACTTTCTTGTCCGCAGTTACTTCGATCAACTGTACCGCCGTCTGGATCATGTCCGGAGCGAGGCCTCCCGACCAGTTATTGATCAGGGTGTTGCCGTTGGCAAGCCGCGAGACCTCCTGAACAGTGAACAATTGGATGCCGGCCAAGTCGTTCTTCCCAATTTCCCAAACTGTCTCGCCCTTGGAATTCACCTCCCGCACGTACCCAAGCTGGTTGCCGCTGATCAGGGTATTGCCATTCTTGAGGCGCACCGCGGCCCATGCCGAGGGAGCCGGAACGGACCATATCTCCTTGCCGTCGGCGGAATACTCCACTACTTTGCCCAGATCCATGTGTGCCGCCAGGAACGTGCCGGCGGGAGTCGGGCGTACGTGACGGAACTGCCCGTGAACGCCGCGCGGGTCACGGGTTGGCAGGACAATCTCCGTTTCCACTCTGTTGGTGGCTTTCTGGATGACCAGCAACTTCGCTGGATCTCCGTTCTGCATGATCAGCACCTTATCCATATCGATCGGATACGCGGTGTGGATCTCAGTGCCCGGTCGCGCGTCGTAATCCCAAACGATCTCCTTGTCAGGGGTAATCTCGCTGGCCCCGTACTGGCGCGAGAAAACGATATTTCCGTCTGAGAGCATGGTGCAATCACCCAACTCTCCCTTGCGCGGGTTCGTATATGACCAGGCCACCTTCCCGCCGCGGACGATGTACATGGTCTGCTGCTCGACGCTGCGCCCCTGCCATTCACCGCAATACAGGAACGGGTGTTGCGCGAGACCCCGGCCCGGCAAATTCGGGCCGGCTTGCTGCGCCGGCATCACTCCGGTCGCCGCGCAAGCAGCGAGCATCATGCTGAACAGCGTGTAGGCGATGTGGATTCGCATGTTCTTAAGACATTATGAAGGAAGCGCACACGCAGGGGAAGGATCTGGGACGCCAGCGGGCGGAGAATAGACTCATGACCTTGAATCGACGCGACTTTATGGTGGTGCCGGCGGCCGCCGTAGCCGCTTCCCTATTGCAACGGCAAATCCGTCGTGTCGTCAGACCAACATGACCGAACACGATCCTGCGGTGCTCGACGTTGAGCAGTGGCGGACTACTCGACCAGCCTGAAGGTGGATGCCGTACTGCTCAGTGTGGACCGGCATTCTGGCCTTTTACCAGACGAAGGTGCCATACCACCGGAAAGCCAAGTTCCTCGGCGAGCGCGATTTCTTCGGCGAGTGTTGCGCGGCCGCCAAGAAGCGCGGCCTGCACGTGATCGCGCGCATGAGTCCGGACCTCAATTGGGAAGACGCAGTTGCGGCGCATCCGGAGTGGTTCCAACGCGACGCGGAAGGCAGAACCGTGCATCACACCGAGGATCCCAGGTTATTCCGGACGTGCATGTTTACCACGTACATGACCGATTACATGCGGGCAATCACGAAGGAGATCAACTCGCTGTATGACGTGGACGGCCTGTTTACCAACGCGTGGCCGCCTCTGGGCGCGCTGCCAATCTGCTATTGCGAACAGTGCAAGCGCCTTCCGCAGCCGGGGACGATCACATATTGGGACAAATTCAATGACCGCACCATCTATCTGTGGAAGCTGTACGATTCCATCGCCAAAGAGAAGAAATCGTCGAATTTTTATTTCGCCAATCTCGGCCGCGGCATACGCAGTACGGCCGACCTGGTGAAGCTGGGCGGAGTTTGCGAGTGGTTCCAGTGCGACAACCAGGGGCGCGGCGGAGACGATACGCCGATCTGGGGATGCGCGCTGCGTGCTTGCGCCGGAAACTGGCCGCGATTACGGACCGTTTCGCCGGCTTCGAAGCGCAATCCCGGAACGTGCACGTAGACTTTCCACTGTTCCAACGCATGGCTCTGCCGGTCAGGGCCGGCAAAACCAAAATCGCCGGCATCAAGATTCACGACACCCGCATGATGCGGCTGATGGAGGTGCTGCTCCATGGTGGTACGCAACTGAACGGATGACGCTCCGCCGACATCCACCAAGCCATCCTCACCACGTTCGGCCTATCCGCCACCTCGTACACCCCTACCCAACTTCGCTACGACATGCGCAAGTTGAAAGCTCACGGACTACTGGAACGTATCGGACGCAGCTACCGTTACCGGCTCACCGACAAGGGGACCAAAGCCGCGCTCATCTTCATCCTCTTCCACAAGCGCGTCTGCGGACCGCTGGCGAACTCCTTATTCCACCACCGACCCGACCAGACCCTCCAGCCCGGCACCAAAATCGAAGCCGCCTACCATAAGGCCGATCACGGCATTCAACAGGTACTGGACCTGCTCGCCGCATGACATTGTGAGAGATGAATTCTCAAAATCCCCGATGCTAGAAACCAATGAGCCTGTTGTTGACAGCATTCTGGGCGGTGCCGGGCGGGATTTTTTCGGTGTTTGCCAGCTTCAGCATATCGCCGACGCGCCTCCGGTTAAGCCGCGGTCCTCGGCACGGCAGCTCGGAATTAAGCATGGCAGCAGCCACGAGTGCGACAATGAACACGGCCTGCATGGGGCCTCGTACCGCGAGGCTCATGGCCGGGCGCCCGAGGATCGTGAAACCATGCCGGGCCGCGCGCACGTTGCCGGGAAGAAGCGCGATTAGGAGAACCGCGAGACAGCTCACAACGGCGCGCGCGGTCTGCGGTAACAGTAGCCCGACGGCACCCGCGATCTCGAAAAGTCCCGTTATTGTGACAAGAATGCCCGGAGCGCGAAGCGCAGTCGGCACCATGCGGATCAGGTCGGCCCGCCCGCGTCCCCAGTGCGCCGACGCGACCATGAACATCAGGCAAAGCGCGAGGCGCAACGGCACTTTCCAGTTATCGAGAGCCGCCACGCCGAGGAACCCTGTCAGGCGGAGAACGGCAAGAGAAACAAGCAAGACAATTGATACCACCACCCTGGACCTCCCGGGCACCGACGTTCAACTGCCGGTTCCCTCGACCAGTTCGGATGCCATGGCACTTCCAATTCCATGATGTTTCAACGAGCCCGCCCTCGCGTCCGCCTGGCTATGGTGAAGGCGCAACATTGACGGAGGACTTTATGCCGCTTGCGCTTGACGTGGCCCGAAATTGCCATCCGCCTGCTTTGCACCGTTGCGGCAGGCGCCCTGATCGGCCTGAACAGCAGTGAGCACGGCCGCGCCGCAGGGCTGCGGACATCGATCCTCGTCTGCCCCGCCGCCTGCGTTGCCATCAGGTAAACCTGCTGCAGTTGTGGATTCCGGACGATGCCGATCAGCATTCCGAAATGATGTCGATCAGGATTTACGAACTGATGCCGATCACGATTCCTACGCGATGCCGATCACAAATCGCGTATGGATCGGAACGGTGATCGGCACGTCGTAACGATTTTATTAACTTTAAGCACGCTGGGCATTAGGCGCAGCAAACAACAGCACGTCCGCTTCAACCCCTCGCATCCGCTTCAACACGGAAACCGGTCGCGCACTCACGTCCTGGGCCCCCGTCAAGGAAAAGCTGCCAGTCGGATATCCGCCATAGTTCCATCCGAGCAGACATCACGACCGACTTTGACTTCCGCGCCGAAGCCCGCTAGAGCTCACAAGTCCAGCGTGCGCGCTGCAACGGGCTAGAAAACACCCGAGCAAAATTCAGTCTGCGTAGTCGTTCTCCAGGTGCGAGTGCGTTCTGCTGGCCGTCGGTTAAACCTATATCTGGGCCGGTGAGGCCCCAACCTCTCCCGTTCGGCGAACCCCGGTCCTGATAGATGCCCTGTTCAACCCGCTCCTTCGCTTTCACCAGCCGTCACTTTACTGCAGGCAAGTATTATTCCAAATCGACCGAATCAATGGATTATCGTAAATGCGGAGGCTCTATTCGAAGGCGCTACCAAATCGATGTCGTCACGGGGACCAATCGCTGACAATGGGTAGATGGCTTTTGCACGGCCAAAAGGGCTCCTGGGATGAGTACGCCAGGTGGTCGAAAGAAGATCTGCAGCGCAACGTCGAATTTAAGCAGTGCTTCAACGAGGAGCTTCACGATTCGGGTGTTTTTGTGGACACGAAGGAACTGACTTGGCCCCAGGGAGGCGAAGATCGTTCGCGCGGGGAATAACGGAGAGCAAGTTACCGACGGCGTGTTCCCGGAATCGAAGGCGTTCCTTGCCGGATACTGGGTTATCGACGTAGATTGTCCCGAGCAGGCGTACAACATTGCTGCTCGTGCATCGGCGGCGCCCGGGCCGGGCGGGAAACCGGCGAATATGCCGATTGAAGTACGGCAGGTGCTCGGCAGCCATAGCGATTTAGGATTCTGACACTGAGAGGCGAATCGTGGATTGGGAACAATCATCCGATCTTCCGATCGAAGAGCTCTTGCGAGAACTGACGCCATAGGTGCTCGGGCTTGTGGTGCGAAAGATTTCGTGATTTCGAGGCGGCCGAAGATGCCGTTCAGGAAGCGTCGATTGCGGCAGTGATGCAATGGCCGAGCGACGGAGTTCCCGACAATCCGCGCGCCTGGCTGACGCAGGTTGGATTTGGAAAGATGATGGACCTTATCCGCCGCGAATCTGCACGGAGGCGTCGCGAGACGGAAGTCGTGGAGGAGGCGGCGCATGTGTCGGAAACCGGCCTGGATGCTGCGCCGGTCGAAGATGACGCGCAGGTTCTCCTCTTTATGTGCGGCCATCCGGCACTTACGCCCTCCTCCGCTGTTGCTTTGACGCTGCGCGCCGTTGGCGGTCTAACCACGGCTGAAATCGCTAATGCTTTCCTGGTTCCGGAAGCAACCATGGCGCAGCGAATCTCCCGGGCGAAGCAGACCATCAAGGTATCCGGCCTTCCATTCCGAATGCCCGATGCCGAAGAGCGGGGTTGGCGTCTGCGCTCGGTGACTCCACGTTTTGTAAGTGATCTTCAACGAGGGATATACGGCTACTTCAGGACCACACCTGCGGCGAACCGATCTATCACGCGAGGGGATGCGTCTGACGTGGATGGCCCTGCGGCTGCGGCCCGAAAATACGGAGATTGCCGGCCTGCTTGCGCTGATGCTGTTAAATTGACGCGCGGCGACATGCCCGAACCGGTCCAAACCATGAATTAATTCAGCTCGCGCAACAAAATCGGGTGCTTTGGGACCGGGAACAGAGGCGGACGGCGTCGCACTGTTTTCGGCCGCACTGCCGAAAGGCTCCGTCGGACCGTATCAATTGCAAGCGGTGATCGCCGCTGTGCACGATGAAGCCGAGCGCCCCGAAGATACGGATTGGCCTCAGATCCTGGCGCTATACGAGTTGCTGAAACGTATGTCGGACAGTCCCATGGTGATCTTGAACCACACAATCGCGGCAGCCATGGCGCATGGCCCGAAAGAGAGTTTGAATCTGCTGGATGCGCCAAAGGAGGACCGGCGAATTGGGGACACTACCGTATGGATGCCGTTCGCGCACATCTGTTGGAGATGGTTGGCGATTCGCAAGCAGCCGCGAAATACTACCGCGCGGCTGCGGGCAAGACAGTAAGTCTCCCTGAGCGCGATTACCTTCTGATGCAAACTGCGCGAGTAACCACGTTGATGCCCCGATCTTTGACAAACGTCAGGGATTGAACGTTGGCCGTGCGGACGGTTCGCTGTTCGGAAACGACGCTAGGCTGCTATGCCTTCCCAGTGAGAGTTCAAAGCGGGATGCCGAGCGGCGCATCCGGAAGTAATCCGAACGCGCCGCTTGCGGAAGTGCCGCCCCCCAGGTAGCAGACGCCGATCAGGGTTTCGTTGGCGGACAGCGGTGGCCGCGCTTCTCCGCGGGCGCCGCCGCAGGTTGTTTATTGTCACCGGTGGTCGCGAAAAAAGACCACGCCGGAATCGAGACACTCTGGACTCGCCAACAACCGCCACTCCCATCGACTACAATGGCGGAGAGCCGATCATGAAAAACAAACCCCAGCCGAAGCATCTTGCGCTCATTGTCGCGGCGGCATCCGCGTGTCTCGCTTTGCAGGCGGCGGGCGATCCGGGTGCCTCCGGGTGGGAGAAGCAGGCCCGCGATGTTACCGTCATCCGGGACGATTGGGGGATCGCGCACGTGTACGGCAAGACCGACGCGAACGTTGTTTTTGGCGCGATTTATGCCCAGGCCGAGGACGACTTCAATCGGGTCGAAACGAACTACATCAACGCGATGGGGCGGCTGGCGGAGGCAGAAGGTGAATCCAAAATCTATCAGGATTTGAGGATGAAGCTGTTCATCGATCCGGCGGACTTGAAAACGCTGTATGCGGCGAGTCCGGCGTGGTTACGGGCGCTGATGAACGCCTGGGCCGACGGACTGAACTTCTATCTCGCCAAGCATCCCAACGTGACGCCGCGGGTAATCCAGCGATTCGAGCCGTGGATGGCACTGAGTTTCACGGAAGGCAGCATTGGGGGCGATATCGAGCATGTGAATCTCGGCCAACTCGCGGCGTTCTATGGAAAGTTTTTGGTGAGCGGTACGCCGCGCGAAGAAGACGGGCAGCCGGCGGAACCCACGGGATCGAACGGGGCTGCGGTTGCGCCTGCGAATACGGCAGCGCATCATGCGCTGCTGCTGATCAATCCGCACACGTCCTTCTTCTTTCGCTCGGAGCTGCAGATGGTGAGCGAAGAAGGACTCAATGTCTACGGCGCGGCCACATGGGGGCAATTCTTCATTTATCAGGGGTTCAACGAGCACGCGGGTTGGATGCACACATCCAGCGGAGTGAATGCGATAACTGAGTACCTGGAAACGGTGCGGAAGAAGGGCGACCGCTATGTTTACAAGTACGGAAACGATGAACGTCCCGTCGCGGCGAAGGAGATCACCGTGCCGTATAAGAGCGGCGCGAGCATGGCCCAGAAGAAATTTACCGTGTACTACACACATCATGGGCCTGTCATCCGCGAGGCCGACGGCAGATGGGTGAGCATCCGGCTGATGCAGGAGCCGGTGAAGGCGCTGATGCAATCGTACACGCGCACCAAAGCGCAGGACTACAAATCATACCGGCAGACGATGGAGCTAAAGGCGAACTCGTCGAATAACACCATCTTCGCCGATAAAGACGGAGATATCGCCTACTTCCATGGCAACTTCATTCCGCGCCGGGACCCTAACTATGACTGGACAAAGCCGGTGGACGGCAGTAATCCCGCGACCGAGTGGAAAGGATTGCTGGATATCGACGAGACGCCGCACTTACTCAATCCGAAGAGCGGATGGATGTATAACTCGAACAACTGGCCTTGGTCGGCGGCGGGTGAGAGCAGTCCGAAAAAGGAAGACTATCCGGCTTACGTGGAGAACGGCGGCGAATCGGCGCGCGGCCGGCATGCGGTGCGGGTGTTGCAGAACAAGCAAGATTTCACGCTGCAATCGTTGATGGCGGCGGCCTATGACAGCTACCTGACGTGGTTCGAGAAGCCGATTCCGGCGCTGAACAAGGCATGGGACGAGATGCCGGCCGCGGATCCCCTGAAAGCAAAAGTGGCGGAGCAGATTCAAGCGTTGCGCGGGTGGGATCTGCGATGGGCGGCGAATTCGATTCCGACCTCGCTGGCGGTGTTCTGGGGCGATGATGTGCGGCGGCGCGCAGGCCCGGACGCAAGACGGGCTGGGACGGCTGTGGACGATTACATCGGCGGCAAGGCGGCGCCCGAGCAGTTACTGCAATCGCTAGCTGCGGCGTCAGACAAGCTGACGGCGGATTTTGGAAGCTGGAAGACGCCTTGGGGCGATATCAATCGATTCCAGCGACTGACCGGGGACATCGTGCAGCCCTTCAATGATGCTGCGCCGAGCATACCGGTAGGGTTTACTTCGGCGGTCTGGGGATCGCTGGCGTCATTTGGAGCGCGCGCCTATCCAGGGACTAAGAAGTGGTATGGGAGCAGCGGGAACAGCTTCGTGGCGGTGGTGGAGTTTGGCGAGACGATACACGCGGTGGCGGTGACGGCGGGCGGCGAAAGCGGCGATCCGTCATCCGGGCATTTCAACGATGAGGCGAAGCGATATGCTGCGGGCGATTTGCGGGAGGTATACTTTTACCGGTGGCAATTGAAGGGCCACACGGAAAAGGAATATCATCCGGGGAGTTAGGCAAGAAGAGGTGCGCACGCGTCGGCGAACACCTTCCGATAAGGTTTAGCGCTGTATCGGAAGCGACCCGGCGAACAAATCGGGAAATGAGGAGAACTCGGGCCGGGCCGCTTTCGATACAGCCCCATGAAGGAAGCTACTCGCGTTTGCAGCAGACGCGGCCTGTATGGTGTGTGGGTGAATGGGCTTCTCCATGCCGGCGCGGTGAGCCGCTCGCTCGCAGGCTTGCCAGAGAACCTTGTCGCTGATGGGATGGTCGACATTGTGGTGTTCAGTTCCGCCGGGGAACAGCCAAACCGTGGGTTTACGTTTGCGGCTGCGCCAGTGCTGACGTAGTGCCTCCAGCAGTTTCGGACTGAGCATTACATCGCGATCCTTGCGTCCCTTGGCGCCGCGGATATGGATCACCATCCGCTGGGTGTCGATATCCGCGATTTTGAGCCGCGTGACTTCCGTACGCCGCATTCCGGTGGCATACAGCGTCATCAGGACGACACGATGAAACGGGTTGGCAGCGGCGTTGATGAGTCGCGCCACCTCATCGTGGCTGAGGACCAGAGGCAGCGTATGCGGCCGTTTCGGGTAGGGTATATCATCCACCGTCCCGCGGCGCTTGAGCACATGCACAAAAAAGAACCGCAGTGCTACCACGTATGCGCAGACGCTGTTGGGTTTAAGTTTGGGTTCTCGAAAAAGCCGCGCTGGGTAGTCGCGGATGTGATCGAGCCCAAGCTGGTCCGGCGAGCAGTGAAAATACTGGGCGCACTCGGCCACAGCGTGAAGGTACAGTCTACGTGTATTCTGGCTGTAGTTGCGACGATCGAGTTCATCGAGCATCATTTTGCGTAAGCGGGTCATGAGAATCTCCTCTGACCCGCACAATACTCCAATTGCTAACCGACCGCTCGAACCACCCCACGCGCCAGCGTCTGCTGCGCGAGCAGCTTCGTTGTGTGCTGGGCACGCTCAGCAGTTTGGGGGTGCAAGTCCCCCGCCCAACCTGATGTAGGTGAAGGGCTAGTGAGAACGCAAGGGCTACCGCCGCGAGGTGGGGTCTGAAAGAAGCGTATAGCAAATGTGCGAGTCGATGGACAAGAACCGGATATTAGGCGCCAGCGCCGGACGAGCGGGCAACTTACCGCGAAGTCCATATCCATCAAGGGTGCGAAGCGTAGATCCGGCGACTGTGCACAGAAGGCGGCTGAGCTTACCCCAGGAGATCTGCTCCGTGTCCGTTAACGGACTGAGGCTGTCGAGAGATGGCCTGACCGCGGGGCAGAAGTCAGCAGAGGGCATAGTAGGTCATGACGTCGGCAAGGCTAGTGAGGCACTCCGAGAGCCGAAAGGCGGAGCAACGGATAGGCCGAACCGGAAACGAGGGCCGAAGGCCCGAACGAGAAGGAGAGGCCAGTAGGCCATGCGTCTCAAGGACAACAAGCAGCAGAATATCCAGATGGAACTGGACTTCTCTTCTGCGCTGACGGGTGAAGCCCGGCAGGCGGGAAGGGAAGAGGCTGAACCGTCCGGGGCGACGAAGGGGACCGAAAGCCCAGCTAGCACGAATCGATTGATGGAGGCAGTATGTGAGCGAGAAAACCTGAAGGCAGCATTGCGGCAGGTGAGGGCCAATAAGGGTAGTCCGGGCGTCGACGGCATGACCGTCGTCGGCATCAAGGATTACCTGAAGGAGCATTGGCCAGCCATCCGGGAACAGTTGTTGAGCGGGACCTATAAGCCGCAGCCGGTAAGGAGGGTGGAAATCCCCAAGCCGGACGGAGGGGTGCGAAAGCTAGGCATCCCCACGGTCAGCGCGAACTGCACTGGAGCACAAATCGCATTTAGGATGGGCGGAGATTCGCCATCCGTTCCATCCGCTTCGCGGCCAGCGCTTCCAGGTTTTGAAGGAGCGCCGGTCAACAGGTATTGATACCCTCCTCCTCCGCGAGCAAGATCGCGGCACCTTCAGCATTGCGCGCGAGTGGACAGACTGGGCCGATCCGTCTCCGTATGGCGGGTTGGGACTGCCACTGCGGCGGCTCGATGCTGACTCACTTTTCGAGCTGGCTGCTCTACTGGATCAGCTAACCAAGCCGGAACAAAAGGGTTGAAAAATGTGTTTTCCTTTGGTAGAATCAGACCAGTTATACGCGTGGTCTGACAGAAATGGAAAACGAGCCAGCTGCCACCTTGAGAAGACGGCGCCAGGCGCTTCTGCGCCAGTTGCCCCCGCTCAAGGCGATCCTGCGCGGCTCGCTCATCGAGCGTTACAAACGCTGCGGCAAGCCGGAGTGCAAATGCGCCGAGGGTCCCGGCCATGGCCCCAAGTATTACCTTTCGGTGAGCCACCCGGGCCTACGGCCACAAATGGATTATGTGCCGCAGGAATCTTACGCCAAGATTGTCGAGTTTGTCGCCAACTACCACCGAGCCCGCGAGATCTTAGAGGCGATCTCCGAGATCAACCGCGAACTGCTGCGCCGCCGGGAGGCGCTCTAAAAGGTCACTATGCCCGAAGTGCTCGCCGCCCTCCACGCACCCATAGATGCTGGATTGGGCGGCGTGCTCCTTGCCAATATGATCGAGGCTTGGCTCATTGGCAACCCGGAGGGTGTGACCAGCGCGGAGGCAGGCAATGAACTCGAAGATCACGGAACAACACCGGAGCAGACCGGCCTACATTTATGTCCGCCAGTCGACGAATGCCCAGGTGCTCCACCACCAGGAAAGTACGGAGCGCCAGTATGCATTGCGAACGATGGCGCTGGAACTGGGTTGGAGCGAGTTGGCGATTCGGACGCTCGACCGGGACCTGGGCATGACCGGGACCGAGATGACCCGGCGGGAGGATTTCAAGACTCTGGTGGCGGATGTCTCGATGGGCCAAGTGGGCGCGGTGTTTGCGCTGGAAGTTTCACGGCTGGCGCGCTCGAATCTCGATTGGCATCGGCTGCTGGAGTTGTGCGCACTCACCGCGACGCTGGTGATCGACGAAGACGGTTGCTACGATCCGTCGGATTTCAACGACGGCCTTTTGCTCGGATTGAAGGGAACAATGGCTCAAGCGGAACTACATTTTTTGCACGCGCGCCTCCAGGGCGGTAAGCTCAACAAAGCGAAAAAAGGCGAACTACGTTTCCCGCTGCCGGTCGGGTATTGCTATGACGAGCAAGGCCGCATCGTTCCGGACGTCGATGCCGAAGTGCGGGGAGCAGTGGAAATGGTGTTTCGTCTGTTTCGCGAAACGGGCAGCGCCTATGCAGTCGTACATCGCTTCACGGAAAAGGGCTTACGATTTCCCAAGCGAGCCTACGGCGGGGCATGGGATGGCAAGATTATTTGGGGCCGGCTAAGCCACAGCCGCGTGTTGGGTATGCTGAAGAATCCATCCTATGCGGGGATCTACGTCTTCGGCCGTTACCAGTATCGTCGCGAGATCACCCTCGATGGCGAAGTGCGGAAACGAATGCAGGCGGTTGCCATGCCCGACTGGCGTGTCAGTTTGCATCAGCACCACGAGGGATACATCACGCTGGAAGAGTTCGTCAAGAATCGGGAACGGTTAGAGAAGAACCGCACGAACGGCGAGGAGACGATATTGAGCGGTCCGGCGCGCGAAGGACTGGCCTTACTACAAGGCCTGCTGTTGTGTGGCAACTGCGGCCACGCGCTCACCGTACGATACCGCAGCAATGGCGGCATCCGTCCCACGTATCAGTGCAATTTGTTGCGTCACGAAGGCCTGGCCACCAAGTCCTGCATGGTCTTCCGCTGTGACTTGCTCGACGGGGTCGTTGCGGAGGAGATGCTGAAGGCGCTACAGCCGGCCGAACTGGAACTTGCCCTGGCGGCTCTCCATGAGCTGGAATCGCGAGATCAATCCATCCTGCGCCAGTGGCAGATGCGGCTCGAACGCGCCGAGTACGAAGCGGCGCTCGCCGAGCGGCGCTACCAAGAGGTCGATCCGGCGAATCGTCTGGTAGCGGGCACGCTGGAGCGGCGCTGGAACGACGCGCTGGTTCATTTAGAGGATCTCAAAAAGGAAGCCGCGGAATTTCAGCATCAGGAAGCCCACGTCGCCACACCCGAGCAGAAAGCCAAAGTCCTGGCGCTGGCAAAGGATCTGCCGCGATTGTGGCAGGCTTCCACCACGCAGTCTAAGGACCGGAAGCGGATGTTA
>CAVWOT010000003.1:0-485094 GCA_963756605.1 Bryobacterales bacterium | reverse complement strand
GACAGGTGCAGGGCCGCCTGCCCGGCCGAGTTACCGCCGCCGACCACGAATGCCCGCTTCCCGGCCAGAGCCTGGGCCTGTGTCGTCGCGGCTCCGTAGAACACGCCGGCACCTGCCAGCGATTCCAGTCCGGGGACGGCGAGCCGCCGGTAGGAGACGCCGGTCGCGATGACCGCGGCGCGGCTGGTGACCGCGCTTCCGTCCTGGAGCCCGACGACGCACAGATCACCGTCGATAGCCAGCGAGGTCGCCGGGTTGCCGTAGACGAACTGCGTTCCGAACATCCAGGCCTGCTCGTAGGCCCGCCCGGCTAGTTCCGCGCCGCTTATCCCGCGGGGGAATCCGAGATAGTTCCTGATCAGCGAGCTCGTTCCGGCCTGGCCGCCGAAAGCCTCCCGCTCCAGCAACGCCGTGCGCAGCCCCTCCGAAGCCCCGTACACCGCGGCGGCCAGGCCGGCCCGGCTCCCACGACGACCACGTCGTACGTCGTCTCCGCGGGCCGGGTACTCACCCCGAGCGCCTCAGCAACCTGGGCGTTCGCGGGGTCGGCCAGCACCACCCCGGTGTAGAGCGTCACCACGGGCCCGGAGGACTGGTCCAGGCCGAGCCGCTGCAAGGCCGCGCTGCCCTCCTCGGAGTCAGCGCGCTGGAACCCGAACGGGATGCTGTTACGGGTCAGCAGGTCGCGGATCTCGTGCACCCGGGCCGACGGCTCCGTCCCGATCACGGTAACCGCCGCGAACTGCCCGCCCTGCTGGCGCCACCACTGCTCGAGCGACTCGGTGATTGCCCGGTGGAACTGCTCATCCGGCGACCACACCGGCTTGGGCAGGTAGAAGTCGATCTGCCCCAGCGCCGCCGCCTCCACGATGGGCGCGGGGGCCGACTGGTCGCCCCAGGTGATCAGCAGCACCCGCCGGGCGGTGGGATACAGCTCACGCACCCGCGCGAGGAATTGCGCGCCGGTCCTGACCGGCATCCACTGGTCAGCCAGGACCAGCGGCACGTCGGCGCCTTCACCCCGAAGCTGCTCCAGCCCGGCCAGCGCCTCCTCCGGCGACGCGCTGCACATGATCCGGTAATCCGCCCCGTACCGGCCTTCCAGCTCCCGCGCCAGCGCCTGGCGGCTAGCGTCCTCGGCATCGACAACCACGACCACCGGTCTGGCCATGACGGCCATCCTAGGCCACCGCGACCCTGCGGGCCGCGACCGCGGCGGCCCGCCCGGGCAGGCGGAAGACCACAATCTCGAAGCGCTGGCCGTTCAGCAAGTCGTCGCGCGAGCGTCCGCTGGCGCTCTGGATTGAGGCATTCCGCCACGGCGAGCCCCGGGTCGGTGGAGGATCGAGGCGACGTTGGAGCAGTCGGGAAGAGAGAAACTCCTCGGTGCCGGGCTGGCGGTCGAGCAACTGGCGGGGACGCCTTTGAACGCTGTCACGCGGGTGCGCTGGCTGGCTCCGGTTGCGATTGGCTGGCTCGCTGGGCGGCTGCCTGCCAGATCCGGGCGGCCAGCAGGACCATCGCGGCCGCGAATGGCAGCATGTACAGGATGACGACCGGACCTGAGGATATCTGCTGCTGGGCGACTTCCAGGCCGGCGAAGAACAGGACCGCCAGCCAGCGCGGAACGGCCCGGCTTCGCCACAGCGCAATCCCCATGAGCAGCGGTGCCACGTAAATGCCGATGAAATAGGCGTATTCGAACCCATGGCCGAACCCGGAATTGAAGGTTGTCACCAGGAACTGCGCGGCCGCGCCGCGTGTCGTGTGGGCCGTGGCGGCGGCGGCGAGGTTGGGGAAGACCAGGACTTCGATGATGGCTCCGCAGAAGGCCCCGATTCCCCCGATCAGCGCCGCGACGGTGGCCAGGGCCGAACCGCGGTTTCTGGCCAGCGCGGCGATCGCTGCGTAGGAGACGGCCAGAGCCCCCAACGCGAGAACCGCGCACGTGCCCGCGATGTAGAGCTGTGTCGGGTGCTTCGCCGCGATGGCCAGCAGCTGGAGCGCGGTCGCCGTGTCCGTTGCCACCTGGTCGGTGCCCTTGGGGCTCAGTGCCTCGGCACTTATGTAGAGCACGGCGGCGATGGGGAGGAAAAGGGCTAGCACCCGCTGCCGTGTCCGGGCCGCGTTATCCATTGACGTCTCCAGGCAGGAGGAGACGGCTGGTCATCTCGGCGAGCCGATGCCGCGCGGAAGCGCCCCGCCGAGAGGGTATTCGCACAGGGGATCTGCGGGTGCGGGCGCGGGCGATCCGGTCGGCCTCCGCCCGCGGGTCCGGTAGTCGGGATCCTGCTCGCCCATCATGACCAGGGCGGGCGCCGTGACCTCGGCCAGCCGCGCCTCCGCCGGGTCGTGGCTGGTGCGGGTGGTCCGGCCTGCAAGCAGGGGCCGGTGACCGCGCTGCTGCGCGTGCCGGGCGATCAGCGCGCCGGTGTGGCCGACGGCGCCGTAGAGCATCCAGGAACGTGCCCCGTTCATAGCTTCTTCTGTCGTGGCGGCCCGCTGTCGGCGGTGACGTCCTGTTGCATCGTTGGCTCCCGGATTCCCAGCAGGAGGTCCCGGAACTTGCCGGGTTCTTCCAGGTGGGGCGTGTGCGCGGAGTTGTCGAACCACACCAGCCGCTTGCCCGGCGCCTGCAGCGAGCTGGCGTACCGCTGTGCCGCAGCGCCGGGCGCCACCTGGTCATGGCGGCCTTGCACCATGACGACGGGCACGTCGAGGCGGGGCACGGTACGGGCCAGGTCCATGGTGGCCAGCTCGGGCAGCAGCGCAGCCTGGGTCGCGCTGATACCGCGGACGGTCCGGATGATGTCCGCGGCCGAGTAATCGGGTGAGCGCACCAGGCTGGCGACCAGTCCGCGCGCCAGGGTGGCGTAGGTTTCGCCGGTCGTGACCCCGCCGAAGTTGGTGGCCCAGCGCACCCGGGTGGTGAACTGTTTCGAGCGCAGGTGCGGGGGCGGGCCGATGGCCTCGAGCTGGCGGGTCGCGCGCCGGTGGCCACGCTGGCGGGCTGCGGCGAGCGCGAAGTCATAGGCACTGCTGCTGGCGGCGGCGCCGTCGATGTCCATTCCCACCGCCACCAGCGTCGCCACCAGGTCCGGGCGCTGTCCGGCGGCGGACGCTCCCAGCGTCGCTCCGAAAGAGAAACCGGCGACGTATGTCTTCCCGCCGAAGCGGTTCCGGAGGTAATCCAGGAGAGATACGGTGTCGCCTGCCATCGCCTCCAGGGTGATGCCGGCCCGGTCTTGGCGTCTGCGCAGCGAGCGGCCGCAGCCGCGCTGGTCCCAGTAGACGACGGTAAAGGCTTGTTCCAGCCCGAGGAGGTGCTCGAAGCGCCGCGTTTCGTTGATCATCGGCAGGCCCGGACCTTGCTGGATCAGCAGCAGCACCGGGTTGGACGCGTCCGCCCCACGGATGCGGATCCACTGGGTAGTGCCGCCGGCCTGGATGGCCTCGAGCGTATCGATCGCCAGCATGGCTACGTGGTCGCCACCCTCGGGGCCTGGCCGGTGGCCTGGGCCAGGCGGCTCGCCGCTCCCGGGTCATGGGCGGGCAGGATCGCCAGGCCCGGATCGCGCTGGCGCATGGTGTTGATCGTGGCGGTGGCTTCCCGCAGGCGGCGTCGGCTGCCGACCCCGGGGACGTGGCCGGCCTCGAGGAGGTGCGCGTCGTAGGTGAGGTCGCCGACCATGATGAGCGGCGGCAGGCCCGGCCGGCGCACCAGCAGCGACATCGACCCTGGCGTGTGCCCGGGGGTGGGCAGCAGGACCAGGCTGCCGTCACCGAACAGGTCGTGACCCGCCCGGAATGGGGCAAGACCGGGGTCGCTGGTAAGTTCGGGCTCGATCCGGTGCCAGCGCAGGCCGGGCAGGTCGATGTGGCGGCGCATCAGCCCGCGCATTTCGGGCAGCGGGCTGGACAGCGTGTCCCATTCGGCCTGGCTAACGATGATGTCGGCCTGACTGAGTTCGGCGAGGCCGCCGATGTGGTCCTGGTGGAGATGGGAGAGGACCGCGGTCTTGACGTCGCTTGCGGCATGGCCGAGCCGGTTCAGTCCGGCGCTGAGGGTCTCGGTCGGGCTGATCTCGAACCGGGCGAGGCGGTCGTACAGCACCCCGGTCATGCCGCCGGGGAAGTAGCCAGGGTCGGTGACCGAGGCCCGGTCCTGCCCGGTGTCGAATAGCACCAGGCCGTCGCGGTGCTCGATGACGTACGCGTTGATCGGCCGGGGCCCGGTCCAGCGCCGGGAGGCGAGCAGCCACCAGGCGGTCGGCCGCCAGGTCGACGCCAGGTGGTCGGGGCGGATCTGCACCTGGCCGGTGCTCACCACCGACACCCGGCGGATCGGGTCGGTCACGTTCATCTCAGTGTTCCTCCGGGGTGGATTCCGGGTGGCTTCAGCCTGTTCCTCGGATCCGGCTGTCCCAGTGGTCGTAGTAGGGGCGGACGCCGAAGACCTTGGCCAGTGCCCACAGTGGGGGGAGCATGAGGTTCTGCGCCCAGATCGGCGGTGAGGTGACCCGGCTTTCGTGACGGAAGTGCCAGAAGGTGGCGCCGAGCTGGAGCGGGTTGCGCGGCGCGCCGCTGGGTGTGGTCTTGCCGTCGGCCACCAGGCCGGCGAGGGCCTCGTGCCACTCCTTGGTGCGCAGCGCCGGGCGGAGCTCGACGATGCCGTCGATCTCGGCCGGTCCGGGATTGCCCTCGGAGTGCGGCACGCCCGCCGGGACGACGACCGTCTCGCCCGCTCCGGCCACGAGCTCCGCACCGTTGAGGGTGAAGTGCGCCTGGCCCGCCAAGATGGTGAAGCGCTCCTCCTGGCGGGGATGGACGTGCTCGGTGATCACCCCGCCGGGCACGCTGCGCCAGGTGAACCGGACGAGCTGCCCGTCGCTGTCCTCGGCCAGGGCGGTGTAGGTGATCCACTCGCCGGTGGCCGGGTTGAAGAAGGGCCGGAACCCGGTCGCGGGGCTATCAGCCTGAGGCATGATCATCGGGCCTTCGCGCTGAGCCGGGCTCGGCCCGGCGGGCGAGCGGGCCGGATGCCCGCGAGGTCGTGGAAGCCGGCCGCGGCAGTGCCCAGGAGCACGACGCCGGCGGCCAGGCCCGTGGTCACGGCGAGCGCGGAGCCCGACATCGTGGCGACGAGAACGATCGGGCCGGCGATCAGCGCCCAGCCGACCGGGCGGTACCGGGGGATGTGGACCAGGTGGTCGAGCCAGAGCAGCAGCGGTCCGATCGTGATCACGATGGACGGCAGCACCCAGTCAGAGTGGCCCGCCGCGATGACGACGACGGGCAGCACGAAGGCCGCGACCAGCTCGATCACGGTGGCGGCGGTCACGGACCGCTCGATCCGCCGGGCCTCCGGGCCGGTCGGCCGGGGCGCGGTGCCGGCTGTGACCCTGATCGCGTAGGAGAACACGCCGATCACCGCGACGGCAGACGCCGCGAGCAGGACGTCTCCGGCGCGGCCGCCGATGGTCAGGCTCGCGCGGGCCAGCCAGAAGGCGGCGAAGGCGGCCTGGATGAACCCGCCGATGCGCCGCACCCGCCTGGACCACGCCGCGGCCGGAGTCAGGTCAGCGGCGTTCAGAGCCGCCGGCTTCGGTGTCACGGGGATCAGTGGAGTTGTCATGGCGTTGACCGCCTCCGGTTTGGTGGTCATGACGTACCCGGCCGGGTCCGGTACCAGGCGACGGTCGCGGCAACGGCGGCGGCCAGCGGCGTACCGGCGGCCCCGAATGTGGCCTGGTATTTACTGGTGTCCAGGACGAAGGGCTCGTCGAACTCGTAGGAGATCTCGGCTAGTTCCCGGATCATCGGGTTGACCAGTCCCAGGGCGCGCACGGCCAGCTTGGGCAGCGGCCGGACGCCGACGGGATGCCCGACCTCGGCGGCTACCAGGTCCAGCAGCGCCCGGGTCGTGACGGTCGCCGGGCCGGGCAGGTGCCACACCTGCTCGGCCGCGCGGTCGTCGGTGCCGAGGGTGGCCAGGCCGGCGGCGATGTCGGGAACGTAGCTGTAGGTGTGCGGCAGGCCGGGGTTGCCGATGAAGTCGGCGCGCTTGCCGGCCAGGGCGTTGCCGAAGACCCGCTCACCGAGCGTGGAGCCCTGGGTGACGCCGGGGCCGAAGAAGTCCGAGGCCCGGCCGATGGCGACGCGGACCCGGCCGGCCGCGGCGGCGGCCAGCAGCTCGCCGGTCATGGCCGCCCGGGTGCGGCCCTTGACGGTCGTCGCGGCCAGCGGGAGGTCCTCGGTCATCGGCTTGCCGCCAGTTGGGCCGTAGCCGTACAGGTTCTCCAGGCATACCAGCAGCGCGCCGGTGCGTTCGGTGGCGGCCAGCACGCCCCGCTGCAGCGGTGGGAAGCGTTCCGGCCACTGGGTATAGGGAGCGTTCAGGCATTGGTACACCACCGCGGCGCCCTTCGCGGCGTCGCTGGCCGCATCAGGGTCGGTCGCGTCCGCCGCACGCCAGTCGATCCCGTCCGCCAGCTCCGGTGGCCGGTGCCGCGACACCACCCGGACCGTCAGGCCTCGTCCCGCGAGCACGACCGCGAGCGCATGCCCGACCTGCCCCGTGCCGAAGACCACGTGCAGCCGGTCCTCACCCATTAGTGACTCCAGCGCTACGGAAGCCTCGGCGGGACCCATGCCCGCAGCACCGCCGGGCATCGCGGCAGCCCCGGCGTTCAGGCCACGCCGGGCGTGAAGTGCCGGCCGTATGCCAGCGGCCGTGGTGACCTGGTGGCACTATGTCGTGGCACCGCAGGATGACCGGTGCGGAGACGCAGACCGCGACCCGCAAGCAAGAAGGTACTGCCATAATGCCGCCTCGGCTTGGATGCGCGCTAGGCGCTGCCGAGGTCTAGGGCAGCCGGAATTCTGATGTCGTTTACACGCAGGCAAACGAGCATTACTTCCTGTTCGCACGCTACGCCCGATCCGCCGGGCAAACAAGGGAGCCGGGAGATGAGACGGCGCGGGCGGGCAAGAGCACGCGGCGTCCGGCTAGCTCGCCAGGAACACCCGCCACATGAAAGCTCTCAATCCGGGCCCGCCAGCCGTCGGTGCCCTCTCGTGACAGCACGGCGGATGGGCTTGCCGGGTGCGGGGCGGTGTCCCGGGACGGGGCGGGGACCTGGCTAGCGGGCCAGGGCGGTGGTCGTCTCTAGTGCGCTGGACCGCAGTGGACGGGGGAGCCAGGGACGGGTCCGGTGCCGGGCGAGGTGTGGCGGTGTGCGCCGTGGCTTTTCCTTGTAGACGAAGGCCCGGCGCAGCTCGGCGTACGGCTCGCACGGGCCGGAGAAGTTGCGGCTCATGATGGCCAGTTCGGCGGTTCGGTAGGTGGCCAGCGGCCGTTGCTTCTGGGCGGCGGCGAGCTGCCGCGCTTTGGCGGCCAGCCGCGCCGGGTAGTCGGGGCTGCGGGCCAGCTGCTCGGCCAGGGCGGCCACCTGCGCGCGGTAGTCGGCCGCGCCGGTGGCGATGACCCGGTCGATCAGCCCGGATGGCAGGGCGGAGGCGGGACTGACCGGCAGGCATGCGGCGGTGAGCCGGGCGGCCTCCCGCGCGCCGACGCGGCGGGGAAGGGTGTAGGTCCAGTATTCCGAGCCGTGCAGGCCCATCAGCCGGTAGTGCGGGTTCAGGACCGCGCCGGCCCGGCACCGAGACCTGGTCCGCGGCCAGCGCGAGCATCAGGCCGCCGGCCGCGGCGTTGCCCGCCAGCGCCGCCACGGTGAGCTGGCCGGTGGTGGTCAAGATCGCCTCCACCAGGTCGTCCATGGCGTTGATGTTCTGCCAGGATTCTTCGGCGGGATCATCGGCGGCCTGGATCACGTTCAGGTGGATGCCGTTGGCGAAGAAGTCCCGGGGGCCGCCGAGCACGATCACCTTGACCGGGCGGCTCTGGGCGTGCCGGTAGGCGGCGAGCAGGCGGCGGCACTGGCCGGTGCTCGTGGCCCCGCCGGGGAAGCAGAACTCCAGGTAGCCGACGCCGCCGGCCTCGCGGTAGCTGATCTGCTGGTAGGTGCGCCGGCCCGGCGGCGTCATCAGCGGTGTGGGGACCTGCGGCACGCCGTCCAGGCGTCCGCGCAGCGCCAGTGTGGCGGGCAGCTTGAAGGTTTTCGGCCCGCCGGGCGCCGGGCGCCGGCGCAGCTGCGGAATCCAGACCGCTCCGTCGGTGGTCGCCCGGCAGATGGCGCCGTCTCGCCGGGCCACGATCGTCCCGGGCTCACCGTGCAGGTCGTCTTCCTCGTGGCCGCCGACCAGGTAGTACTCGGCGTCGCCGATCACGTCCAGGACGCCGGGGCTGGAATCGGCCGCCCGCAGCTTGGCCAGCACCGCGCCGGCGGGCTCAGCCTGCCAGTCGATCCCGCGGTCGGCCTGCCGGCAGGGCGGACGGCACTGCCCGGCGACATCGGGGCGGCTGTAGTCCAGCGGCTCCGGCTGGTAGCGGCCCGCCGCGAACCGGGTTAGGGCCAGCAGCACCGCCTGCACCGCGGCGTCGGCCACCTCGGTACGGTAGACCGAACTCTTCGAGCAGCCGGGCATCGTGAACTCCGCGCTGGCCCAGATGTCGCCGCCGTCCATCTCCGCGTTCGCCTGCAGCACAGTGACACCCCAGCGCCCGGCACCGCCCATGATGGCCCAGTCCAGCGAGGACGGGCCACGGTCACCCCGGGGGCCCGGGTGAACGATGAAGCACGGCCGGGCCGACCAGATATCCGCCGGAATCGCCGTGGTCAGCATCGGCGCGAGGACAACATCCGGGTCAAAGCGGCGGACTCCGTCGCGCAGCACCTCATCCCCGAGCGCCAGCTCGACCGACACCTCGTACCCACGGTCGGCCAGCTCGGCGTGCATTCGCTGCGTCATGCTGTTGTAGCCGCTGGCAACCAGCAAGATCCGCATCAACGTCCCCCCTGCTCCGGCCAAGCCGGAAGATCCCCGCGCCGCCGCGCCGCTATCCCAATTCCCTGCGGCGTGGCCTTTCTTGGGCGGAGGCTGTCAGCGCGGCCGTGATACACCAACAGGCTCCGATCCCCGCCGACTAATGCGCGCAGAATCCCAAGATCTGCATCGCCTTCACCCTGATCGGAATCGAACCGCCATCCACGCCGAACGGTTCTTGCGGAAGCACAACTCGAGTCGTCCCGTGCCTGGAAATGCCTACGAGAAGCGCGCCGGCCGGCGGGGCGGCCACCGGCTCAATGTGGCGGCTCGCCGATAGCCAGCACGGCAGTGACCAGGTCGTACAGCGGCCCGGACAAGTCCTGCCCGGCGACTAGGACAACCTGGTCATCGACGCGAAGATGGTAAACCGCCCCTCCCGGAACCGCGCGGTAGGGCGGCAGGGAGGCCAGTGCCCGTGCCAGGAGTTCCTCCCACGGGCCGGTGTCGCCGGGCGCGGCGGTGTCAACCATCCGGCGCCGCATGGTGCCGTCCGGACCGATCAGGGTCACGACGACCCTCATCAGCTCAGTTTGTCCCCTCCGGGCACATTTCGCCAGGCAGACCACGACGATGGCTGTCCGTAGGCACGCCCGGCCGGTCACACGCCTTGCTGAGACTTGAGACTGCACATAAAGACCTGCTATGAGCTGGGCGAGTCAGTTTTCGGTGTGTCCTTCGGGAGGAGGCATCCAGGCGCCATGCGGAAGTGGCCGGTGGGGATGCGCCGTTGGCCTTGCTACTTCTGGCCGGACGGGTTCCGGCAGTCGCGGAAGGTAGCGTAGGCGATGCGGCGGCGGTCGTCGAAGGTGGTCAGGCCCATGGCGGAGATGCCGTTGAGGTTGTGGTTGTAGTTCATGCGCTGCTTGTAGTCCTTGAGCAGCCAATAGGTGTATCCGGCCAGCTGGTCTGCCCGGGCGGTTACTTGCTGCCAGTGCTGGCGGAGCTTATCTGCTTGCCATTCCTCGGTGCCGGTCTCGGCCGGGCTGCCGTGCCGTCCGAGGTCGGCATAGCTGCCGTTCTCCGTAATGAGTATGGGTGAGCCTGGGTACTGGCGGCGGACCGCATCCAGGGTCCGGCCCAGGTCGGCGTCGTGGCCGTAGAAGTAGCCGAAGTACTCGTTGAACCCGATAACGTCGGCCAGGTCGAAGGCGGGGTCCCAGCTGGTCGATGAAGCCCACGTGACTGGCCGCTGCTGGGGATCGATGCTGGTCGCCGTGGCGCGCAGCTGCGATATCCACGTGCGGTAGGCGGCGCGGTCGGTGGTCTCGGACTCGTTGTGCAGCGACCACAGCACGACGCAGGGGTGGTTGACCTGGTTCCACACCATGGCGGCGACAAGCGCGGCGGACAGGCCGTAACGGCCCTGGATGCGCTGCTGGCGGGATTCCACCCAGAAGTTGTCGGTCTCGTCGCAGACCAGCACGCCGCGTTCGTCGGCGGCGCGGTAGAAGTCCGGGTGGCGGGTGTATCCGCAGCTGCGCAGGAAATTTACGCCCAGGTCAGCGGCAATGTCCAGGATCTGGTTGTAGTCCTGGCGGCGCATCGTGCGGCCCCGCTCGGGGGTTTCTTCGTGCCAGTTCAGGCCCTTGAGGAACACCGGTTCTCCATTGAGGCACAGCCGCGCGCCGGCCACCTCCACGGTGCGCATCCCGTACCGGACGGCCAGGTTGTCGGCGGCGCGGCCATTCTCCTCTCCGCCGCCTGCCACGCTGCCGTCCGCTTGAAGGCGTGCTGTCAGCCGGTACAGCCGGGGGTCGGCCGGTGACCATGGCCGGGCGCCGGGGATCGGCAGTTCGACGCTGACCACGCCTGCCTCACCAGACGCCAGGGCCACATCCCGGCTGACCGGCGGGCCGCCGGTGCCCGCGCCCGGATCAAGGATCAGGCGGCGGCGGGCCGGTCCGTCGCCATGGTTGAACACGACGGCTGCCACCACTAGCCGCCCATGGCGGGCACTTGTGATCAGCTTGCTCACCGTGACCTGCGCGGTGGCCTCGAGGAACACTCCGCGGGTGATGCCGGCGTAGGGCCAGTAGTCCACCGGCTTGTGCGGCAGTTCGGTGCGAGAGCTGATCGCCTCGGGTCCGGTCACCCCCGGGCGATACCACGGCCTGCGGTACACCCGCACCGCCAGCAGGTTCCTGGCGCCGGGCCGGATAGCCGCACTGGCGTCCATCGCGAAAGGAGTGTGCCCGCCCTCGTGCTCGGCCACAAGCGTGCCATTGAGGTAGACGCACGCCGCGTAGTTCACCCCTAGGAAGCAGATCTTGACGAACCGGCCTGACCAGCTACCGGGCGCGTCGAACCCGGCGCGGTACCAGGCATAGCCGTCACGAAACGCGGTGCCCGTGCCGTAGCGGCTGCCGTCGTAGCTGCCGAACCCGGCCGTGTCGTACAGATCCCACGGCAGCGGAACCTCGACGACCTGCCAGCCGCCGTCGTCGAAACCCGCCAGCATCCAGCCTTCACTCGCGCCGGCCTCATCCGGGTCAAACGTGAACCGCCAGCGCCCGTCAAGATCGAGATAGTCCCGTTCGCCTGGGACGTCAGCCCGCACGTCGAACGACGGGATCGGCTGCCCGTACTGGAATACCACGGGAAAGCCATCCACTGTACGTACCGCCGTACCCGCCGGCTCACGCCACCGCGCCGATGCCTGCCGCCAACGCGTCATACACTGCTGCCTACCCCGGCTGCAGCAGGCTAAGGCCGGCAAATCCCGGACCAGGCTCCTCGACCATGAACATCACCCCGTCGCCGTATGCGGCCCGTCGGCCGCAATCCGTTTCGAGGTCGATAGCAGGCTTGGCCGCCGTGTCGGCGAATCCGGTGCTGGCCGCCACGTCAGCGTGCCATCGCCTGGATGGTTGCCACGACGCTGGGCGGTGGACGGCTGCGAGGCCTTGGGTTGCTCGTTGGCTCGCCGTAGGTGTCCGGCCGGGAATGGGTTCCCGCTCACTTGACCGCTGCCGCGGATGGTGAAACGAGCATTTAGGCTGGTGTCTACCAACGCGTGGTCACGGTGGCTCCCGGTCAGCTTCCCAGGCTGGTCGGAGCCATCTCAGGGAGGTGACGATGCGCCTGACCGGCATCCCACGCCTCCGCCTCCCGCTGGCCATCGCCGCGGTTGCGGCGCTCGCCGCGACCGCCGCCTGTTCTGGGTCTGTCACGCCGCATGGCGCGCCCGCCAGAGCCCCCGAACCCACCTACTACCTCGCGCTAGGCGATTCGCTGTCCCAGGGCGTTCAGCCCGACGCGGCCGGCGCCAGCGTGGAGACCCGGGACGGCTATCCCGATCAGGTCTACGCCGCGCTGCGCTCCAGCCACCCCACGCTCAAGCTGGTCAAGCTGGGCTGCCCGGGCGAGACCACCAGCACGATGATCGATGGCGGGATATGCCACTATCCCGGCGGATCGCAGCTCAATGCCGCGGTCGCCTTCCTGCACGCCCATCGTGGCCGGGTGCTCCTGGTCACCATCGACATCGGCGCCAACGACCCCGAATACTGCGGCGGCCAGCCCAGCATCACTCAGCTCGCCTCGTGCGCCGTGACCGGCATCCCGGCCGCCGTCACCCACCTGACCACGATCATGGCCAGCCTGAAGGCCGCCGGGCCGGGCGTCCGCATCGTCGGGATGAACTACTACCTGCCCGCGCTGGCCGAATGGCGCAACGGCCTGCCCGGTCACCTGGTCGCCTGGACCGCGGAACGGCTGGCCGCCACCTATAACGACCTGCTGGATCGCGTCTACACCAAGTCCGGCGCCCGGGTCGCCGACGTGTTCGGCGCCTTCGACACCGCCGACTTCACCGAGCAGGGAACGACACCGCGCAACGTCGCCCTGCTCTGCCAGTGGACCTGGGAGTGCGCCGCTCCGCCCCGCGGGCCCAACCAGCACGCCAACCAGGCCGGCTATCAGGTCATCGCCCGCGCGTTCCTGCAAGCCTCTGGCCTGAGCTGAGCTCTGGGCCTGGAACACAACCTTGACACTTGCTACGCCTGCGGCGGAGGCTGGCAACTGTGATCTGGCCGTAACTTTTATCCGGGAGGTCCTGCATGGGCGCAGGCACGACCGTCAGCATCCTTCCCTGCGGAGCGATGACCGCCGACCTCACCTGGCTCCTCCTGGCGCCGGGCCGGGCGATACGCAATCGGCAGAACAAGCATCTGCCGGCCGAGTGGGTCGACGTGCCGACCCACTGCGTGCTGGTGGATACTCCCGAAGGCAAGCTGCTGTGGGATACCAGCTGCCCGCGGGACTGGGAGCAACACTGGGCCCCGACCGGCCTGCAGGACTTCTTCCCGTACGAGAAGGTGTCCGACGACGAGTACCTCGACTCGCGGCTGAAGCAACTCGGCCTAACCCCCGGCGACATCGACTATGTCGTCCTTTCCCACCTGCACTTCGACCACGCCGGCAACGCCCAGCTGTTCAAGGAGACGGACGCGCGTCTGGTCTGCAGCGAGGCGGAGAAGGAATGGGCCTTCGGCTTCGAGGGCCCCTTTAACGGCGCGCACCTCAAGGCCGACTACGAGGGGCTGGAGTTCGAGACGGTCGCCGGGGACGCGGAGTTCCTGCCCGGGGTGAGCTTCATCCAGACGCCGGGGCACACACCGGGCAGCATGTCGATGCGGGTCGACCTGCCCGAGACCGGCACGATGATCTTCACGGCCGACGCGGTCTACATGGGTGCGAGCTACGGTCCCCCCGCGGTGCCGGCCGCGATCGTCAATAACCTGGAGCAGTTCTACTCCTCGGTCGAGAAGCTGCGCGCCATCGCGACCTCCTCGGACGCGACCATGGTGTTCGGGCATGACGCCGACCAGATCAAGCAGTTGCGCGTCGCGCCCACCGGGAGCTACCGCTGATGGCTGCCGCACCCGGTATCGACCTGACCGAGGAGACCATCTTCACCTGGGGCGCACCGCCGCTGAAGTTCGGCGCCGGCGCCGTGGACGAGATCGGCTTCGAGATGGCCCAGTACGGGGCCAGGCGCGTCCTCATCCTGACCGACCCGCGGATCAACGAGCTCGGTATCCCGGCGCGCATCGCCGAGTCGCTGACCAAGCACGGCATCAGCTCGGAGATCTACGACGGCTGTCACGTCGAGCCCACCGACGACAGCATGGACAAGGCGGCTGGCTACGCGCGCGGGCAGGGCCCGTGGGACGGCTTCGTCGCGGTCGGCGGCGGATCGTCCATCGACACGGCCAAGGCGGTGAACCTGCTCACCACCGACGAGGGCGCGCTGATGGACTACATCAACAAGCCGATCGGCGGCGGTCGTGCGCCCAGCCGCCAGCTCAAGCCGCTGATCGCGGTCCCCACCACGGCCGGGACCGGCTCGGAGAGCACCGCGATGTGCGTGCTCGACGTGCTGTCGATGCGGGTCAAGACCGGTATCAGCCACTGGCGGCTGCGTCCCACGCTGGCCGTGATCGATCCGCTCGTTTCGCTGACTTTGCCGCCGGAGGTCACCGCCTCCGCCGGGATGGACATCGTGTGCCACGCCCTGGAGTCCTACACCGCCCGCTGGTACACCACGTTCGACCGCAAGCAGCCCGAGCAGCGGGTCACCTACTGCGGCTCCAACCCGGTCTCGGACCTGTGGTGCGAGAAGGCCCTCATGCTGCTCGCCGCCTCGTTCCGGACGGCGTTCCGGCACGGGTCCGACCTCGAGGCGCGGAGCAACATGATGCTGGCCGCGACCTTCGCCGGCATGGGTTTCGGCAACTCGGGCGTGCACATCCCGCACGCCAACGCCTACCCGATCGCGGGCATGGTGAAGGACTACCGGCCCCCGGGTTACCCGCAGGCCGAGCCGATGGTGCCGCACGGGATGTCGGTCTCGCTGACCGCCCCGGAAGCGTTCCGGTTCAGCTTCCCCAGCGCGCCGGAACGCCATCTGGCCGCTGCCGCCCTGCTGGCGCCGGATCAGGAAAAGCTGAACGACCCGAGCGAGCAGCTTCCTTCCGCCGTCATTGACCTGATGCGCGACATCGAGATCCCGAACGGCATCGGAGCCGTCGGCTACAGCGAGGCGGACATCCCGGACCTGGTACCCGGCACGATGAAGCAGCAGCGGCTGCTGGCCACCTGCCCGCGCCCGGTCGACGAGGAGGATATCGCCGGGATCTTCGCCCACTCCATCGAGAACTGGTGACAGATGCCGCTGTACGACTACTGCTGCCCGCAGGGGCACCTGTTCGAGCAGATGGCCACGATCGCCGAGCGGGAACGGCAGAACTGCCCCGCGTGCGGCCAGGTCAGCGAGAAGATCCCGTCCCGGATATCGCTGGCCGGGCAGGCGGATCCCGGGCCGTCGATGGAGCGGATGCCGCAGACCTGGCGGGGCACCTACGAGGGGAATCCCGAGTATCTCGGCCAGTTGCGCCGTAAGTGGGGCGCCCGGAAGAAACTCGAAGACAAATATCCCGAACTGCGCGGCGACCAGCGCCCCGTCCTGGCCCACGAGGGCCGGTATCACGGCGCCCCGCTGCGCGCGGGGGATCCGCCGACCAAACCCACAGGGGAACCCGCCGGTTGATCCGTAGGGAACGCCTAGGTCTATCTACGACGAGAAACCCTGGCTGAGCCGCTACGACCAGGACCAGCCAGCCGAGATCAGCCTGGAGTTCACCGACGCGCTGGCCATGTTCCGGGCCTCGGTTAGCCGGAACCCGGACGGTGACATCATCCGGTACTTCGGCGGCCGGATCACCGCGCGAGCTCGACGAGCTCAGTGACGCGTTCGCGGTCGCGCTGCTCGAGGAGGGCCTGAGCGCCGCCAGATGGCGGCCTACAAGTACCCGCGCCAGGTCGAGTTCCTCGACGAGCTGCCCAAGACGGTCTCCGGCAAGCTGCTCCGCCGCGAGCTTCGCGCCCGCGGCTAGCACGACATCACGTCAGCCAGCTGGCCACGCTGACGTTCAGCGGCGGTCGCCTCAGCGACGATACTGCCGCGTTGGTGCTGAAGGTCCCGGCCTGAGCCGCCCCGGTTATGCTGATCCCGGCGAGATTGCCCGGTCGGCGTAAGGAAAGTGGTTTCTGATGAAGGCTTACGCGGACCGCCCGCCCCGGCTGTCCTCCGGGTCCGGCCGTGGTTAGCCTCGATCACTGGGCCCGCATGCTGACAGAAGGGCCGGCCGAGGGCGCCGAGCGGTCCAGGCATATCTGCCAGCTCTGCGCGCAGCTCCTGGGGGTCACCGGTGCGGGCATCTCGATGGTGACGGCCACGGGTAACCGGGGTGTTATCTGTGCTACTGATGAGGTGTCCGCACGGATTGAGGATCTTCAGTTCACTCTCGGCGAGGGCGCTTGCGTCGAGGCGGTCAAGGGCGGCCTGCCGGTCATAGTGAACGATCTGCACGAGCCTGGCGACGTGGCGGTCGAGGGCTGGCCGGCGTTCCTGGAGGGCGTCGCGGCCGCCGGGGTCCGGGCCGTGTTCGCGCTGCCGCTGCGTATCGGGGGCGTCAGCGTCGGTGCCCTTGATCTTTACCGTGACCTGCCGGGGAAACTGACGACCGGTCAGCTCTCCGCGGCCCTGACGGCCGCGGATGCCGCCGCGGTCGCGCTGCTGCAACTCGGCACCCGCTACGCCAACCCGTTCGCCGATGACCCGGACGGCCGGATCACCTACCAGATGCAGGTGCACCAGGCGAGCGGCATGGTGAAGATCCAGGCCGGCGTCACGATCGACGAGGCCTTCCTGATGTTGCGCGCGCGCGCCTTCGCCACCGGCCAGCCGGTCGCGGATGTGGCCAAGGACGTGATCGAGCGACGCTTGCGCTTTCCGGCGGAGGACCGATGAGCGAGCCCGACGAGCCCGTCGGCCCATCGGCCGGAGTCCGCGACCCTCGCGGCTGGTTTCCGGTCCGTCGTGGCGCTTCCGCTGCGGCTGCGTGAGCAGACGATCGGCGGGCTGAACCTGTTCGACGACCGCATCGGCCAGGTGCCCCAGGACGATCAGCGGCTAGCGCAGGCACTGGCGGACGTCGCCACCATCGGCATCCTGCAGCAACGTTCCGCCCAACGCAGCGCCATGCTGGCCGAGCATCTTCAGCGCGCACTCAACAGCCGGGTCGTCATCGAACAGGCGAAAGGTGTCCTCGCGGAGCGCAACGGGGTGTCCATGGTGACAGCGTTCGACTCGCTACGGCAGTACGCCCGCGGCCAGAACATCAAGCTCACCGACCTGGCCTACGCCATCGTCCACAACGACTTCAACCTCAGTTCCTTAGGGGCCAGCCGCCCGTCAGCTGACCCGGGCGAGGACGTCGGTGAGCACGGCGCGGGTGTCGGCCGGATCGATCACGTCGTCGATCTCGAACGCCGCGGCGGTGCTGAGCGCCTGGCCGCGGCGGTACTGCTCGGCGACCAGCTCCTCGTAGCGCGCCCGGCGGGCATCGGGGTCCTCGATCGCGTCGAGTTCCTTGCGGTATCCCAGCCGCACCGCGCCTTCCAGGCCCATGCCACCGAACTCTCCGGTCGGCCAGGCCACGGTGATGGCCGGGCGGCGCAGGTCGCCCGCGGTCATCGCCATCGCGCCGAGGCCGTAGGCCTTGCGCAGCACCACCGCGCAGACCGGCACGGTGAGCCGGGCGCCGGCCACGAACATCGCGCCGAAGCGCCGCACGATGGCCGTCCGCTCGGCCGCGGGCCCCACCATGAAGCCGGGCGTATCGACGAGCGAGACGACCGGCAGCCGGTGTGCCTCGCACCGCGCCAGGAACGCCGTGGCCTTGTCGGCGGCGTCGCCGTCGATCGCCCCGCCCAGCTGCAGCGGGTTGCTGGCCAGTAGCCCGACCGCGCGCCCGCCGATACGAGCCAGGGCGGTCAGCACCCCGGTGCCGAACCCGGCCCGCAGCTCGAGCACGCTCCCGGTGTCGCACAGGGCCTCGATGACCGGCCGCACATCGTAGCTGCGCACCCGGTTCTCCGGGACGAGGTGGCGCAGGACGCGCTGGTCGCCGTGCGGAGCGTCCTGGGTGCCAGCGCGTGAGCCGCCGAAGTACGACAGGTAGCGCCGCGCCGCCGCCACCGCGGCAGCCTCGTCGGCGACGAGCAAGTCCACCACTCCGTTCGGCACCTGGATCGACATCGGCCCGACCTCGGCCGGCGCGACGACACCGAGCCCGCCCCCCTCGATCATGGCCGGCCCGCCCATCCCCAGGCTGGCGTCCTGCGTCGCGATGATCACGTCGCAGGCGCCGGCCAGGGCGGCGTTGCCGGCGAAGCAGTAGCCCGACACCACGGCCACCAGCGGCACCCGGCCCGACAGCCGGGCGGTCAGCCGGAAGGTCGGCACGTCGAGGCTGGCCACGGCGGTGGTGTCGGTGTCGCCCGGTCGCCCGCCGCCGCCCTCGGCGAAAATGACCACGGGCAGTCGCTCACGGTCGGCCAGCTCGAGCAGCCGGTCGGTCTTGCGGTGGTTCATGGCGCCCTGGGTGCCGGCCAGCACGGTGTAGTCGTAGGACATCACTGCAACCGGCCGGCCGTCTACCGTAGCGGTGCCCATCACCAGGCCGTCCGCCGGAGTGCGCGCGATGAGGTCGTCGAGCGAGCGGCGACGGCGCTGCGCGGCGATCGTCAGCGCACCGTATTCGACGAAGCTGCCCTCCTCGACGAGGTCGGCGATATTCTCGCGAGCCGTCCGCCGCCCGGCGGCGTGGCGCTGCTCGGTCACCTCGGGCCGCCCCTCGTCGAGCCCGATCCGATGCCGCTCCCGCACCTGCGCGAGATCCGGCCGGACGTGATCCAGGGGGAGGTCGTCGGCCTGCGCCGGCTCGGCGGCGTCGGCCGCGGACTCGGCCAGCACGACCAGCACCGCCCCGGCCTGCACCATGGCGCCCGCCGCCACCGTCACTTCGTGCACCAGGCCGGCGGCCGGGGCGCGCACCTCGTGCTCCATCTTCATCGCCTCGATGACGAGCAGCTCGTCGCCGGAAGCGACCGGGTTCCCAGGCGCGGCCGTGACCGAAACCACGGTGCCGGTCAGCGGCGCCCGCACCGCGATGTGGCCGGGCGGTATCTCGACCGGGGGAGAGGCCGGCACCGGATTCGCCGGATCGGCGGCCTCGGGGGCGAGCGAGATCGAGCTCGCAGTGACGAGCTGGGCGGCGTGGGCGTCGACCCAGCCCACCTCGAACGTGCCCAGCCCGGGCATCTGAAGCAGCGCCTGCAGCAGGGCCACGTTGGTGGGCACCCCGGCGATGTCGAACTCAGCCAGCGCCCGCACCGCCCGGCGGGCCGCCTCCTCGAGCGTGCCGCCGTCGGTGATGACCTTGGCCAGCAGCGAGTCGTAGCGCGGGCTGACGGTGTAACCCGGGTAGCCGGCGGTGTCGACGCGCACGCCGCGCCCGGCCGGGGGCTGGAACCGGCTCAGCGTGCCGGTGCCGGGCAGCAACGTGCCGTCGGGCCGCAAGGTCTCGGCGTTGACCCGGACCTGGATCGCGGCGCCGCGCGGGTGCGCGGCCAGCGCCAGGGCAGGCAGCCTCGCGCCGTCGGCGACGCGCAGCCCGAGCTCGACCAGGTCCAGGCCGGTGACCTGCTCGGTGACCGTGTGCTCGACCTGCAGGCGCGGGTTGACTTCAGCCAAGGCGATCGTGTCGTCCTGGACGAGGAATTCCACGGTGGCCAGCCCGGCGTAGCGGGCCGAGCCGACCAGCGCCAGCGCGGCCTCGGACAGCCGCACGCGAACCGCGTCCCCGATCGGGGCCGGGGCGATCTCGACCAGCTTCTGGCGGCGCCGCTGCAGGCTGCAGTCACGATCACCCAGCACCGCCACGGCACCGGTGCCGTCGCCGATGACCTGGACCTCGACATGCCGGGCCCGGGTCAGCAGCTGCTCGACGTACACCCTGGAGTCGCCGAAGGCCGCCTCGGCCTCAGACGCGCACCGGCGCATCGCCCCGGCGAGCTCGGCCTCGCGCGTCACCGGCCGCACGCCGCGTCCGCCGCCGCCGGCCACCGCCTTGACCATGACCGCGCCGTGCTCGTGCAGCAGCGCCCGCGCCTCCTCCAGCGAGGTGTCGCCGTCGGTGCCGGCCAGGACGGGCACGCCCAGCTCACGGGCCCGGGTCCGCGTCGCGCCCTTGTCGCCGAACAGCGCGAGCGCGCCGGGCGCGGGACCGGCGAAGCGTACCCCGGCCTCGGCGCACCGTGCGGCCAGTTGCGGGCGCTCGGATCCGAACCCGTACCCGGGGTGCAGCATGTCACAGCCTGCGCCGGTGGCCGCCGCGACGACCGCATCGACGTCGAGGTACGCCGCCGCGCCCGTTCCCGGCAGCTCGACCGCCGCGTCCGCCCGGCTGACGTGGCCGCAGGCGGCATCGTCGGCAGCATAGATCGCGACCGTCTCGATCCCGAGCACGGATGCCGTCGCCATGATGCGGACGGCGATCTCGCCCCGGTTGGCCACGAGCAGTCGCTTGATCATCGGCCGGGATTCCTGTCGCTTGATGAGCGTGTTGTCACTGGATCAGTTCCTCCACTGGACGCCAGCCCTCCACCGCCCGCCACCTCCCGCCGGGATCAGACGACACCCCGCTCGCCAAGCCAGCCCAGGACTACCCAGCCTGAGGATGCGCCGGGCGGCCTCTCATCAGACGTTCTACCCATTGTCAACGAGGCGGAGGATTCGTGGCCATACCATCGAACCGATGCGACGTAACTCCTGCACCGTGGTGGTCCTGGCCGGTTCCGCGCCGGGTGAGGTCCTGGCTGCCGTCGGCCGGTCCATGAACGTGGCCCTGATCCGGCCGGAGGAGCCCGCGGACTCCGGCGGCGACGGCATAGAGGCTGCTGCCGGGGCGCTGCAGCGGGCCGGGCGAGCCACGTCCCCCTATGCGCTGGTGCCCGCCGACCCGCTAGCGGCGGTGGCCGCCAACTGGCGGGCGATGTGGGACGTGGCGCGTCCGCAAGGCCCGGCTGAATTCGAGCAGGAGGCGGCGAAGGCCTTGGCTGCCTGGCGGGCGGGCCGGTTCGAGCTGCCCGACTACTACCTGGTGCTCGCCACGAGTCCCGACGCCGCCGACGCCGGCGATCACGGGCCGGATTTCCACCTCGGACCGCTGCGTTCGTCCCGGCCGCACCGGGTAGCGTTCGTCGCCGCGACGGAGCCCGCTCAGCAGGCTGCCGGTGTCTTGCATGCCCTCGGCTCATTGCGGCACGGTCCCTGGTGGCCGGGCCTGGACGAGGTAATCGAAACGGCCCGCAGGTTCTATCCGGACAGCCTGGCCGAAGGGAACGCTGCCCTGGCGGTCGGCCTGCCCGCATCATCCTGACTCTTGTACGGTGACGGCCACCGCGGGAAGGGTGCCGACCTGTGAGCGGCGGGGCGGGCGGCGCCGCCAGGGCTCAGTCCCACAGGATGGCACCGCAGACGGCGCAGGTACCGGTCTGGTAGTCCCGGGCGTCGGCGGGGTGCGGGCACTCGGCCTGGTCCGGCGATTCCGGCACCTCGGCTACCGGCTCCGCTGCTACCGGCTCCTCTGGCTCCAACGGCACCGGCTCGATGGGCGCCGCAGCGGCTCGTACCGGCTCTGGTTCCGGTTCCCCGTTCCCTCTCCGTTCCACTGGCTCCGGTTCCACTGGCTCCGGCGCCTCGGGTGCAGGCCCGCGGGCGGCCTCAGCCACGGGGCGGGTCTTGGTGTAGTACCGCAGGGCCGTCTGGATGATCTCCAGGCACCACTCGGCCTTGGTCCAGCCGGCGAACTCGGGCCGCGCCAGCACCTTCTCCATCCGTGCGGCATCAACCTCGGAGAGCTTCAGCCAGATGGGGACCGAGGCTGACTCGGCCCGCCCGGGACCTGCCATGCGTTCAAAGTACCCAAAACGGGCGTGCTCACGGGTACGGGCCGGGTCCGGGCGCGGTTGCCCGAATTGAGATCCGGGTGACATGGATTCCTGACATCTGGCCTATTAAGTTAATTATTAAACACAGTCGGATGGTTCCGTCCCGACCAGGTGAGCGCGGCGATGCGAGCGATACCGATCGGACAGCGTGTACGGACCGGCCTGGCCGCGGGCGCGGCCGCCACCGCGGTGCTGATCGCCGCGGCCGGGTGCACCACCGCCACGGCCTGCCCCAGCCCTACCCCCAGTTCGAGCCAAGGATCGGGTCTGGTCGTGACCACCGCCGAAGGCGCGGTGCGCGGGAAGACGGTCGCGGCGGCCGATGAGTTCCTCGGCATCCCGTACGCAGCGCCGCCGGTCGGCGCGCTGCGCTGGCAGCCGCCGCGGCCCCCCGCGCGCTGGCCCGGCGTCCGCGCGGCGGTCAGCTACGCGCCGCACTGTCCGCAGCCGTCATCGCCGTTCGGCCGGGCCAGCACATCCGAGGACTGCCTGTACCTGAACGTGTTCACCCCGGCCGGAGCCCGCACCCGGAACCTGCCCGTGATGGTCTGGGTGCATGGCGGCTCGCTGCGCACCGGCGAGAGCGACGACTACAACCCGGCCGGGCTGGTCGGGCGCGGCGTCGTCGTGGTCACCATCAACTACCGGATCGGCGCGCTCGGCTTCCTAGCCGACGCGGCGCTGGCCAGCCGCCCGGGCGGCCCGTCCGGCGACTACGGGCTGATGGACCAGCAGGCCGCCCTGCGCTGGGTGCAGCGCAACATCCGCGGCTTCGGCGGCAACCCGGGCGCGGTGACCCTGTTCGGTGAGTCGGCGGGCGGCCTGTCCACGCTGGCCCAGCTCGCCTCGCCCGGCGCGCGCGGGCTCTTCCAGCGGGCCATCGTGGAAAGCGGCACTTACCAGCTGACCCAGCCCTCGCTGGCCGCGGCCGAATCGGCCGGCCAGGCCTTCGCCGCCAAGGCCGGGTGCGCCAGCGACACGCCGGCCTGCCTGCGCCGCATGCCGGTATCGGAGATCCTCAACGACCAGAACCCGGTCGGCTACACCCCCGACGTCGACGGGGACGTGCTCACCCAGCCGGTCGGGACCGCGCTGGCCAGCGGGCAGTTCAACCACGTGCCCGTGGTCATCGGCACCAACCATGACGAATACCGGCTGTTCGTGGCCGGGATCCAGCTCCTGGGCGGGCAGGTGACCGCGGCGAACTACCAGTCCATGATCGCCTCGACGCTCGGCGTGACCGCGGCCGCGGCGAGCGCGGTGGCCGCGCAGTATCCGCTCAGCCGGTATCCCAGCCCGGCGGTCGCGCTCGGCGCGGTCGGCACCGACGCGATTTTCGCCTGTCACGCGCTGACCGCCGAGGAGTCGCTGGCACGGTACGTGCCGACCTACGCGTACGAGTTCAACGACGAGAACGCGCCGGAGCTGTTCCTGCCCCCGGGCGGCTTCCCCTACGGCGCGGCCCACGCCTCCGAGTTGCAGTACGTGTTCAGCCAGGCCGCCGTCCCGTACCCGGCTGCCCTCTCCGCGGCCCAGCAGCAGTTGGCCGCGGCCATGAAGCAGGACTGGACGAACCTGGCCAAGACGGGGGTTCCGGCCGCCGGATGGCCGCGGTTCAGCCGCACCAGCCAGCAGGTGCTGTCGCTGGTGCCGCCGCAGCCGCGGGTCGAGACGGACTTCTCGGCTCAGCACCACTGCGCGTTCTGGCCAGCCACGCGCTGACCAGACCGCGCCCTAGCCGGACAGGGCCCTAGCCGGACAGGGCCTCGCGGGCCTTCCTGATGTCCGAGCGCCGCGCCGAGTCGAGGTACTCCTCGATCCGGGTGATGTGCCCGTCCCGGACCTGCAGGTACATCGCAGCGTGCAGTTCGACCTCGGCCCCGTTGGGCAGCCGCCCGCGCAGGACGTGCTGCTGCAGCACCCCGTCGTCGGTCGCCGCGCGCCGGACGATGTCGTAGTGCAGGCCGGATACCGCGCGGTGCAGGCCCTGCAGCACCTTCAGGTTGTCCTCGACCGGCTGCTCCACCAGGTCGTCGTTGTGCCAGATCACTGCGTCGGGTGCGTAGATCTCGCGCAGCGTGCCGATGTCGCCGGCCTCCAGCGCGGCGAAGAAGCGGATGACAAGTTCCATGGCAGTGCCTCCTTCGTCGTTTACACGGTTTCGCCCAGAGCGGCGATGGCCTGCTCATAACCCCAGTCGCCGTCGACCGGCATCGGGAAGATGACCGGCACGCCGACCCCGGCGGCCCGGTATTCCGCCACCCGTTCGGCGCATTGGGCGGCGCTGCCCCGCGCCACGAAGCCGTCGGCCACCTGCTGCGGGACCCGGCTGGCCGCGCCCGCCCGGTCGCCGGCCAGCACCAGTTCGCGCACGCCGCGCAGATCCGGACCCCCGTCGAGCTCGCCGAACAGTTGCGGCGCGGCGGGGTGCAGCACGTAGCGGGGCACGACCTCCCGCGCCGCGGCCGCGGCCGCGGCCGGGTCATCCGATAGGCAGAGGTGGATCACGCAGGCGACCTCGATGGACGCGGGGTCCCGCCCGGCCGCCCGCGCGGCGTCGCGGACGACGCCGGCCGCCTGCCCGGCCTGGGCCGGCGTCATCAAGTTGAGGATCACGCCGTCGGCGATCCGGCCGGCCAGCGCGAGCATTCGTGGCCCGAGGGCACCCAGCCAGACCGGCAGGTTCGCCCGGACCGGCGGGCTGTCCAGCGGCACCATCCCGGTGCGGAACAGCTCGCCGTCGTACCCGGCCGTCCGGTTGAGTACCGAACGGATGACGTTCACGTACTCCTCGACCATTGCCAGCGGCGCAAACGGGGGAAGCCCGAACCTGGTGTTCATCACCTGGTTCCCGACCCCGAGCCCCAGGATGAACCGGCCGTCGGCCGCCTGGTCCAGCTGCGCGGCGGTCTTGGCCGCCAGCACCGGCGGCCGCAGCGCCGCGTTGGCCACCGCGGTCCCCACCCGGACCCGCCGGGTCGCGGCCGCGACCGGGTGGCACAGCGCCAGGGCGTCGCCGTGGCCCTCGGCCACGAACACCGCGCCGAAGCCGGCCTGCTCGGCGGCCCCGGCCAGCTCCCCGATCCGGGCCGGCGGCAGCCCGCTGTGCGACGCGATGGACAGGCCTATGGTTTCCGCTTCTCTCCGGGATGCTCACAAGGCCTCCCGCTGGCTCGCGGAGACGAGCTGCGCTCGCAGTTCCCGCTTGAGCACCTTGCCGGTGGTCGTCCGGGGCAGCGCGTCGGTGAACTCTACGCTCTTCGGGCACTTGAAGTGCGCCAGCCGGTCCCGGCACCAGGCGATGATCTCTTCCGCCGGGACCGGCCCGGCGGCCGGAATGATGACCGCGTGCACCGCTTCGCCCCAGGTCGGATCGGGCCGCCCCAGCACCGCCACGTCGGCCACGGCGGGGTGGCGGGCCAGCACCGCCTCGACTTCAGCGGGATAGATGTTCTCGCCGCCGCTGATGATCATGTCCTTGGCCCGGTCCAGGATGTAGAGATAGCCATCGGCCGTCAGCTTGGCGATGTCGCCCGTCCGGTACCAGCCGCCCTCGGCGAATGCCGCCGCCGTGGCCTCCGGATCCCGCCAGTACCCGGAGAACAGGCACTCGCCCCGGATCAGCAGCTCGCCCGCGACCTCGAAGGGAAGGTCGCGCCCGTCCGGGTCGACGATGCGAACCTCCCAGCCGAACGAGACCCGGCCCGCGCTGGCCAGTCGCGGATGACCTGGAGAGTGATCTTCGGGGGCGAGCAGGCTGATCATGGATTGGCTTTCGGTGTTGCCGTAGATCTGCCGGAACCGGCAGCCGAACGCGGCCAGCGCCGCAGTCAGCGAGGACGGGGTGATCGGCGCCGTGCCGTAGGCGATCTCGCGCAGGTGAGACAGGTCGGCCCGCTCGCGCCGGCCGATCTCGGCGACGAGCATGTCGATCAGCGATGGTCCGGCGGTGAAGAACTCGATCCGGTCGGCCTCGATGGCGTCGATGACCGCCGCCGGACTGAAGGCGGTGTGGATGTAAACCGTCCCGGCGGTCAGGATCGCCTGCATGCACTGGCCGAAGCCGCCCAGGTGGAACAGGGGCAGGATCTGCAGATGACGCGACCCGGCAACCTGGTCGCCGATCTCGATGGCAAAGTCGGCGACGCTCATCATGAGCGCGCCGTGCCGGAGCGGGATGGCCTTGGCCCGGCCCGTGGTGCCGCTGGTGTGCACGAGCGCCAGCACCGTCTCGCCGGTGAGCGCAGGCCGCGGCGGCACCGGGCCGGCCAGCGTCCCGCCGTCCACCCAGCCGTCCGGCACCGGGCCGCCGCCGATCCTCGCCCGGGCGGTGGTCTCCGGCCAGGCCGCGGCGACCAGGCCGGTGAACTCGGCGTCGGCGGCGATCGCCTTCGGCTCGACCAGGGCCAGCACCTCGGCGAGCTCACGGGCCGACAGCCGCCAGTTGACGAAGGCCGGAGTCGCCCCGGCCCGCATCAGCGCGAAAGCGTGCACGAGGAAATCGGCGCTGTTCTTCGCCACGATGGCGACGACGTCGCCGGGCCCGACCCCGAGCCCGGCCCAGCCGCCGGCCTTGCGCTCCACCTCGGCTCGAAGCTGCGCATAGGTGTATGCCGCGCCCCTGTCGTCGACCAGCGCTGTCGACTCCGGCCGTACATTGGCCCGCCACTCGATGACGTGGATCCAGCTCTGCATCCCGTGAGTACCTTTCGTCCGCAACGTATCGTTGCAGAAAACGACTTCGGTAGGACAGCCATGCTTGACCTAGCCGCCGCCCTCAAGCAGGTCCGGCAGGGCATGATCCCGGCGCATATCTACGGCGACCCGGAGATTTTCGCGCTGGAACGTGACCGGCTCTTCGCCCGGTCCTGGGTGTTCCTCGCGCACGAGTCCGAGATCCCCGATCCGGGCGACTACGTGGTCCGCCGGGTCCTGGCCGATTCGTTCATCGTGGTCAGGGATGAGTCGGGTGTCGTCCGGGTCATGTTCAACATGTGCCTGCACCGTGGCATGCAGGTATGCCGGGCTGAGATGGGTAACGCCTCGCACTTCCGCTGCCCCTATCACGCCTGGACCTATCGCAACGATGGCCGGCTGGCCGGCCTGCCCTTCCACGCCGAGGCCTACGGCGGCGAGGACGGCTTGCCCCGCCTCGAGCAGTCCCTGCTGCCCGCGCCGTCGATGGACACCCGCAACGGGCTGATCTTCATCAGCCTGGACCCAGACGCTCCGCCGCTGCTCGACTACCTCGGCGATTTCGCGTTCTACCTGGACTTTTACACGCGCCAGAGCGCGGCGGGCATGGAGTTCCGTGGCCCGCAGCGCTGGCGGATCAAGGCCAACTGGAAGATCGGCGCCGAGAACTTCGCCGGCGACAGTTACCACACGCCGCATACCCACGCCAGCGTGGTGGACATCGGGCTATTCCGCGAACCTCGGGCCAGCAAGCGCAAGGAGGGCGCCCTCTATACTGCCGGGCCCGGGGCGGGCACCACCTATAAGCTGCCGCCCGGCGGTGACTTCACCGGTCAGTTGCGCTACGTGGGCTACCCGGACGCGATGATCCCGGCCATGGCGGCATCGTGGTCGGACCGCCAGCGGGCGCTGGTCGCGGACAGCGGCTTTATGGTGTCCGCGGCGACCCTGTTCCCCAACCTGAGCCTGGTGCACAACTGGCCACAGATCGACGCCAGCGGAACCGTCGCCCCGTTCGTCTCAGTGCGCCAGTGGCAGCCGATCAGTGAGCGGGAGACCGAGGTACTCTCCTGGTTCGCGGTGGACGCGGCGGCGCCCGAGGAGTTCAAGCGAAATTCCTACCAGGCCTACCTGATGTGCTTCGGCATCTCCGGCATGTTCGAGCAGGACGACGTGGAGAACTGGGTGTCCATCACCGACATGGCCACCGGGTCGATGGCGCGGCGGCTGAACCTGAACAGCCGGATGGGACTGACCCTGGCGGGCGAGCCGATCAAGCCGCCGCTCGCGGCCTTTGCCGGCCCCGGCCTGGCCTACCAGGGCTTCGGCGAGTTCAACCAGCGGCACTGGCTGAGCCTGTGGAGCGATCACCTGGAGCGCGAGCCCGCCGCCTTCGACCCGGGCGGTGCCCGGTGACCGCCGGCCCGCCGCTCCCTTACGGCGACCCGGCGCACCTGGCCGCGCACCAGTTCCTGGTCGAGGAGGCCGCGCTGCTGGACGCGGCGGACTATGCCGGCTGGCTGAACCTACTGTGCGAGGACATCCGCTACGTGATGCCGGTCCGGGTGACGACCGCGCGCGGCGCGGGCTTCGACTCCCTCGCCGACATGGGCCACTTCGACGAGAACATGTACTCGCTGCGCAAGCGCGTCCAGCGGCTGGCGACCGACCACGCCTGGACGGAGGACCCGCCGTCCCGGACCCGGCATTTCGTGACCAACATAAGGACATTCAGGCACCTAACGAGCGAACTGCGAGTGGAGTCCGCCCTGCTCCTGTTCCGCAGCCGGGGCGACACTCGCGAACCTGACCTGATCTCGGCAGGTCGCGCGGACCTGCTCCGGGAGACCGGCGACGGGCTCAAGCTGGCCCGGCGCGAGATCACCGTGGATGAGTCGGTGCTGCGCACCCAGAACCTGGCGGTGTTCCTTTGACCGCGCCGGAGGCCGGCGCCGAGCCCCCGATCAGGCTGGCCAACGAGTTCACCGAGGTCGTCGTGGAGCGGGTGCAGACCCGTAACGGCGCCCGGCTGCGCATCTCGGTCCCGAGTTCAGGTCATCAGATTCTGCTCTGCCCGCTCGAGCTGGAAGCCCTGACCTGGCAGGACCACGAGTTGTTCTCCCGGCTGCTGAGGACACCGCACGGGCCGGAGGACGGCTCGCCGGAGGCTCTGTCGCCTGAGGAAGAGGGCTGATGGCCTGGCTGGACGGCAAGCGCGCGCTGGTGGTGGGTGCGGGCTCCGGGATCGGCCGCGCCGTGCTTGACGCGTTCCGTTCCGAAGGCGCGCAGGTCGCCGCGCTGGAGCTGGATGAGGCCAAGGCCGAACGGCTGGCGGCCGAACTGCCCAGCTGCGTGGTCAGCCAGGGCGACGCCACAGCGCTGGCCGACTCCCGCGCGGCGGTCCGCGCGGTCACCGACGCGTTCGGCGGCCTGGACGTTCTGGTCAATTGCGTCGGCATCTTCGACTTCTACCGCGGCCTGGCGGACATCGCCGACGATCAGCTCGATGCCGCGTTCAACGAGGTCTTCGCCGTCAACGTGAAGAGCCAGCTGGTATCCGTGCGTGCCGCGCTGCCTGAACTGCGCCGCGCGCGCGGGTCGGTCGTGCTGACGGTCTCCACCTCCGGCTTCTATCCGGGTCGCGGCGGCGTGCTGTACGTCGCGTCGAAGTTCGCCGTCCGCGGCTGCGTGATCGCGCTGGCCCACGAGCTGGCCCCGGAGGTCAGGGTCAACGGCGTGGCGCCGGGCGGAACGCTGGACACCGAGCTCACCGGGCCGCGGAGCCTCGGCCTGGCCGATCATGTCCTGGACGCGGCGCCCGGCCGCGAGCAGGATCTGCGTCGCCGCACGCCCCTGCAGGTCGCGCTCACCGGTAAGGACCATGCGGGCAGCTACGTGTTCCTGGCCTCGGACCGCTCGCGCGGGATCACCGGCACCGTGGTGCACTCCGATGGCGGCGCCGGCGTTAAATAGTGCGGCGCGAGGATGTCGCCGCTGACGTGGTGGCGGGCGCGTCACGCTCGGTGAACCATTCGCGGCCGCCCAGCAGGCCGAACGCGGTCCCCCCAGCTTCGCTAGGCGGAGTACTCAGTGGGGGTGCTGGTCGCGGTCCGTCCGGTGGGGGTGCGCCACTTCAGGATGCGGGCTCTGGTGGCTCAAGCCACCATCCTTCGGTTTGCTTACAGCGATGGTGATGACGACACAACGGATCGTGGTCACATGCGCAGACATAAGCCTTGAACTGCCGAAACAGCGCTTGCACGGCGGTCAGTAAATTGGTGCCAGTCAGTTGTCTGGGACCAGTTCAGCAACGTCGTGATGGAGCTTGGCCAGTGCCTGGTCGAATGTGGCGAGCCGGGACCCATGTGCTCGCGCGAGCTGTGCCAGATAGGCGCCGGTTACCTGGCGGTGGCCGACGATTCCCTGGATTGGCACGTCGGTGTACGGGATATCGTCAGCCCCGAATTCGTGCCGCGGGCTGGCGGCGGTGACGTTGAGGATCGTGCGTGCCGCTGCGGCCGACTGGCCCTCCCGGATGAGCAGCCGCACCAGGCTACCCTGAGTGAATGGGCAGGTGGCGAAGCCCCCGGTCATACCTACCTACGAACCAGGTCTCGGCGGCCTGGTGATGGACATGATCATCGACTAGCAGGGCAATGAGTACGTTCGCGTCAAGGAGAACGGTCACTGGTCGTCGTCCTCCAGCCGTCGCACATAACTTAGGGCAGGCAGGGTGAACCTGCGGGCGACGATTATCCCGGAGCGAGCAGATCGTCGAGGGCAGCAACCGCCACGACGTCCCGGGCGGTGACCGCGAGGCTTGGGTCGACCGTGACCAAGGCGTCAGCCTGCAGCCGGGTGATCGCTAGGTACTCGGCGTCCCTGAGCGTGTGCCAGTCGTGCTGACGTGCGGGCTGCCACGCGGTGCGGCGTGACACCCGGTCGCCGAGTAGCCGCATCTTTATCTCGGTCGTCCGCTCGTGTACTTCCAGGGCTGCCATCTCGGTGCGCTTACCTGCGCGGACGTCACGCAGCAACAGCGCCAGCGCCTCCGAGCGGATCGAGTTCGGCGCGACCAGCTGGTGTCCTGGATCGACGTGAAGCTCGGCGTCCACGAGATGGAGCAAGGTCGGTGCGTCGATCACATAGCGAGCCACAGACGCAGCTTAGCCGGACCGGTTTAGTACGCAGTTTCGGCCGCTCGGGGCGCGCATCCGCAGGTCAGCGCCCTGCGGGTTTTTAGTACCCGGCGGGCCCGGGTTCGTCCCACAGCCGCACCGTCGTGTCGTAGCTAGCGGTGGCGAGCAGGCGGCCGTCCGGGCTGAACGCCACCCCGTGGACCTGGTCGGTGTGGCCGCGCAGGATGCCCAGGTGCTTGCTGGTGGCGGGGTCCCACAGCCGCGCCGCCTTGTCGCTCGCGGCGGTAGCGAGCAGGCGGCCGTCCGGGCTGAACGCCACCCCCCAGATCCGGCCGGTGGCGCGCAGGGTGCGCAGGGTGTGCAGGTGCTCGCCGGTGGCGGGGTCCCACAGCCGCGCCGTCCTGTCGCCGCCGGTGGCGAGCAGGCGGCCGTCCGGGCTGAACGCCACCCCCCAAACCCAGGGGCGATATGCAGGGTGCGCAAGGTGCGCAGGTGCTCGCCGGTGGCCGGGTCCCACAGCCGCGCCGTCCTGTCGCCGCCGGCGGCGAGCAGGCGGCCGTCCGGGCTGAACGCCACCCCCCAAACCCAGGGGCGATATGCAGGGTGCGCAGGGTGCGCAAGGTGCGCAGGTGCTCGCCGGTGGCCGGGTCCCACAGCCGCGCCGTCCTGTCGCCGCCGGCGGCGAGCAGGCGGCCGTCCGGGCTGAACGCCACCCCGTGGACCTGGCTGGTGTGGCCGGTCAGGGTGCGCAGGTGCTCGCCGGTGGCCGGGTCCCACACCTCCGCCGTCTTGCCGCCCGCCGCGAGCAGGCGGCCGTCCGGGCTGAACGCCACCGCGGCGACGATCCCGGCGTGACTGGTGATGCGGGCCAGGTGTGATAGCAGGACCGGAGCCGGCTGGGAAGGCGCTGGGGAGGTGGCGCGGGGGACGGCTCTGGCTGGCGGTCTCGCCGGCGGCGCCTCATTCCCGGCTTCAGCGTAGCTGGCCAGCGCCTTACCCAATTTAAGCGCATAGGAGCCCTCCTTCATTTGTAAGTATTCGCAAATCCTGTGACGCGGGCGGGCGGGTTGCGGTGCAACAAAAAACGCAAGATGACTCTTCGTGCCAATGAATTCCTACGGCGGTTCTTTCTGCATGTCCTGCCGCACGGTTTCGTGCGGATTCGCTTCTTCGGATTCCTTGCCAACCGGAGCCGAGCGAAACTACTGCCACTTTGCCGCAAGCTATTGGAGATGCCCTCCCCGGAGCCCGCATCTGCCGTTCCGGTTGCGGATGCTCGGCCACCAGCGGGTTGGAAATGCCCTTGCTGCTCCGGGCCGATGCTGATGATCGGTACCCTCACCGTTCAGCAACTGCACTTGATCGCCTCCCAGCAGAACACGTTTGATACTTCCTAGCGATAATCCCTTGCCGGCGATATTCCATATCATTCCGTCGAGCGCACTATTTGTGTGTTTACTTAGATCAACGATGCCGAAAATGTCTGCGAGTCACAGACCAACGGCCGGTGGCAATCGACCTCAGCCCGCAAACCAGCCACAAATCTGCCTACCATTATCCCGGGTATGCGTCTAGCCCTGACGCAGAAGTACCAAAACACCATTCAATACCCATAGCCTGCCGCATCCGCCGCAAACGTCAGCGGCTTCCTGCAAACGACCGTATCGAAACTGCCCCGGCGTCTCAGCTTTTGTCTGCTGAATCGGCGTCGACCCGCGCCGGGGCAGTCCCGATACGGTCCTAGCGTTTGGGGCCACGGGCCAATCTCAGCGTAGGCGACTACACGCTCACATGGAAGGCTGAAGGCGTCCGCTGTCCCGCCCGGCAAGCTCAAAGGAATGGAAGCCCGTCTTTCGGCCACAACGCCCCTCTTTCTGCTGAGTAGCGCAGTTTCGTAGGGCGCCGTGATCCAAGCACGGTCTGAATCGCTGCCCTGGGTAGGAGTTATCCTGGAATCAACCCGACCCTCACCAGTTCTGCCCGAAGCGCAGGTGGGTCGGTAAATAAGATGCCCTCCATGCCAAAAGCAGCAGCAGCCGCTACGTTCGGTTTCCGGTCGTCGATGTAGATGGCGTGGGCAGGATCGATTGCGAAAGTCTCAAGGAAAAGCTGAAAAAAATGCGGGTCCGGTTTTAACAGTCCGACTTGGCCAGAAATCAAGACTCCTCGAAACCATTGCAAGAACTCGAATCGCTTCAGGGCTACAGGAAACGTTTCCGCGGACCAATCACTGAGAGCATACAGAGGAACCCCGCGAGCGCGCAGTTCCGTCAGGAGGTCAACGGTGCCGGCGATCGGCCCTGCCAGCATTTCGTCATAACGCTCGAACCAGGCGTCAATCAACCGCGCTTGGCGCGGATGAGCCAATCTCACGGAGGCGCAGGCGTCGGCAAACGTTCGTCCCGCATCTTGCTGAGCGTTCCAGGAAGGTGTACAAACCGTCGCCAGAAAATGCTCCATCGCTTTCTCGTCTCCATCGAAGAGCTTGCGATATAAGTGACGCGGGTTCCAGTCAATCAGCACGCCACCGAGATCGAACACCGCTAAAGAGCGCATGGCTATCATCGCTCTAATCTTATCTAAACCGATCGCTATTGGAGCGGCATTCGACGAATGTGGGCGAATGGTTGGGCGCGCGGAAGGAGTTGTGCCAGGAAAGTGGATCTCGGACTTTGACTTTCGCGATTGCGGACCACGACGGTCCGCTGTCCCGCCCGGAATGCCGAAGGAATTGAACCCCGTCTTTCGGCCACAACGCCGTGTGTCTGCCCGGCGCATCCGGGATCTGGCGGAACTGAGGGGAACACATCGGTTAGAATACGCCTTGGCCCTCCCCGGCGCGTTGGAGAGGTCGCTCCAGAGGTGGAGAAGAACCACTTCAATTGATCGCCGCTCACCCCGCAAATGGCGCTTCGTGCTGCGGATAGCGCTTGGCCTTCGGACAAGTAGCGCAATTTCCAGCAGATCCAGTTTGGACCATACGCGATTAAGAAGGCGCGCCGTGATACACTCGCGCTTCGAATATCTTCGAATATCGATGGTCCCGTCTGGATCTGTCATTCCTCGGCCGCCGCGCCTGGGCACTGCGGAGGCGCCATGAAACTAGCCAATCGCAAACCTGTCGTTTTCGGAGTCGTCGCCGCCTTTCTCCTCGTCATCTTCCTCCAAATGTTCCTGATGGCCCGCGACAACTCGGCGACTTTTGACGAGCCCTTTCATATTTACTCCGGCTACCTGCAATGGAAGCATGGCTACGTTACCCTGAATCCACCCCTGATCACGCGCCTAATCACCCTGCCCCTGATCGGCATGAACTTGCCGGAACCGCCAATCCCAAGGCTTCCCTACGAGCCGTTGGGGTTTCAGGCCGGCAAGGCGCTCGTCTTTCAGAACGACGCGAACACCATCATGTTCCGCGCCCGCATGGCGGATTCGGTTTTCACGCTCCTGCTGGCGATTCTTGTCTTCGCCGCCGCGCGGGAAATGTTCGGCCTGGGCGCCGGATTCGTCGCGCTCGGCCTTATCGCATTCGACCCCACGCTCATGGGCCATTCGGCACTGGCTACCCTGGATTCGGGCAACGCCTTCTTCATGTTCTGGGCCATGTATGCCTTCTACCGCTACGTGAAATTCCCGGCGGTGAGGCGCCTCATCGGGACTGGCCTTGTCGTGGGGCTCGCGCTCGCCGCCAAGCACAGCTCCATCCTGCTGCTTCCCACGCTTGTGCTCCTCGCCGCCTTCGAGCTTCTGTGGCCAAAGAAGCTCGCGCCCGATGTTCCACCCGTCCCGACCGCGCGCCACGCCTGGCGCCTGGCGCTTGCATTGGCGGTCATTGGCGCAATCTCCATAATGATCCTGTGGGCCGCCTACGGCTTCCGCTACGCCCAAGCCGACGCCGTGCCGTTCAATCCACCCATGGCGGCGCAACTCAGCCGCGTACCGAGCGCGTTTGACGCCAAGGTGCTCACCGAGGTCGATAAGCTACACCTGCTGCCCGCGCCCTATACCTACGCCTTCGCCTACATTCTTTCTCAGGCCAAGTCGTTTACCAGCTATATCCTGGGCGTGGTCCACCCGCACGCGGTCTGGTTCTTTTTCCCCATCACCATGCTCATTAAGTCGAGCCTCACGTTTCTGGTCCTGCTCGCGATCGGCGCGTGGGCGGTCATTGCCGGCAAACTACGCCTCTCCCGCGAAATTCTCTACACGGTAACTCCCGCCGCGCTCTACATGGCGTTCTCCATGACCGGCGGCATGAATATCGGCGTGCGGCACATCCTACCCGTCTATATCTTCCTCGCGGTTCCCATCGCCGGGGCTGCCTGGGCTTTGGCGGAGCGCAATCGCCGCTGGCTTTACGCTGTGGTTTTGCTGCTGGTCTTTCAAGCCGTGTCGGTCCTTCATGCCTTCCCCGATTACATAGCGTATACGAACGAGGCCTTCGGCGGCCCGGCGAACGCCTACAAGTATGTCAGCGACTCCAGCGCCGATTGGGGCCAGCAGCTCAAATCCGTCAAGCGCTATCTCGATGCGCGCGGCGTCAAGAACTGCTGGTTCGCCTATTTCAGCCAGTCCGTGGTGGACCCCGCCTCTTACGGCATTCCTTGCACGCCCCTGTACACGGCCGAGGTTCAGTCCCCGGACACGCCGCCTGCCGTCGACGGACCCGTGCTCATCAGTTCCGGCGTTCTTTCCGGCTTTGAAACCGGCGTGGGCCGCCTCAACCCGTACGGAAAGTTTCAGAATCTGAAGCCGGCGGCGATCATCGACTACGGCGTCTTCGTCTACGACGGCCATTTCGATATCCCTCTGGCCGGGGCGCTGAGCCTCGATGCGAAAGCGCAGGCGCTCCTCCGCCAAGGAAACGCCCCTGCCGCCCTTGCTCTGGCGCAACAGGCCCTAGCCCAGGCGCCGGACTCGGCCGCCGTGAACCAGGCGCTGGGGCAGGTTCTCGACGCCAACGGCCAATCCGAAGCCGCCAATCAGTACTACCAAAAGGCGCTCACGATTGCGAAGGCCGAGCAACCGTCATTCCAGGCCGCCCGCATCGATGCGCTGGAAACGAGGATCAACTGCAAGGAGCCGGATACGGGGGGCGGGGGACGCGGAATCAGGTGATTACGGCGCAGTTGGCGTAACGGGGAAGGTGGCCTGACCGGGTTTGCCCACCGACTGTCGCCCGGCTTTCACCTGCGCGGCGATCCAGGCATAGGTGGCTTCCATTCCGGCGCGTAGAGATGAAGACGGCGTCCACCGCAGCTTTTCGGCGATCAGGCGTTATCCGATTGCGTCCGCGGACTCCCAGCGGGAGGTTCAACAAATGACCGTGCGTTGGTGTTTAACGCCGGAACCGGGATTCAAACCGGCGATGTGCGCATTACACCTGAAATCCGATGCCTGAAGTGGACAGTCCCCCGCAGTCCCTCGTCCGACGACGTCGCGTTTCTATCTACGGCCCCCGCATGACTACGAGGTGCAGTTTCTACTGGGAATCGGCTCGTCTAGAAAGTAGGCGATTTCGAACGAACACTGGCGTCATGTCCGATAAGCGGCCATGAAGTGGGGTTCCTGGAAAACGAGATTCCTGGGAATTCCACGTCCACTTGGCTGCGAAACGCCCGATGCACCGATCTGCCGGACGGTGCTCTCCGGAAGTCCCGTTGGGGGAAGCGCGCGGCCGGGTGGCGCCAGCGACTTTGAGATCTCCTCGAACCAACAAGTTCCAAGAGTATCTGAGCGATTGCTGCGAAATATGGACAGCCCCACCGTGCCCGATCAAAACATTCACTCCGGGCGGAGAGCTTCCAGCGGATCCACTTTCGTGGCGCGCAGGGCCGGGATGTAGCTGGCGGCGACCGCGGCCGTGATCAATACAATTGTGACCGACGCGTACGTCAGCGGATCGAGCGGGCTGACGCCGAATAGGGATGAGCCTAGGATGTGCGTGAGGGCTGCGGAGGCGGCCAAGCCGCAGGCGACACCAGTTAGGGCGTGCACCAGACCGTCGGCGACGAAGATGCGCGACAGGCGGCGAGGCGGAGCGCCCAACGCCATGCGGATTCCGATTTCCCGGCGGCGGTGCGACACCGCGTAGGAGATCGCGCCATAGATGCCGACCAAGCCGATGAGCAGCGCCATCGCCCCAGCGATCGTCAGCATCACCAGCGTGAAGGACGTACGTTCCATCGATTTGGAATAAATCTCTTCGAGCGTCCGGACTTCAGCGAGCGGCAAGCTCGGATCCACGCTCCAGACTGCGCGCTGCACGTCGGCCAGCAGGCCAGGCGATCCCGCGCGCCTGCTTCGAATGATGTAGGCGACCGTGCGCAGCACCGCTACCGGTTCGTTGTTGAAGTGGTACAGCAGCAGCGGATAGTACGCGCTCGCGGGCGCCTGCTGCTCGATGCCTTCGCTGCGCTCGTCCGCGACCACGCCGATCACTTCCCGCCAGGGGTCCTTCTGGTTCGGAACGATCTCCTTGCCGATGGCGGCGCGCGGATCGCCCCACAACTCTCGCGCGAGATTCTCACTGACCATGGCGACGGAGCGGCGTTGGTAGACATCGGTCCAGGTAAATTCGCGGCCGGCGACCAGGCGACTGCCCAGGGCGGCCAGAAGCCCCGGTGAGATAAACTTCTGTCGGCGCAGCGGAGGCACTTTGTCATACGTCTTATCGCGCGCGTAGACCTGGTAAAGGCTGCCGTTCGGATCCGTGGGAATGAAGGCGGTCATTCCCACGGAGGCGACGCCCGGAATCGCGCGGATCCTATCGAGGATGGATTGCTGCAATTGCGCGACCGCCACTGGGTCCTTCACCTGTGCGTCCGGGATGGCGATGCGCATCGTGAGAGCGTCATGGGGATCGAATCCAGGGTCGACGTGACGCAGCGCCTGGAACGTCCTGATCATCAGGCCGGAGCCGACGAGCAGGACCACCGCCAGCGCGACCTGCACGACGACGAGCATGCCGCGCGTCAGGCGCCGCTCGCGAGTCTGAGACGACGTTCGTCCTCCGCCGCGCAACGCGGTGGCGATGCGTGGGCCGCCGTACTTGAAGACGGGTATTATCCCAAACAGAACGCCGCTCGCGAGCGCCGTGAGGAAGGTGAAGGCGAGCACCGCGGGATCGATGGAGATCTCGTTGAGGCGCGGCAGGTGGGCCGGGGCGATAGCGATCAGCAAGCGGATGGCGGCATCGGCGATCGCCAAGCCGAGCATGCCGCCGAACAGACCGAGCACAATGCTTTCCATCAGCAACTCGCGCCCGATGTCGCGCCGTCCCGCTCCGAGAGCCGCGCGGATCGCAAGTTCATGCTGGCGGCCTTCGACGCGAACCAACAGCAGGTTGGCGACGTTGGCGCAGGCGATCAGCAGCACGATTCCGATCGTTCCCATCAGCACCCAAAGAGTTTTTGAGAGATCGCCGACCAGGTTGTTTTTAAGCGTTTCGAGGCGCGGCGTAAGGCGGACTTCTTCGAACGCCTTTACCGTGAATCCGGGCTGCGGAGGATAGCTGTGCAACGCAATGGGGATGAGGCGCGCCAGGTCGGCGGCGGCCTGGCCGATGGTGACGCCCGGTCTCAGGCGCGCGATTCCCTGATAGCTCACGTCGCCCAGAATGGTCTCGTTGCGATCGAGCTGAAGCGGAAGCAGAAACGCAGCGTTCTGATCGAGGAAGCTGAAGTTCGATGGCAGGACACCGATGACTTCGCACGGGACTCCGTCCACTGTCACGGCGCGGCCCAATACCGAGCGGTCGCCTCCGAATCGCGCCTGCCACCATGCATATGACAGGACCATGGTCAGCGGACTGCCGGGTGCATCGTCCTTATCCGAGAACCGGCGTCCGAGCACGGGCTGAACGCGGAGGATGGGCAGAACCTGCGCGCTGACGTTGAGGCTTAACGCGTCTTCGGGTTCGTGGAGGCCGGTTACGGTGCTACGCGCCCAGCGATAGAGACCGATGTCCTGAAACGAGTGCGCCTGATCGCGATAGGTGAAATGAAGAAATGGGGCGGTACCGGCTTCGGGAAGGTTGACGCCGGGTGCGGCGTGATTCACCGTGATCAGCTTGTCGGCATCGGGATACGGCAGCGGTTTGAGCAGGACGCCGTTGACAACGCTGAAAATGGCGCTGGTGGCGCCGATACCGATGGATAGTGTGATCAACGCAATCAGAGTGAACAGGGGGCTGCGCCATAATAATCGAAGGCTGTACTGCAGGTCGCGCGCGAAGATTTGGATGAATCCCGCCGCGCGTGCGTCGCGGCATTCGTCTTTGATCTGTGAAAGGGCGCCGACTGTACGGCGAGCCGCGGATCTTGCCTGTTCCGCGGACATACCAGCCCGGAGATTGTTTTCAGTTTCCTGCTCCATGTGTTCACGCAACTCCTCATCGAGCTCGGTATCTAATTGCCGCCGCTCGAAGATGGAGCGCAGCAGCATTCGCAGTTTCGCGAGCCAACGCATAATGTCTCCTTTAAGTCGCCTCGACCACGAGTCCGATCGCGTTCGAGAGGCGGCGCCAGTTGTCGAGCTCCGATCTGAGCTGTTTTCGGCCGGCCGCGGTGAGCGAATAGAACCTGGCACGCCGGTTGCTTTCCGAAGTCTTCCATTCAGCCTTGATCCATCCTTGATGTTCAAGGCGATGCAGGGCGGGATATAAGGAGCCTTGCTGGACCTGTAGAACCTCTTGAGAGATTTGAACGATGCGCTTTGCAATCGCCCATCCGCTCATGGGTTCGAGCGAGAGCGTTTTGAGAATAAGCAGGTCAAGCGTGCCTTGGACCAGATCGGTCGGTTTCAATGAGTGCCGCCCTTGTCGATTATCTATAATACATGACGTTTTGTAGATAATCAAGAGGAGCACGCCGGACGCAATGCCGGCTCGCCGCACAATTTTCCCGCCTTGAGGTGCCGGAAGGGCTGGCCCTTCTCGTTCTGGATATGTGGAGTCCCTCAATACGGCACGACCGTATTCTTTCACGCTGTGAAACCTGTGTTATCTACGTCAGCAGCGAGCGGGCGGGGCAACGGGTGATGGAGAGCATTACGCAATTCATCGCACAAAAGCTCAAGCTCAAGGTGAATGAGGCGAAGAGTGCGGTGGCACGACCGCAGGAACGGAAGTTTCTCGGGTTCAGCTTTACGGCCGGTCCGGAGGTCAAGCGCGTGATTGCACCCAAGGCCTTGGCTCGGTTCAGACGGCGAATCCGGGAGATCACGCGACGGGCAAAAGGCGTCGGCCTGAAGACGACGATGGAGGAACTGGCCCCGTATATGCGGGGCTGGCGCAGCTATTTCGGATTCTGCGAAACGCCTGCAGTGTTGACCGGCTTAACCCGCTGGGTCCGGTTGCGCCTCAGGGCAGCGATGTGGCGGCAGTGGAAAACACCGCGCCGTCGCCGAGCGGCTCTGTTGGAACTAGGGGTGCGAGAGCGGCTGGCGAGCAATACCGCTGGCAGCGGTCGCGGCCCTTGGTATCTCGCGAAGGCCAAGGCCCTCTCCGTAGGGCTTTCTAATGCTTACTTCAAATCGCTCGGCCTTCCCTCATTATTCGAGGAATGTTAGCGTAACCGACTCGCACCGCCGTGTACGGACCCGTACGCACGGTGGTGTGGCAGGGGTCGGCGGGCGACCGCCGCCCCTATGCCGATCATCGGTACATAATGCCGTGCTCGGACGTCCAACGTCTAGCGACTTCCCGCTGGCCTTCGGAGTTTGGCTACGCCGAGGGCGGTGAGCTCTGCAGCTCTGCTTCCAAGTTGGACAGGGTCTTGGCAGTAGGCAGCCTTGTGGGGTGATCCATGCCCAGGACCTTCCGTTGGCCCGACAGACATGTGCGGAGGAGCCGGACGGCACCGACGCGATCACCTTGCGCCGCGAGTGTGAACGCCAGATTGCCGATCGACAAGAGCGCGTCCGAGTGCTCCTCTCCCAAAACGCGTGTCATGGCCTCCCATGTTCGCTCCTGGATCTGCCGGGCGCCTGAAAAGTCACCTTGCGCCCTGAGCGTCGGTCCCAAGTTATACATCGACCTCAGCGTATCCGGGTGCTCCTCCCAAAACGCGCATCATTCTCTTAAGCACACGCTCCTGGAGGGGTCGCGCGGCCGCGTGGTGACCCCGTTCGCTAAGTGTCTCGGCCAGGTTATTCATCGAGGCCAGCGTCCGCGGATGATCTTCGCCCAGCAGGCACCATCGCCGCAGGCATGCGCTCGCGGAGCCACGGCGTGGTCGCCTTGCGCGCCGAGTGTGGCGGCCACATTGTTCATGGCCGTCAGAGTGTCCAGGTGCGCTCCTCCCAGCAGGCGTGTCCTTACCTCCAGCACGTGCTCCTGGAGGCAACGTGCCCTCGCTCATTATACCCCCTGTCGGAATGAGGGTCGCTCACGGTGCGACGAGTGTCTTGACGGACGGGTACAGCCGCTCTGCATCGTCAAGATGCCCTGGCCGTTTCTGGATAGTGCCCAGGTTAAGTAGGACGTGAGCCGTTCCGTCTCTAAGCGACCGAGTTCCTCGTGAATGGCCGAAGACTTCCGATGCATTTCTTCAGCGCCCGTGAAATCACCGGAGAGTTCTCGCACTAAACCGAGGTTGCCGTAGGCGATAGCCTGTCAAATTCGGTCGCTTGCCGACGCCAGTTCCAATATGCGCTCGAATATCACTGCCGCCAGCCGGCGCCCAGCGCGAAAAAAAAATGCTCCATAATTGCGGAAGGCTTCTGGATCTCTGGATGTGATTTCCCATCTTCATCGAGCGCACCGGCGTGTCATCGGTTTTGCCGCCGTAGTAGCTCACGTCATCACCAACCGATTGTCAAAACGACAATCTGGCCGGTAGAGTAAATCTGTTGGGGCTTGGACTGGGCGACGACAGCCTTGCTCCACTCGAAGGGCGCAGCTTTCGGTTTGTAAACCTCGACGAAGGCGTCAATGGCGTCCCTGAACTGGCGGGGGGAGGTGAAGCTGGCACCGCGCAGTGCCGCGCGGCTCATCATACTGAATCAGCATTCCATCTGGTTGAGCTAGGAGCTATAGGTGGGAATGAAAGTGCAAGTGGACGTCCCGTCGGTAGGCGAAAGCGTGATGATGTTTCCATAGGTGTCGCCGCCGTAGTACTGGGCCATCCAGAAGTGGCCATCGCTGGCCAGCAGCAATCCGTCGGGGGAACTACCGATAACGGAGTCGTACAGGGGAAAAAGCTGCAAATTATTGCCGTCCGGTTCAACCTCGAAGAGCCCCGTACCGGCCTCCGCGTAAGCCTGATACAGACCATAGAGGTTACCGTTTGGACCAAAGGTTAACCCGGACACGGGTGCGGATGGCAGGATGCTATTAAAAGTCGGGAAAGTCACCGCAACCGTCGTTAAATCTCCAATGGATGGCGTGTAGTGCAACAGGAGTGTGGGGTTTGTTCCAAGAACGATCCCGTAGAAAGTGCCGTCGGGGGCCGCGGTGAGGCCGGAGGAGATCCCTCGCCACTTGGGAAACTAAAATAGTTGTGTTTGTCAAGTCCTGCAAATTGACCACTGATATTTCGGTTCATGGATTGCCGGTTTGACTAGACAGAGGTTTCCTATCGTAGCCGCCGACGGTGTCGTCGCAGTGGTATTCGTGGTGCCAATGTTGATGGTTACCGGATTGCGGATTCACCTCCTTGGAGGCTGAGAATCTGGCGCAGGCATTGCTCGCTAAGTTGGTCGGGCTGTGCACCGTCAGCTAGTTCGATAACATCGGTAGGGCAATGGCCCGAGAGGACCGGCGCGATCGCTGAACTGGCAGGCCGGCCGGCTGCATCGCCGTCGAGCATCAAGCTGATGTGCCGGAAGTGTCGAACCAGCAATTCGCGCTGCCGTTCGTACAATAACGACCCCATGAGCGCAACGACTGTACGAAAGCCGGCTTGATAAACCTTCAGACAATCAAAGAAGCCCTCCACGACGAGCACGTGTGACTGTCGGGTCGCCGTGGCACGATGCAGATTGAATAATAACTGCGACTTCGAAAACCGCGGAGGGAACCGGTAGCGCGGCTCGCTTCCGTCCAGCGATCGGCCACCATAGCCGACCAATCGGCCGGCTTCATCTTCAATCGGAATCACGAATCGGTGTTGCATCAGTCCGGGGCCAGGATAGAAGCCCACTCCGAACTCGATCGCCGTGGCATGACGAATACCTCGGGTGCTCAAGTATGGATGCTGCGGATCCACCCCTTGCAAGCGAAATCCCAACGGCGGAATGGCTTCTATTTTTTTCGTAACCGTTGGCTTCACGGTGGGCGGCCACGGCCCAACCTTACGCGTCAATATGTCTGGCCAGCGGATCAGTTGCTCGGCCGCCTGCCGCCACCCACAGGCCTCCATCGCCATCACCAGGTCGAGCACCGAGCCGCCCGCTCGGCAAGAGAAGCAATGGAAAACCTGACCGGCCGTGTCGACGTGAAAAGTCTCCCGGCCTGCACCAACATGCAGCGGACAGCGGCCGCGTAGATGCGCTTTGCCGCTGCGCCGCAGCCCCTGGATGCGGTAATGCGCGAGCACCGCGGTGATGGGCACCCTACGCTTGATAGAGAAGACGAGCGACCGTGTTAGCCGAAACGGGAATGTCGATCTGCTGGAGAACTTGGGTCGATCTTCTCCGTCGTCGTGCGGGTCCACTTCAGTCCGGTGATGGGATCGCCGGCGGTATCCTGCTCCAGGAGAATCTCGATGGCATCGATTATTTGGGGCGTTTTTTTCCACGCGTTTGCGGCCCGCGCCGGCTTTGCGGGCCCCGTCCGATTGCCACGTCTTGGGCTAATAGCTGTTGACGCCCACGGGCCACGGTATGGGGATCCAGATCGAGAAAGTCGGCCAGTTGGCGGTCGCCGCCACGGCCCAACTGGAGCGACTCCAGTCCGGCGTAGAGGCGGCGCTGCTGCTCATCGAGCAAACTGTAGAACAGCAGAATGGCGGCTTTGACTTCCTGGGGGGGAACCTCCAGCACGGACGTATCCGCCACCGTGGGCAGGAATTCCACGGTGCGGCGCGTTAGAAGTTGTCGGCGTTGGCTGACCGGCTCGGTAGCCGTGTAAAGGTACCGGCCGGAAACGAGTTGGCGGGAGACGCGACCTTGCTGGGTCAGTTGATGCAGCGCATCCTGGACTTCGACATGTAAAGCGGGAGCCAGTTCATCGGCGAAGTATCCGCGCGGGGAACGATTCACGAAAGCTTCCGTGGTGGCCAGCAGCGTGCCGAAACGGGAGAACCACACCTCTGCCCGCGACCAGAGTCCGTGATCATCGAAGATAGCGATCTCGCGGAGCGTGTAGAACCGGCCGCGATGAGAATAACTGCTCAGGTAGTCCAGTGGCTTCAGTTTTCGGAAGACGGTGATGTCGACGGGAGTGCCGAGAGCGTGCTTGAGATCATCCAGAGTGGCGATTTTATTGCGCAGCAGAAGCGCGCGCAGAGCGTCGGGGCGGAAGGATGTTGGGCGCATAATGTTATAGTTCCGATTGGAGCGGGTCTCCTAATCGGTACTATAACAAATCTAGACGATCTCGGCCACCGGATCTCAACGTGCGGGTAACGCCCGCTTTCCTGGGCATCCTGAGCGGATATTGTGTGTTGAAGATCTCCGTCTTGTGAAGCCTGGTTATGACAGAGAACCGATCAATTGTGGGTTGTTATTTTTGAGGGAACCCTAGGGCCGACGCAAAAATAGTTTCACAGATTTGGTTGAATCGTGTAGTTCCATCGCGGTATTACTTTGCCAGGGGTGAAGCGGAGGGAAGAGATCAATTGTGGGTCGGGCTTGAGATGGGTGTGATACTCGTTTCGGTCGAGATAGGCGGTGACGACCAAGCCAGTTTTGGTGCTGGTGGTGCGGATGAACTTGAGCATTTTATCGTAGCTGTCCAGAGGTTCGGCAGCCCAATGTTTGGAGATCTCGGAGAACAACCGGTGTTCGATGGGATTCCATTTGGATGCACCGGTAGGATAGTGAGCGATGGTGACTGCGAGGCCGAAGCGATTGCACAGTTGACTCTGGAGTTCGATCTTCCAGGCCCAGGAAGTGCAACTGTTGCTGCCGCCGGAGTCGGCCAGGAGCAGAAGCTTGGGCGCACGACCGTAGCGGCGGGTTCCTTCGCGATTCCACCAAGTGGCGATGGAGTGGGCGGCGAAGGCCGGCGTGTCGTGGGAGATGCCGACGCAGACGGTGCCGCGGTTGTTGGGCGAGTCGTAAATGCCGTAAGAGATGCCGACACCGCTGGCATCGGTAAGGAAGTCGTGATCGTTGACCAGGACGGGCAAGTGTCCCCATTTGGCGCCGGCGTTCTTGAAATTGCCGATCATTTCGCGTTTCTTGCTGTCCACGCTGATGATGGGAAGACCTTGGCGCTGGAAGCGAGTCCGTAGCGAGCAGATATGCTGGAACTGTTGATCGCGGTAGGGGCTGGAGTTGGTGGCGATCTGCTTGCGGTTGACGCGCAGAGAAAAATCCATCTGATAGAGAAGACGAGCGACCGTGTTAGCCGAAACGGGAATGTCGATCTGCTGGAGAACTTGGGCGATCTTCTCCGTCGTCGTGCGGGTCCACTTCAGTCCGGTGATGGGATCGCCGGCGGTATCCTGCTCCAGGAGAATCTCGATGGCATCGATTATTTGGGGCGTTTTTTTCCACGCGTTTGCGGCCCGCGCCGGCTTTGCGGGCCCCGTCGATTGCCACGTCTTGGGCTAATAGCTGTTGACGCCCACGGGCCACGGTATGGGGATCCAGATCGAGAAAGTCGGCCAGTTGGCGGTCGCCGCCACGGCCCAACTGGAGCGACTCCAGTCCGGCGTAGAGGCGGCGCTGCTGCTCATCGAGCAAACTGTAGAACAGCAGAATGGCGGCTTTGACTTCCTGGGGGGGAACCTCCAGCACGGACGTATCCGCCACCGTGGGCAGGAATTCCACGGTGCGGCGCGTTAGAAGTTGTCGGCGTTGGCTGACCGGCTCGGTAGCCGTGTAAAGGTACCGGCCGGAAACGAGTTGGCGGGAGACGCGACCTTGCTGGGTCAGTTGATGCAGCGCATCCTGGACTTCGACATGTAAAGCGGGAGCCAGTTCATCGGCGAAGTATCCGCGCGGGGAACGATTCACGAAAGCTTCCGTGGTGGCCAGCAGCGTGCCGAAACGGGAGAACCACACCTCTGCCCGCGACCAGAGTCCGTGATCATCGAAGATAGCGATCTCGCGGAGCGTGTAGAACCGGCCGCGATGAGAATAACTGCTCAGGTAGTCCAGTGGCTTCAGTTTTCGGAAGACGGTGATGTCGACGGGAGTGCCGAGAGCGTGCTTGAGATCATCCAGAGTGGCGATTTTATTGCGCAGCAGAAGCGCGCGCAGAGCGTCGGGGCGGAAGGATGTTGGGCGCATAATGTTATAGTTCCGATTGGAGCGGGTCTCCTAATCGGTACTATAACAAATCTAGACGATCTCGGCCACCGGATCTCAACGTGCGGGTAACGCCCGCTTTCCTGGGCATCCTGAGCGGATATTGTGTGTTGAAGATCTCCGTCTTGTGAAGCCTGGTTATGACAGAGAACCGATCAATTGTGGGTTGTTATTTTTGAGGGAACCCTTATGCTCCTCCAGCAGTTCCATGTTCAAGTAGCGCGTGGCTTCGATCCAGTCTTCATGAATCTCCACCGCCAGCGCGCGCACCAATCGCAGGCAGCTTTCGCCGTTCGGGAAAATCCGCACCACCAGCATCCGGCGTTTCAGCTCTTCGTTGATCCGCTCCAGCATGTTGGTGGATTTCATGTGCTTGTGGTGTTCGGCCGGCAGCCGGTAGAACGTGAACGTTTCCTCGATGTTGGCTTCCACCCAGGCACACATCTTGGGGTACTTGGATTGCCATTTCGCCAGCCACGCCACCAGATCCTGCCGCGCCTGCTCCAGATCGTGACGATCGTACAGCCAACGCAATTCCACCAGACAATCATCGTTGGCTTTGCGCGGCAAATAGTCCAGCGCGTTGCGCAGGAAGTGCACGTAGCAGCGCTGCCAGGCCGCTTCCGGCAGTACCTCTACCAGCGCTTGTTTCAGTCCCGCGTGATCCTCGGTGGCTACCAATTCCACCCCCCGCAGACCCCGCTGCTTGAGCTGGCTCAGAAACTCTTTCCAACGGCTCGTGCTCTCGCGGTTGGCCAGTTCCACTGCTAATACGCAACGCCGTCCCTCCCGGTTGATGCCAATCGCCACCTGCACCGCCTGGCTGCGAATCACCCCGTTTTCCCGCACTTTTTCATAGCGTGCGTCCAAGATCAGGTAGGGGTACTTTTCCTCCCATGTCCGCCTGGCGAACTGGCACAAGTCCTCATCCATCCCTTTATTCAGACGGCTCACCGTCGAAGCCGAAAACTCGTGGCCGCACAGTTGCCTCGGTAATCTCCTTCACCTTGCGCGTGGACACACCCTGCACGTACATCTCTGCCAGGGTGCTTACCAAGGCCTTCTCGCTGCGCTGATATCGTTCAAATACCGCGGTGCGGAAACGCCCCTGTCGGTCTTGCGGCACACGCAGTTCCAACTTCCCCACCCGCGTCACCAACGTGCGGCCGTAGTATCCGCTCCGGTAACCGAGCCGATTGGGAGTGCGCTCGTTTTTTTCCGCGCCCACCGTCTCGTCCATCTCCGCTTCCAGAATCTGCTGGACTATCTGCTCTACCAGAGGGCGGAGAAAGTTCTCTTCCTTAACCACACTGGTCAAGGCTGCTTTCCATGCTTCCGCTTTTGGGCTATCCTGCTTTCGGGTCATGATCTCTTTCCTTTTCTGTCACCTGCCGGTAACGATTAGGAAATATCATGGCCTTTCACTTTTTGCAGAACTCTTAGAGCATAACCCCCGCTCGGCAAGCTATGGAGCAAAGGAGTCGCGATCGGCCAGGGCCAGGCGCCGAGAACGAGGTACAACGGTATCAGCTACCGGCTGCCGCTGAGCCGAGCCGTGGAAGCGTGTGCATTTCGACAAGCGCGGCGTGGGTTCCGGCAGGGAATGGACTAAGGTTCTGCTGAAGCCGGCGGTGATGCGGCATAACGGCGGTAAACGCCGGGGTGTAGCTCGTTAATGAATGGTCACGCCGGCTTTACGCGCGGTACGCACCACCAGCTCTTCTAAATCCAAAAGGTGCCGCGGCTCAAACTGCTGGCGGGACCACTTGCTGGGCGGCGCCAGTTCGATGCCCACGAAATAACCGATCTCCCGATACACGCAGTAGCGCACCACGCCCCCCATTTTCTCGCCTGGGCAGTGGACCGACACGTGTGTGCCGATGGGCAGGGGTATCTCGAATTGCAAGCACATCCCAGATCGCGAGATGTCCTCCAGCAAAGCGGTGGATCTACATTTTCGGCCCGCCGGTTCCTTCCAACAGACCTCAACCATATCGGCGCACATCATCCGAATTTCAGCGCGTGCTTGCTGCATGTACAGTCTATCGGCGAAGCGTGCGGATCTCATTAGCCCGCCCCGCCGGCGCAAGTCGAAAATGTTGAGAACATGCGGCGGAGTTCGCTCCCAGCCGGCGGTCGATTGTTCTCGCGGCCGCCAAAATCCTGCGCCGATGACGGGATATTGCCGGTGCCAGGATGCCGCGGCGTCTGATCCTGCAACACTTAATTGTGGTCTTCGCATTGCTTTCCAGAGGCTGGCATGTTGAGCCATTTGTCAGACACCCTGGAACATTACATGGACCTGCTGAGCGCCCGCCAGAAGGTGGTAGCTTCCAATATCGCCAATGCGGATACGCCCGGCTATAAGACCAGGGATATCGATTTTCAGTCGGAGTTTCGGTCCGCCATGGGCGGCAGCCCGGCCTCCTTCGAGGTCGGCGGATTGTCTACAAAGAACGACGGCAACAACGTCAGCCTGGACCGGGAATCCCGGCTCCTGGCGGAGAATGACATGCGATTCAATCTGGCCTCTAACCTGTTACGCAGCGAAGTGCAGTCAATCCGTGCCGCGCTGCAGGCCGGGAGTAACACATGAGCCTTTTTTCAGCTATGTCGGTCAGTGCCTCGGGGATGGCGGCGCAGCGCACGCGGGCGGAGTTGCTCGTCGAGAACCTGGCCAACGCCGAAACCACCCGCACTCCGGAAGGCGGTCCTTACCGGCGCAAGGATGCGGTCTTTGGCTCCGAGCCGATGGCCGCTTCCTTTGGGTCGTTATTTGAGTCGCACCTGCAAGAGGGTGTCGGGGTCGAAGAGATCAGCGTGGACAATAGCGATCCGGAACGGCGCTATTTGCCGGGCCATCCCGATGCCGGGCCGGATGGCTATGTGGCCTTTCCGCGCATGAATCCGGCGGAAGACATGGCCGATCTGACCGGCGCCGCGCGCGGCTTCGAGGCCAATGTGGCGGCTATTTCCGCCGTCAAGGACATGATCATGCGTTCTATCGACCTTTTCAAATAAAAGCTGAGAAACCCGCATGTCTTTACCCATTTCACCAATTCGCGCCGTGCCCATGCCGGACCTGGGCGCGTCCGTCACCGGCAGAACCGCGGCGGGAGGCGGGGATTTCAAATCGTTATTGAGTAATGCCATCGGGGGCGTCGAACGCCTGCGCGGCGACGCGGCCCAGACCGTGGAGCACTTCCTGGCCGGAGACGGCGAGGAGGTACATACCGTCGCGTTGGCGACCCAACGGGCGGAGCTGGCATTCGAGACTTTCCTGCAGGTCCGCAACAAGGTGGTCTCGGCGTACCAGGCAGTAATGCAGATGCAGGTATAGCGGATACCAGCAATGGAGCAGATAAAAAAACTACTAGCGGGTCTCTCGCTGACACAGAAAATCAGCATCGCGGCCGCCGTGCTGATGGTGGCTGGCGGCATGTTCGCATTCGTCCAGTGGCGGCACGAGGGCGACTTCCGCCCGCTATATACGGGTCTGGCCGCCGAGGACGCCGGCGCCGTCGTGCAGAAGCTGAAGGAAACCGGTACGGAATACAGGCTTTCTGAAAATGGATCGACGGTGTTGGCACCCTCGGCAAGATTGGCTGAGCTGCGCCTGCAACTGGCCGCCAGCGGCCTGCCCAAAACCGGCCGGCTGGGCTTTGAGCTGTTCGACAAAACCAGCTTCGGAATGACCGATTTCGCCGAACACGTCAATTACCGCCGCGCTTTGGAGGGCGAACTGGAGCGCTCCATCATGTCTCTGGCTGAGGTGGAACGGGCGCGCGTACATTTGACCTTTCCCAAAGAGTCGGTCTACCTGGAGGCCCGCCAACCGGCCAAGGCCAGCGTGATACTGGGCTTGCGCCCCGGCGCGCAGCTGGCACCGCAAAATGTATTGGCGGTGTGCAATCTGGTAGCCAGTGCCGTGGAAGGTCTGGCGCCCGAGTCCGTTTCGGTGGTGGATACCCGCGGCAATCTTCTCAACCGGCCGCGCCGCTCCGGCGACGACGGCATGGAGGGATCCGAAGCCAGTCTGGAATACCGGGACATGGTAGAGAAAGGACTGTTGGCTAAAATCCAGTCCACGCTGGAACCGTTATTGGGAGCCGACCGGTTCCGGGCGACCGTTTCGGCCGAATGCGATTTTTCAAACGGCGAACAGAGCGAAGAGAGCTTTGACCCGGCTCGCTCCGTGATGGTCAGTTCGGAGAAGAGCGAAGATGTTGCTCCGGCGGCGCTGTCCGGAGGCGTGCCCGGTACCGCCTCGAATCTGCCGCGCCCACCGGCACGCGCGGCTGGCGGAATGTCTGGTGCGTCGCGGCGGACCGAACAGATCAACTATCAGTCCAGCCGGGTGGTGCGCCACGTGAATCTGCCGCGGGGAGAATTGAAGCGGGTTTCGGTGTCGCTGCTGCTCGACCAGGAGGTGCGCTGGGAGGGCAAGCCTGGGCACCTGCAGCAGGTCCTGATGCCGCCGTCCGCGGAGAAGCTGAAGGCCATCCGCGATCTGGTGGCGGGAGTAATCAGCTTCAAAGCCGAGCGCGGAGACCAGTTGGTCGTGGAGACGTTGCCTTTCGAATCTACGCTGCACAGCGAGCCGCCGCAGGCGGCGCCGGCGCCCGCTCCGTTGGCGCCCGGGCTAAATCTGCCGGCGTGGGTGCGCACTCCCAAGGGCATCGGAGCACTGGCTGGCGGCGCGATCGTGCTGGTGGCGCTGGCTTTCGTCGGATTCCGGTTGCTGTTCCGCCGGCGCGGGGCCGCCGCCACGGTGCAAGCGGCCTTAGCGTCGGGCGCTCCGGATGCTCCCCCCTTAGTCGCGGGGGATGTCGTCGAGAAGAAGATCCAAGCCCATATGGATGGTCAAGCCGATCTGCAGGCGCGGTTGGAAGCCGAGACGCTGGACGCCATAAAGGCACCGGCCTCCGGTACCAACAAGAAAGACGTGCTCGCCAAGTATCTGCGGGAGAGCCTGAAAAAGGACCCTCTCACTCAGGTGCAGACTCTGCGGACCTGGCTGAATGAAAAGGCCTAGAGCCGGAAATGGAATGCGATGATTGCCAACATTAAGCGCAACGAGCTGATCTCGGGCGTGCGTAAGGCCGCCATGCTCATGGTGCTGCTGGGCGAAGAGGCCAGCGGGCAGCTCATGCGCGAGTTGAACGAAGACGAGGTGCAGGCCGTTTCCCGGGAAGTGGCCCGCATCTCGACCATCCAGACTGAAGAAGCCGAGTCGGTGCTCGAGGAGTTCTACCAGATGTGCATGGCGCGGGAGTACGTTTCCCGCGGCGGCATCGATTACGCCCGCAAACTGCTCCTGACCGCCTTTGGTCCGGATGCCGCGCGCAAGCTGGTGGACCGTTTAGTGAAGACCCTGGGCAACGACACGGCGGCCTTCGATGCGCTGCAGAAAGCCGATCCCCAGCAATTGGCGAAGTACATCCACAGCGAGCATCCCCAGACCATCGCTTTTATCCTCTCGCACCTCAGCCCCTCGCAAGCCGCCGCGCTGCTGGTCTCGCTGCCGGGCCAGATCCGCTCCGACGTGGCGCTGCGCATGGCGCACCTGGATCAGATCTCGCCCGAAATCATTCATAAGATCGCCGCCGTGATCGGGCAGAAGCTGCAGTCGCTGGGCGAATTCAGCCGCGAGTCCTATGGCGGCGTACGGGCGGTTTCGGAGATGTTCAACCGTATGGAATCGGGCGCCAGCAAGGAGATCCTGGAATCCATTGACAAAGAGAACGGCGCGCTGGCCGACACCATCCGGCATCTCATGTTCGTGTTCGAGGACATAATGCTGCTGGAAAGCGCCAGCCTCAAGGAAGTACTGGCCAAGGTGGACCGCAAGATCCTGACGCTGGCGCTCAAGGGCACCAGCGAGCCGGTACGCAAACACTTCGTGGGTTGCCTCTCGCAACGCGGCGCGGAGATGCTGCTCGAAGATATGGATGCGCTGGGACCGGTGAAAATCAAAGAGGTGGAAGCCGCGCAACAGCAGATTATCAGCATAGTGCGCCAGTTGGAGAGCGACGGCGCCATCAACCTGAAGGGCGCCGGCGGCGAGCAATATGTTGTCTAAAATTCTGAGCGCTGCGGAAGGATCTACGGTGCCCCGCTTGGCTTGGCCTACCGCAGGCGGTGCGGCACCGTCTCCCGCGCGAGTCCGCGATGCGGGAGCCGCGGAAGACCAGAACGGCCAGGCCGCGCGAGATGCGCGCCGCATCGCCGAACTCGAGCAACAGAGCGAAAAGCGCGCAAAGGAAGCCCAGGCCGCCGGCTACCGCGAAGGCGAGGCCGCCGGGCGCGCACAAGCGTCCGCCGCGTTGCAGCCGGTGCTCGATAAACTGGCGCGCGGCATTCAAGAAATCGCCGCGCTGCGCCCCCAGATTCTACGCGAAGCCACCGCCGATTTGGTAAACCTGTCACTGGGGATTGCCCGCCGCATCCTGCACCGCGAGTTATCCGTTGACCCGGCCGCGCTCGAGGGTCTGATCGCGGGTGCCCTGCAAAAGATGCCCTCGCAAGACATTTCCCGCATTCGCATCCATCCGGAGCTGGAACCGGGCGTGCGCCAGGCGCTGGCCCACGCGGGCCGCGGCAACCTGCCGTTGTTCGCAGACGGAACCTTGGAACGGGGCGCCATCCTGCTGGAGACGGCGCGCGGGAAACTGGACGCGTCGCTCGAAACACAGCTTACCGAGATCGGGCGCGGGCTGGCCGACCGGTTGCCGGAGAAATGAATATGACTGGCATCCTGACACCCTACCTGGCAGCGCTCGATAATCTCGAAACCATGCGGCATGTGGGAGAGGTTGTGGAGATGGCTGGCTTGTTGATTGAATCCGCGGGTCCCTCGGCGGCCATCGGCGACATCTGCGAAATCGCGGCATCCGGTGGACGCCGCGTGCGCAGCCAGGTAATTGGTTTCCGCGGGGGACGCGTCCTGTCCATGCCCTTGGAGGAAACCGGCGGCATTGAACTGGGCAGTACGGTGCTGGCCCGCCAGGACGCGGCACGGGTGCCGGTGGGGCCTGGCTTAATCGGACGTGTGCTGGACGGTTTCGGCAATCCAATCGACAATGGTCCCAAGATCGATCCGCAAGGGGCTTACGACCTGTACAGCGCTCCGCCGGGTCCGCTTGCGCGCGAACATATCACGCAGCCTATGGTGACCGGTCTGCGCGCAATCGACAGCCTGCTGCCGGTGGGGCAGGGCCAGCGTATCGGAGTTTTCGGCGGCAGCGGGGTGGGCAAGAGCACGCTGTTGGGACAGATGGCCCAGAACAACTCGGCCGATGTGACGGTGATTGCTCTGGTGGGCGAACGCAATCGCGAAGTACGCGCCTTCCTGGAACACGAGATGGGGCCTGAAGGCATGCGGCGCGCCGTAGTGGTGGTAGCGACTTCGGACCGTCCGGCGCCTCTGCGCGTGCGGGCTTGTTTCACGTCGCTGGCGATTGCCGAGTACTTCCGCGACCAGGGAGCCAATGTCCTGCTGGTCATGGATTCGGTCACGCGCCTGGCGATGGCCCAGCGGGAGATCGGCCTGGCGGCCGGTGAGCCTCCCGCCCAGAAGGGATATACGCCTTCCGTATTTGCCATGCTGCCTAAAGTCTTCGAGCGCGCCGGTAACTTTCCGCGCGGGTCCATCACCGGACTGTTTACCGTGTTGGTGGAGGGGGACGATTTCAGCGAGCCGATTTGCGACGCCGTGCGAGCCATTCTGGATGGCCACATCGTTCTCTCGCGGCAGTTGGCCGCGGCTAATCACTACCCCGCCATCGACATTTTGCAGTCTGTGAGCCGATTACAATCCCAGCTCTCTTCGCCCCAGCAGGGGGCGCATGCCCGTGCGGTGCGGCAGGCACTGTCTTCTTATCAGCAGGCGGAGGATCTGATCCAACTGGGAGCTTACGTGGCCGGCTCGAATGCGCAACTGGATGCAGCCATCCGGGTGCGGCCGCAGATTCTTCAGTTTTTGCAGCAGGCCCAGGGCGTCAAGTCCGCCCGTGCGGACACTCTGGCCCAACTGGGCCAGATAGCCGCTGCGCTGGGCTAAGCCGGAATAGGTGGAAAAGGCGCGTATGCGGGCTTTTGAATTTCCCTTGCGGCAGGCGCTCAAATGGCGCCGGACACAAATGGAATTGGAAGAGAACAAGCTGCGGCAATTGGTGGCCAGGCTCGAAGAGATGGCGCTGGAGGCGGTTCAGCTGGGTATGGTGCAAACCCGAGCGGAAGCGGCCGTGCGCCAGGCTGGGGCGGTCGAAGCGGGCGATCTTTGGGCGCTGGCGGCGTACCGGCAGCGGCTGATCGCCGAACTGCAGGCGCTGACCGTGAAGCGCGAGGCGTGCGCGCAGCAGATCTCCGCGCAAAGGCAGCGCGTGGTAGAAGCCGATCGCCAGTGCCGTCTGTTGGAGAAACTGGAACAACGCCGTCACGCGGAATGGCGCAAGGCGCAGGACCGTGAATTGGAGAGCCTGGCCGCGGAGTCATTCCTGGCTGCCTGGAATCGCCGCACCTAGGGCATCAGCCGGCGTTGTTTAGCCGGCGTGCTTAGCCGGCCGCGCGCGATTCATCCGCGCGGCTGGCGACGATTTCCAGGTAGCGTAGCGCTTCCCGGGCGACTTCCCCAACCACCGGATCAGGGTGCCGCAGAAGTGCGATCACCAGACGCAGCCATTGGATTTCTCCGGGGGACAGCCCGATCATGCCAACGGTTGCCATGTTTCCTTCGTGGCCTGTGCGGCAGGTGGCAGAGCGAGGAGGGGCGCCAGAGTTGGGAGCGGCGGCCAGGCAGTGGACGGTCCCCGGCAGTCTAATTGATTCAGTGCGCTGGCCGGCGATTCGCTCCACAACAGGCAGGCCTCCGACCCGCGCCGGCCTTCGAGGCGCACGCGGCCGCCCTCCCGGGTGACCCGGTAAGCGGTTTGCGAGCCATACTCAGCCACCAAGCTGGGGAGCGCCCAGCCGGCGGCATCCAGCATGCGAATGTCTCCTTGGGCTCCGACTAAAATAGCCCAGTCACAATCTTCCGCGTTGGACCGGCCGGCCTGGCGGGCGGTTTCGAAGATGTGTTCCGCATCTGCCCAAAAAGCTCCCATGCTGATCTTATCGGGCCAGCGCGGCGAAATTTGCGCTTGTATTTAAGGAAACGGAAGCCGGCTCAGAATCTGCTGCACATAATTGATGGTCTCGGGTATCTGAGGTACCCCGCCGCTCTCCTCCACCCGGGCCGGTCCGGCATTGTAGGCCCCCAGGGCCAGCGCTGTGTCGCCACCAAAACGCGCCAGCAGTTGTTTGAGAAGACGCGCGCCGGACGACAGGCTCTCGGAGGGGTCGAACGGATCGCGAACACCCAGTTCCTGGGCGGTGGCCGGCATTAACTGCATCAGGCCCATGGCGCCCTTTGGCGAAACCGCGCAGGAACGGAAACCGGATTCCTGCCGGGCCACGGCCCGCAACAGATTGGCGTCCACGCCTTCCTGCTGCGCCGCCCGCGCAATCAGCGGGGCCAGCTCAATTTCGGGTAATGGATCGCATGCCGCGCTCACCGCGGGCCACGATAGCGTAAAGAATGGCGCTGGGGTGGCCGATTCGGCCGCGCCAACCCCGCCTGCCTCCGGCGGAGCCATCGCCAGCCCCGCACGCTGCTTCTCGATGGACATCTGCATGGCTGCCACGGCCTGCCTCTGACGGCCGATGGAAACTTCCATGGCCTTGCGCGCCGCCTCTTGCGGAGTCTCTCCTGCGAATGCCCCCCACGCCCACACCCCCAGTACGGCAATTTGTCGCCACCGGTTCATTTTTCGTCGCCCGCCTGGCCTTCGATCAGCCGGTCTAACATGCGCCGCAGCGCAACCACGGACTGGAGTTGCGCCGCCGCCAGGTTCTCCTGGCCGACCAGCCTCACCTCTTTCATGCTGACCGGAACAGATTTGGGCGCGATGATTCCGATTTTGACGCGAGACTCACCAATGTTGATGATCTGGATCTCGATATCTTCGCCAATCAGGATGGACTCCCCGGCCCGCCGCCGCATTATGAGCATGCGGCCCCGCGCAGCGGCAGGGCCTCCCGGTGAGAATAATGCGAACCGGTTTGGATGGCTTGGCGCCCTCGTAATGTATTGAGATTCACCACAATGGGTGCCAGCAGATTGACCGTAGGAGGCGCGTTCTCCGCCAGGGAAAGAATGGTCAGGCACAGTACATCGCGGCCGATTGCCGGTTGCCGGCTGCGGTCCAGGTCCAACGCCGCCATATCCTCCGGCGCCATGCGCAGCTGGTAGCCAGGGCAGGCCGCAGCCACGGGCAAAGTCGCAAAGCACACGTCCGGGTTCGCTACACTCTGCAGGAAAACCATCGGCTCGCTGGCTGGCTGGTGCAGCGCCAGAAAACGCTTTTCCTGCTCAAAGGCAGGGATACCATCCGGGAATACCATCACGGATTCCTCGCGATAATCGACCGGTCCGAAGTACCGGGTCTCGCAGCGCTGCAAGGGAGTTGTTTCAGTAGTAACCATACGACATTTCTAGAGCAATAAGAGTTCCAAACCCGATTATGCTAACCACTCCCGGGTGCGCCGCGTGTCGCGGCCCGCGCCGTAGAACCGGGAACCCTGGGACAACTGCGCCAGCTTCGCCAGCCGCGCGCCGGCATGCGCCCGCCCCGCCAGCACCCGGCGCCGGGTCTCCTCCGCCATACGCCGCCACTCATCCTGCAACCGGCGCAGGTCGCCCCGCGGCAGGGCGGCTGCAGTTTGTCGCAGCGCCCGGCAATACTCATCGAGGGCCTCCTGCGCCTCCCGGTAGCGCCTTTCCGAAACTCGCGCCCGCAACCGGGCCGCCAGATCCTCCAGTTTCGCTTGGCCGGCAGTCATACCATCGCGCTCTGTATTTGGTTGGCTTGCTCGGCGTTGAACATGCCTTGGATCTCGGACTGCTGCTGCTGCAGGTCGTAGATCAGGGTGTCAGCCGACGCCATCTGCTGCGTGAGATTAGTCTGCAACTGGGTGACGGCGGCCTCCTTGGCGGTGATCTCGGTATTCGTGCTGGTGATGTTCGCTTGCACGGAGCTCAGTTGATCGGGGATCGCCCCGGTAATGGGATCCAGGATCTGGGTCATCGCATTGGTGGCCGCCTGCAGAAACCCGCTGCCGGTCGGGGAGCCTAGAAATTGTGTCAATGCGTCAGTCTGGCCGCTCGCGGCCGCGTCGAAGGTGCTCTGATCGAAGGACAATTGGCCGGTGGTGTCCGCAAATTGCAGGCCCAGAGCCGCCATCGACGAAATGTTGCCGCTGCCGGGCGCATAGTTGGCAAGGCTTTGCAAGGCGTCGGTAACCTGATAGACGATGCTCTGGCCGGCCAGCGCCACGTCCGTCTGCCCGCGGTTGTTGTCCAGCTCGGTCATGGCCGTATTGTATGCAGTCACCAGGCCCTGCAAGGCCGTACCGATGCCCGAAGGGTCGGCCGCCACGGTAACCGTGGCCGGGCTCGAATTGGTATTCGTCAACTGCGCCGTCAGGCCGGGCGCGAGCGTCACCGTGTCGGAATTGCTGGAGATGCCCTTTCCGTTCAGGCTGTACGCGGCTAGCGTGCCGGCGGCGCCGCTGGCGGTCATCAGATTGTGGGTCCCGTCGTTCAACTGCATGGTCACCGGACCCAGTTGATCGCTCTGGAGTGAGAGCCGGTAATCGGGCGCCAAACTGGTGCCCACGTCGACCACGGTGGCTTGGACTCCCGCGTCCGACTCGTTGATGGCCTGTGCCAGCACATTCAGGTTTCCTCCGGAGAAGGAGATGGGCGTGGTGGTGGGAGTGCCGCCGCCAACCGTTACCGAAAGCGTGTAGCTGCTGCTGGCGCTGATGTTCTGCGAAGTCGGATCCGTGACTGTGGTCAAGCCATCGTTGCTGAGGGCGTCGCTATAAGAACCCAGGTTGGTGACTGCAAGCGAATAAGTCCCCGCCGTGGCGCTGCTGCCCACCGTAACCGTCGCCGAGCCGTCCGATACGTTCCCCGTCAGCATACCGCTGGCAGCCGTGGCCAGACTCGTGATGGCGGACTGGACATTGGTCACGTCGGTCGACACCGTTTGCAGTTCGCTCTGCTGATTCGTCAGGGTGGTTACGTCGTTGTCGAGCAGTTGGATGGGGGCTGAAGCGATCTGCACCTCTTGCGTGATCTCGTTGTTCAAACTCGAGGAAAAAGTGCTCATTCCCGAGAAGTAGGTCGTGGGGGTGGCGGAAGAACCGCTGGCCAGGGAGCTGAGCGCGGAGGTAGAGCTGCTCATGATCTCATTCCTTTCCAAAAAGGCCCGGGCCAGGCCGGGGTTGACCCGGTCTGGCCAGAGCGTTTAGTTTGGTTGGCGTGCCTATTGCTTCAGCAGCGACAGGACGGCCTGTGGCTCCTGATTGGCCTGCGCCATAGCGGCGATGGTGGCCTGCTGCAACACCGATGCTTTGGTCATGTTGGCAGCTTGCTGGGCCACGTTGGCATCCCGGATCTGCGACTCGGCAGACGAGATGTTGGTGATCTGCGACTGCGCCAGGTTGACTGCGTAATTCACCTGGTTTTCGCCGATTCCGACAGCGGCTTGCGCGGTTCCCAGCGCGGTTACCGCGTTGGTGACCGCGGTCACCGCGGCCTGCGCGCCCTGCAACGTTTCGATGGAGGCGCTGGCGGCGGTACCGTTGGCGACCGAGTTGAAGGTCTTGGCGGTCCCGGTGTTCATCCCGTTGCCGTTGGCCGAACTGCCCACGCTGACGCTGAAGGAGGGCAGGGAGCTGAGGAAGTTGATCTCCTCGGTGCCGGCCACATTCTCCTTCACCGCCACGATGGATTGCATGGTGGGGTTGTTGCTCTGCTGCAGTTGCTGGTTGATGTAGCTGACCGCAGAATCAATGGTGGCCCCGCTGGTGGCCCCGGCTTCGGACCCGCTGTCGTTGCGCAAGGTAATGGTCACGGGAGACTGCTGGACTCCGGCAGCGTTGTTGGCCGTGATGGTGATGGCCTGTTTGTCGCTGCCGAATTCGAGCGGCGTAAAGGTCATATAGGGACTGGTGCTCCCGTTACCCAGAGCCGAGGTGCCGCCGGCATCGATCATGCTGGCTTTGGACACGCCGGAGGTCAGACCGGTGAAGGCCCCGTTGACCATACTTGGCTGGCCGAATCCCAGGCTGGTCCCGGTAGTGTCGTACTCGCCGAGGCGGAAGTTGCTGTTGTTCGAGGAAGCGATGGTCAGGTCGGTGCCGTTGTTTGTGGCCTGTAGACCGGCATCCTGGAGTGTGGTGTTGGCGGTAAACGCCTGGTTCAGGGTGTTCGTCAGGCTGGTCAGGCTGGCATTGGTGCCACTGGCCAGGCTGGCCTGAGACAAGCCCAGCGCGGTCACGATGCTGGCCGTGGTGGCGGTGAGGCCGCTGCCGGCGGTCAGCGAGATATTGGAGGTGGCGCCCTTGGTCTGCGAAGCGATGCTGATGGTGTTGTTGGCGTTCAAGGTGAAAATGTTCGCCGTGGTGGCCGTCCCCAGCGCCTTCTGCGCCGTGCTATTGAGGAACGACACTACTTGGGCCGTGGTTTCATCCTTGCCAGCGACCGTGGTCGGATTGGCCGAACCGTTCAGGCCGAGCGTCTGCGCGGCGGTACCGTTGCCCACGGTTACGGCGGCGGCCGAACCGGTGGCCGTGCTGGTAATCGTGAGTGCGTTGCCGACGAACGAGGCGGTTGCCCCCGTCAGGTTGGCGCTGATAAAGGCAGCAATATTCGCCTGGCTCTCACTGGCCCCGGCGTGAGTGTCTGTGCTGAAGTCGATGACCTGCGGAATGCCGCTGTTGGCGCCGGGGACGGTGATCGAGAGTGTCTGCGCCGCCGCGCCGTTATTCGTAACGTCACCCTGGATGGCGTTAGTCAGGCCGAGTGCCTCCGAAGTGGCGCTGTCGGTCACCGCCACGGATGAGCTGGTACCCGCCGTCTGGCTGGTGATCACGAGGGAGCCGCTGCTGGCGTCGGCATAGTTTGCGCTGGTGCTGTATGCGGTATCCAGCGTGCTGTTGATATAGGCCGCAACGTTCGTCAGGGCCTCAGCTCCGCCTTGATTAGTGTCGCTGCCGAAGGCGATGGCCGTGGCGCCCAGGCCATCGACATTGACCGTCAGCGTGGTGAGCGCGTTGGTGTCTATCGTGGAGGCCCCGCTGCCTCCGAGCACGCTTCCGGTGACAACCGCCGCCTGAGCCTGCAGCGCGCCGGTGTTCGCGTTGGCGCCGATGGTGCCGCCGGTGAAGACCGCTGCGGTTCCGGCTTTATTCACGTCGTTGGCGAACGACGCCACAACCGCCTGGCCGTCGATGCTGAAGTTCAACGCGGCGTTGGCGCCGGATGTGATGACGTTAGCCGAGGCTGGGGTGGTGCTGGTGTAGGCTGCGCTGGTGGCGTCCCCGCCCGCCAGGTTCAACGTAATCGAGTTTCCGATGGCGCCGGTCCCAGTGTTGGAGCCGGTCAAGCCAAGCGCCGTCGCGGTCGCGTTGGTGGTGACGCTCAGGCTGGAATTCGAGTTGGCGTACGGATCGGTTAGGGTGATGGTGGAAGTTGCGCCGGCGCCGGTGACGGCGGCCGTTTGCACACTGCTGCCCCAACCCATGGCTGCGTTCACTTGGTTGTTGATGTATTTCACCACATTGGCCAGAGTTTCGGTCGCGCCCTTATTGGCGTCGTTGACGAAGTTCACGCCGACCGAAGTGCCATTGACACTTAAGGTGAGAGTGCCCAATCCGGAGGTGTTCACCGTAGCGCCCACCGTGATGCCGGTGGGGGCGATGCCGGCGATGGTGGCTGCGGTTCCGCCTCCGGTTGGCCCGCCATTCAGAGAGAACCCGACGGTCGCCAGACCGTTGCCGGTGCTCGGCGCGCTACCCTGGATGGTGCTGTAGAACGCGGGAGAGCCCGCCGATGAGGAGGTATTCAGACCTCCCAAACCGAGCACATTGCCTGTATCGCCGGTGGCCTGGACTGTGAAGGTCTGGCCCGTGGCGCTGGTGAAAGTCAGGGCGCTGCCGGGCGTGCCGCTGACACTGATGCCGGCCGCCTGCAATGAGGTATTGTTCTGTACCTGCGTCTGTAGGGAGTTGATGGCCGCCGTCAACGTTGTGACTGACAACCCGAAGGTAATGGCGACCGGGCTGGCCAGGCCGGCGCCCCCGATCTGCACCGTCACGCCGGTCGGGTTGAAGGGCGTCGTTCCCAGTGCGTTGGTGGCTCCGCCGACCACGGTCGTGGCGACTGCCGTACCCGTGGAACCCCCAGAGAAGTTGCCCATCAGGGCGTTGGCCATCTGGTCTCCGGCTTGCACCTGGAAGGCCGATGTGCTGGAGCTGAAGGCCAGTTCCTGGCCACCATTGACGTCGGTATTGACCGAGGCCATGATGTTGGCATTCTTCAAGGCCTGATCCGCCGGCGCCGTGCTGTTGGAGGCGGAAGTGATGGCGTTGTTGATGGCCGTGACCAGGGTGTTGGTATCGCTGACCCCAGCCAGGTTCACCGACAGCGCGACCTTCTGGTTATCGGAAAATCCGGGCCCCGAAAGGTAGAAAACGGTGGTACCGGCCGTGGCCGTATTATTCGCGTTGTTGGTCACAATTTGGTCTACCGAATGCGTGGTCGAGCTGGTCGAGATGTCCTGCGTGCCGGCCACCACCTGCATGCCCGTAAGACCCAGGGCTTGGGCATCCACCGCGGATTTGGAGAGGTTGACCTGCACTTGGCCATCAGCCGCCGCTGCCGCGGTTGTTGAGCCGGCTCCGCCGCCCAGATAGACGTCCATCGTGGTTGCGAAGCTGCCACCAGTGTTCAGCCCGATGGCCTGCGCTTGCCGGTTCAGTTCCGTGATGTCCGTCTGGAACTCCTGGTTCAGGCTCGACCGGCTGGTCGCCGTGGAGGTGGACGACGCCGCCTCCGTCGCCAGGGTCTGCAGCCGGTCCAGGATCTGCGAAATGTTGCTCATGCCGCCGTCCATGATCTGGAGCTGCGCGGTGCCGTTGTTGCCGTTGGCCACGCCTTGGGTGATCTGCGAGATCTGGTCGCGGTCCGCGTTGGCGACCGCCAAACCGGCGGCGTCGTCGGCCGAAGAGTTGATCCGGTAGCCGGAAGTCAACTGCTGAATGGTGTTGCTCTGAAACACGCTGTTGGTGTTCAGGTTCTGCTGTGCTACTAGAGAATCGATATTCGTTTGAAGAGAAATCATCGGATAATCCTTATTCCTTGGTTTTTCCCGGCGTCTTGCCGGGGTGGCGGCTCTTGCTGCCTACAATGGGCATATCGGCGGAATGGGCCGGACGGCGGCGGAGAAATCTTTACTTAGGGAGATTGGCGTAGAACCGAAGTCCCGGTTTGCGCGCCCCACCGCTGGCCACGGCGGCCATCCCTGCCGGTCGGCGAACAGAAGTTCGCCGGGCCCCGGGGGCCGCCCGGAAGCGACCCTAACTAAAGCGCAATGCCACATAATCTTCCCGGAATACACTGATTCCGTTGCGCGCAGTGCGGGTCCTGGGGGACCCGCGCAGGCCTGTCCCGCCTATTGGCCGGCCGGAAATGCGCCACAAATGAAAAGGCCTGAGACGTCGGGGCGATCTGCAGCGGCGCTGATGCGCTGCGCGTGAGAGCTTGACTCGCTGGCTCACTGTGGCTGTTTCGCTGGCGCGGGCATTTGGGTTTGGGGGAAGAATCCACCGAACAAAGCCAATCTTCCTGGGATCTCGTGTTGTTTGTTTGGGATACGAGAAGTTCGGATGGGGCTGAGTGCCCGCATTTGAAGATTTGGGGTGGCAGATTGGCCTTCCGGTTGGAGAGTAGCACGGATGTTTCGGCGGACCGAGTGCGCGACTGAGTGTGGTCGTTTGTTTTCAATAGACTGGGCGGCGGCTCGTGGTGTGAACATCCCTGGCCTGCGGCCACAGTGGGGTATGAAAAGGATACAGAGAGCGATACGGAAGACGGTCGGCTGGATACAGAGGCCGGAATTCGGTTGGCGAAGACGAACCGTGTGTGAACTTGGCCCGGGCGCTTGCTGGGCACAACGAGGAGTAGCCCTACGCCGCGCCCACGTCCAGCGGCAGAAAGGGACGTATGCGCATCGCACATCAACGTTGCTGCGCACTGGATGTGCACGGTACGGAACGGCGAAGAGGCCCGCCAGGAACGCAAGAAGGAATTCGAAACCTATAACCTATAAGAAGGAGTTGGAGCGGCTGCGCTCCTGGTTGCCGCCCAACTCATGCAAACGCCCGGCCATATTGCTTCGGGACCGCGGCTGGTGCGCCCAGCGTCTTCGCCGCGTGCAGCGGCCAATATGGATCGCGCAGAAACTCGCGCGCCAGCAGCACTAAGTCCGCCTGGCAGGCGCGCACAATGCCATCGGCCTGATGCGGCTCCGTGATCATCCCCACCGCGCCCGTCAGGATGCCGGTTTCGCGCCGGATGCGTTCGGCGAAAGGCGTCTGGTAGGCAGGCCCCACGGGGACCCTCGCATATGGCACGATGCCGCCCGACGAGCAATCGATCAGGTCAACGCCCAGCGGGCGCAGACGGCCGGCCAATTCCACGGAATCCTCGATCTGCCAGCCAGCCTCCACCCAGTCGACCGCCGAGATGCGCATGAACAAAGGCAGGTGCTCGGGCCAGGCGCTGCGTACCGCGGCGGCCACCTCCAGCGCAAAACGGATACGGCCTTCGAATGAGCCGCCATACTCGTCCTTGCGGCGGTTCGCCAGCGGCGAAAGAAACTCGCCAATCAGATAACCGTGTGCGCCATGAATTTCCACGACTTCGAATCCGGCGGCGAGAGCCCGCCGCGCGGCTGCCGCAAATGCGCCTGCGATCGCTCGAATTTCGACGGTGGTCAACTCAACTGGCGTGGGCTCTCCATCGCGGAAGGGTATGGGACTCGGCGCGACAGTCCGCCAGCCGCCTGCCGATTCCGGAATCACCGCGCCGCCTTCCCACGGTACGCACGTGCTGCCCTTCCGGCCGGCGTGCGCCAGCTGGATGCCCGGTACGGCGCCTTGCTCGCGGATGAAGCGCGCGATGCGTGCCAGCATTTCAATGTGCTCGTCGCGATAAATCCCCAGATCGGCGGGTGAGATGCGCCCGCGCGCCTCCACCGCGGAGGCTTCGGTGATTACCAGGCCGGCGCCGCCTACCGCGCGGCTTCCCAGATGCACCAGGTGCCAGTCATTGGCAAAGCCGTCGACGCTCGAGTATTCGCACATCGGCGAGACCGCGATGCGGTTGCGAAAAGTGATGCCGCGAATGGTCAGAGGGGAGAAGAGATCGGGCATATGTCAACATGGTAACGCCCGATGAACCCGGGCTTGCGACAATGCTTCGCGGCCGCCGTTGGGAATTGAAGTGATAATAATCGTATTATTTGGGGGTGGCGCGCTAACCGATGACTGTTTGCCTGTTGCTGACGGTCTTGGCCGCGCTGCTGGCGGCTGTCGAGGGTGAAGGGTTTCGCGACCGTTTCCTGCGGGCGCTGGTCGTGTTCGGCGTGGTTCTGGTTGCGATCACCGAGGGGCTGGGCCTGATCGGCGCGATCCGGCGCGGCCCGCTGATCCTCTGCTGGAGCGCTGTTCTATTGGTTGCGTTAGTTCTTTCGATCCGGCAGCGACCCCGCTTCCGCGTCACCCCAGCGTCCCTAAACGCGGATGCTATCGTGCTGCTCTGCTCTGCCGGAATCGCCATTATTCTGGCGCTCAGCGCGGTGACTGCGGCTTTCAGTCCGCCGAATAGCGCCGACGCGATGGCCTACCACATGCCCCGCGTGGTCTATTGGGCGGAACAATCGAGCGTGCGATTCTTTCCCACGCCGTACCTCAACCAGATCATGTTGCAGCCGCTGGCTGAATACACGATGCTGCACACCTACGTGCTATCGGGCGGCGACCGGCTGGTTAACTTCGTAGCGTGGTTCGCATCGCTCGCCAGTATCGTCGCGGTCTCGTCGGCAGCTCGGATGTCCGGCGCCGGAAAACGCGGGCAGGCCTTGGCCGCGCTGTTTTGTGCGACCCTCCCAGCTGGGATTCTGGCGAGTTCCGGAGCCAAGAACGACTACTGGATGGCCATGTGGTTGATTACCGCAGTCTATTTCGCACTCCGTTTCACCCGGACTTATAGTTCGATCGACGCGGTATTGCTGGGCGCCGCTCTCGGCTTGGCCCTGCTTACGAAGGCCACCGCCTATCTGTTCGCTCCCTGGCCCCTGGCCGCAATCTTTCTCGCGCGGGCCGGCAAATCGCAAAGGCGGCTGGCGGCTGGCGCGGTGATCGCGGTCGCCACTGGCCTCGCCCTCAACGCGCCGCAGTATCTCCGGAACTACCGGTTGAGCGGGTCCATCATGGGCTTCGACTCCGCTCAGGGTGATGGTTATTTCCGTTGGCGCAACGAAACGTTTGGCTGGAAGCAGACGGCATCGAACATGTTGCGAAATCTCTCCGAGCAGCTCGGCGCGCGCGGCGCAGCGTGGAATGAGGGAGTCTACCACTTCGTGTTGCGAGCGCATCAGCGCTTAGGCATCGACGTGAACGATCCTCGAACCACCTGGCGAGGTAGTTCCTTCGCTCCTCCCAGGAACGCCAACCACGAAGCCAATGCGCCGAATCCCTGGCATCTCGCCATCATTCTGGCGATCGCGTGTGTTTTGATTCTGCGGGCGCTCCGCCGTCGCGAGCGCCAGCGGCCGTTGTATCTACTCGCGCTTTTCTGCGCATTCACGGCCTTCTGCGCGTATCTCAAATGGCAGCCCTTCATGGCCCGGCTTTTGCTTCCGCTCTTCGTGCTGAGCGCACCGTTGGCCGGCGTCATCGGTGAAACCGGCGGACAGGCATCGGGGCCGGTCCGGCGATGGTCTGCCCAACTGGCACAACTTTTGATCTGTCTGCTACTGTTGAGCAACGCGCGGCGGCCGCTGACCGAGAATTGGGTCCGGCCGCTCAAGGGGCCCAGGAGTGTTCTGCGCGCGCCCAGGAGCGTGCAGTATTTCGCGGACATGAATCAGTGGGATGACCAGGCTTCCTACCGAAAGGCGGTTGACTTGCTTGCCGGTTCGCACTGCCGTGTAGTAGGTATCGATATTACGGACTTTCAACTGGAGTATCCTCTGCAGGCGCTGTTGCGGGAGAGGCGGCCCGAAACCAGATTCATCCACACCGGTGTACAAAACGTCTCCGCGCGATACGCGCAACCGGTCAGCGCAGTTGCGTGCGCCGTCGCGTGTCTGGGCTGCCCCGGCGACTGGAAGCGGCTGAGTCTGTATAGCGATTTTCAGACCGCCATGCGTCTCGATCAATTCGTGATCTTCCTCAACCCTTGAGCCGCACCCAGGCCGAGTGCCCGCCCCACTTATGCAATGATTCCCTTGCGTACGGCGTACAGAATCAATTCCGGCACGCTATGCAGATTCAACTTCTGCAGTATATGGGTGCGATGAGTCTCCACCGTGTACAAGCTGAGATTCAGCATGTTAGCGACTTCCTTGTTAGTACGCCCCTCCGCCAGAAGCTGTAATATCTCCCGCTCCCGGTTAGTGAGCAGCTCATAAGTATCCTCCGCACCGCGGCTCTCTAACTGCCGCATATAATCCTCGACCAGGATCTTACTGATCGCGGGGCTGAAGAATGACTTACCCTCGGTCAGCGCGCGCACGGCCGCCAGCAGGTCGGCTTCGGCGGAATCCTTCAGCAGATAGGCGCGCGCGCCGGCCTTCAACGCGCGGATTACATAGCTCTCGTCGGAATGCATGCTGAGAATGGCGATAGCGGTCCGCGGACTGCGATTGACGATCTGGCGGGCCGCTTCAATGCCGTTCAGATTCGGCATGCCGATATCCATGATGACCACATCCGGATTGGCCGACTCGCTGAGCGCCACCGCCTGCCGTCCGTCCGCCGCTTCTCCCACCACCTGTAAGTGCGGCTGGCGCTCCAGCAGCAGTTTCAGGCCATTGCGCATGACCGTATGATCGTCGGCCAGCACGATACGCACAGGAGTCATGCAATCGCCTCCACCGGCCGCGCAGCCAGCGGGATTTCAATATCCAGGCTGGCGCCATGGCCGGGCTCCGATTCCAGATGGAACGTGCCGCCCAGGTGCGTGACGCGCTCTTCGATTCCCAACAGGCCCATGCCGCGCGTGTGCGTGCTGTCGAACCCATGGCCGTCGTCGACAACATGCAACCGAATGCACCCGGTGTCCTGCGCCACTTCAATGCGCACGCTGCGCGCAAAGGCATGCCGCGCGCAGTTGTGCAGCGCCTCCTGCACTACGCGATAGACGCATGTCTTGTGCTCTTCGGGCAGGTCGTCGGCCACCGTCTCGGCGTCCACGGTAACGACCATGCCGGTGCGCTTGGAAATCTCGCGCGCCTGCCATTGCAAAGCGGGCACCAGGCCCAGGTCGTCAAGCATCGAGGGACGCAGCAGCAGCGCCATGTTGCGCACCACGCTCACGCTGCTCTCTGCCAGCTTGCGGATGGATTCCACATGGCTGCGCAGTTCGGCGTCGAAGGGCGCCACGGCTCCCAGGTTGCCAAGTTCCATCAGCAATGCACTAAGCGACTGGCCGACTTCGTCGTGCAATTCGCGCGAAATGGCCCGACGTTCCTCCTCCTGCGCCTCCACCAGCCGCGCGGAAAGCTCCTTCAGCTTACCTTGCGTCAGGGCTACCTCGCGATAACGCAATTCGGCGTCACGGGCCAGGCGCAGGATGTGCCGCATGGTGGCCGCCGCCAGCACCACTCCGATTCCCAGGGTGAGGGCCAGCATCCATCCCAGCCGGTAGCGGAAGCGGTCAAAAATCTCCTTCAGGCGCTCATCGCCCGTATTGAGTTCCTGCTCGTTTGCGGCAGCGATCCGATCCGCGATTTCGAGCGTCGTGGCCCGCCGCGGAAAGAGTTCTTCGTGCATGAAAGCGTCGCTGCGATCTAACTTCTCCGCGGCATCCCAATGGAAGATCGGATCGAGCACTTTCCAATAATCGGCGATGCGCGCCTCCAGAGCCTGAAAGGGCGCTTGTTCGCCGGCGTCGAACGACCGCGCGTAACGCGCCAGCGCTGCATCCATTTCGCCGCGCACCTGCTGCAGGCTGGCGCGGTATGTCTCGGCGCGCACGGCATCCCGCTCGAGCAGATAATCGCGCGTAAATGTACCCGACTGGTACAGTGCCGACCGGATCTCCTCCAGGGCGCGATTGCGCACCAGGAACGTCTGCCGGATTTGGACATTATGCGACTGAATCTGCCGCAAGGCGCGCAGCGAGTCGATCCCGGCGAACAGCATCAGTCCGAGCATGCCGCCAAAACTTGCCAGCAGAACGACTTGCGCGCCCCACTGGAGAGGCTGCACGCTTCGTTTGAAAACCACGGCGTCTTTGGTTTCCTCAGGCTCCATCGTTAAGGTAACAACCCGGCTACTTCGATCATATACCGCCTATTGGGTAGATTTGGGGCGGTGACGGGCTGGGATATCCAAGGAAAGCGGCTGGAAAATACTCTATTGACAGGATACCCAGCGGCTTTGGAAAGCTATAGTCTGGTGATAGTAGCCTGGTCGAGGGACGCGTTCAGTTCAGTGCCGCAATTGGCCTCGCTGGCGCGTCCCTGCGTAATTAGATGTAGGGCGGGACTCCAGTCCTGCGGCGGGTCTCCAGGCCCGCCATTTGGCGCGACGTGGACGTCGCGCGCAGGCGTGGGCGCCTGCCCCACCCGTCACATTAACCTCAGCATTGACCTTCCATGCCGCACGGGGGCACTTCGCCTTCGGCGCATTTGCCGCCGGGCACAAACGCAAACTGCGCTTCTTCGGTCGAACCTCGCAGAGCGGTGGTAGAAGACTTACCTCCGGAAATAGCTTGTGCGACTTCGTCGAAGTAACCGGTACCCACGAAAGTCTGATGCCTGATCGCGGAGTACCCATCCGCATCCGCGCTCGCAAACTCCAGCTCCTGTAACTTGGAATAAGCCGCCATGCCGTTTGCGGCGTACTCTTTGGCTAACTGGAACATGCTCAAGTTCAGCGCATGAAAGCCGGCCAGCGTAACAAACTGGAACTTATAACCCATGGCCGCCAGCTCCATTTGAAACCTGGCGATCGTCGTGTCATCCAGCTTCTTCTTCCAATGAAAGGACGGTGAGCAGTTATACGCAAGTAACTTACCCGAATATCTGGCGTGGATGGCTTCCGCGAAGCGGCGCGCTTCGGAAAGGTTCGGCTCGGAAGTTTCGCACCAAATCATATCGGCATGCGGAGCATAGGCGAGGCCTCGGGCGATGGCCGCCTCAATTCCGCCGCGGAAGCCGAAGAAGCCCTCGGGCGTGCGCACGCCTGTCAAGAACGGCTTGTCACGCTGATCGATGTCGTTCAGCAGCAGCCCCGCGCTATTGGCATCGGTGCGTGCGATCAGGATCGTGGGAACGCCCATGACATCCGCGGCGAAACGCGCGGCCACCAGCTTTTGCACAAACTCGGAAGTGGGCACGACCACCTTGCCGCCCATATGTCCGCACTTCTTTGCGGAAGCCAGTTGATCTTCGAAATGCACCGCGGCGGCGCCCGCTTCGATCATGGACTTCATCAGTTCGAAGGCGTTCAACGGGCCGCCAAAACCGGCTTCCGCATCCGCCACGATCGGAGCGAACCAGTGTGCACCTTTGCGGCCGTTCGAGTGATGGATCTGGTCGGCTCGCATAAACGCGTTGTTAATAGCCCGCACGAGTGTGGGAACGCTATTGACCGGATACAAGCTCTGGTCCGGATACATCTGGCCCGACACATTCGCATCGCCGGCCACCTGCCAGCCGCTCACATAGATGGCTTTCAGCCCGCCTTGTACCTGCTGCACGGCCTGATTGCCGGTCAGCGCGCCCAAAGCCGGGATATAAGACTCAGTGCGCAGCAGATTCCACAGCCTCTCCGCGCCCATTCGAGCAAGAGTGTATTCAATCTGAATCGAACCGCTCAAACGCTCGACATCTTCAGGAGTATACAATCGCGTAATCCCCTCCCAACGCGCGGCAGTGCCCCAGTGGTGCAAGGTATCGTGGTGTCCGTTTTCATGTTTTCCGTTGTTCAACATTTTGAAATGCGCACCCTCCATACTGCAGTAGATCGCGCTTTCCGCAAAAAGGGAAATGTTGCAGGACATATCGGACGAGTGGTCCGAATTGGACGATCGGATTGTTGTGGCAGGTACGATGGAGCTAACCTACGATTGAGAGCGACTATGCCGAAAGCTGAATTGGAAACTATTCAGGTCGCCGCGCCTCTTCGCGAAGCCGACCGCACTATTCTCACGCCAGAAGCTATGGTGTTTCTGAAAGGCCTCGCCCGGAACTTCGAGGACCGCCGCCAGCAACTGCTCACTCTCCGGCGCGCGCGCCAGCAGGAGATCGATTGTGGTGGAATGCCACAGTTTCTGCCGCAAACCGCATGGATACGTGACACCGATTGGGTCGCGGCGCCGATTCCGGCCGATCTCGCGGACCGCCGCGTCGAAATCACGGGGCCCGTGGACCGCAAGATGATCATCAATGCCCTGAATTCGGGCGCGAGCGTGTTCATGGCGGATTTCGAAGATTCGAATTCGCCCACGTGGCGAAATAATCTCGACGGGCAGTTTAACCTGCGCGATGCCGTGAAGGGCACGATCGCGTATGTCAGTCCCGAAGGCAAGCGCTATGAATTGGGTGCGCGCACGGCTGTTTTGATGGTGCGCCCGCGCGGATGGCACCTGCATGAGAAGCACTGCCTGGTGGATGGACGGCCCATCTCGGGCAGTCTCTTCGATTTTGGTCTGTTCTTTTTCCATAACGCCAAGACCTTGATGGCTAAGGGGAGCGGGCCGTACTTTTATCTGCCGAAAATGGAGAGTCACCTGGAAGCGCGCCTGTGGAACGATGTATTCCACTTTGCCCAGAAGGAACTCGGGATCCCGCGGGGCACCATTCGGGCGACCGTGCTGATCGAGACGATCCTGGCTGCATTTGAGATGGACGAGATCATCTATGAGTTACGCGAGCACTCCGCCGGTCTCAACTGTGGGCGGTGGGATTACATCTTCAGCTTTATCAAAAAATTCCGGAACCGGCCGGACTTCGTGCTGCCGAATCGCGCGCAGGTCACCATGGAGCGGCATTTCCTTAGCTCTTACGTGCATCTGCTGATTGAGACATGCCATCGCCGCGGCGTGCACGCCATGGGCGGCATGGCGGCGCAGATTCCGATCAAGAACGATCCGGGGGCGAACGAACAGGCGCTCGCGAAAGTGCGGCAAGACAAACTGCGCGAGGTGCTCGCCGGACACGACGGCACCTGGGTGGCGCACCCCGGCCTAGTGCCCGTCGCTAAAGAAATCTTCGATGCGCACATGCCGGGTCCGAATCAATTGCAGAAGCGGCCGGAGGTCGCGGTTACTGCGGCGGACCTGTTAAGCGTACCCGCCGGCGACATCACTGAGGCCGGCTTGCGATGGAACATCGACGTAGGCATCCAATACCTGGAGGCGTGGATGCGCGGCAATGGTTGTGTCCCCATTTATAACTTGATGGAGGATGCGGCCACTGCCGAAATTTGCCGCGCGCAGGTCTGGCAGTGGGTGAAGCATGGCGCTCGTTTGAATGACGGCCGGCCGGTGACCGCGGATCTGGTGAAGGCCACCATTGCAGATGTAGTCGAGGGCCTGCGCGGCACGATCGGCGGCGAGCCACTCGCGCGCGCGGCGCGTCTGTATGAACAGATGATGACGAGTGGTGACTTTCCGGAATTTCTGACGCTGGTCGCGTACGATTACATCGACTGATTTCGATGTGGCGCACGCTTCAGCGTGCTGCGGCGAACTTCAGTTCGCCGTACACAGCTACCTGATTTTCGCGATAGCCTGGCGCGCCCTGGCCACTACTGACTCGGGCAGCGCCACGTAACCCAGAGCGCCGGCTTGCCGCTGGCCGGACGTAAGCATCCATGCCAGAAATTCGCTGATGGCTTGCTTCTTCGCTGGCTCGGCAATCCGTGCGGGTACCAGCCGGTAAGTGAACGTGGCCACCGGGTAAGCATCCGGATCTGCCGCGTTGGTTATCGAAACTCGAAAATCCTCGGGGAGGTCAGTTGCCGGTACAGCCTTAGGCACTGCCTCCAAGCTAGCCTGTACGAACTTACCCGCGGCATTGCGGACCAGTCCATATGCCAGCCGACGCTGCACCGCGTAGATGAATTCCGCGTAACCAATAAGAGCCGGAAGTCCGACTAACCAGATCGGCCATGCCTTCGTTGCGTTCGGCGCCCACCCCGGTGGGCCAGGGCACGGCCGCGCCTGCTCCCACCATGCGCCGCCAAGCCTCACTTACTTTGGAAAGGTAGTCGGTCCACACGAAAGTAGTTCCGCTTCCGTCCGCGCGGTGCACCACCACGATTTCGGTATCGGGCAGGCGCACGCCACGATTTACGGCGCGCAGCGCGGGATCGTTCCATTTGCGAATGCGCCCCAGGAATATGGCGGCCAGCGTATCGGGCGTGAAACGCAGGTCGCGCGCTACCGACGGCAGGTTGTAAATGGGTACCACCGCTCCCAACACGCTCGGAAAGTGCAGTACGCCGCCGCTGAACCGAGCGATCTGTTGGTCTGTCAGAGGTATGTCCGAAGCCGCAAAATCCGCCGTGCCGGCGCGCAACTGGCGGATGCCTTCTTCCGAACCCACGGCCTGGTACTGGATCCGGACTGACGGCCAGCGCGCAGAGAACGAATCGAACCATTTCGCGTAAATAGGAAGCGGAAATGTAGCGCCGGCCGCGGTCAGATCCGCGCCGATGACTGGCGTGAGCGCGCACAGCCAGGCGACCGCGAGACGCTTCTTCATGTGCGACCTTTCATTTCAGAACTTCCACCAGTTTGCGCACGACCTGGCCGCATAGATTCCGCCCAATGTCTTCAGGACCAAAGCGCCGCGGCGTCACCAGATATGACCGCAGCGTTTCGCCTCCCTGCCCCTTCAACTCCACCGAGAGATAGCCCCCGTAGATCGGATGCGCATCGCTCGATACCAACCCCCGTTCCTCGCCGATTACAGCGGGCCGAACAGACTGACGCCGGGCAGCGATCTGGCCAGTTCGCGGGTGATTACCCTCTACACCGGCGTTCGCCTCACGCCCACGACGGACTTCATTTTCGACCTGGAAAGCGCCGGCGGCACCGGACTCAGCAATGCTCTGGGAGTAGCCGGATTCCCCAATCTGGACGTAGTCCGCAACCCCAGCCTTTCGCAGTTGCCGTACGTATCCCGGGTAATGATCCACCAGACGATACCGCTGAGCCGCGATTATATCGATGCGGCGAAAGGCCCTTTGGGGCTGGCCACGCGCGTGCCGGTGCGCCGTCTGGAGATCCGCCTGGGCAAGATGAGCACTGTGGATTTCTTCGATTTAAACAGCATCGGCAGCGACATCTGCAATTCATGAACTGGGCCGCGGATAACAACGCCGCCTACGATTATGCCGCCGATACCAGGGGCTACACTTACGGCCTGGTGATGGAGTATTACGACAAGAACTGGGCAGCGCGTTTTGGAGAAATGCTGATGCCCACGGTGGCCAATGGCATCAAGCTGGATTGGGACCTGGCGCGCGCCCGCGGCGAAAACTTCGAGGTGGAGTTGCATCCCTCGGCTTTTCCAAAACGGCAAAGCGTCATCCGCCTGCTGTCATTTATCAATCACGCCAACATGGGCAGCTACAGCGAGGCCATCGACGGATACCTATCCGGCAAGGATCCCGTCCCGAATATTATCGAGTATCGCGAGCAGGGTCGTGTGAAGTACGGCTTTGGGCTGAACCTGGAGCAGGAGTTGACGGCCATGTGGCGGGTTTATGGGCGCGCCGGCTGGAACGACGGACGCAACGAATCGTTCGCTTACACCGAAGTAGACCGCCAGGTTTCCCTCGGTTCGGACCTGCGCGGACGGGCCTGGCGGCGCAAGAATGACAAGGCCGGCGTGGCTGTGATGATCGACGCTATCTCGGGCGACCATCGCCGCTACCTGGCGCTCGGCGGCCTCGGATTCCTGCTGGGCGACGGCGCGCTCAACTCAGCCTGGAGCAGATCATTGAAGCCTATTACACCGCGCATCTCTGGCGCGGTGTGTACATAGCCGCCGACGTGCAACATATCTGGAATCCAGGCTACAACCGCGACCGCGGGCCGGTGACCGTGGCCAGCTTCCGTTTCCATTTCGAGGACAGCGTACCTTTTGTGAGGGAAGACAGCGGATCGCGCTAAACTGAACAGACGTGCCTCCGGCGCAGCGTATGACACCCAAGAAAAACAGCTCTGCCCCGGCGCCCGCAAAAAATGCGCCGGCCCCGGATATCCCGCCCCTGAATTCCTCGCAGCTCTACATCAACAGGGAGCTTAGCCTGCTCTCCTTCCAGTCCCGGGTATTGGAGGAAGCGCAGGACGAGCGAAATCCACTGCTCGAGCGCGTGAAATTTCTTTCCATCGTGGGGTCCAACACGGATGAGTTTTTCATGGTGCGCGTGGCTGGCCTCATCGATCAGGTAGACGCCGGAATCCTGGATGTCGGCCCGGACGGTATGCATCCGACAGCCCAGTTGGTGGCCATCCGCCGCGAAGTGAAGAAACTGCTGAGCGAAGCGCACAAGTGTCTGCACGATCAACTTCTGCCTGCGCTCGCCGACGCCGGCATTAAGATTCTGGAATACGCCGAGCTCACTGAGAAGCAACTGGCCGTGGCGGACTCCTATTTCCGGGAGACGGTCTTTCCAGTATTGACGCCGCTGGCTTTCGATCCGGGCCGTCCGTTTCCGCATATCTCCAACCTGAGTCTGAATCTCGCCGTGCTGATTCGCGACAAGGACGGCGTCGAACACTTCGCGCGGGTAAAGGTGCCCGACTCCCTGCCGCAGTTCGTTCCGCTGAAGAGACCCCGCCGGAAGAGCCGCAAACGTGCCCCACGCGAGGAGACTTTTGTGTGGCTGGAGCAGGCGATTTCGGCCAACCTGCCCGAGCTTTTTCACGGCATGGACGTGATTGAGGCGCATCCGTTCCACGTCACGCGCGACGCTGATATCGCCATCAAGGAACTGGAAGCCGAGGATCTGCTCGAGACCATTGAGGAGGGCGTGCGGCAGCGGCGCTTCGGCAGCGTGGTGCGGCTGATGGTTTCCGACGACATGCCCGCGCACATCCTCGATATCCTGATGAACAACCTGGAAATCGATGCCAGCCAGGTTTATCGCGTGCACGGCCCGCTGTCCCTCAGCCGCCTCATGAGCCTTTATGCGCTCGACCGGCCGGATCTGAAAGACGCTCCCTTTCTGCCCGCCGTTCCCAAGCCGCTGGTTGCGGCCAACGCGGACGAAGATGTCTTCGCCCTGATCCGCCGCCAGAATATCCTGCTGCATCATCCCTTCGATTCCTTCCAGCCGGTTGTCGATTTCCTGAAAAAGGCGGCTAGAGATCCCAACGTGCTGGCCATCAAGATGGTGCTGTACCGTATCGGGCGGAACTCTCCCGTCGTCGAAGCGTTGCTGGATGCCAATGAAGAGGGCAAGCAGGTGGCCGTACTGGTGGAATTGAAAGCGCGCTTCGACGAGGAAAGTAACATCGAATGGGCCCGCGCGCTGGAAAAAGAAGGCGTGCACGTGGTTTACGGGTTGTTGGGGCTCAAGACGCATTGCAAGCTGCTGATGGTGGTGCGCCGGGAAGCGGGCGCCATACGCCGTTACATCCACCTCGCAACGGGCAATTACAACGTGGTGACTGCGCATTTGTATACTGACATCGGCATGCTCACCTGCGACGACGAGTTGGGATCGGACGCGACTGACCTGTTCAACTATCTGACCGGTTATTCCGCCAAGAAAGACTATCAGAAGCTATTGGTATCGCCAGTGAACCTGCGCGAACGCTTCGAGGCCCTGATCAAACGCGAGATTGCTTTGCAGGCCAAGGGCGAGAAGGGTCATCTGATTTTCAAGATGAACGCATTGGTGGACCCGCAGGTGATCCGCTTGCTCTATATGGCATCGCAAGCCGGCGTCAAGGTAGATCTCCTGGTGCGCGGCATCTGTTGCTTACGGCCGGGCGTTCCCGGCATCAGCGACAACATACAGGTGCTCAGCGTAGTGGGCCGCTTTCTGGAACATAGCCGCATTTACTATTTCCGCAACGGCGGGAAAGAAGAGATTTACCTGGGCAGCGCCGACTTGATGCCACGCAATATCGACCACCGCGTGGAGGTGTTATTCCCGCTGGAAGGAACGGACCTGATCCGGCATGTGCGCGATGAGATACTGGCCGTATACTTTGCCGATACGCTGAAAGGCCGCCAAATGAAAAGCGATGGAACTTACGCGCGCCGCACCCTGCCCGGCGGCAAACGCGCGGTGAGCAGCCAGGAGCGATTGCTGAAGGAGGCCGTGGCGGGGACTAAGTGAGGAGACAGGAGTCAGGAGGCAGAAGACAGAAGTCAGAAGCCGTGGAAGCAGCCCTTCTGACTCCTGTCTCCTGACTCCTGTCTCCTGACTCCTGTCTCCTGACTCCTGACTCCTGTCTCCTTATCCCGGCTGCTGCTGCGTCATGCAATGCAGCGTGCCCAGTCCCCAGACTAACTCTACTGCGTTGATGCCGGTTACTTCCCGATCCGGGAATAGACGCGCCAGCGTGTTCAGGGCGAGGCGGTCGTTCGCATCGTTGAACGTCGGAACCAGCACCAGGCCGTTCGCAATATAGAAGTTGGCATAGCTGGCGGGCAGGCGGCGGCCGTTGAAGATCAGCGGAGCGGGAATCGGCAGTTTCACTACCCTTAGTGGCAGCTTACGCAGTAGCGCAAGATTCTCGCGCAGTGGTTCGTAATTGGCGTCGGAGCGGTCCGGCTCGGAGGCGATCACCACTGTCTCGGGGTTGACGAAGCGCGCCAAGTCGTCCACGTGGCCATGTGTGTCGTCGCCCGCAATTCCGTTGTGCAGCCAGATGACTCGCCGCGCGCCTAAGTAGTCTTGCAGGGCCGTCTCTATCGCGCGCCGGGTTAGTTGCGGATTGCGGGCCTGCACCGGACTTAGAAGGCACTCCTCGGTCGTCAGCAACAGACCGCGCCCGTTCATGTCGATGCTGCCCCCTTCCAGCACCAGGCCCGGCTCCCATGCGCGCAGCTTGAGCGCCGCCGCGAGCCTGGCGGGAATGGCAGCGTCCCGTTTCCAATCGTCGTACTTTGCCCAGGCGTTGAATCGCCAGTTAGTCAGTGCCACTTCGCCCGCGCGGCTCCGCACGAAAAGCGGGCAGTAATCGCGGGTCCAGCTCCGGTCAGTGGGTGCATGGAAGAATTCGACCGCCGCCAGATTCGCATCCGCCTTGCGCAGAACGCGGCGCGCGGCCTCTTCCGCGCCGCCGTCCTCCACCAGAATACGCACGCGCTCCACCCGCGCCAGCTTACGCACGACCTCGGCACAGACCCACGGAATCGGCGCAAAACGGCCCGGCCAATCGTCACGATTGTGCGGCCAGGCGATCCAGGTGGCCGCGTGCGGCTCCCATTCGGCGGGCATGCGAAAGCCCAAGGCGCGCGGAGTTTCCCTCATCAGTCGAGCAGGCGCTGCGTGATATCGCCGTACGCGTCGATGCGGCGGTCGCGGAAGAAGGGCCAGTTCCGGCGCACCTCCTCGATACGCCGCGGATCGCACTCGGCGATTAAAATCTCCTCGCGGTCGTGCAGCGCTTGCGCCACCACCTGGCCGAAAGGATCGGCCACGAACGAGCCGCCCCAGAACTCCAGTCCGTGCTCCGGCGGACCTTCGTAGCCCACGCGATTCACGGCTGCCACGTAGACGCCGTTGGCGATGGCGTGCGCGCGCTGGATCGTCCGCCAGGCGTCCTCCTGCGCCGCGCCGTACTCTGCCTTCTCCGCCGGATGCCAGCCGATGGCAGTTGGGTAGAACAGTACTTGCGCGCCGGCGAGGGCTGCCAGACGCGCGGCTTCCGGATACCACTGGTCCCAGCACACCAGCGCGGCCACCCGGCCAAAACGCGTTTCGAAACTGCGGAATCCAAGATCGCCGGGCGTGAAGTAAAATTTTTCGAAATAAAGCGGGTCGTCGGGGATGTGCATCTTGCGATAGATGCCCACAAGTGATCCATCGGCGTCGATCACCGCGGCCGTGTTGTGATACACGCCTGCCGCGCGCCGCTCGAACAGCGACGCGATCACGACCACGCCTAGCTCCGCCGCCAACCGGCAGAGCGCGTGGGTGGACGGGCCAGGGATGGACTCGGCCAAATCGAAGAGTGCGGCGTTCTCCTCGCGGCAGAAATACCGCGAGCGGAACAATTCCTGCAGGCAGACGATCTGCGCTCCAAGTGCGGCGGCTTCGCGGATGCGCCATTCGGCTTTGGCAAGGTTCTCGTTGGGGTCCACCGCACAGGCCATCTGGATGAGGCCTATGCGGAACTTAGCGGCGTGCACATCTATATTTTGGCAGAGTGGGTGGTGGGGCGCACGCCTCAAGATGCCGCTCAGATTATACTGGAAGAAAGCAATGACTATCGACGAACGCCTGGAGAGACTCGCGGACCGTCAAGAAGCCCTCAGCCGCACCGTCGAGCTTTTGATCGCCGACGGCAAAAAGACCGGCGAGAGGATTCGCGCACTGGCCATTATTGCCGGCCAGAACGAACTAACCGCCGCGCAAATGATGGAAGCCATCACCAGCCTGGCACGCACCGTTGAGCCGCACGAGCACCGCCCGGGCGACCTGGAAAAATAGTACAATCCCTACGCCCCTCAACAGGGCCAGGCAGCGCGCTAGTGTGGATCTATGTCCCCCGTCACATCCTTTGAAGACTTCGCAGACACCCCCGCGGTGCGCGGATTCCTGCATACGCCCGATGCGCCCACCGGCCACGGCCTGGTGATGACCCATGGCGCGGGATCGAATGCCCGTGCGCCGCTGCTCGTCGCCATCGCCGACGCATTCGCCGCGGCAGGCATCGCGGTGCTCCGCTGCGATCTGCCATTCCGCCAGGCGCGTCCGCAGGGGCCGCCCTATCCCGCGATCGCCGCCCAGGATCGCGCCGGCATCGCGCGGGCTGTCCGCGCTTTGCAGCAGCGCGTGCCCGGCAAGGTTTTTCTGGGCGGACATTCCTACGGCGGGCGGCAATCCAGCATGGTGGCGTCGGAGCAGCCCGATCTCGCGGCCGGCTTGCTGCTATGCTCGTACCCGCTGCATGCCCCAGGACGAGCCGATCAGCGCACGGCGCATTTTCCGAAGCTCTCGACACCCACGCTCTTCCTGCATGGCACACGCGATCCTTTCGGCACCATCGACGAAATGCGCAGCGCGACGGCGTCCCTCGCCGGACCGCACGAGATCGTCGTCATCGAAGGCGCGGGGCACGATCTAGGGGGCAAAAGCTCGGCAGCGCGCGTGGCGCAGACTGCCTTGGACGCATTCCGGCGCCTCGGCTGGATCAGCGGCGCGTCAACATAAGATAGAGGATGCTATGCGTATATATCTTCTTGCCTTGCTTGCCGCGTGCGCGCTGTTCGGCGCCGATAGCGATTGGCAATCCCAGGGTATCGTCTCCGACACTCACTCGCCGCATGCCAGGCTGCACGCCGTGCCGATCCGCGCGGTGAAAATGGGCGACGGCTTCTGGAGCACCCGCCGCGCGATTAACGTAGACAAGAGCATCCCAACCATGTTGGCGGAACTGGAGCAGCACGGCGTGGTGGATAACTTTCTGCGCCTGGAGGGCAAGAAGGATGTCCCGCGTCGCGGCCCGCTCTACACCGACTCGGACCTCTATAAGTGGATGGAAGCCGCCGCATTCGTATTGCAGTCCGGCGACGACCCCAAACTGCGCGCCGAGTTCGACCGTCTCACCGGCATCATCGCCGCCGCACAGGAGCCCAGCGGTTACCTGAACACTTACTGGTCCGGAGACCGTATGGCGAAACGCTTCACGGAAATGTACCGGTCCCACGAACTGTACTGTATGGGCCACTTACTCCAGGCAGCCATCGCGTACTACCGCGCGACCGGAGATCGCCGGCTGCTCGACGTGGGCATCCGCTTCGCCAATTACATGATCGATAACTTCGGCCCGCAGAAGCGGCCTGCGCTCACCGGACATCCGGAATACGAAATGGCGCTGGTCGAGTTGTACCGCACCACGGGCGACCGCCGCTATCTCGATTTCGCCGGTTATCTGCTCAGCGGTGTCGAGCGCGAGCGCCTGCACCTGACCGACGAGCAGGTGCAGTATATGTTCAGCGGCAAGCCGTTCACCTCGCGCACCGAGTTCGAAGGCCACGCCGTACGCGCCATGTATGCTTCGTGCGGAGCCACGGATTACTACATGGAGACCGGCGATGCCGCATATCTGAAGACGCTCGAAACATTGTGGGGCGACCTGGTAAACCGTAAGATGTACATCACCGGCGGCGTGGGGTCGCGCGAGGCCGGCGAGGCATTCGGAGAGGCGTACGAACTGCCCAACGCGCAGGCTTATGGCGAAAGCTGCGCCGCCATCGGAAATATGATGTGGAACTGGCGCATGCTGCTGGCGCTGGGCGAATCGCGCTTTGCCGACGTGATCGAACGCGCGCTCTACAACGGCATCAACTCGGGCATGTCGCTTTCAGGCACGCTCTATTGCTATCGCAATCCGCTCGAATCGGCGGGCGAGAAGATTCGCAACGAGTGGTACGACACCACCTGTTGCCCGCCGAACCTGGAGCGCATTCTGGCGTCACTGCCCGGATATATGTATAGCACCAGCCCGGAGGGCGTGTATGTCAACCTGTTCCATAACTCCACGCTGGATTGGCATCTGGAAAACGGCATCGGCATCCGGGTCGCGCAGCAGACCGAATATCCGTGGAAGGGTGCGGTGGATCTCACGGTCGATCCGGCTCGCGCGGCCGAATTCAGCGTGTTCGTGCGCATCCCGGCATGGGCCGGCGCCGCCGCGGTTACCGCCGACGGTTGGTCGCTGCGGGAGACGCCCAAACCCGGCGAATACTTCGCGATTCACCGCCGCTGGGAACCGGGCGACAAGGTGCATGTGGTGTTCGAAATGAGACCGCGGCTGGTGCGCGCCAATCCGCTGGTGCGCGAGGATGCCGGGCGCGTGGCGCTCGAACGCGGACCGCTGGTTTATTGCCTGGAGCAGCCCGATCAGCCGGGATTCAATCTCTTCGATGCCTCGTTGCTTGACGACGGGTCAAACTTTGTCAGCGCGTTTCAGGCTGACTTGCTGGGCGGCATTATGGTGCTGAAACACCGCGGGACGGTGGTCGACCAGCCGTTCAGCAGCGAACCGCTCTACCAGGCGTTTGGGCAACATGGCGAACGGCCCGGGAAAGTCGTCGCGCTGACCTTCATTCCGTACTATGCCTGGGCCAATCGGGAACAGTCCCGCATGGAGGTCTGGGTTCCCTATACAACTGTCGGGGCCGAGTGACTGCGGAGCCAGCCAAACGTAGCTTCCAGGTCAGTCGCCTGGAAGACCAGTGATCCGGGCACGATGGCGTCGGCGCCGGCTGCATACAATGCGCTTACTGTGTGCGCGCGGATACCGCCGTCCGCGACGAGGCGCACACCGTGTTTCGCGTGTTCCCGCAACAGGCTGCGCGCTTCCCGCAGTCTATCGCACGCCTGCGGCGCTAAGTCGCATCCTTTTACGCCCACCTCGGTGCCCAACAGAATCACCACGTCGATTGCATCCAGATAAGGCAGCACGGCCGGCACCGGCGTTTGGATCTGCAAGGCGACACCGGCGCCGCATCCCCACCGCTTCGCCTCTTCGATCGCCGCGCCGGCTTCACGCTCGCCGTTCTCTACGTGCACGGTGAGCAGGTCGGCGCCGGCATCCAGAAACTGGCCTGCCAGCAGCTCGGGATGCTCGGCCATCAGGTGCACGTGAAAAGGCACCGCGGTACGCGGCCGGATGGCGCGAATCAAATCGGGAAAGAACAGCAGGCTCGGGACGAAGTGTCCATCGGCGGCATCCAAATGGAAGGAGTCGGCCCAGGGGGACAGACGCTGGATGTCTGCTGCGAGATTGGCCAGGTCCGCGGACCAGAGGGACACATCGGCCAACAGGCGTTCACGGGGTAACTGCGACCAGCCGCGCACGTCTTAGGGTATCAGGTCCAACGCGGGATGCGCGTCGTCGAACTGCAGTCGCAGTCCGCCTTCCCCTACGGCTTCAACGCAAACACCGTTCCGGAGTTCGACCGCCCGCCTGCGCCCGTCGTCCCATACAGCATCCCATTCCCACCAACCACCACCCGAGCGGAAGGATTGGAACCCCTTGCGCCGCCGCCAAAACTGAAGAGTATCTTCTCCATCCAAGCGTCCCCCTTCACCGCCGGAGGAGACAGCGAGAATACCGTCCCGCAGCCATCCACGCAAGCCCCCGGCCCGCCCGCCCTGGTCGTGCCGTATAAGACCCCGCCCCTGCCTATCGACACGCTCGCCGCGGGATACACACCATCGCTGCCGCCCGCAAATTCATGTAGCACGCTCTCGGTCCACGTGCCGCCAATTACCGTCGGCGCCGTCAGCGCGAACACGGTCCCGCAGCCTGTCGCGGCGCAGCTTCCGCTTCCCCCGTAGAACGTGGTCCCATACAATACGCCGCCGCTGCCGATGACCAGTGTGCCCTGCGGATCGCCTCCATCGCTCCCTTTCGTAAAGTTGTACAGGACCTTCTCAGTCCACCGTCCCCCTGCCGAAACCGGTGGATTGAGAGAGAACGCCGTCCCGCTGCCCGAGCTTCCGCCCGCGGAAGTGTTACCGTAAAGCACGCCGTTGCCCGCCATCGTGATGCCCGACGGATTGGCGCCGTCGCCGACACCACCGGCAAAGTTGTAAATCACACTCTCCACCCACGCGCCACCGGGTGATGCAGGTGGAGTCAATGCGTAGACCGTGCCGCAACCATTCGCGCAGGCCGTGCCGGTTCCACCGTAGAAGGTCGTGCCATAGAGCATGCCGCCGCTGCCCGCCACTACGCCTCCCTCGGGATAACTGCCGTCGTCCATCGCCGCGCCGGCGAAACCGTAGAGCACCGCTTCGGTCCACGGGCCGCCGGCCGTCGTAGGCGGCGTCAGCGAATACACCGTGCCCTGGCCCCAGGCGCCGCCATCGTACGTCGTGCCGTAGAGCATGCCCTCCGCGCTGGTCAGACCCGCATAAGGAGAAGTCCCATCGTCAGGCGCGTCGGCGAACGTGTGAATCACGTCTTCGGCCCATGCGCCGCCCTCGGTCGCTGGCGGCGTCACCGAGTACACTGTGCCGCACCCTAGCGAGCAGCTCGCCTGACCGCCGAAGTGCGTGGTCCCGTACAGTACACCGTCCTTGCCCGGCAGCAGGCTCGCCAACGGCGACCCACCGTCGCTGCCCCCGGTGAAAGTGTATAGCGTGGTGAGCGTTTGTGCCGGCGCAACGCTATATATCGCAAACACGAATATTGCCGTTCTCATACCGTCTCCCGTTGCAAGATACGATTTTACGTGCAAACGCAACCCGATCTGTGGTACATATAGATTTGCGGCATTGGCGGGTTATCCTGACCTGTTTGTGCTGAGCGTTCGGCCCTTTCCACAGACTCCCTCCGGTAACCCGACGTCGACAACGGTAGCCTGAACTGCCGTGTGCTGACGTGGTGATCGATCGATATGCGCGACAACCGGGCGCTCCCCTGGGTTGGAGATTTGTCACCCCTACGATTTTTGGAGCACTCAATTCCCCATGGACAGTGACCGAAAGTACAGACAGCCGGGCTACATGGATTCGGAGCGCCCGGACTTCAGAGAACGCCGCGGCGATGACCGCCCACGCACTCCCGGGCCGAAACCGCCGCTCGATATCACCGGGCCGCGTCTGCCGCGCCTCGTGCAGGCCGTCACTGCATCTCGCTGTTTCAACTGTTCCACCCAACTGCAGAACGGCATCGATTGGACCGGCAATTGTCCAAAATGTAACTCTCCGTTGCATTGCTGCAAGCAGTGCACGTACTTCGAACCGGCTACCCGATTTCAATGCCTGAAGCCGATTCCGGTGCGCATCGCCCTGAAAGACAAAGCCAACGAGTGCAGTGTGTTCTCACCGCGAGTCACCGTGGCGCGCGACGGCAGTGCCGCCGCCCCGCCGCCCAGTCCCATCGCCGAATCCCCCACTTCGCCGGATGCCGCCCGCAGCGCATTCGACAAGCTGTTTAAGAAATAGCTCAGGGCGTCTGCTCATCGTGCGCCGCCGTCGTCCTCAGGTGGCGATGGTAGCCCAAGTCTTCCCCGGTCAGAAGTTTTGTAGCATAGATGATCTGACCCGTATGCCCCGAAAAGTGTTCCACCACGTGGAAGATGGCTTCGAGTACGGTCACATGGTAGCTCTGCACCACCAACTGTTCCGGCAACCGCTCCGGCGCGAGCTTTTCGATGATGGCCGTAGCTTCCGCCAGAATGCCGCGCAGGTTTTCCGCCAGCGCCGCCGCGGTAAAGCTGCCGCGCGCGGAGAACTCCGCATCGCGTTGTCTGATGTCCGCCTTCCCGCCCACCGCGGCTACAATCCACTGGCGCACATTACCGCTCAAATGCAACACCAGGTTGCCCACCGCGTTTTCGTTCTGCCCCTCGCGCGCCCAGATCTGTTCCTCGCTCAACCGCCCCAGGCAATCCTCGATGCGCCCGCCCTGTTGACGTAGTTTGCGCACGGCACAATCCAGGAAAACCCGCTCCATCGATCCCATATCCAATCTTAGTATTGGAGGGCGGGCTTTAGCCGGCGCGGGGCTTCAGCCCCGCCCCCTTGTCTGCGCGCGGCGAAGCCATGGCCGGATTTGCTATTCTAACTACCTTGTCCCGTCGAGTTCCTGGAACGAATCCGATTCGGCACCGCTTTCTAACCGCTCTTTTCCTGCTGCTCGCCGCCGTGCCCGTACCTGCGCAGGTAACCACCGGAAGCCTTACCGGATATGTACTGGACCCCGCCAACCGGCCGATAGCCGGCGCCAAAGTGACGGCATCCGATGCGCCGCGCGCCACCGTGCGCGAAGCCATCACCGACACCAGGGGCCTCTACTACTTCCCCGATCTCCCCCCCGCGGCATACACCGTGGAATGCGCGGCCGCCAACTTCGCCACCGGAGCGGTGCGCGTGCAGATCGCCGTCAACGCCGGTGCACGCGCGGATTTCCACCTGAAAATCGCCGCGCGGCGTGAGACCATCACACTGTTCGAGACCGCCGCCACACTCCAGACCGAATCTGGAGAACTGGCCACCGTGATCGACCAGAGCCGCATCGACAGCCTGCCCCTCAACGAACGCGATTTTTTGCAGTTGGCATTGCTCACTCCCGGTGTCTTGCCGCCCGTGCAGAATTCCGAGCTTTCCACCCGCGATTCGTTCGCTATGCATGCCAACGGAGGCCGCGAGGAATACAATAACTATTTGCTGGATGGCGTGGATAATAACGATCAGGATGTGAACCGATATGTCTTAGAGCCATCCGTGGACACTATTCAGGAATTCAAGATCGCGACTAATAGTTATAGTGCGGAGTACGGCAGGAATGCCGGCGGCCAGGTGAACGTAATTACTCGCGCCGGAACCAACGACTGGCATGGCTTCGCTTACGACTATCTGCGTAATCGCGACTTAGATGCACGTAATTTCTTCGATGGCAGCAGCAAGCCCGAATATGTCAGGAACCAGTTTGGCGGCGGAGCCGGCGGCCGTATTGTCAAAAACCGTGCGTTCTTCTATCTCAGCTACGACTCCTTACGCGAACTCTCCGGCTTGAGCCAACTGGCTACCGTCCCTACCGCCGCCGAACGCAGCGGAGATCTGTCGGCGCTCGGGACGACGGTGGTCAACCCCTCTACCCAGGCGCCGTTCCCCGGCAACCAGATCCCCGCCTCCATGATCGATCCGCTGGCCGCCAAGGTTCTGGCGATGTATCCGCTGCCGAACCTGCCCGGACTCGTAGGTAATTACCTGGCTCAACCTATCGGCCAGGACAACACCTGGCAATTCAACGGGCGGCTTGACCTGCCGCTGACTGACACCGACCTGCTGACCTTGCGCTATAGTTACGGCCACAATAACCTGTATGAACCCTACGCTGAGAATTCCACGCAGGTTCCCGGATATGGCGACTACTTATACGATCGCGGACATAACGCCTTGATTCACTACCAGCACGTGTTCAGTCCGCGTACCGTCGACTCACTCGTGCTGGGCGTGAATCTGGCTACGCGCCTGCTGCTCCCGCAAAATTACCAAACGAACGTGAACCAGCTTTGGGGAGTGACTTATCTGCCCACTGACCCTAAGGACTACGGCTTCCCCAGCATCGCGGTTTCCGGCCTTTCCCCCGTGGGCGATGTGACTAGTCTACCCATCAACCGGCATCCGGCCACTTATCAGGTCACCGATGCCTTGTCCACCTTCCAGGGCGGTCATGCGCTCAAGTTAGGAGTCGAGTATCGCTGGCTGGCACAAAACGGCATTCTGGACGTCTATGGACGCGGCTCCATGTCCTTCGCCGGCGCTCTCTCCGGCAGCGGGATCGGCGATTTGCTCCTGGGCCTGCCGGCCTTCGCCATCCAATCGACGTTCGACAACACGCAGACGCTCCGCACCAGTGCGATCAACGCATACGTCCAGGACGATTGGAAGGTCGCCCCGCGGCTGACCCTCAATCTGGGCCTGCGTTACGAATTCAATACACCGCCCACCGACCCAACTAACCGCATGTCCGCGTACGATTTCGCGACGGGCCAGGTCGAGCAGGTGGGAACCGACGGGCTCTCGCGTTCCGGCATCCAGCCGGATTATAAAGATTTCGCGCCGCGCGTCGGGTTCGCCTGGTCCGTAACCCCTCACACCGTAATGCGCGGGGGGTACGGCATTTACTACGACGCCGGCATGGTGGTGGTGAACTCGGCGCTGTATTTCAATCCGCCGTACTTCAACATTCGAGTGTTCTTTCCCAGTCAGGCCGGTCTGTTGACGCTATCTAATCCATTCCCTCTGAACTTATCGTATGTGCCGCCGCCTTCCCTTTCGACACTCAGTCCAAATCTGACCACGGCGAACATACAATCCTGGAATTACACGCTGCAGCACGAGTTACCCGCTGCCGGAACGATAACGGTCTCTTACGCCGGATCGAAGGGGACTCACTTGATCTATTCGCGCGATATCAATCAGCCTCCGCCCGAGCCGGGCGATCCCAGCGCGAATGCGCCGAATCCGGCCTTCGGCAGCATCGACTACATCGACAGCGGCGCGAACTCCAGTTTCAACTCGCTCCAGGTTTCCTGGAACCGTCCTTTGCAGCGCGGCCTTTCCGTCCTGGCGGCTTATACATTTTCCAAGTCGATCGACGATACTTCCGCTTTCGAGCCGGTGGAAACGGATCAAAACTTTCCCCAGAACAGCTACGACTATCATGCCGAGCGTGCGCTTTCGAGCTTCGACATGCGGAATCGGTTGGTCGCCGCGTATGCCTACCGGCTGCCTTTCCGCAACCGCTGGCTGCGGAACTTCGAAAATAGTGGAATCGTCACCGCGCAATCCGGACAGCCCTTCACACCCATGCTGGAATTCGACAACAGCAACACCGGCAACACCGGCGGCGCTGGCAACGGCTACGACCGCCCGGACGTGGTCGGCAACTGGCGCCTGGCGAATCCCACGCCCCAGGAATGGTTCAACACGGCGGCCTTCGCCATCCCGCCTCCCCACACCTTCGGCAACGCCGGCCGTAACATCCTGGTAGGTCCGGGCCTGTTCACGGTGGACACGTCCCTGGCCCGCCGCTTTCAGGTGGGCGAACACAGCGCTATTATCTTTGAAGCGCAGGCCTTCAATGCGCTGAACCGCGTCAATTTCCAGATGCCCCAGAACTTCGCCGACGTCCCCACTACCTTCGGCCGCATCTTCTCGGCCAACCCCCCGCGGCAGGTCCAATTCGCCCTGCGCTACACCTTCTGAGCTTCAAATTTTATTACAACCGTCGAAAACCTCGCGCGTGTGAGCGCCTTTTGGAGGGCGGGCTTTAGCTAAGCTAGGCTTTAGCTAGGCTTTAGCTTGGCTTTAGCCGCACGGGGCTTCAGCCCCGGCTCCCTTGATCTGCTAATATGGTATATAAACCTCCCCAGCATTACAGATCTCATGAAATTTGGCGTCATTGTCTTTCCCGGCAGCAATTGCGATCACGATGCCTGGTTTGCGGTGAACCACAACTTGGGCCATCCGGCCGAATACATCTGGCACGATTCCGCCACACTCGGCGATATCGATGCCGTCATCCTGCCCGGCGGCTTCGCTTATGGTGATTACCTGCGCTGCGGTGCCATCGCCAAGTTTTCGCCGGTAATGGCGGCTGTGCGCCGCTTCGCGGCCGATGGCGGCCCGGTGCTGGGCATCTGCAACGGCTTCCAAATCCTGGTGGAGGCCGGCTTGCTTCCGGGCGCCCTCATGCGCAACCAGAATCTTAAATTCATTTGCCGCGAACTGCGCCTGCGCGTCGAAACCACCAACTCGCCCTTCACCGCCGCCGCCCAAGCCGGGCAGATCCTGCGCATGCCCATCGCTCACGGCGAAGGCTGCTACGTGGCCGACCAGCGCACGCTCGACGAACTAGAGGCCGAGGATCGCATCGCCCTGCGCTATATGGATAACCCTAATGGCTCCATGCGCGACATAGCCGGCATCCTGAATGCCCGCCGCAACGTGATGGGCCTGATGCCGCATCCCGAGCGGGCTACCGAGCCACTCATGGGATCGAGCGACGGGCTGGTCGTCCTGCGCTCCATGGCAGCGGCCGTAGCGTCGCTTGCTGGCGATAAAGATACGGTGGCGCTCCGGGCATGAGCACCATCGCCATCACGCCCGACATCATCTCCCAGCACCAGCTCACTGAATCCGAATACCGGAAAATCTTCGAAATTCTCGGCCGCGAACCCAATTACACGGAACTGGGTGTATTCAGTGTCATGTGGAGCGAACACTGCTCCTACAAGAGCTCGCGGCTGCATCTGAAGAAGCTGCCCACGCGGGGCACACGGGTGGTGCAGGGTCCAGGCGAAAACGCGGGCGTGGTGGATGTGGGCGGCGGCTACGTCATCGCCTTCAAGATCGAATCGCACAACCACCCCAGCTTCATCGAGCCCTTCCAAGGCGCGGCCACGGGAGTGGGCGGGATTCTGCGCGATGTGTTCACCATGGGCGCGCGGCCCATCGCGGTGCTCGATTCGCTGCGCTTCGGCCCGCTCGACGATCCAAAGGCCGGGCCACGCAACCGGCGTATCCTCCAGGGCGTCGTAGCCGGCATCGCGCATTACGGCAACTGTTTCGGCGTGCCCACGGTGGGCGGCGAGTGTATCTTCGAAGCCTGCTACAACGGCAATCCGCTGGTGAATGTGTTCGCGCTGGGCGTCGCCAAAAAAGAAGATATTTTCTACGCTCGTGCCGCCGGGCTGGGCAATCCCGTGATTTACGTGGGCGCCAAGACCGGTCGCGATGGAATCCACGGCGCATCCATGGCGTCGGCTGAGTTCACCGAAGAATCCAAACAGAAGCGGCCCAATGTGCAGGTGGGCGACCCGTTCCTCGAGAAGTTGCTGCTTGAGGCGTGCCTCGAGGCGATGCAGACCGGCGCCATCGTCGGCATTCAGGACATGGGGGCGGCCGGCCTCACTTGTTCCACTTGCGAGATGGGCAGCCGCGGCGGCGCCGGCATCGAGATCGAGTTGGACTTAGTCCCGCAGCGCGAGACCGGCATGACGCCATACGAGATCATGCTCTCCGAATCGCAGGAACGCATGCTGCTGGTGGCGGAGCAGGGCCGCGAACACGAAGTCTTCCGCGTGTTTCGCAAATGGGGCCTGGATGCCGTCACCATCGGCAAGGTCACCGGCGATGGTCTGCTGCGCGTGAAGCAGCATGGCCGGGTCGTGGCCGAAATTCCCAACCGCGAGTTGGCGGATGAGGCGCCGTTGTACGATCGCCCGCACAGGGAACCGCGCCCCCACCTCCCCGCGCCCCCGCCCGCGCGGCCGGCAATCGAGCCAACCGAAGCGCTACTCAGCCTCCTAGGGTCCCCGGATATCTGCTCCAAGCGCCACATCTGGGAGCAGTACGATTACATGGTGCGCACCAACACCATCGCCGGGCCGGGCGCCGATGCGGCGGTGGTACGCATCAAAGAAAATGGAGTGTCGGTGGCGATGTCGCTCGATGGCAACAGCCGCTACTGCTATCTCTCGCCGCGTGCCGGCGCCATGCTGGCCGTCGCCGAATGCTGCCGGAACCTCGCAACAGTGGGCGCGCAGCCGGTAGCCGCCACCAACTGCCTGAACTTCGGAAATCCCGAGCGGCCCGAGATCATGGCCCAGCTTGTCGAGGCCATCGAGGGCATGTCGGAAGCCTGCCGCTTCTTCGACACGCCGATTACAGGCGGCAACGTCAGCCTGTATAACGAGACGCTGGGCGAGGGCATCTGGCCGACGCCGGTCATCGGCATCGTGGGACTGCTGCCCACCGCCGCGCCGCTCACGCGTGATTTCAAAACAGCGGGCCGGCCCATTGTTTTGTTGGGCGGTATTGGCGCTGCGGACGACGAGCACTTCGGCGGCACCGAATACGCGAAAACGGTCCTGCAGGAACTGTGGGGCCTGCCGCCGGCGCTCGACCTGGATTACGAAAAGCGCGTGCAAGACGCCATGCGTGAGATCGCCGCAGCCGGTCTGGCGGAATCGGCGCACGATGTAAGCGACGGCGGCTTGGCCGTGGCCGCGGCGGAATGCTGCCTGGCAGGGGTGGGGGCGGCGCTCGATTTCGATTCCGGCCTGACACCCGACCTGCTACTGTTCCACGAAGGCCCGTCCCGCATGCTGCTCTCGACGGCCAAGCCGGATGCGGTCCAGGAGATTGCCGCGCGGCATGGTGTGGATGCGCCGCAGGTGGGCATCACAATGAACCGGCAACTAGCCATCGGCAATCGCAGCGCGCTGATGATTTCTGTTAGTATCGACAGCCTGAAAGCGATCTACGAAGAGTCGCTCGAAAAGAAACTGCGGTCCTAAAATCATGTTTGATAAATTCCACGAAGAATGCGGCGTATTCGCCATTTACGGCCATCCGGAAGCGGCCAAGATGACCTACCTGGGCCTGTACGCGCTGCAGCATCGCGGCCAGGAAAGCGCGGGCATCTGCTCGAGCGATGGCGCCGAAATCCACTGCCGGAAATCCATGGGCCACGTCGCCGAGATCTTCACCAACCAGGTGCTGGCCGAACTGCCCGGCAAACTGGCCATCGGGCATACGCGCTATTCCACCGCCGGCGACACCGCGCTGTTGAACGCGCAGCCCTTCTCGGTGGCCTGCAATAAGGGCCGCGTGGCCGTGGCGCACAACGGCAACATCACCAACGCCATCGAACTGCGCGCCATGCTGGAGGACCACGGCTCCATCTTCCAGGCCAATAGCGATACGGAAGTGATCCTCCACCTGGTAGCGCACTCTTCCGAGCGTACGCTGGCGGGCGCATTGCGCGACGCCTTGCTGCAAATCGAGGGCGCGTTCTCGCTCGTTTTTCTGGCCGAGGATCGCATCATCGTGGCGCGCGATCCGCACGGCTTCCGTCCGCTGGCCATGGGGCAAATGGAGTTGAACGGGCACACGTCCTACGTTTTCGCCTCGGAGACTTGCGCGTTTGATCTCATCGGCGCCGTTTACCTGCATGATGTCGATCCGGGCGAAATGGTCATCGTAGGGCCGGAGGGAGTCACCCGTGAGCGTTACGCGCCGGAGCGCAACCGCGCGCAATGCGCCTTCGAGCACGTCTATTTTTCACGTCCGGATTCCATCGTCTTCGGACGCCCCGTGCAGGAATCGCGGGAGATGCTGGGCCGCCTGCTGGCGCGCGAGCATCCTGTAGATGCGGATGTGGTGGTGCCGGTACCTGACTCGGGCGTCGCCGCGGCATTGGGATATTCCGCCGAATCCGGCCTGCCGTTTCGCCATGGGCTGATCCGCAACCACTACGTGGGCCGTACCTTCATCGAGCCATCGCAAGCCATCCGCGATTTCGGCGTGAAGCTGAAGCTGAATCCCGTGCGCTATCTTCTCGAAGGCAAGCGCGTGGTGCTGGTGGACGATTCCATCGTGCGCGGCACCACCAGCCGCAAAATCGTACGCATGATGCGGCAGGCCGGCGCACGTGAAGTGCACTTGCGGATTTCGTGTCCGCCCACTATTTCGCCCTGCTTCTACGGCGTGGATACCCCCACCAAGCGCGAGTTGATTGCCGCGAATAATAATGTGGAAGGTATCCGCCGGTTTGTGGAAGCCGACACGCTGGGTTATCTGTCACTGCCTTCGCTGCGGGCGGCCGTTGGCGACAGCGAGAAGCACGAATACTGCTACGCCTGCTATAGCGGCGATTATCCGACGGAATTAGTCAATATCGAGCAGTTGATGCGCAGTTCGAAGTAATCCAGCCTTACAAAAACGCCATGGTCTTGACGCCCGATATATCGAACCGCTTGCGGCAGCGAAGATTCTTGCAAGCGACTTTGTCATCCAGCAGAACCATATAGCTTTGGGATTTGGCGAAGCGGGCCCGGTCGCGCTCGTCGGCTCCGGGCGGCAGGCGATCCTTCTTCTTGCGCACCATCCAGTGCAGTTCGTAGGTCTCGGCGGACTTGCAAAAAGGGCAGTTCAACAACGCGGGCTTGGTCGCCGGCGATTCGGTGTAATACGCGCGCTCGTCCATCAGCGTTGCTCCATCGGAATCCATGGCATGCCGTCTGGATTGCCCTTGTACTCCGCCCGCGGCCGGATCAGCCGGTTGTTCTTGTACTGTTCCAGCGTATGGGCGGTCCAGCCGGACATGCGGCTTACCGCGAACACCGGCGTGAACAGGTCCGGCGGGATGCCCAGCGCATAGTAGGTGGATGCCGAGTAAAAGTCCACGTTGGCGATCAAGCCCTTCTCCGCTTTCACGGTCTGCTCCATCGCTTGCGACATGCGGAACAGTTTTTCCTGGCCGGTGCGCTGCCCCAACTCCTCGGAGTACCGGCGCAGATGTGTGGCGCGAGGATCTTCGGTGCGATACACGCGGTGCCCGAACCCGGGAATCTTCACCTTGCGCGCCAGCGTGCTCTTCACCCGGTCGATAGCGGCCTCTTCGCCGGATAGTTGCAGCAGAATTTTGATTACATCCTGGTTCGCGCCGCCGTGCAGCGGACCTTTCAGCGCACCGATGGCGGAGGTGATCGACGAATACATGTCCGACAGCGTCGCGGCGGTAACGCGCGCCGCAAAAGTGGAGGCGTTCAACTCATGATCCGCATGCAGTATCAGGGCCACATCGAAGGCGTGCTCCATCACGTCATCGGGCCGCTTGCCGGTAAGTGTATACAGGAAGTTCTCGGCGAAACTCATGGACGGGTCGCCGCCGATCACGTGCAGGCCTTTGCGCAGGCGGTCGAAGGTGGTAACGATGGTGGCGGTCTGTGCCATCAGGCGGAGGGCTTTGCGATCGTTGGCGTCCGGCGTCATGTCGGGTGTCTCGGGGTCGTAAATGCCGAGCATGGATACGGCTGTACGCAAGACGTCCATGGGACTGCCTTGGGGCACGCTCTTCAGAAAATCCACGATGGCGGGCGGGATTCCCCGGTTCGCGGCCAGGTCATTTTTGAGCTGATCGAGTTCGGCCTGCTTCGGCAGCCATCCATTCCACAGCAGGTAGACGACTTCTTCAAAAGTGGCGTGGTCCGCCAGGATGTGGATGTTATAACCGCGGTAGCTGAGGATGCCGGCGTATCCATCGATGTAACAGATCTCGGACTCGCCGGCGACGACGCCTTCCAAGCCCGCTACGGTTGTGCCCATTCTATTCCAGTCTCTTTTCTATTCTTATTCTATGCCGTCCGGCGGTTACCGAGCCGCGACCGTAAGGGAGCGGTCCTTTCCATCAGCTTCCCACCTGGCAAACCGGGTATGGAGAAAAGCCGATCGCCATGTCGCTGCGCTGCACCCACAGGGCATCCTCCTGGTTCGACCCGCTATCCGCGGTGACGATTACGCCGGAACCGCAGGAACGGCTCCTTGGGATCGTATAGCGCGCCCCGCCGCGCGGACTGGCCGGCCCCCAATCCTTCATGAACTCGTTAAACGGGTAGTCCCGGCAGGGGTGCGCGTCGGTGCAGTTCCACAGTGCGTAGGCCGCTTTGTAGTCTTTACGCTGCAAAAGATCGAAGAAGTCCTTCACCCGGCTTTCCTCGCGATGGTTGCGGAGAACCTGCGCCAGCCTGGCCAGCGGCGCCACGCGCAGAATTTCCGTTTTGTCCCAAACGAAGAAGAAGAACCACAGGAACAAGGCGAACAGCGCGCACCCTCCCGCGATGAGCAAGATCTTGTTGCGCTTCTCGCGCTGTTCATCGCCGGCTCCGTAATGATCGAGATAGCCAGCCATGGCCGCGCCTATTTTGCCGGATAGGCCTTATCGAAGGCGGCGATCGCGTCCGCAGTCAGGTCCAGCGCGGGCTTGAAGAAGAGCGTGCTTTGCTCGTCTACTATTACGTCCACGCCTTTCTCCTCCGCCAGTTTCTGCACCACTTCCCGCATCTTCTTGCCGCTGGAGCCGAGGATTTCGTTGCGTTCCGCGGTGACATCGGCCTTCAGGTCATCGTCCATGCGCTGCAGTTGGCGCTGCTTGCGCTGACCTTCGGCGGTCAGGTCCGCTTCGGCCGACGGCGTGAGTTTGCCGGCGTTCGACTGCAACTGCTGCTGGATGCCCTGCAGCTCTTTTTGCAGCCTCTCCATCTCCTGCTGGCGGGGCCTGTACTTGGTCTCCATATCGGCGGAGGCCTTTTTGATTTCGGCGCATCCCAGCACCGCGCGCTGCATGCTGACGATCGCCACCTTGGTCTGACTGAGACCGGCTTTCGAAAGGGAAACCACCGCGAGGCAGGCCATGGCCAGCCGCAACCCAAACCTTACTGACATGCCAAACGAACTCCTTTTGAAGTGTGTGAAGGATTAAGGTAGCACATGCGGCCCGCCTTGCGTGCCGCGGAGCCGCGACCCACCACCCCGCTGATGTTCGGTACAATGCCCGTATGAAGGTTCACGTCGCGGCACTCGCGGTGCTGCTGCCGGCATTCGCCGCGCCCACCGATGCGATTCACGGTAACGCCTTCGGCGATCCGAAGGCCCCCATTACCATCGAGGTCTTCAGCGATTTCCAGTGTCCTGCCTGCAAGCGGTTCCATGACGAACAGGTGCCTCTGATCGTCAAAGATTATGTGAGTGCCGGTAAGGTTTACCTGGTGTATCGATACTTCCCGCTGCCGCAGCACACTTACGGCCGCAAAGCCGCCGAGTTGGTCTGCGCCTGCGCGCAGTTGGGCAAGTACGAGCCGGCCGCCGACATCTTATTCGCAAAACAGACGGCATGGTCTCAGGACGGCAAGCTCGACGAGACGCTGGCAGCCGTCCTCACCCCCGCCGAGCGCAAGAAAGTCGACGAACTGGTCAAAGATCCCAGCGTGCAGGATCCTATCAATCACGACGTGGCCGAGGGCCGCGCGCTTCCCTTGGCCAGCACGCCCACCGTGTTGATCACTTCCAAATCGAAGCAGTTCAAGTTACAGGGCCAGGGGCTCTTCAACTACAGTTGGGTTAAGGCGACGTTGGATGACCTTCTTAAGTAACAAGACGCCGGCCGGAGTCGCCGCCTTAGTCCTGCGCATTGTGCTGGGTGTGATATTCGTTTATGCCGCCTGGGTGAAGCTGCACGAGCCTTGGGCCATGTTCGCTATCGCGATTGACTCTTACCAGATTCTGCCTCAGTGGGCGGTGGAACTTGTCGCGCGCGTACTGCCATGGGGCGAATTGGTCCTGGGACTCCTGCTGATCGCGGGAGTGTGGCGCAGCGTTTCGACCCCTGCCGCCTCCCTGCTGCTCGTGGTATTTCTCAGCCTGATGGTCAGGGCCATGGCCAAGGGCATGCAGATCGAGTGCGGCTGCTTCGGATCCGGTGAGCCCCTTTCCTGGATCACTTTGATGCGCGACGGCGCACTGCTGGCCAGTTCGTTGTTCGTTACGGTGATGGCTTTTCGCGGACGCGGGCTTTCGATCAGGCCGCCGCGCGGCGCTCCGCCAGTTCCCGTTGGATACGGTGCACCGTCTCCCGGTTCAGCCCATACGGAATAATAAACAACAGCGAGACCATCAGCAGCACTGCCGGCGCGGCGCCGTACAAGATGCCCAGGTAAGGCGTCGCGGCAGGAGCGCCCGCGGGCACGCCATGCGACAGCTTTCCGAACACGGTCAGCAGTGTGCCGGACAACAGCAGCGCACCGCCCGCGGCGATCTTTTCCCCGAAATTCGAAATGCCGAAGTAGATGCCTTCACGCCGCAGGCCGGTCCGCAGTTCGTCGATGTCGGCCACGTCGGCCACCATCGACGGCGGGATCACCCACACCGCACTGGCGAAGATACCGCCAATCACGCTGCCGATAATCAGGGGCAGCACGTGGCCTGTGCCGAAGAGCCGTCCCTCTCCCACCAGCAGCGCGGCCATCAGCAACACCGTGGCTGTGGCGGTCACGGCCACCATCGCTAAAGTGCGCTTTTCCGTGCGCCGGGCCAGCGCCATCCACTGGAAAACGCCGAGCAACGCTCCTATATAGAAACTGGTCTGAATGGCGCTCATGGCTCCCGCGCCGTTGATGCGCGCGTACCAAGTGAAGTATTGGATGGCCATGCTGGCGTTCAGTACCACTGCCAGAAAGAATGTAGTCGACGAACCCCACAGCCGCCGGAATTCGACGTTCTGCATCGAGATGCGAAAGGCGGCCAGGAATGACGGCGCTGCGGAAGAATTGCCGGCGCCCGAGGTACGATGGCCAAGCGTGCCGAAGAAGGAGATCAACCCGCAAACGCTCATCAACGCGCCGAAGGCCAGTCCGAGGTGTGGATAACCCTCGTAATGCAGCTTCGGTTCGGATCCGTCGGTGGTGGCCGGAAAGAACAGCAGGAAAGAAAGTCCCGCGGCGGCCAGGGTTCCTATCAAACCAAAGACCGCGCGTACGGCCATGGTGCTGGTACGGTCGTCGTAATCCCGGCTCAGCTCGGCGCCCAATCCCAGATAAGGAATCCGGTAGATCGCGCTGGTGGCGCGCAACGCAATCATGGTGCCCAGCAGCCACAGAAACAATCCGGTATGTCCCAGGGTGCGCGGCGGGCTGAACAGCAGGAAGAAGCACGGACCCATGCCCAACGCGCCCGGAAGCATGAAAGCATGGCGGCGTCCCAGGCGGCTGCGGGTACGGTCCGAAAGATGTCCGATCAAGGGATCGGTGATCGCATCGAGCGCCAGGCTGGCAAACAGGCCGATGCCCACTTGCGCCGCCGGCAGGCCCATCACCGAATTGTAGAAGAACAGAATGAAGAGTCCGGAGAGCACCATCAGCACTGTGATGGGTATCTCACCCACGCCGTATAGCAGCTTGGCGGAAATCGCCAGCGGTCGCGGTGACGCGTCGAGCGTTGGGGGAGTGGAAAGCGCCGGGGTGCCCATGGATTATGTGTTAACTTTGTTACGGCCTGCCGAGCGAGTGCGACTCCCTAGTATCTAAGCAAGAGCCAAGCCGATGTCAAGTTATCAGGGTACCGTTTGCGCACGTTTGCGCCAAGACATTATGGTTTGCCCGCGGTTAATTCCTTGAGATAGCGGTAACAGAAATCGACTCCGTCGTAGTACGCCGCAATGCGTACCCGCTCGTCTTTGCCATGCGCCCGGACATCGTCCTGATCGATAGCCACCCCGTTCACGCCGTACGTGGGAATCCCGGCCGCCAAAGTATAGATGCTGTCGGAGGCACCGGTTTCCATGTCTGGAATGACCGGTATGCCAGGCCACATTTCCGCGGTCACGCGCTCGAGCGGCCGCAGTATCTCGGGCTTCGGCAGGATGGGCGGAAAGGCCTTTTTGTCGGGCGCGCGATCACTCACATTGTAAGCGTTGTCCACGAATCGTACGGCCACTTGGCTGTCGGCGAAGATGGCGATCAGCTTTTGCCGGATCTCCTCCGCCGAGTGGCCCGGCAGAATCCGGCAGTTCACATTAGCCTGCGCCAGTTGCGGCAAAGCGTTATTAGCGTGGCCGGCGTTCAGGCGGGTCGCCACGCAGGTGGTATGGATAGTCGAATTATACCGGGCATCCTGCGAGAGTCGTGCGATGGCAGATTGGCTGGGCGGGGACTGCAAAATGGCCCGCATGTCCGCGGCGGTTTGCCTGGTCTCGAGCGCGGCGCGGCGTTCGAAATAGGCGCGCGTCACGTCATTCAGCTCGAAGGGAAAAGGCGCCCGCTCCAAACGTGACAGTGCGTCCGCGATGTGATAAATGGCGTTGTCCGGCACGGGCAGCGAGCTATGGCCGCCCGGATTGATGGCGGTCAACTGGAAGTCGGCGTACAGCTTTTCGCTGGCCTCGATATCCAGATCGAGGGGTTTGCCGTCAACTGCGGTCACGCCGCCCGAATCGAAGTTGAGCGCAAATTCCGCATCCAGCAAATCGCGGTGATTGCGCAGCAGCCAATCGGCGCCATTCGATTTGCCGCCTTCCTCGTCGGCGGTCAGCGCCACGATAATGTCCCGGTCGGGCTGGTAGCCTTCCTGCTTGAAGCGGATCAGAGTGGTGACCAGGGCGGCATCGCTGACCTTCATATCCTGCGTGCCGCGGCCATAGAAGTAGCCGTCCTTTTCCACGAACTCGAAGGGATTCGTGGTCCAATCTTCCCGGCGCGCTTCCACGACATCCAGGTGTCCGATGATCAGCAGCGGCCTGGCGGCGCCGGTGCCGTGCAACCGCGCCACCAGGTTCTGTTTGCGATCGTTGGGGCCGAGCAGTTGGGCATCGGCCGGGTCGAATCCCGCCGCCAGCAGGCGCTGGCGCATGGCGTCGGCCGCCGCGGTGACGTTGCCCACAGAGTCGGTCGTATTGATCTCGATCAGTTGCCGGAAAATGTCTCGCGAGAGCGTACGGGTAGAGTCATCCAGATGCGCGCCTGGCGCCATCGCCAGAGAAAGCGAAGCCGCCGCGGCCACTCTGAGCGCACGCACAATGCGGTCGAAGGACATCTGCCCATGTTCGCAGAGCAGGCTGCGTGGTGCAACACAGTCTCCGTTGCAACGGCAGATCCGGCTGGCGGTCTGCCCCAGCTTCAATGTACGTATTTCGGCGATTGTCCCGTCGCCCATGGATCGTAAGCCGACGCGAAGCGCACGCGTTCGCTGATCGAAGGGTGGTCGTAAAGCCAAAACTCAATAAACGGGCTGGGATTCGGATCGTCGAGCGAGACCTCGCCCAGAATCTGAAAAGCTTGGGCAGCTTCTTGCGACGAGTCAGGTACGATGCCGTGGATCACCTCCAGGCCGTAGATATCGGCATTGTGCTCCAGCACGCGGCTGAAGGAACTCGCCAACGGTTCGGACAAAAATCCAAATACCGCCAGCGCCAGCAGCAGCACAGGCATGGAGGCCCAGTCGCTTACATCGCGGATATCCCAGCGCGCACCATAGCGGCTGAGCGCCCAACGCATCGCGTGGTAGGCCAGAAACAGAAACACCAGGATACCCACCACGGCCGCGCCGATGCCGATCCACACGTGACCCAGAACGTAGTGTCCCATCTCGTGCCCGAATACGAATAGTATCTGCCCGGTGTTCATCTTTTGGATGGTGTTATCCCAAACCACCACGCGCTTGGATGCGCCGATGCCAGTGACGTAGGCGTTCAGCGATTTCAGTTTCTCGCTGGCTTTCATCTCGAACATGCGATCGGGCGGGATCTCCAGTCCGCCCCGCGCCACCACCTTTTCGATAGCGGAGACCAGCGCGGGCTGCGTCGCGGCCAAAGGCTCAAATTTGAAGAACAGCGGCTCGATGGCCACCGGCTCGATAAACATCAAGAACACCACCATAGGCACGGCCGCCAGCCAGAAATAAAACCACCAGCGGCGCGGACTGCGGCGCATCGCGCCGTAGAGCACCCAGGCGGCGATGCCGGCCAAGGCGAAGGTAAGCAACTCGCCCTTGCTCCAGTCCCAGAACCAGGAGCCCCAGCCTTGGATGGATTGCTCGAATTCGAGCGACAAGTGATGCCCGTAGAGACCGATGGGCAGTTCCAGCACGTCGATCCCGAGCAGCAGCAGCGGCGCGAAGATGTAGGCTTCGAGGATGCGGCGGCCGGTGGCGGATTCCGCCATGTCGCGCAAGCGCGGCGCAACGTGCCACGCGAGCAGCGCCAGCAGCACCAGGATGCCGTATGCCGCGGCGATGAAGTGCAGGCGGTTGCGGGCGGCGGCGTATGCGATCGCCTTGGCCAGTTTGTCCGGCGGGAGCGTGTAAGTTTTGGCTGCTAAGAGCAGAGCTGGAAACATATCTCTCCTTTGCCCCAGACGGTCTGGCGGCCAACCCCGGTCCATTGGCCGGCGCGCAGATAGGGCAGAAATTCGGCGAGATCTCCATCATACTCAGCTTCGCCGGTGAAGCCGCTGAGGGGGTGGATCTGGCCGGTGCGGCTGGAGTGGCGTATCACGTCGTGCCATTTCAGTTCACAGCGGGTAAGCTGGACGCGCGCGGCGCGCTCGCCCATGGCGCGGAAGTCGATATCGAGCGGGCCTGGGCCGTAAAGCGCGCGCAGCGTGCTGATGCGGTCGCGCAGACGGGCGAAGAGGATGGGGAACTCGGGCCGAGCAACGATCTGGTCGTCCAATTTGAGTTCGGTGGGCGTACGGAATTCAACGCGAATCCGGGACGAGGCTACGGGGGGCGCATCGAGCGCGACTGAGATGTTTTCATCGTCTACGGAGAGCAATTCGGCTCGACCGCGCCGATACCCGAAACCTTCTCTGGCCAGACGCGCGAAGCAGGCCACGAATAACGGCCGCGGAATAGTACGGTCGAAAACGTGCACGTCGAAATGGAATTCAGTGGCAGCCGGCAGCGTGTTTCTCAGGTGCGCCGCGCGCAGAACGAAAGGGCGCGGCGAATCGGCGAAGCCGCTGGCCCCGGAGGAGGAGGTTGGCGCGAAGACCCGTGCGTAATCCAGGCCGGCAGCCTCGTGTAACATCAGGCCAAATGCGCCGCGCAGCACATTGCCCGCGCCGGAGGGTGGAAAATGAAGCGAGTCGGAAGCGCGGAAATGGAAGCGAAGCCGGAGCAGGTCGAATGTCATAGGGTCCGCTGACCCTATTGCAACACGCGAAAGGCGACGTTGCTTGTGAGCGTGCCGCTCGGTATGACGACGGCGACCTTGCTGGTGGTCGCGTCCGCCGGTACCTGGGTCGTGATTTCGGTGCTTGAAAGAGCTTTCCAAGCTGCCGGAGTGCCGTTGAACCTAACACCGCTGGCACCCGCGAGGTTACTCCCTGGAATCGCAACGCTCTCGCCCGTTTGGCCGGAGGCGGGCAGGACTTCGACAAACGGGCTCAAACCCACCGCTAACATAAACACCGTGCCGAACCCGTCGTTGTTCCCGCCAAACGCGGTAGTCCCGTAAATGTCTCCATTAGTGGCCTGAACCAATCTGCCTTTCAAGTAGAAGCCGTCTTGGCACCCCTGGTGAGGGTGGAAGCTGGAGATTGTCTGGAAAGCGCCGTTCGGGGTGATTCTGAACAGTGTTCCTTCGTCGTAAGTGCCGCCCGCATCCATTTTAAAAACCGTCCCGGCCGGGGCCGTTGTCGAATTGGGATTGGTCGTTCCGTAGAAATTCCCATTGGTAAAGCCTGAATAAGAGAGTTGGGGCTCGTTCCTGAGTCAGAACCGTCTGGGCACTCGAAGCAGAAATTGAATAGAGTCGTCAGCGTACCTTTCCGGGTGAGCTTGAAGGCCGTCCCGCCAGTGTAGAGTCCCCCGCCGAACGTCGTGCCATACAGGTTGCCGTCGCGCGCCTCGATAAGGGCGCTGGGCGCTCCACCGTCCGGGCACACGAAGTTAGAGCAAAACCTATTTAAACCACCGAGGGCTGTGATCCCGTAGAGATTTCCATCGGCGGCTTGGAAAAGAGGCGGGTATGGGCTCTCGCCGTCGGTGCACCCGCTTTCCGAACAGAGACTATAGAGCTATGTGAGCTTGCCGTTCGGAGTGATTTTGAAAACCGTGCCGTAACCGGCAGCACCGCCATATTGGGTTGTGCCGTATAAATCCCCGTCGCTGCCCTGGACCAGCGATGCGGCCGGGTTGGCGCCGTCCGTCTGATCGAAGCGATGCAGCGTAGTGACCATTTGCGCGGGCATTAGACTTGCCGCCCACAGCACCGCAATTGTTGCCGGGATCGATTTCTTGAAGTCCATTCTCGAAAAATCATACAGCCGAAGCCGCGGCCGCCGCATCGTAGAAGCCTTTGCCCGCCGCAGCCAGCCGCTCCAGCAGCGGCGCAGCTTGCCAATGATCGCCCAACCGTGCGCGATACTGGTTCACCTTCGCCAGCACATGCGCCAGGCCCAGCGAATCCGCATACGCCATAGGACCGCCGCGATGCCGCGGATATCCGAAGCCATACGCGTAGATCACGTCGATATCGCCGGGCCGTATGGCGATGTCCTCATCCAAAACGTTGGCGCCTTCGTTCGCCAGCGCCACCATAATGCGCGAAAGTATCTCGTCGTCTGAAACCGGTTGCCGCGCGATGCCGCGCTCTTTCGCCGCCTTCGCTGCCAGTTCTTCGATCAGCGGATCGGGAATCGGCGTGCGGCTGCCTGCTTCGTACTTATACCATCCGGCGCCGGTCTTCTGGCCATAGCGGCCCATCTCGTAAAGCCAGTCGGGCACCGGCGATTCCGGTCCTTCGGCGCGGCTCTTGCCGATCGACCGCAGATATTGCCTAATGCGCGCGCCCACATCCACGCCCGCGATATCCTGCATGCCGAACGGGCCCACGGGCATGCCGAAGCCGGTCATCACCTGGTCGATTTGCGGCACACCGGCGCCCTCTTCCAGCAGCAGATACGCCTCGCGCATGTAATAGGCGAGCATGCGATTGGCGACGAAGCCAAAACAATTTCCCACCACCACGCCCACCTTGTTCAGCTTCTTCGATAGCTTCAGCGACGTGGCGATGGTCTGATTGCTCGACTCGCGGCCGCGCACGATTTCCATCAGCTTCATCACGTTTGCGGGGCTGAAGAAATGGTGGCCGATCACGTTCGCCGGCCGCCCGCTCGCTTGCGCGAATTGATCGATATCGAGCGTCGAAGTATTCGAGGCCAGCACGCAATCCGGCCGTGTGACGCGTCCCAGATCGGCAAATACGGACTTCTTCAGGTCGAAGTTTTCGAACACGGCTTCGACCACAATATCGACTTGATCAAAGCCATCGTAGGTGAGCGTGGGGCGGATCAGCGACATCACGCGGTCGACCTGCGCGGCGGTCATCTTGCCCTTCGCCGCGGAGGCGTCGTAATTCTTGCGGATGGTGGCCAAGCCGCGATCGAGCGCTGCCTGGTCGGTTTCCTTCAGCAGCACGGGGATGCCGGCGTTGGCGTAGTTCATGGCGATGCCGCCGCCCATGGTGCCGGCGCCCACCACCGCCGCCGTACGGATTTCCGCGGTGGGGGTGTCTTTGGGGATGCCGGGAACCTTGGCCGCTTCGCGTTCCGCGAAAAACAGGCGGATGAGGTTGTGCGATTCGGCGGAAAGCACGCAATCGGCGAACAGCTCAATCTCGCGCGCGGATCCGGCGTCGAAGCCCCCCTGAACACCGGCCGCTATGGCATCCACGGCAGCGTATGGCGCGTGGGCGCCCCGCGCAGTCTTCTTCAGGCTGGCGCGGGCCGCCTCGATCGCCGCGGCTGCCTTGCTGTAATCGGCGATCTTGGTTTCCTGCTCGCGGACTTTGCGTATCTCGCCCGCCGCGGCCCTGGCGCGCGCGAAAGCGATGGCCCCCGCCAGCAGGTCGCCATCCACAATCTGATCGACGATGCCTTCCGCAAGCGCGCGCTGGGCGGCGATGTGCTGGCCTAGCGTGCACATTTCGATGGCCGTGGCCACGCCGCAAAGTCGCGGCAGGCGTTGCGTTCCACCTGCACCGGGAATGATGCCCAGCAGCACCTCCGGCTGGCCAACCTTGGCGCCGGGCACTGCCACGCGATAGTGGCAGGCCATGGCAAACTCGAGACCACCGCCGAGCGCCGTGCCGTGGATGGCGCAGACCACCGGCTTGGGACAATCCTCGATCCGCCGCAACAGCGCGTGGATAAGATGCGACCGGTCGATGGAAACTTCGCGGTTCGGAATCGTGCCGAAGACCTTGATATCGGCTCCGGCGATGAATGTATTGCCCGCGCCAATCAGCACGACGGCTTTTAGGGCCGGATCGGCCGCGGCGCGCGCCACACCGGCATCGATGCCTTCAGGCACGCCTGGGCTCAGGGCGTTGACGGGCTGGTTGTTTATGGTGACTATGGCGACGTCTTCTTGGACGGAATATTGAACTAGTTCTGGCATGGGATGATGATCCGATCCATTATGGCACCGTGGTGCTTGGCGCGGCGGGAATGAGCTGCAACTCGACGCTCTCCCGGCTGCCTTCGCGGATCTGAACCCGATAGCCGAACGCCTGCACCGGCTTCAGCACCTCGGGATCCATGTAATCGTCCGGCACCTTTTCCCAGGCGGAGGGCCGGTAGTGTCCAGGCTCGGTCGTCCGAATTACAAAGCGGCCATTGTTGGTCTGTGGTGACTTCCTGAAAAGCTTCGCTCCGATCGGGCAGCGGCGGCCAGCACCACTCCGTCGATCTGCCCCGCTCTCGCCGACGCGGTGATCAGCAGCGGCCCACTGGCGTCACGTGTGGTATCGATGCCGGACTCCTTCGCCGCTTTATTGCCGAGCCGCACGGATTTCATGTAGTAACCTTCCGTCAGGCCGTAAACTACAGCCATGTAGATATCCGCGCCCACGTTTCCTATAGCGAAGCTGCCGTCCTGTTTCAACTTGCCTTCCGTTGGGCCGTACCGTGCGGCGCCACCCAGACAGCGCAGGCCACTTCGATGTGCGTGAGATTCGCCGGCGGCGGGCCTTCTAAAATAACGTGCCCCGGCAGGGGGGCGCCCTCCGCCCGCGTGAGGAGTACATCATCGATGTGTTCGCGCCCAACCTCAATCTGCTGGTAAGCCGTGGCCCGCTCGTTATCGCCGATCAGGAACCCGCTAAGAGTGTAATGTCGGGGAGCGATGTTAGCCAGGTCGAAACTTCCGTCCTCAGCCTCGGTCTCCGCGAGGCGCGTGCGACTCCAGTTGGGTAACAAGGTTAACAACAGGTGAGGTAATAGCTCGGCATCGTGGCCAGGACTTGCACGCTGGGAAGGTCTTTGGGACTCTTTCTGCTGCAAAGCGATACTTGAGCGACTCCTTCTCTCAGATGTTTCCTGAGCACATCCGCAACGGCTTGTGTGGCTCGCCGCCAGTTCGCTTGGCCGAACTGGATCCACCGAACACAAAGCTCGACCCCTGGAGCAACGAGGACCAGCGGAAGAATGCAACATATTATCGTCTTGCAAACTCCCTGGTGAGCCGCAGCGTCCGAAAAGGTGGGCCAGCAGACACCGGCGTCTACGCGACTCCCGCGTCGCGGACCTGGTGCTACTAGAACGGAAGGGCTCCGCGAAACGCGCGTAATCTAAGATCCGCACCTTGTGGGAGTACCGGGACGTCATCCCTTCGGAGAAACAAACTCCCGGCAACGTCCCAAACAGCAGCATCCGATCGTGGCAAGAGAGCACCCCGGCAATCTGATCAGCGTGTCGTTCTGTCAGCAGCACCAGCCCCATTCAGGCATCATAATCGATGACCTGTTTGGTTCCGGCTCGGCCGGGTTAGTATGGCGGAGATCCGCCATCCGTTTCATCCGCTTCGTGGCCAGCGCTTCCAGGTTTTGCCCACCGCCGCGGCTCGTTAACGCTCCCCGTCACCCACAGATTTTCCCGACGAGTCTAATTTTTCAATGTATGTCTAACTCAGGACACTAGCCGCTCGCGGTGGTGACCCTTCACGAAGTGTCGGCGAGCGAGTCATATGCCCGCGCCGGCGGATTTGAACTCCCCCAAGGACTCCGGGCTTCCGTTATGAATAAGCAGTTCGGGGTCTTTGCCGACGACCTTGCTGTACGGCACTACAGAGTGGGTCAACCAGACGTTGCCCCCGATAACACTATGATGCCCGACGCGCGTTTTGCCGCCCAGAATGGTCGCGTTCGGGTACACGGTAACATGATCTTCGAGATCGGGGTGCCGTTTATTGGCCTGGCCGCGTCGCAACTGGCCCAAATCATCCTTGACCAACGGATTAAAGGCTCCCAGAGTGACACCGTGATAGATCGTCACCCAGTTGCCAATGGTGGCCGTCTCTCCGATCACCACCCCCGTGCCATGATCGATGAAAAACGATTCGGCAATGGTGGCGCCGGGGTGAATGTCGATGCCGGTGTGACTGTGCGCCGCTTCAGTCATCATGCGCGGAATGTAGGGTATTTCCAGAAGATAGAGCCGGTGCGCCAGCCGCTGCACGGTAATGGCCTCGATTGAAGGATAGCTGAGCAGTACCTGCTCGAGACCTGCGGCGGCCGGGTCGCCACGAAACGCGGCGTCGACATCGGAGGCAAGATGGCGGGCGAGCTCGGGCAGATTCTCAAGAGCCACGTCCACGCGTTCCCGGGCGGTTTTTTTGATTCCAGGCGGCACCCTTCTGCCCTGACAGTGGCACTCCAGGCGGATGGCGCGGCAGATCTGGTCAGTCAAGAGCTTCTCGATGTCCTTGAGGTACACGCGCGCTTGAGTGGGAAAGTTGCTTCCACTATCGCTGTGGTAGAAAAGCGGAAACAGAGCTTCGGCGTAGCGGCGGCAGATTTCTGCCACTACTGTCCCGCTGGGGAGTGTGAAGCTCTTATCTCCGCTCCTGAGGCTGGCCTCGAGCGCCTTGCCGAACGTCAGGGACAGGGTGTTCATCTTTGGCAGTTCCATGTCTACACCGTCGATGAAAGAGTAGCGTGGAATCAAGTCCGCGCCGGCGCGCTGAAGCGTGCGCTACGATTAGGCCGCCAGATTCTCAAACAGCACCGTGGAGAGGTACCGCTCCCCGGAATCGGGCAATATAGTCACGATCGTCTTGCCGGCAAATTCTTCTTCGCCTGCCAGGCGGATGGCGACCGCCGCCGCCGCACCGCAGGAGATGCCCGACAGGATACCTTCCTCCAGCGTCAGCCGGCGTCCAAATTCGATGGCTTCCTCATTGGTGACCCGTTCGATCCTGTCTACCAGCGACAGGTCGAGTATCTTCGGCACAAAGCCCGCGCCGATGCCCTGGATCTTGTGGGGAGCAGGCCGGAGCGGCAGGCCCGCCCGCTGCTGCGTCAAGATCGGGCTGGCGGCGGGTTCCACGGCCACCGAGACGATCGGTTTGCCCTTGATGCATTTGATGAACCGTGAGATGCCGGTGATGGTTCCACCCGTGCCGACACCGGAGACCAGCACGTCGATGGCGCCATCGGTGTCGTCCCAGATTTCCGGGCCGGTGGTTTTCTCGTGGATGGCGGGGTTCGCGGGATTCTCGAACTGTTGCGGGAGGAAGTAGTGCTGGGGGTCGGATTCGGCAATCTCAACCGCCTTCCGCACAGCTCCGGACATTCCTTCGGGACCGGGAGTCAGAACCAGCTTGGCGCCGAAAGCCGCCAGCACGCGCCGGCGTTCGATAGACATGGTTTCGGGCATTGTGAGTGTGAGCGCGTAGCCCCGCGAGGCCGCCACGAACGCCAGGGCGATCCCGGTGTTCCCGCTGGTGGGCTCCACGATTTCGATGCCGGGTTTCAGGACGCCTCTCTTTTCGCCATCCCAGATCATGGAAGCGCCAATGCGGCACTTGACGGAATACGCTGGGTTCCGTCCCTCGACTTTCACCAGCACCGTGGCTTTCAGTCCAGCCGCGAGGCGGTTGAGCCGCACTAATGGCGTGTGGCCAATGCTTAGAGAATTGTCTTGGTAGATGTTGGACATGAGATCCTTTCTAAGTTCGTGCGTGTTCCACGGCAGCCCAAGCCTGTATACCGCCGGCTAAATCCGCCAGGTTCGCGAAGCCGCGCTGCTGCAGTACACGGGCGGCGATCGCGGAGCGGTTCAACGGAATATTCACACTGCCCTCAATCCGGGTTTGGCTGCACTCGCGCGTCACACGCACATCGAGCACAAATGGCGGCGCCGCCCCATGCAGTTCCTCTGCCAGTTCCTCAGGACTCACGCGATCGGTCGCGGCCAGCAGCTCGGGCCGGCTGTCGAGCGCCTGCGTTACGTCCCTGAGGTAGCCGGCGACATGATCGAAACCGATACGGCCCAGCCGCATCGCGGCCCCGTACTCGCGACCAGGCTCGGCAACCACGACGATGGGACGTTCTCGGCCGAGCAGCGTACCAGCCCAGTTGGCATACTGCCCGCCAAGGCCGATATTGAGGCTACCCGCCATGTGGGCCGCCTCGCAGAAAGGCGCTTCCCGCACATCCAGAAGCTGCGCACCTTCCTGTTGGAGCCGCAGCACCGCGTCGACTGAGAGCGACTTCGACGACTCTTCCAGCACCCGATCGAGTGTGGGCCGCTCCTTTGTGTTCAGAACGGCATAGGGGAGATAGGCCGGTGCCTCGGGTTGGTCGGCCACCACCATGCTGACAAACTCACTCTTGCTTATAGGTTGCAAGGCGTAATTCAGCCGCCGCTGGACGCCGATGGTTGAAAAATTCTCGTCACCAAGCGCCTTGCCGCAGAGCGATCCGGCGCCATGTGGCGGGTAAACGCGCGTGGCATCCGGCAGCGCCAGCAGCTTTTCATGCAGCGAGTCGTACAGCAGCGCCGCCGGGTCTTCCGGCGCCCAGCCTGGAGAGGAGTGCCGATCGGGCCGGCCCAGGTCGCCTACAAACAGTGTGCCGCCGGTGAGCACAGCCCACGGGTCGTGGGCTTTGGCATCGAAAACGAGGATGCAGATGGATTCCGGAGTGTGGCCCGGCGTCTCCAGCGCCTGTAGCATGACGTCGGGACCCAGGTGGATGGTATCGCCGTTCTGCATCGGAGTGAAGGCGTATTCCGCTTTCGCGCGGGCGCCCAAGTGAATAGCAGCGCCCACGCGATCGCGCAACTCCAGGTGGCCGGCGATGAAGTCGGCGTGCGCATGTGTCAGGACGACGTGGCGTATCTCGAGCCCTTGCTGTCTGGCGTCATTTATATAACGATCCACGTCCCGTTGCGGGTCCACTACGGCGGCCACGCGGGTACTCTCATCGGCGATGAGGTACGAAGCATGCGCCAAGCAGTTTAAGTAATACTGCTTGAAGATCATTGCGCGCCGGAGCCCTTCTTAGCGATCATAGGGTCCGGTGGCCCCGCCCTGCCTGTATACGCAACAGCGCGGCCACCAGAGCGTCGATATCGTCAGTGGTATTGTAGAGGGCCAGCGACGGCCGGACTGTAGACTCCACGCCGAAGCGGCGCAGGATGGGCTGCGCACAGTGGTGGCCGGCACGCACGGCAATGCCCTCCTGGTCGAGTGCCACTCCCACGTCTTCGGCTCGAACTTCATCGATGACGAAAGAGATCACACCCGCCTTCTCTGCGGCGGTACCGATCATGCGCAGGCCCGGCACAGTGCGGAGCCCGGCGGTCGCGTAGGTCAGGAGTTCGTGCTCGTGGCGAGCCACATTCTCAATCCCGATCTCGCTCAGATAGTCCAGCGCGGCGCCCAGACCCGCGGCGTCGGCGATATTGCCCGTACCGGCCTCGAAGCGGGCTGGGGACGGTTGATAGACGGTTTTCTCAAAGGTGACATCCGCGATCATATTGCCACCGCTCTGCCAGGGCGGAGTGCTATCTAGGATGGCGGATTTTCCATAAAGCACACCGATTCCCGTGGGCCCCAACACTTTGTGCCCGGAGAATACGAAGAAGTCGCAATCGAGCGCCTGCACGTCCTCCCGCATATGCGGGACAGACTGGGCGCCATCGATCAGTACAAGCGCGCCGTGGCGGTGAGCCATCTCCGTCATCTCGCGCGCCGGCGTGATGGTCCCCAAGGCGTTCGACACGTGGGTGAAAGCCACGATTCGAGTGCGCGGCGAGAGGAGCTTCTCATATTGCTCCAGGATCACTTGGCCGGTATCGTCGACGGGCGCCACCCGCAAGCACGCGCCCTTTTCGGTACACAACTGCTGCCACGGGACGATGTTGGCGTGGTGTTCCAGCCAGGTGATGACGACCTCGTCGTCCTTCTGTACGTTGCGGCGGCCCCAAGCTTGGGCGACGAGATTGATGCCCTCGGTGGCGCCGCGCACAAAGACGATCTCGCGCGTGGAAGAAGCGTTCAGGAAGCTGCGCACTTTCTCGCGCGCGCTTTCATAAGCGTCCGTGGCCCGCGCGGCGAGTGTGTGGGCGGCGCGGTGCACATTGGAATTTTCGTGCCGGTAGAACGACGCCAGGCGGTCGATCACGGCATTGGGCTTCTGACTGGTGGCGGCGCTGTCCAGCCAGATGAGCGGCCGGCCATGCACCTGCTCTTGCAAGATCGGAAAATCGCGGCGGATCAGCCTGGCATCGAAGGGGCGCTTGGCAATCCCCATCTCTTCCGGCTCAAGGTCCGGATGGAACTTGAACGACTCGACGCCGGAATGCTGGGCCGTGGTCTCCGCCGCAGTTGACGCTGACGAAGGCGGCGCCGGCGCGCCCGGCGCCGACTGCACGCCGGGCACTCCCGGAAACGAGAACATTTCGCCGGCCGATGGAAATAACGTCAACGCGCCCGGATAGGAAATACCCGACGCTTCGGTCGCCGGAACGTCCGGCACATCCGGCGTGATCCCTTTCACATCATGTGGTGCTGCTGCCGTGGACGGCGATGCGGCCGGAGCTGCCAAGTTGGGGATCGTTTCTATGCCTGGGAGGTTCGGCATCCCCGGTACACGCGGAAAAGAGAACACATCATTGCTTGGCGGCAACACCGGCGCAGCCCCTGGAGACACACCCTTTTCGCCTTCCAGTAAGTATGGCGATGAACCAGGCACCGCCGCCGCAGTTGGCGGCGGGACCGCGACCGCATCGGCTCCGCTTGGCGGGGCGGTGGGGGCCGACGAAGGCGCCGCCAAAGCTCCCGGAAATGAAAATAACTCGGCCCCGGGCGGTAACGCCGGAGCGAGGGCAAACGGTGAAACTTTTCCTTCACCGGGGGAATAGGGCAGCGAGCCGGCAACCAGCGGTAAAGGAGCTGTGGCAAGAGCGCCCGGCGCCAGCGCCGTCGCGCCCCCTAACGATGCGGCGATGGCACGCAGATCGCTTTCGGTCAACGGTCCGGGCGGAGACGGCGGAGGCGACCCAGACATGCTCGGAGGCGCCTCCATGCCAGACGATTCTTGAAACGAAAACACCGGAATCTCCTCCGGCTCGGGCTCTGGCGGAGCCTCCGCTGCGTAGTCGCCATCCGCGAGATCCCGCGGCATCGTCAGAAAGAACTCATTCGCGAGTCTCTCGATCACGGCGGGATCGGGCAGAGGAATTGCGCCGAACGGGTACTTTGGGGTGCTCGATTTGGATCCGTTCGCGCCCGCGCCGTTACTTGTACTCGTGATATTGGTCGACATGGACGTTCTCTAGTACGCCGAGGGCGTCTTCGGTCAGGATCACGACTGAGCAATAGAGCGAAATCAAGTAGGAAGCGATTGCCTTGTGGTCGATGCCCATGAAGCGAACCGACAGGCTGGGTGAGACTTCTCCCGGCAGTCCGGGCTGGAACAGCCCGACCACGCCCTGCTTCTTCTCGCCCGTACGCATGAGCAGGATGTCGGTGGTCTCCGCCTTTACGGGGAGTTTGTCGGAGGGGACCAGTGGGATCCCGCGCCAGGTCATGAATGGAGAACCGAACATTGTTACGGTGGGCGGTGGTACACCTCGATAAGTGCATTCGCGCCCGAAAGCCGCAATAGCGCGCGGATGTGCCAGGAAAAAGCTCGGCTCTTTCCACACCTTGGCGATGAGTTCGTCCATGTCGTCGGGCGTGGGCGCACCGGTGCGGGCCTTCACTTTCATTCCCGGTGCAATGTTATTGAGTAGACCGTACTCGCGGTTGTTGATGAGCGCCTCTTCCTGGCGCTCTTTGACCTTTTCGATCATGAGGCGCAACTGCTCACGGATCTGGTCGTGGGGGCTGCGGTACAGATCGGAGATGCGGGTTTGCACGTCCAGAATACTGGTCACCGCGGTCAGTGTGTACTCGCGCGGCTTCTCCTCGTAATCGACATAGATCTCGGGCAGGTCGAGTTCCACGTCCGCGTGGCATTCGACCGTGCGGGTCCCGGGACGCGTGGGTTTGACTTTGTTGAGCCGGTAGACGCCGGCTTCTACAGGTACCCAGGAGAGCGAAGCGACCAGCCAGCGCGGCGTGATCTGCTCCATCATGGGGACTGATTTGCTGGTGTTTGCGAGCTGGCGAGCCTGGGGCTCGTTTAGCGTATGACGCACTTCTACCGTTTCGGGCATGCGATTTGACTCCTTTTAATCCAGAACAAGATTTTTGTTTGGGTGAACAGTAACCAGCATAGAACTAATCAGAGCCGTTTATCCAAAAATGGGTGCGTTAGGTTGCGCCTTCTTCGGCGGTGTGTCATCTTCGTGGGTTTGCGCACGATACCTGCGGTTTATGGTGAATGTTACAAATGGCAAATCTCTACACTTCGTTGAAATAGAAGGCCGATTCCACCGGCCGGTGGACGCGCGGAAGCCACAAAGGCCGGCGCAGATTGCCGGGACCGGGTGCCGGACGCGCCAGCGCCTTCCATTTCAGATAGACCATGTGGGCCAGGTTCGTATCTACGAAAATGTCACCGTACCGATCGTCACATGCGGCTCGCTCGGCGCGCACGAGTTGGTGCCAACAGTGCATCCCGCTAATCGGATCTGGATGCACCGGGAACGTCAGGTTCTGATGCACGCCGGCATCGGTCCACCAAATCCTAAGCGCATCGGGGTCGCTGCTCCGGTACGGCTCCACGCCGGAAAGTTGCCGCATTTTCCACTGACCTTTGCCGACCTCCCGCAGATCGACGGCGGCACTGGACATGCGTTCGAGCTGTTCATCCTGGTTCACCCGCCAGCGGCCCAAGTGGTGGGAACAAGCGACTACGCCCGGCCTCAGCCCTTCGGTTACCCAGGCATGGATGACGAAATAGCCGATCTCCGTGTGTACCTTGAGAAGGTCGCCCGTGCGAATTCCACCAAGCTTCCGCGCGTCGGCCGGACTCACCCAGAGCGGATTCTTATGGGCAATCTCGTATAGCGACTTCGCGTTGCCGGACCTGGTGTGAATCAAATTCGGGAGCCGGAATATTGGCAGGAGCGTATATACATCGCCGCGGGCGTGCGCGGGCCAATCGACCACCGGCGTGTACCGCGAGTCGAACTCCTCGTTCGGGATTCCAAGTGAGGCGGCCTGCGCCGACCGGTGGATGTGACTGCGGTAATATTCCGGGAGCGCGAACTCGGGCCATCTCCAGTCCTCCATTGTCTTAGAGAAGATCTCCAGCTTACGCGACGGGGTGTTATATCCAGCTACCGGCTTGCCATCCATCATCACCCCGGTGGGTTTACCATCGCGAGTCATCACCCCGTTAGGAGCGATCTCACATCCCGCAAAATCGGCTTCGGCGACGGCCTTCTCATTCAACTGATAAACATCCCTGGTCACTTCGAAGGCGCCGTATTTGCGCATATATCCGAGAGGAGTCAAGCGTTCGCGCTTAGCGGCTTCCGGCAAGCCCGGCACGGAATTCTCAAACATCCAGCCATAGTACTCGTCAACCGTGATTTTCCGCCCGGGCCGGTAGGGAGACTCAAACCACTGCCTGATGCCCATCGATCCGTCGGGATCGATAGCCCACGATAAGTCGATCCAGAACTCATCTTCCTCCCACACTTCCCCAGGATTAGTTTGGTAAGTGCGATCCGTGTTTCGGCCTAACTCATCCTGGTAAACCCGCAACACAGGCTGGCGGAATCCGATCCACTTACCGGCGTACGCCTCTTGACTCATCAGGTCGTGACGCTCGGAGCTGAATCCCATGGGTAAGATGTAATCCGCATAGCGCGCGGTCTCGCTCCAGGTGGGAGTCATGGCGGCATGCAAGCCAATCAAGCTCTCGTCGCGCAAAACTTCGATCCAGGAAAAACCGTCCGGGTTGGTCCAGACTGGATTGTAGACGCGCGTGAAATAAGTGTCCAGGCGGCCGCGGCCTTCTTTGAGAAAGTGCGGCAGCAGGAAGGACATCTCATGTTGGCTCAGGGGCCACTCGGGCGGATAGAGCAGTTCGCTCCACCGCTGCTGCGGCGGCGGCGAACTGTGGGGCCGCGGCACGAATTTGTTCCAGGCGTTGAGATTGTGCCCGCCCTTGGTGCCTACCGAGCCGGTGAGGGCATGCAACAGCACCAAGGTGCGGGCACACTGCCAGCCGCCCAGATTCCCGGATGCCGCGCCCCGCCACAGATGCGAGGCAAAGCGGCTGCCGGCTTCGGCGATCTCCCGCGCGATCTTCACAATCAGTTCCGCCTTCACGCCACTTTCCTGCTGCGCAAACTCGGGCGTATAGCGCGCGTAGTGTTGTTTCAATGCCTCAATAAAGGCCTCAAAGGTGCCCGCGCCGAACTCCTCCCAATTGGTCCAACGGCGCAGGAAGGCGGCATCAAAACGGTTCTCATGGAGAATCACGTTGGCCATGGCTAATAGAACAGCCGATTCCGTGCCCGGATAAGTGGGCATCCAGTAGTCGGCCATGCTGGCTGTATTCGAAAGACGCGGGTCCATGACCGCGATTTTGGCGCCCGCCATCTTGCCGTCGATGATGCGTTGCGCGTGCGGATTGAAGTAATGGCCGGACTCGAGATGCGCGGAGAGCAGGAGGATGAAGCGCGCGTTGGCATGGTCGGGCGAGGGCCGGTCGGCATAGTGCCACAACGCGTAACCGAGGCGCGCCGCGCTAGAGCAGACATTGGTGTGGGAATTGTGGCCATCGATGCCCCACGCCTGGAGGGTCCGTTCCATTATGAAATCGTGCCCGGGCCGGCCGACGTGATACATGATCTCTTCGCCGCGGTTCTCTTGGATGGCTTTGCGGATGCGGGCGCCGAAGGTGTCGAGCACTTCCTCCCAGCTCGTGCGCTGCCATTGCCCGCCGCCGCGCGGCCCGGATCTTTTCATGGGATAAAGGATTCGGTCCGGATCATGAATCTGGTCGATCACCGCCGGCCCTTTGGCGCACAGGCGGCCGCGGCTGGCCGGATGCATGGGATTGCCTTCAAACTTGACCACCTGTCCCGTCGCCTTATCGATGTAGGCCAACAGCCCGCAACCGGACTCGCAGTTAAAGCAGATGGTGGGGATGAGTCGGTAATGGCGTTCCACGCGGCGAGGCCACGCCGCGGGATCGAGTTCCACCCAGTCGGTCCACTGATCGACCGGTGGAGCGGAACTGAGGTGACTATTTTCACGCTTGAAGTCGCTCATCTTCTCTCCCTAACTGTTGGGCACACTTTGTCCGGCCATGATGAAACACCACTCGAATACCAGCAGACCGGCGAGGGCTAGCAGCCCACTCACTGCGACAGCGACGGCGTTGGAGGAATCCCAGAAAAGCAGCAACGCGGGAACGATGCTTCCCATTATGACCGCGCCTATCCAAAACGGCCGGCGATAGGGGCCGCGTGTGATCAGCCTGGCCGCATAGCGAGCATTGTCGGTAGCGTGCGGCATGGCGAACTCGCCCAATAGAATGACCAGGTGCAGCCCCAGGCAGACGGCCATCGCCTCAACCGCCAGCGTGCGTGCCGCGGCCGATCCGCCCAAGGCTGGCGGCAGCCATGCCAGGACCGCCGCACCGGAGAGCAGCGCCTGCACCGCCAAGTGCAGCGGTAACAGCGGCGTTTGCCACAAATCGCGGCCTTTGCATTGTCCGAAAAGGAAGGCTGTATAAATGGCCGCGAAGAAGCCCAGCGCTACCGCCGGCCAGACCAGCACAGCGGCCAGCTTGGGCAGGGCGGCCAGTTCTGCCAGCAGGACCAGGCTGCAGAAGCCGCCGTACGCCATGAGGATGAACGCTCCGCGAGCCAGCCATGACCGCATTTGCGGGCGCAGCAGGATGCGCAAGAAGCGGTCCTTGCGGTCGAGGTCCCAAACCAGCATGACCATAGTCGCAGCCGTGAACAGGAGCGCCACAATGGCGAGTGCCATCTCTCGAACCGGATCGAACGCCAGCCCTCCGAGCGCCGCCGCGAAGGCAGGCAATGCCAACGTAGCTGAGCCGATGGACTTCAGCCAGAGATAGGCGGGCACCTGCCACGCCCATGGGCGTGCATGGGAGACATCGTAAGCCGCAAGTGCGTCCGTTTGCAGAAGAGGGCTGTCGGGCGGATAGGCGGCGCCACCTCCAGGCACGCTGCCATTCCGCTCCGACCACATGTAGAAGGCCTCATGCCGAGCCGCGGTTGGCACGATGGCGCTCTCCTCGGCTTGAATGTAGTACAGCTTCGGTCGGGTGCCCTTCTCGGGGCGCCGCACTCGCACGGTGTTGCGCTCCAGCAGTTGCGCGATGTTGCTTTCAGGTTGGTCCAGATCGCCCGCGATGATGGCCTGTTCCGGGCAGACTGCTACACAAGCCGGCTCCAGTCCCACTTCAGTGCGATGCGCGCAGTAGTGGCATTTCGCGGCCGTGTGAAGCTCCGGATCGATGTAAATCGCGTCATAGGGGCAAGCTTGCATGCAAGCCTTGCAACCAATACACTGGTTCGAATCGAAATCCACGATGCCGTCGGGGCGCTGGTACATCGCCGTGACGGGGCAGATTTCGACGCAAGGCGGATCTTCGCAATGATTGCAGCGGGTCACCTGGAAATACCGGCGCGTGTTCGGGAAGCGACCCTTTTCCACGTACTTGACCCAAGTCCGGTTCACCCCAACCGGAACCTGGTTTTCCGTCTTGCAGGCCACGGTACAGGCGTGGCAGCCGATGCACTTGCGATTGTCGATAATAAAGCCGTATTTCATATCGGGTAGGCAGCGGTGTGAAAGACCGGTAGCGTTGTCGCAACCGCTTTGACTATCGCGCCGAAACCGGGATTCTCCATTTTGGCCTTCCGGTCACCATTGAGTGTACAACTCATCAGGTTGACTTATCTCTTTCGAACTCTCCAGCGCCGCGCGAAACACGCCAACCAACGTCAGCCTAGGATTTCGGATCGGGTCTCGGATCCGGATCATAGACAGCAGCTTTGGGAACGGCAGCGATGGCGATCAGCAGCCGAATAAATCGCCGGTACTCCTCGCCGCGCAGCTCTGCGGGTGTGATCTTAGGCTGTAACGGCGTCGATTCGGGCAGTGTGAACTGTGGTGATTGCATTGCCAGGTCTATTCGGCGCAGCATGAATCGCGCGCTCGTCTGGCTTACTCCCACAATCCGATGCAGTCTATCGGCAGGAACAGGCTTGCCGCTGTTGGCTACCATCCAGATGGTCACCAGCCATTTGTCCGCCGCGATGGGCGAGTCTTCGAATATCGTGCCGGCTTTCGGCGAGAACTGCCTCCGGCAGGATCGGCACTTCCAGATACGCCGGGTGGCGATGTAGAAATGCTTCTCTCTCGATTGGCAGTGCGCACATTCGACAGCATTCTGCCAGCGAGCTGCTGCCAGCGTCCTGGTAGCGAGATTCAGGTCCCTGAAGTAGCGGACCGCTTCCAACAGTGTTTCCGGAACTCGATGGCTGTCCTCGGCAGCACCTTGGTTGGGTGCGTCAACATTCGACTTTTTTTTACCTACGTCCGATTTGGGGGGTAGGCGATCCCCAGTCGACCCAGCCGGCTCCTCCGCGACCATTCCACCTACGATACTCGGTTCCGTTCGTATAGTCTACTAATTTGATAGACAAAAAAACAACGGCTTTTGCGCCCGCGACCGGCTCGACTGCCCGACCTGCTATTCCAGCACCGGTTGGAACATTTCCTGCAATCGAGGCAGCGGGCAGCCCGGACCCTCCGCTGTGCGGAATTCGTCCGGAAATGACGAATTTTGCTAAAGCGATTCCCTGTTCCGTTCCTCCTTTACAGACGGCTGGATCAACTACACAGGCAGATGAGGCCGGCGGGCCAGTAGTCGTTGGGGAAGCCGGCCCGCACTTCTCACGTAATGGCGGGATGAGAGCCCCGTTGGACTTCCGGTCGGACATTCCCGCCTTGTCGCGGCCCGCGGCCGCACCCTTCGATCTCGGGTCCCCATCTCTTTCTCGATCCAGTCTGTGTTCATCGAGCTGCCCGGAGAGGCGCTTGAGGTAGGCAAGCTGGCGGCCATGAAGCCATCGGAAGCGATCGGGACACTGTATCCTAAATTCAAGCCCTCGCCGGCGTTCCGAAGTTATTTGCAGTTAAAGGAGGTTCGGTATTTCGCGGCACTGACGCCGATGTTTGCCAGCGGAATCCCGACGGCGCCGACGACTGTAGTGATCGCGCCCTCCGATCTGGATAACCTGGTCGAGCATCCAACATTGGTTGCGAGTGCGGCCAGTGCTTAGAAGACTCGGGCTCGGGTAGCTTGCCAAGTGAGTGATAGAGGGCGAGTTGGAGGGCCCGGAAGGTGCGGAAGCCGTAGGATTCTCTCATGGTGACTTCGGCTTTGTTGTTTAGACCCTCCGCCATGCCGCTCGAAAGGGGCTTTTTGAGCGCGGAAATAGTTGAGGATCAGCTCGCGGAGCTGACGAAGGACCGGGCGATCTTTTTCATGGGTGCGATGCGGGAGTGCATGGTCTGGCGGCACCGCTCATCGAGGAACTTCGCGGCCCAGGCGGGCGAGTTATAATCGCATAGCTGCTGAAATGCTTCCTGGAGAAGATAAGCGCGGACGGTTCTCATTGTACACAGGAACTAAATGAGAATCCCTCAAGCTGCTGACTATCTTATAACAGTGCCAATAGGCTCGCCCATCGACATACGCATTATATTGCCGCTCGTGTTTAAATTGAAAACAATAATCGGAAGTTTATTGTCCCGGCACATGGCGATAGACGTGGCATCCATAACCGCCAGCGATTTGGACAGGACTTCCAGGTACGAAATCTCACGGTACATCACGGCGTCGGGGAACCGCAAGGGATCCTTGTCGTAAACGCCGTCCACGCGGGTGGCCTTAGCGATGACTTGGGCGTGGATTTCCAAGGCGCGCAGGGTCGCCGCGGTATCGGTGGAGAAGTAAGGATTCGAAGTGCCGGCGGCGAACACGCAGACGCGTCCCTTTTCCAAATGGCGAATGGCACGGCGTCGAATATAGGGCTCGGCCACTTCGTGCATTTCGATGGCGCTCATCACGCGGGTATACACGCCAATCTGTTCAAGAGCATCCTGGAGTGCCAAAGAGTTGATGACCGTGGCCAGCATGCCCATGTGATCGGCGGTCACGCGGTCCATTTTCTGGGCGGCGGCGGCCACACCGCGGAAGATATTGCCGCCTCCCACGACGAGTCCGATCTGTACGCCGGCGGCGGCGACGGCGGCTACTTCCGCCGCCAGTTCCTTAACGACGGCGGCGTTGATGCCGAAGGGCGCCCCTCCGGCCAGCGCCTCGCCGCTGAGCTTCAGCAGGATGCGCTTATACTGCGCCACTCGACTCAGGCGATCCTTCGGCGCCGGCTTCGACCGCGGCTATATCGCCCACCTTATAGCGGATGAACCGCGAAACGGTGATGTTTTCGCCCAGCTTCGAGATTTTGGTTTTAATCAACTGGCCGACGGTGAGGGTAGCTTCCTTGACGAAAGGCTGTTCCAGCAGGCAGACTTCTTCGTAGTACTTCGCGAGGCGCCCTTCCACGATGCGGTCAATGACGTTGGCGGGTTTGCCTTCGAAGGCGGCGCGGCCACGCTGAATGTCGCGCTCCTTTTCAAGCGCATCGCCGGGAACGTCCTCCTTGCGGATGTACTTCGGATCGGCGGCGGCGATATGCATAGCGATATCGTGCACCAGTTCCTGAAAATCGGCAGTGCGTGCCACGAAATCGGATTCGCAGTTGACTTCCACCAGCACGCCGAGCTGGCCGCCGGAATGGATGTAGCTACCGATGAGGCCCTGCATGGTCACGCGCGTGGCCTTCTTGTGTGCGGACGCGATACCGCGCTTCCGCAGGATCACCTCGGCATTACCGATGTCGCCGTTGGACTCGACCAGCGCGCTTTTGCATTCCATCATGCCGGCGCCGGTACGGTCACGGAGTTGCTTTACGAGTTGAGCGGGAATATCCGCCATAGTGTTAGTGGGGTAGTAGGTTTTAAAAGGTGCTGGGTCCCGGGTGCTGGGTGCTGGCAAAAGAGCCCCGAACGGGAGAGCTTTTCATCCAGAACCTAGCACCTAGCACCCAGCACCCGGTTTTAGTGTCCGCTTTCCGTCACCACTGCTTCGGGTTCCGGTTCAGCGGTTTCCGAAGCGGGGCCTTTGCGCGACGCCGGCGGCGGTTCTTCTTCCATCAGAGATTCCGCCATGATCTTCTCCGCATACTTGGGATCCACGTATTCCGTATATTCTGGCACCTCTTCGACCGGCGTCTCATCGGTGACGATCTTTTCGGACGTGAATTCCTGCTCGCTGGCGAGCGCGCGGCCCTCCACCACCGAGTCCGCGATCTTGCTGGCGAACAGCCGGATGGCGCGTAATGCATCGTCATTACCGGGTATCACGTAGTCCACCTCGTCGGGATCGCAGTTGGTATCCACGATGGCCACCACCGGGATACCCAGGCGGCGCGCTTCCTTCACCGCGATGGCTTCCTTGTTCGAATCGATCACAAACAAGAGATCGGGCAGGCCGGGCATGTCCTTTATGCCCTGCAGGTTCGAGTCCAGGTGCTTGCGTTCCCGCTCCAGCCGAATGATTTCCTTCTTAGGCCGGCCGGTGTAACCGCCTTCCACGCTGGCCATGCCTTCAAGTTCCTTGAGCCGCTTGATGGACTTCTGCACCGTGGCCATGTTGGTGAGCAGACCGCCCAGCCAGCGCTGATTCACGAAGAACATCTGGCAGCGGCGGGCTTCCTCGGCGATGGCTTCCTGCGCTTGCCGCTTGGTGCCCACGAACAGCACGTTCTTGCCCTGAGCAGCCATTTCGCCCACGAAGCGGGCGGCATCCTTGAACATCTTCAAGGTTTTTTGCAGGTCGATTATGTAAATTCCGTTGCGTTCGCCGAAGATGTATTCCTTCATCTTCGGATTCCAGCGCTTGGTCTGGTGCCCGAAGTGAACACCGGCTTCGAGCAATTCCTTCATCGATATTGCGGGCGTAGACTACCTCCTAAATGATCCGTGCCCAAGCCACGCGCGCGGTCCAAAGCGAGATTTACGCGCGGAACCCGGGCACACCAACTGCAATCAACAAACTCGCGCAAAACGGGGGCGCCTCGCGCCGCTCGAATCTGCGGACTCTCCTAAATGGCGGCGCGAAACGGCGCCCCTTTGCGCCTCAGACATTACCGCTTGGAGAACTGGAATCGCTTGCGCGCGCCCTTTTGGCCGTACTTCTTGCGTTCGTGCTGGCGGGGGTCGCGGGTCAAGAATCCAAGCTTCTTGAGCCGGGACCGCAGCTCCAGATTAAACTCGCACAGCGCGCGGGCGATTCCATGACGTGCGGCGCCGGCTTGGCCCGAGATACCGCCACCGTCGATCCGCATCAGGATATCGAACTTATCAGCCGTCTCGGTCGCCAGCAGGGGCTGGCGCACGGAGGCGCGGGCGGCTTCGGTGGGGAAGTAAGACTCGAAAGACCTTCCGTTAATGGTGAAGTCCCCCTTGCCGGGCCGAAGAATCACACGGGCCACCGATTCCTTACGGCGGCCGGTACCGATATATTGAACTGTGCTTGCTGCCACTAAATAAACCTTTCGCTATTTGAGAGCGCTATTTCAGAGCCAGGATGGTGGGCTTCTGCGCCGCATGCGGATGCTTGTCACCCGCATAAACCTTCAGCTTGCGATACATCTGCTTGCCGAGTTTGGTCTTGGGGAGCATGCCCTGAATAGCCTCTTCGACCATACGGGCGGGCCGCGTGGCGCGCACGCGCCGCGCACTGGTTTCCACCAGCCCGCCGGGATATCCCGTGAAATGCCGGTAGACCTTGTTGTCGTCTTTCCGGCCGGTAAGCCGCACTTTGGCGGCGTTGACCACCACTACGTGGTCGCCTGTATCCAGGAACGGGGTAAAGATCGCCTTATGCTTGCCCATCAGGAGCATGGCGGCTTTGCTGGCGAGCTTGCCGAGAACCACATCTTCGGCGTCCAGCACATGCCACTGGCGTACTATCCCATTCTTGGAGGGGAACTGGGTACTCATTGACACACACGTCTCCACTTCGTACGTTCAAAACATTTAGAGTAGCGGGCCGGAGGGGTGGATGTCAAATGCGGCCCAGGGCGCGTGAGCTTCGCTCGCTCGCCGTGGCTGGTGGTTGGGGCGTGGCTGGGCGTGGCTGGTGGTTGTAAATTTGGCTCGTTTCCGCCACGCGGAGCGGGATTTGGGTATTGGATAATCTGCCGAGCAAAGCCAAGTTTCTTGGGATTTCGTGTGGTTTGTTTGGGATACGAGACGTTCGCGTGGGGCGGAGCGTTCGCATTTGAAGTTTGGCGTGTGGCAGGTTGGCCGCCCGATGGGCGGGTAGCACAGTCGTTTTCCTCCGCCTCGATGTGGCCGCTGGAGTGCGCCGTTGTTCTCAATAAACTAAGGGGTGCCTAATCGCGTGACTGGCGGGCTGTGACTTACTGTTGACGGGCGATGGGGTTGGAGCCATCGGCCAAATGTGCATCCTCGGGTCCGGGGGCGCGGAGGATGCGATGCAGATCGTCTGCATCGCTTCTCAGGCATCCCACCCAAAACGACGCTGCCATCCGCTACAGGCCGCGGACCAGTTTGCGGCCGCGATCGAACAGATCGGCGGCATCTTCTACCAATTGCCGGCCTTTGTCGATCATGTCCTTGCTGCGTTCGTACACCTCTTTGCCCGTACCGGTGACCGCGTCCTTACCCTGTTGCGTTTTGCCAGCAATAAACTGGCGGGCATCCTTCCCGCTCTGCGGCGTGAGCAACAGCGCTACCGTCAGCCCCGCCACCGTACCGGCTACAAACCAACCGATATTGTTCGCCAGATTGTCCTGCGCTTTATCGTGATCGAACATGGAACCCTCCGTGCGTGATCGAACTCTTATTCTATGTCATTGGCGTTATGCTGGAAGCATGCCGATCGAACCTGATGCTTCGCACCAAATGGATATGGTCACGCTGTTCCGCTCTTCCAATTACGATGCCGAGATGGAGACCTCCGCGATCCACAGCGTTTTGGAAGCCAATGGCATCGAGTCCATGGTGGTCGGTGCGAGCACCATTCCGGTGCTGGAGTTCGAAGTACAGGTTCCCAAGGAGTATCTGGAACAAGCGCAACGCATTCTAGCGGAAGCGAAGGAAGCCGGCCCGTCCGCCGCGGCGGAGGCGGAAGCAGCTTCGGAAAATCCTTCTTAAATAGAGGGCGCCTACGCGCGCCAGTGCACGCCCACTCCCAGCTTCTTCTTCGCGTGCTCCAGGCTTCGCTCCAGGTCGACGCGCTGCTGCTCTTTGAGTGCGGCCTCCAGCACGGGCGAATTATCGGACCGTTGTCCGATCACCATGTTTCCGAGGAACGGGCGGCCGCTCTTGGCCAACGCCAGAAAGCGCGCGAACTCCCAGGCCGGCGTCTGGGGGAACGCCTTCCAATAGTCCGGCTCCAGGTAGGCCAGGATCTCCGGCGGCCGGCCGGTGATGATCTCCAGTTGCATGGACGCGGCCGGACAACGCTTACGAAAGATCTCGACGAAGCGCGCCAAGTCCACCGACCCATCGCCCAGCGCTACCCATTGCGCGGCCGCGCCCCGCGGGTGTTCGAAGACGGCGCTGTCACGCACGTGCGATGTGGCCACGTAAGGCGCCAGCGTCTCCAGCGTGAGCAGCGGATCCTCGGCCACCCACATCGGGTTGCCGGTATCCAGGCACGCGCCCACGAAATCCTTGCCAGCCTCTTCGATGAGCGCTTTGACTTCGCGCGCCTGCATGTCGCCGGCGTGGTTCTCCACCGCGATGCGAACGCCCGCGTCGATCGCCCGCGTACGCACGGCGCGCAGCACCTTCACCGTGTTTTCGATGTGGGCCGCCAGCGGCAACTCCGTGTGCCGGTTATCGCGCGTGCCCATGTAGCAACGCATCACGCGCGAGCCCACCGCCTGCGCCACGCGCAGACCGCGCGCCACGTATTCGGTCGCTTCGCCCTCTTTTTTGTTGTAAGCCGGCGATGAGGGACAGATGCAGCCGATGCCGGCGTCGATCTCTACGCCGAGGTGCGCGGCATGCTCCTTCACTTTTTGCAGATACGCCGGATCCAGGCTCGCGTAGTCGCCCAAGCTCGAAAGCTGCACGGTGTCGAGCTTCAGCGACGCGGCATAGTCCAGAAGTTGGATAGCCTTCCACTGGAACGCGCGGATCGAATAGGAATCGAAGCCCAGCTTGATGGGCACCGGTTCGGCCGCGGAACTCATGGCCGCCACCGCGCCGGCGGAAGCTGTTTGCAAGAATGTACGCCTGCGCATACCGAATGTTGTATCACGTGAACGCCTGTGCTAACAGCTTCGCTCCGCGGATGAAGAACAAGCAAATCGAAAAATGATGGCGAACGCCGGTCGGTAGTGGGGAACATGATTTACTATACCCGTTGAATTTCTTGTTTGGAGTCGCCGCGCCGAGGGCTCAGGAAAGAGAGTAACTGCACTATGGACGACGAACTGAAGAAGCACCGGAAAGCAGGGAGGCCCGCATCAAAGCCGAGTTGACCGAGGCCATGCGCGTCATGCAATCGGGACTCCTACGCGGCGTTTGTGGCTTCTTCGGGTGGAATGACGTTGTGCATACGGCGGATTCAACGGCTCGCGGTGGGCATTGACGGCCGCCTGCACGTACTGGGCGAAATCGGCATCGGGCACCGGCCTGGACTTAGATGCGACTTAGATGTGACCTAGATAGCAGGATTTTGCGGTTCATCCGCGGAAGCGTTAGGGTTCCTCAGATCTCGAAAACGCGATCCCCGCGAAGCTGACTACGCTGCGCGGATCTATATTCCACTGCTCGTAGCTCAGCAACTCGCCGCGCGCTCCGGGCAGGATCTTCAAAAAAGCGTAAAGCGGCGCCGACCCGCACCATTTCAGATCGTCGTGCTTCTCCTGCACCAGACTCCAGAAGCCGCCCGCGTCGGATTCCACCACGCAGGCGATGCGTTTCCGGTCGCGCTCGGCAACCTCAGCCATGACGCCGCGGTCCGCATACGCCGCGAAATCGTCCTGGTAACGCGTGCCCATGTGCGCCATGTCGATACCCAGAATCCAAAACAGCCGGTCGCCCTCGCGCACGGCCATCTCGGCCAGCGCCGCCAGAAACCGGCGCACGCCGTCGTCGGCTTCGGGCGCCCCGCCGCGATACAGGCTGCGCGCGAACTGGCCGCACAGAATCGGCAGAATGCGAATGTCCGGACCGTAGATGTGCTGTAGGAAGATCACCTGCAGCTCGACGGTATGTTCGAACGAGTGACAATAATCTTCCATCAGGACGGCTGGACCGCCGTCGGCCGCCAGTCGGTCCACCAGCGCCGTGTTGGTAGCCGTTTCGCCGAGCGGCGTCACGAAGGGTTTGCGGGTGAGACCGAAGTGCTCGGGCGCGCCGTAATGCGAAGTCGCCAGGATGACGAAGGTGCGGTCCTTCAGTTCCGGTCCGAGCGCCTGGTAGGCGGCGCGATAGGACTGCCATCCGCCTTCGGGGCTGACGTGCGGCGCGGCGATCCCGCATATGCCGCTGGCGGGCGCCGGGTGGCCGATAGCGCCATCCATGTAATGGGCCATAGTCTGGCGCAGCGCGCCGATTTCGAGCGGATAGGCGCGTCCGGCATGCGCCGGCTCGCGTTTGGGCGCGGCGGCGAATTCCCGCTCACGGTCCGATTTCATTTGGGCGAACGTAGGGTCTTCGAGGAATCCGGCCGAACTCAGAGTTTCGACCAAGCGCCGTTCCAGATCGCCCACCTGCAAATCGCCGGTGATGCGGACCAGCAACGAGCGCAGGTCCAGGTCCGTCTGGCGGCCGTCAAAGCAGCGCAGGCACTCGATCAAAGGCGGTGGAACAATCAGCATTGCCTCGGAATAATGGTAGGGATCGCGGAGCAGGAGGCCCGGCCGGTCGGGAGCCGGAGACGGAAGCATGTCGAGGGCGTAACGGAGGCGGGGCAGCGGCTCGGGCAAATTTTATGGTAGCAGTTGAAGAACTTCGTGGCTCTGCGTTTACGCTCTTGGACCGCGTTTTCGATCAAAGGCGCTTTGCATGGTGGCGACGGGCAGGAACAACGCCCGAGGCTGGCTGACCAGAGCCCTGGCGCTGATAGAATGCTGCGGCATGATCGGTCCTGGCATCCACCAGGAATGGCGAGTGCGGCGTCCGTCCGCATCGTGCGGCGACCTGCGTCCGCTGGAATCGCGGTACCCAAGCCGCGGCTCTGGAACCTCTCGTCCACAGCCAGACGGCCGATGCGAACGGCGGGAAGAGTGGGATAACGCGGCAAGTGTTTAATGTGTTCCGGCGGCAGACCGGTCGCAATTTCAACCGCGACGAAACAGTTCGAGATGTTCCGGCGAATAACCTGGGTGGCTCGCGTTTCCAAAAATACCGGTCCAGGGTGGCCTCGCCGCAGCGAAACGACTTGCGGTTGTGTTAGCCGCCAATGGCGAAGGGCCCCGCGCAGTGCGGGCGTAGGGCTTAGGGTTGATGATGGCATCGGCGATTTGCCACTGGTCCTCGACAGAGAGACGAACGATTTCGGTTTGCTCGATGGTGCGGCAAGCGGCCATCGGCGCCAGCCACCACAAAATCCGTAAGATTGCGCCCCCTGGGTTTCGGCCGCGCGCTTCAAGCGCTCCAGAACCGCGATCGGCAGCCGCGCTCGTTGCCCCGGAAGTGGATGGGGCGGCCGCCCTCCGGTGGCAGGAGGAGATCAATCTTTCTGCCAGCGGCCGCCAACAATCATATCGGTCCGGTTCGCGAAATCTTGCGCACGCCAGCGCGCGCCGACAATACTCGTAACGCTTGCGCACTTCCGCCACCGTTGTTCTTTGATGTGCAGAGTCACCATGCGCGGCATGATGCTTCTCGATGAACGGCGACGGATCGTAGCCCGCCACCCAATGATGGCCGAAGTCGCGTATGTTGTAAGCTTAAGCGGACCGGTAGAATTTCTGCCGCATGGCGCAAATGCCGCCTAGCCGCACGTTGAATTAGTGCGGCGCCGCGCGGCCCATCGAGGTTCGCACTCCGCGGGGTGAGTGGTGGGCCGGCACTCAGCACCCACCACCCGCTCTGCTATGTTGCAAAGGTGATCGAGCTGCACAGTCTGCTGAACATCCGGCACGCCGCGGATGGTCACAGCACCACGGTCTGGTAGCGGCCACCCGACCGGTCGCGATTCCAACCACGACGAAACAATTCGCGATGTTCCAGCGGGTGTCCTGGATGGCTTGCGTTTGCAAATACCCGTCCAGGGCATCTTCGCCGCAGCGAAACGACTTACGGTTGTTGGCCGGCATGAGGCTCAAAACGAAATGTGGCGGAGGTCATCTAGCGCCGAACATCCGGTGTGAGCGGCGCGCGGCCTTGATTTGCCGCTGCCATTTTACAGAGATGCGAATGATTTCGGTTTGCTCGATGGCGCGGCAAGCGGCTTCGTCGGCAGCCGCCACCACAAAATGAGTAAGACTGCGTCCCTGGATCTCGGCCGCGCGCTTCAAACAATCGAGAACCGCGATCGGCAGCCGGGCTACCAGACGGGCGGTGGGTCGTAACCATTGTTCCAAAGGAGGGTGGGGCGGCCGCCCTCCGATGGCAGGAGGAGAATCAATCTTTCTGCCAGCGGCCGCCAACTATCATATCGGCCCGGCTCGCGAAAACCTGCGCACGCCAGGGCGCTGGCGCTGGATGCCGCCACCACCCACCACCCACTCTGATATGTTGCAAAGGTGAGCGAGTTGCACACTCTGCTGGACATCCTGCACGCCGCGGATGGTCACCGTACCGCGGTCATTCTGCCGGATACGGGCTTGTCCGTCACCTATGACGATCTGCGGCGGCGCGTGCGCAGGATGGCCGGCGCTTTGCGCGCTGCGGGCGTGCGGCCGGGGGATCGCGTCTCCCTGGCGCTGCCTAATGGGCTCGACGCGATTGTGGCTTTCCTGGCGGCCGCGGACGCGGGTACCGCGGCGCCCCTGAATCCCGGCTACAAGTTCGAGGAGTTCTGTTTTTATCTGGCGGATACGCAAGCCAGGCTGCTTATGGTTCCACAGGCGGATGCTCCCGACGCCCGGCGCGCGGCCGAGCAGGCCGGCATCCCCGTGGTGACGCCGGAGATTTGGAGCGATGGCCCGGCGATCGATCCGGCCCCCCATCCTTCGCCGGATGATATCGCCCTCGTCCTGCATACCAGCGGCAGCACGGGGCGCCCGAAGCGCGTACCGCTCCGCCACCGGAATCTGGCCGCCTCCGCGCGCACGATCGCCGCCACCTACGCTCTAGGTCCAGGCGATGTCTCTCTTTGCCTGATGCCGCTGTTTCACGTACACGGGCTGATGGCTTCCACCATGGCCACGCTGTTGACCGGCGGAACCGTCGTGGTTCCCGCGCGCTTCAACGCGCTCACTTTCTGGCGTATGGTGCGCGACTACGGGGTCACCTGGTTTTCGGCGGTGCCCAGCATGCATCAGCTCATCCTCACGCGCAAGCGCCCGGGCGACGAGAAGCTGCGCTTCGTGCGTTCGTGCAGCGCCGCCCTGCCGCCCGATCTGATGCGCCGCATGGAGGAGTACTTCGCGGCGCCCGTGCTGGAGGCTTATGGGATGACCGAAGCTTCCCACCAGATGGCTTCCAACCCGCTGCCGCCGGCCGCGCACAAGGCCGGCTCGGTGGGGCCGGCGACCGGGGTGCGCATCAGCATCCGCGATGGGCAAGGCCTGGAACTGCCGCGCGCAAAGGCGGGCGAAGTGTGCATCGATGGTCCCGGCGTGATCCGCGAATACGAGAACAATCCGGAAGCCACGGCCAAGGCGTTTTTCGGCCGGTGGTTCCGCACGGGCGATCAAGGAATCCTGGACGACGATGGCTATCTGCATTTGACCGGGCGCCTGAAAGAGTTGATCATTCGCGCGGGTGAGAACATCGCGCCGCGGGAAATCGACGAGGTATTGCTGGCGCATCCCGCGGTAGCGGAGGCGGTCTGCTTCGGCGTGCCGCATCCCACCTGGGGAGAGGAGGTGGAAGCGGCGGTGGTGCTGCGGCCGGAAACACCCGCGGCGGAAACCGAATTGATTGCCTTCTGCCGCGGCCGTCTGGCGGATTTCAAATGCCCCAAGAAGATCCACCTGGTGACGGCGATTCCGCGCACCGCGACCGGTAAAATCCAGCGGCTGAACGTGGCGGCGGCACTGCGCGAAGCGATCAAGTAATGCAGGGAGTGTCTAAGTGAAATTTGCGATCGCCGGCGCGGGCGCCGTGGGGGCTTACCTGGGCGCGGCCATGGCGCGTGCCGGTCTGGATGTCACGCTGCTGGCGCGCGGGCCGCAACTGCATGCCATCGAGGAGCGCGGCGTGCGTGTGATAAGTCCGGATGGCGATTTCGAGGCGCGTCCCAAGGCCACCGGCGACCCGGAGTCTATCGGTCCGGCCGACGTGGTGTTCCTGGCCGTGAAGGCGCACAGTCTCCCGCAATTGGCGCCGCGCCTGGCGGGTCTGCTCGGGCAGGAGACGTCTGTGGTCAGCCTGCAGAACGGGGTGCCGTGGTGGTTCACGCCCCTCGAGCGGGTGGATCCAGGGGGCGTGATTGCCGCCGCGATCAAGCCGCGGCGGGTGGTCGGATCACTGGTGTATTTCGCTACTGAAATCGCGGAGCCGGGCGTGGTGCGGCATATCGAAGGCCGCCGCATCTCGATCGGCGAACCGGATAGCACACGCTCGGCCCGCTGCCGCGCCATCGCGGAAGCGCTCGTCGCCGCCGGGCTGCGCTGCCCCGTCACGACGCATATCCGCGAGGAGATCTGGGTCAAGATTCTGGGCAACGTGGCTTACAATCCCATCAGCGCGCTGACCGGCGCCACGCTGGCCGGCATGTCGGCCGACCCCGACGTGGCCGCGCTGGTACGCACCATCATGACCGAGGCGGAGCGCGTAGCTGCGCGCCTGGGGATGCAACTGCCGGTCTCGATCGAGCAGCGTATGGCCGGCGCCGCCAAGGTCGGCGAACATAAAACATCCATGCTGCAGGATCTGGAAGCCGGCCGCCCGCTGGAACTCGAAGCGGTAGTCGGCGCGGTACTGGAACTGGGCGATCGCCTGGGCGTGGCCATGCCTGCGATGCGCGCCGTGTATGCCTGTACCAGGCTGCGTGCCGCTGGCGCTAGAGTTTAAGACATATGCACATGCGCATCGCTGCCCTGCTCTTCCTGGCCGCAGCTTCCTGCCGGCCGCAAACCAACGTCCCCAGCATGCCCGACACGCCCGCTGGACACGCGCTGGCGGCCTGGTTCGAAGCTTTCAATAGCGGCGACCGGGCGCGCATCCAGGCTTACCTCGCCAAGTATGAGCCAACCAGATCGGTGGACGAATCGATGTCGTTCCGCGAACAGACCGGCGGGTTCGAGTTGCTGGGTATCGACAAGAGCGAGAAGCTGCACATCGAATTCCGCGTCAAAGAGATGGCCAGCCCGACCACCGCGATCGGCAAAATGGACGTTAAGGATGCGGAACCTCCGGAGATTGTAAACTTCAGCCTGCGCGCGATCCCGCCGGGTATGACCGCGGCGGCGATGACCACAAAAATCGATGCCGCCGCGCGCGCGCGGGTGATCGACGGCGCCATCGCCAATCTGAACGAGTTCTATGTCTTTCCCGAGACCGCCAAGAAGATGGAAGACGCCCTGCGCTCGCACCAGAAAAAGGGCGATTACGACGCCCTCACCGACGGTGACGCGTTTGCGGATCTGCTCACGGATAACCTGCAGGCAGTCAGCCACGATAAGCACTTGCGCGTGAGCTTCTCGCCCATGGTGCTGCCCAAAGACGAGGCCGGGCGGAAAAACGATGACGACCCGGAGATGCGCGCCCGCATGGAGCGCGACAACTGCGCCTTCGAGAAAGTGGAGCGCCTCCCCTCGAACATCGGCTATCTGAAATTCAACGCTTTTCTCGATCCGGCGATCTGCGCGCCAACAGCCATCGCGGCTATGAATTTCCTGGCCAATGTGGACGCCATCATATTCGATCTGCGAGGAAACGGAGGCGGCGATCCGAAAATGATCGCCTTCATCTCGACCTATCTTTTCCGCGAATCCACGCATCTGAACGATCTCTATAATCGCAAAGAGGACAGCACCACGCAGTACTGGACGCTGCCCTATGTGCCCGGAAAAAGGCTCGCGGGCAAGCCGGTGTTCGTACTGACGTCGAAGCGCACGTTTTCGGGCGCGGAAGAGTTTAGCTATAATCTCAAAAACCTGAAGCGCGCGACGCTGATCGGGGAGACCACGGGCGGCGGTGCGCATCCCGTGGCGGGGCATCGCATCGACGATCATTTCATGATCGGCGTGCCTTTCGCCCGCGCGGTGAACCCTATATCAAAGACCAACTGGGAAGGCACCGGTGTCGAACCCGACGTCAAAGTCCCGGCCGGCGAGGCGCTCGATGTGGCCAAAAAGATGGCCGCGGAAGCGATCAAGAAAAATTAGTGTGGGGCGGGCGCTCAGCGCTCTGCCTCGAAGTTCTGTTCCCGCGTGGGTGCGACCGCTTGGGCCTGGGCGGCCCGGCCTCGGCTTCCTTCGCGAAATTGGTAGTATTTATCTTTAAACACTGGAGGGGAACAATGGGTCCGAGGAACATAGCTTCCATCGCAGGTCTGCTGCTTTTCGCGGGTGCAGCCGCGGCAGCACCGAGCTTAACTTTGACGACACACGTGCCGGCCGCGGTGGCCAACGGCCAAGCGGCGCGAATTGGCGCGCTGGCCGCGGCGCAGCGCATTAACCTGGCGATCTCCCTACCTTTGCGTAACGAGACTGAACTGGACGATCTGCTGGCGCAACTTTACGATCCGCTGAGTCCGAATTACCGTCAGTATCTCAGTGTGGCGGAGTTTGCCGGGCGGTTCGGCCCGGATGCCGCCGACCATGAAGCGGTACTCAGATTCGCAACGGCGAATGGGTTCCGCGTGACGGCAACGCGCGCGAACCGGTTGGTGGTCGATATCGAAGGGCCGGTGGCCAGCATCGAGAGGGCCTTCCACGTGGTAATGGGCGTGTATCGGCACCCGACGGAGAATCGCACATTTTACGCCCCCGACCGCGAACCCACTCTCGATCTGGATGTGCCGGTCTCGCACATTTCAGGTCTGGACAACTTCACGCTGCCGAAGGCCAAGAATATCCGGAACGCTCCACCTTCGCCCGAGGCGGACGGGAAAGCCACCGGTTCCGGCCCCGACGGCCAATTCACCGGCAGTGACATGCGGGCGGCATACTACGGATCGGGACCGCTGACGGGCGCCGGCCAGTCGGTTGGATTATTTGAATTTGCAGGATATGAAATCAGCGATGTCCAGCTTTATTTCCAAAAACTGGACCAGCCGCTGAACGTGCCGGTTTCCGGCGTCGCTCTGAACGGCGCACATCTGGACTGCCCGCACCGCAATTGCGACGACAGCGAGCAGGTTTTGGACATCGAGATGTCCATCTCTATGGCGCCGGGTCTGAGCCAGGTGGTGGTTTACGTGGGAAATTACCCTATCTCGATCTTCAGCCAGATGGCCGCGGACAACACCTCCAAGCAGCTCAGTTGTTCGTGGGGATGGACCGATGACGAGACCAACCTCGACCCGGTATTCAAGGAGTTCATCGCGCAGGGCCAAAGCATGTTCATCGCTACGGGCGATTATGGGTCCCGCACGCCGGCCGACTCGGTATGGCCGGCGGATGACCCGTATGTCATAGCGGTCGGCGGCACGGACCTAACCACCGATGGCCCCGGGGGCGCCTGGCAATCAGAAACCGGTTGGAGCGGCAGCGCCGGTATGCCTTCCAAAAATAATGTGCCAATTCCGCCCTACCAGCAGTTCGCCGGCGTGGTTAATTCGTCGAATCAGGGATCGATCACGTTGCGCAATATTCCCGACGTGGCCGCGGAAGCGAACACCAACCAATTTAGCTGCTTTGACGGTTACTGTGCCGGGCGAAATGGCGGCACCAGCTATGCCGCGCCGCAGTGGGCGGGGTTCACGGCGCTGATGAACGAGCAAGCCGTGGCCGTCGGCCGCGCTGTAGTTGGCTTCCTGAATCCGGCTATCTACCGGCTCGGCCTGAGCGCGAATTACACGAGCGATTTTCATGATATTACGAGCGGCAGTAACGGCGCTTACTCGGCGGTTCCCGGCTACGATCTGGTGACCGGATGGGGCAGCTTCAACGGCCCCAACCTGATCGATGTTCTGGCCGGGACACACTGACCGCGCCGAATCGCCATCGGGACGGACAAGGGAAGGTATGCAGGTATTTCTGACGGGGGCGACCGGATACATCGGGAGCGCCGTGGCTGAGGCGCTGGTACATGCGGGTTACACTGTAGCGGGGCTGGCGCGGTCGGAGGATCAGGCGCGTTTGCTGGCGGCGCGGGGCTTAGGTGCGCATCGCGGAGATCTGCGCGACCCGGCGAGCCTGGCGGAAGGCGTGCTCCAGGCCGATGCCGTGATTCACACCGCGATGGTGCCTGCGGCCGATGCCGGCCAGGTGGACCGTGCCGCCGTAGAAGCCATCCTGGGCGCGCTCTCGCAGGAGAATCGCCCGTTCATTTACACGAGCGGCTGTTGGGTGTTGGGTAACACCGGCAGTAAGATCGCTGACGAAGACACGCCGCTCGATCCGACGCCGCTGGTGGCCTGGCGGCCGGCCGTTGAGCGACTGGTATGGGATGCTGTACGCCAGGGCGTACAGGGGGTGGTGCTGCGGCCGGCGATGGTTTACGGCCGCGGCGGCGGCTTGGTCAGTTCGTTTGTGCAGTCTGCCCGCGAGCACGGCGCTGCCCGCGTGATTGGCAACGGTGAGAATCGGTGGACGTTCGTACACGTGGACGATCTGGCAGCCCTCTACGTACTCGCGTTACGGGCGGCCGCCGGCACACTGTTATTTGCGGCACATGGCGCCGCACTAAGCGTACGCGTAGTGGCCGAGGCGGCCAGCCGCTCCGCGGGCGCGGGTGGCCGGGTGGAGACCGTGCCCATTGAGGAAGCGCGCCAGACGATGGGGCCGCTTGCGGATGGTCTGGCGCTCGACCAGCAGATTTCCGGTGAACGCGCCCGGCGGATTTTGCACTGGCAGCCGCAGGCGCCGTCTGTTATTGAGGATCTGGCGGCGGCGCCGGTGCCTGCGCGCGATGTTAGTTAATATCTATTTCGGCTGCGCCGCCGGTTGCGGAACTACGCCAGCCGGCTTGGCCGCGGGGGCCGCAGCAGCCGGAGGAGTTGGGCCAAAGTAGTCGGTATCCATGACCACACTCGCACTGGCTTTGAGGTCATCCATGGCCTTCTTGACCAATTCCCCATCCAACTTACGCTCCACCTCAGCCCGCACCTCGACGAAGGTTTTCTCCTGCCGCGATTCCACCTTTATGATGTGATAACCGAACTGGCTTTTTACGGGTTGGCTGAGTTCGCCCACGGGAATGGTGAAGGCCACTTCCTCAAAGGCCGGCACCATGCGGCCATGTCCGAACGTTCCCAGGTTGCCGCCATTGGCCGCGGAACCCGCGTCGTCGGATTCAGCCTTGGCCAGTGTGGCAAAGTCTCCGCCATCCACCAGCTTCTGCCGAATTTCCTTGGCTTTCGCCAGGGCTTCTTCGTCGGTCAGTTCCTTCGCGTCCTTCTTCAGCGGGACACTCGATCCCTTAAAGCGGATCAGGATGTGGCTGGCCTTAACCTGTAAATAGTCGGCCTTATGCTCATCGTAGTACTGGCGGGCGGTAGCTTCATCTACCTTCGTGTTAGCCACCAGATTCTGGTAGTATTGACGCGCCAGTAACTGTTCGACCTGCGTAGCCAGATCGCTTTTGTAAGCGGGAGTGTCTTCCAGCTTGAGGCGGCGGGCCTCTTGTGACATGAGTTTCAAACGAATGACATTCTCGGCGAATTGCCGGCGCCCGCCAGGGGTGCGCATCTGATTGCGGTATTGCGGCGGGATCGAATCGATCATATGATCGAATTCCCCGGCGGTGATCTTGGTCTCTCCAACGGTGAGCACGACGGTCTCCGGGGGGACGTGAGGAGCGGCTGGGGCGGGAGGCTGCACGGCCATCGTCGGCGGCTTAGGCGCCGCAGGCACCGCGGGCTGGGACGCTGGCGGGGTCTGCCCGAGCAAACAGGCCAGTGGTGTTAATAAGAGCAAGAGTTGCAGGGATTTCATCCAGACCATGATACCAGTAGCTTGGAGTCTGGCGCTGGCCAGTGGGCTGACGTGGCCCCGATGCTTTCCGGACGGAGGTGACTTCTGCAGGCGCGCCCGATCAGACACTACTTAGCGGGGAGGCATAACGGACGCGGATATCGTGGTGATAGTAATCTGAATTGGCAAACTTTTCCTGGAATATACGCTCCCAGCGCGCATTCTCCTGGCAATTGCGGCACTGCCCACAATGACAGCGTCCCGAAGCACGGCGCGACCTGACCGGGTGGGACGATGGGGCTGGTTCCACTCGGGGAACGGGCATCGCGGCCTTGCGGGGTATGCGCGGATCGCATTCCGGCGCCGCGCTGGGCATTGTCTCCCAAGGCAGCAGATCCGCCGACCGCGCTCCCCGCCGCCGTCCGGATGTCGAACGCAGTGAGCTGAAAGCATAAAGCACCTCGCCAAACGTCGCCAACTCGAAGCCGGTTGACTGAGGTAATACTGTTTCGTTAACCATTGAGACTATGAACCTCCTCTGGCCAATCTAATAATTAACCGTCAACTCGATAATGATATACCGAAAAAAATTCGACTTCAATCGGATTGATTAACAAACGGCAACTTTATTTAACCAGTAATGGCCGCAGGCAGTGTTTATAGGGCTTCAATGCGGACGCAAGAAGTCTAGCCGGTCGCAAAACCATACTTTATTTGTATTAGAAAAGGCGGTGTTATTCTGGCGGGCTGAAATCGCGTAAGCAAATCAATACAGAGCGCGGTTGTTGGACCGGGGTTGCGTGATCCCCTCCCACCAGGCTGCGGGTGCTACAGCCAAATTCGAAATGGCTGCGGCTACCATAGCCCCCGTGGAAGAATACCTGCAGACCAATTACGTCCAGACCTGGTTGTGACGCGGTCTCCGCATCTGGCCATCGAGGTGACCTCGCCCGATGAGGAAACCCCGTTGGTGGGCGGCTGGATTTCGGCGCATTATTTGCGCGATTGGACGCGCTGGAGAAGTAAGCGACCTCTCGGCCCGCGGGCCGGTCGAGCCAGCGGTGACTAGCGGCGTAAGTCGGGGACCATGATAAGCTCAAATTCGCATGGCAACCGAAACCAGCGTCGCGGTCGAAGTCTATTTGCGGGCAGAGCCGGTTGCAGGGGTTCCTGGTAGCGCTGTTGATGGCCCGCGAGGCCCAGGGTAATTCCATGTCTATCCTGAGCAGCGCGTCGGGTGTCGGCGCACGCGACGTATCGCATTCCGAACGCATGCGTGATGCCCCTGCCTTACCAGGCAGAGTCAGTCTTCACGCAGCCGCCGCACCTGGTTATTGAGATCGTATCCCCGATGACAAACTGGGCGACATGCTGGCGAAGGTTGCCGAATAGCTCAAGTTCGGCGTACCGCATGTGTGAATACCCGATCCGCATCGACGCCGGTTGCAGGAAGCTGATTGCGATGGCCTCCGGGACCGTCCCGACTTGGTCGTAGTAACGGAGCTTGCCGGACGGGTGGACTTCGGCGAATTGTTTGCGAAACTCGACGAACCGAGCGAGTGACGATCTGCTCCAGCCGTTACTTCGCGTCGCGCCAGTTGTCCCCAATCCCGACATCCACCAGCAACGGCACTTCTAATGGGTAGACCTGTTCCATCTCGCGCTTGGCCAACGCCGCCACCTCGGCCGCCTCATCCGCCGGCGCTTCAAACACCAGTTCGTCGTGCACCTGCAGCAGCATGGCCGCCTGTCCGCCGCGCCGCTCCATGGCGCGGTCGATACGCACCATCGCCAGCTTGATCAAATCCGCCGCGGTGCCCTGCAGCGGTGAATTCACCGCCGTGCGCTCCGCAAAGCCGCGCGCCGCCGGGTTGCGGCTGTTGATATCGGGAATGGGCCGCTGACGCCCCAACAAGGTACGGGTCACGCCCGTGCGGCGCACCTCCGCTTTGGTCGCTTCGATGAATTTGCGCACGCCCGCGTAGCGCACGAAGTAATTCTCGATATACACCTGCGCCTCGCGCTGCGGGATTCCCAATTGCGCCGCCAGACCAAACGGGCTGATGCCGTAAACGATGCCGAAGTTCACCGCCTTGGCGTTACGGCGCGCCTCCGGCGTCACCATCAGCGGCGGCACGCCCATCACCTCCGCCGCCGTGCGCGTGTGGATGTCTTCGCCATTGCGGAACGCTTCCACCAGCACCTCGTCGCGCGACATGTGCGCCAGCAGCCGCAGCTCGATTTGCGAATAATCCGCCACAATTAGTTTCCAGCCCGCGCGCGGCACGAATGCCGCCCGGATCTCGCGGCCAAGCTCGGTGCGAATGGGTATATTCTGCAGGTTCGGATTGGACGACGACAGCCGGCCGGTGGCGGCCCCTGTTTGATTGAAGCTGGTATGCAGCCGGCCGGTCTGTGAATCGATCAGCGCCGGCAGTGCATCCACGTAGGTGCCTTTCAGCTTGGTGAGCTGACGGTATTCGAGCACCTTGCGTACGATCTCGTGATCCGCCGCCAGTTCTTCCAGTACATCCGCCGCAGTCGAAATGGTCTTGCCCTTGCCATACTTGAGCGGCGCGGGCAGCTTCAGATCTTCAAACAAAATCCGCCCCAATTGTTGCGGTGAGCTGATGTTGAAGGGCTTGCCGGCCAGCGCGTGGACTTCCGCCGTCAGCCGCGCGATGTCCCGCTCCATCAGCGCCGAAAGCCGCGCGAGTTCGGTCCGGTCTATGGCCACGCCCACGCGCTCCATGCGGGCCAGCACGCGCGCCAGCGGCAGTTCGATTTCGGCGTACAGCTTCTCAAAGCCGCGTTCTACCACCGCCGGCCGCAGCAGGTTGTAGATTTCGAGCGCAATGTCGGCCTGCTGCGCCGGCGCCGCCCCGAGTTTCAAATCAAGCCGCCGCCGCGCCTGCTCCTCCAGCGGACAGCCCGACGGATCCGCATCCAGCAGGAAGGCATACAGCATGATGTCGTGCTCGAAACCGGCGCCCTCGACACCCAGCTTATCGAGCGCCAGCAGCGCGGATTTCACGTCACATGCGATCTTGGGCCGGGCCGCGTCTGCGAGCCATGGCTCCAGCGCGGCGATCTGCTCGGGCGCGGACAGCGGAGCCGAGCGCGCCTCGCCCGATCTCCACGCCGCGCCGATGGCGTCGCCGGCGATGGCGCTGTTGAGGGTGAACTCCCCCGCGTCCGATTTCGCAATGGCCACGGCCACTGGCGCATCCGCCGGAATCGCACGTAACCACTCCACCAGCGCTGCGCCCGATTCCAGCTCCTGATAATCCCGCGTACGCGTATCTTCAGCGGGTCCCAGTTCCTTCAGCAGGCTGTAAAACTCCAGGTCCTTATACGCCAGCTTCAGCGCACCCCAGTCCGCCTCGCGCGCGCGCACAGAATCCAGATCGAACTCAATGGGCACCGCCGTGTCGATGGTTGCCAGGCGCTTGCTCATCAGGATGCGCTCGACATTGTTCTGCAGGCTCTCGCGATACATCTTCCGTTCGACTTCAGCGGCGTGTTCAATGGCCGCCTCCACCGAACCGAAGCGCTCGATGAGGTCGCGCGCGCCCTTATCGCCAATGCCCGGCGCACCGGGAATATTGTCAATGGCGTCGCCTTTGAGCGCGAACAGATCTGCCACCTGCGCCGGCGGCACGCCCAGGAACTCCTTCACCTTCGCCGGGTCGTACCATTCGTCGTCCTTGGCGGGATTCAGCATCGAAACCCGCTCGCTGACGATCTGCATCATATCCTTATCGCTCGAAACGATGACCACCGCGATGCCGGCCTGCTCGGCGCGCCGGGCGATGGCGCCGATGACGTCGTCGGCCTCGAAGCCGGTGTACTCCAGGATCGGAATTCGCATGGCGTCCAGGATGCGCCGGATCTGCGGGATCTGCTCGCCCAAGTCCGGCGGCATCTCGGCGCGATTGGCTTTATACTCGGCGAACTCGGCCATGCGCGCGGATGGCGCGCCGCTTTCGAAAACGGCGGCGATGTACTCCGGCGAATAGCTTTTGGCCAGCTTGCGCAACATGTTGTTGAAGATGTACACGGCCTCGGTGGACAGTCCCGTGCTGGTGCGCATGGGAGGAGCGCCGCTACGCGCGCGCGCATGGTACGCGCGGAAGATGAATCCGAAGGAGTCGATGAGGAAAAGCCGCGGTGGTTGCGCCAAAGGATTATGGTACTAAAAGGGGCCGGTGGGCCGATTGATCGGACGGGGTGAGGGAATACGAGCAGACACCACGCCCGAAGCGGACTGTACGCTCCTTTGAAGACGGCGGGGTTCTCCAGACCCGCCTGGGCCGGCGTGGAAGCCGGTCCGCAGGCTGAAAGCCGGCTGAAAGCCTGCCCCACATCTGCAGACGCCGGATTACTATTTGATCGTGTAAGTTGACGATGCCACCGCACTGTTTGTATCCCCGGAGGCCACCGCGATAGCCTGAATCATCTCCGTGGCCGACACCTTGATAGCCCCGCTGTACCTGGTGGACTGAAGCGTAGGTGCTGCGCCATTGGTAGTGTAGTAGACCACTGCGCCTGCGGTTGCGTCGGTGATGGTGACCGTCTGCGCCCCCGCATACTGTCCCGCCTTGGGAGAGATTACAGGCGTCGCGGCCGGGAGCATGATCGTATACGTAGCTGAAGCCACGGCACTGTTTGTGTAACCTGAAGCCGCCGCAGTCGCATGGATCGTGGTAGTCTGACTTACCGCGATGGCGCCGGCGTACCTGGTGGAGTTGGCCGTCGGCGTTGCGCCGTTGGTCGTGTAGTAGATCACTGCGCCAATGGTTGCGTCCGTCAGCGTGATCGATTGCCCTGCCGTGTAGTTCCCAGCCTTCGGCGACAACACCGGGGTCGTAGCCAAGGGCGGGGGAAGTATCTCTGTCCCGGTTACGGGGATCTTCTGCTCGGCGGTGGGGGCATTCAGAGTGTCGGTAGCCACCGCCAGGCTCTCGCTCAGCAAAATCGACCCTCCGGACGTGCCGGCCGCAACCGGCGAAAACTCGATAGTGAGGGTACAGGTTTCGCCTTCAGCCAGCAAAGTGCCCGATGAGCAGCCACCCGAGCTAGAGGGGCCCTCCGGAAAGTCGGTAGGATAGTTTACCGACAAGAACTGGAGCGCCACGTTGCCTAAATTGCAAAGCGTAACGGTCTGCGGGCTGTCGCTGCTGGTCGCGCCCTCTTCCGTGGCCGCGAAGCTCAGACTCGGCGCAACCGCGAAATTTTCCTTCAATGTCCGGTGATTTCCACTATCGGCGATATAGACATTGCCGCTCCCATCCACGGCCACCCCGTAGGGATAAGTCAGTCCACTGCCCACTGGGCTTTGGATTGCGCCAGGGCCCCCGGTGCTCCGCAACACCTGGCTATCCAGAGTGTCGGCGATATACAGGTTGCCGCTTCCATCCACCGCCAATCCATAAGGGTAAGACAGCCCGCTGGTAACTGTAGCCTGGGTGAAGCTCCCCCCGGATAGTATCTCTTCCAGCACCCGGTTATTGAAGGTATCGGCGATGTAGACATTCCCCGTTCCATCCACCGCAATCCCATAAGCCGCGTTCAGGCCAGTGGTTGGCACGGTGCTCTGGGTGTAGGTTCCGGCCGACAGGGTCTCCTTCAGCACCCGCTTGTTCGAGACATCGGTGAGGTAAAGGTTGCCGCTTCCATCCACGGCGATCCCATAGGGTTCACTCGGGTAGGTCGCCGCCGGGATGCTTACGGCCGTGCTCTGCACATAACTGCCTCCGGACAGCGCCTCCTTGACTACCCGGAATTCGTAAGTATCGGCGATATAAACGTCGCCGGCTCCATCCACCGCAATGCCGTTGGGACTCACCAATCCGCTACCCAACGAACTCTGTATATAACCGTTCCCCGACAATGTCTCCTTCACCAACGAGTTACTGTTGTTGAGACTATTGATAACATACACGCTGCCGCTTCCATCCACGGCGATGTGCTCGGGGAAGGTCTGGTTATTGAATGTGAGTGTGGTTTGGACACCGGGCAAAAAACTCGTCTGCGCACCTTGACCGGATCCCAAGACGTAAGCGACCGCCATCCTATTGCCTTTCGTGTCCGTTAACACCACCGCGCCATAGCGCACGCCGGGGTACCGTGGCTTGAAGGTCACCTCTACCGTGCAACTGGAGTTGGCTGCGTAAGCCGCTTCCGCCGCGCACGTTCCCCCACCGGCGTTGCTAAAGTCCAGTCCTGCCGCTCCTTGCGTAAGGACCGCAATGGTGCCCAGCGTCGCGGCGCCGGGAATGGACACCATGACCGCAGCCGTTTTGCTGGCGGCTACATTCACCGGACCAAAGTTCGTGGCGCCCGACTGGGCCACGCCCTGGCGTGCCAGCAGGCATCCTGCCAGGGCGATGCAAAGCAAACGAGCCGTTCTCATCCAAATATCCTCCAGAAGCGAACCGGGCGTGCGCTGGAATGGAGCGGATCCAGGCTGCGCGGTAGCATAAGTTCCTTATCGGGCAGATCGCACGATTTGTGCGGCCGTCGCTGCCCCCAAGCGGCGCCGATTTAGCGGTCGGGGCCCATGTGCCGATTCTGCTCACATTCTGGGAAAAGGAGCGGCGTTAGACCCAGCGATAAAGTGGCTCGAAACTTCTGGCGATTGCGGAGCGTTGCGCGAGCCAGTAAACTGTGTGGTGACTATCACCCACGACGCCGACATCCGGACGAGGATGGCCGACGATCCCAGCCCGCGTTCTTCCAGGAATACTCGCCAGCCGGGCCGCGGCTCCCTGGGTTACAGCCGTAGAATTCGCGTCCAGGGCCAAGGTTATTGACAGGACATCAAGCCGAGACCGGTCGCGAAGTTGCGCGGAGCGGTTTTTCAGACCCGAAAGCTGCCGTGATAAGCTGAGGGTTAACAGAGATGCGGGCGCGTTCGCAAGAGGCATAAATGAAGCCGACTTTAGATGCCGACCTACTGCTGGCCACAATCTCTCAAGAAGGGACTACCGTTCCCTACCATAAAGGCCAGGTGCTCTTCTCGCAGGGAGATCCAGCGGACGCCGTTTTTTCGATCCGCAAAGGCAAAGTTAAGCTCACCGTCCTCTCCAAACAGAACAAAGAGGCCGTCATCGCGATTTTGACCGCTGGTGACTTCGTTGGCGAGGCCTGCCTGGTGGGCCAGCCCACCGTACGTCTGTCAACTGCATCCGCCATGACCGACTGTTTGATCGTGCGGCTGGCCAAGCCGGCAATGATGCGTCTGCTCCGCGAGGACAACACGTTTTCCGGTCTGGTCCTGTCCTATGTGCTCTCCCGTAACATTCGGATTGAAGAGGATCTGGTCGATCAGCTTTTCAATTCCAGTGAGAAGCGGCTGGCACGGATCCTTCTATTGCTGGCCAATTTCGGGAAGGAAGGCCAACCGGAAGCGGTGATTCCCGAAATCAGCCAGGAAACATTGGCAGGTCTGGTGGGCACCACGCGGTCGCGGGTTAGCTTCTTCATGAATAGATTTCGCAAACTCGGTTTCATCAAATACAACGGTGGGATCGAAGTTCACAGCTCGCTTCTGAATATCATCCTGCACGACTAATCTTACTGATGTTGGGCGCTCGGCCGGGACGGCAATCTTTTGCTACCCGGTAACATCAAACCGGCGGATGTGAGCAATCGTGACCGCATTATGCCGAATTGAGTGAGCATTTCTGACCAGACTGGAACCGCCGAACTTGTTATCAATTACAACATGGGCACTCCAGGAACCGCCGGTCGATTGTTGGACTTGGCCTCGCCAATTCGGTTGCCAACTGGTTCTCGCGATCAGCGATCTTTATCGTCAACCCTGCGCAACCAGTGGCGGAAGAAACGCCGATTCCCCATCGAACAACACGTCCGCTACCGGTGCGTGAAGGGCAGCCGGCCCTTGGCCTTTGGTGTAGGCAAGACCACCGAAATCAGCAGCCAAGAGGTTCACTTCACGACCCAGAGCCCCCTTAAGCCTGGCGAGAGCGTGCGTCTGGCAGTGGACTGGCCCGCCGTGCTGGACGGCACGTGCCTGATCACGCTCGAAATCTGCGGTCCGGTAGTTCGAAGTGCGCCGGGCACAGCCGTAATCGCAATCGCCCGCTATGAATTCCGGACCCGCGGCGAAAGGCCCATTGCGATTTGACACACCTCGGATCCAGGCTTGGAAACCTGAGTCGCCGGCCCGCGGCCCCAGACAGAGCACCGAACGTATAAGGCCCGCGCCCTTCGTTCGCGGACAGCCAGGCAATCGACATGATTGATATGGCACTAGAGGCAAAACAAGTAGCGAACGCGACAATGCACGCAGCAACGCAGGCCGCAACACGTGGACGCGGCGGCTGCGCTCGGATACCCAGCGGTGTGATCCAGCCTTTTCCGTAAAGTTCGCCGCAGTGGTGTGAGCGGAGAACCGCCCGCCTGAGTCTGGTCCTGCCGTTAAATCACGGAGGAAAGGAGTCCGTATGAAACGTCCATTTCTTCAGTTGCTGTCACGCACAGGGCTGGCCATCGGGCGATCATTTTTTCCTCTTCTGGCGATTACGATAATCGTGGGAGCGACGATCTGGGGCCTTGGGTAAGCCTGGCAATGACGTTGGTGGCGATGACTGTCGCATTGAGGTTCTTATGAGTGAGCATGCAGGCGCCCGCACGGGGGCGTCGAGCCATCGGGGTATCCTCTCTCACCCCCAGGATCTGCACTGTGTACTCTTTTATATGGCTTGCCTCCTGGCGTATGCGTGCGCCTTCTGGCTATACCACCATGCCAGGCTGGCCGGCGTCATTGGCCCCTGGTCCAGGATGGCCTTTGTGGCAGCTTCGGCGATTATGCTTGGCTGGGTATCGGCTATCAACGTCGGCGTGAACTTCCACAACCACACACATCGCCGCATCTTCACGTCGCGCCTGTTCAATCGGTGGTTCGCTCGAATCTGGACGGTATCGGGCGGGTGGCCGTCGTTCTTTTGGGAGTACTCCCACGTCACGGTTCACCATGCCAGGTTGCTGAGCACTGAAGACTGGACCCTGCCAAAGAGGAAGGCGGACGGATCGTTTGAAGATTTCCGCGTGTACGCTCTGGCGCAATGGCCGTGGCGCTGTATGGTTCACCTGCGTAAGGAGTTGACTTCTGGACGAGGTCTCCGTCGAAAGGCGCTTCGTGAATTCACCATCTTCCTTATGCTAAAGTCCATTCCTTTCTGGATCGATCCGATCATGGCCTTATGGCTCTGGGTGCTGCCGCAATGGATCGCGAACGTGGTGATGATGGGGCCGGGAATGTATGTCCAGCACGCGGGATGTATCCGGAAGCGTCCGGATCGACCCGTCAGTCACTCCAACGTGTTTCTGTCGAGATTCTTCAACCTCACCATGTTCAATATAGGCTATCATCTGGAGCATCACGACCATCCCCTGGTCCATTGGTCCGAGTTGCCAGAGCTTCACCAGCGGCTCAAGAAGGGACTGATCGATGGCGCCGCGCATGTGGTTCCGTACGGCAATTACCATGCCGCATTCCTGCTGGCCGGGAGCGATGAGCGCAAAAGGTTGTTTGCCGAGCAGGACTGGAGATAAGCAAATCGTCACGATTAGACGAGAGTTACCACATCCCTGGCGCGTTCGGCCTTAAGGCATACGTTGGGATCGTGATCGATAGCACCTCCGGGACCCATTCCATCAGCGCTCCGAGATCCTAACGCACTATCTCCTTGTAGAACTCGGGAAGCACCCGGCTCTCCTGCTTAAGATAGAGGCGTCCCCACGTTTGACCATTTGAGATTCAACGGGATGAACGCCGGTATCTCAACGAACTTGCCATCAACATCTTGCTCGAACAGCGACCGCCGGCCATCCACGGCACAAGGGGATAGGCGTGTTAGTCCGCGTAAGCCGACCAACGCAACACACGACCATCGCCTCCAATGCCCGTATAATGCCGTCAAGAATCTGTTCCTGAGTGAGTCCTGTGACAGCCCGTAACTGGTAGTGCTCTTTCAAGCAGATACCGCGCGACTTTACTCGCCCTGGCAGCGCCCGCCTCAGCTCTTCAGCAGTGGAGCGATGTCCGGCAATGTTGTTTGTGCTCAGCCGACGGCGGTCATGCCGGGGGCTTTGGCGGACGGTTTGTTCTTGCTGCCGATCGGACGCCCCCGCGGCCTGGCGGTGATTTCGGTTATCCAGTCTGGAGGCCTGCCCGGCCCTCGCCCTCTGCCACTGGCCAATCGTTCGAAGCCTAAAATCAGCTCGTCAATTTGCTCGCGTTCCTGACGCAATTCCTGAAGAATCGTCCCAATGTCCATTCTGGCCCTCTTCCCACCCTATGTCAGAGCAGTTTAACGACGGGCCCCGGCCGTCGGCTCGTGCCTTTCCCCGTTGACTCCTAACTACATAGCACGCCTTGGCGGTAATGTCTGTTCACAATTGGCCGCTAAATCGGCTGTAATCTGGTCAAAATTGCTCATATCGCGCGCTAAGGTCTGCTTGGCCAAAATGAGGAGGCGGTGAGAAAGACGGCTCACGATGGCAAGTTGTTGATTAGGGGGACAATCACACAAGCTGTCGCTCAATCGTTGGCGAGGCAGGATTCGTGGAATCTGGAGTCGTGCTCCTCGACGGCATTTATACGGCGACTCTATACCAGCATGCCGGACTGGCAGGCGTCATTGGCCCCTGGTCCAGAATGGCCTTTGCGGTAGCCTAGGCGACTATGCTTGGTTGGATATCGGGTATCGACGTCGGCGTGAACTTCCACCACCACACACACCGCCGCTTCTTCACGTCGCGCCTGCTCAATCGCTGGTTCGCTCGCATCTGGACAGGTATCGGGCGGGTGGCCGTCGTTCTTTTGGGAGACTCCCACGTCACGGTTCACCATGCCAGGTTCTGGGTGCTGTGTGGTCAGCAGGCGGATGTGTCCGGAAGCGTCCGGATCGACCCGTCAGTCACTCCAACGTGTTTCTGTCGAGATTCTTCAGCCTCACCATGTTCAATATAGGCTATCGTCTGGAGCACCACAACGATCCCCTCGTCCATTGGTCGAAGCTGCCCGAGATTCAGCAGCGGCTCAAGAAGGAGCTGATCGATGGCGCCGCACACGTGGTTCCGTACGGCAATTACCATGACGCATTCCTGCTCGCCGGGAGCGATGAGCGCAAAAGGCTGTTTGCCGAGCAGGAGTGGAGGTACGCAAACCGTCACGACTAGACGAGGGCTACCACGTTCTTGGAACGTTCGGCCTTGAGGTAGGCGTTGGGATCGTGATCGAGGGCGCCCTCTGGAACCCATTCCATCAGCGCCCCGAGATCCTGGCGCACTATATTCTTGTAGAACTCGGGAAGCGCCCGGCTCTCCTGCTCAAAATAGGGCCGGAATTGCGGATCGGTGTCCAGGCGATCGCGAATCTCCCCATGGTACCTGGCCCGTCCGAAGCCCTCCGTCGAAACCGCGCGCACCAGGTTCATGCAACGTGAGGTTACTCCTTCGGTCGCCAGGAACCGGCGGGAGATAGCGCGCGTGGAGAAGGAATACCTGGTCAGGTCGATAATCTGGTCGTAAAAAGTCTGCCAGGAATAGTTGGCCGGCTTGACGTTCATGGCTCCGTTGTTGTTGAGAAAGTGGAACGGGAAGGGCAGCACGCGGTTAGACCGCTGGTATTCCAGGTTGAGCGGGGCAGCGCGGCCGAATGCGGAGAGCAGCGAAAAAGCCGGAAAGGCGCCCGGCGACAGGTCCAGGAATCGCTTGGTAAGTTCAAAAGGCTCGGGCCCTTCGTCGGTATCGAGTCCCAGCACGAAGTTGGTCTGGATATAAGGCACGTACCGCAGAATCAAATTGACGTGTTCGGACACATGGCGGACTTTGGCCATCCCTACCAAACCGCCGGTCTTCGATTTGTCACCCATGGCGAACCAGGATTCAATGCCGGGAAGGACGCCTTTGAATGAATTCCGTTTGAGCCGCTTGAGGTGCGTTTCGGAAAGCAGGGACAGACTGCTTTCAGCGACGAAGTCGATGCTGCCGGGGGGGACCGCGTCCTCGATCATGTCCAGGTAGCTGTCGAAGCGGACTCCAAAATTGGGATCGTGCCATGCGACCAGGGGCCGTTTGAACCTGGTCAGCAGGAACCGGAGATCCTCGCGCAGCGGCTCGAAGTCCATGGGCTGATACGGCACGCTGGCGTCGATACAAAATGCGCAAGTATATGGGCACCCCAGGCTGCCGAGCATGGGAACCATTTTGAGGAAGGGTGCTTTCCGCAGGGTCGGTTCGATAAACTGCCATCGCTCGCGTACGCCTGGGAGGTTTCTGGGCTGCTGCGCGGCCGCCAGGTGGACCCCCACGGGCCGGTGTTGCGAGAGGTCCTGCAAGACATCAAGGACCGTACTCCTATCCGTGAAGCCCAGCACATAGTCGAAATAACGCGCGGCATCTTCCGGGTAACAGCGGGCGTGCGGCCCCCCGATCACGGTGATTGCCCCTCTCGTGCGGAACAGATTACTCAGGGCGTACGCCGTGTGCGCGGCTTCGGTGAACGCGCCGATGAAAACAACGTCGACATTCTCCGGCAGCTCCGTTAGCAGATCTTCAAATCCGGTGTAACAAACGAAGGCAACTTCATGCCCTTCCTCTTTGCACCAGACCCCGATAACCTGGGGCATGATACTGGCGAGGCTGGCGTTCATTAGGCGTGCGTACAAAGCCCGCGTAGGACCTCTGGAGACGATGTCGATAATCCCGATCCGCAGCTTTTTCGTGGCTCGAATCATCTATGAAACACCTTTTCGACAGCCCTTTCGCGAGCCGATATTCACCCTCTAACCCCCAACAAATAACAGGATTCCGCGGCTCTGTCTGTCCACAATTGAGCAGGTCAACCGGGATAATGCGGTCAAAATTGCTCACTAAATCGCCCCGTCGAAACGCATTTCCGCCACACAACTCGGACCAAACTGTTGCAAATTAGCCACAGTCCGAAACTTCGAAACAATTGAACCCAAACAACTTCGCCATGGTGTTATGCTTGCTATCTAAACCGTAAGTCACAGGTCCGTCATGCATCACCTGGAGAATCCATTTGCGCTTTGAGACAACCGTCCAACGCCCCGTCCAAACGTCCGGCGTGGGCCTGCATAGCGGTGTCGCGGTTTCCATCCGAATCCTTCCCGCACCGGTTTCCACAGGCATCGTTTTTGTGCGCACCGATCTCGATAATTTCCAGATCGCCGCCAGTTGGCGGCACGTGGCGCGCGTCAGCTATGCCACCAGCCTGATGCGTCAGGGCGTGCTCATTTCCACCACCGAACATCTGCTCAGCGTCTTCTACAGCATGGGCATCGACAACGCCTTCGTCGAAATCGATAACCTGGAGGTACCCATCCTGGACGGCAGCGGCCAGCCATTCGTGGAGCTGATCCGCCAAGCCGGCATCCGCCAGTCCCGCCGCAAGCGCAGGTACCTGCGCATCCGCCGTCCCATCTCTGTTGAGGAGCGCGGCAAACGCATTTCGATTCTGCCCGCGGAGAGCTTCTGTCTCACCTGCGAGACCGATTATAGCCATCCGCTCGCAGGCCGCCGCTCGCTCGAGATGGAGGTCACGCCGGAGCGCTACGCCGCCGAGATCGCACCGGCGCGCACTTTCGGCTTCGCCCACGAGCTCGACCAGATGCGCAACATGGGCCTGATTCGGGGCGCATCGCTCGAAAATGCCGTCTGCTTCACGCGCGACAGCGTGATGAATGCGGATGGTCTGCGCTTCCCCGACGAGTGCTGCCGGCACAAAGCGCTGGACCTGATCGGCGATCTGGCGCTGCTGGGCAAACCACTGTTGGGCCACGTCATCGCCGAGCGAGCCGGACACGCCATGCATACCGCCCTGGTGGCGCGGATTATGTCCGACGCGTCTCTGTATGAGCTGCTCACCTTCGACCAGTTGGCCAGCCGGGTGGCGCAGGCCCTGGTGTCGTAGCCGGCTGCTAAGCAGGCACCCGCCTACCAGTTCTCTTCAGTAGACACGGGCGTTCTCATGGACGAGCGCGGTTGTGCAGGCTGAGGCCAGCGGGTCAAGTTCCCAAGCCTCTCACACTGGATAGTCCCTGGGTGTATACTCTCAGCAATCCGAGAGGCCAAAATGAAAACCAGACCGAAGTCTTCGGTGGGTAGGCTGAATCGATGACCCCTCTGGACGGCGCCGCAATGGCCGGGTCTTACGACTATCTTGTGGTGGCTTTGTCCGCCTTGATCGCCGTACTCGCTTCTTACGCTGCGCTCGACCTTGCGGAACGGGTAACCGCCGCTCGCGGTGCCGCCCAGTCGGCGTGGCTCATTGGGGGCGCCATCGCGATGGGCATCGGGATTTGGTCGATGCACTTCACCGCGATGCTGGCGTTCCGCTTACCGGTTCGAGTGTGGTACCACTGGCCCACCGTGCTGCTTTCGCTCCTGGCGGCCATCGTGGCTTCTGCCATCGCATTGTTCGTCGTGCACCGGAGGAAGCTTGGGTGGCTGGCAGCTTTGGCCGGTAGCATCTTCCTGGGCGGGGGCATCGTGGCCTTGCATTACACCGCCATGGCCGCAATGCGGCTGCCGGCAAGGTGCCACTATTCTCCCGCGATCGTCGCTTTTTCGGTCCTACTCGCCATTGCCGGTTCTCTGTTGTCATTGTGGCTGATGTTCCTCTTCCGGGAAGGCTCCCCCGGCCGGAAGCTACGCAAGGCTCTGAGCGCACTGGCAATGGGGGCGGCCATCTGCGGCATGCATTACACGGGTATGGCGGCGGCCAGCTTCACGCGATCAGGCGTAGTCCCCGACTTATCCCATGCCACGCGCGTCTCCCCTCTCGGCACTGGGGGCTACATAGGCATCGTTACCGTTATGGTCCTGGTGGTCGCTCTGCTGACGTGCCTGGCGGATCGGCTTCAGGAGCGGACGGCCCTATTGGACGGCTTGTTCGAACAGGCGCCGCAAGCCTTCGCTCTCTTGGGTGGGGACCTTCGGGTGGTCAGGGTGAACCGGGAGTTCACGCGGCTCTTCGGCTATTATACCAAGGAGGAAACTCACGGCCGCTTGCTCAGCGAGTTGATCGTACCTGACGATGCGCGAGACGCAGTGCCCGGATATTTGGAGGCGGTGTTGCAAGGGCAACGGGTGGATGCGGAGGTAGTGCGCCGGCGCAAGGATGGCGTCCGGCTGCACGTCTTGATGGTGTGTGTGCCCGTCTCGGTGCCGGGTGGGCGGATTGCGGTCTATGCGATGTACCGTGACATCACGGCACGCAAAGCAGCGGAGGCAGCGCTGCACCAGCTCTCCGGCCGTCTTCTGTGCTTGCAGGACGAGGAGCGCCGGCGCTTGGCCCGCGAGCTTCATGACAGCACCGCACAGCTGCTCGTCGCCCTCGGCATCAATCTTTCCGTCGTCAGCGGATCTGCCGGCGCGCTGGAGCCGCGTGCCCGGCGGGCACTTGACGAGAGCCGCACCCTAGCTGACCAGTGCCTGCGCGAGATTCGCACGGCTTCTTACCTGTTGCACCCGCCGGAACTTGATGAGTTGGGCTTGCAATCCGCGCTGGCCTCCTACATCGACGGTTTTGCACAGCGAAGTGGAATCCAGGTGGATCTTGACGTCGCGCCCGAGTTGGGCCGCTTGCCACAGGAGGCGGAGACGGCGCTTTTCCGCATCGTTCAGGAGGCGCTCAGCAATGTTCACCGCCATTCCGGTAGCAGCTGGGCCTGTGTCCGGTTGGTTCGCGGCTCGTCCAGCGTAACCCTGGAAATAAGCGATCGAGGCCGCGGCATGCGCAGCGACACGACGCCCGGCGTGGGCATCGCCAGCATGCGGGAGCGCGCCCAGCAGCTCGGCGGTTGGCTCGAAATTGTTTCACCCAATCATGGGACTACGGTCAGAGCGGTCATCCCTCTTTCAGGAACTGGCGCATGAAATCTTTGCGCATTCTCATCGCGGACGATCACGAAGTAGTGCGCCGCGGCATCCGCACGCTTCTGGAATCCCGACCGGAATGGGACGTTTGTGCTGAAGCGGCCACCGGCCGCGAGGCCATCGAATATGCCGGCAAGCTCAGCCCTGACCTAGTGCTTCTGGACATCACCATGCCGGACACGGATGGATTGGAAGCAATTCCCCAAATTCTCAACGTTTGTCCCGATGCTAAGATTCTGGTCCTGACGATGCACGATTCGGGGGAAATCGCCAGTAAGGTTCTTGCAACTGGGGCAAGCGGCCTGGTGCTGAAGTCCGATGCCGCTCAAGATCTTGTCACGGCCGTACAGGCCATCGAGGCCGGTAAGCCGTTCCTGTCACCGGCCGTCACTAAAATAATACTGGGACAGTTGGTTAAGACTCGCCAACCCGGGCCGTCGCCCAGCGATCTGACGCCGCGAGAACTCGAGATCTTGAAGCTGCTGGCGCAAGGGCGGAGCCACAAAGAAGTAGCTTACGCCCTCGACATCAGTATTAAAACCGTGGGCGCGCATTCGACCAATATCATGCGAAAGCTCGAGATCCACGCGCTCAGCGACCTCATTCATTTTGCCATTCGCCACAAGATCATCGCTATCTGAACTCTGAACCGATCTATTCTGCCCTGCCGCGCGCGGAACTAAGGATAATCCCCGATGGCGATATAGGACTTGAACCTACGCAGTTTTGCCGATTGAAGCTTCCCGGCATGGCATTCTACTCTTGAAGTAGAGCGGAAAGATGAATGAGGGGAATCACCGCGGCAGCCTTCGGAAGTCAAGCTACTCTTCGAGGAAATTGACTCCGGCTCAACTTGGACCATTCCGCTATTTCGACTCTCTGAGGACTGGCAGATCGGGGATGACTCACATCGCTATCCTTCGCAGACTGAGGGTTCTTCGCGGACGTAGAGCATTGTTAGACTCCGCCATCCAGGCGCTTGAACGATACCGGCGGCGGCGAATCCGCCTTTCCACGCCGAAGCGATGAAGGAGCAATGAATAGCTCGATTGGAATTTCTGGACATGCCAGCCACAGACGGCGAGACTGATTCTAAACATCCATTTGCTAAGTTAGTCCATTCGAAGGTATCTGCAATACCGTCCCTCGTTGGCCGAATCATTTTTCTTGCCTCCTGCCGGAAGCCGGACACGGGCGAATACAACGATAGCGCGCTCGAGGCGCAGGCTATCGGGTCGCCTTGCGGCGGCGCAAAAATCGATCAGGCACTGCGTCACGAGCATCTGCTGGCTTTCGAAGACTGGCTATGCCTGAACATGCGGCAGCAGGTCGCGGAAATGGAACTCTACGCTTCCGGTCAAGATGTTGCGGCACCCCTTCTGTTCCGAAAATGGCTCGCGGAAAAGGATTATCTAAGGTTTATCCCAACTGGCGTGAGTCCGATTCAGCACAAGCTTTTCGTAGCGGACTTGGAAGCAGTCTTGGCGGTTCTGTTGATGCGCACAGTCTAAGCGGCCCGCTGGCGATTGCCCGGGGTATACACATCACCGCTCGGAGACCGATTTTTCCGCCAATTCCCCGATGATCGGCAGCGAAAAAGCCTCACCCTGGCTGGCCTTGATGATCATAAAGACCGACATGCCCAACAGGACGAACTGCACGATGGCGTTCACGTGCACGTGCGGGACAACGCTGAACATGGGCTTGAGCACCCAGTCTTCAATCAGGTATGCGACGAAAAGATACAGGCCCTGGAAAGCATGGAAGCGAACGATCCGGTTATCCCGAAAGCGTACCGAGGCCAGGACGATGATCGAGCAGATCCAGCCCAACGCCGGGATATAGCAGAGAATGGAAGCCGTGCGCGGCGAGATGGACGAAAACGGATCGGTCGGCCGCGGCGACGCAATCGGCTGCCGCGCGCCACACCTGGCGCAGAAGACATCCGCCGCATCCACCTGGTTCCCGCACTGGCTGCAAAAAGGCATCCGTAACTTGATACGTTACGATAACGCACAATGTTCCGGCAAGCTCGTGGCGCGAAAGCACTTGCGGCTACTTGCCGGCAGGCCGGCCAGACGCGGCGCGCCCGCAGCCGGCCACCAGCCGGTGTCAGACCACTTTGAACGAGACCGATGCGACGTGGTTCTCCCACTCCAATTGCAGCTTCCCGGAACGGCCGCCGGTTCCCGAGAGCGTCATCTTGTAAACCTCGACCAGCGCGGGCGGCTTGCTCATCTGCATCTTCACGCGGCCCAGGTCCATATTGTCTTTATAGGCCAGACCCCATTCTTTGGTATCTTTGCTGACGATCAACTCCCAGTGGTCGGGGTCGGCCACATTGACGAACAAGGTGTAATCACCGGCCGGCACATGCAAACCCTCGATATCCAGATCGGCGTCGGTGTGGAGAGCCGTGGCGGAATTGGCGCCCGCGCGCCAGACCGGGTAGTGCGGGTCATGCGAAAGCAGGCCGCCGGCGCCGAAGATCTGCCGGCCACGCACCGAAGGCGCTCCATACTTGATCACGATGGTCTTGCCGTCAATGGTCGCCGAAGTCTCCGCGGGCGGACTCTTCTGCGCGAAACTTGGACTCGCCGCCATGGCGAGGGCGGCGCAAATCAAAACGGACTTGGTCATGAATTTTTCTCCTTCATTTCATACAGCATTCATCCACTAGGGATTTGGGGCTATATCACTAGACTAGCCTAACCCAGTTTGGAGAGGGCGGCTTCGACCATTCGCCCATCCGATTGGACGCGTTTTCGCATTGGCGGAAGAAGTGCTTCTCCCAGGAGCGGGGTGCCATGAGACTTCTTGTGCTGATCGCGCTTGCCGCGTTACTGCTGGGCTGCCGGACGAACGAATCGCCGGAAGGCCAGGTGAACGATCTCGAAATCACGACGCAACTCAAATCCAAGCTGGCGGCGGATGTGGGCGTGTCCACCGTAGCGAACATTTCCGTGAACTCCACCAACGGTGTGGTGACACTTTCGGGCCAGGTCGATTCAGAAGCCGCCAGGGCCAAAGCCGCGGCCGTAGCCAGCGCGGTGCCGAAGGTGGTGCGCGTGGTGAACAATTTGCAAGTCGTTTCGAAGGCCGGAACAGTGCAGATGCCCGGCCCGCGCCTAAGTTCGCGCCGCGTTGTACCATATGTCAAATGCTGCACGCGGAGCGAGCTGTCCTGCTGACGGCCGTGCTGGCCCTGGCCGCCGCCGCCGAACCAGTCAAGTTCAATCGTGATATCCGGCCCATCATGTCGGATACCTGCTTTCGCTGTCACGGGCCCGATAAGCGCGCCCGCATGGCCGGCATGCGTCTGGACCGCCGCGAAGAGGCGCTGAAAGCGACCCCTTCGGGCGCCGTCCCCATCGTGCCGGGCGATCCCGATAAGAGCGCTATCGTCCAGCGCATTTTTGCCTCCGATCCCGCCCGGCGCATGCCGCCGAAGTACGCCGAAAAAACACTCACCGATACGCAAAAGGAAACCATCCGCCGCTGGGTTGCGGAAGGTGCCGTGTACGAAGGCCATTGGGCCTACCAGCCGGTGAAACGGCCGCCCGTGCCAGAGGTGACGGATGCCCAGGCGCCCATTCGCAATCCGATCGACAATTTTATACAGGCACGTCTCGCGCACGATGGATTGGCGCCCTCGCCCGAGGCCGACCGGCGCACACTTCTCCGCCGCGTGACTCTCGATTTGACCGGTCTTCCGCCCACGCAGCACGAGGCTGACGCGTTCTTGAACGACCGGTCGCCGGATGCATACGAAAAACTGGTGGACCGCCTGCTGGCTTCACCGGCCTATGGGGAAATGCGCGCCATGCACTGGCTCGATGCCGTGCGGTTCGCCGACAGCGCCGGCTTTCACGGCGACAACCTGTGGCCCGCCTGGCCGTATCGCGATTACGTGCTGCGCGCGTTTCGCGACAACATGCCCTTCGATCGGTTTACGCGCGAACAATTGGCGGGCGATCTGCTGCCCAATGCCACCACGGAGCAGAAAGTCGCGGCGGCATACAACCGGATGAACCGCGCGTCTGCCGAGGGCGGCCTGCAGCCCAACGAGTACCTGGCGAAATACGGCGCGGATCGCGTGCGCACCCTCAGCACCGTCTGGATGGGATCTACCATGGGTTGCGCGGAATGCCACGATCACAAGTTCGATCCGTTCACCAACAAAGATTTCTATTCCATGAAGGCCTTCTTCGCAGATATACGCGAAACCGGCCTGATCCCGGACCGGGGCCGCGGCGCGTGGGGCGAGAAACTGCCGCTCCCGACTGAAGAACAGAAGCAGCGCCTGGCTGCGCTCGACGAGCAGATCCTCGCCGCGCGCCGCGCTCTGGACGCGCAGGCGCAGCAGATGAAAAAGCAGCGCTGGGCATGGGAAGATCGGCTGCTGCCGGATTTCGAGGCCGGCAAGCTGGCGTGGACCTATCAGCACCCCGCGTCGGCCACCTCGGCGAATGGCGCGAAGCTAACGATCTATAACGACGAAACCGTGGAGAGCAACTTCTATCTGCACGGCTCGCTTGTTTCTGAACGTAAGCGCGGCGAAGGCCTGATCGTGGCGTCGGGTCCGAATCCGGATAACGAAACTTACACGGTTACGCTGCAGCCCGGCGAAGGCGCCTGGACCGCGCTGGGCCTCGACGTGTTCCAGGACGAGAGCCTACCGGGCACACGCTTTGCACGCGGCGCCGATCGATTTGTGCTTACCGAGGTGGATGCCGAACTTACCGAGCCGGGCGCCGCTGCGCGCAAGCTCCCGTTCGTGCTGGCCACATCCGGAGGCGTTGGCGAGCGCGTGGAGAATCCGCCCATGGCCGCCATTGATGGCGATCCGAAGAGCGGGTGGGGCGTCACCATCGTCGAGGAATACAATCCGTTTCTCGCGCTACGCTTCGCGGAGCCGGTACACACACGCGCCGGTTCCATCATCACCGTGCGCCTGCATCACGATTCCGATCTGCGCCGCGCCACCATTGGGCGTTTCCGCCTGGCACTATCGGCCACTACATATGCCTGGCCGGAGGACGGTGAATCCGATTCCAAAACGAAAGCCAGCCCGCCTGATAATCCGGCGCTCACGCTGACCGTCGCCGCCGGCCGCGGCCTGCCGCCCGATTTGCCGAAGATCCTGCGCCGGCAGGAGGACGAGCGGAAACCGGAAGAGAAAGACGAAGTGCTGGATTTCTTCGAATTCTCCTCACCGGAATTGCAGCCCGCTTATGTACGCCTGGCCCGGCTGCGCGGCGAGCGAGATTTGCTGGACGCCGCCATTCCGCGCGTGGTGCTCACCGAAGCCACGCGCCCCCGCGTCACACGCGTTCTGCCGCGTGCCAATTGGATGGATGAAACTCACGAAATCGTGGAGCCGGCTATCCCGGCGTTTCTGGGCAAGCTGGAAACCGGCGATGTCCGCGCCACGCGCCTGGACCTGGCGAATTGGCTGATCTCCGCGCAGAATCCGCTCACCGCGCGCGCCTACGTCAACCGCTTGTGGCGCGAGTTTTTCGGCACCGGGCTTTCGAAGGTCTTGGAAGATCTCGGCTCCCAGGGCGAGTGGCCTGTAAATCCCGAACTGGTCGATTGGATGGCGGCGGAATTCATGCATCCGGAATGGCAGGCGCAGAACGCGCACGACTGGGATGTGCGCCACATGATCCGCACTATTGTCACCAGCCACACCTACCGGCAAGCCTCGCTGAGCAACGCGCAGATCGACGAGCGCGATCCCGACAATCGCCTGCTGGCGCGCCAGAATCGTTATCGCGTGGATGCCGAGATCGTGCACGACATCTCGTTGTCGGTCTCCGGTCTGTTGACCGAGAAGTTCGGCGGTCCCAGCGTGCGCCCCTATGAGCCGGAGGGCTACCTGGCGGCCATGAATTTCCCCAAGCGGGAGTACTCGGCCAGCCGCGGCGCAGATCTTTACCGGCGCGCGTTGTACACGGAATGGCAGCGCACGTTCCTGCATCCCACGCTGCTCACCTTCGATGCCCCCACGCGCGAAGAGTGCACGGTGAACCGGGTCAGCTCGAATACGCCGCTGCAGGCCCTCGATCTTATGAACGATCCCATATTCGTCGAAAGCGCGCGCGTGTTCGCGCAAAACATCGTAAGCCAGGGCGGCGCGGCGTTCGACCGCCAATTGGATTGGGCTTTCGCGCAGGCGTTGAATCGTACGCCGGGCGCCGAGGAGCGGCGGATTTTGAAAGATCTGTATCGCGACAGTCTGGCGCGCTTCCGTGCCGCGCCGGAATCGGCGGCGGAGTTGATCAGCGTCGGTGAGGCACCGCGCACGGCGGCGCCCGCGCAGGAAACAGCCGCGATGGCCATGGTGGCGCGGGCCATCTTGAACCTACATGAGACCATCACCAGGAATTGACAGGCCCGCAGGAGGTATTAGAGATGCAATCCGCGAACGACGGTTGTGAAATCTGCCGGCGTACATTTCTGCGCAACGGCCTCGCCGGCGTCGGCCTGCTGGCGCTGAATTCGCTGCTCGACCAGCCGTTGCTCGCTTCCACTGGAGTGGTCAACCCGCTGCATCATCCGGCCAAAGCCAAGCGCGTTATATTCCTTTACCAAGCCGGCGGCCCCTCCCACCTGGAGACCTTCGACTACAAGCCCAAGCTCGCGGAAATGACCGGCAAGCCCATGCCGGATTCCTTCACCACCGGGCAGCAGATCGCGCAACTCCAGGGACAGCGCCTCACCTGCTTCGGCCCACAGCATCCTTTCCAGAAATTCGGCAAATCCGGCCAGGAGATCTGCTCGCTGTTCCCGCACATCGGCAGCGTGGCCGACGACATCTGCATCGTGCGCTCGATGTGGACCGAGCAGATCAATCACGACCCCGCCCACACGCTCATGAACACCGGATCGATCATCACCGGTCGGCCCAGCATGGGGTCGTGGGTGTTCTACGGATTGGGAGCGGAAGCCGATAACCTGCCCGGATTTGTGGTGCTGATGTCCGAAGGCAAGGGCGGCCAGATGCAGCCTATCGCCGCGCGCCAGTGGTCGAGTGGCATCCTGCCCAGCCGTTTTCAAGGCGTGAAGCTGAACTCCTTCGGCGACGCCGTGCTGCACGTCCGGAATCCACCGGGCGTGAGCGACGCAGCGGAGAGCGAATCTTTCCAGGCCGTGAACGCGCTGAATCGCCTGGAGTACAAAACCACGCAGGACCCCGAGATCCTCACCCGCATCGCGCAATACGAGATGGCGTTCCGCATGCAATCGAGCGTGCCCGACCTGGTGGACATGAGCAAGGAACCGGCCAGCGTGCTGGAGATGTACGGCGCCAAGCCGGGCGACGGATCGTTCGCTTCGAATTGCCTGCTGGCGCGCCGCCTGGCCGAGCGCGGCGTCCGCTTCATTCAGCTATACCATCGCGATTGGGATCACCACTCCGGGGTGAAAGCGAACGTGGTAATCAAGGCGCAGGAGACTGATCGGCCCACGGCCGCGCTGATCCAGGATCTGAAGCAGCGCGGCATGCTGGATGACACGCTGGTGGTATGGGGCGGCGAATTCGGCCGTACGCCGATGTCGCAGGGAGATGGCCGCGACCATCATATTAAGGGTTTCAGCTTCGTGCTGGCAGGCGGCGGCATCAAGGGCGGCATCAGTTATGGCGCGACGGATGAGTTAGGTTATGCCGCGGTAGATCACGCCGTGGCCGTGCCGGATTTTCACGCCACTATGTTGTACTTACTCGGCATCGATCACAAGCGCTTCACGGTGAAGTATCAAGGGCTGGATGCGCGTCTCACCGGCATCGCGGGAAATGTAGTGAACGGTATCCTGGCGTAATCGCAGGACGTCGGACTCACGTTTAACCTGGCCGGTTACTTCTTCAAAACCCAGGCGGACGAGGTAGCTCTCAGTCCAGCGAGCCTGAATTTCGGTCATCGCCTTCAGGGTCTTGATGGCGAAGGTGTGGCCTCCTCCGTCGGGCGCCGCCGCGATGCGCCGGCCGTCGGCATGACCGTAGCGTTGATGAGATCCTTTTTGGCGGATGAAAAAAACCCATCGCGCGTGAGGGCGGCGATCAGTTCGCGTGCCGTCAATGAACGGATACGGCTGTAGTCGATGCCCACCCTCTATACAGTGACCGCGATGGGGGGGCCTGCTGGGCCACTTCTTCAACGTCCACGGAATCGAATGGCCCCTCAGGCAGCGGTTTGTTTCGTCAATGGATTCCTGCACGATCATGCGGACGACCTCGTTGATACGGCGCAACGCTTCTTCCTTAGTGCGTCCGGAGGTTGCCGGACCGATGCTTTCGAGCGCCGGGACGTGCGCAAACCAAGCCACATCGCCTTGGGCATCCTCGTCCGGTTACACCACAACCTTAAAACGGTAGGTTTTCATGGCTAAAGTCACGCCGCCACATCCGCGTTTGCTTCCAGTGTAGATCTTGCGTCGGGTGGGTGAAATGAGCTCCCGGCCCCTACTGTGCCGACAGAAACATCCTTCCCTCGTACAGCCTGGTAATGGACGGACTTTGCCGGGTTTCTGACGATGCCAAGCCATTTCCACATCACTCACTGAGGGCGGTCAGGTGAAGCTGGCTTAGTCGCGCTGGGTCGGCGATGATATCGGCTTCGACGATTTTGCCGCTCTGGATCGTGAACTTGAGCACTCTCGCTAAGCGTCCATCAGGAGCCCACACGAGACCCACTGTTCCATTGGTCAGCATCGGTTGCAAGGATCCGGCAAGCCGGGCGAAGGCGACCGCCCCCTTTGCCCAAGCCGTTGCGCCATGGATTTCCCTTGGTCCACCAGGCTGCCCAGCACCTTCATCGATGCGAACCACCACTTCTGGGTCGAGCACGGCAAGCAGACCCTCGAAGTCACCGCCGCGCAGGGCAGTAAGAAAGGCGTCGACAACCTGCCGCTGCCGTTTGTGATCGGCTTGGGACGGCGTCCCTGCCCCCTGCACGCGGCGCCGGGCGCGGCTTGCCAACTGTCGTGCGGCGGTTGGCGAGCGTCCGACGATCGGCGCGATTTCATCGAAGGATACATCGAACATGTCGTGAAGGACGAACGCTATCCGCTCGGCGGGCGTCAGCCGGTTAAGCACCACCAGGAGCGCCAGGCCGACCGAATCGGCAAGCAGCGCTTCTTGCTCAGGATCGCTCGCGGCTGGGCGGTTGGCAGCCGCTTCGGTCGCATGCAGGTCCAGGGCATCTTCCCGGCGCGATGAGCGCGCGCGCAGTGTATCCAGGCAAACACGGGCGACGACCGTGGTCAGCCATCCCCCAAGATTCTCAATGGCGGCAGTGTCGGAGCGGTTGAGGCGCAGCCAGGCTTCCTGAACGGCGTCATCGGCCTCGCTTACCGAACCCAGCATCCTGTAAGCCACGGCCCGCAGATGACCACGGTTTTCCTCGAATTGCTGCGCCCACCATTCACGATCGCTCATCGTCACATTCTCGCGCTTCGATCCGTCATGGTGTTGACGGATAAAACTCACCCGACGTGACAAGGAGAACAACCTTTATGCAATCGAGAATGAAAAACCCTGCCATGGTGATGCCGGACGCGATGCAAGCCTTGCAGGCCATGGCGAAATCAGCCGAACGAGGAGGCGTGCCGTTACGGACTCTTGGCCTGGCCCACCTACGCGCCAGCCAGATCAATGGCTGCAGCGTCTGCGTGGATCTGGCTTTTCGCTTCAAGAAGGCAGAGGATACCGACGAGCGCCTCTTTGGCGTGGCGGCGTGGCGGGACGCACCCTACTTCAACGATGCGGAACGCGCCGCCCTGGCGCTCACCGAGGCCGTGACTCGGTTGAGCGACCGGGCGGATCCCGTGCCGGACGAAATCTGGAACGAGGCCGCGCGCCACTACAACGAGGCGCAGCTTGCTAGCTTGCTTCTTTGGATTAGCATCACCAACGTCTGGAATCGGCTCAACGTCGCGACCAGACAGGTGGCCGGCGAGTGGGCAAAGTCGCCAGAAGCGCAGAAATGGGTAGAGACGCGCATGGCCTCCCGCTGAACCCACAGGCGCAGTGCACGGGAGGGCCAGCGCCCCACTGCACTGACTAGAACGCCGCCAGATCCGGGCGCGCCGCCTCCGCCTCACAGCGCATAGCCGGATGCGCTCCAGTACATTATCCAGATTCGCTTGCCGCCACTCAGCGCAGCTATGCGGCGCTGAAAGAACGATTCCACCTGCTGGCGCCGGCTTTCGTCGCAGTATCGCGATGCCGTGAATGGCCGCGACGAGCCAAATGGTATGCCGCCCGCGCCCGGCAGTTTAGAATTCAACCGGTCGAAATTCTCCTGCACGAAATCCCAGACGGAATCGCGCGTCTCCATCCATGCACCGAACAGGACCGGCGTCAGTTCCCGGGCGTCCAGATCGCTGCTCCAGAGCAGATCCAGCGCGGATTTTCGATCGCCGGATCGCGAAACGAGCTGATGCCGCCGATGATCCAATCGCGCTCCCGCTTCACCTTGGTGTTCTTCGCCGCCGCGACGAGTGAATCGAAGAAGGCGCGGTCACCATTGTACGCCGCGACTTCCAGCACTGGCTCGACGATGCCCGGGTCGAGCGAGTGGCGGTCCTGTAACCAGGCACGCGCCAGCCTCGCGGCATCGTCCTCGAGCGCGTGGTCCTGGCCCGTTGTCTTCGGACTCACCCGGCTTCGGCCGCCAGCTCAACTCGTGGGCGCGCGCGCCATGGAGCGTCCGGATGAAACGGGCATAACTGGGACGCAGTTCCGCCGGAACGAAGTCATTCGCGCTGCTGACCAGCGACTCGGTCTGACCCACCACAATCCGATCTGCATCGCGACTGAATTCCCGCGCGGCGGTGAGCGCAGTGTGCGCGTCACTTTTCCCGGACGAAAACGTCAACTGTATGTCGCGCGAATGAGACTGGCTCCGCCAGCGTGAGTTTGCCCATGCCTCGGCTGATCAGAGAATCGAAGAGCCGCGGATCATACGCTGCTGCATACTAGCCCGACGCATTCTGGTTGGCGACAAGCCATGCCGAGCAACCCGCGCTGGCCCGCAATGAGATTGTATCCTGTGCCTTGGATACCAGCGTGCACTGGCTGTGCACGCCTCCCGCATCGCCCCATTTTACGCAGACGGGCGTGTCCCAGAGCCGCCCGCTCTGATGTCCGATCCCAAGGGGATGAAGCGCTCTTGCGTGACGGCGAGCGTGGCCGGCGTGGCACTGCAATCGATCTGAACGTGCAGGATGGGGAAGCCGCCCTGGTTCAGGAACGTGGCGAACGCCGCTCCGGTGCCAGCCAGCAGACCCGCGGCGGTGGCATTCCCCCAGGCATGCCGGCTCAGATGTAACCGGATTGTCTTTTGGAAGACTTCCGGCTTCACATAATTTTCGAACATGGCGATCACGTGCGAGCCTTTGTCGTGGGTGATGCCATCGAAAGCATTGGCGATGTCGCTTGGCGCTTCGATCGGCTGGCGAATCTTGCGCGCCGATGCGAGGCTGTCCTGGGGCATGGTGCCGGCGCCGCTCACTTCTTCGGCCCGCAGCTTCCAATTCGGGTGCGCTTCATTCAACAGTTTCGTGGAGAGCCAACTGGTGAAGATTTCGTTCAGCCAGATATCGTCCCACCAGGCCATGGTCACCAGGTCGCCGAACCACTGATGTGACACTTCGTGCAACATGGTAATGGAGCGCCACCGCTGCTGCAGTTCGGTGTCTTCCTTTGGCCGAGCCAGCAGGAAATCACCGTAGGCAATCATGCCGGCGTTCTCCATCGCGTCCCATGAAGTAGTTAATGGCACGACAACCTGATCCAACTTCTCGTATGGGTAAGGCGTTCCATAATATTCTTCGAGTAAGGCGATTAGTCCGGCGTGATGCCGGCGGCGAACGATGCCTCCGGTTGCCGCCCGCGCGGCACGATGATCCGGCCGGGTACCCGGTTTCTGCCGATGGGTTCCGTCGGGACGATCTCCAGCGGACCCACGGCAAACGCCACCAGGTATGAAGGCAGCGGTTTGCGCTGGCGAAACCGCACCCCCCGCATCCCGCCGGCTGCGTCTTTCTCGGCTTCCACGGGCGTATTCGAAAACGCCTGCAGCTTCGCCGGTACATGCAGCGTCAACTGCCAGGTGCTTTGTAACAGGGTTCGTCGAAACAGGAAAGGCGCGCCACGCGGTCACTGGTTCGAATTTCATGAAAATATACCAGCCGCTTGACCTAGGGGCGAACGACTATTGTGATCGCGCATCGCGTTTCCACCATTCAACGGGCTAGCGCGATTCTGGTCGTGGACCTGTAGGACCCGCAGGTCCGACCACGCCTTGTGGACCCTGCGGCCCGGCTGCCCGGAGAGCCATTGGGCCAGTGGCGCCGCTCGCGCCCTGTGGACCTTGCGGGCCGGCGGGTCCGGAAGGCCCCGCAGTTCAGGTGGTGCCGCCATCGAACACCGCGAGGAAACGATAGCCCGTCATTGCGATCGCGGAGGTGACGTTGCGCGTCGTGCTTCGCTCTCTAACGGCGAAGATTGCCCGGCGCATTGCGAATGGAGTAGAGATGATTCTCCGTCCGCAGAATCAGCCGATCGCCAATAAGCGCTGGGGTGGACAGTGCCATCTCGTCGAGATCGTTGGAATCGAGCAATTCGTACTTATCGCCTGACCGGATCACAAACGTGCGGCCTTCTTCGTTCAGACAAAAAATCTTGCCGTTGTAGCCCCAGGGCGATGAGGTGAAATCACCTCCTTCGCCGATGCGGGTCTTGTAAGTTTGCGCGCCGGTCTTAGCGTCAAAGCGCGTGAGAATACCGTTGTGCGTGAGGACATACAGCCCTCCGTCATAGGCCAGTTCGGTCGGCAGATAAGTTCCGGCTTTGGGCTGCAGCCACGCCACGAAATCGTTGAGCTTGGCGCCGTCGGCCGTGGTGAGGTCGCCGCTCGCGCCTGGTTTAATCGCCGCGAGCGCTTTCGCGGTCCCGCCGTTGAGATACAACAGCCCGTCGTAGGCGAAAGGACTCGGGACGGGCATGGCGGACATCCCGCCGAGGCGCCACAGTTCTTTGCCTTCCAGGTCGTAGCTAATGGCGATGCCAGGGCCAATCGTGACGATTTCGGTACGCCCAGAGTTTTTCCAGATGTAGGGGCTTGACCAACCCGTCTGGCGATCCGAGCCTTTCACATGGATCGAGCGATTGGTGCGCCACACTTGCTTGCCGGTATTCTTATCGAACGCCGCGATAAATTCCTGTTTTTCGTTGTCGTTCACGACGACGATGAGGTCGTTGACCAGAGTGGGTGATGAGGCCGTGCCGAAATCCAGGATGGTCGGGAAGTTTTCGAGCGGTGTATTCCAGACTTTGTTGCCGTCGAGATCGTAGGCGAACAGGCCCAAGCTATTGATGTAGACATATACCCGCTTGCCGTCCGTGACCGGCGTTTCCGAGCAGAAGCTGTTCTTGCGATGACGGCCGCCCGGCGGATGGCCGGAATAGAATTCGCGTTTCCAGTTGATCTTCCCGGAGTCGAGATCGATGGAATAGAGGAAATAATGAAGTGAAACTTCGTTCGGCAATTCGAAATCGCGCGCGTTCAGCCGGTCCATAATTTCCTGGTCTTTGAGGCCCTGCTTCGAGAGTTCGGCCACGTAATCGTTGGAATAGTCGGTGCCCGCTTGCGGCAGTTTCGCCTTGCCGTCGGTTGTGACTGTTGTGAGGAAGATGTTCCTCCCGGCGACGATCGGAGAAGACCAGCCGAGGCCCGGGAGTGTCGCGCTCCATTCGATGTTGGAAGTCTTCGACCATTTGTCGGGGAGATTGGAGTTGACGGCCGCGGGGTTGGAAAAGGGTCCGCGGAAGCCCGGCCATTCGACGTCTTCTGCGAAGGCGCAAGTCACAAAAAAGAGTGAAGCGATGACCCTGTTCATGATTCTATTGGACTATAAATATCGCGAAACGTCACTGAGGGCGCCCGGTTCCAGCACGATGCTCTGCCCCACCGCCGAGTCCGGATCAAGGTTCACCAGAGCCGCCGTCGCTGAATCTAAGAGTTTCGGGATCGATCGCGGCCCCGCTGAAGATCGGGCTCTTCATCGCGCGGGAACTGACGTTCCCGAACAGATGAATCAGCGGGAACCCGCCACGAATATCGCCGCGGCGCCAAACGTCGGAACGAGCTTCCGTATCATGCGACTCTTTTCCCCGAAAGCTGCTTGAGATAGGCAATGATGTCAGCGCGCTTGCTCGCATCGTTTAACCGGGACGACATATCGTCGCCGGGGATCACGCTCTCGGTATCGGTATCGGCTAGCCACCGGGCAGACAGCGCGACCGCAACTCTCGATTCGGCAACACGCGATCTGTGCGGCTGGCTTACACGGTTATGACGGAGAAAATATTCGTATGCGACCCGCCCGCGGTATTCACCAGAAGTTGGATTAGCCCAGTCGGGCCACATCGCCAATAACACCCGGCCCACAGTATTGCCGTCTAGGGCGAAGTGCCTGTTGGACATGTTGGTCTGACTCGAACTCGGTGCTCCAACACAGGCCAGCGCGCAGACGAAATTGCAGCTCAACCCGCCGGCTTTTTGCTGGATGGCTTCGCGGGAGCGCTGGCGGATCAGATTAAGCTCGAACTCACTCACGGTTCCCTTTAAACCAGCAAACAGACAGCACCGTATATTACGCTCTGTCGGATGAGGCGGGTCTTTTGGCGTGTGCGGACGGCCGTGGCGCGGAATCGCCGAGGCACACTGCGCCGGTTCCGGTTTCACCGAACCCGGCGTAATGGTACGATCGCGCGCTATTGCTGGCCGGTTCCCGTCAGCGCCAGTGTTTGCGGGCTGCCCGGACTGTTGTCGTACACGCTGAGGGTCGCCGACTCGGCCCCCACGATCGACGGCTTGAAGTACATCGTGAAAGTGCAGACGGCATCCGGTGCCATATTGGTGCCGCAGGGCGGATCGCCAAGGTTGGTATAGAAGTCCGCGGCATTGGGCCCCGTGATGGTCCACGCCGAGAACGTGATGGGTGCGCCGCTGACGTTGGTAATGGTCACCGTGGATTGTACCTGAACGCCCTCGTTGGAGGTGCCGAAGTTGACCGACGACGGTGTGAAATCAACCCCCGTGCCGATTCCCGAGAGCGCCACCGTTTGTGGGCTCGAAGCGTCACTGTCCGTCACGCTCAGGCTGCCGGTCACATCGCCAGCCGCAGTCGGCGTGAATGTGACGAAGATCGAACAGGTGCCCGCCGCTGCGATCGGCAGTCCATTGGTGCAGGTGGTGGCGTGCGCGCTGGCAAAGGGCCCGGTAAGCGAGAGGGCCGGATTGCCCAGTGTCAGCGTGGTTCCGGTACTGTTGGTCAGGGTAATCTTGGTGGCGCCGCTGGGGGTGCCGATGGCTTGCGGCGCGAAGGTCACCGAGGTTGGCTTGAGAGCCACCTTGCTGGTGCCGGTGCCGGCCATCCCGACCACTTGCGGACTGCTGGGGTCGCTGTCGTTGATCAGCAGCGCGCCCTTCTTCGCACCGGTGGTCTGAGGCTTGAAGACCACGCTGATAGTGCAGGTTGCCTTGGCCGCCAGGGTGCTGCCGGCAGCCGGGCAGGTATTGGCCGAGATGGCGAAGTCGGTGCTTTCCTCTAGTTGAATCGCGTGCATTGTAATGCCGGCTGACCCCTTGTTCGTCACCGTCACGGTCTGGGCTGCACTGGTGCTCTTCACCGCCGCGCTGCCGAAACTCAACGGGCCGCCGGTTACCGACATCGCGCTGCCGCTTCCGGAGAGGTTGATCACCGTGGAGGATCGAAAGAAGCCGTTGTCGGATATCGTCAGCGTTCCCGTCGCGGACCCGGCGGCCGTCGGTTTGAACACCACGAATATGGTGCAGGTTTGCCCGTTCGACAGGCTGGCGCCACAATTATCCGCTTCGGTGAAGCCCGCGGTCGCCGCAATATTGCCGATCGTGAGCGGTCCGAGCGCGCTTACCTTGATGAGCTGAGGCGTGCTGTTCGTATTGACGGTCACCAGGCCGAACTGCAGGTTGCTCGCAGAAACCCCGATTCCCGCGAAGGCGGACACCTGGCGTATGCGGAAGTTATATTGATCCACGATCAGCAGATCGCCCGACGCGTCGCGCGCGATTCCGCTCGGATAATACATCTCGGCCAACGTCGCATAGTTGCCGTCGCCGCTGAAGCCGTTGTTGCCATTGCCCGCGAACGTGATGACGTTGCCCGACGGATCCATCCATCGCGCCCGCTGATTATTCGTGTCCGCGATGAACAGGTTGCCGCTCGCATCCGACAGAAGTCCATTGGGATAATTCAGCCTGATTTCGGTTGCCACGCCGTCTCCTGAAAAACCGCAAGATCCCGGTATGCCGGCCACCGTGTCGATAATCCCGGTGAGCGTGTTCACCTCTCGGATAATGCAGTTATACGTATCAGCGATATACAGGTTGCCCGCGCCATCTTTGGCGACGCCCCATGGGTTATTCAATTTGGCCGCGGTCGCCGGATCGCCGTCTCCCAGGTAACCCGCGGCGTCCGGAGTGCCGGCCACCGTGGTGATCGTGCCGCCCGACACTTTTCGGATAATGTGATTGCTGGAATCGGCGATGTACAAGTTGTTGCTCGAATCCATGTAAATGCCGTGCGCGTTGCCGATCTGCGCGCTGGTTGCCGGACCGCCGTCTCCGCTATAACCGCAGCTACCCGCCTTTCCGGCGAACACGCTGATATCGCCGGTGCTCGCGGCAACCTCGCGGATGATGCAGTTGTTGGTGTCCGCGATATAGATGTTGCCGGAGGTGTCACGTGCCACGCCGTAGTTATCACTCAATTCCGCCGCGGTAGCCAAGCCGCCGTTGCCTGTGTCTCCGCACGTGCCGGTGCCCGCGAAGAAGTCCACCAGGTCCGTCGATTCGACTAACTCGCGCACCAGGCAGTTAGCCGTGTCATTCACGAACACGTTGCCCGACGGATCTTCCAGTATGCCGAACGGATAGTTAAATACCACGCCTTGGGGAGGAACGCCGCTCGTCAGAGTAGGAGTGCTGGTCGAGCCGTCGCCCGCCACCGTGCTGATGTCCCCGCCTATGGCGAACGCCCGAATGCGGTTGTCACCGGTGTCCGCCACGTACACCGTCCCGGCGCTGCTCACAGCCACGCCCTGAGGATTGTTGAATGTAGCGCTGGTGGCCAGTCCGCCGTCGCCGCCAAAACCCCCGCCCCCGGTGCCCGCGATGGTGTTGATGTTGCCGCCCACCGTGAACTGGCGGATGCGTTGATTGTTGCAATCCGCGATGGTGACCACAGTCCCGGCGCTATTCACGCTAATGCCCTCGTAAATGTGTGTGATCTCCGCTAATGTCGCCGGGCCGGTGTCTCCCGCGTAACCGTAAGTGCCGTTTCCGGCGATCGTGCTGATATTACCGTTTGACTTAGTCACTAACCGCACCCGGTAATTGTTGCTGTCGCCTATATAGACGTTATTCGAGCCGTCCAGGGCTACGCCCGCGGGCTGGTTTAATTGCGCGCTGGTAGCCGCTCCGCCGTCGCCGCCGTAGGTGCAGGATCCGGTGCCCGCATAGGTGCTGATGGTGCCGCTCGAAAGGACCAGCTTGCGGATGCGGCAATTACCGGCATCGGCAATATATAAGCCGCCCGAGGTGTCGACTGCCAGGCCGTACGGATGGCACAAGTCGAAACTCGTTGCCGGGCTGCCGTCGCCATTGTAGCCGCAAGCGCCCTGCACGCCGGCGATCGTCGTAATCGTCCCGCTCGGCGTGATTTTGCGAACAGTATAGTTGTAATATTCCGAGACATACACGTTACCGGCGCCATCCACCGCGACGCCGTTGGGACAATTCAGCAGAGCGTCCCCCGCGCCGCCGGCGACACCATCTCCGCCGTAACCGGCTATCCCCACCCCCGCGACGACCGTGAGAATCCCGCTGGTGTTCACCTTGAACACACGGTTCGAGTTACACGCGGCAATATAGTAATTGCCGGAGCTATCCAAGGCAACGGTATTCGGAGAGTTAAGATCGGACTGCGTGGCGAGTATGCCGTTAGGACCGCCCCCGATGAATGTCGAGATCCAATCCTGCTGTGCCCAGGCAGGCAATGCCATGGCAATAAGTGCGAATGTAATAATGATGCGGCGCATGATGTCTCCTCCTGGAAGCTATTTCGATGGATTGCTGCCGGCCAGGTCGATACTGGTCCGCCGGCTCACCTGTGCCGTGCGCTCCAAGGTTCGCCCCCGCTCGTCGCGATTCACGATACAGATCGCCGGTTGGCGTAGCCGGCCCCAGCTCTCATAGACCGCTTGTGGAACGGTGAGATGGATCGCGAACTTGACGTCGCTTCCATCCTGCCATTCGCGGACGGCGTCGTAGGTTCCGAATGTGATGGTCTCGGGAGGACCGGAACGAATCGCAACGGCCGCCTGTTCCAGATCCGCGCCGCTGTAGTTATAGAGTTGCACGGTCAGGGTCACATGTACCTGGTCGCCATCCGGCGACGCGCCGGTCAGACTGTAAAAACCGGCGAAATCCCGGCCGTCTTTGGCCGGTGCCATGGCGACACTGATTGGCAGTAAGGCCAGAACCATGATTGAGCGTTGTAAGGATTGCATTTCATCTCCTCCCCAAATGCCGAAAGCTCAGAACTGCTAGTGCTCGCGCCCTGTTCCTGATTCAGCAGGCGTTCAATGAGCATTGCGCAGAGGCCCGCCAAAAACCGTCATCTGCCTTTGAAACAATTTGAGATGCTCCATCACGTCGACTATTGCGGATTCGCGCCGGCGGTTGCGGGGCCTAAGCCAGGCGAACTGCACCAGCCGGGGCAGGCGAGAAGTTATCAAGCGCTTCGTTCAGTCCGGACGCATGATTCAGGGGGTGGTAACCTGACCCTATGACGCGTTGTGGACGCTGCGGGTCCACAGTCCACGACTACGAAGGCAGCCGCCCTCTTTGTCCAACCTGTCTGCTCGGGATGGCGGCGTCGGCCGATGCGGACGTACAAACCGGCGACACATTCGGCAATTACGAAATCATTTGCGAGATCGGTGAAGGCGGCATGGGCGTCGTGTACCTCGCGGAACAGACCGATCCGGTGTACCGCGAAGTGGCTTTGAAGGTGCTGAAGCCGGGCCTGGAAAGCGCTTCGATCTTGCGGCGTTTCGAATCCGAACGCCAGACCCTGGCGATCATGCAGCACCCGAATATCGCCACTCTGCACGACGCGGGCACATCCGCTCAGGGCCGTCCGTACTTCGTGATGGAGTACGTGGATGGTCTTCCCATCACCGTCGCATGCGACCGGCGCCGCTCTACCCTGGCGGAACGGCTGGCGCTGTTTGTCGAGGTTTGCCGCGCGGTGGGCCATGCGCACCGCAAAGGCGTGATCCATCGCGATCTCAAACCACCCAACGTCCTGGTCACCGAGCGGGACGGGCGCTTGACTCCCAAAGTGATTGACTTCGGGGTAGCCAAGGCGGCGCGGATTCATTTGACTGGGCGCACCATCGCCACGGGTTTCGGAGAACTGCTCGGAACGCCCGAGTACATGAGTCCCGAGCAGGCTTCCTTTGATACCGCCGCGATTGGTCCAGCCTCCGATATCTATTCGCTCGGCGTCTTGTTATACGAACTGCTGACGGGCGTATTACCCTTCGATGCGGCCCGCCTGCGGAATTTGGACGTGGCCGACGCAGCACACATTATTCGCGAAGTGCCCGCGCCGTCCCTGGCTGCCCGGCTGGCGGAGACGGGGACCCTGGCGGATGCGGCGGCACTGCGCAAGACGGATCCGGCAACCCTGGAGCACACGCTTACGCGCGGCTTGGAGCGCATGGTGAACGCCTGCCTCGAGAAAGACCCCCAACTGCGTTATCCATCCGTCTCTGCGCTCGCCGATGATGTGGAACGCTATCTGCGCGGGCAGACGGTCCTGACACAGGGTCCCCGCATCCGGCACCGCCTCGGGTTGCGCCTGCGCCGCTACCGGGCCGCACTAAGCGTGGCGGCGATCGCAATTCTCACGGCAGCCGTGACCTTCTGGCTTCTGCGCCCCCATTCATACGCTCCGCTTGAGGTGACCCCGCTGACTGCTTATCAGGGTGCGGAGACGTCCCCCAGTTTTTCGCCGGATGCGAAAGAAGTGGTGTTCGCCTGGGACGGTGAGCGCGAAGACAACTGGGATATTTATCGCTTGCGGATCGGCACATCGGAACCGCGGCGGCTAACCTTCAGCCCGGCGATGGAGTATGCGCCGGCATGGTCTCCGGACGGTAAGTGGATCGCATTCCTGCGCTCTGAGGCGAGTGCCACCGAGCTTATGCTTATGCCGGAAAGCGGCGGCGAAGCACGGCAGTTGCTGACCACGACCTTGAATATTGACCCACGCCGTCGAAGGCTCGCCTGGTCGCCCGATAGCCGGTGGCTGGTATTGGCCCATAACATTCCCAATGCCCAGCAGGTCAGGTTATTTGCGATTTCGGCGGCGACTGGAGAGGAACGGCAATTGACGGATTCCCCCTATTCTGCTTCGATGTTCGACGGACAACCCGCGATTTCCCGCGACGGCCGCGCGCTGCTCTTCGCCCGCGATGCCGAGACGCCGGGCCAGGTTTGGATACTGCCTGTGAATCCTGATCTGCGCGCCGCCGGTCCGTTGCGCCGCGTCCCTATGGCCGGTCTCGCCAAGAAGGAAGCCGGGACGCCCATCTTCCTCTCTTCCCGCGAAATGGTCTTTACCGTACCAGTGCGCGGCGCCCGGGCTCTCTACCGTGGCTCTATTTCCGGAAACACCCCGCCGGTCGAGCTGACGGAATTAGGTGGAAATGTAGATACACCCGAGTTATCGCGCGACGGCCGGAAACTGGTTTTCGTGCGCGAGACATTTGATAGCAATGTCTGGTGTTTGCATCTCGACGAGCCGGCTGGGAACGAGACGGGCCGCGAGCGCGTGCTGGCTTCCACACTCCGCGATCAGAATGTCTCCTTGTCCCCAGATGGCCGCACCCTGGCCTTTGAGAGCAACCGCGGCGGATCGTACGAAATCTGGCTGGCATCCCCGGACGGATCGCATGCGCGTCGGCTCACTGCCATGGGTATGACCTCGTCGCCGCGGTGGTCGCCAGACGGCCGGCAGATTGCATTCGATGCTACCCAGGCGGGCAAGGCGGACTTATACGTCATTTCCGCAGCCGGGGGAACGCCGCGGCAACTGGTTTCTGATCCGACCGATACGCAACAGCCGATCTGGTCGCCGGACGGGAAATGGATTTATTACTGCTCCATACGCTCAGGCGAACGCGAGATCTGGCGGATTCCAGCCAATGGAGGCGCTCCGGAGCAGGTGACCCGGCATGGTGGATTCGACGTCGTCTTTTCTCCTGACCAGCGCTGGATCTACTATAGCCGTCTGCGGGCTTCGAGCACCTCTATCTGGCGCATGTCAACGGATGGCGGCGAGGAACAGATGCTGATCGATAGTGCGATTGGGGGGCACGTATTTGCCACGGCCCGACGTCTCTACTACAACCGGATTTCGAGCGGGAAGAAGTGCCAGATCGTGGCTTACGACCTGGCTAATGCACGCACGAAGGTCCTGGCGGCCACTGACCGCCCCATCCGGGATCGGCTTGCCGTGACCGACGATGAGCGTGCCATTTACTTCACCGAGGTTGACGACGACGGCGTCGATCTGATGCTGGTTTCCAATTTCCATTAGCCCGAGCCCGCTTCGAGGACGCGCTTCGAGGGCGCGCCTTGCGCGGCGTTCGACCGGCGGGTAGACTGGAGGCTGATCGGATGCCCTCACGCCTGTTTCCCACCACACACTGGTCGCTGATCCGCTCATCGGCGAGCGGAAATGGCGCGCAAGCCGATGCGGCCCTGGCGGAACTTTGCCGGACTTACTGGTTTCCGATTTATTCTTTTATCCGGGTCCGCAGCCAGTCGGCCGACGAGGCGCAGGACCTGGCCCAGGAGTTCTTCGTACATCTTCTCACGCGGCGGCTATTTGCCTCGGCGCAACCGGAGGGCGGGCGCTTTCGTTCGTTCCTGGCGGCCTCTCTGAAAAATTTTCTATCCGACCAAACCGAGCGGCGGAGCGCGCAGAAGCGCGGCGGGGGCGCGGTGATGCTGCCCATCGACCTCACCGGCGCCGAAGAACGGTTTCGCCATGAGCCGGTACATGGTGAGACTCCGGAGCGAATTTTCGACCGCCAGTGGGCCCTCGCGCTGGTAAACCAGACATACGATCAACTGCGCGAGGCGCTCGACCGGGAGGGCCGCGGAACTCTGTTTCAGCACTTGCAAGCCTTCCTGCCGGGCGGCAGCGACCCGCCGGCGTCCGCGAATTTACCGCGGGAACTCGGGATGACGGAGAACGCGATCAAAGTGGCTATCCACCGGCTGCGGCGGCGTTACAGGGAACTGCTGCGCGCCAACGTCAGCCACACTTTGTCGGACTCGGCCGACGTCGACGATGAGATCCGGTTTCTGCTGGCGTCCCTCTCAAACGCCGCTAGTTAAGACCTGTGACACCCGGACGGAACGAGCGGACACGGGTCGCCATTGCCTCCGTAGCGTTACGTCTTGGATGCAGTCGCACGAATGTACACGACTTGCCGTCCATCGTGAGATAGCGCCGGATCAGCATAGACTACTGTGGTTGACTTCGCCAGGACAACCGGCTCCTGGTCGCCCCGCTGTAAGCTGAGCTGGTGTCCGTCGCTGGTCAGTTGGAACGACACGTCGCCGAACTGCATCTCTCCCCGCAGCAACTGCTGCCTTGTTTCCTGGTCGTCTGATGTGACGGGAAAGGGCCTAAAGGAGCCATCCCAGGGAGAGAACAGGCCAATAGAGGATTCCGTAACAGCCACCACTCGCGGTTTTGGATCAGCCGCCCGGTTTTCAAACCCGATGATCCTGAGGACTCCCGGCAATTCGTAGGCGAGTTTTTCGGTTGTGCCGCCTTCCGGAGAGACCCACGCGAAGCCTGAACCGCGCAATGTGAGAATCCTTTTATCATCCGGGGTGAACACGGGTGAATGGTAGTCGCCCTCGACTGTGAGCCTCTTCCGGGTGCGGTCGCTACCGACCGCTGGGGTGATCCACAGGTCTCCGCGGGGCGAGACCAGGGATCCGCGCAGGCCGCGCGAGGTCGCGGAAATACCGGTGACCCGCAGAAGCCACTTCCAGAGGGGTTCGTGCTTCGGCGGCGGCGCCGTGGTCTTGCGCTGAAACGCGCGCAGCGCGGAAAGGCTGCCTGCCAGCAGAAAAAGACGGCGTCTCACTGCGGGTGTACCCGGTACAACGCGAACGATGGCAGCCCCGGACTGGAGGTAAAGATCGCGTGTTGATTGCCGCCAGTCAGTTCACGCACGCGTTGCGCGATCCAGGCGCCCAGTTCCTCGGTTTCCACCACACCATCATGGTTCAAATCCGCAGCGCCGTCTAATCCCTCAAGCAACGCCTTGGTGAATGCGCCGTGGCCCCATACCGCGCGCTCTACGGAATCTTCCTCGCCGGTCGCCGCGGCGAAAGTCGCCACGCCGTAGTAATCGTTTTTCATATCTTTGATAATCTGCGAGAGCGTTTTGTCGCCTTTCTTCTGCGACCCGGTGACGGCGGCGGCATGACACGTGTCCACAAACAGGACCACCTTGCTCTTGGCGGAGGTTAACCGGTCCATCAGGACGCTCCAGGAGATGTCACTATCTTCAGGATCTCCATTGGGATCGTGCTGGCGGGAGTAGAAGTAGTAATTGTGGCCCTCGAGCCCGCCGTGACCCGAGAGGAATAAAACCCGAAAATCGTTCTGCGTACCCTCCTGGCTGAGCCAGCTTAAACCGCGCAGGATATTGGAACGGCTGGCATCGCGCTGCGGGACGAGACGGGTTTCCACGCGGCTGTACAGACCGTTCGCCATGGCTTTCTGTTTTTCGAACGCAGATTGTACGTCCGTGGCATCGGCAGCCGCGAAGTGCAGTTTAAACGCCGGCTTGTCATACTCCGAGATGCCGATGGCGAGCACAAACAGAGCGGGCCGGCTGTCGGCGCCCGCGCCGGATGCCGACTTGTAGTAGATCCTGCGCGTCTCCGGCTCGGACATGGCCTTTTCGTTCGAGGCGATGATGGAGAGGATATTGCGTCCCTCGGCGAGTTGAACCTCAACCTCCACGCGCCGACGGCGCGGGTCGCCTTTCCCTGTTCCGGCTGCGCCGCTTACCTGCACGCCGTTCAGCAGCACCTTTACGTCGGCAATGGGCAAAGTGTTCGACAGGGCCTCGGCACGGACCCTGAGCGTGGGGTCCTGCACCGTGATTTCGTCCCGGTCAGGAGAGCTGATGGAAATCATGGGCGGCAGCATGGCGGTCACGTCCTGCGGGCCGAGCGTGGCGGGAGCCGGGTTGCCCGGTCCGCGCGCGGCGTTCGCGTTGCGCACCGCGACTTCGATATCGCGGGTCTTGAGATATTCGGAAATAATGTCAGGCCGATAGAACTGCTTTTGGAATTGGGCCGCGGGATAGAAGTCCGCCAATTGATCGACGCCGCGGTTCAGGTGCCAGCCGATATATTTGTCTCCGTTCACGCTGGAAGTGTAATAGCCCTGGGGTGTCCAGGCCACCCATTCCTGATCTTCGCCGATGAAGATCGAGAGCAGGTTGCGCCCGGACGGGAGATCCCACAGGCGGACGGTCTGGTCGTCGGAACCGGAAACTAAAGTGTGGCTGTCGGGAGAAACCGCCACCGCCCAGACCTCGGAAGTGTGGCCGATCAGGCCCGCGACGGCCTTGCCCGACTCAGTGGAGTAAAGCGTGAGAAAGCCGCTCCCGGCGCCGCTGACTACATACTGGCCATCGGGGGTGAAGGAGTAGCACCTGTGCCGCCAACCGGAAGTCCCATCTCGCTCGATCTCGTGTATGGACTTACCATCCCTGAGAATCTCGAGCACCGCATCGTTGTAATTGTCCTTCCCTCGCTTGGTGTGCAACTCCACGGCGCCACTCCGTTCAATGGCCCGAACGAGGCCCTCTGCGGACTTGATGGGTGCGCCAAGGCTGACCGGTGTCTGTCCGCCCGGAGAAAGCTGTATGGTTCTCTCCAGCGGACCTCTCTCGTTAGCGCCCACGAACGAAAACGTATTGCCCAAGGCGATCGAATGTCCATCCTTGGAGAAGGCCACCGAGAAGACCGGCTGTCCCGCGCCGAGCATTCGTCTGATCGCCTTGCCCGTACTCAGGCTCCAGATGTAAATCTCCTCGCGGTTGCCGCCAGCCGTGACCGCCGTTGCTCCGTCCGGGGAAATGGCGACCGCCGGAACAATGTTGGTATGATCGCGAAACTGCGTCAGGACCTTGCCGGAAGGGAACTCGAATACCGTGCTGACATACGGGTAACCGAACGCCCCGGCCAGCAACCGGCTTCCGTCCGGGCTGAACGATAATCCGCCAACCTTCGTCTCGGTTTCGGCGAGTTGCCGGATGAACCTCCCGGTTTTGGCGTCCCACAGGCGAATAGTTTTGTCGTCCGATCCGGAGACAATGTGCTTCCCGTCCGGCGAGAAGACGGCGGCATTCACTTCATCCTGATGCCCCGGCATTTCGGCGATCAGCTTGGCGCTGGTTACATCCCATAGACGCAGGGAGTGGTCATAGCTGGCTGAAACCAGCCGCTTTCCATCCGGGGAAAAGGCTACGGCTGCTACTACGTTCTGATGCCCAGGACTTAGCATGACTGACGTCCTGGCTTCAACATCCCAGATGCGGATGCTTCCGTCGGAGTCGCCCGAAGCAAGGTGCCGCCCATCAGGGGAGAAGGCTAGGCTAAAGACCGTACTCGTGTGTCCCTTTAGCTGTGCGATTACTGCGCCGGTCTGGAAATCGTGGATGCGGACTGCACACCGCTCGTCCTGGTTACCAGCGAGCCATCCAGCCACGGCGAGATAGCGGTTATCCGGGGAGAGCGCCGCGGCATACAGCTTTCCTTCGTGACCATCGCCAATTTGGCCGCGTATAGTCCTGAACATCCGGCCCGTGCCGACGTCCCAGACGCGAACGACCTTATCATCCCCGGCGGTGACCACATACTTGCCATCTCGTGTGAACACGGTCGACCAGATCTCAGACAGGTGCCCGCCGCTCTCAATGACCAGCCGCGGGTCTTCCGCCCGCAGCCCGCTAATTAGGACTAATGCCAGCGACAAGCGTTTCACGGGTTGCCCCCAAAAAGCACGTTCAGAACCAGATCATAGCCGATGATATCCGTTCTCTTGATATCCTTCTTATCGATAGTGGTGAGCGTACGGCTCTCCGTTACACCCGGCTGCGCAGCGGCGGAGCGAAGCAGGAACACCACGCCCTCTTTGCCTTCCCAGATGCGCCAGCCCGTCTGCCCTGGAGCCAGCGCATCCTTGCCGTTGAGAGTGTTAACCCGAGGCACTTCTTTATCCGCGATCAAAACCCCGAACGTTACCGGCAGGAAGAGAAACTGAATGCCCGCCAACGTCAACAGCAGGATGCTGCCGGCTCGCGACGCAGCGGCGCGGTGCCGGCGAGCCATCAGCCACAACGCCACGGTAACCGCGCAGCCGCCCAGTAACAGGCTGAAGTAAAGAGATTGTAGCCCGCCATCGCGATCGAGCAGCAGGCCCCGCATCCAAGCCGGTTCGGGCAAACTCGGCAGCAGCAGCAGGTTCATGAAGACCAGGCACTTTCGAATGAAGAACTGAATCAGGCAGACGGAGAACACGACCCCCGCGCCCAACACCAGGTTCGGCCGCACGTCGAACCAATCGAACACCGGGCGAAGCCGGCGGCGCAGCAGATAGACGACGAGTGCCGGAATGAGGAGAATCAGCACCAGAATCGGAATCGCGGAGACCATGTACACCAGGAATTCGGCGCCCGCGAAAAGATAGCGCTCGTCGAGTACGGCCAAATCCGTCGAGATGCCAAACACACTGAGATGAAAACGGAGGGTCAGGTAACCGAAAAAATACAAAATGAAGGTGCCGATCGCCGCAAATGCGGCCCACGTTCCCTCAGCCTTCTTTCCTTTTTCGGCGCCTTCCGCGACCTTCTTTTCTAATTCCTCAAGCTTCGCGGCGGGGTCGAACGGAATTCCCACGATTCTCGCAATTATACGATGAAATTAGCGACCGGCGTGCCGCTGGAAGGAATGAGATATGCCGCGCCGTGGCGCTGCGCGCACAAAAGCAACTGCGCCGGCGCGAAATCTGACGCTACTGGCACGGCACGGTGGCAGCGGCAGGCCCCGGCGATTCGGGCCGCGCGCGGCACACGTCGGCGGCACTCCAAACCGGTACCTGTTGGGCGGATCGATGAAGCGGCCGCTGGCACAATAGGACTCTGTGCCATTGGCACCTGAGATTACCAGACCGGGATCGCGGCTCTTCGAGCTTCTCGGAGTGAACCAACTCTTAGTTACTCCCCGCCGGTGCAGTGGCCGGGTGCGCAGCCTGTGCCTGGCGATGCTCCTGTACCTCTTTCATAATCTGCGGATGGCGGGACCACTCGATCTGCTTCTGCTCCGGCGCGCCATACAGCTCCGGATTGAGATAGAATCCGCGCTGCCGCGGCTCTTTTTCCGGTTCGACGACTAACGGATGAGCCTTGGCCCAGGGATCCTGGCGAACCGCCGATACCTGCCAGGAAACCTTCACGTTGGGCGCGCTGGTCTTAATCTCAAACCGGTTGCCCTGAATCTCACTGGAAACGATGGCCTGCGCGAATTGTCCGATCACCGTCAGTTGGTAGCGGAAATCGGTGTTGAGTGTTTCAAACCAATCCGGAAGCTGGATGGCGGCCACGCCGCCGGCATCGGTCGTGACATTGCCGGAATACACGTTCATCATTTCTGAGGATTCGATCGACGCGTGCACCAGGTACTTATTTGCCGGATCTTGCGGATGGTCGATTTTGAACTCCTTGAGCGGCGCACTCAAAATTCCGTCCACAATTTCCACGTTGCCAGTCAGAACGGCGGCGTACCCACTGCTGCCGTAATAGGCATCGATTCCGTCGCCGCCCCCTACGCCATAGCCACCTGTAAATAAACCGCCGGGCCCGTCCGCATACGGGCCCACGCCACCCACAGCGGAAATCGCTGCGCCTCCGGCGGTGTACTGGTCCTGCGGGTCGCCATTGCCTCCGTAGCTGAGAATGGCATGATTGCCTGTACGTCCGGAACCCGCGGGCGACGAGTAGCCGTTCGCGAAAATTGCGCGGCCATAGGATTGCGCCCACACCTCCAACTGATTGCTTGGGGATGTCGTGCCGATTCCCACCTGGCCGACGTCGGTGATACGCATGTGTTCCTGCAGGGCATTGGAGGCTCCGCCGGGCGACTTCGTCTGGAAAGTCAAGTGCGCCGAATAATGGCCGTCATCGATGCTTTGTATCCGGCCAGCCGGCGGATTCGAAGTGCCCGGATCGTACCCATCGAAATCTACGGACCCGCCGGCGCCAGATCCGCCGGCGCCGTTCATCAGCAGCAGCGATGGACCCAAAAGACTGCTGCTATCCCTGCGAATATGCAACTGCGTGTACGGCGTAGCTTGACCGATTCCGAGATTGCCAGTCAGTTCGCCGCCTGTTAATTGCAGGTACAGGGTGTTGGTATAGCTTGTATTCAGACTGATGGACGGAGAATTGCCGCCACTCGATAGAATGCCGGCCGCGGGGTACAACGCCAGCAGACCGGTATTCGTCAGCGTCACATTACCGCTCGTGCCACCTCCGCTTAGGCCACTGCCCGCGGTGATTCCCGTAATCGTGCCCGCTCCCGCGCCGGGAAAAGTCTGGCCACTAACGAAGCTCACCACGCCGTTGCTGCCGATAGAAAATCCGGTATTCGCGGGAGCCGTGCTGCCTGCCCCGTAGAGCAGGCTCATGGCTGCGGAGGCAGCGGCGGTATCGTTCCCTACCGGCTGAACTTGCCATTGGAAAACTTCGCTGACGGGCGCGCTAGTGCCGCTATTATAAGCCGACGCATTGAATCCCATCGGGTAGGAACTGCGTCCGGTGGAGGCCGTGGCGCTGCCGGTTGCCGACAGGTTGAGCGCACCGGAAAGCGCTGTGGCGCCTTTCACCGCGAGTGTGGCTGACGCCGGCGGAGCTGTACCGATACCGACTTTCCCGCCCGATTCGCTAATCGCCGACGGCTCAATGATGCAGTTTCCGGTGAACTTGGCAACTTGATTGGCGGTTGCCGTGCCACCGCTGGTGATACTGGCGCAGGTGGCGCCCGGCGCGGCGGCCATCTGCAGCACCGGCGCAGCCGCGGTGATAGCCGCCGGCTGCATCGCCGCCGCCGCTGTAAGAAAAGCGGATGGCGGCAAGCCGCCCAGCGTATCGGCATCGGCCGCTTTCAACGCATACGGTACTCCCACGAGCAGCACGCGCGGCGGCACGGGTAAGCCGCCTTGCGGCTCGACTCCCAGCCAACGCGCCTTTCCGCTCGCGAATACCTCCAACGGCATGCCCGCTGGTTCCGTTGCGCCCAGCAGAACGGTGTAGCGGCCCTGGTCATCGAGCTGCGCGTCTTGCGCTTCCGACCAGAGGGCTGTGCCACCCTCCGGGTTCTCATAAAGCGAAAATGTCATCCGCAACGCACCCGTCTGCGGATTGCCACCCGCATCCTTCAGCGTGCCATTGAAATAGGTCATCCGGGGCACCGCGGGCTGTTGGGCTTGGACTGAGAGAGACAACAAAAACGCGGCTAAAGCAATCTTCGTTCGCATGGCGCTCCTTCGTAAATGGGGTGTACGGATTTTTGGACCCGGAGTTACAGGCGGCCGAAACGAACTCTGTAACTACCGGTCGGAAAACCCGTACTCCCCCTCGAGAGCAATTTCACAAGAGCCATCAAAGGAGGATGCGTCGTGAGCAAGAGAACTCGTCTGGCCGGGTCGTGCGTGGTGTTGGTGTTTCTGATGCTGCCCGCTGCGGTGCGCGCGCAGTACCTGGAGAATGTCCTCTATAGTTTCTGTCCGGCCGGAGGCGCGTGCGTAGATGGCGCTGTTCCATACGCTGCTCTAATCGCCGATGCGCAGGGCAATCTGTATGGAACCACTTACCAGGGTGGCCCGCACGGCGGTGGCACGGTATTCGAATTGAGCCCGCCGGCCAGCCCGGGCGGAGCTTGGACTGAAAAGGTGCTCTACAGTTTCTGCTCGCAAACAAATTGCAGCGACGGCGCCCAACCCTTAGGGCCGGTTTTGCTAGATTCCCACGGCAACCTCTACGGCACCGCGGATTTCGGCGGAAACCCGAACAGTCCGCTGTGCGGTTCCTCAGGCTGCGGCGTAGTGTTTGAGTTGAGCCCGTCCGCCGGCGGATCGTGGCAGTACTCGTTGTTGTACACGTTCAACGGACCCGACGGAATGAGTCCAACCAGCGGAGTCATTTTCGACTTAGCACAGCAGAACCTCTACGGAGTCGGGCACTCAGGAGGCTCCCTGTTTGGCGGTGTCGTGTTCGAATTGAGTCCAACCGCCGGCGGCACGACGCCGTGGACTGAAACCGTCCTATACCCCTTCGGTGATGACGACCAACCCACTGGCGGACTAGCCATCGACTCGCAGGGCAATCTTTACGGGACCACTATCTTCTACGGCCAGTTCAATGGCGGCATATTTGAACTGACCCAATCTCCTCCCGGCAGCGGACAGTGGGTGGAAAACACGCTCCAGGAAGCGCAGTCTACCGATCCGGGTGACTATCTGGGTACGTTAACGTTCGATGCGCAACACAATATCTATGCCACGGGAGCTGAGGACGGCCCCGGCGGCGCAGGCGCTGTGATTCAACTCACCCCACCCGCAAACGGTGGACTCTGGAATGAAAACATCATTTATGCGTTCAATCAAAATAACAACGCCCCGACTGGGAGCTTCCCGGCGGGAGGGGTAATTTTCGATTCGCGCGGCAATCTTTTTGGCACAGCTGCTTATGGGGGGAATCAGGCTTGCACCTTTACTGGCTGCGGCGTTGTCTTCGAACTGAGCCCGCCCAACGGCGCCGGTCCGTGGACCAACACGGTCCTCTACGCGTTCAGCGGACCTGACGGAGTATCTCCATACGCCAGCCTGTTACCAGACGGGCGTGGTAATTACTACGGCACAACCGAGACTGGCGGCGCGTTTGGGAACGGGGTGGTCTTTGAAATCTCTCCCGTCCCCACCAGCACGGCTGTGGCGATGAATGGGAACGCGCCCACTTACGGCCAGCCTGTATCCTTTACGGCCACCGTTGGCCCAACGGTTCAATATGGCAGCCCGGTTACCGGAACAGTGCAATTCCAGATTAACGGCAGCAATTTCGGCGCACCGGTCACGCTGGCATCCGGGCAGGCTACCTCGGGCAGCATCACTAACCTGTCGCCGCCATCCCAATCCATTGCCGCGATCTACTCGGGCGACGTCTTCCATACAGGGAGCACCGGCAACCTCACGGCGAACGTCAACCAGCAAACCCCCACCTTATCCGTGGTGAGCGTGGCCCCGGCGAGCGAAAACTCCGGCACCGGCACGCCCACGCTGGTTACCGCCACACTCACCTGGACCGGCAATGGAAATGCGCCCACGGGGGCCGTCACTTTCGGCTCCGCGGCCGGTGGCGCTTTCACGGGAAGTCCAAGTTGCAGTCCGACCAGCACCACCATCATCACTTGTACGCAATCCTTCACGCCAACCGCTACGGACGCGCCGGCCGCGTATACTATGTCCGCGCATTACAACGGCGATACAAATTACGGCGCGGCCGGCAGCACGCAAACGAATAACTTCACCATTGTCCAGCAAAAAGTGACGCCGACCGTCGTCGTGACCACGGTAATTCCGAATTGGATACCGTACGGCAGTGGCTTCGGTACGGTTGTCGCCGCCACCATCAGTTGGACAGGTTCCGGTCCGGCGCCGACGTCCAACGGCGGGCCGCTACTCACTTTCGGTTCCACGGCCCCCGGCGGCTTCGTACCCGAGATCTGCTTAGGCAGAACCAGCCCGATCGTGTGTGGCGCGATCTTCACGCCGGTATCGACCGACGCGGTAGGGACTTACACGGTCACGGCGACCTATGCCGGCAACAACAACTACACCAGCGCCAGCAGCACACAAGTCAACAACCTCGGAATCGCGGCGGATATTCCGGCCATAAGGATCTCGCCGAATTCGTTGAACATTCCCTATGCTTCCACTGCGACCGTCACTTTGACCGCCACGTTTACCGGGGCCGGTCAGCACGACGCCGCCCCCGCCGGCGCGGTCACTTTCAGTGCTCCGACCGGTACGTTCAGCGGCCAATCCTGCAATACCGTCGCGGACGTAATGACCTGCACTGTAAGTTATAAGCCGACAGGTAAGTTGGCCGCGGGCTATTACAGCAATTACTTCGGTGTCAGTATCACGGCTGCCGGTGATTATCTGCCGGCGGAATGCTTTGCGAGCCTCACCGTAACCAAGTCACATTAAGGAGAAATGAAACAAATGGCAAGGTATAAGCCGCCGGTGCAGGCCGGTGTATGTCTGATTCTATTTGTGGCGACGGTTGCTTCCGCCCAAACCGTTACGCCACTGGTATCATTCGACGGCAGCAACGGCAATGAGCCCTACGGGCCGCTGGCGCAGGCTCTCAACGGGGACCTCTATGGCATAACAACCTATGCGGGCGGTCCCAGCGGCGCGGGAACGGTCTTCAAGACCAGTGCCACCGGAGCCTTAACGACGCTGTACAACTTTACGGGAGGCGGCGACGGGGGGACGCCGGCCGCGTACGGATTTTTCTACCGGGAGTTACATCCGGGCGAATCATATGAAGTCTGTAACTACTCGTCCGAAAACCCGTACTCTCCCTCGAAAGCGATTTCACGAGAGCCATCAAAGGAGGATGCGTCGTGAGCAAGAAAACTCGTCTGGCCGGTTCGTGCGTGGTCTTGGTGTTTCTGATGCTGCCCGCTACGGTGTGCGCGCAGTACCTGGAAAATGTCCTCTATAGTTTCTGTCCAGCCGGAGGCGAATGCGTCGATGGCGCCCGACCGTCATCTGCTGTTATTGCGGACTCGGAAGGTAATCTGTACGGCACTACCGTTAGTGGCGGCCCATCTGACCAGGGTACTGTCTTTGAATTGAGCCCCCCGTCCAACCCGGGCGGAGAGTGGACCGAAAAAGTGCTCTACAATTTCTGCTCGCAAACAAATTGCACCGACGGCTTCGCACCTCTCGGGCCGGTGTTGCTTGATTCTTACGGCAACCTCTACGGCACGACGTATTTCGGCGGAAACCCAAACAGTCCTGTTTGCGGTTCGTCAGGTTGCGGCGTGGCATTTGAGTTGACTCCCTCCGTCGGCGGGTCGTGGCAGTACGCCTTGTTGTACACGTTCAACGGAGGCGACGGAATGAACCCGATCGGTGGTGTGGTCTTCGATGTACAGCAGCAGAACCTTTATGGAGTCACGCAATTCGGAGGTTCCGGCTCCACCGGAGTCGTGTTCGAATTGAGCCCGAATTCCGGCGGCACAACACCGTGGACGCAAACTGTCCTGTACCCCTTCAGCGACGCCAATCCGCTAGCCGGGCTGGCCATCGACTCACAGGGCAATCTTTACGGAGGCGCTAACGCATACGCATTTGAGCTCACTGAAACGCCTCCCGCCAGCGGACAGTGGGTAGAAAACACACTCTATCAACCGCAGGGTGCAGATCCGAGCTACTATCTGGGTGTCTTGGCACTCGATGCGCAGCACAATATTTACGCGACTGCGGAGATCGGCGGTCCGAGCGGGTTCGGCGGCGTAGTTCAACTCACTCCACCCGCAAACATTGGGTTCTGGAATGAGAACGTCATTTATGGATTCACCCAAAACGGGCCGACTGGGAACGACCCGTCCGCAGGTGTAGTTTTCGATTCGCGGGGCAATCTTTATGGCACGACTGCTACCGGGTCGAGCCTGGCCTGCTTTCCCCTCGGCTGCGGCGCTGTCTTCGAATTAAGTCCGCCAAACGGCGGGGGCCAGTGGACGAGCTCGATCCTCTACGCGTTCACTGGACCCGACGGAGTGTCTCCCCGCGCGAGCCTGTTACCCGACGGGAAGGGCAATTATTATGGCACAACCCAATTTGGCGGCGCGTTTGGAGGCGGGGTGGTCTTTGAGCTGTCTCCTGTCCCCACCAACACAGGCGTGGCGATGAATGCGAACGCGCCCACTTACGGCCAGCCTGTATCTTTTACGGCCACCGTTGGCCCAACGGTTCAATATGGCAGCCCGGTTACCGGAACAGTGCAATTCCAGGTTAACGGCAGCAATTTCGGCGCACCCGTCACGCTGGTGTCCGGGCAAGCGACCTCGGTCAGCATCGCTAACCTGTCACCGCCGTCCCAGTCGATTGCCGCGATTTACTCGGGCGACATCTTCCATACAGGAAGCACTGGCATTCTCACGGCGAATGTAAACCAGCAGACCCCCACTTTATCCGTGGTGAGCGTGAACCCGGCGAGCGAAAACTCCGGCACCGGCACGCCCACGCTGGTTACCGCCACACTCACCTGGACCGGCAACGGAAATGCGCCTACGGGGGCCGTCACGTTCGGCTCCACAGCCGGTGGGGCTTTCACGGGAACCCCGAGTTGCAGCCTGACGAGCGCTACCACCATTACTTGTACGCAGTCATTCGCGCCCACCGCGACGGACGCGCCGGCCGTGTACACCATGTCCGCGCATAATAATGGCGACACAAATTACGGCGCGGCCGGCAGCACGCAGGCGAATAACTTCGGCATTGTCCAGCAGAAGGTGACGCCAACCGTCGTCGTGACTACCGTAATTCCGAATTGGATACCGTACGGCAGCGGCTTGGGTACAGTCGTCGCCGCCACCATCAGTTGGACTGGTTCCGGCCCAGCGCCGGCGTCCAACGGCGGGCCGCTACTTACCTTCAGTTCCACGGCCCCCGGTGTCTTCGTGCCCGAGCTTTGTTTAGGCAGGACCAGCCCGATAGTGTGCGGCGCGATCTTCACACTGGTATCGACCGATGCGGTAGGAACTTATACGGTCACGGCGACCTATGCGGGCAACAACAACTACACGAGTGCCAGCAGCACGCAAGTCAACAACCTCGGAATCGCGGCGGATATTCCGGCTATAAGGATCTCGCCGAATTCGTTGAACATACCCTATTCTTCCACCGCGACAGTCACTTTGACCGCCACGTTTACCGGGGCCGGGCAACATGACGCGGTTCCCGCTGGCGCGGTCACTTTCAGTGCTGCGACCGGTACGTTCAGCGGCCAATCCTGCAATACCGTCGAGGACGTAATGACCTGCACTGTAAGTTATAAGCCGACGGGTAAGTTGGCGGCGGGCTATTACGGCAATTACTTCGGTGTCAGTATCACGGCTGCCGGTGATTATCTGTCCGCGGAATGCTTTGCAAGCCTCACCGTAACGAAGTCACACTAAGGAGGAATGAAACATGTGGCGAGGCATAAGCTGCCGGAACAGGCCGGCGTATGTCTGATTCTATCTGTGGCGGCTGTTGCTTCCGCCCAAACCGTCACGTCACTGGTGTCATTCGACGGCAGCAATGGCCATGAGCCCTACGGGCCGCTGGTCCAGGCTCCCAACGGGGACCTCTATTGGCGTAACCTATGCGGGCGGTCCCAGCGGCGCGGTATCGGTCTTCAAGACCAGCATCGCCGGAACCTTAACGACGCTGTACAACTTTACGGGAGGCGGCGACGAGGCGCGCCGGCCGCCGGTCTGCCGCTCGCCACGGATGGGAATTTGTACGGAACCACTTACTACGGCGGCGCCAATGCGAAGGGCACGGTATTCAAGATTTCTCCGAGCGGCGCCCTGACGACTCTTCACTGCTTTACAGCCGCCGACGGCGCGAATCCCCAGACCACTCTACGTCCAGGGAGCCGGTGAAGTATTTTATGGGATGACGTTCTATGGCGGAGCAAACGGTGATGGAGCGCCATTCGAGATCACCTCAACGGGCACTCTGACCCTGATGCATAGCTTCGCCGGCACGGACGGGGCCTGCCTTTCGGGCTGACGCTGGCAAGCGGCGGTTTTTTTTACGGCACTACCTTAAGCGGGGGAGCCTACGGATACGGTACGGTCTTCGTTGCGAATACCGGTGGCTCGCTGGCAACGCTCCATAGCTGCACCGGACAAACTGATGGCGGCCTGCCGTAGACTCCGTTGCTCGAGGTTTCCGAGGGTATTTTTTACGGCTCCACCCTGATGGGGACGGGTGCCAGCAGCAACGGCACCCTTTTCAGAATCACGCAAAATGGCACTCTGAACACTCTGTACACCTTCACCGGGGGAGCCGACGGAGAGTATCCCGAAGAACTGATTTTGGGGACTGACGGGAACTTGTACGGCACGGCGCAGTTAGCGGGCAACCCCGCGCCCGGCACTATCTCTAAGATGACAACGAGCGGTACGTTCACGCTGTTATACAGCTTTAACCAGTCGGTTTGGCGGAGTAGACTCCGGCCACCATAGTGGTGTACGCATGATATACGAGTGTCACACGCGGATCGGATTTCTGATATCCGCCGGGGCTTCATAGACAACCTCGGCGTGACCGAGAAGCCATTGCCGGCGGCTGGTTCGGCGGAGGCCGCCTGTATCAGGCCGAAAACATCGAGCGAATAATCCCCGGGCGAAAGCTGCGCGGGCGGAAGTTCCACTTCGACCAGGCGGGCTCCGGGGGGCCGCGCGCCGGCAGGCTGGTGAACCCTCGCTGGAACCTGCCGTCGGCAGATTTCAGCACGGCGCAATAGGCCGCATAGGAGCCCTCCGGGGCGTTGATTCGCAATCGTACAGTTTTGTAGTTGCCAATGGAGATCTTCGGCGAAGCTGCCTCGCGCTCGGTGGGCGTGAGCAGCACGGTGATAGCGCGGCCGATACAAAACGCGCCGGAGAGACTGGTCGCTTTGAGGTCGAAGACCTCGCTAGACTTAGTCTAGAGTGCCTGATCAATACTCGCCCATAGGTACGGCGAATAAGCCAAGTTGTCGAAGCGGAAGTCGTGCAAATGTTCGGACTCCACGGAAACCGTCGACGCGCGGTTCATCCAGCCCGTTCTGATACGCTGAAGCTGGCCGGGCTTCAGGGTGAAGGTGACCTCGCGCATTTCCGGCGCGCGCAGTGTGAGCGTTACCTGTAAGGCCAGAGGGTTGTACACGTCCAGGTAAATCAAGATGCGCGGGTGGACAAAACGAAAGATTGCCTTCTGCGCGGTTCCTTCGGCGGCGCCCAGCGAGAACGTGCTCATGCGGCCAGAGGGTGCATACACCTTCCACTGGCCTTCGCCCCAATCGATCACCCCGGAGGGATACTGTCCCCGCAGCGTGACATCGGCCCCGACATGCGGATTGTCGAAATCTACGATCAGAGGAACCAGCGCCGCGGCGGTACCCTGGATATCGATATCCCGAGCGCGATCATGCCGTATGCGTAGCACATGAGTCGTATCGTCAAACGTATAACCTTCCTGTTTTAGATCGCGGCGGCGCGGCAGATCGCGTCCGCCCGCTGAAACAGAGTCCGGAACAAAGTTGAGCCGCAAGACGTCGGTGGAAGACGGATCAAAGGTAGAATAAGTGACGGACCCTTTGCCGTAGGCGATCCTGGTCACGACCGAATGCGAGCCCACCAAGTGCGTCTCATCTGCCGGGGCCCACTCCGGGACTGCCCAAAAGGCGTCCATCAGACGGCGCGGACCATCCGAAAATTCGTCCGTGAACCACCACTGGTTGCCAAAGGGCGTATGCGCGCCCGCCGGCATGCCCTGGAAATAAGTTACCCAGTTATAAGACCGAAACGCCGCTTCTTTATAAGATACGTCCCCGGTCATCGCGTAGTAAAGGGCTTCGACGGCGGCCAAGCGAGATGTGTGGCTGTCGCAGCATTGGTTCGGCTCATTGCAGCAGAAGCTTTTCCCATTGCCCTGTTCGGCCGTAATGGTGGCGCCGTGGAGTATATACTTGGGCCACTTCGGCGTAGTCTTAACCCATTCGATCAACTTGCGGGCGTGTTCGCGCCATTCCAGGTCCTTCTCCGGATTCAGTAGAGCATAACGGGCGTACTCCAGCGGAATAACCTGGTTCATGTTTTCCATGGTGGGTGCCACGTCTTCGAAATACCCGACCCAGACATTGTTCCTCATCGGATACTTCTGCAGCCAGTCCCAAGCCGCTTGGCGAACCTGCTGGTATCGGGCAACGTCACCTTGGTCGAGCCGGATCAACTCGTCAAAAAGCATGATTGGTTCGACGACATTGGCGGAGTAAGGACCCATTCCGCGACCTTCGACTTTTCCGTCCCGGGCATAGCAGCGCACAGGCCACGGCGAGTTATCCGCGTCGCCGGCCCTGTAATTCTTCGCCAACGCGCGGGCGCAACGAATGGAAGCGCGTAGATACCTGGTGTTGCCGGTCATTTCGTAAAGGCGAAGATAGGCATAACCATCCTCCCCGACCACGGGCGGTTCGAGGTAATCCTCCCCATGGTGGCTCCATCCGGTGTAGTGGCGGTCGCCGGGGTTCGCAGAAGTATACGGTACGCCGCCCCACGCGTAGTTCTCAGGCGTCAGCCCGTTTTCGAGCTCATAATCCACCAGGTCCTGCAGGAAAGCCACGGTGTTGGGATTGCCGGTATACGGATACAGCCGCTCGATGAAGCCCTGCATCATGGCGCGGAGATACGCCGTCGAATTGGCCCAATGCCAATCCGGCTGCATCTCAAAGGATCCGCGGTCGAAATCAAAGCAGCAAAAAAAATAGTAGTAGCGCTGGCGATTGTACTGATCCCAAAGAATGCTCCACTGCGTGAGGAAATGGGAGCTGTACGAGTAGCCGGTGTCGTCGGGCATGGGCCAGGGCAATAACTTGCCCTCGGCGTCCAGTTGGATAGGCCGGCCAGCAATGGTAGTGGCATCCAGTTGCGAGATGACTTGAAATGGCTCTTGGCCCTCCATGACGGAAACCGCCCAGAGGAACAGGACGGCGGTGAGCTTGGCGATCATATGGCGTCCGCTTTACGAGGTTAGGATGAACCGCTGCACTCGAGCTGAGTATTCGAGACTGTTTATCTTAACTCTCTGGCGGCACCGACGGCGCCGTGATTCCGCCAGCATCGGACCGGCTCCCTTGGCGCACGGAAACTCGTGCCCATAGGCTTCGATCTTTTGTTCCACGACTTGCGAGCGACCGCCGTAAGAAATATGCGCCATCGTGGCCGGTTCAGCGTTATGACCGAATCCCGAAGCAAAGCTACAGCACGCTTCCCCGCCGACTTAACGGCGCCCACCCACACCCAGGCCGCCTTGCAGCCAAGCTACTGGACGACGTACCTCGCCGAGGCCACCGGGCTCTCGGCATTACGTGTGCCCGCCGCGATGGCCTTGACCAATCTCCGTGAACACCACCTTGCACGGCGGTGGATGAGGTCGTCGGAGTCGGTTCCGTTGGTGGTGTAGGATTTGGTGGCCCCCGGAGTAGCGTCGGTGACCACTGGTCGCGATCGAGAGAGCCTGGCGCTCAGTGATTTCGACGGCGGTGGCAACCCGGATTTTGCTGTGGCCGACGTTCTTACCCGAATGCTGCGCGTCTTTCTTGGCAATGGCGATGGCATCTTCAGCGCCGGACCCGAAATTGCCAGCGCCTCTTGTGAACGACTTGGCTGTTAGCGATTTTATGGAGACGGCAAGTTAGACGTGACCTTGGGCCAGACTAATCAGATCTTATTGGGTAACGGAGATGGCTCGTTCGAAGCGGGTGTCACTCTGACTGTCGGAAGTGCCGGGCTCGCCGTGGCGGACTTCACCCGCGGTGGCAGAGTCGATCTCGCTACCATCGCGACCGATAGTATTCAGGGCGCCGTGCAGATGAACTGTTTCCGGCAATGGGGACGGCAGGTTCGGGCCAGGGGCCGGTACCGACACCAGCATCGCTCCTCACCAGCTTGCGGTGCGCAATCTGACCCGTAATGGCTTACTAGATCTAGTAACCGCAGGCGCCACCGGCGGCGAGGTGAGTGTGCTTCTCAACCGCCGTGCCGGCCGGTGAAGGCTTAGGAGTGTTACTGGCGTGGGCGACCGGAGTTTCAATGGTGGCGTGAGGCCCGCTCCGCGCTCAACTTCTACTCACCCGCAGCAACGAACCCGACCGCTGGAGCAACGGAGCACCAGCGGAACGATGATGGAAATACTAGGAGTCTGTCCGAGAAATAACCTTGCCCGCGATTTTTCTCTGGCGCTCTGAAACGGAATCGGTCCATAATGTTTTATGGGAAAAGTCTACCGTCCCTACTATCCGGATGAAGAGTTGCTGCTGCCGCCCAGCTTGCGCGACTGGCTCCCGGAGAAGCATCTGGCGTATTTCGTCAGCGATGTCGTGGATAACCTGGATCTCTCGGCGATGGACGCGGTCTACGGAAACGAAAAGCGCGGTCAGCCGCCGTACGACCCCCTGATGATGACCAAGGTGCTGGTATATGCCTACTGCGTGGGTGTGTTCAGTTCACGGCGGATCGAACGGCGGCTGATAGAGGACATCGCGTTCCGGGTGCTGGCGGCCGGCAATCAGCCGAACTTCCGCACGATTTCGGATTTCCGCAAGATCCATTTGAAGACGTTGGAAGGCTTGTTCGAACAGGTTTTGCAGATCGCGCTGGAGGCCGGAGCCATGAAGGTGGGCCGCGTGGCATTGGACGGGACGAAGATCAAAGCCAATGCCAGCAAGCACAAAGCCATGAGCTACGACCGCATGGGAGAGAAGCAAAAGCAGCTGAGAGCGGAAGTGAAACAGTTGCTGGAGCAGGCCGAGGCGGCGGATGCGGAAGAAGACGCCCGCTACGGCCGGGACCGGAGCGGGGACGAGTTGCCGGCAGAGTTGGAACGGCGCGAGACGCGGCTGAAGAAGATCCGGGAAGCTAAACGCGCCTTGGAAGAAAGAGCGCGCCAGAAGGCCACGGCCGAGGGCGCTGAGGCGAAGCCAGCGAAGCCCAAGGACAAAGACCAGTACAACTTCACGGATCCGGAATCGCGCATCATGAAAGGCGCGGATGGCTTCGTGCAGGGCTACAACGCGCAAGCCGCCGTGGAACCGGACTTACAGTTGATCGTGGGCCAAACGGTGACGCAGGCAACCAACGACAAAGAACAGTTGACGCCGATGATGGAAGTGATTGAACGGCAAAGCGGACAAAGACCGGAAGAGATTTTGGCGGACAGCGGTTATTGCTCAGAGAAGAACCTGGAGGCGCTGGAGTCGGCGGAAAATCCGGAGAAGCGCATCGCCGGCTATATCGCCACGGAGCGGCAGAAACATGACGAGTACAAGGAGCCCTGCCCACACGGTCCGCTGCCCAAAGGAGCCACGCGGGTGGATCGGATGCGACGCAAGCTGAAGACCAAGGCGGGCAAAGCGGTGTACGCGGCGCGCAAGGCCATCGTGGAACCCGTCTTCGGTCAGATCAAGCACGCGCGCGGGTTCCGACAGTTTCTATTGCGAGGCCTCGACAAGGTGCGCGGCGAATGGTCACTGGTGTGTCTCACGCACAACATTCTGAAGTGCTACCGGCTCTGTTATGAGTAAGCAGCTGTCGTCAGAGGCCATCTACTGTACTTATAAGTACAGATCGACTGATCCGGGGCCTCCGCGGCTTCATCGCAGCATTATTCAAGAGTCAACTCACTGCGGGCCAGATCGGCCAGACGGTTTCACTTCGCAGTGAACAAGATTTCTCGGACGGACTCCTAGCAGAGCGGACGGAGAATCCTACAGGATCCGGACTGTACACCCGGGCTGCCAACCCACGCGAGTTTTTACGTTAAGGAGAAGAGTACGGCTCACTGCAAGCCATGGAAGATCTACTTAAAGAAATGGCAGAGAGGAGGCGAACGCGGGCGCCACATGTCAGGCTTTACAGCCTTGGCTTGAACGATGGGCTCGCATCTTGGTATACAGCGTTCGCTCACTCGTCTGCAGGCGCCTCGCAGTATCCCGGCGCGTAGCGCCTCCGTCGCCCGAAAGATCGGCTTGAACGAGCGCGGGTCCAAATGTCGCCGCGTAGCCCTTCGGTGAACACCAGATACACAACCTTCAAAACGCTATCCAGCCGGTCTGGAGCTCGCTGCGCGACGGCACCTCGCACAGGATGCGCGCATCGCGGATTTTCTGCCTGGCGCGCACCATGCGCTTCGCAATGGCAGGGGGCGCTGTACGGAAGGCGCGTGCAACCTGCTCTCTGTAGTCAGGCCGCAGACTTCGCGAAGAGAAAGCGCGATCTGCGCCTCGAACGACAATGCCGGATGACAACACGTAAAGATCAATCCTAGCCGATGCAGCAGCTCCTTTGCTGATCTATCTGCTCTGACCCTGCGCCGCAGCGCATCGATCGCTTCGAATCTTCCCGCCGAAATCAGCCAGGCGCGGGGATTGGCCGGCACGCCGTCCCTCGGCCACTGCTCCACCGCCGCGAGGAAGGCATCCTGCAGCGCTTCCTCTGCGAGATCGAAATCGCCGGGAAGGCGGACCAGTGCCGCGAATACACGCGCGATTCGACGCGGTAAACAGCTTCTATCTTTCCATCTTGCGGCGGCTCAGCCACAACTGTCGCCGCCCGCTGCTGTGCGCCAGCTCCTTTTGGCCGCACCTCCACGGCTCCGAAGCGGATTGCTGGAATGTGCGAGGCGAATTGGATCGCCTCATTCAGATCCTTCGCTTCAATCAGGATAAGCCGCCGATCTGTTCGTCCGTCTCCACGAAGGGTCCATCGGTAATAAAAACCTTCCCGCTCCGAATTGGTACAGTGGTAGCCGAGGTGACGGATTCGAGCCCTTGCGCCGCCACGAAGTGACCTTTCCTCCGCAGCGCATCGTCCTATTCGAGACTCTCGTCATCGAGCGCTCGTGCCTCGCTCTCTGGCAATGCCTGCCGCCTCTTCTCGTCTACAATGACCATGCAAAAGTACTTCCCTCCCGCTCTAATGCGACCCGCCGTCGCTGGAGTCCGCCGATCCGTCCGACCATTTACGGACCGGTATAAAAAACACCGACACACGGTCGATGTGATCTGAGGACCCGAAGATCGGTGATCCGGGTAGATTGGCTCCCCACCCTAGCGGCTCCTCCGGAGGAACGTAAATCATAATGTGTGGATGCCAGTGTCCGACCTGGTCGCCCAAGTAACCCTGCTTTGACAGCATGAAACCCATCGCGCCTGGTTCAATCGCGGGGATCTCTTTCGCTTCGAACGCGGCTGTCATCCCGGCGGCCAGTTGCTCTTTAGCTTTTCCGGCGAGGGCCAGATTGGTCCGCTTGACGATCCGCGGCAGATAAGAGCGTGCGGCGGGCGCGTTGAAGCAGATCGGCGCTCTCAGCTTCGGATTCCAGAAGTCCGGATCGTCCAGGCCCGCGGTCCAGGAACGTTGCACGGCGCAAACGAACCCATTGCGACCCTTGATCGCGATCCGGTAGCCCTGCCGGTCTAACACCAAAACATCCGCGTCCTTCGAGACGGACTCAGGCGCAGCACTCCTTGCCAGCGCAACCTCCGCGTCTCGCGTCATCAGATATTGATCTATCACAGCCATGTTCGGGTATGGGACAGCGGCGCCCTGCGCGCAGGCCTGTTTTGCCACCGCCAGAACGATGATTGGCGCGACAATCGCTGATACCATCGCCGCGAGCAATCTTGTGTTGGCCAGAAAACACCAGTTCCTTTTCTCCAATACAATCATTTTCGAATCTCCTCGTACGCTGGTTTAGCGCTCGGTTTCACAGCGTACCCCTGTAGTCGTTCGAGGAGGGGCAAAATCGACAGCCTTGCGGTTAGAACACCGATCGGGTCACTTGAATAATTAACTTTATCATTATCAATGCCTTACCGATCGTGCTTCAGAATATCGTAACGCGTAGTCGCGCCCAGCTTTTGTTGATCTTCTGAATCGCGGGCGTATAACGCGACAGAGTGCGGCCGGGCTCGGAGCGTGTACAGATTGCCGATGATCGGTTAAGGACGTCCTTACCTTGCGCATGTAACTGCAGTAGACTTGGCACATGGTCCGTCAGATTGCGCCTCTCTTCTTCACGATGGACATTCCTGCTACGCTCGCTTATTACAAAGAGAAGCTTGCCTTCGAATGTCTGGGGACGTGGCAGGATCCGCCGGTCTATGCAATCGTGGCCCGCGACCAGCAGGTGATTCACTTCCGCTGCGCCGCGCCGCCCACGGCCAATCCGAACAAGTACCGGGACGAACTGCTCGACGCGTACCTGTTCGTCGAAGATGCCGACGCACTCTATGCCGAGTACGCGGCCAAAGGCGTCGAATTCACTCGGGAAGTTGCCAACATGCCATGGCACTCGCGCGAGTTCGTGGTAAAGGATTGCGATGGCCGTCTGCTGGCTTTCGGCGCGAACCTGTAGTCTTCTCCAATCGTCCCTTCCAGAGGATCGACCCTCCAGGTGAATGGCTAGGAAAATCGCCTTTCTTGAACCAGGAGATCTGTCTCATCCATGTTGGCACGGAGGGCCCGTCGTGACGGTGTCATTAGCGTAAGTTTGGCTTGCCGGAACGACCTTGAGCTGTGCCAAGTTGGAGGGCGAACTCCCCGTAGAATGATGTACGAAGCCAGCGGCACCGCTTTGCCCCGGTGTCCACGTAAGACTTACCTGGTCTTTGAATGGGGCGCTGGCCGCGACATTCGTTGGCTCCCAGGGCAGCGGCAACGTTGTTGCCGAAACGCTGGCGGACATGTGCCAAAGATCCCCGCCGGTGTCGGCCGCCTGGACCGCGTAATAATATTGAGTCGCTGGAGATCCCGAAGCATCCGTGTAGGCGGGTTGTCCGACCGTCGCCAATTGGCTCAGCCTGGAAGGCGTGGCGCCCCGGAACATGAGGTAATTCCTGATTGGAAGACCGCCGCTCGACGCAACAGACCAGACCAGGCTAATTTTCGAGGTGGAAAGAGGCGTGGCCGCCAGGCCAGTTACCGCCGCCGGCGCCGACGATATGGTGACCTCGACCAGGGCGGACATGGGCGACAAGTCGCCTCCCGAATCCGCCGACTCGACGCCGTAATAGTATGTGGCCGCCGCCGTCACCGTTACATCCCAGTAGGAGGTTTGCGGGTCGATGGCCACCTGAGTTAGATTGGCAGGCGTCGTTCCACGAAACACATGATAGTAATTGATGGGCAGACCACCACTCACCGCGGCAGACCAGGTCAGCCTGAGCTTGCTGCTGGAGGCAGGTGCGGCCACCAGGTTCGTGGGCGCGGCGGGCAGCGCCGGTGTAGTGACGGACACAACCGCGGACATGGCTGAAAGATCCCCTCCCGAATCGGCCGCCTCGACAGCATAGTAGTATTTGGTGGAAGGGCTCAGGGACGTGTCCATATAGGAGGTCTGCGGATCGATGACGATCTGGCTGAGGACCAAAGGCGAAGTGCCGCGGTATAAATGATAATAAGCGACGGCTAGTCCACCGCTGACCGCTGCCGACCACGTGAGACCAACCTTGGTCGCCGAAATAGCGGTGGCTGTCAAACTACCGGGTGGCGAGGGCGGATTGGGAGTGGTAATCGATATGACCTTGGACATCGGCGAGATGTTCCCCTCCGTGTCGACAGCTTCTACGCCATAGTAATACTCGGTGCCGCAGTTCAGGGGATAACTTGTGTATGTGGTGACCGCGGCGGGAGTCCGTACTAATTGGACGAGAGTTACAGGAGACGGTCCCCAAAACACGAAATAGCCGCCGATTCCCACAACATCGGTAGACGGGGACCACGAAAGCACCACACTCTGGCAGGAATTCGCCGTGGCCGCGACGTTGGCTGGCGTACTGGGCGGTGTAGTATCCTTGGTCGTCACGCTGAGCGGAAGGGAGGGAGCCGAGACGTTTCCACCCAGGTCGAAGGCCTCGATGGTGTAAGTATAGGTGGTGTTCTCTGCGAGGCCCGAATCCTTGTAATACAGATTGGAGGTAGGGCCGACGCGCGAACCGTTGCGCGATACGTAATAACCCGCCACCCCCACATTATCGGTGGATGCATTCCAGTTTATGGCTGTCGTATTCGGATCGCCCGATCCGCCGGCGAGACCGGCAGGAATCGATGGAGGAGTGTTGTCGGGTGGCGAGACCAATGAGCTGTAATAGCTCATCGCGGTGCTGGTGTAGATAGCATCCTGCTCGTTTTGGTTCTCCTGGGCCCTCTCCTGGCTCAAGATCGCGCTGGGCGCCAGGTTCTCGATGGCACTGTCGTAGGGCAGATAGGCGGCGTAGTAGGACGTGATGAACGGATCCATAAAGAGCATTTGCGTATGCTGCGCCAGGTTTTGCATGGTTTGAATAAAGTACGCGTCCAGCGGCGCCCAAAAGCTGAAGGGGTTCCGCGCCCGCACCGTGTCGCCGGTCAGCACGCCCACTTCGTCGTCCGCGATCTTCCACAGCCAGCATTCCGTCATGCCAACGGGCTTACCAGCCGCCGCCGCGGTGCTGGCGATGTTCAATGCGATTTGCAAGAAATTAAGATTGACAGGGTAAATGTGGAAGTCGATGAAATCCACCGGCTGGGCCACATATTGATGGATGAACGACACGGCATTCGCTTGCGAGGCGCTAGTTCCGGCCCCCACGTTCATACGCGGCACTCTGGCCTGCTCCACGCTCGCCAGGATCTTTCTTAACAGGGAGGCCGATCCCGCGGGTGTGTTGGCTTGGCTTTGCCCGCTGTTGTTGGCTTCCGTGCTGGGCTCTTCCACCACCACCAGGTAATCCGGTTGCATGGTCTGCGCGATGGTCAACGCGGTCTGCGCCCGCGCTTGCTGGTATTGACTCCAGCTTAACGTGGCGTAGAACGGCGCGGCATCCCAGCCGGCCGACACATCATTGACCAGCAGCGTGTCATTCTCGACGATGACCTTGAGACCCGCGGCGCGGATCAGTTGCGCGACCTGCTGATAGAAGCTGACGAACTGGGCTGGCGTCTGCCCCTGGCTGGTGAGAAACGGAGCATAGAGCATGGGGAAACCGACTTCCACCATGACTGCCTGTACTCCCATTGCCTTAAGCTCGTTCAATTGGAGTTGGAGGCCCGCCATGGTACCTGGATTCACCAGTTGCGGACCTGCATTGGCATCCGCGTTGGCCAGAGCCGCCGTGGACAAAAGCGGAAAATGACTCAGCGGCTGGGCATTCAAAGTCGTGTAGAAATTGACGAGATAGGTGTTGAGCGAACTGTATATCGCCTGGAATTCCGCCGGAATGGGCGGAGCTTGCGCACTTACGTTGCTATGCGATAGACAAGCCAGGAACGTAAACACGGTGAATCGAAGGAAAGGGCCGCTATATGCCGACATATAACCTTCTGCAGCGGCGTCTCGGGCGCCATCCGGCACACCGAAGGCCCGACTTAAGAAAACATTAGCGCCGGAACGGTTCCGCCTCAGGGTTTTCGCCGGCCGCGGCCACCATAAGATTTAAGAGATCTTCATCTGTTATATCGGGCGATCGCAATCGCGCGCAATACTTCGTTTAGTAGATCACCTAAGTGGATTAGAAAAGGGTTAAGCTCTTCGGGAATTGATGGGTGGAACACGTCTTTGAATGGCGATTCAGGTGGCGAAGGACAGCTCAAGGGGCACGACCGTGACTGGCCAGGTGGCGGGTTTATGCGTCCTGGGGCCATTACATCCCCGCCGATCAGCGTTCCAGCGCTGGATGCCTTGTGTTGGTACCCTAGGTGGTGGAGAAATTGCCGGCAGGGCACAAACTGGAGCGCCGCGGCCGATGTCGTACCTGTCTGTATCTGAATAACATCAGCGAGCAAGACCACCGCGCGGTGCAGCAGCGGGTGACTGAAGCTCGAAAGGACGAACGGACCTGCCCCTTAACTACGCCGATCGTTTCCATGTGGTCCTCCCCATTTCGAAGTTATTGGTCTTACGGTCGGGCACGCGCTCCCGGCTTGAGGCGGCGATCATTCCGATGGGTCCGCGCAAAGATGTTTGGCCGTGGCGAGCTGCGCTTTCCGGGTCAGCACGCGATCCGAGGCCGAATATCCAAAAGTCGTTGCAATCACCAGGCGCGCTAAACGACACCCCACTCCGACCACCAGGAAAGGTCGGGAGACCTGTATTTGAAAAAGAGCGCCATCATGGCGCTGGGCATCAGTGCCTTCAAGCCCACGCTCAGTGCCGTTCCACCATCCGGATATCGCATTAGACTGGCCAGACTCGCAGCAACCCGTGCCACCAAAGACGAAGGGACATGCTTACGAGGTACTCTATCGAAGAGGGGAAATGCCATGCCCGTATCATTCTCAAAGGACGTTAAGCCAATGTTTCGGGAAGTCGATATCAATCACATGAAGGTTCACGGCGTGCATCTGGACGATTACCAATACATGTCGGACGCGACGAACAACTACGCGAATGCACAAGCAGTCCAGGATAGCCTGGTGGGTCAAACCATGCCTCCCGGCGGCCCATTCTGGACCGCAGAGCAGCTCGGTCTGTACGACAAATGGAGGACTGACGGATATCAGCCCTGAGCAGCGTCGAGGACGGATTTTGTGGGGTATATAAAAAGGCCCAACCATCGAATCGGGTTGCTCCGAACATAAGCCGGCACTCGCTCCGCATGAGTTGAACATGAGTTGAAGCTGACTCATCGCCGAAGAAGAAGATCCGTCGCGAACTACCCATTCTGGGCACATTGCACGTCCAAAGGCCGTCTGGACGTTCGTCGGCAGACGATGGTAAGCTTATCTACGACCATCGCACGCGTGGCGCGGTCCTTCAAAGAGCGATATTCCGCACGCCCCGCCAGGATGACATCCAGATGAAGCCCGATCCGATGATCGCGCCCGACGCAGAACGCGGCCTGCGGCCCGTTGCGCAGCCAGTAGCCGCGCCGCTCACCCGCGCCGCGATCTTCCTGGTCGCGACAGTAAACCCGGGCTTCGATAATCGCGCGACCCTGCGGTCGTTCTGCGGAGACCTGGCCGCGCTGTTGCGCGCAGTGGAATTTCGCGACCTTGAAGGGGGCCTCTCCTGCGTCGTGGGCTTTGGGTCCGACGCGTGGGACCGACTCTTTGGGCCGCCGCGGCCGGCGGAGCTGCATCCGTTCCGCGAGATTCGCGCAGGAGCACGCCATGCGGTTTCCACGCCAGGCGACTTGCTGTTCCACATCCGCGCGAAGCGTATGGATCTGTGCTTCGAACTTGCGATGCAGATCATGGCGCGTATCGGAGATGCTGTTTCGCCGGTAGACGAAGTGCATGGCTTCCGTTACTTTGACGACCGCGATCTCATGGGTTTCGTCGACGGGACGGAGAATCCGAGGGGCGAGGCAGCGATCGATGCCGTGATCGTCGGCGACGAGGACGCCGCGTTCGCCGGCGGCAGCTACGTCATCGTGCAGAAATATCTCCACGATCTTGACGGATGGAATGCGCTGTCCACGGAGGCGCAGGAACGAATCATCGGCCGCACGAAGCTGTCGGACATCGAATTGGACGATTCCATCAAGCCGACCTCAGCGCACAGCGCACTCACAACGATCGTCGAGGACGGGAAAGAGATCAAGATCCTGCGCGACAACATGCCCTTCGGCCGGGCCGCGCACGGTGAATTCGGCACCTATTTCATCGGCTACAGCCGTTCGCCCCGTACGATCGAACAGATGCTCGAAAACATGTTCGTTGGGCGGCCGCCCGGCAACTACGACCGGCTGCTCGATTTCAGCCGTGCCGTCACTGGAAACCTATTTTTTGCTCCGTCAGTAACATTTCTGGAAGCCATGGGCGAGGACCAGCCCGCCGTGGTTGCTGCGCCTCTTGTAGAGCCAGCGACGGTCGAGGGCTCTCTATCCACTCCGCGGAAGAGCGACGGTTCGCTGGGCATTGGTTCCCTCAAAGGAGAAATTCCGCATGAATAATCTGCACCGCGAGCTAGCTCCCATTTCGGATGCGGCGTGGGCTCAGATTGAAGAGGAAACAGCTCGCACGTTCAAACGTTACCTCGCCGGACGGCGTGTGGTCGACGTGCGGGGGCCGGCAGGCACTGGTCTCTCCGCGGTCGGCACTGGCCATCTGCGTCCGATTGCCGGTCAGAGGGACGGCATTCTCGCCAGACAGCGCGAGGTGAAGGCGCTGGTGGAGTTGCGTTTTCCTTTTGAACTCGATCGCCAGGCGATCGACGACGTCGAACGCGGCGCCAACGACTCGGATTGGCAACCAGCGAAGGACGCAGCACGCCAGATCGCCTTTGCTGAGGACAGCGCGATTTTTGAGGGCTATGCGGCAGCCGGCATCGTGGGAATTCGTGAGGGGACAAGCAACCCGAAGATGCCCCTTCCGGCCGACGTTCGCCAGTACCCGGATGCCATTGCTCAAGCCCTGAGCCAATTGAGGCTGGTCGGCGTCAATGGCCCTTATACTGTTCTGCTTGGAGCCGAGGCCTATACCGCACTGGCTGAAACCAGCGATCACGGTTATCCGGTGCTGGAGCACGTCAAGCGCCTCGTCGACGATAAAATCATTTGGGCGCCCGCTATAGACGGAGCTTTTGTACTGACCACGCGCGGCGGCGATTTCGATCTGCACATCGGCCAGGACGTCTCCATCGGCTACCTGAGCCACAGCGATGATGCTGTCCGGCTCTATCTGCAGGAGACCTTCACGTTCCTGCTGCTCACCTCAGAGGCGGCCGTCGCGTTGACTCCGTCCGCGAAAGCAGAGGCGACCTGAAAAACGCTGTCAGGCGAAAAAGGTCGGCGCCGGCCGGAGAGAGGAAAAGTAGCACCGGGTTGAATACGGATGGCGCCCACCGCATCTATCAGTGAAAAAGGAATTCGCGGAGTTTCAGGAGCGCCACGGTCAAGATAAAGCACTTTGGACGGCGCCGCCGGCGCTGCCAAGCGTCCTTCGTCGGGCGACATACTGAGCTGGCAACGCTGTCAGCGGCCTCGCTGGAACGTCCGGAAACCGGCGGTTTAGAACGGCCATTCTATATACAGAGCGCATAAGTCGCCGCACAGGTCCCCCGGCTGACTGCGTAGGATTTCTGGAGCATTAACAAGCTGCTAGTATGAAATTTGCTTAGCCGGCGAGAGTTCGCTCGATGTGCTGTGGGCGGGTCCGCGGCCTGGCTGGCATCCGCCCAAACCGATGCTTTGGCGCCCGCGGACTATACCATCGACATCGCTCCCTATTCACTCGACTTATCTCCGCGTTCCGCCATAGAGACGATCGCTTACAACGCGCATGTCCCTGGGCCATTAATTCAGCTGCGGGAGGGAAAGCCAGTTACCATTGATGTAAGTAATCGGACAAATTCCCCCGAAGTCGTGCATTGGCATGGTCTCTTTCTGCCGCCCGAGATCGATGGCGCGATGGAAGAGGGCACTCCCATGATTCCCCCCAGGGGTAAAGCTCGCTACACGTTTACTCCGCGGCCCGCGGGCTTCCGCTGGTATCACACGCACACCTTCGCCGGCCACAATCACAACAAAGCGCAGTATACCGGCCAGCATGGTTTCGTGTTTATAGCGCCGCGCGAGAACCCCGGCCGCTATGACGCGGAGATTTTCCTCGCCCTGCACGATTGGAAAGGCCATTTGCTCGCGAGCGACGACGGCTCGATGAACCCGGTCTATGATGTGTCCACGATCAACGGCCGGGTACTCGGATTCGGTGAACCGCTGCAGGTGAAGCCGAATCAGCGCGTGCTCTTCCACATCCTCAATTCCAGTCCTACAGAGGTTCATTGGATCGCTCTGGCAGGCCATAGCTTCGAAGTTATCGCGCTCGATGGAAATGCAGTGCCATCGGCCGAAACGGTGCCCATGCTCCGGCTCGCTCCCGCTGAGCGCGTCTGCGCTATCGTGCGGACGAACAACCCCGGTGTTTGGGTTTTGGCAGAAGTTCGCAAACACATACAAGCCGCGGGCATGGGCATGGTCGTCGAATATGCGGGACAGAGCGGGAAACCCCGGTGGCAGCAGCCTGAGAATCTCGACTGGGATTATACGCGATTCGGCAGCGCCGAGCCGGTCGCGCCGCGCGACGACGGCGCCATACAAATCCCGCTCGTGTTCCGGTCGAAGTTCGCGGGTCATGGCGAAATGGATCACTGGACCATCAACGGCAAGTCATTCCCGCACACCGATACGATTGTTCTGCACCAAGGGCAGCGATACCGGCTTCTGCTGAAAAATGAGAGCACCGACAACCACCCGGTGCATCTGCACCGGCATGTGTTCGAACTCTGTCGAATTGCCGGAGTGCGTACGCCGCGCGGCATTCTAAAAGACACCATTTTGGTCGACGCCAATACGGAAGCGCATGTCGAATTCACTGCCGATGATCCCGGTCTGACTTTCTTTCATTGTCACCAGCAGGATCACATGGACATGGGGTTCATGATGCTTTTCCGCTATGCGTAACGTGGTGGCCCGCTTGCGTTCTGCGTCGCGTCTTTGCGGCGTACTGCTCCCCGCCTTCTGTCCGCTCGCTCTGTTTGCCCAGGGTAATTATGAGATTCAGGTCTACGGCTCCGACACGGTCGCGCCACAGACCACCATGCTCGAACTACATTCCAATTTTACGGTCTTTGGGCAGCGCTACGAAATCGATGGTGTTTACCCGACCTATCATCAGGAGCATGAGACGCTGGAACTCACGCAGGGCGTTAACGAATGGTCGGAAGTTGGCTTCTATATCTTCACGAGTGAACAAAACGGGCATGGCGTACAGTGGGTCGGCGATCACATTCGTCCCAGAGTGCGCGTGCCGACGTCGTGGCACTGGCCCGTAGGTGTCAGCCTTTCGACCGAGATCGGCTACCAGCGCGCCGTCTATTCGCCGGATACCTGGACATGGGAAATACGACCCATCGTCGACAAGGCTGTCCGTCGCTGGTATTTCGCGCTTAACCCCGCGCTCGAACGCACCTGGCACGGCCCCGATGTGCATCAGGGGCTGGGTTTCGCGCCTGCCGCGAAGGTGAGCTTCGACTTCACGAAGGTGATCAGCGCGGGGGTGGAATATTACGCCGACTACGGCAAGCTCTTTTATTTCGACGCATTCCACCAGCAGCAGCAGCAATTCTTCGCCGCCGCGGACCTGAATGTCTCACCTAATTGGGAGATCAACTTTGGAGTGGGGATCGGTGTAACAGCGGCGACGGACCACCTGATTATCAAGGGCATCATTGGCCGCCGTTTCTCGTGGCACAAAGCATCGCCGATCGAGTGACTTTGTCAGAGCAGGTCAGGCGAAGCCGATCACGCCATGATATCGCTTGGTTGGCCGCCAGTCCTCTAAGCAGCCCGCGGCAATAGTCAGTCGCAGGCACGGACCGTATTCACGACGCGAATTTGAGGGGTGGTCTAACCTTCAACTGGGCGCCAGCGTCGCGTTGTAGCGCCTCTATGCGCGCCGCTCCTTGAGCCGCCTTCGGCCTCTCCGCGGGGAGTGACTGTTACCACGGCCTGTTAGACTAACACCGTGTATAACATTCAAGCGTCGGGGTCATACGGGGAGATTACGACGGGACCAGATGGCGCAGTTTAGTTCCCCGAACCGCCTGATAAGAGATCGGCCGGATTACCACCGCCGGAGTGATTACTTCGTACTCAATTCCAAACGCCGGCGGTGGAGGCCCCACTGGAATCGCGGCAGGTCCGGATGGCGCGCTTTGGTTCACCTTGCCGCCCAATAAGATCGGGCGGATCACCACCGCAGGCGCCATCACCCAATTTCGGGCGCCTGGCCGCAACAATATGCCTTGGTACATTACGGCCGGCCGGATGGGGCGTTGTGGTACACGCCATTATGCTGTCAGGCCATCGACCGCGTGACCACCGCGGGAGCATTCTCCTATTATGAGGTGTATGGCACCAAGGGCGGCGGTAACGCAATTACCGCGGGGCCCGACGGCGGATTGTGGTTCACCACGAATGGCGGCGGCCAAGTGGCGGACGCCATATTTGTAACCGCATCGCTAAGCGTCATTCGGAGTAGCGGAGAATTCCGCTCGGAGCTTACGTTTGTGGGAACAGGTTTTGCTCCCAACGAGAATGTGCAGATCTACAGCAGCGGTGTGGGCTCGGCACTGGTGGCCAGCGGCACGACTGACTCTACGGGAAGGTTCACAGCAGTCGGCGGCGTGCCGCAATCTGTGTACCGTCCCCGATTTCTGCTGGGTGTGGGCCAAACCAGCGGAAAACTTGGCGCAGCGAGTTTCTCGGTCACAGCGCGCCTGTACCTCGATCCGGATTACGGGCCGCCCGGCAGCACAGCTTCGGTGATCGGGTACGGTTTCGGCCCTTTCGAGACAATCAATATATTCTGGGATAGCGGATCTACTGCGCTGGGCAGTGTCACGACGGATGGTCTTGGCACTTTTAAGGGAAGCGCTGCATTTACCTTCACCATTCCCTCGAACGCGTCGCCGGGCTCAAATACAGTGACCGGGACCGGCATCTACCCAGCAGTGAGCGCCTCGACCCTTTACACTGTCGATTGAGCGAACGACTCATCGGCGATCGAATGTGTAACTGACACCTAACATGGGAGTGAACTGCTCAAAGATTCCGCGCGCGGTATTGTGGGGAGCGGGAACAATCTCCTGTCTGGGGAACGTAGTGAGGTAGTCCTGGAACTCTGCCCGCAGCAGCATGTGCGGTATCAGGCGGAGCGTTATGCCTCCGCCGGCGCTGAAGACGACTTTCCATACGTCGTTCGTCGTGAGACTGGCGATTTGCGGAATCGGCTGTGGAAACGGCGCCGGACCGGCGATAACGTATTCTTTCCCGCCAACGCCTCCAGCGAGGAACGGCCGCCAACGATGCTCGCGCTTCTTGAAGTGAAACAGTAACTCGCAAGTCAGTGCATCGGAATTGCCCTGTATGTCGGATTTCACTCCGGGGGCCTGGAGGAAAGGGTGGCCGTCATGATACAGGTAGTTAAACTCTGCCGAGACGTAATCCGAGAATTCGTCGCCCAGAATAATGCCGGCTGCGAAGCGGTTACGGATACCTGCCTGCGCGCTGCCGGCTGACGAATAGATGGTGCCGTCGCGGTAGAACCCGTACCCGATGACCGCCCCCATTTCGTACTGCTGCCCAAAAGCAATCCCAGCGAAAACGATCACGATTGAATATTTCATCGCGCGCACCACGCAGCGGACGAATGTCCCTCTGGCCGCGCCGCCCTGGCATGGCTGGCGCCTTCGGGCAGCCTGGGACCGGACTAAATTCCGGCGCCAGCGGCCCGCTGTCCGTCGCCGCCCGTCGCCGTGCGGATGGCCGACCTGTTCAAAAACCGGTTATGCCCAGCCGAGATCCTTCAGCGCGAGACCGGCGTGCCAGATCTTGGTCATGTGGACGATCTTGTCACCCGTGAACTGCATTACATAAACATAGTCTGTGCTGGTACTGCGGCCCGTCGCCGCCACCGGACCGCCGGGCCCGGTATGAGTAGCGTGAAACACGCCATAGGCGGCAACATTGTTCCGCGTTGCATCCGTAGCAAAAGACTTTATCTCATACTTAGCATCGGGTAAAACGGTCAGCATTCCCTTCATCCAATCAGTGTACTGCGCGAGCGTCTTCACTTCGAGTAGTGGTTCGGCCTGCGCGGAAAACGTGGCATCGGGTGTGCAATAGGCGCTGCAAGCTTGCCATCCCCTACCCGTCTCGCACGCGTCGAAGAAAGCTTCCGCGACATTTGTGATCGATGTCATGTGGAGTGCTCCTTTTCAAACCTCTTCAAAGCAGGAATGATTTGCGATTCATGTTTAGCTAACATGTTACCATTCGCCCACGAGCGGCATGGATTCAACCGCGCCGCACGTCACTCTCGGATTAGGAAAATGCCAAGGATTACAATATCTCTAATTCAACTCTCAACGAGGTGTGTCTGTGCTTTCGCGCTCGATCTTTTGGCTCTGGTTCGCGGGCCTCCTGGCTCTGGCCGCCGGTCTATTTGCCGCCAGAAAGTCCCTCTCGGCGGCCGCAGGGCTGGAAAAAGTAATCGCATTAGGACCTATTTTCTTTGCTGTGCCGCTGGCCGTATTCGGCGCTGAGCATTTATCAAGTGCCCGCGCGATCTCTCAGGTCGTGCCGTCCTGGATGCCGGCGCACATGTTCTGGACCTATTTTGTCGGTTGCGCGCTCATCTGCGCGGGCTTCAGCCTCGCACTGCGGATACAAGTCCGCTTAGCGGGGATGCTGTTGGGAATCATGTTTGTGTGCTTCGTGCTGATGATCCACATCCCGAACGTGGTAGCCAATCTGCATAACCGGATTATATGGGCCGTCGCGTTCAGGGACCTGGCATTCGCCGGCGGCGCGTTTGCGCTGGTTGCCGGGACGAAGCCGGTACGCCTCGCGGTGGGTATCTGCGTGGCCGTGCCCTTGCTTTTTTTCGCGATCGAACACGGCCTGCATCCGGAATTTGCGCCGGGTGTTCCGCTTGCGAAGGTAACACCGGACTGGGCCCCGATCCGCGTCTTTTGGGGATACCTGACGGGGGCCGCGCTGCTCTTCTCCGGTGCGACGCTGCTGGCGCACCATAAACACGCGCGGCTGGCGGCCGCATTACTCGGCGCGCTGGTCACGCTGCTGGTTCTGTTCCTTTATATGCCCATCTTCCTCACCGCGGCCCAACCCGGCCTGCTGGAGGGGATTAACTACGTAGCCGATACGTTGCTCTTCGCCGGTACTGTGCTGCTGGCGGCTGCCATCCTGCCGGCAGGCGCTAGTTATCGCTCGGAACCCGTTCCACATGATCCACCACGATAATATCGACGGGAACCTTTGCCGATTGCAAGCGCAGCCCCAGAACCTCCTTTAGCGCGGTGAACAGCGACGGCATACTGTCCGCATCGGCGGCATTGGAGTTCAGATCGTCCGTGGCGAAGCGGAGTTCGAAATCGTAGACCCCTTCGACGCCGGTCTTATCGACGACCATCTCGCCTAAACTGCGCGCGATATCGTCGGCCAGCGCCGCCATTGATGACTTCTTCGCCGTCAGGGTCACGACCCGCCCGCCGTTGCGACTGGTGCCGGATGACCCGCTCGGTTCGACCGGTTTGAGTTTGAAGCCGCCCTTCGCCACCACCAGCGCATAGCCCGGCATTTCTTTGGTTTCGTGATGCACGGCCAGCTTAAAACGATCCTCCAGCAGAGTGCGCAGCATGATGGGGCGGTCCTCTCTGTTCGTGTTCGGGGGATACTTGGCGGCGATGTCGAACTTCACTTCTTTCATCCAGCCGGGGCCGGTCACTTGAAACGGCTTGGCGCTGTATGCCCGCTCGATGAGGCGCGCGAGCGTCTGGTTGGTGAAGATGATCTGCCCTCTGGATCCGTCCGTCCTGCTGTTGCCGCTGGCGGAATTGTTCGGTTTGATGGAGGCTACTTCGTAAGCCGGACGGGTGTACTGTGGTTGCGCCAGCAGGGCGCGGCAGGCTAAGAGGGTGGCGATGGCTGGCGGGCAGATCCGCTGCATACCTTAAGGACGAGTTTGTCCCCACCTCCGTTGACCATTCAAACGCCGACTTTGGTCACGGCGGCTACGTTGTGGACGAGCCAATACGGAACCGCGCTTTGCGGCGTCGACAAAGTGGACGAAAGGCACGGATAGCTCGGGGCTTGCTGCTTCGCGGCAGGCGGTCTGACAGGACGCCGTAGGCAAGGGTGGCTGCCCACGTGTCAGTTGCCCTAAAGCATTGGGCGGTATCCGTCGATGAATGAATCGGCGGCTGCGGTGCATTTCGCGGCCGCAAACCTAATCAAAGGAGTCGCATTCGACATGGTGCAGTTCCAGGCTTTTTCGCCGCAAGTCAAGGTCAATGGCCAAACCGTGCTCTCGGTAATCAAAGGAATGGGAGCATTCAAAGACCGTGCCGCACAGATTCTGCAACGCAACGGCATTCCTAAATCCCCAGCCTATGGGTTGGTATCCGCAACAGGCATGGCTGAACGCCTTTCGGGAGATTGCGCAGACCATCGGCGCCGCCACGTTGCATCAGATCGGCTTGAGCATTCCAGGGAGCGCCAAGTTTCCGCCTGGAGTCAACACGATCGAGAAGGCCCTGGAGTCCCTCGATGTGGCCTACCATCTGAACCACCAGGGCGGCGAAATCGGCCACTACCAGTTTACGAAGACCGGCCCGAAACAGGTCGTGATGACTTGCCGGAATCCTTACCCTTGCGAGTTTGACCGCGGGATCATTCTGGCGATTGCACGCCAATTCCAGCCGCCGGCACCGTGGTCCGGGTGCAGCACGATGCGGCCAAGCCCTGCCGCACGAAGCAGGGAGATTCCTGCACCTACCTGGTTTCCTGGTAAGGCGCGGTTCGGTAAACCGCCATCGCCGCGATCACGCACTGGGGTAACGCGCGGTTCCTCGCACGCCGCGCAAAGAATTTTTACGTGCGCACGTGAAAAATCAATTTACATCGAAAATGTTTTGATGTATATTGATATTGCTCTGGCCAAACAAACCGCGCGAGGAATGTACGCTACCGATACGGTTACGTTAAGTCGCGATGAAATGGAACGCAGGCGCCTGGAAGCTGCGGAGGACCTGCAAAAGGGAGTGAGTCAAGCCCGCGTCGCCCGAAAGTTCGGGGTGAGCCGGACCACGGCTTCCCGCTGGCACCGCACTCTGGCGGGCCACGGCATGGAGCGTCTTCGCAAGCGCAAAGCGCCCGGGCGCCCCAGCCGTTTATCAGCAAGCCAGATGGCCGAGGTGCGCGAGATATTCGCCGGCGGCGCACGTGCGTGTGGTTTCGAATCGGATCGCTGGACTACCGCCAGGCTGGCGCAGGCGATTGAGACACGCTTCGCCATCCGCTACGATCCGGATCATGTCGGTCGCCTGATGCACCGTTTGGGTCTGCGCACGAAACCCGCTGCCGGTCCGTTCGTGGAACCCATTCGCGAGGCATACGCAGCACCAGGCGCGGTGGTGCAACTGCAACTGTAGCGTCGCGCCCGGTCGGCTGCCGTTGGGTCCGATCGTCAGGAGCGTGAGATTTTGCGGGCGCGCAGGAATGACGATATGCCGTATCCGCCCAGCAGGCATACTCCGACTGCCAGCAGCGTCACGCGCAAGACTGCGGAAGGACTGCCGTCAAATTCACGGATGGCGCGGAAGCCGGAGAAAACAAATGCGATTGCCATGCACACGAAGACGAATCCCAGCATCTGGTGCCAAAGGGTCCGGGCTGGCTTTAAAACTGCTGGGACCACAAACCCCAGGAAGCGGCGGCCTTCGTGGTAAACTCGCGCTCCGTCTCGATAAATGTTACGTTTAGGCACAACAACTCGATATTATCAGAAGTAATGGTACCTGTTGGTATCCGCCTCGGCTGCCGATAAAAAGGTGGGTGGAGAGCTTGTGAAGCCGGGTAGTCTCCACTACAATTTAAACGGGTACGATCGGTTGCGGCCGCGAAATTGCAACGAGATGTAGTGCGGTTGCATCCCACACTATTAGGGGGGAGGCGTTGTGGACGAGCCATTGAAAGACCTAATGCAGGAACTGGGGAACGCGATCAACGACTCGCTCTCAGAGTCCGATCGGATCGCCGAAGCCATCGGCGAAATTAAGCGGGCCGGATACGATGTCTTCCTGGTGTTAGAAGCCACCATTGGTTTCAACAAGCGCGAAGACCGCGACGAGATCTCCGAAGAAGACGAGACGGCTGGCGAGCCGGAACGGAAGCGCGGCTTCGAAAGCGCGGGCAAGGTCAAATTCACTACCCAGGATCATCGCTTCCTGAAAGCCCTTAAGATAGCTGTGGACGACGACTCCCGCTAGTCGGGCCTGTGCCCACCAGTTCGCCATAAACCTGCCACGTTTGTTCCACTGCTTTAGCCCAAGTGAATTGTTTTGCGTGCGAACGTCCGCGCGCGGATAGTTCTGCCCGCAGTTCAGGGTCTCGCGTCAGGTTCACTAGGGCGCTAGCCAGTTCCTCGGTATCCTCCGGATTGACCAGCCAGGCGGCATCCCCCGCTACCTCGGGTATGGCCGAGCGATTGGACGCAATCACCGGAGTTCCAGAAGCCATAGCCTCCAGCACGGGCATCCCGAATCCTTCGTCCAAAGACGGAAATGCGAAGATCGTGGCGCGCGCATACCAACTCGCCAATTCGGGCTGGGATACATACCCAAGCATGACAATTCTAGCCCGGCTGTGCGCCGCGCCAATCCTGACGGCGATCTCGGCGGCGCCGTAGCCAGCCGCTCCCGCCAGCACCAGTTGCCAGTCGCGATCCACGCGCTCAAAAGCGTCCACCAGCCGCGCGATATTCTTTCTGTGCTGAATCGCCCCGACGTGCAAAATGACTTTCTCGCGGGGGAGCGCATCTCCCGCCCACGTTCCAACCGACGTTCCAAGCGCCGATCCTACGCCGTGATGCACCACCCGCACCAGGGACGGATCGACGCCCAAAACCTCTGTGACCTGGCGCGCGGTGAAGTTCGAAACCGCGATAATGCGATCGCTGCGGGCGGCCGCATCGCGCGCCTGTGCCGCAAACCGCGCGCGAAACTCGGGCGTCGAGTATTCGCCGGTCAACACGAACAGATCGTGGAACGTAGTGACTGCGCGGCGCAGGCGCGTGTGGGGCAGCCTCTGGTTCAGGCCGTGGAACAGATCCGCCGATCGCGGCGCACGCGTCTCGCCCAGCAGGAAACGCCGCGCGTTTGGCGGCAAGTGTTCGCGCCAGGAGCGCAGAAACCGGTGCGGGCGATAGCAGAATGCGAAGCGGTCATGGGGATGCGCGCGCGCCAGGCCATACAGCATCTCGCGCGAGTATACGCCCACCCCGGATAAATCCGCGCCTATGCTGTATGTCGAATCGAGCGCGATGTTCAATTTTCGATTTTATATTCCTTGAGCTTGCGGTAGAGTGTGGTGCGGCCAATGCCCAGCAATTGGGCTGCTTTGGCGCGGTCGCCGTGCGTGGACTCCAGGGCCCTCAAGATGGTTTCCTTTTCGACGGTGGCCAGAAACAGCCCATGCGAGCGCGGTGGCGCGTGCAGCAGCGGCAGCGACGCGATTTCCGAACCGGCAGCCACCGCCGAAGCCAGCGGCGGATCGGATGCCCGGTGATTCTGTAAAGACGACGGCAGGTCCGCGATGTGCAGCCATGGGCCGGTATTCAACGCCACCATGCGTTCGATCGAATTCTGCAGTTCGCGGACGTTACCCGGCCAATCGTAATTCATCATGGTTTCGAGCGTATCCGGCGTCAGTTGATGACCCACGCCGAACCGTCGCAGGAAAAAATCGATTAGCTCCGGAATATCCCCTCTGCGATCCCGTAGCGCGGGCAACCGCAGGCTGACGATATTCAGCCGGTAATACAGATCCTGGCGAAAGGTTCCCCGCGCCGAATCGCGGGCCAGATCGTGATGGGTAGCCGCGATCACCCGGATGTTCGCCTTATGCTGCTTCAACGAGCCGACCGGACGGAACGCGTGCTCCTGCAGCAGACGCAGCAGCTTCACCTGCATTTCAAGCGGCAGATCGCCGATCTCGTCGAAAAAGGCTGTACCGCCATCCGCCACTTCGATCAGGCCCCGCTTGGCTTCCATCGCGCCTGTAAAGGCGCCTCTGGTATGCCCGAACAACTCGCTTTCGACCAGCGGACCGACCAACGCACCGCAGTCGATGGGCACAAATTCGCCGGCCGGATTGGCGTCGTGGATGGCGCGCGCCACCACCTCCTTGCCAGTGCCGCTTTCCCCTAACAGAAGGACAGGAGCGCCGGATCTTCCGAGTTTTTCGATGAGCCGGCGGATCTCGCAGATCTGCGGCGACTGTCCCACCAGGCTGTGAGACCAGCCGTAATCGCCACGCTGCATGGGCTGCTTAGATTATACAGAATCCAAGCGAACCACGAAGGTTGTAGTGATCGAGCTGTTCTCGCCGCGAATACGGCTCGCCAGTGCGACGGCGCTGTCCTGGGTCGATTCCACGCCCACCACGACGTGCCATAAGCCTGGCGTGTCCGTACGCTCGACCAGCCGGGCCTGTCCGTATTTCGCTTCCATGCGGAGGCGCAGCCGCTCGGCATTTTCGCGGTTCCGGAATGCGCCTACCTGCACGCCGAAGTGCGCGGGCGCCAGTGGAGCGGGCGCGCTCAGAATCTCCAGCCGCACACGGGCGGTTCCGGGACCGATCATCTCGATGGCACGCGCCGCCGCGTGCGACAGGTCGATGATCCGCCCATCCACGAACGGACCGCGATCGTTGATGCGCACGTCCACGGTTTTGTCGTTATCCAGATCGTGCACGCGCACCATGGTTCCGAACGCGAGGGTCTTGTGCGCGGCGGTCATCTGCTCCATGTCGTAGATGTCGCCGGAGGCCGCGGCCCGTCCATGAAAGGGGTAACCGTACCAGCTCGCCACGCCGGTTTCGCCGGATTCAGGCGTAGCTGGCGTGACCGTCGCCGGCGCGGGGGTTTCGGCCGGGAGAGGGGCAGATGGTGGAGGCGGCGGCGGCGGCGCTTGCGCCACCTTGTTGCGATGGCAGCCGGAAAGCAGAACTGTCACCGCAGCCGCGGCCAACAGCATCTTGCGCATCTGCTGTGATCCTAGCACGGCCGAACATTGCTTATTTGTACACGTCGCGCTGCAAATCGGTCAAGCGTCCCAACATCTCGTACACCCTGGCCACGGCATGGTCCACTATGCGCTCGCCCGTGCCCGGCTCGACCCAAGTACTGGCGCTGGCCGCGCCGTAGCCGCCGCGCGACGCTGCCAGGATCGTCGGAAAATAGCCGTTATAGCCATTCGTGTACCCCAGCAGCAGGGCGTGCGGCACCGGGCAGCGGTCCCACCAATTCGTTTGAAAATCGACGAACGGTTCACCCGGCATGGTCATTAAGGCGATGTCCCGGTCGATCAGCACCGTCGTGACCGGCAACTGGATTTCGGGTACGATGCGCTCAGCTCTACGACAAAGTGTACCGGGAAGATATCCTGCAGTACGCCTACGCTCTGGCCAAGCCAATGGTGGCGCGCCGGGGGTGGATGGGGAGAGCTTCGCGAACATCGAGTCGCAAGGGCTGGAGGAGTGGCTGAAGGGCGTGAGGAAGGACCTGCACGACAAGACCTATCAACCCCAACCGGTGCGGCGGAAAATGATCCCAACCCGGGCGGCGGGGAGCGTGCGCTGGGTAATCCCGACGGTACGGGACCGGGTGGCGCAAACCGCGGCGAAGCTGGTCTTGGAACCGATCTGGGAGGCGGACCTGGAGCCGAACGCATATGGCTACCGGCCGGGGAAGAGTGCGCAGAATCCGCTGCAGAAGGTAGATGAGTTACTGCACGCGGGATATACGGATATCGTGGCACGACAAACTGATGGCCAGGATCGAAAGCAGGGTCAGCGATCGGCGCATGCTGAAGTTGCTCCGTTCGTTTCTGAAGGGCGGGGTGATGGAAGGCGGGCTGGTGAGTCCGGTAGATGAGGGGACGCCGCAAGGCGGCCCTTTGCCCCCTTTGCTCAGTAATATCGTGCTGGACGAGTTCGACCGGGAGTTGGCGCGGAGAGGTCTCCGGTTCGCACGGTACGCGGATGATAGCAATATCTATGTTCGCAGCCGGCGGCGGGGGAGCGAGTGATGGCGAGCATCACGCGATTCATCATGACGAAGCTCAAGCTCAAGGTAAACGAGCAGAAGAGTGCGGTGGCACGGCCATGGGAGCGGAAGTTTCTGGGCTTCAGTTTCACGGCGAATCGGGAGCCGAAACGGCGGATAGCGCCGAAAGCGGTGCTCCGGTTCAAAGCGAAGGTGCGGGAGCTGACGCAACGGACGCGAGGCGTAAAAGTGGAGAGGATGGCCGAGGAGTTGAGCCGTTATCTTCGCGGCTGGCTTGGCTATTTCGGGCAATGTCAGACGCCTTCGGTGTTGCCGGGACTTGAGGAGTGGACCAGGCGCAGGCTCCGGTCTGTGATCTGGCAGCAGTGGAAACGGGGCACGGTACGGTTCGCTGAACTGCGGAAACCGGGAGTGGGCAAAGATCTAGCCGCGCAAACGGCGGGCAGCGCGCATGGCCCGTGGCGTCTGGCGGAATCGCCGGGACTTCATTTTGCGCTGCCCAATGCTTACTTCGACTCGCTCGGGATTCCCCGATTGACTGGCGGCCGATAGCTTAACCCGCCGAACCGCCGGATGCGGACCCGCATGTCCGGTGGTGTGACAGGGAAAGTAGGCGACTACCTACGTATGTCGATTGAGCTGGGAGATTGGCGCCGCGCAGTTGCACGCCTTGCAAAAAAGCGCCGGCGGCATTTACGCCGATTAGCGGAACGCCGTTGTGGTTCAGTTCCTGGAGGGCCTCGATGCGGCCGCCGCTGCCTCCCTTACCCTACGCCGTGTTGATCACCTGCCACGCCTGGTAGTGTTTCTGTTTTTGACGATCGCCCACTTCGGCGAAATAGAAGACAACGGCGAACAGCACGGATAAGACGCTGAGATATTCGAGCACTTCGAGCAGCGCCCAACGGCTCAAATAATAGGCGGACCATTCCAGGCTCCATTCGAGCGCGTGGAAGGGCAGCGCCAGGGGCCGGCAATTCGCCGTGTATTGGGACCAGGAGTGGGGCCGTGGCCGCAGTTCTCGAACCAGCATCCCTTTCTGGTTTAACACGGCTGTGGCACGGCGAGAACATTTCCACCCTCCCGCCACCTCTACTTGTGGCACATATCCGTCCCGCCGAGACCGCCCCCATCCAGCCGGATACCACCAACATGTTCCGCGAGCCGATCGCGGCACAGTTGCTGCGTTTCGCCCGTTTCGCCCAACCGCACGTGGCGCGTCTGGATGCCGTTCTGCGGCGGCACCTGCATGCCAAAACGCCAACGGCGGCCCGGGATCCGCGGCAACAGAAGGCCCTGTCCCTCATCACGGCGGGCGCAGCAGTACGCCTGGCCTCTCTCGGCCGGCCGCCGGCCGATTTCTTTGAACAGGTAGCCTACAACAGCCGGCGCCTGGCCAAGCTGAATGTTCCGCCCATTGAAGTATTGGATGCGCTCGGCGCATACGACAGCGAGCTCGACCGGTTGCTGGGCAAGCATTATCCGCGGCAGCGGGCGTCGCTCGAAGCTGTGCGGCAGCAGCTCCATTTTCGCATTCTGCTGGCCATCAACAACGCTTACTACCAGGTCCGCGAGAGTGAGACACAGGCTTTCTACAGCCTGCTGCGTGCCGAAATGGATGCCACCAGCCTGGACGATATGCTGCGCCGGTTCATCGTGATCCTCACCCGCACATTTAAGGCGCAGGCCGGGCGCTTGATCCCGCTTACGGATCGGCCGCCGCTCGCCTCCGGGCTGCTCAAACGGCTGGCGCGTCCTCTTTACATAGCCGCGGGAAGTGCGGAAGAAGAGTTGATTTTGGATCAAGGCATGCGGGGCGCTCTAGCATCCTACTGGTCCATTCCGTTTTCCTCGAACGGACGCCTGGCGGGACTCATCCAGTTCGGTTTTCGTACAGCCTACCGTTGGCTGCCGCGCGAATTGGACCTGCTGAATGCCTTCGCGGAGCGTTGTCTGCGCGGAGCCGAACGCACCCGCCTGATGGAGGAATTGGCGGCGCGTGAGCAGCAGGTACGCTCCCTGGCCGCGCATCTCCTGCAGGCCGAAGAGGCGGAGCGCCACCGCCTCAGCCGCGAGTTGCATGACGAGGCCGGCCAATCCATGCTGTTCCTGCGGCTGCATCTGGAGATGATCGAGAAAAGCGCGCCGCCCGAACTGCGGCAGAAGCTAGCCGAAGCGCGCGGCGTCACCGAGCGGATTATCGCGGAAGTGCGGAGGATCATCGCCGCGCTGACTCCGTTGGCGGTGGAGGAACTGGGTCTCGACGCCGCCATCCGCCACTTGAGCGCCCGTTTCCGTAAGCTCAATGCCATCAAGCTGCGCCTGCGGCTGGCGGCTAACGGCATGCGCCTGCCGCGCGAAGCGGAAATCACGATTTACAGGATTGTCCAGGAGTGTTATCAGAATATCGCCAAACATTCCGGGGCATCCCATGTAAACCTTCTAATGCGATCCACCGATAGATTATTGGAACTGAACGTCGCAGATGACGGCGTCGGATTCGAGGTGGAGCGCGCGATGGCTCAAGCGAAATCTTTCGGCTTGAACGGCATGCGCGAGCGCGTGGCGCTTTTGGGTGGCAGTCTGGAGATCACCAGCACCCCCGGCCACGGCGCCAGGGTCTCCATGCGATTGCCGATTCCCCGCTCATAGCGATTCTCAGCTCCAGGTTCAGCCGGGCACCTTGTGGTGCGCCCGGCGGCCTGCGTGTTTTATGAGACGACTATGGCGATTCGAACGCTTCTGACCGACGATCATACCCTGTTCCGCCAGGGAATCAAGACCTTACTTGCCGCCGCTCCGGATCTGGAAGTGGTGGGCGAAGCTGCCAATGCGGCGGATGCTATCGCACAGGCTGCCGAGCTGCGCCCCGATATTGTGCTGATGGACGTCAGTATGCCTGGAATCAGCAGCTTCGAAGCGACGCGGCAGATTCGCAAGGAGCGCCCCGAGACTAAAGTGCTGTTCTTGTCCATGTATTCCGACGAGGATTACCTGGCCGAGTCTATGGAGGCAGGCGCCAGCGGCTACCTGCTGAAGGATAGTCCGGCGGAGCAACTGGTCTTTGCGATACGGGAGGTGCATCGCGGCGGCACGTACCTGAGCCCGCGCATGCTCTCGCACCTGGTCGACGACTTCCGCAGCAGAGCACACTCCGGTGGCCGGCAACCCCGGTTCAATACCCTCACCCGGCGCGAACTGGAGGTAATCAAGTTCCTGGCGGAGGGCAATTCTGTGAAGGAGATCGCATGCACCCTGAACCTAAGTGTAAAAACTATCGAGGCGCACAAGTTCAATCTGATGCGCAAGCTGGACATCCATAACAAAGCGCAACTGGTACAGTACGCGATTCAAAAGAAGATCATCCAATTGGCCTGTTAGCTGACGGGCGCGCATGGGCCGGTGCCGTTCACCCGCAGAATTTGCAGGTGTTTAGCGATTTTTCTTTTATAGTGGGAGAGTGTTTGGCACGTCCGTGCTTTCGTGGGGCAGGCTCTCGGCCTGCGGCTGCCTTTCAGGCTGCCTCCTGGTATTCTGCGCGTGCGTGCCGCTGTTGGCCGCCGACGGTTACGTCGGCAGCACCGTATGTAAGACTTGTCACGCGGACGTCTGGTTTAACTTCTACAAAAATCCGCACTACAAAAGTATTGCCGGCGGCGATCAGCCGCCCGAGCGCACGGGATGTGAAGGTTGTCACGGTCCGGCGAAGGCACACGTAGAGGCGCACGGCGGCAAGACCACCATTCCGCGGGCATTCTCGCTCCTTGAGCCAAAAGCCATCCTGGATACCTGCCTGAATTGCCATGCGCGGGATTTTTCAAAATCGAATATCCGGCGTTCGCAGCATTCCTTGGCGGATGTAGTCTGCACCAGTTGCCACTCGATTCATAAGTCGCCCGCCCCGCAGTTTCTGCTGGCGAAGAAGCAGGCGGATCTGTGCTACGGCTGCCATGCGGATGTGCGCGCGCAATTTTCCATGCCCTTCAAACATCGCGTGAATGAAGGGTTCATGAACTGCACGGATTGTCACAATCCGCACGGAACTTTCGCGCCTACCTGGGGAATGGCGGATGGCACGGCGATGGCCGCGCGCGCCGAAGGCAATCAGGAGCCTTGTCTGAAATGCCACGCGGACAAACGCGGCCCCTTCGCGTATGAGCATCCGCCGGTGCGCGTGGAAGGTTGCGGCGTGTGCCATATGCCGCACGGATCGACTAACGCCAAGCTGCTGGTGCGGCCCGTGGTGTTCACGCTTTGCCTGCGCTGCCATAACGGCGCGGACAGCTTCGGCACGCGCAACAACGGCATTCCGGCGCTCTCGAACACGCATAACATGCTCGATCCGCGATATCAGCGCTGCACGTTATGTCATGTGCGGATTCATGGTTCGAACAGCGACGGTTACTTTTTCCGGTAGTGGACAGCCATGCGGAACACGCTTCGAATGACGTTATCCGGCAAGCTTAGACTGGCCCTGATGGGCCCGGTCCTGCTGGCGCCGGCGCTGCTCGCGCAGCAGGTGGCGGCTCCCACGCCGGACCAGGCCGGTTCCCCGCGCGGTGAAAACACCAGCGACTACAACGTGGTCGATTCGTTCGAAACCGGCTATCGCTTTGCCGTGGTGGATGGCAGCGTGGGCACTTATCGCAGCGATGTCAATTATGGCAACGGCATCCGGTTGCTGGACAGCAATCTCAGTGTGAATTCGCGCGACGGGCACGGCCGCTGGTTCGACCAGATCGTGCTCACCACCATCGGGCTGGGCAACGATCCCTATCAGGCAGTTACTTTGCGCGTGGAAAAGAACAATCTTTACCGCTACGACATGCTGTGGCGCCTGGACGATTACTACAATCCCGGCCTGCCGGTGGCGGGCGGCCTGCACCTGATGGACACCAGCCGCCATATGCAAGACCACAACCTGACGCTGCTGCCGCTATCGCACGTGCAATTTCACCTGGGCTACAGCCGCAACACGCAGGACGGACCCGCGCTCTCGACGGTACAGTTGTGTTTCGATGGCAATATTTATTGCGGCACTGCCGGCAACGAATTTCCGGTATTCGAAAACGTGCGGCGCGAAACCAACGAATACCGCCTCGGCGCGGACCTGGATCTGGCCGGCTTCAAGTTGACGCTATTGCACTCGTGGATCTTCTTCAAAGACGATACCGGCTATCAGGAGAACGGGTTGCTCACGGGAGATAATCCGTCAACCGGAGTGACGCTGAACCAGTTTCAGCGCTCCGAACCTTATCACGGGTCGAATCCCTACTGGCTGGCGAACCTCAATCGCAGCGGCAACACACTGGCAGTGAACGGCCGGCTCACTTACTCCGAGGGAAAGGGGAACTTCATCCTGGATGAAAATGCGTTCGGCGGCACGCCGCTGGGCGCGCAGAATCAGCAGGTGATGGTGGGCGGCGATGCGGCACGGCCGCAGTTAACGGGTGATCTCTCCATCAGCCTCTTCCCCAGTTCGCGCCTGACAGTGGTAAACAACACATCCGTCGACAATACCCGCATCGACGGCACGTCCGACTACGCGCAATTTAACCTGGCTACGCAAACGGCCGATTTTATTTCGTTCCGTTACCTGGGATTGCGCACCATCGCCAATGCTACGGACCTGCACTATCGTCTGAAGCGCTGGCTGTCGTTCTATGGCGGCTATCATTACTCTGAACGCAGGATCGAAGATATCGAAGACTATGCCGTGCCCGGGCCGTTCAGCGGCGTGATGTACGAGCAGGCGAATCACTTACAGACAGGCCTGCTGGGCGTGCGGGTGAAGCCCATGAAAGCCATGACCATCAACCTGGAAAGTGAGATCGGGCGCGCGGATCATCCCTTCACTCCGGTGAGTGAGGGTAACTACCTGGCGCTCGGGGGACGCTTCGAGTACCGCCTCAAGAAACTGACTCTGGGCGCGAATTACAAAGAGAACTACAACAATAACTCAGTGACTCTAAGTGCGTACAGCGCGCACGCACGGAACTACAGCGCGAATGCGTCGTGGGCGCCGCGTGACTGGTTCATGCTCGACGCCAGCTACTCGAAGTTGCATGTGGACTCTCTTTCCGGCATCGTGTTCTTTGCCGGCCCCGAGGCAGCCTCTGCACTGACCAGCAATCAAGTCTATATCAGCAACATTCACGCCGCCAATTTGCTGACGAGATTCGTACTAGCCAAACGGGTCGACCTTTATCTGGGATACACGATCACGTTGGATACGGGCGATGGCCGCAGTTTTGCCGCGCCGGCGGGAGCCACCGATCCTACGACCCTGATCTTCGGTCCGGTCCAGACCTTCCCGTTGGATTATCAAGCTCCGCTGGCGCGCCTTTCCATCCGGCTGCGCGAGAAGCTGCGCTGGAACGCGGGTTGGCAGTATTACAACTATCACGAGCAGTTCGGCCTGGAATCTTTTTACCAGGGCTATCACGCCAATACCGGATACACCAGCGTCACCTGGTCGTTTTAAGGGAGGCGCTGGCTGGAGCCCGCTCAGAATCGCAGCGTGGCCTTTAGCCGTACAGGATCGAGCAGCAGATCGATGGCGTTCGCCGCACCTACCACGAACAAATCCGCGTGGCGCATCGCATCCAAGGCGCACCCTTCGCCATTATCGACGGCAATTGCCAGGCCGCCGCCTTCCTTCACGGCCTGGAGCATCAGCCGGTCATTGTTGCCATTGCCAAAGGCTGCTACGTGCGGCAGTTCGAACTGACTCACATAATCCCGCTTCTCAATGTCATGCCGTTTGGTTTGCAGATGGTGTGGAACCGCGATGCCCGCCAGTTCTCTCTCAGCCGTGCCAAAGGAGTCGGCAGTCACAATGTGAATATCCACGAGAGTCACGAGTTCTCTTAACCTGTCCTTAACATCCGGCGCGACTGTCCCACCAAGTGAGTGCGTTCCGGTATAATCACTGACAGCTATCAGGATATGCCGCCGGCCAAAACCGGGTATATCGACAGTGACTCCGAGTTTATTCACACTGTTTTCTCAATCGGATTTGAGTTCTTATCATCTAACAGGGCTAGGACGACACTTATCACGAATCTCGGCTTCATCGGCACCGGCAACATGGGATCCCCCCCATGGCGCGCAACCTGCTGCGCGCCGGCCACGGCGTGACAGTGTACAACCAGACGCGCGCCCACGCGGGACCTTTGCGGCAGGAAGGTGCGACACGGGTGGAATCGGCTGCGGAGACCGCCGGCGCGAGAGAATCGATCGAACGCTGCCAGCCCGTGTTCGATGCGCTGGGGGCGCGGATGTTCCTTGGTGGGCACCGATCCATGGATCGCCACCACCGTCAAACTCGCCTGCGATTTTATGATCGCCGCCGCCCTCGAATCGTTAAGCGAGGCCTTCGCCCTGGTGCGCAAGTCCGGTGTGGATGCCAGTCAATTCCTCGACATTATCAATAACGCGCTGTTCAATTCGACTCTATACGGCAATCTCCGCGACCGCAGATCCAGCGTCGTGAACAGATACAGCAGTTCGTGCCGGCGGGACGGATTCGGACACACTATCAGTCGTCCTTCCACCGATCGCCTGCTCCGGCAACTGCGGGTGGGCGGCGCGATCCCAGCGACTCGCCCGCCAGGCTACCCTCCGCTCCATGCCTGCAGCAGTGCGGCCCCCATGATCTTTTGTGCGCGCGCCTGGGTCAGTCGCAAGATCATGCATCGCTGGCTCCGCTGGATCGCATAGGCGAAGGCGAAGATCCCAAAGTTGCCGTCGCCTAGCACCACCGCATCGGCCGGTAACCGTCACAGTGCCTGTTCGGCCAACCCCTGCTCGCTCACCGCCTCGTCGCCATACATCGTCCACAACTCGGTCGCAGAGCCAGTCCGCTGAACACATCGTGGAATACCACAATCCGCATCACCGGCCAATGGTTCTGCCCATATTGATTGTGCCCGGGTGAAAACCTCCGCACCAGTTGCGGGGAATGCCGCAACGGGAGGCTCGATCCATCGATCAGCATCACAGGCCGCCGCAGGCTCGCCCATCCCTCTTGCATTTCCGCCCGGAGCTGCTCGACCATGCGGTCCATGACTTTCCCCGACTATCAGTTTCGGTAATTTTTGCCGCGCTTGACAATAGCTCCCGGTGGCCGCGGATACCTTCTCCTCGGTCCACCGTTTGCTGTCGCTGACCAGATCTTGGGCACCACCCTGCAGCAGGCGCTGCACCGCAGCGGCTGCACTTCGGTTCCCCTGCAGGCGCTGCCAGATCATCAGCCATATCACCACGGTGGCGCTGTAGACCCCTTCCCGGAACACGCATCCGTGCTGCCGGCTGAGGCTGTGGAAAAACCAGGCTGGGGCGACTTTTTGGAACAGCCGCAATAATTGAAACGTTTCGGTAGAGTTCATGTACAAACATAACTCAACTATTTTGTTTGGGCTGCCCTCCTCAGCCGAGCGACATACGAGGGGCCCCCTTTGGCGCGCAAATGGGGTTCTGCAAAATTCGCGCAAGAAAACCAAGCGGCATTGTGCTAAAGCCCGCCCTCCAGAGCTTGCAAATACAACGACGCTGTTAAGACGCGCCTCCGGCTCCGGCTACGGCCCCTTTGAAGAACGCCAGTAGATCCGCATTGATTTGGTCCGCGTGGACGGTGGCCATACCATGCGGAAAGCCGGGATAGACTTTCAGTGCGGCCTTCTTCAATATCTTCGCGGACATGAGACCCGCGGCGCCGATCGGCACTATCTGATCGTCATCGCCGTGCATGACCAGCACAGGTATGTCGATTTTCTTTAGGTCTTCGGTGAAGTCAGTCTCCGAGAACGCCTTGATGCAATCGTAGTGGGCTTTGATCCCTCCCATCATACCTTGCAACCACCAGTGCTCCCGGATTCCTTCGGAAACCGTCGTGCCCGGCCGGTTGAATCCGTAAAACGGGAGTGTGATGTCCTTGTAGAACTGCGGCCGATTGCTTGCGAGGGCGGCGCGCAAACCGTCAAAAACAGCGATGGGCGCGCCGGCGGGATTCTTTTCCGTCTTCAGCATGAGCGGTGGCACGGCGCTCATTAACACCGCTTTGGCAACGCGCTTCGTGCCGTGACGGCCGAGGTAGCGAGCCACCTCGCCACCGCCGGTGGAATGCCCGACCATGATGGCCTGCTTGAGGTCCAGCGTGTTGAATAGCGCCGCGAGATCATCCGCATAAGTGTCCATCTCGTTGCCGTCCCACGTCTGGCTGGAGCGGCCGTGACCCCGCCGGTCGTGCGCGATTACGCGATAACCGTGCTGACCGAAAAAGAGCATTTGCGTGTCCCAGTCGTCCGCGGTCAGCGGCCATCCGTGTGAAAACACGACGGGCTGCCCTGTGCCCCAATCCTTGTAGTAGATCTGTGTTCCGTCTTTCGTAGCGATAGTTGGCATGTTATTAACACCGCAGATACGGGTCCAAAACACCCTACCTTTTGAAATCAGGGAATCCGGACACCGGAACCAGACACATGTCGAATCCGTCCGACATGCCAGGCGGGATTCGTCACGGCCCGAGCATGTGCGATGCTAGCCGGCGACCGGGTTCTTACCCAATAAACGAAGGGCTTCCGCTACCACGTGCTCCGCAGTGATGCCCAGATGTTTGAGGACCTCCTCGCCGGGCGCCGATGCGCCGAAGCGATCGACGCCGATGATGGCGCCTTCGTCGCCCGCCCAGCGATGCCAGCCCAGAGTAGCCGCGGCTTCGATGGTCACGCGCTTTCTGATGCGCTTAGGCAGCACGCTTTCGCGATACGCCTCATCCTGTGCGCTGAATAAATCCCAACTCGGCATGCTGACGACGCGGGCCTTCACTCCGTAAGGGATTAACATTTGCTGCGCCGTCATGCACCACTGCACCTCCGAACCGGTTCCAATGAGAATCACATCCGGCGCATCGCCGCCGCCTGCCGAGAGTACGTAAGCTCCCCGGGAGACATCCGGCGAAGTGGCCTGGCTGCGATCGAGGTGTGGGACGACCTGCCGGGTGAGGACCAGCAGCGTGGGTCCGTCGTGCTCGACGGCGAAGGCCCACGCCTCGACCGTCTCCGCAGGATCGGCGGGACGAATGACCGTCAATCCGGGCATGGCGCGGACGCCCGCGAGCTGCTCCACCGGTTCGTGCGTGGGGCCGTCCTCGCCCAAGCCCACGCTATCGTGTGTGAACACGTAGACCGCCTTGAGCCGGCTCAATGCACCGAGGCGGATGGCGGGTTTCATGTAATCGGAGAAGTTGAAGAAAGTTGCGCTGAAGGGCAGCACTCCACCGTGGGCTGCCATGCCGTTTACCGCCGCTCCCATGGCGTGTTCGCGAATGCCGAAGGCGACGTTGCGCCCCGCGTAACTCCACACGCCGCCGACGGCGCCCAGGGTTCCCGGTCCCTCCGATTCAGATGGCTGAAAGTCTCCAAACCCCTTCAGGGCCGTATCGGTCGACGGATTCAGATCAGCCGACCCGCCGATGATGTTCGGCAGGTGCTTTGCCAAGGCGTTCAAGGCGGCGCCACCGGCCGCGCGGGTAGCGATGGGTTTGTCGGAGAGCGCGTACTTGGGCAGATCGGACCGCCAACCGTCGGGAAGTTGACCGCTCACGATGCGTTCGAACTCGACGGCCTCGGAGGGAAACGCCTGTTTATAGGCAGCGAATTTGGCGGACCATTCCTGTTCGGCCGCGGCGCCCGCCGGAACTGCCTGGCGGAAATATGCTACGGCTTCCGGCGGCAAATAGAACTTATCGGTGGTGGACCATCCCAGAGCTTTCTTGGTGGCTATGAGCTCGTCTTCTCCCAAGGCGCTGCCATGCGAGGAAAAGTTGTCCTGCTTATGCGGGCTCCCATAGCCGATATGCGTGTGGACAAGGATTAAAGATGGCCGCTGGCTCTCCGCCCGCGCTTCTTGAATCGCGCTGGTGACGTCGTCCGTGTCGTTGCCGTCCGGCACCTTGCGCGTGTGCCAGTCGTAGGCTTCGAACCGCTTGGCAACATCCTCTGTAAAATCCAGCCCAGTGGCGCCGGCGAGCGAAATATAATTCTGGTCGTACAGGTAAATCAGCTTGCCAAGCCGCAAATGTCCGGCGAGCGAAGCGGCCTCCTGGCTGACTCCTTCCATCAGGTCGCCGTCGCTGCAAATCGCGTAGGTGTAGTGGTCGACGATGTTGTGTCCCGGGCGGTTATAGCGGGCGGCCAGCCAGGCTTCCGCGATGGCCATGCCGACACCGTTGCCGAAGCCCTGTCCGAGCGGACCCGTGGTAACCTCCACGCCGGCGGTATGCCCTCGCTCCGGGTGACCCGGAGTCTGGCTGCCCCACTGGCGGAAGTGTTTGATCTCGTCGAGCGAAAGATCGTAGCCGGTCAGATGCAACATGCTGTAGAGAAACATGGAGCCGTGCCCGGCGGACAACACAAAACGGTCACGGTTGAACCAATGCGGGTTCCTGGGATTGTGCTTGAGAAACTTGGTCCACAGGGTGTAGCCCATGGCGGCCGCTCCCATGGGCATACCGGGATGCCCCGAATTCGCTTGTTGCACCGCGTCCGCGGATAGTATGCGGATGGTGTTGATGCATAGATTTTCGAGATCGCGTTCGGCAATTGAATTCATAAAGTCCTCCGGGACGCCCTGCCGCAAAACATCATCTTATCCTTGGCCGGCACCTGGGCCGGCACCTGCACGACCACTACGTTGGTCTTCGCTTCCATGTCTGCCTCTTCAGTAGTTTATGTTCCAGCCGCTTGTCCCGCCGCTCGCTCCAACATCCGCATCGTGTTTTCGTCAATCTGCAAACCCGCTGCCGCGACATTTTCTTCGAGGTGTGCGACGCTGGAAGTTCCGGGAATCGGCAGCATGACTGGAGATCGCGCCAGCAGCCAGGCCAGTGCAACTTGTGATGGTGTGGCCTTCAGTTGGGCGGCCAACCGAGTGACGGAACTGTCGGCGCCGGAGAGACGGCCAGCCGCCAGCGGGAACCAGGGGATGAACGCGATTCCTTCCTTTTCGCAGTATTGCAGCACGTTTTCGGACCTGCGGTCCCCGAGGCTGTAACGATTCTGGACGCTCACGATCGGCACAATCGCCTGCGCCTGCTGAACCTGGCGGACGGTCACTTCCGACAATCCGATGTGCCGGATCTTACCTTCCTCCTGCAGAGTCTTTAGAGTGCCAAGCTGATCTTCTGCCGGAACATTCGGGTCGATGCGATGCAACTGATAAAGATCGATCCGGTCCAGACGCAACCGGCGCAAGCTCCCTTCGCAGGCAGACCTCAGATGTTCCGGCTTTCCGTTTTCGACCCAGCGATCGGGGCCCGGCCGTTCGAAGCCGCCCTTTGTGGCGATGACTAAACCGGCCGGGTATGGGTACAAGGCTTCCGCGATGATCTCTTCGCTCACACCGGGGCCGTAGGAGTCGGCGGTGTCGATGAAATCGATGCCCAATTCAACAGTGCGGCGCACAACCCGGATGGCCTTGGCCCGATTTGCGGGTTCGCCCCAGATTCCTTTGCCCGTGATCCGCATGGCGCCGAATCCGAGCCGCGCAACATGGAGATCATCTCCGATCAGGATTTCGCTCGTCTGCACGCACTCTCCTCAATTAGAGCTCACTTAGAGCCGTGCGGCGAAACCGCATCCGCACCTGTGATCAACACCATCCGGAAGCGGGCCTCGCCGCGCATCATGCGGGCGTAGGCATCCGCCGCATTTTCGAGGCGGACCGTTTCGATCATGGGTCGAATATTTTCGAGCACGCTAAAGGCCAGCGTGTCGGCGGTATCAATCGTAGAGCCGGTGAGGGCACCCTCGATGGTTCGAGATCCAAAAATAAGGGCCACCGGCGATATTTCGATGGGGCCATCGGCGCCGACGCCGACAACGATCAAGCGCCCGCGTGGCGTGAGACCATCTACCAGCGGGCCCATGGCTTTGTTGCTGGCCGCGGTCGCCAAGATCACTTTCGCGCCACCCATTTTGCGGAGGGCGGCGGCAGGATCTTCCGTCAGCGTGTCGATGTAGCGGCCGGCTCCCAGGCGCTCGGCGAGCGCGGCTTTGTCCGCGCCGCGGCCGATGGCGACGACGCGAAATCCCATGCCGTGCGCAAACTGAATCCCGAGGTGTCCCAGACCGCCGACGCCTTGGATCGCCACCAGATCCCCGGGCCGAGCCGGAGAGTTGCGCAGCGCGTTGCAAGTGGTGACGCCGGCACACAGCATGGGCGCGGCGTCGGCTGATGTGAGCCCGCCGGGAACATCAACGACACCATGTTCATTGGCGATCATCACTTCGGCGTATCCGCCATCTGAACTAACCCCCGTCATACCTTGGTTTTCACAGTTGACGAAGTCGCCACGCCGGCAGGGTTCGCAGTGGTAACATGGTCCGCTCAGATAACCGACGCCAACCCGCTGGCCAATGGTCCAGCGCGAGACACCGTCGCCGAGAGCATCGATCTTTCCTACCGCTTCATGCCCGGGCACGCGCGGGTAAGAGATACTGGGAAAGGCGCCTTCCACCGTGAGGGCGTCCGAATGGCAGACACCGCAGGCTTCGATCCGTATGCGGACTTTTCCGGGCGGCGGCTGGGGGACGGCACGCTCGACCAGTTCGAACTTGCCCGGTTCAGTTACTTGGACGGCGCGATAGGTTTGCTGGTTCATAAGTTAAAGCAGCGGGGCTGAAGCCCCGCGCCGGCTAAAGCCCGCCCTCCAATTACTGCCAGCCGCCTCCAAGCGCTTTGTAAAGCTGCACCACGGTGAGCAACTCCTGGAGCCGGATGCCGGCCAGGTCCAGCTCCCCCTGGAACAAATCCCGATCGGCGTCCAGGGCATTGAGCTGCGTGTCCACGCCGCCGCGATACCGTGCATAGGCCAGAACCAGCCGGTCTTGCAGCGCGGCTACCAGGGCCTCCTGCTTTTCGCGACTTTCCCGTACACGCTGGTGCGCGATCAAGGCGTTCGAAACTTCGGTGAAAGCAGTCTGAATCGTTTTCTGGTATTGGATCAACGCGTGTTCTCTTTGGGCTTCGGACAGTCTGACGCCGGATTTCAACCGTCCGGCGGTGAAGATCGGCTGGGTCACTTGCGGTACCAGGCTCCAGGCGCTGCTGGGCCCGCTGAACAGGTTCGACAACTGGGTGCTCTGTCCGCCGAGGAACCCGCTCAGACTCAATGTTGGGAAATATGCCGCCTTGGCCACGCCGATCTCCGCATTGGCGGAGATCAGATCTTGCTCCGCCGCCCGGATATCGGGACGCCGCTCGAGCAGCGCGGAGGGCAAGCCCGCCGGTACTTCGGGAGGGAAGCCCTGCTCCGTGAGACCGAGACCACGAACCACGCCGCCTGGATTTTGTCCGAGCAACAGGGTGATCTGATTCTCCGTCTGCTCGATCTGCTGCTGAATGGTGGGTATGGTTTCCGCCGCTGTGTACACGAGTTCTTCCGCCTGGCGCAGGTCGAGACGAGTGGCAACGCCGCCGACCTGGCGCTGTTTGGTGAGCACCAGCGACTCCTGGCGTGTTCGCAAAGTGCGTTGGGAGATCTCGAGCGTGTAATCGAGTTCCCGCAGCGTCAAGTAAGAAGTCGCCACGTCGCTGACCAGGGTGGTGACGACGGCTTTGCGGTTTTCCTCGGCGCTCAGAAGATTGGCGCGCGCGGCCTCCGTGGCGCGTCGCAGCTTGCCCCAGATATCAACTTCAAAAGACAGCAGATCGAGTACGGCTGAGCCGAAGTTACGATTCTGGTTAGGCAGGAATGCCGCTGGCAGCGGTGTCTCGCCGTTGCGCGACAGCCGGTTGATTTCGACGTAGCCGCTGGCGCCGAAGTTCGGGTACTGGTTCGAGCGGGTGATCCCCAGATTCGCTCGAGCGGCTTCCACACGGGTAACCGCATCCCGCAAATCGTAGTTGGCCACTAGCGATTGACGGATCAGTTCCTGCAGCTTCTCGTCCTTGAAGACTTCGAACCATTTCAGGTCGGCGAGTGAAGCAGCTTGTGGGGGCGGGAGCGGCGCCGGCGCGCGAAAACTTGCGGGTACATCCGTCGCCGGACGTTTGTAATTCGGGCCCACCGTACATCCCGCAAGCAGAACGGCGGCCAGGGCCAGGCAAATGCGAGGGCGCATGGGTTAGTCTCCTGTCCCCGGCAAAGGCTCGGGCGGAACTATCGGCGAGGGCTGGCGTGCCGCGCCGCCAGAAAGCTTCTCTACCATGTAGAAGCACGCTGGCACCAGGAATATGCCGATCCCGCTGGCGGCCACCATCCCGCCGATCACGGTAGTCCCCATGATCTGGCGAGACACGGCCCCTGCGCCGCTGGCAATCCATAACGGAACGCATCCCAGGATGAATGCGAACGAAGTCATCAGAATCGGCCGCAACCGCAGCCGCGCGCCTTCCATGGCGGCGTCTGCCAGCGGCTTGCCTTTCTCGAATTCGTCCTTGGCGAACTCGACGATCAGGATGGCATTCTTAGCCGCCAAGCCAATCAGCATCACCAGGCCGATCTGCGAGTATACGTCGTTCTCGATCTGCACCATGTATGCGGGCGCAAAAAGCCCATAGATGGTGCGGCGCAGCCATAAAACCCCGAAGGCGCCGAAAACGGCAACGGGCGTACTCAACAAGACGCTGAATGGCAAGGTCCAACTTTCATAGAGCGCGGAGAGAATCAGGAATACAAAGAGCAGCGAGAAGCCAAAGATGACTCCCGAAGACACACCTTCCTGGGCCTTCTTCTCCTGGAAAGACATGCCGGAGTAGTCGAACCCCATTTCGGGCGGCATGGTCTGAGCGAAGGTATCCTCAAGCGCCTTCATGGCCTGGTTACTGCTGTAGCCTGGCGCGGCCCCTCCGTTCAATTGCGCCGACCGGTATTCATTGAAACGCATGGTGAACTCGGGGCCATCCCCCGATCTAAATCTGGTCAGGGCGGAAAGCGGGACCATTTCACCGGCTGCGTTTCTCACGTAGAACTGGCCGACGTTCTCGGATCTGGTGCGATAGTCGCCTTCCGCTTCGATATACACCTGCCATTGGCGTCCGAACTGGTTGAAGTAGTTGATGAACAACCCGCCCATGAACGCCTGGATGGTGCGATACACGTCGTTGATCGGCACTCCTTGCTTGATGACCTTGTCGCGGTCGACGTCCACAAATTGCTGCGGCACACTCGGAAGGAACGTGGTGCTCAAGCTGGCGATCTCCGGGCGTTTGCGCGCGGCTGCCATGAACTTGGTCAGATTGTCCGATAGGAATTTTACGGCGCCGCCCGACCGGTCCTCGAGAATAAACGTGAACCCACCGGAAGTGCCGACACCGGGGATCGCCGGCGGCGAGAAGCCGAAAGCGATGCCCTCCGGCAGTTTGCTCAATTCCGCATTGAGGTGCGCCTTAATGGTCTGGAACTGCACTGCCCTGGTTTTCCGGTCTCCCCAATCCTTCATGCTGATGAACCCAAACGCGTTGTAACTGGTGTGCACCAGGCTGAGCAGGGTGAATCCCGTAACGCTGGTGAAATGTTCCACCCCGGGTGTGGCTGCAACGATTTTTTGAATTTTCGAAACTACCTCTTGGGTCCGCTCCAATGACGACGCATTGGGAAGCTGGAGATTCATGTAGAAGTAACCCTGGTCCTCGTCCGGAACAAAACTGTCCGGCAGCCGGCCGCCGATCCATAAGCCTGCCACGGCGAAGCCGGCCAACATAATGAGAGCGACCGCGCTCTTGTGCAGGAGCGCCCCGGAGACGCGCACATAGCCATCGGTTGCGCGGCCGAAGGCACGGTTGAACCAGCCGAAGAAGATCGCCAGCGGACCTTTACTTTGCTTCTTCGGCCTCAGCAGGAGCGCGGAGAGGGCCGGGCTGAGCGATAGCGCATTGAATGCGGAAATAAGAACCGCGATCGCGATGGTGACGGCGAACTGCTGATACAGGCGTCCGGTGATGCCGGGAATGAACGCAGTCGGTATGAACACGGCGGAAAGCACCAGGGCGATTCCGACCACCGGGCCCGAGATCTCCTCCATGGCCTTGAGGGCGGCCTCCTTTGGCGCCAGACCGTCCTCGATGTGCCGCTCCACCGCCTCCACCACCACGATGGCATCGTCAACCACCAGCCCGATCGCCAATACCAGGCCGAACAGGGAAAGCGTGTTGAGGCTGAAGCCGAACAGAGGAAAGAAGATGAAGGTGCCAACCAGCGCCACCGGCACGGCCAGCAGTGGAATCAGCGTGGATCGCCAACCTTGCAGGAAGAGGAAGACCACCGCCACCACCAAGCCGATGGCGATCAGCAGCGTCTCGACGATCTCTTTGATGCCCTCGTTCACCGCCCGCGTGGTATCCACCGGAATGGCGTAGTCGAGGTCGGCGGGAAAGCGCTTCTTGGCCTCCGCAAACAGTTTTCTGACGCCGGCGGCAGTGTCGACGGCGTTAGACCCTGGCAACTGATATACGGCGATGACGGCGCTGGGCTTGCCGTCCAATCCTCCTATGATGCTGTAATCCTGCGCGCCCAATTCCACGCGGGCCACGTCGCGCACCCGCACGATTCCAGTGTCCGGGGTTTCGCGCACCACGATTTGCTCAAACTGCTCCGGCGACGTCAGGCGGCCTTGCGCGCGCACCGAGTAGGTGAAAGGCTGACCTTTGGGAATCGGTTCGCTGCCCACCTGTCCGGCGGGGTTGACGGTGTTTTGGGTCTGGATGGCGGAAAGAATCTCGGGAACGGTGATCTGCAGATTGGCTAGCTGGTCGGGTTTCACCCAGAGGCGCATGGCATACTGTCCGGCGCCGAAGATCTGAACCGTGCCCACGCCCTTCACGCGGGTCAGCGGGTCATTCACGTTGATATAACCGTAGTTCGCCAGGAACTTGGCGTCGTAGGTGCCGTGAGGCGAGTACAGCGCCACCAACATCAGCGGCGCCAGCACCGATTTCTGTACGGTGACACCGTAATTTGTGACGTCCACGGGGAGCTGCGACGCGGCCTGCGTCTCGCGGCTCTGTGCCAGAATCAAGTCCGTATTCGGGTCGGTGGCGATGTCGAAATCGACGATCATCCGCATCTGTCCATTGGCGGTGGCGTTGACGGACCACATATAATTCATGTTGTCCACACCGCTCATCTGCTGCTCGATGGGAGTTGCCACGGATTGCTCGATGGTCTGCGCGTCCGCGCCTACGTAGATGGCGGAAACCTGGACTTCGGGCGGCGCAATGGCGGGAAACTGGGCCACCGGCAGGCTCAGCACCACTACCGCTCCCACAATCACGGTGATGATAGCGATGACGATGGCTACGATCGGGCGGTTAATGAAGAATTTCGACATCGCTGGTTACCTCGTTTCGAACGGTTTCGGATTGACCTGCATGCCCTCCCGGACCTTCTGCAAGCCTTCGGCGATTACACGTTCGCCCGGCTTCACCCCGGCGAGCACTATCCAGTCGTGGCCGACTGTGTCGCCGAGTTGCACAGGTCGCAAGTTCACTTTGTTGCCGCCGCCGACTACCGCGACCAAGCGGGTGCCTTGCAACTCCATGACGCACTGTTGCGGGATAAGCACGGCTCGCGGCTGAATTCTGGCTCTGCGTACTTTTCCGTACTGTCCAGGCCGCAGGATGTCCCCGGGGTTCGGGAACAGTACCGCGATGCGAATATCACCGGTCCTTACGTCTACCTGGCGGTTCGTAAAATCAAACTTGCCGGTATGCGGATAGGTTGTGCCGTCGGCCAGAATCAATTCGAAGTCCAGCTTGCGGAGGTCAGCCTCGCGGAGTTCCGGCGTCGCAAAGCGACGCGAAAAATCCAGATACTCCTGCTCGCTGACTGTGAAGTAAACCTTGATCGGATCGAGTGTGGAGACGGTCGTGATAGCGGGGCTGGACGGATTAACCAACGCTCCCACCTGTAATTGCGCTATCCCCGGAATGCCGTCGATGGGCGAGGTCAGGTGGGTGAACCCCAGGTTAATCTGCGCGGTTTCGACCGCGGCTTTTGCGGATTCCACGGCGGCTTCCGTGGCCGTGATCTGCGCCCTGGTAGTCTCGACTTGCGCGTGCGCCGCTTCCACCTGCGCCTTGGCCGCTATGTTGTATTGGGTAGCGTTATCCAGGTCCTGCTGGGTGATGGCCTGCTGCTGTGCCAGCGGCGTATACCGGTCAACGTCCAACTGCGTCCGGCGTTGATTCGCGTCCGCTACCGCTACCTGGGCCTCCGACTGAGACAGTTGCGCGCGAGCCTGTGCCAACTGGCCCTGCGACTGCGCGAGCAGGCCGCGCGCCTGGTCCAGCGCCGCTTGGAAAGGCCGCGGATCAATTTGGAAAAGGAGTTGCCCCTTCTGGACGAAGGTGCCCTCCTTGTAAGCCTGCTCGGTAAGATAGCCCGACACCTCTGCCTTGATGTCGGCGTTGACTAGCCCGTCTAGAGTGCCGATCCACTCTTTGTAGATGGGGACGTCCTTCTGCACGGCGTCCACAACTTTGACTTCAAGCGGCTGGGGCGCCGCTGCGCCGGCCGTACCGCGGGAGCAGCCGGTCGCGGCAACGAAGAGACCGGCGCCGAGTAACGCGAGCATTAAATCCGAAGATCCGCTGAACATTGAGCCCCTCCTGCGTAGCGTTCGCCGAAGGCGGCCGCTTAACGCGTCTGTCGTTAGCACTCGGTATTCCTTTCGTCTGATGACAGATGACCGGCAACCGATTCAACGGCTTATGCATGCGACCGGTGAAAAAATTGACAGTGGGCGTGTCGAATGGCGGTCTCACTCTCCTACGGCTCGACACATTGGTGCGCCTTCGGGACAGCTCATCAGCAGACAGGCGGTACCGAGGCAGCCGCGGTGTTCAGGCGAGCGCGCGACGCATTAGGCGAGCTTTGCGCCGAAGCTGTTCCGTGCATTCGTAAGTCCGACCACATCGGTTGGAGGTGCGAACGCATCCGCAAATTGGCGCGAAACAGCCGCGTTTTGACGGCTGGCAGGGTGAGGCCGAGCGTCCCGGCTACTTCCTTAAGAGACAGGCCCGCGCCGGAATAAAGAGAGAACACTTCGCGCAACGGCTCCGGCAGCCTGGAAACGCCATCGGCGAGAGCCGCTCCAATCTCTCCGCACAATGCGAGTTTTTCGGGGGTTAGCGCCGCTGACGTAAGCTTATCCGCCAAGCCGCCTTCGTAGAGGCTGTCCAGATCGACCCAGGCCAGCCGCCGCTCTGGTTGGCGAAGGTGCATGAAGCACTGATTCACAATGATACGCCCGAGCCACGTCTTGAATGTGGAATCGCCACGAAAAGTGTGCAAATGTCGAAAAGCCGACAGAAAGGCCGATTGTACGACGTCGCGGGACTCTTCTTCAGAGCGCAGAATTCTATTAGCCAGCCGCAGGCAAGATGAGTAATGCCGTTTGAATAACTCGGAAATCGCAGCCTGATCTCCATTCTGTCCATCCGCAATCAGTTCGCTTTCAGCCTTCTGTTCCATGCCTGACACTTCGCAATTCGGACGCCAAAGCTTCGCGCGTCATTTTTCTTCCGGAACCGAGAACATTTCCGGCGCTACACGTGCTTAACTATGGTTTCGGATACCGAACGAAATGCGAGCAGACTCGGATCAACTGAAACAGGCCGCGGCCGAATCCGCGATCGCGCAGATAACAGATGGGATGATCCTTGGGCTGGGATCCGGTACCACTGCGGCATTTGCGGTAAAGGCGCTGGGACGGCGGGTCCGCGAGGGCTTGCATGTGGTCGGTATCCCCACGTCCGAGCGCACCGCTCAAGAGGCCAGAGCGTTGGGAATCGCACTGTCGGACTTAGACGAAAGCCCGCATATCGACCTGACGATTGACGGAGCGGACCTGGTGGACGAGGGGAACCTGAACCTGGTGAAGGGACGTGGCGGAGCCCTTTTGCGGGAGAAGATTGTGGCGAGCGCCAGCCGCCGCCTGGTAATCGTGATCGACAGCAGTAAGTTGGTCAGTCATCTGGCTGTTAGTGAAGCTATACCGCTCGAAGTGGTGCCTTTCGGATGGCAAACTACCGCACGCAGACTGTCCGACCTCGGCGGGCAGCCGGTGCTTCGCCTGGATGCCAACGGCAAGCCCTTTATCAGCGACGGCGGTCATTACATCCTGGACTGCGCATTCGAGGCGTCGATGCCGCCGGAATCGCTGGCACGAGAGCTCGATCACGTAGTGGGCCTGGTGGAGCATGGGCTGTTCATTGGGTTAACGACAGAGGTGCACATGGCAGGCGCGGACGGCGTCCGGGTGCTGAAGAGCCAGCCGAAGCCTCGGGCCGGTTGAGGCGCGCGCGTGAATCGGCCGACTGGAAGAGTCGCTTGGTCGCATGACGAGCTGGTGGTGGCTTGCGGCCTGTACTTCACTCTGCCGTTTGGGCAAATACATTCTCGCAATCCCAGGATAATCCGGGCGGCCGGACTGCTCGGCCGGACCCCATCGAGTGTGGCGATGAAGCTCGTTAATTTTGCATCGCTGGACCCAGCCCATCGCGCCCGAGGCGTCAAGGGTTTGGCGGGGCACAGCCGCAACGATGAGCTGGTCTGGAACGAGTTTCACGACAACTGGGATGAGATGGCTATCCTCAGCGAAACGAAGCTTCAAAATCCGGTACCATCGCAAAGCACACCAGTGCCGGGGGTTCCCGAGGCGGAGTGCGTGCCGAGCGACGTGCCGACCGAGGCCGCGGTGACCGTGATAGTGCGGACCATGCAGAGCTTCTTCCGGAAGGCAGTCCTTGCGGCCTATAACTCGAGGTGCTGCATAACGGGCAATCCAGTAGACGAATTGCTCGTGGCCAGCCACATTTTGCCTTGGAGCGAATTCCCCCAGCATCGCTTGAATCCTCAAAATGGGCTCTGCCTGGCCGCACACTTCGATAGGGCCTTTGATAGACGCCTAATCACGTTCGATGCCGAAATGAGACTCGTGCTCAGTCCGGCACTGAAGCGGTATCTTCCAAACCCGGCTATCGAGTCAGAGTTTCTGCGCCGAGAGGGTCAACGGCTGACGCCTCCCGATCGTTTTTCGCCGGATGCTGGTTTTCTCGCACACCATCGGGACCGGATGTTCCGGCTGGAGTGACGCCTTCTCGGCCGCGTGTGCAGACGAGCCTTGCGCGCGGAGAAGGCCCGGGCGCTGTTCCCTCACTGCGTAGCGCCGCGATTTCATGCCGTCGCGATGCGCGTGCAGGTAAAAACGGCGTCTCCCTCTCTCCTACAGCGCAGCGCCAATCAGTGTTGTCCGGCGAAGAATCTTTCGATCTCCGCGACAGCCTGAGCGGCCATCTGCGCCAGATTCCGGTCCATGGATGCGACCACGTCCGGGATGGATTTGCCGGCGGCGGGCTCATCGCGCTCGAACTGATGATCCCAAATAACCTGGTCGGTTTTTTTGTCGATCATTTCGAGCTGCAGCGAGATCCTGGTTTGAATCGCCTGGCTATCTACTTCGTCGAACTCGTAAAGCCGGCCGCGTACCAGGTAATCGCCAATGGCTGAACTGGACGACTCGAGCACGCGCCGGTATTTGCCGGAAGCGCGCAACGCCCCTATCAATCCATCGCGAACCATCACGCTGGGCCGCTCCATCCAATGATGCAATTCGTATGCGCCTTCCTGGTTGGCGCCCGTGAGATAGAGGATGCGCGCATCCTGCAATGATTCCGCCGCCGCGATGTTGGCCACCAAAATCGTGGGGCCAGCCGGATTTTCGGGGTGCGTATGTGGTTCGGCCGATTGGAGCGAGTAGTAGTGCACCGGCCGGGAAACGGCACAGCCTGCGCCGGCCAGCGAGACCACCGTTAGCGGAAGGGCCAGCAGAAGGGACGAAGCGGCGAAGCATATATCTCTATCCATAAGTGCCCTCTTACTCCGGACTCCCGGGCTTCCGGTCGGCAACCTTTATGCCACGGATCAAACTAGCCGGGGCGCGCTTGAGCGTCTCTGTCAAGGCCTTCAAATTCTCGGTAGACATGCGCAGGTTATCCAACAGTTCATCGATATTGGCTGAGTTCTGATCCATTGTCTGATTCAACTGATCCAGCAGCACGGTCGACCGGGCCAGCGTATCGCGCAGTCCAACTACCGACGCGCGAATGTCCGGCCGGTTATCCGCGAGTGTGGCATCCACGTGAGCGAGTGTATCGTTCGCCTGCGCCGTGGTGGTCTTAAGCTGATCCAGAAGCGGTTTCATGCTGTTTGTGAGTTCCTGCACATTCGTGAGGCTGGCGGAGACCTTGGGACGCGCGTCGTCGAGCAGGCCATTCAGGTTGTCCAGCGAAGCTGCGACCTTGGGGCGGGAATCGGCGAGCATCTGGTTCACGTTGCTCAGGGAATCGCCGATGTGCGCGCGGTTACGGTCATTCAGCAAATCGTTGGCGCGCGCGAAAGTCACCTGCAGGCCGTCCAGGTTCTGGTTGAGCTTCTCGAGAGCGCTGCGCACTTCGGGCACCATGCTGCCCGCGGCGTCGCCCAATTGGGGCAAGCCAAATGCCTCCACGGAGGGCAGTACTGAACCCGGAGGCGCCAGCGGGGCATGCTCGGTGCCGGTGCCGATTTCGATGTAGTTGTCGGTGAGCGGGCCGAGGGTGGAGAGCTTCGCCACGCTGTCGATCTTCAGGGGCGCATCGTGATCCACCGATATATCGATTTCAATGCGGGTGGAGTTTCCTGGATCCACACGCACACGGGTCACTTTGCCGACAGTCAGGCCGCCGTAGCGCACCGGAGCGCCAGACTGTATGCCGCCTGCGAACTTGAAATAGGCGCGGTGAGATACGGTGGAAGTGCCGACGCCGCCGGAGATGACCAGCATCGTTCCCACCAGCAGGCCGACCGCAATCAAAACGAACAGGCCGACCAGAGTGCGCTCGCGCATGGGGTCCATCCTTTCCTCACTACCGTATTCCGTCCGTATATATTCGCAGATGATCCACGTCGTCGTCCTGCGTGTTATCCGCCACGCGGTCGAGAAACTGGCGGACCCGTGGATGCTGGCTATTGCGAATTTCCTCAACCGGCCCCGCGGCCGCGATGTTGCCGCGGTCGAGCAGGACGATCCGGTCGGCGATCAGGAACGCGCTGGCCAGTTCGTGAGTCACCACCACCATGGTCATCGAGTAAGCTTTCTTGAGATCGAGGATCAGATCGTCGATGCCGGCCGCGGTGATGGGGTCCAGGCCCGCGGAGGGTTCGTCGAAAAACAGGATTTCGGGGTCCATGGCCAGGGCCCGAGCAAATGCCGCGCGCTTGCGCATGCCTCCGCTGAGCTCCGCCGGGCTGTACTTTTCGAAGCCGCTGAGCCCCACCTGTTCCAATTTGATGCGCACCATCACCTCGATGGTGGTGGGGTTCAGCGTGGTGTGTTCGAGCAAAGGCAGCGCGATGTTTTCGCCGACCGACAGCGAGCCGATCAACGCCCCGCCCTGAAAGGCCAGCCCGATTTTCTTGCGGATGTCATCCATGTCGCGCGCGGAGGCCTTGGTAATGTCCACGCCCTTGATGCGCACTTCGCCGGAGGACGGTTTCTCGAGGCCCACCAGAGTCCGCAGCAGGGTGCTCTTTCCGGAGCCGGAGCCGCCAATCACCACCACGGTCTCGCCATGTACGATTTCGAAAGTGAGGCCATGCAGAACCTCGCGGTCGCCGTATTGTACGCGCAGATCGCGAGCCGAAATCACGGGACCGGGAGCGGCGGGAGTCGCCATCCTACTGAACCCCCCGCGCCAGGTAGAAAAGAATCGTAAAGACGAGATCGATCACGATGACCAGCAGAATGGAGATGACCACGGCCGAGGTGGTTGAGCGTCCCACCTCTTCCGCGCCGGCGCCGGTCGCAAAACCCTCCTGGCAGCCGACCGCGGTAATCACCAGGCCGAACACCAGGGCTTTGACGATGCCGGTGGTGATGTCATGCGCCACCAGCGCATCGCGCGTGGCGATCACGTAACTGCCGAACGTAAAGTTGCCGCTCACGATTCCGAAAACGCAGCCGCCCAAAACGCCCATAAAATCCGACCAGACGGCCAGGCAAGGCATCATGACGGCCATGGCCAGGAACTTCGGCACCACCAGAAACGCGACCGGGTCGAGCGCCATGGTTTCGAGCGCGTCCAGTTCTTCGGTGACGCGCATGGTGCCGATCTCGGCGGCGAAGGCGGAACCGGACCTTCCGATGACCACGATCGCGGTGATCAGCGGGCCGAGTTCGCGGGTGATGGAAATGGAAACCAGGCTGGCCACCAACTGCATCGCCCCCAGGCGCTGCAACTCGTAGGCACCCTGCAATGCGATGATGACACCGACGAAGAAAGTAATCAGCGAAGTAATGGGCAGGGCGCCGACGCCCGCGGCCATGGCCTGATGCACCGTGCGCTGGGCCAGACGGCTGCCCTTCAGGGGCGAGAGGAATAGCAAGCGAACAGACTTGCCGAAGAGCTGCGCCAAACCGCCTACATAGGCCACGCTGCGCTCGGTTGCAGCGCCCACCTCCGCCACGAACGGCATTAAGCGCTTTCCAGGGCTTCTTGCTCGGTTTGGAACACCCGAAAGATGCGAATAACGTGGGTCAGGTGGAATACCTGCTGCACGGCTGGGCTCAGCCCGAAGAGCACGAATGCCTTGTTGCGGCGCTGGGAGTCCTTCAGCACTTCGAGGAGGGTGGCGATGCCGGAGCTATCGATATAGCGGATAGCCGCCAGGTTGAGCGCCAGCTTGGGAGCAGCCAGCAGGGCGTCGAACAGAGTGCGGCGGAGGTCCGGGGAGGTGCCCAGATCCACGTCCCCTTCCACATCCACGATTTTAGCTTTTCCGGCATCCCGAACTGAGATTCTCATATCGTTTTCCTGAGGCGCTTGGTGGCCGCGAAGAGGTTCCCGGCCGGTGTTGCCTGGTACGACACCGTGTCCATCACATCTTTGATGATATGGGTTCCGAGTCCCCCCGGTTGATCGCACGCTATAGCACGCGCACATATTTTAGTCCTGTCCGGAGCATCACCGTGATCCAGCAATGTGATTTCCAATACATCCGCGCCTTCGCGGCATTCCAATTCGATCAGGCCATCGGCACGGTTATGGTAAGCGTGCCGGATGATGTTGGCGAGCGCCTCATCCAGCGCCAACATGATGGCCCGGGAATCGGGCTCATCCCAACCCATGGCTGTGGCCAGAGGGCCGATAGCCCCGCGTACGACCGGCAAATAGCGCGCGTCGCTAGGCATCACAATTTTGAGATGCAAACAGTGTGTGTCTGGAAGCATGGTCAAACGGATTCTCCGCGCCGTTCAAGCGCCACCACGGTTTCGTCGTCGGCCGGCGGCACGGCGCCGCGGAAACCTTCGACGGCCGCCAGCAGAGCATGGCCGGCAGCGGCGGCGGATTCAACCGGCAGATGGCTGGCGATGGACAGCAGGCCATCAAGCCCCAATTGCTCGCCGGAAGCGTCCACGGATTCGCTGATGCCATCCGTGTATAGCAGCAGTAGATCGCCTTTTTCCAATTGCACGGCAGTCTGGCTGTAGGAGGTTCCTGCGATCATGCCAAGCGGCAGGTCCATAATCTCTTTACTATACGGCGTGGAATCGGCCAATAGGGTCCACTCCCGCGAGGCGGCACGATACCATAGCGGCGGCATGTGGCCCGCATTGGTAAACAGAAGCTCTCCGGATTCGCGGTAGAAGCTGGCCAGAAACGCCGTGGCGAACCGGGAATGCGGCGCGCCTCTGAGAATGCTGTCGTTAAGGCGGCGGATCAGCAGGGATTGATCCCAATCGTCGAGATGCACCCGCAACGCGTCCCGCAGATGCACGGCGGCAGCACTGACCGTCTCTCCATGGCCGGCGACATCCGCCACCACTACCCGCGCAATCACACCGTGACTGCAAGCTGACAGGTAATACAGATCCCCGCCGCTGGCGGCCGGCTGCAGGGGACGGCACGAAACCCAGCCCGCTAACCCCGGCAGTTCGGCCGAGTAATCCGCCAGGTGGTTCCCGCCGTGCAGTTCCATGCAGGCCAGCCTATAGACGTGATCCGCTTCCCCGCCCATAACATCATTTACCCTTTACCGTAATTGAGCGGCCGGGACGTTTGTGGGATTCAAGAATCTGTGGGGCAGGCTCTCAGCCCAATGCCACTTGGTTTTCTTGCGCGAATTTTGCAGAGCCCCATGTGCGGACGAGTGTCTCATTTGGGCCGCCTAAGACAGGCGTAGCGGAAGCGGTTTCGAATCTGGCTGTTGAAGTAGCAGCCCTTTGAGTTGGCGGCGAGTAGAGCTTGGTGGATAGCCGCTGGAACAGCGAAGTAAAGGTAAATGGCCCCGTCGCAAAACGCCAACTGGAGCAGCGCCGCGCTGACGTCGTAGGTCACACTGGCTAGTAGGGTAGAGTCCACCTGAACGGTCGCAGGTGCAGTGAGGGTCATTTCGTTTGCCCTCCGTTTTCGGCGCTTCTCTGGCGCCGCGGAAAGTGCCCGCCCCGCCCCCAGACTTCGCGGGGATAAGCTCGGACGCGGGAACGATTCGGCAATTTGCCCTGCGCTGCGTAGCGCAACATGCGCTCCAACCGCTGCTGGTATTCCTCGTCGGTGGCGGCGTGGTCTAAACCCGGCAGGGCCGCTGTGACCACCGTTTGCACAAAAGAAAAACTGAGCTGCCGTGGAGTGATGTGGGCGCGCCGTGCCGCCAGGCACATAACCGCCCGCACCAGGTTGTAGGCCGCAATCGCCAGCAGTAGTTCTTTTTCCACCATATCCGGACTCTTGCAGTTGAGTTGATGCAACCCCACCGTGCGCTTGAGGGACCGCAGATCGGTCTCCCCATTCCAGCGCAACTTGTAGATCCCCAGGATCTCCGCGACCGGCAGATCCAGCGTCGTAAACAGATACAGCAGTTCGTGCGGGCGGGACGGATTCGTACACACTATCAGTCGTCCTTCCACCGTCGCCTGCTCCGGCAACTGCGGGTGGGCGGCGCGATCCCAGCGACTAGCCCGCCAGACTACCCTCCGCTCCGTGCCCTGCAACAGTGCGCCCCCCATGATCTTTTGTGCGCGCGCCTGGGTCAGTCGCAAGATCATGCATCGCTGGCTCTGCTGGGTCGCATAGGCGAAGGCGAAGATCCCAAAGTTGCCATCCCCCAGCACCACCGCATCGGCCGGTAACCTTCCTAGTGCCTGTTCGGCCAACCCCTGCTCGCTCACCGCCTCGTCGCCATACATCGCTCCCCAACTCGGTCGCAGAGCCAGTCCGCTGAACACATCGTGGAATACCACAATCCGCATCACCGGCCAATGGTTCTGCCCATGTTGATTGTGCCCGGGTGAAAACCTCCGCACCAGTTCCGGGGTATGCTGCAACTGGAGGCTCGATCCATCGATCAGCATCACGGGCCGCTGCAGGCCCGCCCATCCCTCTTGCATTTCCGCCCGGAGCTGCTCGACCATGCGATCCATGACTTCCCCGACTATCAGTTTCGGTAATTTTTGCCGCGCTTGACAATAGCTCCCCGTGGCCGCGGATACCTTCTCTTCGGTCCACCGTTTGCTGTCGCTGACCAGATCTTGGGCACCACCCTGCAGCAGGTGCTGCACCGCAGCGGCTAAACTTCGGTTCCCCTGCAGGCGCTGCCAGATCATCAGCCATATCACCACGGCGGCGCTGTAGACCCCTTCCCGGAACACGTATCGTGCTTGCGGCTGAGACTGTGGAAAAACCAGGCTGGTGCGACCTTTTGGAACAGCCGCAATAATTGAAACGTGTCGGCAGAGTTCATGTACCAACATAACTCGACTATTTTGTTTGGGCTGCCCTCCTAAGCCGAGCGACATACGAGGGGCCCTCCTTGGTGCGCAAATGGGGTTCTGCAAAATTCGAGCAAGAAAACCAAGTGGCATTGGGCTCTCAGCCCGGCTCTCAGCCTGCGGCGGCCTCTTAGGCCGTCGCCCTTTCCGTAAAGCAGATCCGGATTCCGAGCAAAGAGCGGGTCTATGAGACCTAGCTGGCATTGAGCTCATAGACGGCGCCGCGTTTCCGCGCGGTTGCATCGAAGCTTGGTTGCGGTTCGCTCAGGCCGCCACTCGGAAGTCTTCCGGATCCGACGCCACCGGGTTGTGCCAGCCGCCGGGAGGCACAATGTGCTGGTCGACCTCGGCCGGTCCCCATGTGCCTTTCTCATATTCGTGCACCGCAGAGCCCGCATTCAGCACCGGATCGACAATTCGCCAAGCCTCTTCCACATAATCCTGGCGGGCGAACAGGGTAGCATTCCCCGCCATGGCGTCGCCAAGCAACTTCTCGTACGCATCCATTTCTTCCGGCGGGGGATGCTGGCTGGCGATCATTTCGACCTGCTCGCCATCCAGTAGGTCGTTCTGACCCAGCACCGTAGTACCTACCGCGATGGTCATCTCGGGACTGATTCGGAAGCGCAGATGGTTTCGACGCAGGGCGCACTCCGGGATAACCGCGGGAGGCTTTCGCAGCCGGCCGACGACCTCCGTGCAGGTGACCGGCAGGTTCTTCCCCGCGCGGATATAGAACGGCACGCCTTTCCATCGCCAGGAATCGATTTCCAGTTGCAAGGCCGCAAAAGTCTCCACCTGCGAATCGGCCGCCACGCCATGTTCCTGGCGATAGCCGCGGAACTGGCCGCGAAGCACATTTGCCGGGTCCAGCGCCGGAATGGCTTTCAGAACCTTGACCTTCTCATCGCGAGTGGACTCGCTGTCGCTGCGGACAGGCGGCTCCATGGCCAGATTGCACATCACCTGGAAGAGATGATTTTCAACTACGTCGCGAATTGTGCCGGTCTCGTCGTAGAAGGCACCCCGCCCCTCCACGCCGAAATCTTCCGCCATGGTAATCTGCACGCTCTCGATATAGTTTCGATTCCAGAAGGGCTCCATGAAGGCGTTGGTAAACCGGAAAATCATCACGTTGTTCACCGGCCGCTTGCCCAGATAGTGGTCGATGCGAAAGATCCCCGATTCGGGGAAGGATTGATGCAGGATCCGGTTGAGTTGCTGCGCCGAAGCCAGGTCGCGGCCGAAGGGCTTCTCCACGATCACGCGCGCGTTCTGCGCGCAGCCCGACTTCGCCAGATTTTCGACAACCGTTCCGAACAGAAGCGGCGGAATGGCCAGGTAATGCGCCGGCCGTTGCGCACCGTTCAGCTCTTTGCGCAGCCTCTCAAACGTGCCCGCATCGGTGTAGTCGCCATCCACATAATGCAGCAAACCCTTCAGTTTGTCGAAGGCCGCGGCATCCACTCCGCCGTGTTTCTCGAGGCTGTCGTGTGCCCGCGCCCGAAACTGTTCAAGATTCCAGCCGGCTTTGGCGACACCGATGACGGGCACAACTAGGTGGCCGCGTTTCACCATCGCCTGCAGAGCGGGAAAGATCTTCTTGTACGCCAGATCGCCCGTGGCGCCGAAGAAGACCAAAGCATCCGAATGGGATTCGTCCATGGCAAATTTCCTCTTCTGACAGACCGCTGCGGCCTGCACCTTGATGATGCGGGCTTCCGGGAACTTTGTTCGGATCGGTTGATGGTCACCGTACTGATGAGCACACTTGGCGGCCGGGCGGGTACCCGCTGTCGTCATCCTGGTACTGAAATGATTATCACAATAACCCTCGATTGTGTGATGACGTCGATGGCTTCTCGCTCGCATACTTAAGTAATGAGTCCTACAAAAACCAGCCATGCCGCAGCGCTTGCCGAAGAAGCGCTGCACGCTCTTGACGCTCTTAACGGAACACAACCAGGTTTCCGGCCCGCGCATGCGAAGGGAATCCTTCTCGAAGCCAGATTTACTCCGTCGCCGGCAGCCAGGTCGCTGACGCGCGCACCACATGTGCAACGGGATTCCACACCAGTAACCATTCGATTCTCGGACGCCGGCGGCCTGCCTGCGATGCCCGATAGCGACCCGAATGCGAGCCCGCGCGGAATGGCCATACGGTTTAATCTCGCGGAGCACGTGCACACCGATATCATTGCTCATTCGGTCGACGGATTTCCGGCGCGGACATTGGAAGAGTTCGTAGAATTTCTGCACGCTGCAAATGCGAGCGGCCCTGGAACATCCAGCCCGACGCCGATCGAGAAATTCCTCGCATCACACCCGGCGGCTTTGGAATTCATCCAAGCCCCCAAACCCGTTCCGGCGAGTTTTTGCACGGAGTCGTTCTATGGGGTAAACGCCTATAAATTCTCGAACGCAGACGGGAACAGCCAGTATGGGCGATACCGCATTCGCCCCAACCTCGCCAACGAGTACCTGGATCCCGCGGTCGCCGCGCAAGAGGCGCCGAGTTTTCTGTTTGACGAAATCGGGGAAAGGCTCGCGAAGGGCTCGCCAACCATGCGCATTACTGTGCAGGTGGCCGGGAAGGAAGATGTAGTGAACGATTCCACGGCGCATTGGTCCAGCCGGGTCGAGGTCAACTTCGGCATAATCGAGCTAGTCAGCGTAGTGCCGGACAACGACGCCGCGCAGCGCCATATCATCTTCGATCCGATTCCTCGCGTGGATGGCATAGAGCCGTCGGAAGACCCATTGCTTGATCCGCGCGCCACGATATATCTGATGAGTGGCCGGCGCAGGCGCACGCAAGGCCCGAAGTGATCGATTGAGAAGCCTCCTGGTGGGTCAATCTAATGGTCCGCCGTGGCGGTTACTCAAGAGCCGCATTCCGGCACGGCGCTTTGGGAATCCGGCGAGGCGACGCAGGCGATCGTCTTCCTGGCTTCCGACGAGGCTAAACGCTCTTTGACGGTGCTATCTCTGCCAGAGGAGCTGACTTGCCTCCAGCGGAACCGACACACCCTGATGATGCGGAATAACTCGTGGAGTGAAATCATTCGCGTCGCGCCCGCTCTCGACGGTGGCGGCGTATACAAACCCGCCGTCAGATGACTTAGTGACTCGATTCATTGTCGTTCGTTGAGGCTGCTCTCCATTGTGGCCATCCGCGAACATTTCAACCAGCAGGCCGTCCGGCTCCATGCCCCCTAGGTAGACGACAACTTCGAAACTATGACGGCCGCCGTGCGACTCCACCTTCAGCGGACCAAATGCGAGATGCGCCCACCCGGCGCTCAGCGTTCGCTGCCAATCGAGCACGTCCATCCCGAGCTTGCCGTTTTCAGCGGCGCGCGCGCTGTACCGAGCGGCTGCCGGCAGGTAGTGATTTTCGGTATACTCTCGAACCGTGCGATTGGCTGAATAGGCCGCCGTCAGTTGGGCCATGCTCTCGCGCATGCGCGCCGCCCATTGCGGAGGAATTCCATCGCCATCCCGCTGGTAAAATTCCGGCACGACCTGCTGCTCGATCATAGTGTAAAGCGCTTCGGCTTCGGCGTCGTCCCACTTGGGATCGTCGCCATGTTCACGGCCGTCGCCAATCGCCCATCCGCACTCCGGAGTATAAGCCTCGGCCCACCAGCCATCGATCTCGGAAAGGTTCAGCCCGCCGTTCACCAGCACCTTCATTCCGCTGGTTCCGCAGGCTTCCCACGGCCGCCGCGGGGTATTCAGCCAAACATCTATGCCGCCGACCAACCGCTCGGTAAGCAGCATGTCGTAGTCACTCAGGAAGATCACAGGTGGACGCGTCCCTAACGACTGGATGAATTCAATCCATTGGCGAACCATGTCCTGTCCGGGGATATCCTGCGGGTGCGCCTTGCCCGCCACAATCAGTTGTACCGGCCGCTCGGAATTGCCAAGAATTCGCAGCAGGCGGGACGGATCGCGCAGCAAAAGGTTGGGCCGCTTATACGTCGCGAAACGCCGCGCGAAACCGATGGTCAGAGTACTGACATGGAGAACTTCTCCGGCGGCCGCGATCTCGGCGTCGGACCCGCCCTGGATGGCGACCTGGCGCGCATAACGCCTTCTCACAAATTCGATTAACGCCTTCCGCGAGTCGTTGCGCATGCGCCAGAGGGCCGCGTCGCCGGCCCCCCGGATCTGCGTTTCTATCTGATCCAGGTCGCCGCGCCAGCACCTGCTGCCGCACACCTCCGCCCAGAGCTCGTGGGCGTCCGTGGAGTCCCAGGTGGGTACGTGGACGCCGTTGGTCACATGGCCAACCGGCACCTCGTCTGCCGGCCAGCGCGGGAACAGCGGCTGAAACAGCTGGCGGCTGACCGCTCCATGCAACCGGCTGACGCCATTCACCGCGCCGCATCCGTGGAGCGCGAGGTACGCCATGTTGAACGGCTCCCGGCTATCGTCACCGTTCCGCCGCCCCAAGGCGAGTAACTGGTCGAAGGAAATCCGCAGCCGGCGCCCGCAGTAGTCGCCGAAGTGTGTGTACATCAGATCGGCGGGAAAGCGGTCGAAACCGGCCTCCACGGCGGTATGGGTGGTGAACAGGTTTCCGGCACGCGTGACGGTCAGTGCCACATCGAATGGATGGCCCGTATCTTCCATGTAGCCGGCAGCCCGCTCCAGCACGGCGAACGCCGCGTGACCTTCATTCAGATGGCACACTTCCGGCCGAATCCCCAGCAATCGAAGCAAACGCCAACCTGCAATCCCCAGCACATGCTCCTGTCGCAGGCGCAAGCCGGGGCCGCCGCCGTAAAGCTCGCTGGTGATACTGCGATACTCGGGCACGTTGGCGGGATCGTTCGTGTCGAGAAGATAGAGCCTGGCCCGGCCAACTTGCACTTCCCAGGTACGAATCCAGAGTTTGGAACCGGGAAAGGGTATGGCAAGCCTCACCCACTCACCGTCGGCGTCGCGCACCGGTCTGATCGGTAATTGTCCGGGATCGTTGTAGGGATAGAGCGCCCGTTGGCTTCCGTCGCGGTCGATCTCCTGGCGAAAGTAACCCTGATCGTACAGCAGTCCGACGGCGGTCACCGGGACACCCAGGTCGTTGGCGGCTTTCAGCTGATCGCCGGCTACGTTTCCCAAGCCCCCCGAGTAAATCGGCAGCGCCTCACTCAACATGTATTCCATGCTGAAGTAGGCGGCGGCGCTGAGCGGCGAACCCGCGTGAGCACGGTAGAACCACGACGATTCGGCCGCGGCGCCGCGGGCTTCGGTTTGCCCAGCGAGGGCTTTCTGAAACACCGGATCGGAAGTGATCTCTTCCAGCCTCTTCGTGGAAACCGTCTGCAGAACTGCCCAGGGGCTGTGGGTCATCTCCCACAATTCCGGGTTCAAGCGTTCCCAGAGCACGCCCGTCGCGTGGCGGCCTGGCCAGCTTAGGTCCAAGGCAAGCTGCGCCAATGCATCTTCGTTAGATGCCTCAGCGGGAAGGTTGGTGTATTTGAGGTTGCTCATTCAAAATCCGCCGGCAGCGGCCCCTACCGCCTTGCCCTGGGCGATCCCCAGCTTCTGCATCCTATAGATTAACGTCGTGCGCGCTATGCCGAGTCGCGCGGCGGCGCCTTCCCGGCCACCTATCACCCCGCCGGCCTCCCGCAACACCTGCAAGATGTGATCTCGCTCGACTTCGACCAGGGTCCGCAATACGGATGCGGTCTTGTTTTTCACCATGGGCTTCAGTTCGTGCGACGCAAGCTGTAATTCCGGTCCGGGACTCATGATGACGGCGCGCTCCACCAGATTCTGGAGTTCACGTATGTTGCCCGGCCAATCGTGCTGCCGCAGAATCTCCATCAGTTCCGCCGGGATATGGTTGATCTTCTTTTTCATGCGTTCCGCGAACTGGGCAGCAAAGTGGCGCACCAGAAGGGGAATATCTTCGCGGCGTTCCCGTAACGGCGGAAGCCCGATCGGAAACACGTTGAGGCGGTAGAACAGGTCGGCGCGGAACCGCCTCTCCTGGACCATCTGCCATAGGTCCTGGTTCGTCGCCGCAACTACCCGCACGTCCACATGAATTGTCCGGCTGCTGCCTACCCTTTCAAATTCCTTTTCCTGCAGAACCCGCAACAGCTTCGGCTGCAGTTCGAGCGGCAGTTCACCGACCTCATCCAGGAACAGGGTTCCGCCGTGGGCCAGATGAAAGCGTCCAGTGCTCTGCGATAATGCGCCGGTGTAAGCACCTCGCTCGTGGCCGAACAGTTCGCTTTCCATCAGCGCGCCAGGAATCGCGGCGCAGTTGACCGTTACAAACGGCCCTCCTCTGCGCAGGCTTTCGTCGTGGATGGCTCTGGCGACAAGTTCCTTGCCGGTGCCGGTTTCCCCCTGGATCATAACCGCCGCATCGGTCGGCGCCACCAGTTGAATCGATTTCCAGACCCTGCCAAGACTCGCACTGGAACCAATTAATCTGCCTCCAATCATTGGCTCCGGCTCGGGCCAGCGGATTAGCTCAGCTACTGCTGCCATGTCCCATACCCTCCATTTTTCCGCACGTTGCGGTGTTTCAATTTCACTTTCTTTGATATTACCCGCGACTGACCAACTTGGCATCCCGCGATAGACGGTTTTTTATCTACCGTTTTGGACCAGTGGCGAAGTAAACCTATAGTGGTATCTGAGGATTACCGTTTACGAGGGGGACAGAACCGAGGTGATAGCGGCTCAGGATTTCCGGGGACGTGAAACGCTGGGAATGATGATCTCGCGCCGGCCAAACAGACGGGCGTCCAGCGATAGCGCTCCGGGGCCCAAAAGAACTACGGCGAGCGCCACGACCATAACCAGGCCGGTCGTCAGCTTGGTATCGAACGGGCCTGGGGGAGGCAAAGATAGCCAGGACAACTCAATTCCGATCCCACCCAGCAAGGCCAGGCCGGCTGCAAACGGTGTGAGGAACCCAGCTAGAAGAGATAGGCCGTCCGCCATCGCGAGCGCGCCTACAGCGGAGCTGTACACTTCATCCCGGCCTCCGTCCGCCAGGAACAAGGCACCGTGCACGATCGCCAGCACGCCAATGGCTGCCCGCAAAAGCAGTAAACCAACGCCCTGACTACCGCCTGGGAATGTCGAGAACAGTCGATGCAGTGTGCATCTCCTTGACTTCTTTCCAACCTACTTAAAGGCTATCGGACCCGGCTGCAAAGCGAATCCCCAGGCATTGTAATGTTTTTGTAACACTTTTGTGTTACTCACCGGGCCGCGCGTTCGAGAAGCCATGTTTACGCCGATTGTTTAAGCCGATTGTTTAAGCTATGTGTCAAACCTGTTCGTCAGTCGAAACGTCGCGCCGCACCCAATGTCACTCAGCTTTTAAGAAATTGAGGGAAAACAATATGGTATTCGGCGTGCACGGCGTGCAAATTGCCATGCCTGCGAAGCTGCTCTACACCGTGCTGCGCCGAGGGCTTAGTAGTGTTGTTCAGCGCGGTACCGGTCGCGCGCCAGGGCCGGCGCCACTTAGTTCTTCGGCGGTAAGATTCTGATCGACCTACGTCAGGAGAAAGTAATGACCTCGAATTCGGCAAACGGGATCGTGACGATACCCGGACATCAATCCGTGGACCAGACAGTCCAAAAGCTTGAAGAAATCTTGCGGGCAAAGGGAGTTAAAATCTTTGCCCTGGTCGATCACAGCGGTGAGGCGGAGAAGGCGGGACTCGAAATGCGCCCGACGAAGCTGCTGATCTTCGGGAATCCGAAAGCCGGCACTCCCCTCATGATCGCGTCTCCCAGCAGCGCGATCGATCTTCCGCTGAAGATCCTCGTTTGGGAGGATGCCAACGGCAAGGTCAGGGTCTCATACAACGCTCCGACCTACCTCCAGGCGCGCCATGGCTTGCCGCCGGACCTGCTTGCTAACATTGCGGTGGTGGAAGCCTTGGCAGCAAAGGCGGCCGAGTGAATGACGCGGGCAAAAGGGCAGCGCACTCCGTGAAGAAAGTTTGCGAACAGATCCCCGGCGCTAACATTGGCAGACGCTCTCGTTCTATATTGCCGTGGCATTAGCCTGCGGACTCGGCATGGCAGTTGAATCTCGGTTTCGAAGAGCGGCTGGCGGAGCGGGCGCGGGTCGCCCAGGAACTGCATGACACCTTGTTGCAGGGTTTTCTGAGGGTCTCCATGCAACTGCAAGTCATGGCGGACCGCTTACCCGGGGAGTCGCCCTTGAAACCGCCGCTCGGCCGGATTATCGAGCTGATGGGACGGGTCATAGACGGAGGCTGGAATACGCTGCGCGGCCTGCGTCTGTCGCGCGGCGGTTCTCTGATCTGGAACAGGCCTTTTCACGAATCGAGCAAGAACTTGGCGTGCAGCGGGAAATTAGGGTTCGCTTCATTGTGCAAGGCCAGCGGCGACCGTTGCGCCCGCTGCTGCGCGACGATCTATCGCATTGGCCGCGAGGCTTTGGTCAACGCCTTTCGCCATTCGGGCGCGAAAAGTATCGAAGTCGAAGTCGAAGATTCCGCTCGGCAATTACGGATCCTGGTCGCGACGACGGCTGCGGGATCGATCCACAGCTATTTCAGTCGGGGCGCGATGGGCACCGGGGTTTGCCGGGCACGCGCGAAGGGGTTGAACGCGTGGGCGGACGGCTCCGCGTTTGGAGCCGCGCGGCGTCCGGAACAGAGGTGGGGGTGTCCGTGCCCGGCCATATCGCCTTTCGAAGCGATCGTTGAGCCGCGGGGCAGGCATCCAGGTCTGCGCGGGTCCGGAAACCGGCATTGCGAGCAAGCCGGCGTGGACGCCGGCCGCAGTGCGACTAGAATCCTTCCAGCAAATGTCCCATCTTCTCTTTTTTAGTCCGCAGGTAGGCTTCCGTCGAGTCCATGGCCGGCACAATACAAGGTACTAACTCCACCTGCACGCCGGCAGCTTCCACAGCCGCCATCTTATCCGGATTGTTCGTTAACAGGCGGATACTGGTCAATCCGAAGTACCGCAGAATCTCGCCGGGCAGTTCGTAATGGCGCAGGTCAGACTCGAAACCCAGGCGTTCGTTCGCCTCCACTGTATCCGCCCCGTGGTCCTGCAACTCATAAGCGCGCAGCTTGTTCAGAAGCCCGATGCCGCGCCCCTCCTGATGCTCGTAGATCAGCAAGCCGCGCCCTTCTTCGGCAATCATCTGCAGCGCCAGTTCCAGCTGCGCGCGGCAATCGCAGCGCAGGCTATGGAAGACATCGCCCGTCAGGCATTGCGAGTGAATGCGCACGAGCGGAGGCAACACCCCATGTGACACCTCGCCCATTTCCAGGACCACCGCCTCTTCCAGACGGCCGTGCCGGCGGCCTTCAAATCCATAGATTCGAAAGTGTCCAAATCGGGTTGGAAAATCCGCTTCGGCAACCTTATGCAGCCGCGGCGCGGAAGGAGTGTGCATGAGATCTCTACCGGCTGTTCCGATCCTTTTATTATAATGATCTGCGAGTTTCCATGGCGGATTCATCGCTCGTTACGCTGCTGGTGAAGCTGGGCGTGGTGGCCTCGCTGGCCAGCATTCTGGTTCGCTGGAGCGCCGTCAAGCGCATGCTGATGCGCGAAAACCGTACCGTCAGCCAGCGCATGAAACTGTCGCTGTGGTTCTCGATCGTATTCGGCGCCAGCGTGGCTACGCGTGCCTGGAGCGCCAAATATCCAGCGGTCGATCTGGGCCTGGAAGGCAGCCTGCTGGCCGGTCTGCTGGGCGGATACGTCACCGGCCTGACATCCGGAATTCTAATTTCCGTGCCGGCCATGCTCAACCGCGAGTATCTGACCATGCCGCTGCTGGCCGGCCTCGGGGTGTTGGGCGGCTTGTTGCGCGATTGCGCCGCCGACCCCGAAGATATCTGGCGCTTCAGCCCGTTCTTCGACCTCAACCTCTGGCGCATCTTCAAACAGCGGCGCTTCGACCGGCGCAACGCTTTCAACTTGCTGTTCTTCGTCGTGATCCTGTTCGCCGAATTTCTGCGCCAGGCTCTGGGCCAGACCTTCGGCGCCAACGGCCGTATCTTCTATATACACCCCGAGCAAACCAGTCTCCTGATGTACGCGGCGGTCTATGCGGACACCATCTTCGCCGTCACGATCCCTATTAAGATCTGGAACAACACCCGCAACGAAGACAAGCTCGAGGAGCAGCACCGGCATCTCATTCAAGCCCGCCTGGAAGCGCTCACCAGCCAGATCAATCCGCATTTCTTGTTTAACACGCTGAACTCGGTCTCTTCATTGATCCGCACCGATCCCAACCAGGCGCGCGTAATGGTGCTGAAGCTTTCCAATATCCTGCGGCGGCTGCTGCGGAAGCACGATAATTTCAATGCGCTGCGCGAAGAGATTGGCTTCATCGACGATTATTTGTCCATCGAGGTCGTGCGCTTCGGCGACAAACTGCGCTTCGAAAAGGATGTCGCTGCCGACACTTTGGATATGCTGGTGCCCAGCATGCTGCTGCAGCCGCTGATCGAAAACTGCGTTAAGCACGGATTGAGCAGCAAAGTGGAAGGCGGCACCATCCGGCTACGCAGCCGGCGGGTGGATTCACGGCTGCTGTTGTGGGTGGAAGATGACGGCGTGGGTATACCCGAATCCAAACTCGCCACCCTGCGCGAGCAGGGCATCGGCGTTAGCAATGTGAGCGAAAGGCTGAACGTGCTGTTCGGAAACGGACACCGGATGACCATAGACAGCCAGCCGGGACAGGGTACGCGCATCGAAATCGAGATTCCGGAATTGCAGACCAGCCTGGTGTCAGCCAGTTAGGAGGACTTGGCGGACCCGCTAAATGGGCAGGCTTGTCATTCGCATTGGGTGGTTGCACCCAGCCGTGCGCCACCACTCACTGCGCCAATACCACCGGTCAGGCGCTCAAGGGCAATAGATGCACTTCCGGGGGAGCTGCCTGCATTACGGGTTCGTAAGGGATGGCCGCCTGGCCCAAAGCCAGCAGCAGCTTTTCCTTGCTGCCACATACGCAGGGCAGAATGTCGTTGTAAAAATAGCCCTCAGGTGCGGGCTGGCCGGCGAAACAGTAAGAAGTGTGCATTTGGGTGCCTCGTCACTGCGTCGTTCAAGCAATTTTTTTACCATCCGCAAAAGGCACCGAGCCGCGGCTATCCCCGTTACTGAGCCGCGACCGTCAGGGAACGAATACGCCCCGCATTTGCCCCTTGCATTCACGCCCTCATTACAAGACAATATAGTCTTATACTCTGTTTCCCAAGGAGGCGGTTCGATGGCTCTTCCGCAGCTCCCCACCCGCTTCGGCGCGCTGGATGCCGCATTTCTCAATTTCGAATCCAAGCAGATGCCCCTGCACATCGGCGGCGTGTGCGTCTTCGAGGGCCCTATACCCTTCGACCGGTTCGTCGCTACCATCGAGTCCAAACTGGATTCGATCCCGCGTTACCGCGAAAAAGTGATGCGGCCATTCCTCAACATCGGATACCCCACCTGGCAGTACGATCCGGATTTCGATATCCGCCGTCACATTTTTCACGTGCACCTCGATCCACCCGGTTCAGACGAACAGTTGCAGGAGTTGGCCGGCCGCATCTTCACGCCGCTGCTGGACCGCAACAAGCCGCTTTGGGAAACATATGTAGTGGACGGCCTGACCGGTGGCCGCGCGGCGCTGATTTGCAAGGTGCATCATTGCATCGTGGACGGCGTCGCCGGTATCGGGTTGCTGAACGTAATCATGGATGCGTCGCCAGAGCAGCGCCGCTTGCCCAAGCGCAAGTCCTACCGTCCGCCCAAGGCCCCCGACGCGGCAACTCTCTTCCTGGATGCCTTCACCGATAGCCTGGCGCAACTCCCTAAGCGGCTTGCCGAGACGCGCGACGCCCTGCTCGGATACGGCAATCTGCTGCGCGCAGACCCCTTCGCGGCCCTGGGACTCGAACGCGTAGTAGATATGATGCCCGAGCTGCTGTCCCCGGTGGAGCGCCTCCCTTTCAATCGGACTTGTTCCGGCGAGCGGCGCGTGTTCTGGACCGAATTCCCCTTCGCCGAAGCGCACGCCATTCGCACCGCCTGCGGCTGCACGGTAAACGATGTGGTGCTGACGGTGGTGTCCGGTGCGGTTTCGGAGTACACCAAGCTGCACGGGCAAACCGTGAAGAACCGCTTCTTCCGGCCCATGGTGCCGGTCAACGTGCGCCCGCCGGGCGACAGTATCGGCGCTTTCGGCAACCTGATTTCGTTGATGCTGGTAGCCCTTCCCCTGGGCATCAGCGATCCCCTCGCGCGGATCGAGCACATTCATCGGACCACCCAGGCCATGAAGGGCGCACGCACGCCGGAATTGTTGCGTCTGAGCCTGTCCTGGCTGGGCCTTTTGCCGCCGCCCGTGCAGTCATTCCTGGCCGGCAATATGGGCTGGCTGAATACGCCCATTCCCCTATTTCACATGGTGTGCACGAATGTGCCCGGCCCGCAGATCCCGCTGTATACCTGCGGCAGCCGTATGGTGGCCTGCTACCCGCATGTTCCCACCGGTATGGACGTGGGTATCAGCGTCGCCATCGAGAGTTACAACCAAAAGCTATACTTTGCGTTGACCACCGACGCGCTGGCCGCGCCAGACGGCGGACGCATGATCGAATTGCTGGAAGCATCCTTCAAGGAATTGCGCGACGCGGCCGGAGTGCCCGCATCTCGCCCGGCCCGAAGAGCCAGACCGAAAGCGAACAAGACCGCGCCCAAGCGGCAGCCGAAACCGAAGCCAGACCCTGTGCCCGAGCCGGAGCCGGACGTCACTACGTTGCTGGCGGAAAGCGCCGCCGAAGAGGAAACCCTGGAAGACGCCACCCTGGTGATGGAAGAAGAACTCGAACCCCTCTCGTATCCGCTGGCTGTAGCTAAGATTTAGCGAGGCTTTAGCCGGCGCGGGGCTTGCGCCCCGCTGCACAGGATCTTTTCGCAACGGTTTTGCTGCCCTCTGAGGCGGGCACCCTGCCTCTGGCGGCCTCGCAGGCCGCCCGTGTTCCAATCCACCATGGTGACGCTGGAAAAACTGCGTCGGATACCCCACGAACTGCGCCCCCCAGCGATATCGATTCCCATGGCCACCAGGTTACCGAAGACGTACGCATAAAGTAGCGCCGGACAGCCGCCAGTATACGAATTGGGGATCGGCTCCAGCGGCCGCCCGGCTGCCCCTGATCGCCGGGAAGAATCGCACGGATTGCGCGCCGGTTCCGCCAGCGCCAGGCCAACGAATTTCTGCGCGGGGTAATCGATGTCGAGGTTTATGGCCGAATACTTGTTTCTTGCCCAGTTCGTCAACGAAGCCGCCGCGCGTACACCAGATCACCAGGCGCGCGCAATAGCCGGCCAATTCGCGCAGCGTTAGATTGCGCAACTCGGTTCCCTTTGTATAATCAGGAACACCTGTTCGGGATCATCCGTATATCTAACGGGTTCGGGGGCTGGAACATCCACGCCGGAAGTTGCGGCTGGCAAAGCTTTGCATGCGTCCGCTACAGCGCCGCCTTCAGATCTTCCGAGAACCGCCGGATGGCTTCCACCTGCTCCGCCGCAGCAGGCAGTTCGAAGCCCTTCCCCGCCAGCCACGCCTGCCCGTCACGCCAGACCACGTACGCCAGCCCGCGCTCCGTCAGGATGCCGGTGCTGCCGATGCTACCGTACCCATTCGCCGTACGCTCCACCAACGCAATCAGATGATCGCGCGCAAACATCGCGTACGATGGTGTTTCGGAAACAATCTGGATGCCGGCGGAAGCCAGGTCCACGGCTACATCTTGTAGCGGCCCATGTCCTCGTCGTTCAGGTTCTCCAGCCAGCGGCGGAGTTCCTTCTCGTTTTCCTTGTCGGAAACCGAGGCGGCTTGCTTGGAGGACTTCAGCACCGTGTCGTCCACGAAGATGGGGCAGTCCAGGCGCAGGGCCAACGCGAGCGCGTCGCTGGGCCGCGAGTCCACGCTGATGAGTTCGCCGTCGCGCTCCAGCCAGATCAGCGCGTAGAAGGTTTCCTCTTTCAGCTCGTTCACGACGACTTTGCGTACGCCGGTGTTGAGTCCCAACAGGAGGCTCTTGATGAGGTCGTGGGTCATAGGCCGCGGGGTGGCGACCTTTTCGATTTCCAGGGCTATGGCGTTAGCTTCGTAGATGCCCACCCAGATCGGCAGAACCGAGTTGCCGCTCACGTCCTTCAGGATCACGATGGGCATGTTCGTGACGGGGTCCATCATCAAGCCGCGGATTTTCATTTCGACTTCCATAAGACCCTCCAAGTTTATTAGACCACATTCATCACGCTTTCACCGGCCAGCGAATTCGGCCCGGAGCGCGTCACGCGCACCTCCATATATTGGCCCACCAGCGAAGCTTCGCCTGTGTCCGGATGCGTGAAATTCAGCGTGCGATTCTGCGACGTGCGGCCGATCCACTGGCCCAATGCCTCGTGCCGGCCTTCCACCAGCACCTCTTCCACGCCGCCGATCAATTCCGTATTGCGGCGGATCTGTATGGCGCGCTGCTTCTCGTTAAGGATCATCAGGCGGCGCGTCTTCTCCTCCTCCGGAATCTTGTCTTCCATCGCCAATGCGGCCGTGTTGGGGCGCGGCGAGTACTTGAAGCTGAACAGCGAATCGTACTCGACTTCGTCGAGCAGTTTCAGGGTCTCTTCGAAATCGATCTCGGTCTCGCCCGGAAAGCCCACGATGATATCCGTGGTCAGCGCCATGTTGCGCCGCGCGCCGCGGATCCACGCGATCCGCTGCATGTATTCGTCGCGCGTGTAAAGCCGCTGCATGGAGGCGAGCACCCGGCTCGATCCGGACTGCACCGGCAAGTGCACGTGATTGCACAACACCGGATTGGCATCCATGGCGTCCACGATGGCTTTGGTGAAGTCGCGTGGATGCGACGTGGTGTAGCGCACGCGGCGAATGCCGGGAATCTCGCCCGTGCGCGCCAGCAGCGTGGCGAAGTCCCAGCCGGCGGGCGATGGGTCCCGGTAGCTGTTGACGTTCTGGCCCAGTAGCTGGATTTCCGTGTAACCGGCATCGGCCAACCGGCGCGCTTCCGCCAGCACGCTTTCGCTCGTGCGGCTGCGCTCCGGTCCGCGCGTAAACGGCACCACGCAATAGGCGCAGGATTTGTCGCACCCTTCGATGATGGTGATATAGGCGCGATGCGGATTGTCGCGGCGCGTAAAAGGCGTATCGAAAGTTTCATCCGTATCGAGACTGAGACCAGTGACGCGTCGATTGCCCGCCTCGAGTTGCACCAGCATCTCGGGCAGCCGCGTGTAACTGGCGGAGCCGGCCACCAGGCTGACGTGCGGCGCGCGCGCGAAAATGTTTTCGCCCTCCTGCTGCGCCACGCATCCCAGCACACCGAAGATCTTGCCTTTGCCCGCCGCGCGCTTGAAATTCTGCAGGCGCGTGTAAACCTTTTGTTCGGCTTTATCGCGAATACTGCAGGTGTTGTAAAGCACCAGGTCGGCCGCTTCCGGCGTATCGACCTGGTTGTAACCCTTCGCCAGCAGCGTGCCGATGACCTTTTCGGAGTCGTGGGCATTCATCTGGCAGCCGAAGGTTTCGATGTAGAAGGCTTTCCCAGTCACTGGATCTATTCTAGCCCGCTGGCGCGACCGTTGCTGAGCCGCGACCGTAAAGCGGTCTTCCGGGTCGAATCTAAGTAAACAGTCCCGGAGCGACGTTGAACATCTTCGCCAGTTCGCGCGCCTGGCCGGCGCTGATTCTGCGTTTCCCCGTTCAGTGCCTCATTGACGCGGCTGCGCTAGCCGAATATCGAAATCAGGTCCGCCGTTGCCTTCCCGGAATGCTCCAGCAAGAACCGCAGCCGGACAGCCGGCCCAGCATCGGCTGGCGGCAGCGCATTTCGGCGATCGTAGTCCTCAATTAGGAGGGCCAGCAACCGCATTAACTTGGTCTCGCTCCGCGTCCGGGCGCGCGCCTTGCCTACCAGATTTCCGAAACGGGCTCCGATCTCGCGGTATTGTTTGTCGCTTTCTATTACCTGCGGAACGCTCTCCGCCAGCAGTTGCTCGTGAGTCTCCAGGCACCACAGGTCCTCCCGGCCGCATTCTTCATGAGTCATGACGGTTTCGATGTAAGGCACCTCTTCTTCGCAGTCCACGCGGGCCACCAAACAGTATTTGTTTCCGCCCATATCAAATATCAACGTGCCGGTGGACGGCAACGTGTGGCCACGTCGGCGCGCGCGGCTCTAACAAGCCGCATCCGATGTTTCCATGATTGGAAATAGCACGTCAACCACAACACCGCGCTTGACAGACCGTCGCGCTTCTGCCAACTTAGTCGAAGGCCCGCTATGTCCAGTTATGTTTCTCTGACAGAGCGCCTGAACCTGTTCATGCAGGGCAATAACTCGGTAGTAGATGCCCTGCTTCGCGAAGTGCTGCCCAAGCTGCATGAGATAGCCGTGCGCGAGCTCAAACGCGAACGCTACATGGCGCCTTTGTCGAAGACCGAGTTAATCCACGAAGTCTGGTTATCCAGCCTTTCCAAAGGCGGCTGGCAGATTCACGATCAAGGCCACTTCTACGCGCTGGCTTCGCTCGCCATGCGCCGTGTGCTGGTGGACCTTGCTCGAAAACGCCTGGCCGCCCGCCGCGGCTCCGGCGAAGCCACCCTGCCGCTCGACGAATCCGTCGCCCTGCTGGGAGATGCCATGCACGATGCCGAGCAGATCGTCGAAATCGGTTCCCTGATGGACCACCTGGAAACCAAGGACCCCGACGCCGCGCGCATGGTAGATATGCACTATTTCAGCGGCTTCACGCTCGAAGAAATCGCGCAGGAAACCGGACTCACCGTGCGCCAGGTCCGCTCGCGTTGGGAAAGGGGGATGAAGTGGCTCAAGCGGATGCTGCACTCAGGTCGTTGACCAGCGGCGCCGCGAACACACCCGCCGCGCGCGGCCGCCGCGCCGGGTCGAATTCCAACGCCATCGCCAGCATCTCGATGGACTCGTCCGAGAGCCGCACTTCCAGCCCCCGCGCGAACTCCCGCACCCGCACGGGCAGATCCATGGCCGCATCGGGCAGCAGATCCTTGAGCTGGCGCCCCGTCAGCATCTCCAGCACCAGCTTGGCCAGGCTATAAATGTCGCTCGAAGGCTCGGCATACCCGACCGCCTGCTCCGGCGCCATGTAATCGAAGCTTCCGGCCGCCCGCGAAAGCCCATGCAGGGTCTCGTTGGCGTCTTTCACGATCGCGATCGAGAAATCGATCAGCACGGCTTCCTCCTCCGCCGAGCCTTCCTGGCGCACGATGACGTTCTCCGGCTTCACGTCGCGATGGCAGATCCCCAGCGCATGGATGGCATCGAGCGCGCTCGCCAGTTGCCGCAACAGGCGCGCCGCGCGCCGCGCCGCCAGCGGACCTGCTTCCAAAACCTCGCGCAAATTCCGGCCTTCCACAAACTCCATCACCAGGTAAGGCGCGCCCGAGGGCACTGTGCCATGCGCGTAAATCGCAACCACGTTGGGATGCCGGACTCTCTTCAGCGCCGCCACTTCCTGCTCAAAACTTCGCTGAATCCAGGCTTTGTCCTTCACCTCGCCGCGAAACACCTTGATGGCGCAGCGCTGCTGCTGCTCGCGATCGTACCCGTCGAGCACGTTGGCGAATCCGCCGCGCGCCAGCAGCGCACCGACCTCGAAGCGCAAATCCAGCAGTGCGCCCTCCAGTTCATGCACCTCGGGCAGCAGCGCACCCATGCGCCACGCCGCCAGATCGGGCAGCAGCGCGGCTTCCTCCGCCAGACGCCTGCGCCGCAGCAGGTAGCCACCCGCCGCCAACGATGCCGCTGCCAGGAAGTATGCAGCGAGCAGCGGCCATGTCAGCCCGGCCGGACGCAGCACGGTGAACGACCGGCGCGCGGCGCCCGACCACGGTCCCGTGAAGACGCGGCCTTGCACCTCCAGCGTGTGCGCGCCGGACGAAAGCTTTCCCAAAGCCAGATCGAGGCTGCGCGTTTCGCGCCATGCCGGCTGCTCGGGCAGCATGCGATATCGCACGCGCAGCGCGTTCCGCCGGTCGAATTGCAGAGAGCCGATGTGCGCGGTGATCTTCAGTCCGTGCGGCAGGGCGCTGACCGCTTCGGCCAAGCGGGGCGCCTGACCCTCCCAGGAGAATGCGGAGACGAAAACTTGAGGAGCGAACTGCGGTGTGACCAAGTCGGAGGGAGGAGTGTAATGAACAATGTTCACATTGATCCCGAACCAGAGGGAGCCGTCCGTATCCGCAAAGTAACTCCCGCTATTTACGCCTTCGCTGGGCAGCCCATCTGCCTGATCGAAATGCAGCCACTTTCCTGCTTCAGCATCCACCGGGCGCGCAATGGATAATCCGTTAGCCCCTCCACGCCACAGCCAACCCCGTTGGTCAATGTCGAAGGTAAGGCTTTCCGGACCCTCGATCTCATCCCCGGCACGGAATTGCCGCACCACAACTCGTCCGTCCGGGGCCGGACGGACGAGGGCAAACGCCGGCGTGTTGAGGTATCCATACCAGACGTCGCCATTCGGAAGAGCGGCCAGGGACCAGCATGGGTTCACCAGCAGGCCATCTTTCGTAGTAAACTCGCGCCAAGTTCCATCTTCGCTTCTGGCCACGAGGCCGCCGCTGTAGCATGCCCACAGCTTACGGGTGTGCTCCTCATATTGAACATCCAGCACATTGCTCGAAGGACGGGTTTCAAGGCGGTGATTCTCGAAGATCAGACCGGCGCCCTGCTGCTTGAGCTGTCCCAGCCGGTAGCCACCGAACCACACTTCCTGTCCCGCCGTCTTCGCTAGCCGGAGGCCATCGCCAGGGGCCGCCGTGCGCGCAAGAACCGTTCCATCACGCCGCAGCAGTGCAGCGCCCCCGGGAGTCAGAGCCGCCAGAAGGCCATCAGCGAAGGGCAACAGGTTCATCACCAGGCCAACCTTCCGGAATGAGGTCACGCTCCGCCAGCGCCGGCGGTCCTTGCTCAACACGCCCACATCACGATTTAGCCCGGCATAGACGTCAGTTCCGGTTCGTTGAATCGACCACGGGACGTCCACACCGTCGCGCGCTGTCCAGTACTCCAAGCGGAAGGACGAAGCAAAGCGATAGAGCCCCTGGGGGCCACCCAGCCATAGCGTACCGTCAGTTGCTTGAATTGCGCCGAGCAGCGCTTCCGGCAAGCCGTTGGCTAGCTTCGCAACTCGGAACGAGCCGGGCCGCCCAACTGCCAGGGTGGTGAAGCCCGCCAGCATCATGGATCCGTCGGATGCTTCTTGCATACTCCCGCTCACGTCGGCCCCCTCGAACGGCGCTGGGCGCCAATGGTGGTCGCCGCAATCGTAGATGATGCTTCCGTCAAAAGCTCCCCTCCATACGCATCCGAAGCGGTCGCGCAGCACCTTCATCGCTCCGGCCGCGGCGGCGAGGGGCGCGGATTGATTCGCCACCGGCAGCGTTGTTCCCGAACGCCATCGAACCACGTCTGCCAAACGGAACTCATGCCATCCCCGCACAAGCCACGGACAGAGGACCAATCCCGCGTGGTCGAGCGACAGCGGGCCCGGCGAGTCGAGGTCTGTCACAGTTTCAATCTTCCACGTGTTTCCGGTTCGCTCCATTCTAACCAGGTAGGTATCGGTGGGAATGCCTTTACCGAGAGGGCCCATGGCTGCGATCGCGACGCTCGGAGTGGCCGCAATCACGCTGACGGCCACTCCTTTTGTGATCTCCTCCACTTGACCGTTCACAAACCGGTAAACGCCCGCCTCCGCCGCGATCCAGATAGCGCCGCTCGAATCCTCAGTGATGTCGTAGCTCGCGGCGTGTGGAAATCCGTAATCGCGGAGGAAGAATAAGTGCGTGCCATCAAAACACGCGAGCTCGTCTCCCGTTAACCATAAGCGGCCCCGGGAATCCTGAAACAGGTTCGTCACATTCTTCGGCGAGCCCGGAACTGGAAGAAACGGATACTGCTGGCCGAACGCCCGCGAGCCCACGCCCGCCAAAAGGCAGCAAATCATGATGCGCGCCGCGCGGGAAAAGGACTTATTCATTATCAATATAGATATACAACCTATATCTGCGTAGATTCCACCCCGCCGTGACAAAAAATCCTTAATCAAAATATTTTGCGCAGAAATGTCCGGTTTCTGCGCAGAAAGAAGATGAAGGGCGACGGTGCGGAAACGAGTCGATCAAAGGAGAACCTCTTGAAAACGATCAAAACACCCAGCGGAGTTTTAACGGTACTGGCGGCGCTGCCATGGGCCATGCACGCCCAGGGCCAAGGGACTACATCCATCCAAGAGAAGATCGAAGCCGAATACCGGGTCACCAAAACCGACTATGCCCAGACCGAAATCGTAACCGCGGGCTCCGTCCTGGTATTGCACAAAGACAAGGTGCTGATGGTGGCCGCTACCACTCCTCGGAACCCATGTACGAACACTTACCGGAGCGGCGGAATCAGTCAAGGCAAGGGTTGCAAAGTCGGCACCATCGGGAAGCTGGCGGGATGGTCGGATCGTCTTGGCCATCCAATCCCCGGCGCCAACATGGCGCCCGCCACTCGAAACTTCGTGTCCGGAGAGAAATTCTGGGTGACTCTCATCTACATCAGCCCTGGTCGGGAGCCTAAGGCCGTTTTCGAGCTTTTCACCGACAGGATCCCTGATAACGACCAGGGGATTCGCTACAAGGGTATTCTGACGATCCCACTGGGCGCTTCTGCGCCGACGCCGGAGGAAGCCTTGAAGACGGTCGCCGAGGTCATCACTGTTGTGCCTTCCGAGGAAGACGCCAAGGCCGGCGACAAAGTCCAGCCAGCGGCTGAAGGGGGCCAGCAGGAAGCGACGCCGCCCAGCCAACCTGCATCCCTTCCTGCCCCAGCGCCCGCGGAGCCGGCGCTGGCGCCCATCGAGCCTCCGCCCCCGCCCATCGAGCCTCCGCCCCCGCCCATCGAGCCTCCGCCCCCGCCCATCGAGCCTCCGCCCCCGCCCATCGAGCCTCCGCCCCCGCCCATCGAGCCTCCGCCACCCCCGTCGACCGCCCCAATTGAAATCTGGGAGGGGCAAACGATGGAGCAAGTTGCGGGGGCTTTGGGACAGCCGTCCAGGCAGGAGAACGTCGGAACGGGCCTGACTTACTACTATCGGGATTATAGAGACTTAAAGGTTACCTTCGTCGACGGCAAATTAAAAGACGCACAGTAGCCGTAAGGAATTAGGAGATCCTCGATGAGAATACGTGGAGTTGGTAACAGTTCATCCGCCAAATACGTGTCCGGGTCCCTCGCCTTGCTACTTTTCGCCTGCGCGGCGCTGTGCGACGATCCACCGAAGGCGCCAACCAAAGTTCCTCTGAAGGTCCCTGCCAAGCCTGCTCCCGCAGCCAAACCGCCCGGCGCAGCCCCCAGCGCATCGAAGAGCTCCGGCCCTACGACTACATCGCCCGGCACCACTACCACTACAAGTCATCCCACGGCTGCGACGATTCATCCGCCCTCCAGGAATGGCGGCTCACTCACCAAGCGGCCGGATGGCCAAGCTGCCACGCTGCACGATCCCAAACGCGGCATGGACGTTCACCACTCGCTCAGCGGAAACCGGCGCGTGGTAGTTGAACGCGCCGATCATTCCCGCATCGTCGCCGAGCGTGGAGGCCGGGGCTATGTGCAAGAACCGTACATGTATCATGGCCACGAATACGCGCGCCGCTCATATTACTACCGTGGACATTACTATCACGCCTATTATGGACGCTACTACTATCATGGCGTTTGGGTGAATCCGTATTTCGCAAGTTTCTATTACGGGCCTGGTTTCTACTCGTGGGTCTATAATCCGTGGGTCGCACCGGTGCCGTACGCCTGGAGCTGGGGCCTAGATCCATGGTACGGATACTATGGCGTCTTCTTCACGCCTTACCCGGTGTATGCCGGCGCCTCGCTCTGGCTGACCGACTATATCATCGCGAACTCACTCGCAGCCGCTTACGAGGCTCAGGGGTATGCAGCAGCCGCAGCTCTAACGAATCCCGCGCCCCTCACGCCTGAAGTGAAACAACTCATCGCCGATGAAGTGCGGCAACAGGTGGCATTGGAAAACGCGGAGGCCAAGACCGCCCAGACTGGCGAGCCGGATGCCGCTTCGAGCAGCATTCAGCGCGCGCTTACCGACGGTAACCCGCATGTCTTTGTAGCCGGCCACGATCTGGACGTGGTCGACGCCGGAGGCACGGAGTGCGCCCTCAGCGAAGGCGATGCACTCCAACTCACCGGCCAGACCCCGCCGGAGGCGCAAGCCGCGACCCTCGCCGTCTTGGCCAGCAAGGGTGGCAAGGAGTGCCCCAAGGGCGATACTGTTTCCGTTGCGCTTCAGGACCTGCAGGAAATGCAGAATGATATGCGCGAATCGATCGACACGGGCCTGCAGGCGCTGCAGGAGAAGCAGGGGCAGGGTGGATTGCCGGCAGCCCCGGCTGCCGCCGTGGCCGGTCCGGTTGAAAGCTCCATGGCCGCCGACGCGCCGCCGCCTCGGCAGGCAAGCGAAGTGGCCGCCGAGATCAACCAGCAGCGGTTGGAAGCCGACAAGGCTGAGGCGGAAGCAGCCGACGCTACTGCCATAGCCTCCCCTATTGAAACTGGCCAGAGCAAAGACCAAGTTATCGCGGCGCGGGGAGATCCTCTGATCATCGTGCACCTAAGGTCCGGGACGATGATCTATATCTACCAGGATGCAAAGATCACCTTAAGAAGCGGGATAGTCGTCGACGTCCAGTAGTCCGCCTGTTAGTGCCAGATAGTGCCGCTCGAATCCTCGGCGATGTCGTAGCTCTCCGCGCGCGGGAATCCGTAATACACGCGCGTTCATCTCCTCCCAGCCATAAACGTTCGCGGGAATCCTGAAACAGGTTCGTCACATTCTTCGGCGAGCCGGGAACTGGAAGAAATGGATACTGCTGGCCGAGCGCCGGCGCGCGGCGCCTGTTGCACCCTCTGAACGTAGGTCGGCCGGGGAGATCCACTCCCGTTCGGAGTACCTCTCGTTTGGGGGCGCTGACCACATCCGCCATAACTCACACGGCTGTTCACATACCGATACCGGCTTGAGTTTTCTGCGAGTTACTAACTACGCCTCGTCACGCGAAATATTCTGAGTAGAAAGGCCCGGTTTCTACGCAGATAGAAAGTGAAGGCGACTCGCCGGAATTTCAAAAGGACTGCGAAGGTGCTCCTGAGTTTCCGTGCGTGCTGGCCAGTGGGGAAACGAATTGAGACTGATCAATCAAAGGAACGAAGACAATGAACGGAAAAGACGTAAATCGAACTCCGCGCGCACTGGATATCCTACTTAGTTCGCGCTCACTGCAAAATCTCAGCCGGACGGATGATGGGAACAACGGCAGCAGATGGGCTCTAGCGACGCGTTCGCAACGCGTCCGCGATGCATCCCCCGCGCCACAGAATACGCTAAAGGGAGAGCACATGAGTCGGGGTCAAGGGTTGCCCACCAGACTAAGCGGCACACTGCATTCAACCATGCTGAAGCTCTCGGTTGCGCTTTACCTTTCGGTGGTCGCAGCGGTGAGCGCGGCAAACGCCCAGGTGAAAGGAATCTACGATTTCTCCAACAATGGGGATCCTCAAAATCCACAGGTAGTCGGGGTAATAGCTCAGGGCCGCGACGGTAACATGTACAGCACAGCACCGCTGACCGTGCCGAACACGCCGCCAAACGCGAACACAAGCGTAGCGTTCAAGATTACGCCGAGCGGTAAGCTGACTCCCATCTACGAGTTTCCGACCGGTGTTCAGACCTACAGTGGGCTTACGTTGGGTACCGACGGCGACTTCTATGGCACTACCGTTAACGGCGGGGCGAACGAAAAGGGTAGCATTTTCAAATTAACTCCCGAAGGTGGTTTCACGCTGTTGTACAGCTTCACAGGTATGAATGATGGTGCGAATCCGATTGCTCCGCCCATCGAAATAGCAGGCAACCTGTACGGGACAGCCACGGTCGGAGGACGGGCCAACTACGGAACGGTATACAAATTGTCACCCACGGGCCAGTTGACTCCGCTGGTACAATTTCAGGGATCCGACGGTAGCGACCCGGTCGCGCCTCTAGTTCAGGGTGGTGACGAGAGGCTTTACGGCATTACCAGAACCGGTACAACCTCAAACTACGCCTGTGTGGTGTTCAGTGTGAACACGTCGGGTACGGACTTCACGTATTACATAGTTCCGGGAGCCTATAACTACTCGGAAGCGGGTTTGGTGCAAGGAGCCGACGGCAACTTCTATGGGACTTTGTACACAAACATCAACGGTTACGGGCAAGTCTTTAAGGTCACGCCGTCGCCGAATTACGTTGCCACTTTTCTCTACAGTTTCAGTGGAGGAGCGGACGGGGCCTATCCCTATGCCAGTTTGCTGCTCGCCACGGATGGTAACTTTTACGGCGTAGCATACGAGGGAGGTGCGGACAAGTACGGAACACTATATGAAATTTCGCAGGACCAGTTCGTGACGCCTGTGCCCTGGACCTTCACTGGAGGCGGGGATGGTGCGAACCCGCTGACTCCCCTAATTCAGAACACCAATGGGTTTATATACGGAACCACAGAGTACGGCGGCCTGCTTTACGACTACGGGGTATTTTTCAGGTTCAACAACCACTTAAAGCCATTCGTGAGCCTGGTGTCCACTTCCGGCAAGGTGGGCACGAAGATTGGCATACTCGGCCAGGGACTCACTGAAACCACCGGGGTGTCCTTTAACGGCACAACGGCCGAATTCACTAAAGTCTCCGACACATATATGACCGCGGTATCCCCTCGGGAGCGACCGCGGGGACCGTGACCGTGACCACATCGACTGGCACACTTGAGAGCAACAAGCCTTTCAACGTCACCCCTTGATAACCAAAGCGACAACTGTTGCTGGGCAGCGACGGGAACCCAACGCCGCTGCCTAACCAAACAGCAGCGGCGTCGTGCCCAACCCTGCGCCATGCTACCGTCGGAACATGCATCCCAATGCCATCTCCCGCCGGGATCTTATCAAACAATCCAGCCTTCTCGCCGGCGCGGCGGCATTCGCTCTCACCGAACTGCCGGCCGTACGAGCTGCCGACGGCCCGTTGAAAGCCGGCCTGGTCGGCTGCGGCGGACGCGGCACGCAAGCCGTGGTTGACCTCCTCACCGGCAACGAACAAGTCGAACTCGCCGCCGTGGCCGACGTCTTCGAAGACCACCTGGAACAGTCGCTCGCCCGCCTGCGCGACCCCAAGTTCATCTCTCACTACGCCGGCATCACCGTCGAGCGCAACGGCGAGCCCCGCCAAATGACCGCCGAGGACCTGGCCGCCTCCATCGCACCCCGCATCCGCGTCGCGCCCGATCATCACTTCACCGGCTTCGACGCCTACCGCAAGCTACTCGCCTCCGACATCGATATCGTGATGCTCTGCACCCCGCCCGGCTTCCGGCCTCTGCACTTCGAAGCCGCCGTGGAAGCCCGCAAACACGTCTTCACCGAAAAGCCCATCGCCACCGACCCGGTAGGCGCGCGCCGCTTCATCGCCGCCGGAAAATTGGCCGCCGAACGCAAGCTGACGGTGGTCTCCGGAGCGCAGCGCCGCGCCCAGCGCGAATATGTCGATACCGTGCAGAAGATCCAGGACGGCGCCATCGGCGAAGTCACTGCCTTATACGCCAACTACCTCAGCGGGCCAGTCTTTCACGCCGACCACCGCGACCCCAAGTGGAGCGATCTCGAATGGCAGCTCCGCAATTGGTACTCCTTCATCTGGATCTGCGGCGACCAGGTCGTCGAGCAGCACTTTCACAACATCGATTTTATGAACTGGCTGATGGGTGCCCATCCCGTGAAGGTCGTAGCTTCAGGCGGCGCAGCGTGGCGTCCGCGCGAGGAGCTCTACGGGAATATCTACGACCACATGAGTTCCGATTTCACTTATCCGAATGGCGTGCACCTCAGCAGTCACTGCCGCCAATATCCCAAAGGTGTCTATACCAATGTGAGTGACACAATTGTGGGCACTAAGGGACGCAGTAACGGCATGGATATGGGCGCTCCGGGAATCAACCCCTACGTCCAGGAACATATCAACATGGTCCACAGTATCCGCGGCGACGGTCCGTATTTGAATTACTCGCTGCCCATCGCCGAGAGTACTCTCACCGCCCTAATGGCCCGCGAGTCAGCTTACTCTGGGCAGGAAGTCACCTGGGACCAGATAGTAGGTTCGCAATTGGACTTGATGCCGAAGACACTCGCAGACGATACTAAACTCGCCCCAGCGCCGCTGCCGGCGCCGGGGACATACAAATTTATCTAAAAAACGGCTGACTTACCTCGAATACCGGTCCAACTCCGCGATCAACTGATGGGCCGCCGGTGGCCGTTGCGTACCGCCCGACAGGATTTCGTGATCGCTCAGCCTCGAGCCGTATAGCTCCAGATTGGCGGCGTGATCGGGACGCACCGAGGCGCCGTTCAGCGCAACCCCGGCAAATACACCCTTCGACCGCGACCAGGACAGAATCTCCGCCGTCAGAGCCACATCGGTGCCGGCCGTCGTCGTCCGCCCTACCGGTCCCGCCGCGACGCTGGCGTCGGCGCCCAGCGTGAACTTGTCTTTCTCGAGTTCGCGCATACCGTGCTCATTCATGATCAGCATCACTGCGTCGGTTGCCGAACCGCCGATCTGAAAGCCAAAGCTGCCGCCTTCCACCACGATGGCTGCCGGCGCGCCCCATCCCCCGCCCGCAGAACGGCAAACCGCAAATCCTTTTCCGTACTCCGCACCCACCACAAACGCGCCTTTCTTCAGCGACGGCACGATGATTACGCAGCGCGCTTTATTCAACAGATCGTGCGGAATGCCCCGGTCCGGCGTGTCCATAATCTCGTGCATCGCGGTGGCCGCATCCTCCAGTCGCTCCTGCACGTTGATGGCGAACATCGACACCGACGAGCAACCCAGCGCGGCCATCATGATAAGTGCTTTCTTCATACCCGTATCCCTCCACAAACATTATCGCGTGAGCGGGCCCGCAGCATTCGTGGAAATCCGCACAGTCCAGACGCCGGCGGCCCGCCGGAAGTGCGGAGCAGGACAAATACGCTCTCCCGGTGAGAAGACCCGTACGGTCCCTAAATGTTTTCTCGCAATCCGCCGATAAATAAAGGTGAGCGAGAGTCCCGGGAAACTGAAGCAATCGGACCGGAAGGCGCTGCTGGCCAGGATTCCCGCCTTTCCGCCAATCGCGCTGCGATTGCTGGATCTGCTCGCCCGGCGCGATGTAGATGTCCGCGAACTGGTCGCGCTGATTTCCAGCGATCCGGCTTTCTCCGCCCAGATTCTGCGCTTCGCCAACTCTCCGTTATTTGGTTTCGGTTCCAGAATCGACAGCCTACAATCGGCCCTGGTGGTGCTGGGTCTGCGCCGCGTCCGCTCTCTCAGCGTGACTGTTGCTACCGCTAATCACATGAAATCCGTGCTGCAAGTCGAGGAACTGGCGCGCTGCTGGCGGCACATGTTGGCTACCGCCCTCCTTACCGAGGAACTGGCGCGCTCCTGTTCCACCTTCGAGGATCGCGCTTATACCGCCGGCTTGCTGCACGATGTCGGCCGGCTGGGTTTATTGCTGGCCTCGCCGGACGAGTACGCCGCATTGCTGCGCCACGCCGAACGAAACGCCTTGGAACTGTTGGACCTCGAACAACGCGAGTTAGGTATGGATCACTGCCAGGCCGGCCGCGCCCTTGCCGAACACTGGAACCTGCCGCCGGACTTTCAGATCGTCGCCGCCCGTCATCACGATCCGCAGAACAATGCCACCGTGGACCTTCTCACCCTGGTGCATTTGGGATGTCGATTGGCCGATAGCCTGGGCTTCTGGGTGGTCGAGCCCCTCCAGCCCTGCTCCCCCGATGAAATCCGGCAATCTCTTCCGCCCCTTCTCGCGCGGCGCATAACAATCGACGAAGCCCGCTGGCGCGAGATTGTAGAACGCCGCATCAAATGCTACGGAGATCCAGATGACGAGAAACGGCAGGAACTGGGTCTGGCGCGCGAGTCCGCCGATGCCGAACCCGAACTGCCGGTCGCGGAATTGGCCCGGCTGCACCTGCCCGATCCAAACGCCGCCGATTCGCTCGCGCGCGAACTTCTCACGCTGGTCGGAATTGGCCTCCTCTTTACTATCCTGATCGTGGGCCTGGTCTACTTCGCCGTCAAGTAGCCCCCTGTGGCGCATTCTTCAGCGGGGTGCCCCCTGAACCCTGCAAACTTCAGTTCGTAGCCTTAGGCTTGGCCGCGGGCTCGACCACCGTGACCACGCGGTCCCCCGCCACATCGCGCAGCACCTGCCTGGTGCCGCTCGGCCAGCTAATCTCGATCTCCTTGGCAGCGGTGTTGGCGCCGAGTCCGAAATGCACGCGCGAATCACTCGACGAAGCATACCCCATACTCGTCGTGACGTGGTTATACTGCACCGCGCCATCCGCGCTGGTCAACCGGATTTTCGCGCCAATCCCCATCCGGTTACTTTGCGTGCCGGAAAGCTTCAGCAGTATCCAGTGATTCCCATTTCGAGTGGTGTTGTGAAAGATCTTCGCCTGGCCGTTCAGCACGGCCACCACTGCGTCCATGCGGCCGTCATTATCCAGGTCGCCGAAGGCCACTCCGCGGTGCGCTCCCGGTATCTGAAAATCGGGCCCGGCGGTGGCGCTGACGTTTTGGAATCTGCCGTTCCCCAGGTTGCGAAACACTGCATTGGGTTCCTCGAACGTCCGCGGCGACCACAGGTGCACATTTTCGTCCACATTCGCGCGCGCCACAAACAGATCCTTCCAACCATCGTTATCCAGATCCGCGATGCCATTGCCCCACCCGGACATCTCGAACGTATCCATCCCCAGCCCCGCGACCGCTGTTTTCACGGCGAATCGCCCTTGCCCCAAATTCAGGAAAAACGGAAAGGTCTGCTTTTCGATGGCTGTCATCCAGATGTCGGGAAGGCCTTTGTTCCGGACATCCCGGAAATCCGCGCCCATTCCCGACAGAACATTCCCGTCCTCCCCCAGTGCCACGCCCGCTTCCATGGCGACTTGTTCGAAGCGCTTCCCCTGGATGTTGTGGAAGAGCTGGTTGGCGGCGTTATCATTGGCCACGAAGATATCTGGGTAGCCGTCGCCGTCGTAATCGGCAACCGCCACTCCCATGCCGCGCCCCAGTTGCGCCGCAATACCGGTCTCGGCGGAAACGTCGGTGAAGGTGCCGTCGCCATTGTTGCGGTAAAGCGTGTTGGGAAGCGGATCGCAGTAGCGCGGATCGCAAATGATGCGCGGGCCACTCTGTCCATTTGCAAAGCACGCCTTTTCGGTGCCCGGGTCCCATCGGCAGTAATTCGAGACGAACAGGTCGAGCCGCCCGTCGTTGTTGTAGTCCAGCCATGCGCCGGCTATCGACCACATCTTCTTGCCATGATAGAAGCCGCCCCCCACGCCGGCCTTTCTGGTTACATCGGTGAAGGTGCCATCCCCGTTGTTGTGAAACAACTGATTACTATTGACGTTGGTTACAAAGAGGTCCGGCCGCCCGTCATTGTCATAGTCCCCCACCGCCACTCCGATGCCGTACCCGGCGCCGGCCAATCCCGATTTCTCGGTCACGTCGGTAAAAGTCAAATCGCCGTTATTGTGATAAAGCCGGTTCCGGTACTGCGGACCACGCTTCTCGAGCGAAGGCATCTGCGCGCCGTTCACGAAATAGATGTCGAGGTATCCATCTCCGTCGTAGTCGAACACGGCCACCCCGCCCGGCATAGTTTCCGGCTGATGCCGCAGGGGTGTTGGCGAGCTGTTGACTTCGAAGTGGACTCCGGCGCGCCCGGCAATCTCCTCGAAGGTGATCGGGCCCAGCACCGCGCTTCCCAGCGCGGACAATTGAAAGCAGACTAACAGGACTTTCCAAACCTGTGGGTGCGGCACGAAATTTCGAGACTCGGTTCCTTCAGTGTACACGGTGTCACACCGCCTGGTGACGACCTGTCAAGAATCTTCGCAATTATGGGCGGGCTTTGGAGGGCAGGCTTTAGCCGGCGCGGCGCTTCAGCCCCGCTGCAGTTCGGCCGGCGTCTCAGGTCAGCATCGAAAAACCTCCTGCCGGACCTGCGACTGGAGTAGCCCGGCAGAAGGGGCAGTTACATCGGGCAGTCGACTTACTGAACTCATAACTCATAACCCTTAGCCTTGTAACCTTGTTGAGACAGCCCCGTAGTCAGCTATTCAACATGTGCGCGACGCTCGCCTATGGTAAGCTTTGGAACATGCAAGGGCGATCTTCCCTACTCGCACCGCTGGTGGCCCTGCTGATCGCGTGGGTTTGCACGTTTGCACTGCGCGCCGGCGGTTCCGACCGCGATTTTTCCGGAAAGTGGCTGCTGGACCAGGGTGCCAGCGATACCGCTTCTCTAGGACCCGTGGAGACCAATCTTACCGTTTCCGAAGGACCAGCAGGCATCCTCTGCTCCGCGGGAGCGGCGGAGTGGTCCTATACACTCGATGGCAGCGAAACCCGCAAGCAGATCGGCGGCGAGACCAGAAGCTCCATGACTAAGTGGGAGGGAGCGGCGCTGCTCGTGAATACACAGGTTACCGGCCCGCTGCACTATACGATCATGGACCGCTGGGAACTCTCGCGCACGCACAACACGCTCACCATTACGCGTCAGGTGGTGCGCGCCAATGGCGAATCGGAAGGCACCCTGGTCTTCCGCCGCGAAGGATCGCCCGCACCGGCCGCCCATCCGCCCACCCCGGCCCCACCCCCAGCCGAGCCTGCCGCTGTGGCTCCGGCGGCTCACGATCCAGCGCAGCCGGCCGGATGGCGGCAAACCGCGGCTCCCGCCGATGCATCCCAACCGGAACTCGTGAAGAGGCCGGAGCCAGGCGCAGCCGACGTCACGGTCCCCACGGGAACGCGCGTGCTGCTTTCCCTGATCGGGGAACTGAATACGAAATACGCCAAAGAGGGCGATCATGTTTATTTGCGCACCGCCGCTCCGGTGGCGGCCGGCGGGCACGTGGTCATTCCGCGCAATAGCGATGTACAAGGCACCATTACTAAAGCCAAGGCCGCCGGAAAGGTCGTGGGGAAGGGCGAACTGTACATCCGGTTCGACTCACTGATTTTGCCGAATGGCGTATCCCGCGATTTTCGCGCCCGTCCCATGGGAGACGAGGGCAAGGTGGAGGGTGGCACCAAGTCCGCCGACGGGCGTACTGTGGTTGAGGGCGCTGGAATGGGCGCCGCGGTTGGCGCCATCACGCGCGGGTTGGGCGGCGCGGCTGTCGGCGGCGGTATCGGCGCGCTGGCCGGAGTGCTGCTTTCCCGCAATCAGAATGTGGTGCTCAAGGACGGCACCCACATGGAAATGGTGCTCGATCGCGATCTGGTTTTCCATCCCGACGAACTCCCATAACCTTATATTCGTTCCCCGCCGCAAGCAGTGTTATCATGGTGAGAACGAGCGAGGGCTTTCTGGCGTGGCCACACAATCCAACAAACCTAAGAAGTACCACTCGGCGGCATTCGTACCGCTGGTAATTGCACTGGGAGGTTGGATGGCTGGCCTGTGGGGGCCTGCCATCGGACGCACCGCCACCGGCCAATCCGAAGGAGATCTAAAGGGTAACGTAAAGTCCTTCGCCTCGGCGTACGCCCTCATCGAAGAGAATTTCGCGGACACCATCACGCCGGATAAAGCGATCTATCAGGGCGCCATTCCAGGAATGCTGCGCACCCTCGATCCGCACTCCAATTTCCTCGATCCCGAAGAGTATCGCCTCCTGCAACAGAACCAACGCGGCCAATACTACGGCGTCGGCATGGAGGTGATGATGGACGGACCGCACGTGGTGGTAGTGCAGGCATTTCCGGATTCGCCGGCGGCGCGCGCCGGGTTGCGGCGTGGAGACGTGATCGCCGCCGTGGACGACCACGACGTGGAAGGCGAAGATTCCGGCGCGGTAGCAGACCGCCTGAAAGGGCCTCGCGGGACGCTGGTGAAAGTCGGCGTACGAAGATCCGGCGCGCCGAAAATGTTCTCCTTCATGGTCACCCGCGGCGAAATCTCGCCTAGCGTGGTGGACGCCTTCTGGGTGCGGCCGGGGATCGCGTGCGTCACTATCAAGACCTTCGAGGCCCAGAGCGCCGGGCGCGATATGGAAGAAGACCTGCGTCGGTTGGGCGAGGATAATGTAAACGGGCTGATCCTGGACCTGCGCGAGAATCGCGGCGGACTGCTGAACGAAGCCGTCGAGGTGGCCGGCCATTTTCTGCGCAAGGACCAGACCGTGGTTTCGCATCGCGGCCGTTCTGAACCGGAGCAGGTGTTCCGCGCCAAGGTCGGTAATCATGGCCGGCAATATCCGGTGGTGGTGCTGGTAAACCGGAATACGGCTTCCGCTTCGGAAATCGTCGCGGGCGCGCTGCAGGATCACGACCGGGCCTGGGTGATGGGCGAGAATACTTTCGGAAAAGGCCTGGTGCAGGCGCAATTTCCTTTGTCCGAGGACGCCGCCCTGCTGCTGACCATCGCGCGCTACTACACGCCTAGCGGCCGGCTCATCCAACGCGATTATTCGCACCGCTCGTTTTTCGATTATTACTATCACAACCGCCAGGAAGACGCGCAGAACCTGAATGACGTGAAGATGACCGACAGCGGCCGCACGGTCTACGGCGGCGGCGGCATCACGCCGGACGAGAAATTTCCGCCGCAATTGATGAACGCCTTCCAGCGGCATGTGGCCTATCCGCAGCCCGGCGTATTCTTCCACTTCGGCTCGGTGTATTTTGGTGCGGACCAGCCGCAACTGCCGCAGGGCTGGTCGCCGGACGAGGCGCTGGTCATGCGCTTCCGCGACTATCTGCGCCAACAAGGGGTGATTTTCACGGACGCCGAATTCACTCAGAATCGAGCCTGGGTGGAGGATGGGCTGAAGTACGAATTCTACTCGCGCGCGTTCGACAAGCGGTCAGCCGATCGCCTGCTGCTGGCCAGCGATCCGGAAGTACGGCAAGCCGTCGAGAGTCTGCCCCGCGCGCACGCTCTGCTCGAACAGGTGAAGCGCGCCATGATGCGCCGCACAGCAGGATAGCCCCGCGTACCACTCACTGATTCACTGATTCAAATCGAAATTCACTTCCACCTGCGTAACGACTTCCACAGGTGTCCCGTTCAGCAAAGTCGGTTGGTAAACCCATTGCTTCACCGCGTCCATGGCGGCCGGCACCAGCAGCGGATGGCCGCTGGAAAGGGTCAAAGTCTCCACGGTTCCGTCTTTCCCGATGATTACGTTCATCCGCACCACGCCGCTGATGCGAGCCTGCAACGCCAGCGGCGGATAAACTGGTTCCACCTGCTGCACGAGTTTGGCTTTTTGCACGTTGCCCCCGATGCGAATACGCTGCGGAGTTTCAACCGGCAGGCTGGCCGGCGGCGGAGGTGGTGGAGGAGCCGGCGCGACCCGCGATCTGGGGTCGATGCCAATCGCCTGTTGAGGAGGATTGGCGTGCGCCGCCTGGATCATCTGTTCAACTTGCGTCTCCGGTATGCTCACTGAAATGGTCGTAACCGGCCCGTCGGCGGTCACACTGAGATTCTGCAACAAAGCGGCAGCCCACGCCATTTCCCCGTTCGATTGGCCTGTCAGGCCTACGCCCAACCCCTTCAGCAACGCTGCCAGCATTTGGGCATCCTGGGCCGTCTGCGACACCGCCTGTACGCTGAGCACAACATTAGCCCCAAACTTGATCCCGCCGCTGAGTTGCTGCACCTTGCTGTAGAGCGCCAGGGGATTCGGCGCCCCCTGCGCCGGTTGCGGAACCAGGTCCATCGGCGACATCGAAGCGAACCAGATGTCCTCTGCCAGGCTCACCTGGTTCACCAGTACCGCCAGCGCGGAATTGATAGAGGTGGGCGCGGTAGCGCGGTCGATGGCCGCCCGCACTTCGGGGGTGTCCCCGAGAATCGCCAGGGTGGAATTAGGAAATGCGGCGCCCTGCCGCTTCGACTGTTCCACAATCGAAACGCCTTTATACGTCTCGATAGTGGCACCGCTCGCTTGGGCCGCTGCCAGAATCTTGGAAACGTCGAACGTTCCCCGCACCAGGATCAGGGCCGAGCCGCTCGCTGGCTGCGCCTTTGTCGAAAACAGAATTTCCTGCAGATCCCGGCGCGGATCGAACCCGCTGGTCTCCATTATCTGATTGAGGCCCGCTGCCGGCAATGGGCCGCTGTCCGAAAGAAGATATTGCCCGAGCGGCGAAAGCCGCACCGGTGCCACGTTTACTCCGGCGAGTGCCTGAGAATCCGGCATAGCCAGGCTGAGAAGTTCCGGATCGGCGGCGTACAAATACCCAGTGAGGACCGCGACAACTGCGAGCAGGCGTAGGCGCATGGCGCACCCCTTTCGTATCAACTATGTTAACGCAGCCTTGCCGCACCCGGTTCCAAAATGGATGAATTACAATCTGTTCGCCTATATGATGGAAACATGACCATGACCGCCACGGAAACAACCGCCCAAATATTAGAACAAAAAATCGCTTCGCGCCGTGCCCGTGTCGGAATCGTGGGACTCGGCTACGTCGGCCTGCCGCTGGCCGTCGAGTTCGCCAAGGCTGGCTTCACGGTCACCGGCATCGATCTGAACGCCGCCAAAATCCGGCGCGTCAATGCTGGCGAATCCTATGTGGGCGATATTTCGAGCGCCGCGTTATCGAAACTCGTCGGGGAAGGCAAACTCCGCGCCACCACGGACTTCGGCGAGGTGCGCGACCTGGACACGATCAATATCTGCGTGCCCACGCCGCTCCGCAAGACCAAAGACCCGGACATGAGCTACATCTTGTCGTCCTGCGAGGACATCCTCAAGTTTATCCATAGCGGCATGCTGATCATTCTGGAATCGACCACATATCCCGGAACCACCGACGAACTGCTGCTCCCCATGTTCGAAAAATCGGGCCTGCGCGTGGGCCAGGACTTTTTTCTTTGCTTCTCGCCGGAACGAGTCGACCCAGGCAACCCGAAATACCAGACGGCCAATATCCCCAAAGTGGTGGGTGGCACTACCGCCGCATGTACGGAAATGGGGCGGCTGTTTTACGCACAAGCTCTAGAGACCGTCGTACCAGTCAGTTCCACGCAGGTGGCCGAAATGGTCAAACTGCTGGAAAACACGTTCCGCATGATCAACATCGGACTGGTCAACGAAATGGCGCTCATGTGCGACCGCATGGGCATCAACGTCTGGGAAGTGATCGAGGCGGCCGCTACCAAGCCGTTTGGATTCATGCCGTTTTATCCGGGTCCCGGATTGGGCGGGCATTGTATTCCTATCGACCCGTTTTATCTTTCCTGGAAAACCAAGCAGGCCGGCATCGAAGCCCGTTTTATCGAATTAGCCGGCTATATCAACGGGCAGATGCCCCATTTTGTGGTGGACAAGATCCAAAACGCGCTCAATGACGCGGGCAAGCCGGTAAAGGGTTCGCACATCCACGTGATGGGCGTCGCTTATAAGAAGGATATCGAGGATCTGCGCGAATCTCCCGCCTTGGACGTCATGCTGCTACTGAAGCGGCGCGGCGCCCGGATCACCTATAGCGATCCGCATGTTCCCCAGCTTCAATTAGATGGGGTTGGTTTGTGCGCGCAGCCGGAGGATCTGGCCGCGCAGGCCGACTGCGTCGCGATTATCACCGACCATACTTCGTTCGACTATGGTCAACTGGTAGCGCAAAGCCGGTTGATCGTGGACACCCGCAATGCGTTGAAAGGTGTGAATTCGTCGCACATAGTGCGATTATAGTAACGCGCGGCTATTGACAAACGTCCCCCACAACGCAGATGCTTTATTAAGGAGTTGTTAAAGGAGTGCTTATGGGACCGGCCTTCAGATTCGGCGTTGGCATTTCGGCACTCGCGGCAGGCAGCTTGGCCGCTTTTGCCCAATCGGCGGTGATCTCGGCACGTTCCGGCCTGATCCACTATGTGGAAGGCCAGGTTTACGTCGGCGGCCAATTGGTGGAAACTAAATTCGGCGTTTTTCCGGAAGTGAAGGAGAACGAACAACTGAAAACCGAGGAAGGTCGCGCGGAGGTGCTGTTGACTCCGGGCGTTTTCCTGCGCGTCGGCGAGGACAGTTCTTTCCGCATGATTACCAACCGGCTGATTGATACCCGGCTGGAGTTCCAATCGGGATCCGCCGTGGTGGAGGCGGACGATATTGGCAAGGACAACTCGGTGAGCGTGGTTTATGGGGATGCCACCGTTCATCCGCTTAAGAAAGGCATTTACCGGTTCGACGCCGCCGCCAACGAGTTGCGCGTCTTCGACGGCCTGGCGGAAGTTACCGCCGGCGAGAAGACCGTGGACGTAAAGGAAGGCCACCGGATCGCGCTGGATACGTTGACCGTGCAAGCGTTTGACAAGTCGGTGAACGATGCCCTGAACCGTTGGAGTGAGCGGCGCTCTGAGTCTGTCTCTATGGCGAACGTGGGCGCGGCCGGCAGCGTGAGCCATTCGCTGCTCGGCACCGGTATGTTCCAGGGTGGGTGGTTTATGAATCCGTATCTTGGGATGTATAGCTACGTCCCTGGCATGGGCGGGATGGCCTTCAGCCCCTACGGTTGCCCGCTGCTCAGCCCCTTCGACCTGTATCTTACCTACACGCCCGGTGGCCTCTTCTCCTCGCCCTGCTACAACGGATTCTACGGTTACCCCGGATATTACGGCTACCCCGGTTACGGCAATGTGTATAACACCGTGAACTACCGGAGCATGCCGTTACCAAAGCGGCCGAGTGGTTCGGGCGGCAATTATCACAACTGGTCCAGCGGAGAGCATAACGGGTTCGCCGGCAGGTCCCAAGCGTCCGCCTCTTCGACACTTTCGTCGTCCAACTCAGTTTCCTCTGGAGTATCGCACGGAGGAGGAGGCGGTGGTGGAATGGGCGGAGCCGGCGGCGGCCACCACTAAGCTGTAAGCTGTAATCCGCCATCCTCCCGAGGCTGCTAGAATAAGCCTCACGGAGGATACATGTTGAAAGGCTTCAAGCAGTTTCTACTGCGCGGCAACGTCATCGACCTGGCAGTCGCGGTAGTGATCGGCTTCGCGTTTGGCAAGGTGGTCACGGCCTTGGTGAACGACTTGCTCATGCAGATCATTGCGGCCGTGGCTGGCAAGCCGGATTTCTCCGCTATTAAGTTCTCGATCAATGGCGGCAACTTTCTTATCGGCGACTTTCTGAATCAGGTGGTGGGGTTCGTCTCGGTAGCCGCCGCCGTCTACTTCTTCGTAGTGGTGCCGGTCAACGCCGTCACGGCGCGCGCCCGCCGCGGCCAGGCTCCCCCCGACCCCACCACCAAGCAGTGTCCGGAATGCCTGAGCACGATCCCGATCCAGGCCCGGCGCTGCGCGTTCTGTACTTCGCCGCTTAGCCCAGCCTGACTGAGGTGTGCAACTTCTGCGCCTCCGCCCGGATGCCGCGCATATATTCGGCGGCCAACTGCGCGTTCTTATCGACGAAATCCAAGCCCACCGTTTGCCCGTTCACCACCGGCAGCGGATGGCATAATTCAAAGCCCGCGTAGCCCTGGTATCCGATGTCCAATAGCCCGCGCATCTCCGCCAAAGCCTTTTCGTCGCCCTTCACCGTGATTCCCTCGGCGCCACGATCGAACTCGCCGCCGTAATGCCAAAGCGTCTGCAAGGCGCCCACCTCGTTGACGGCTTTACGCACGCCGGCCTCATCCAGGCTATGTTCCAGACGGGCATCGAAGCAGACCTTCAGATGCGGCGAGGCCACTTCGTTGACCATGCGCAGGCAATCGATATAGCCTTTCTCGATCACCGGTGGATGATTCTGTAACGTCAGGGTCACGCCGAAATCGCCAGCCAGACGGGCCGCTTCGGCCAGTGTGTCGCGGCACCACGACCAGGTGCGTTCGGCCGGAACATCCTGATGCTCCGCCTTCCACACTGCTTTCGCGAAATCGTAGCTGCCGCCGCCTTCGGGAAGCAGCGTGACGCCCGGCCACGCCAGGAAGACGCGCAGCAGCTTCGCGCCGAGATCGGCGGTCACGCGCATCAACTCCCGCGTATAGACCAGTTGCGATTCGCGATGTTCCGGAATGGGGCTACTGAAATCGTTGTTGGCAGCGACCGCGTAAATCTCGATGCCTTGATCGCCGGCCATGCGGCGCAGTTCGCGGCAGCGAGCCTGCGGCATATCGAGCGGATCGCCGTGCGGCCGTTTGCCGTCGATCTCCACGCCCTGATATCCGAACCTGTGCGCGCGCGCGATCACCTGCTCGACGGGCAGGGCATCGCCGCGATACCAGACCCCCCCGTATGTAATGCTGTACAGGCCGATCTTCACATCGGCCGCCGTCTTGGCTGCCCGCGTGCGATCCGCCGCGGCCAGGGTACCGGCTGCCAGCGCCGCGGTTTGGACAAACCCGCGCCGGCTGATGGAACCTTCGTCTTGATTCATGATGCCTCCGTTCATACTGTAGCTTACCCCCGTTCGCATCCCGGCAGCGGATCGGCACGGCGGACGATGCGTGCGGCGCCATAGCTAAGCTTCCCAAGACTGCCGGCTCACGGACTTAATAAGTGGCCCCTGTCGTATTTTTCATCAGCTCCGTGCGTACGATAAGTGGGCTATCAGGTTTTGTCCCGAGTTATTTATTGGGTCTGTATTTGTTATTTTTCTTGACAGCGATTGTTTATCCGCGTACTATCACCCTGATGGGGTTATTATGTGCAAGTAAGTCGATAGCGGCCGCGCTTCTATTTTCGCCACTAACGGCCAGCATCTGCCGTGCCCAAGCTTGCTATAGCCCACAGGGGCCGAACGGCCCCATAGTGGACCTGACGCCGGAGTATTATGCTCCGGGGCAGAGCTACAACGCGGTCCTCACCAATCCGCCTCCCGAGGGATGGTTCGTGCCCGCCAGTCCCCCGGTCCCCCCGATCGTTGTTCCCGGTGTTTTCGTGCTCACTGCAGCGTCTATCGCAGCACAGAATTGGACCACGGAGGACCCTTTCGTGACGGTGACCAATTTTGCCTACGTGAGCCCGGCCTGCCCGGGCAAAATTCGGGTTCGCCGTCGGAGAAGTTCTTTGGTTCGCACTACATCCTTCAAATTAGCGCAGATGTTGCGGGCGGCGCCGGACCATCATACTTCGACCCATCTTACGGGCTAACCTATGCCGATCCGGCCACCTTCGAGAAGAACGCCGTTGCCGGGTACGGGACATGGCTTGCTGACGGATATTCGGGCACTACGCCGGTGTGGAGCGACTACGGCGTCACCCAGGTTGGCGCTACGGTGAACATCTGCTTTAGCGTCGGCTCGTCGCCGGCGACCTCTTACCCTGCGTGCACCATTTTCTGAGACGAGGACTGCGAGGAAATGTGAATATGAGACTGTTGTCAGCGGCTATGTTAGTGCTCTGGGTGGCGGGAGCCGCTCGCGCGGCGGATGTCGGCGAGATAGCCTTTAGCCGGTCGGACGATAGCTTGCCGGCTTACAGCAGCAGCGGGGAGACGGTTCACCTACAGGGCCGCCATTCTAGGCTGACCGTCCCTTTAGCAGATGGGACATCCCGCGATGCCGAGCTGCTGGTCCTGTTTGACCCTCACACAGGATACTACCTCTGGGATCATGTCGTCGCATCCCCGGGGAAAATGGACCCACGCGAACACGTATTCCAGGACTGGCTAAAAACCAGCGTCCTTTACGCCGACAATGACGGCATTAAATGGTTCGCGCTCGGGGGCATGGACCTACTGGTGCGTCGCTCGTCCGGCCGGGCGGAGAGCCTGGACCGCGCGTACGATGAGGTGTTCCATGATCTACAGGCGCACTGGCCCGAACGCCGCCAGCGGAGGGGGCAATTCTTAAAGACTGTGGAGGTATGGAAGCTGCTGGACTCAACCTATTACCGTGACCCGGAAAACAACCCACTCCAGCCGGTCATCGACGGCGTGGCGCGTTCAGGCAAGGGCTGGACCCTCAAGATCCAAGCGCGATGGGCCGCGGAATTGATTCTGGACGAGGACTTCAACGCAGTGAGCGCCAAGCGCATCCCCGACGTCAAGAAAGAATGAGGATGAAAGCGTCGTCAGCGGCGTTATTAATGCTCCTGGCGGGAGCGGCTCACGCGGCCGCCGCTCTTTCGCGCCATCGGTATCGAAATCGCGTGCGCGCCGTTTGGCAATCCTGCCTTCAGGCCAACGTGCCAGTTTCGGGCCAAGAGGATCGTCTCGATCAGTCGCGATGGCGAAAACTGGCGGCTGGTGGTCGAGAACCGTTGGGAGCAAGAGATAATCCTCGACTCGAAATTCAACCTGGCCAGCACCAGCGGCTGCCGGCTGCGGCGACGAAGTAGCGCTTCGCACCGCCGTCCGCCGTCTGCGCTCGGCTGGATGCCCATCTCGACCAGCCGCGGCGCTGGCCCAAGTCAACCGCGCGCGCGCCGCACGGCGCCCGCAATCTCTCCGGTGGTATCCTCGTCGCCCAGCAGCGCGCGATGCGGCAGCCAGAACGCGTCGTCAATGGTCGCTTCGGCAACCGGGCATGGTTCCACGCGGCACCCGCCGTTCTCGTAGAGCGGATTGCCATACAGCGGATGCGGATAGAACGGCGTACAGGGCACGCCTTGCGCAGTCAGCGCACGACGAAACTCGTCGCGGGTGCGTCCCATGCGTGCGCGTCTCGGCCCAGCAACAGATACCACGAGTTGGCATTCTGTTGCCGCGGCACGGCTTGAAACGCAGCCCTGGCACGTCCGCCAACGTCCGCGCAACAGCGCCGCATTGCGCGTACGCCGGCAGATCTGCTCCGGCAGCCGCTCCATCTGCGCCAGCAGCACGGCGGCCTGCAAGCCCGTGATGCGATAGTTGCTGCCCAGTGCGTAGTGATGGAACCAGCCGCCGTCCGGCCGCCGGCCCTGATCCATGATGGACCATACCCGCTCCGCAACCTCCGCGTCGTTAGTGGTGAGCATACCGCCTTCACCCGCTGTCATCACCTTCGAATTTTGAAAACTGAACGATCCGGCCAAGCCCAAGCTGCCCGCGCGGCGGCCGGCCCACTCCGAGCCGTGCGCGTGCGCCGCATCCTCTATCAAGGCCAGGCCATATTCAGCAGCTAGCGGCACGAGCCGGTCCATATCCGCCATAGCGCCGCCGAAATGCACCGGGATGATGGCTTTCGTCCGCGCCGTGATCGCGCGCGCCGCCCGCTCCGGATCCATGTTGAAGCTCAGCGGCTCGATGTCCACGAACACGGGCGTCGCGCCTACGCGCGACACAGCCATGGCCGTCGAGACGAACGAAATGGCCGGCACGATCACCTCGTCGCCCGGTCCGACGCCGGCCGCGCTCAGCGCCATCTCCAGCGTGACGGTTCCGTTCATGGCCGATATGCCGTGCCGGCATTGCGTGAAAGAGGCGAACTCGCGTTCCAGCCGCTGGACGAAGTCGCTGTGGCCGCCCCAGCGCCCGCTCTCCAGCACCTCGCGCAGCAGTTCGATTTCGCGTTCCGTCGAAATGGGCCAGTTCGGTATCTGCATCTACATCCCCTGCAGGAAATAGTTGAATTGTTTTTCGCGGCCGAGCGTGGTCACCGGCCCATGTCCGGGCACCACCACGGTTTCGTCCGGCAGCGCGAAATACTTGTCGTGGATGGAACGCAGGATCTGCTGGCCATCGCCGAACGGCAGATCCGTACGCCCGATGCTGTCGTAGAACAGCGTGTCGCCCGCCACCAGCTTTTTCTCCGCGGGCATCCACAGGCTGATGCTTCCCGGCGTGTGCCCCGGCGTATGCAGTACATGAAACTCGGCGCCCGCGGCGCGCAGGATATCGCCATCGCGTGCGGGCGCATCGATCAGCGTGCGCTCCGGCGTGCGCACGCCCACCCACGCGGCTTGGATATCCATCATGTCCTGCAGCTTGTCGTCGTTTTCATTCATATAGACCGGCGCGCCGGTGGATGCGTGCAACTGGTGCGCGCCCCCGATGTGGTCGATATGCGCGTGCGTCACCACGATGGCCGTTACGTGCAGACCGTGCCGCTTGAGCACCGCCTCGATGCGCGCCAGGTTGTCGCCCGGATCGATTACCACCGCGTCGCCCGACTGTTCGTCGCCGAAAATGGAGCAGTTGCATTGCAGCATGCCCACCGGCAGAATTTCATGCACCATAAGTAACGATTGTATAATCAACGCATGTTCGAAGCCCTTGGCATCTGCATGCGCTGGTTGCATCTGGCGTCCGTCGCCACCTTGGTAGGCGGCATGCTCTACGGCTGGCTGGTGCTCGTTCCGGCTGCCGGAGTGTTGGCGGCAGAGCCGCGCAAATCGCTGGTTTCGAGGACGGCCGCGCTATACCGCCCGCTGGTCTTCGCGGCCATCACCGCGCTACTGGTCTCAGGCGGCTACAACCTGGCCACCCACCCGGGGCACAACTTACGCTACTACGTCCTGCTCAGCCTGAAGCTGCTGCTGGTGGCGCACGTATTCGCGGTGGGGATCGTGCTGGTAACGAGGAACCCGGAACATCGCGGCCGGCTGTTTGCGGGGGCCGCCATCTCGGGCCTGCTGATTATCGCGATTTCGGCGTACTTGGCGCGGACTTTTTAGCCGAGAACTTCGGCGAGCGGGATGGCGATGTCCGGATCGCTGGCGCACAGGATGCCATCTTCCGCTTCGTGCATGCCCATGGCGGTGTGGATGAAAGCTTCGCGCGTGCGGGGGTTGATCACCCAGATGTAGCGCGCCGGTAGCCATCGGTCCAATATGCCACCCCTCGCCGATCTTCCGGGCCGCTCCTGCCCGATTTGCCGGTGTGCGGCGCGGGTGGTGTGCGCCATGCTGGAAGCATGGAAAACGAGTTAGCTGCTTTATCGAATGAACTGGCCGCCGCCGTGGAGCAGGCCGGCCGCGCGGTGGTGGCCGTGAATGCCCGGCCGCGGTTCGCCTCAAGCGGCGTGCTATGGCGTCCCGGCGTGATCGTTACCGCCGAGCACACCATCCGCCGCCGCGACGAAATCGGCGTCACGCTGCCCGATGGCCGCTCCACTTCCGCAACGCTGGTGGGCCGCGACGCGGGAACCGACCTTGCCGTGCTCAAGCTGGCCGAGAATGGCGTACGCACCGCCGCCTTCGGCGCCGCCGAAAGCCTGAAGCCGGGCCAGGTCGTGCTGGCCATCGGCCGCTCGCCCGATTCGGGAGTCAACGCCACCATGGGCATTATGAGCGCGGTTAGCGGACCGTGGCGCTCGTGGCGCGGCGGGCAGATCGACCAGTACCTGCGCCTGGATCTGACGCTGTACCCCGCCAGTTCCGGCGGTGCTGTAGTGGACACGGCGGGCCGCGTGCTGGGCATCGCCACCAGCGCCCTTTCGCGCATCGCCGGACTGGCGGTGCCTGTCTCCACCGTCAACCGCGTGATCGACGAATTGCTGCGCAGCGGGCACGTGTCGCGCGGCTACCTGGGATTAGGACTGCATCCGGTCGCGCTGCCGGATGGCAGCACCGGTCCGATCGTGCTCTCAGCCGAAACCGATGGACCCGCCGCGCGAGCCGGAGTGCTCATCGGCGACATCCTGGTGGCGCTGGGCGGCAAGACGGTGCGTGACACCGACGATATCCAATCCGCGCTCGACAGCGAGACGGTCGGCAAGCCCATCGCGGCGCGCATCGTGCGCGCCGGACAGGTCATCGAACTGAATATAACGGTGGGCGAACGGCCCAGGAGGGAAGACTGATATGGCACGCGCTTTCGGGGAGGCCGCGGAACGGTTGCGCCGCTCGACCGTGGAGGTGCGCTTGCGCGAGGCCAACGCAGGCGGCTCCGGCTTGATCGCCACTGCCGACGGACAGATCGTGACCAACGCGCACGTTGCTCGCGGTGCCGAGGCGTCGGTCCGCCTCTGGGATGGCCGTGAGCTTCCAGCTAAGCTTGTGGCGCGCGATGCGCGGCGCGACCTGGCCGCGCTTCAGGTGGAGGCGGCCGGTCTGCCCGCGGCCACTTTCGGCGATTCGAGCGCCCTGCGCGTGGGCGAACTGGTGATGGCCATCGGCAATCCCATGGGATTCATCGGCGCTCTGACCACGGGTGTAGTGCATGCGCTCGGCGGCATTGCAGGTTTCGGGCGGCAGAGCTGGGTGCTGGCGGATGTACGCCTGGCGCCCGGCAATTCCGGTGGTCCGCTGGCTGACGCATACGGGCGCGTGATCGGCATCAACACGATGATCGTGCATGGGCTGGGTGCGGCGGTTCCGGGCAATTCGGTGACGGCCTTCTTGCGGCGCGGCGCGGCCGGCTTTTCTCTGGGCGTGACTGTACAGCCCGTGAGCTTGGAAGATCGGCGCTTCGGCCTGCTGGTGCTCAAAGTCGAACAGGGGAGTCCGGCAGCCGCAGCCCCGCTCTGGATCGGCGACGTGCTCATCGGCGCCGGCCGGCCGTTCCGATCGGTGGACGATCTGCATGAAGCACTGCATGAAGGGTTGGATGGCGCATCGCGCGTGATCCATCTGCAATTCTTGCGCGGCGACCGCTCCGTCACGCGCGAAGCGGCGATCCGCCTGGACCGCGGGACGCCGCTGGTGGTGGCGGAGGCGGCGTGATTCGACTGCTGATCGCGGCGCCGTCTGCGATCGTACGAGCGGGGCTTGAGTCGGTAGGCGCCCAAGCTCCGGGCATCGAAGTAGTGGGCTCCGCGGGCCTGGCCGGGCTCAGCGTGGCCATTGACCGGCATCAGCCCGATGTCGTGTTAGCGGCGGTGGACAGGCATTCCGACGAACCGCCCGAGGATCTCATGGCGTTAGCGGGCCGCGCGGGAACTCCGGCGATAGTCGTGCTGGCGCCGGATCTGCAGTCCTCCTGGACCGGCGATGCGCTGCGCGCCGGCATCCGCGCCGTGCTGCCCGGCGACATCGGCGCGCGTGAGATTCTGGCCGCAGTGGAGGCGGCTGCCGCCGGATTGGCCGTCGTGCATCCGCAAGATATTCTCGCATTGGTTGGCGAGCGGGTGCTGCCCGCGACGCAGACGCAGGCGCTGACGCCGCGCGAAGTACAGGTGCTCGCGATGCTGGCAGAAGGGCATGGCAATAAGACAATCGCCTGGAAGCTGGGCATCTCGGAACACACCGCCAAATTTCATGTGGCATCCATTTTGAGCAAGCTGAATGCAGGCACGCGAACCGAAGCGGTGACGCTGGGCATCCGGCGGGGGCTAATTATGGTCTGACGAGACCGCTTGCTGAAACGCGTGGCGCGATACCGAGCCACGACCGTAAGGGAGTGGTGTTCCCTGCGAAATGCGCGAAATCGCAGGAACGAAAAACTCGTTACAAACTTCGATCATCTTTCATGCATTCCGCTCCGTCGATGCCGGTGCCGCTGCTCAGAGATAATAGAGCAGGTATGCCATCGGGATATGACGCACTGCACAACGGCGCGGCCTGGCTGGATCTCTCCGCGCGCGGGCGCATTTACGCCGGCGGAGAGGATCGCGCCCGCTTGCTGCACGCCATGACCACCAATCATGTGCAGCAGCTCACTCCGGGCACGGGATGTTACGCTTTTTTCCTCAACGCGCAAGGTCAAATACAGGCCGACGTCAATTTGTTCTGTCTGGAGGGACGCTTCCTGTTGGATACGGAACCCGAAACACGCGAGCGCGTGTTCCGGCATCTGGACAAATACATTATCGCGGACGACGTCGCGCTGGAAGACATTACCGCGGCAACGGGCTGCATAGCAGTAGAAGGCCCGCATGCCGTCACGGTAATCGCGGCCATGGGAGCGCTGCCGCCCGAAGCGGAATATGCACATGTCGCGGTGGACAGCGCGGTTGTCGCGCGCGTGAGCGAAACCGGTGAAACAGGGTTCCGCGTCTTCATGCCGGCGGCGGCGCAGGCGGAATGGATCACGCGCCTCGAGTCCGCCGGCGCCGTCCACGCGACACCGGAAGAAGCACGCATCGTGCGCCTGGAGCACGGCACGCCGCGCTACGGCGAAGATATCTTCGAGACCACGCTGCCGCAGGAGACCCGGCAGATGCGCGCCGTTCATTTTACCAAGGGCTGCTATCTCGGCCAGGAGATTGTGGAGCGCATACGTTCACGCGGGCACGTCAACAGGTTACTCGTGAAGCTGACGGTGGCGGGCGATGTTCAGCTCGCCGGCGGGACAAAGGTGAGCGCCGGTGCGGCGGAGGCTGGAGAAGTGACTTCGTCCGCGTTCTCACCCATGCTCGGGCAGATCGTCGCGTTGGCCTACGTACGCGCGCAATATGCCGTGGACGCAACGATGCTGCAGGCGGATGGGCGTAGAGCCGTTGTTCACGCGCTGAGCGCGTAGAGCTCTCACGCTCACGCGGCTGCACAGCGCACCCGAGAATCGTTCTGCTATAATTTTCGTTTATGCTCCCTGCCGCCCGGCATCATCATCACAGTCCCACTCACGTGCGGCGGGCGCTCTACTGATTCGACCCATATCGAAAAAAGAAAGGACGCCCGCCGACGGAAGCCCTCTGGCCCCGGCGGGTTTTTTGTTGCCATTCGCATGCATCTGGATTTTTCGAAGTCCGACGGTCTGATCGCGGCAGTCATCCAGGATTTCAACTCCGGCCGTGTCCTGATGGTTGGCTACATGAACGGCGACGCGTACCGCCGCACCGTCGAGACCGGTTTCGCCACCTTCTATAGCCGTTCGCGCCGGAAGCTGTGGGTGAAAGGAGAGACTTCCGGCCACCGTCTGGTGGTCAAGGAGATCTCCACTGATTGCGATCAGGACGCGCTCCTGCTGCGCGTCGAACCGCAAGGGCCGGGCGTATGCCACAACGGCTACCAGAGCTGCTTCTATCGCCGCCTCGAAGATGGGCAGTGGATTGTTTCCGAACCGCGCGCCTACGATCCGGCCGCGGTCTACGGGAGCCCGCGATGAAGCTGAAGCTCGGCATTCCAAAGGGCAGCCTGGAGAATGCCACCATCGAGCTGTTTCGCCGCGCGGGCTACGTCATCACCACCAGCAGCCGGTCGTATTTTCCATCCATCGACGATCCCGAAATAGAGTGCATGCTGATCCGCGCGCAGGAGATGGCGCGCTATGTAGAAGACGGCATTTTGGATGCGGGGCTCACGGGCCGCGACTGGGTCGCCGAAACCGAAGCGCACGTCGAGGCTGTTGCCGATTTGGTTTACTCTAAGCAAAGCTTCGGCAAGGTGCGCTGGGTGCTGGCGGTGCCCGAGTCGTCGGGCCTGCAGTCGGTCGCCGACCTGCAGGGCAAGGTCATCGCCACCGAATTGGTGGCCACCACCAAACGCTACCTGGCGCAGAACGGCGTGACTGCGCGCGTGGAATTCAGTTGGGGCGCGACGGAGGTGAAGCCGCCGGTGCTGTGCGATGCCATCGTCGAAGTCACTGAGACCGGCTCTTCACTGCGCGCTAACAAGCTGAAGATCATTGACACCATCATGGAGTCCAACACGCAGCTTATTGCCAACCGGGAATCGTGGCAGGACGCCTGGAAGCGCCGCAAACTGGAAGATATGCGCATGCTGCTCGAAGGCGCCATCAACGCGCTGGGCAAAGTCGGACTGATGCTGAATGTCCACCAGAACGATTTGCGCGCCGTGCTGGATGTGCTGCCTGCGCTGAAGCGGCCGACGATCTCGCACTTGAGTGACGAGGAATGGCTGGCAGTGAACACGATTCTGGACGAGTCCACCGTGCGCGACATCATCCCACGCTTGAAGCAAGCGGGGGCCCAGGGGATTGTGGAGTATCCGCTGAATAAGATCGTGCTATGACCAGAAGCCAGGAGTCAGAAGTCAGGAGTCAGAATGCGGAATTCTGTCTTCTGGCTCCTGTCTCCAGTCTTCCTTCCCTGATCCTATGATCCGCATCCTGCGCTCCACCGCAATGCCGCGTATACTAGGCCGGCGCAGGGCGCGGCTCGCTGCAGCCGAGGCCGTGGTGCGTCCGATCCTCGATGCTATTCGCGCGCGCGGCGATCGGGCGTTGGTCGAATACGCACGCCAGTTCGATGCGCTCGACCGCAAAACGGTGGCGGTTCCCGAATCCGATCTGAAGAGCGCTTCGGCCGGCCTGTCAAACGAGTTCCGCGACGCCGTCGCCACGGCTGCCGCGAACATTCGCGCTTTCGCCGAAATGCAGCTTCCCGTGGAATGGCTGCGCGAAACGCATCCAGGCCTGGAACTGGGGCAGGTGGTGCGTCCGCTCGAAACGGTCGCCGCTTACATTCCGGCGGGCCGCTATCCGCTGCCTTCCACGCTGATGATGACGGTGATTCCTGCACAGGTCGCCGGCGTGCCCAATATATGCGTAGCCTGCCCGCGCGCTGTGCCAGAGATCCTGGGTACCGCGCACCTGTTGGGTGTGCGGCGCGTCTACCAGATGGGTGGCGCGCAAGCCATCGCGGCTTTCGCCTACGGCACGCGCACCGTGCTGCGCGCCGATCGCATCGTGGGTCCGGGCAACATCTATGTGGCCGCCGCCAAGAAACTGCTGGCGGGTGACGTGGGCATCGATTTCGTCGCCGGACCTACGGAAATCCTGATTGTCTCGGCTGACGGCAACCCGCGCCATGTGGCGGCCGATATGCTGGCACAGGCCGAGCACGACACAGATGCCGCGGCTATTTTGCTGACGTCTTCGCAGCGGCTGGCTAATGCGGTCGCTAAGGAGATTGAGCGGCAACTGACGGACCTGCCAACGGCGGCTGTCGCGCGCAGCGCGATTCAGCGCAACGGCGCGATCATTGTGGTCCGTTCGCTCGATGAAGCCGTCGAGCTTTCCAATCGCTTCGCACCCGAGCACTTGAGCATTCCGGACGATCGCCTGCTCGCGCGCGTGCAGCACGCCGGCAGCGTTTTCATCGGTCCATTCAGTACGGAGGCAGCCGGCGATTATGCATCGGGACCTAATCACGTATTGCCCACCAGCGGGGTGGCGCGCTTGCGCGGCGGTCTCTCCGTGACGGATTATCTGAAGGTGATTTCGGTGCAGCGCTTAAGCCGCGATGCGCTGGCGGCGCTAGCCCCGGCGATTACCACACTGGCGCGCGCGGAGGGACTGGAAGCCCACGCGCGCTCCGTCGAGGCGCGCCTATGACCTCGCCAAAGGCTAAGCCCGCGCGTTTCCCCAAAGGCGCCGTCCGCCCGCGCGAGGCAGTGCTCAGAATGGCGCCCTACTCGCCGCCCACCGCCGGCCGGACCGATAAGCTGCGCCTCGATTTCAACGAGAACACAGTGGGCTGTTCGCCACGGGTCATCGAATTTCTCAAGCAGCGCCTGGATGCCGGCGGCCTCGCGGTCTACCCGGAATATGGCGAAGCCAAAGCCGCGGTGGCCGAATTTTTCCGAGTCGCGCCCGACCAGTTCATCTTCACCAACGGGACCGACGAAGCCATCCAGGTGTTCATCAACACATACGTCGACGACGGGCAGGAAGTGCTGCTGCTGCGCCCCGCCTACGCCATGTACCGGTTTTACGCGCAAGTGGCGGGCGCGGCGATTCGCGAGATCGATTATGAAGGCGATGCGATGGATCTCCCACTGGCCGCTGTGCTGGACGCCATCACGCCGAAGACGCGCGCCGTGCTGATCGCGAACCCGAACAATCCCACCGGCACCGGCCTGTCGCTGCTGGGGATCGAGCGCATCCTCAAGCGCGCGCGCAAGGCCGTGGTCTTCATCGACGAAGCATATTTTGAGTTTTCCGGTATCACCGCGCTGGGCCAGATTGAACATTCTCGCCATTTGTTTGTGAGCCGGACATTTTCCAAGGTTTATGGCATGGCGGCGATGCGGCTGGGCTGCCTTTTTTCGCACGCGGCCAATATTCAATACCTGCACAAGGCGCAATCGCCCTACAGCGTAAACACGCTGGCCGTGCTGGCGGCGCAGGCGGCTATTCGCGATACGGCCTACGTCGAAAATTATGTGGCCGAAGTACTGGCGGCGCGCGAGCTGCTGTGCGTCGGCCTGGAGCGGCTCGAAATCGGCTACGTACCCAGTTCCGCGAATTTCGTGCTGATTCGTGCCGGCGGCCGCGCCCTGGAGATTCGCGACCGCTTACAAGCCCTCGGCATCCTGGTCCGCGACCGCAGTTACGAAGCGCCCGGCTGCCTGCGCATCACGGTGGGCACGCGCGCGCAAACGCGCCGCCTGCTCGCCGCGCTGGAGGAGATATGGCTCGCCCGTTGATCGTTTTCGATATGGACGGCGTACTGGTGGATGTGACCGAGTCGTATCGCGAAACCATCCTGCGCACCGTCGCGCACTTCACCGGGACCACGCTCACCCATGCGCAAATCCAGGACTACAAGAACCAGGGAGGCTTTAACGACGATTGGAAACTGTCGCATCACATCATCGCGCAGCATGGCGTAACCGTCGAGTTTCAAACCGTGGTGGACTATTTCCAGGGACTGTTTCACGGCAATGGCTCGGGCGGCCTGATCCTGCGCGAAAGGTGGATGGCGCGCGAGGGCCTGTTTGACCGGCTCGCCGCGCGCTTCGATTTGGCGATCTTCACCGGGCGCATGCGTTGGGAAGCAGACGTCACACTGCGGCGGTGCGCGCCGTCGTTGCGTTTCGATCCGATCATCGGCATGGAGGATGTGACCGCGCATAAGCCAGCGCCGGAAGGCTTGCTGAAGATCGCCGCCGTAGCCGGTGGCCGCAAGATTTGGTACATCGGGGACACGGTGGATGATGCGCGCTGTGCACGCGCGGCGGGTGTGCCGTTCATCGGTATTGCATCGCCCGAAAGTCCGCGCCGGGCGGAGTTGTGCGCACTGTTCCAGGCCGAAAATGCGGTCGCGATTCTGGACGAAATCAATCAACTCGAAAGCGTGCTCGCGTGATGCGCACCGCCAAAATTCAGCGCGACACGAAAGAGACGCAGATCCGCGCAACGCTCAAGATCGAAGGCCGCGGGCGCTACGATGTTTCGACCGGCATCCGCTTCTTCGATCACATGCTGGAGTTGTTTGCCAAGCACGGCGGCTTCGACCTGCAAGTCTCCGCCAAGGGCGATCTGGACGTGGACCAGCATCACACCGTGGAAGACGTGGGCATCGTGCTCGGCCAGTTGTTCTCCAAGGCGCTGGGCGACCGCCGCGGCATTAACCGCGCCGGCTATTTCGTGCTGCCCATGGACGAGACCCTGGCCGTGGTGGCGCTCGACCTGGGCGGCCGACCGGCGCTGGTCTATCGCGACCTGGTGCGCGTGCGCCTGGTGGGCGATCTGCAAACGGAACTGGTGGAAGATTTCTTCGGCGGCTTTGTGAATCACGCCGGCGCAAACCTGCATGCGCGGGTGCTCTATGGCCGTTCCAGCCACCACAAGATCGAAGCGATCTTCAAATGCTTCGCGCGCGCCTTGAAATATGCGTGTTCCACCGACCGGCGGCTGCGCCACGAACTGCCGTCCACGAAGGGACTGCTATGATTACCGTTCTGGATTACGGGGCGGGCAACTTGCGTTCGGTGGCCAACACGCTTGCCGAAATTGGCGCTGAATATACGATCGTGCGCGATGCGGCCGGTCTGCGCGCCGCGCCAAAGATTATTCTGCCCGGCGTGGGCCACTTCGGCCAGATGATGCGGGCGCTCGACCAGATGCAGGTGCGCGATGCGCTGATCGAACGCATTCGCGCGGGTGTGCCGTTTCTGGGCATCTGTCTGGGATTGCAAGCGCTGTTTGAATCGAGCGAAGAGGCCCCCGCAGCGCGCGGCCTGGGACTGTTCGCGGGCGCCGTGCGGCGCTTCCCCAACGGCGTACGCCTGCCGCATATGGGATGGAACCAGATCGAAATGCGGCCCGGTTCGCGCCTGCTGGTTGGACTCGATCAAGGCACGTTTGTCATATTTATGCATAGTTACTATGTGCCCACTATGTCCGAGACCGCTGCGACTTGCACTTACTCGTTACCTTACACAGCCGTGCTTGAATCGGGTAACACGTTCGCGGTGCAGTTTCACCCGGAGAAATCCGGGCTGGCCGGACTGCGCTTGATCAGGAATTTTGTGGAGTTGGAGTAGGATGCTCGCCAAGCGCATCATTCCCTGCCTCGACGTCACAGGCGGCCGCGTGGTCAAGGGCATCAACTTCGTCAACCTGCGCGATGCCGGCGATCCGGTCGAATTGGCCGATCGCTACAACCAGGAAGGCGCCGACGAGTTAGTCTTCCTGGATATCACGGCTTCGAGTGACGCGCGCGATATCATGGCCGGAGTAGTCGCGCGCACCGCACGCAAGGTGTTTATCCCCCTGGCGGTGGGTGGCGGCATCCGATCGGTTGCCGACGCGCGCGGTATCCTGCTGTCCGGAGCGGACAAAGTTTCGATCAACACCGCAGCCGTGCGGCGTCCCGAACTGATCGGCGAGTTGAGCCAGGAATTCGGCGCGCAGGCTGTAGTGCTGGCCATCGACGCGCGGCGCCGTGCGCCGGGTGCGTGGACCGTCTACACACGCGGTGGCCGCGATGCGGAAGATCTGGATGCGGTGGCTTGGGCGGCTCGCGGCGAGGCTTTAGGCGCGGGCGAAGTTCTGCTTACTTCGATGGACACCGACGGCGTGCAACAGGGCTTCGATTGCGAGTTGACGCGCGCCATTTCGCGCGCCACCAATATCCCGGTGATCGCCTCAGGAGGCGCGGGCAAGCCGGACGACTTCCTGCGTGTGCTGACGGATGGCGAAGCCGATGCGGCGCTGGCGGCATCCGTGTTTCACTACGGTACGCTGCGCATCTGTGACCTGAAGGAACACCTGGACCTGCACGGCATCCCGGTGCGCAAAGTGTAATGATTTTTCCTTGCATCGACCTGATGGACGGCAAGGTGGTGCAGCTCGTACAGGGCCGCGAGAAAGCGCTCGAAGCTGAGCCGCCACTCGAGATGCTGCGCCGGTTTGCCGCGTTTCCGGAAATTCAGGTGATCGACCTGAATGCCGCGATGGGTAACGGATCGAACGACGATCTGGTGCGCCTGGTGGCCGCGCATTGCCGCGCGCGGGTGGGTGGCGGCGTGCGCTCGGCCGACCGGGCGCGGGCGCTAGTCGACCAGGGCGCACACAAGGTGATCGTGGGCACGTCCGCCTTCGTTGCCGGCGGCGTAAATCGGCCTTTTCTGGCGGAGCTTGCCGCGGCGATCGGCAAAGACCGCGTCGTCGTCGCGCTCGATTCCAAACAGGGCCGCATCGTCGTTAAAGGCTGGCGGGAATTCACACAATTGCGTGCCGAAGACGTGCTGGCAGAGTTACAGCCTTACTGCGCCGGCTTCCTGTGCACTTACGTGGATAAGGAAGGGATGTTACAGGGCACCGATCTCGATTGGTTTCGCCGTCTGCGCGCCGCCACGACTTTGGAAATCACCGCGGCCGGCGGCATCACCACGCTCGATGAAGTGCGCGCGCTCGTCGCGATGAGCGTGCACGCCGCGCTCGGCATGGCCGTCTACACGGGCCGGCTCAACCTGGAAGATCTGGCGGCCCTGGCCCGGTAGGTGTGGGGCAGGCGTCTACGCCTGCGCGGGACGTCCACGTCCCGCCACATGGCGGGCCTGGAGGCCTGCCCCACGGCTATTCCTGCGACGGCGGCGACTCATGCTCCAATGTAGCGAACCGATAACCCACCCAGGGCTCCGTCATGATGTACTTCGGCTTTGCCGGATTCGGCTCAATCTTCTTGCGCAACTGATTTATGAAAACGCGCAGATACTCGGGTTCATCGCCATGGTCCGGTCCCCACACGGCTTGCAGCAGTTCACGGTGCGGCACCGGCTTGCCGGCTTGCGAAACGAGATAGCGCAGCAACTCAAATTCTTTGGGTGTGAGGCGCTTCTCTTTACCTCTTACGTGCACGCGCCGCGTATCGAAGTCGATTTCGAGGTCCGCCGTGGCCACCGCGTGCGGACCGCTTTCCGGCGATGTCGGCGCGCGCCGCAGAGCTGCGCGGATGCGCGCCAGCAATTCTTCCATGCCGAAAGGCTTGGTGATGTAATCGTCGGCGCCCGCATCGAGCGCCGCCACCTTATCTTTTTCGCTGTTGCGGACGGAAAGGATGATGATGGGCACATCCGATCCCGAGCGCAGGTGCTGGCAGGTTTCCAGTCCGCCTATGCCGGGCATGTTCATATCCAGCAGCACCAGGTCCGGCATTTCGGCGGAGATCCGGGTGAGCGCATCTTCGCCGTTGCGGGCATCGCTGACTTCGTACTTGTGCCCGATCAGGGTGGCCCGCATCACCCGGCGGATCTGCGGGTCGTCGTCTACAACCAGAATTTTTCCGGCGCTCACTGAACCATTTGACCACGGTACACAGGCAGCGAGAAACTGAACACGGTGCCTTGCCCCGGCTCGCTGGTGACCCAGATTTTGCCACCGTGAGCTTCCACGATCCCTTTGGCAATGGCCAGTCCCATGCCGGTCCCCGGCACGCGAAAACGATGCTCGCGCGCGCGGAAGAATTTGTCGAAGATGCGCAATTGCTCCTGTTCGTCGATGCCGGCTCCGCGATCGGCCACGCTGACTACGATGCGCCCCTCGCCCGCCCGCGCCGAAATCGTCAGGGGTGAACCGGGCGGCGAGTATTTCAGCGCGTTGTCCAGCAATTGCCGCAAGGCCTGCCGGACGAAGTCGAAGTCGGCATCCGCCACCGGAAGGTCATCCTGCAGCCGCACTTCGACAAGCCGATCCTGAAGCTGCGGTTTCAGTTCCACGACGGTGGAGCCAATGATCTCGCCTACATCCTGCGGGCCTTTTTCAAGATGCAGTTGACCCGCTTCAATGCGTACCATCTCGATGACTTCCGCAACCAGCCGGTTCAGCCGGTCCGTCTCTTCGTGGATGATGGTCATCAGTTCGCGATCCGCATCCGAGCGGGGCTGGCCGAGCAGGCTGGTGATGGCGGCTTTAATGGATGTGAGGGGCGTTTTAATATCGTGTGCGAGGGCGTCCAGCAAAGCGGATTTGAGTACTTCGCTCTGGCGCGCCGCTTCGGCGCGGCTGGATTCTTCGAGCGCCCGTGCGCGTTCGACGCCGATGGCGACCAGGTAGGCGACGGCATTCAGGACTTCTTCGGAGGGCAAAGGTCCGCTGAGCCCCAGATTGCCCAGCGCCTGACCGCCCAGGCGGACGGGGACGATGGCGAGGCCGCGGCTGCGGTCGATGAGGGGTTCGTCGCGGTCGGCCTGCAGTTGTTCATCGGAGATCAGCGGATCGTCCGGCCCCCAACGAAAAGTTTCAGGACTCAGCCGCGAGTGGAAGGCAGCGTTCGTGACACCCAGTATTTTTACCACGCGGCTGACCAGGTCCTGGCTGGCAGTGCGGGCGCTGCCGCTGAGCAGCAGGCTTTGGCTCAGCGCATACAGACCTTCGACTTCGCGGCGGCGGCTGACGGCTTCCTGCGTGCGGCGCTTAGCCCGCACCGAGAGCTGGCTGGCCATGACCGCAGTGATCAGAAACGCGGTCAGCGACACCCAGTTCTGAGGGTCTTGTATTTCGAAGGTGCCTACAGGCGGAAGGAAATAGTAATTGAATCCGAGGACGGCCGCCACGGAAGCGACGGTGGCCTCCAGTAGTCCCCAGGCTGTGGAGATGCCGAAGATGACGAGCAGAAGCGTCAGGGCCACAGTGGTGTTGTTGACGGACACCACGCGGAAGTAGAAGGCGATGACCAGAGCGACGATGACCACCGCGCCGAGAAGGTGGAAGGCGCGGCGGACATACGGACGGTTCATGACTTTGGGGCTACCGCTCTCTGACGGTCGCGGCTCGGTAAGTCGCGGCATGTTGCTGAGCCGCGCGCGTGCGCAAGCGGTTTCCTGACTTTTTCCGCAATTTGCTAAGCCCCGAAGACGCGGTTGAAGAATTCCCGCGTCTTCTGGCGGATCTCGCCGAGCTTCAAATCGAGCCGCTGATCGTGCAACTGGCCGGGAGTCCAGCGGCGGACCAGGTCCGCGAGCAGCTCCGATTGGGAAGGTGAGGTAGGCAGGTGCCCCCCCGCATAGCCGCTGGAGACGCGCAGTCCGTGATCGATCGCGCGGTAGAACACGGCCGCATCGCGCAAAAAGTCGGCATCTTCGCGTTCCAGGTGGCCCATCTGTTCGATCACATCGATGCGCGCCGGCGTGTTCAGCACCTTATAGAATATACCGGCGCCGCGCAGGCGGAGATACATCAGCGCGAAATCGATATCGTAGTACCCGCCGATGGCGGCCTTCAGAGGATTGCGGGAGCCCTGCTCTTTCTCGAGGCGCGCGCGCATTTGCGCCAGTTCCTTGCGGGACCGGCCGCCTTGCCCATATCGCCGCCAATCCAACTCCTGCAGTTTGTGCAGAAATTCGGTGGCGCGCTCCGGGTTGCCGGCCACCGCGCGAGATTTCATGTAGGCGATGCCCTCCCAGGCTTCGGCGTGCCTGGCGAAGTACTCGCGGTAGGCCGCCTCGGGCTGCACCAGCGCCCCCTCGCGGCCGTCGGGGCGCAGGCGCGTGTCCACCGTAAACATCACGCCATCGCCGGTATAGGCGCTGATGACGTTGATCATGCGCTCGGCGACCGCCGTCCAGAAGACCTGTTCGGGGGCATCTTCGTCGGGAATTACAAAAATCAGGTCGGCGTCCGAAGCTAAGTCGAACTCGCGCATGCCGAGCCGGCCCAACGAGACGACCATCATCTGGTGCGCGGGAACATATTCGGGATGAGCCGGCCGGGGAGCTTCGCCGAGCGCGATGCGATAGGCCGCCGCGATCACGGCATCGGCCAGATCGGAAGTGCGCTCGAGCGTTTCAAAGATAGGCGCCGGCCGGAGTACGCTATCGCTCTGGATGCGGAACATCTGTCGGCGGAAAAAGGCGCGTAGCGAGGCGCTGTCGGCGATCGCTTCGTGCGGCGAATCGGCGGGGGGCGGCGGGGCGGAGGGATCCAACTCCGCCAGCATTTCGGGATGCCGCAAAAGCTGATCGCCGAAATACTGGCTGTGCTCGAAGATGTCCACCAGGTTTTCGACCAGCTTGGAATCGGCGTCCAGCCGCGCGAGCCACCCGGCGTCTTCGGAGATTTTCTCCAGAAAGAGCTCGCAGCGCTCCCGGCCGCGATTCAGCTTGGCGCGTGCCAGCACGGCGGCCAACCCCGGCGCGCGCTGCTCCAGGTAGAGCATGAGGTTGGTAGGCGCCGTGGGCGGGAGTTCCAGATCGATCGGCTTCCAGCGATCGTCCAGTTCGCCCTCCACCGGAATGTAGTACATGGGCTTGCGCGCCTGGATGACACGGGCATACATCTCGCGCACATTGCCCAAATGCTCCTCCAGGCGCACCTGCAGCGCATCGGCTGTGAGCGGGTCGCCGATTTCGGCCGGCATCTTGTGCGCGAGTACGTCGAGTTCCTCCGGGTTGGTGGGCAGCGTGTGGGTCTGGCGGTCGTCGTAGAACTGCAACCGGTGCTCGATGTGGCGTAGAAACTCGTAAGCGGAGGCCAGCCGCGCATATTCGCTGGCGGAGAGCAGGTTCTTATCGTGCACGCGGGAAAGGGCGAAGAGCGTCCCGCCATGCCTCACCCAAAGCTCGCGGCCCCCATGCAGGCGCTGCAGGCACTGCACCAGAAACTCGATATCGCGGATGCCTCCGGGCGCGAGTTTGATATCCAACCCGGCGTGCGGACGCTTGGCGGCGAGCTTTTCGCTGATGCGCTCGCGAGCTTCGGAGACCGCTTCGACCGCGCGGAAATCGAGGGTCGTCGAATAGATCAGCGGCTCGACGAATTCCAGAAGCTCGCGACCCAAGGCGAGATCGCCGGCCGAGACGCGTGCTTTAATGAGCATCTGCTTTTCCCAGTCGCGCGCGCGCTCCTGGTAATAGCTGCGGGCCCCGTCGAGCGAGATACAGATTTCGCCCAGGCGCCCATCGGGCCGCAACCGCAGATCCACGCGATAGCAGGAGCCATCCGCGGTGTATGTGGAAAGCAGCTCGGTATACTGATTGGCGATCTTCTTAAAGAACTCCTTGTTGGTAATGACGTCCGGACCGGCGGTCTGGCCATTTCCGGAATACACGAACATCAGGTCGATATCGGAACTGTAGTTCAGTTCCTGTCCGCCTAACTTTCCCAGCGCAATCACGGCAAAGCCGCACGGGCGCGATTGTTCATCCGGCCCTTGAACCGAGGGCTGCCCATGGCGCGCGGTGAGATGTTCGCGAATCTGGCGATAAGCGAAATCCAGAATGGCGTCCGCGAGGTTGGATAACTCGCCGGTGATGTCGGCCAGCGCGGCGAGCCCCATCACGTCGCGCAGCAGGATGCGCAACGACTGGCGGCGCCGGAAGCGGGCCAAAACGACAGGTGCCGGGAGATTGGGGGCTTCGGCCGCCCGGAATTGCGCCAAACGCTCCGTGAATTCCTCTACCGACAGCATGCGGTGCAGATCACCCGGATCGGCAGCCTGCAACAGCCATTCCGGATGCTGCAGCACGGCTTCGGAAAGGAAGCGGCTGTATGAAAACGTGGTCACCAGGCAGCGCAGGGCGGCGGGCGAACTGGTGATGCGATTGAAAGCGGCGGGGGAATCCTCACGCAAGCGCTCGAGGAAGTGCAGCGCTTCGTCGGGATCGGGCACGGACGCCAGCAGCGACTGAATGCGGGCACGGATGCGTTCAGGAATGCCGTCGCCCAGGCGCGCTATATCTTCGCGCGCGCGCGACGGATTGCGAAACTCGACCGCTTCGAGCAAACGCTGCATGGAGTCAGGCAGACGGGGCCCCTCACTCAAGATTATAGCTTCCGCACCGTACGCCGGTCATCGAATTATGCGTAGGTTGCCGGATGTATACCGGGTAATTTTTTCATCCGTGGTTACCAGCGTGAGATCCTCGACAGTAGCCTGCGCGATCAGCGCCCGGTCGAACGGATCCCGGTGGATGGCCGCCAGGTGGTGAATTTCAGTAACGTGATTGGAGCGCAACGGTAATGCGGTGGCGGCGAAATCGGCGAGGGCCGTCTCCCACCACACGCGCGGATCGCCCACGTCGAGCTTCCCACTGGCGGACTTGAGGATCACCTCCCAATAGGTCAGCACGCTGAGTACGTGTGGTCCCGCATTAACCGCCTTCAAGGCCGCCGCGGAAAGACGCTCCGGGGCAGCCATGGCCACGAGAGCGATACTGGTGTCCAGTAAGTAGCCCCTCAGATTTCGCCCTTAAGAAAGCCATCGAGATCCACCGGTGCGTCCCAGCCCGGCAGCAGACGAATGCGCTCCCGCATACTTCCCAACCGCACCTTGCGGCGCTTGGCGGGGGCCGGCACGAGTTGGGCGACCGGCTTGCCATTGCGCGTAATGACCACTGATTCACCCTCCTCGACTTGGCGCACCAATTGAGTCAGGCGATTCCTGGCATCCGCAATACTGACATCCATAGCATTCAGTATAGCCATAATAAATGGCTATTTCAAAGCTGGGGCTGCCCGACTCAGGTTGAGACGGATGTCAAATGGCTGATCCTCCAGAGGATGATTAGACGAACACGCCCTCGTCGACCTGAACCATGCAGCAGGGTTCTAAGCGGAATCATGGCCCCGTCATCTCCAAGCGCCGCAGGCCGGCGAGATCAGCCACTTGATGATTTGCCAAGCATTTCCGTCTCCGCCCCAGGAATTCGCAGGCCGAAGCCGCTCGCCCACCCGCACGTTGGTGGCGTTCATCCAAGCCATAACCAAAAGCGATGCTGTGGCGGGCTGAAGCCCCGCGCTGGCTAAAGCCTGGCTAAAGCCTGGCTAAAGCCTGGTTAAAGCCTGGTTAAAGCCTGGTTAAAGCCTGGTTAAAGCCTGGTTAAAGCCTGGCTAAAGCCCGCCCTCCAGATGCGGCGTCCTCACGGTGCGGCTCAGTAAGCCGCGCAAAAAAACTTTGTAAAATGCCACAACCTCCGGCCCGTTTTTTGCGTCGGATGTGATAGGAGGGTAAACGCCATGAAGCCCGTTATTGAAAAAGGCGTAAGTGGGATGGCGCACTGTCCGATTTGTACGCATACGGTGCCCGCAGTAATCGATATCATAGGCAAGCAGTTGCGCGTTTCGCCCGGACAACGGTGTGGCCGGTGCGGCGCGTCGCTGGACGTGGCCATCGTAGTACAGGTAGCAGAAGCCGCATAACCGTGCAGTACCTTTTGGGGATTGGCGTACGGGGCGATTGCGCGCTATAGTGTAGTCAGATTAGGTCCAAAATGAAAAGGAAGACGCCACTCAAATCCGAACCGGTGATCGCCCCAGAAATTCTGGAGCAGGCCAAGAGGTCGCTGTCCACCGATATTCTGCGGAAACCGGCTAAATGCTCGGTTTGCGGAGCAGACACCTCGCTCGGCGTTGGCGAGCCGCTATGCTGGGTATGCCGGCGGCTCAAAATCAGCGCCTGGCGCGACAGCGAACAACAAATGCCCGCTCAGGAATGAGGAATCGCGATCCCAAGGCCCGCCGCACGCGCCCGTTCGTAGACGAACGCGGCTGCGATTACGTCTTCGACTGCCAGGCCATTCGACTTAAATAAGGTAACCTGCTCCGGCCGTGTTCGTGCCGGCGCGCGCCCTGTCACCACATCCTTTAATTCCACAATCCGCGGGCTGGCCCAGTCCTTTTCATCCATCGCCAGCAACAAGTCGCCGGATTCCATACGGGCCTGCTCAATGGAGTCGACGGCGATCTTGTCGGCCCGGCGTACCAACTCCGCCGGGATTTCGCGGCGGGTGGCCTGGTTCGATCCCATCGCGTTGATGTGCGTGCCCGGCGCGATCCATTCGGCAGACAGCACCGGCTCTTTGGCGTAGGTGGCGGTGACCACGATTTGTGCGCCGTGCACAGCTTGTTCGGCAGTTTCGACGGCTTGAACTGGAATGCCGAAACGCTCCGTGGTTTCGGCGGCGAAGGCCGCGCGGTTGCCGGAATTGCGGCTCCAAACGCGCACGTCCGCGATCATTCCGCACCGCCAGCATGGCTTCCAACTGAGTGCGCGCCTGAAACCCGCTGCCGATAATGGCCAGCGTAGCGGCGTCCTCGCGAGCCATGAACTTCGTCGCCAAGCCGCTGGCCGCACCCGTGCGGATCTGCCCCAGATGATTTGCCTCGATGATCGCCAGCGGCTCGGCATCCGCGGCGCGGTACAGCAGGAACAGAAAATGCGCGCCGTAACGCGGATTGGTCGCGTAGATCTTGGCGCCATAGTATTGGCCGTCACTGCCGGCCATGTAGTGCAGCACCGAGCCAGTGGGCAGGATCAAGCGTCGCCGCGGCTGGTTCAGCGCCTCGCCCGAAGCTAGCCGCGCGAAAACCGTCTGCATCAGTCCGATGCACTCCGGCATGGGCAGCAGATCGCGCACGTGCTGTTCGGTCAGGTAGAGCATGCTCATTTGTTTGCCTCGATGGTCTGCGCTACGTCTTCCCACTCCGCCATCAGGCCGAGCAGATCCGTGCGGCGGGCATTCAGAAGATCGTTGACGCGCACGGTTTCGTCCACGCTGGTGAAGTTCGCCAGGGCGTGTTCGTAGTCCGCGATTTCCACTTCCAGGCGGGTGACTTCGTCCTCGATCTCGCGGCGCCGCTGCTTGAGCTGCCGCAGTTTGATCGGGTTGAGGCGGCCGCCGCGGGCAGGTGGCTGGTGGCTGGGGGCTGGTGGCTGGTGGTTGTGTTTGGCGGGCGCAGGTGGAGGCTCGAGTTCCTTGCGCTGGTTCTACCTGCCGCCCTTCTTTGCGCCAGAGGTAGTCTTCGTAGTTGCCGGGGAAGACCTGCACGGCTCCGTCCGCTACTTCGAAAACGCGCGTGGCCAGTTTGTCGATGAAGTAGCGATCGTGCGAGACGAACAGCACCGTGCCGCTGAATTCCTGTAGCGCGTTCAGCAGCACGTCTTTGGCGCGCAGGTCCAGGTGGTTGGTGGGCTCGTCGAGCAGCAGAAAATTGGAGGGCATCATCAGCATGCGCGCCAGTGCGTAGCGGTTGCGCTCGCCGCCGGAGAGCACGCCGATGGTCTTGAACACGTCGTCTTCGGAGAACAGGAAACAGCCCAGAATGGAGCGCAGTTCGGTGTTGGTGGCGCGCGGCGCGACGTTGCCCAGGTCGTCGATCAGGCGCGCGTTGACGTCCAGCTCCTTGTATTGGTCCTGCGCGAAGTAATCCGGCTGGGCGTTGTGGCCGAGCAGGTATTCGCCGGACGTGAGCGGCTCGGCGCCGGCCAGAATCTTGATCAGCGTCGATTTCCCGGCGCCGTTCACGCCCACCAGCGCCACGCGGTCGCCGCGCTCGATGACAAAGTTCACGCCCGCGAAGACCGGCGTATCGCCGTAGCTTTTCGCCACATTCTTGAACTCCGCCACGATGCGGCCGCTGGGCTTGGGCTGCGGAAAGCGGAAATGGATGGTCTTCTCTTCGGGCGGGATCTCGATGCGCTCGATGCGCTCCAGTTCCTTGATGCGGCTCTGCACCTGCTTGGCCTTGGTGGCCTGGTAGCGGAAGCGGTTGATGAAGGCTTCCAGTTGCGTGATGCGGTCCTGCTGGTTGGCGTACGCGGCTTCGAGCTGCGCGAGGCGCTCGGCCTTCTGCTGCTCGTAGCGGGAGTAGCCGCCGGTGTAGAAATGCACGCGCTTGTTCCAGAGCTCCAGCAGCTTGCGCACGGTGACGTCCAGGAAATAGCGGTCGTGCGAGACCAGCACGAAGGCGTGCGGGTAGGATTCGAGGTAGCCCTCCAGCCAGTTGCGGGCTTCCAGGTCGAGGTGATTGGTGGGCTCGTCGAGCAGCAGCAGGTTGGGTTTTTCGAGCAGCAGCTTGGCCAGCGCGATGCGCATCTGCCAGCCGCCGGAGAACTCTTCGGTGCGCTTGGTCCACTCGCGCTGCGGAAATCCGAGGCCGGAGAGCACCATGCCGACCTGCGCTTCGATGGCGAAGCCGTCGCGCGCGCGGAACTCGCCTTCGGCGTGGTGGAAGCGGTCGGCCACCTGCGCGTACTCGGCGCTCGCGGGGTCGAGTTCGGACATCTTGTGCGCCAGCGTTTCCTGCTCCTGTTCGAGGGCCAGCAGATCGGCGAAGACGGTCATGCATTCGGCGAAAACGGTGCGGCCGGAAAGCGAGAGACCTTCCTGCGGGAGGTAGCCGACGCTGGCGCCTTTCATGGTGACCATGGAGCCGGCGTCCAGGCCGTCCATGCCGGCCAGGATCTTCAGCAGCGTGGACTTGCCGGTGCCGTTGGCGCCCACGATGCCGGCGCGCTCGTTGGGCGTGACCAGCCAGTCGAAATTTTCGAATAGTGTTTTGGGGCCGAAGCGTTTGGCGGCCCCGGTGAGTTGGATCATTTGGGCTTGGGGGGAGTGTAAAGGTCTATTGTAACGGGTGCCTGCCCCACTAAGGCAGGCGGTCTCCGCAAGCGCTCGGCGGTGGTATGGTTTGGTCCCGGTTTTCGGAGTAGCACCATTCGACCAGCGAATCGGGCGTCTTACCGGCGTTGGCCAGGCGCAAGTCATCAAGCGTAATTTCGCGGTAATCAAAGCGAATCGAGCCATCGGGCGATACGGTGGCGAGCAGATATCCGTAAACATCAGTGCGTGCGATCGACGAGCCGGGCTGGCCCGGTGGCAAGCGGTAGCGGACGGCCCCGGCGGTGCCCACGATCCATCCGGGCAGCACACGGCCTTTCCAGTAAGGCGTATCGTAAACGTTGTCCATGACGAAGTGGGAGTGACTGGCAAGCACGTAAACCTTCTTGCCGGCGGCGCGTAATTCCCACAACATGTTGTAAACTTCGCGGCCGCTCGAGATTCCGGCAGGCGCATCGCACATGCTGTGGCTCATTCCCCGGCTGCCCGGCAGAGTTTCATGCATGCCCACGACTACCGTGACGATGGTCCTCGACTTACGATCTTCCGCGAGCCGCTTACGGAACCAGGCCATCTGTTCCGGATCGAAGGCATTGTCCGAGGCGTTATCGAGCGAGATGAAGTCGACGGCGCCGTTCATGACCCAATGATAGTAAGTGCGGAAACCGCCGGTGTCATGGTCGGCATCGCGCTGGGCGCGCAGGCGCGGGCTGTTCAGATAGGTCTCAAACTGCACGCGGTAGGCGGCGCGGGTTTGCGGGAAAATCATCTCGTGATTGCCGATGCCCAGAAAGACCTCCAGGGAGTGGAAGGGCCGCAGTTGGTGGTCGATGAAGTCCGGCCAGGCATTTTTCAGGTAGGAAATGATATTGAGGTGGGGATACTGTAAGTGCAGCTGCGCAGGTGGCGCCATGTCCTCATCGAAATCGTAGATCGCGCGGAAATCGCCTAAGTGCCAATAAAATTTGGCGTCCGTCCGCAGCACGCTGGCGGCAATGGCAGGCATGACAATATCGCCGCAATTGCGCGAGTCGCCCGAAACCGCGAATCGCCAGGCGGTAGCGGAGGGACTCTGCGCCGCGCCGGTCAGGCAGACGGCCAGAAATAGCGATGGGAGTTTGTGCACTACCGTTAGCCTAACCCGAATTTCTGGGGGCTACAACCGACGCCGGGTAGGCTCGTAAATGCGGATGCGCGGCTTGGCGCTATGGCTTCGGCGGGTATTTCTTCAGCGCCTTCTTCACCATGTCGTCGATTTTGCCCTCCACCTTCAGCGCGTCGCTCTTTTCCACCGACGAAATGGCGCGCCAGACCAGCGAATGGTTGGTTGGGTCGCGCATATCGATGACCAGGGTGCCCTCCGCGAACGGTTCACGCACCACAATGGTGCCCCAGCCGCGCCATCCGGCGGGATAAGCTTCGGGCCTGACCCCGCGCTGGGCACCGAATGTATATCGGATATTGAGGTCGGCGGGGCCGGGTCCGTTGACCATAACCAGGCCTCGGGCGGAAAGGTCGGCCGCGATGTCGGCTTCAATGCGCTTCTTCACCAGTTCGCCGTTCAGGCGCGGGTTGCGGCTGTTGAAGATGCCCTCGCGAATGGCGAAGGTATGGTACTTGGGGAACGGGGCGGCCGGGTCGAATTCCACCGAGACCTTCTGGGCAAAGGCGGCCGCGGCTGCCAGCAATGTGAGGACAAGGACTCTCATTCCTGGAATGTACCACAGGCAGACGGCCCGGTCGATATTAAGCGTGGTGGACCTATGCCAGGGAAAGAAGCCACTCCTCCTGCGCCGCGAGGAGTGTGAGCGCGGCGTCGATCGAGACCTGCTCGAAGCGTACGCGGTCGCGTGGGCGAAGTTGCCCGACGCGTGGAAATCGGCTGAAATAACGTTGGCGATTTTGGGGTAGCCGCCGGTGGTCTGGTGCTCCACGAATAGGATAATGGGCTGGCCGTCCGGCGGAACCTGGATGGCGCCCAGCGGCACGCCCTCGGTGAGCATGTGGCCGGTGTGGCGGTCGAGCGTTGGGCCGCGCAGGCGGAGTCCCATACGGTCGGAGTCTTCCTGCACTTCCCATGCGGAGTGCGCTGAGAGGGTAGGCGTTGGCGGAGCGAGTGACGCGATAGTGGCGCGCGCTGAACCCCGTGGACGTGGCTGGTGGTTGCGTGGCGGGCTGGTGGTGGCGTGTGCCACCTAGTCGCCAGGACATCGCCTCGTTTCAATGCCCTGCCTTCCAGTCCTCCTAGGCCGGTCAGCAGGTGCGTGGACATGCTGCCCAGCACTCGCGGCACGTCGATTCCTCCATTCACGCACAGATAGCAGCGCGCTCCGGATCGCGCTTGCCCGCAGCGCACCTGCTCGCCCGGCCTTCACCCAGACGCGCGGTCCACAGCGGAATGCTCGCTTCGAAATCCGCGCCGGTAAGCGCGACCAGCGCGCGCTATCTCGAACTCGAAGATGCCGCCGGCCAGCGTCATTTCGAGCGCCGCCGCGCCTTCCGGATTCCCCACGATCAAGTTGCCCGCGCGCAAGGAGAGGGCATCCGCCGCGCCCGAGGCCGAGATGCCCAGGTGCGCGTAGCCCGGCCGGCCGAGATCCTGCACAGTGGTCGCGAGACCAGGCGAAATCACCTGAATATGGTTCAGAGGGCGCCCTTTGCGGCCTGGCGGACCGGCACGAATCTAACATGATCGCCCATGCGCAGTAGCGCCGGCGGATCGGCGGCAGGATCGAACAGACGCAGGGGCGTGCGCCCGATAATGCGCCATCCGCCTGGGCGACGCCATGGGATAGACGCCGGTCTGCGATCCGCCGATGGCCACACTGCCGGCCGGTACGCGCCGGCGCGGCGTCTCCAGACGCGGCACGGCGATGGATTCCGGCAATCCGCCCAGATACGGAAATCCGGGCGAGAAGCCCAGGAAATATACCAGGTATTCGGCGCTCGAATGAATCGCGACGACGTCATCGGGCGTGTGCCCGGTCAACGCCGCGACCGCGTCCAGATCCGGCCCGTATTCGCCGCCGTACGTTACCGGAATCTCCAAATGGCGCGGCTCGGGCGATGGGCGCGGCCGCCGCCTGCGCGAAGAGTTCCGCAGCGGCGCGTTCTACATCCCGGTGGCGGATCTTCCGCGGGTCGAAATCGATCAGGATCGAAGCGTAGGCGGGATGGACGTTGGTTACGCCGCGCACGGATCGCAGCAGAGGCGTCAGGCGCAGCACGTCGCGATGCGCCGCGAGCGAGATCCGGTCGTCGAACACCACAAGCAACGAACGGTCGCTCGCGTCGATTGTTCGCATGCCGGGACGCGCATACCGGGGGATTGACTCACTCTCCCTAGTTTGATACTTTTCAAACTGTCGGGAGGTGACGCAAATATGACATCAGCGCAACTGGCTCCGGCACAGAGCGCGGAGGTGGTTTGGCAGGAAGACAAGAAGCACAAGGGCTGGACGGTGCATCTGCACATCGGGTCGGAAGTGATCAAGTACCCGCATCCGGATTCGAGCCGGGGCACGGACGATGCCGAACTGATCTCGCTGGCCGTCGAAGACGCCAAAGAGCGACGGCTACGAACTGCATCCGGCGGCGGTCAAGGTGATGCGCTAAGGCGCGCTCAGACGTTCATCACGCGGTTCATGCGGTCGATGGTTTCGTCGATCTGCGCGGTATTCGTGAAGCCGATGGTCACCGCATCGACGCAGCCCAGGTTCATGGCGAACTTCATGGAGGCATCGCGATCCTCCGCCTTGGTGAAGCGGCCTTCCCCGACCAGCTTCATGCTGATGACGCCCATGCCCTGCTGGTGAACCTCTGCGCGTGTGCGCCACCACTTCTTCCACATTGCCCAACTGATCCACGTCGCGCATGTCGGGCGTGTCCATGCGAGTGCCGTTATGGTTCATGCGGATCATGGCGATCTGCAGCCACTGGTTGCCCGGGATGGTGCGCAGCGCCGGCAGCCCATGGATCGATGCGCCGTGAGATGCGATGATGCCCTTCTGCTGCGCCAGTGAAAAACCGTCCTGCAGGCTGGCGTAATCGGTGGCCCAGGTGGGCGGGCGCAGGCAGTGCAGCAGCAGAATATCGATGTATTCCGTATTCAGCTGCTGCCGGAACTGATCGATCTTGGGTGCCGGATCGCCGGACGCCGGCGTGCTGTACTTGGTCATGAGGCGATAGCTATCGCGCGGCAAGCCCTTCAGGGCGATGGCCAGCATCTCCGGCATGCCGTGATAACTCTCGGCGGTTTCGAAGAAACGGATGCCGCGATCGTAAGCGTAGCGGACCAGCCGGGTAAAGCCCTCCTGCCCGAGGGCGCGTTGCGCGCGGCCGCTGGTGGTTCCCGTGCCGAACGCCAGACGGGTAACCTTTACATTAGATTTGCCAAGCGTCACCCAGTCGGTGGCCAGGCGCTTCGGTGGCGCCTCGGCCAGCAGCGTACCGCCGGCGGTTGAGAGCACCGAGGCGCCCACGCCGGTTTTGATAAAGTCACGTCGGGTAAACTGAGCCATACATCCCTCCTTAGAAACACTGTACCACTGCCGTGGCGCACGCTTTAGCGTGCAGCGGCGAACTTCAGTTCGACGTCTGTCGGCTGAAGCCGACAGCTGCACGCTAAAGCGTGGGCTAAAGCCCGCCCTCCAAGGCCGCGCACACTGCTACCGTGAGGGTTGGCTGGCGGTTACTCCCACTACCTGATCGATTGCCTTTCGATTATTGTCATTGACTTGCTGTTGGCCGGCGATAACGCCCTCGTAATCGCCCTGGCCGTGCGCGCCCTGCCGAAACTCCAGCGGCGTGCCGCCATGCTCACTGGCGCCTGGCTGGCAGTGCTGATCCGCGTGGCCGTCACGTTCCTGGCCGCCAAGCTGCTTCAAGTGGAGTACGTGCAATTTGCCGGCGGGGTCTTCGTCATCTGGATCGCCATCAGAGTTTTGAAGGACGCCAAATCCGCGGACGCTTCCGCCGCTTCACCACGCCAGCTGTGGCGCGCGATCGGCTCGATCGTGATGGCCGATCTGACCATGTCCACGGATAATATTCTGGCGGTGGCGGGAGCCTCGAAAGGCAATGTCTGGCTCATCGCGTTCGGACTGGCATTGAGCATCCCGCTGGTGGTTTCCTCGAGCACCTTTCTGGCGTTCATCATGGACAAATATCCGGTGACGATGTACCTGGGTGTGGCCATTCTCGGCCGGGTAGGTGGAGAGATGATGATGGGCGATCCATGGGTGCGCCGACTGTTGCATCCATCCGACGCCCTTCGCTATAGCGTGGAACTGGCGCTGATGGCGGCGGTAATCGTGACCGGGCGGCTGTTGAGCCGGCGTTGACAATCATTTACGTGCTTCCTTCCCAGTGCTGCGTCGAATGAGCTAGGAGGGTAAGAAGATGTTGAAAAAGATCGGACTTCCAGTAATCGCGTTAGCGGGCATGTTGGCGATGGCTCCGCACCAGGCAAATGCCGCCGTGAGATTCGGCTTTACCGTGGGAGCGCCGGTGTATCCGGCATATCCGGTGTGCCGTCCGGCGCCTGTCGTCGTGAGGCGGCCATTCATCGGTCCCGTCGTTGGATGGCATCGCGACTGGCGTTTCCGGCGGTAATCAGGTACTTCATATCGATACCTTGTGGCGCACGCTGAAGCGTCGCTGAAGCGTGCGCCATTGTCGGTGATCCTCCTTACAATCCCAAGCCTTTCCAATCAAAGAAATCCGCTGATGCGCCAAACGAAATGTTAGTTTAGTATGAAGGGCGCATGCTCAACCAGGCCACTGACTCCAAGTACATCCTCCTTGCGGAGGACAACCCTGCCGATATTCAACTCGTGCGCGAAGCACTGGAACACCGGAAGATCACGCATGATCTCCGGGTTGTTCAGGACGGTGACCGCGCCGTAGAATTTATCGAGAGGCTCGATCGGGATTCGACGCTGGATTGTCCGGCGCTTCTCCTTCTCGACCTATATCTGCCGAAGCGCGATGGCGAGTGCATTCTCCGTTCTCTGCGGGCCAGCGAGCGGTGCGGGCAAACACCGGTGGTAATCATGACTTCTTCCGGCGCCGCGCGCGATACCGAAACGGCTACCCGGCACGCGGCGCTTCACTATTTCCGGAAGCCCGCCACGATCGAGGAGTTCCTGACCCTGGGCGACGTAGTAAAAGAAATTGTGGCGCGCCACACCGTGGCCTGCGCCATCGATACCGCGTCGTGAATTCCGAGGGGGGACGTTCGGGTGATCTCGGGCCAGGACTCAGTTAAGGGATTGCCCGCATCTCCCGCCAAGGGCCCCGCCGGCGGGGAAATGCAAGCCCGCATCGGCGCGTTTGACTGGTCGACTACTCCACTCGGACCATCCGCGCGCTGGCCCCAGAGCTTGCGCACCGCCGTGAATATCCTGCTGTCGTCGCGCTACGCCATGTGGATGGCATGGGGCCCTGAGTTGACCATGCTTTACAACGATGCCTACCGGCCCACCCTCGGCATCAAGCATCCGGGCTCCCTGGGATTACGCGCCAGCGATGTATGGGCCGAGATCTGGCCCGAAATCGGACCCCGCATCGAGACCGTGATCTCCACCGGCGCCGCAACTTACGACGAGTGGTTGCTTTTATTTCTGGAACGCAGCGGCTTTCCCGAGGAGACCTATCATACCTTCTCGTACAGCCCACTGTCCGACGACGATGGCCGGATTGCCGGCATGCTTTGTGTCGTCACCGAGGAGACCGAGCGGCTGATCGGGGAGCGGCGCGTGGCGACTTTGCGCGATGTGGCTGCGGCGCTGGCGAGCACCAATACCGAAGTCGAGGTTCTGCAGACGCTGCGCGACCAGTTGGGCCGTAATCAAAAGGATCTGCCCTTTACTCTCACGTACCTGTTCGACCGCGACGGCACGGCGCGGCTGCGTGCGTCGAGCGGCATCCCCAGCGGCCATCCCCTGGCGCCCGAAGCGATTGAACTGGAAAATGAATTTCCATGGCCCCTGCGGCAAACCGTCGTGCACCCGGCGACGCGCCTGATCGACTTATCCGGGCATAAGGAAATTGCGGCTCTGCCTACCGGCGACTGGGATAAACCGGTGGAGCACGCCGCCATCGTGCCGATCAAACAACAGGGGCAAGAGCAGCCCGCCGGTTTCTTCATCGTGGGCACGAACCCCTATCGACGCTACGATCTGGCGTACGGGCTTTATCGACTTACTGGCGGGCCAGATTGCCGCTGCACTGGCGAATGCCCGCGCGTATGAAGCGGAGCACCGGCGCGCCGAAGCGCTGGCGGAAATCGACCGCGCCAAGACCACGTTCTTCTCCAATGTGAGCCATGAGTTCCGCACGCCCCTGACGCTGATGCTGAGCCCGGTGGAGGAGATGTTGGCAGCCCCGGGGCAAACCCCCGAGCGGCGCGAGCTGCTCGATCTGGTGTACCGCAACGGCCTGCGCCTGCAGAAGCTGGTGAATACCCTGCTGGAGTTTACGCGCATCGAAGCGGGGCGGATCGAAGCGGCCTACGAGCCGACCGAGCTCGGCCAATTCACCGCGGATCTGGCCGCGAACTTCCGCTCCGCCATGCAAAAGGCCGGTCTGAGTTTCCGGATCGAATGCGAAGCACTGCCTGAGCGGGCCTATGTGGATCGCGACATGTGGGAGCAGATCGTCCTGAATCTTCTTTCGAATGCGCTGAAATTCACCTTCGAAGGCGGTGTGAGAATCACCCTGGCGGCTCGCGGAGGCGACGCCCTGCTCACCGTGGAGGACACCGGCACGGGTATCCCCGAATCCGAACTGCCGCACATATTCGAACGCTTTCATCGGATCGCGGGCGCCAAGGGCCGCACGATTGAAGGAACCGGCATCGGGCTGGCGCTGGTGCACGAGTTGGTCAAGCTGCATGGTGGATCGATCGCCGCCCGCAGCCAGGTATACAAGGGAACTACTTTTACCGTGACGATTCCGCTGGGCGCCGGACATTTGCCGCAGGACAAGATCAAGCGTTCCGGTACTTTGGTCAGGTCCGGCTCCCGATCGGAGGGCGTCGTCCAGGAAGCCTTGCGATGGCAGCCGGCCGGCGGGCTCGATAGCAACGGGTCCCGGCCGGGCATAGCCATCGAAGTAGCCAGGGAAGAAGGCGGCGCGGTAAAGGAGTCGGGCACGGCGGGCGAACGGGTGATTCTGGCGGACGACAACGCCGACATGCGTGAGTATGTGACCCGGCTGCTTCACGGGCGCTATCGCATCGAAGCCGTCGCCAACGGCGAAGATGCCCTCCGCGCCGCTCTCGCGCGTCCGCCCGATCTGATCCTGAGCGACGTGATGATGCCGGGGTTGGATGGCTTCGGGCTCTTGAAGGAATTGCGGGCGCGGCCACAAACCCGGACCATCCCGTTTATTCTGCTTTCCGCCCGTGCCGGGGAAGAGAGCCGGCTGGAGGGCCTGGGAGCCGGGGCGGACGACTATCTGATTAAGCCGTTTACGGCGCGAGAACTGCTGGCCCGCGTGGCGGCACACCTCTCGATGCGCAGGCGGATTCTGGATGCCGAGAAGGCGCTGAAAGAAAGCCAGGCCACGCTCCAGAGTTTTTATGACAGTTCGCCCTTCCTCATGGGAGTAGTGGAATTGGAAGGCGACGAAATTCGCCCGGTCTATCTTAACGATGCGACGGTCCGGTTTCAGGCCGCCGAATCGGAGAGTCTGCCGCCGCCAGCCGAAGGGGCCTCGCGGGTCCGCCGTCCCTCCGACGCCATTTGGCTGAAACACTATTTCCAAAGTCAGGCGGAAGACCGTCCGGTTCGATTCGAATACCAGCACCTGTGGCACGGTGGCCAGCGCTGGTTGAGCGCCTGGGTGAACTTCTTGGGACTTGGTCCCAGCGGCCGGCCGCGCTTCAGCTACATTGCCGAAGATGTCACCAGCAGGAAAGAGACCGATAAGATCCTGCGTCGGACGAACGAAGAGCTGCGCCGTGCCAATACCGACCTGGAGCAGTTTGCGCGCTCGGCGAGCCACGATTTGCAGGAGCCCCTGCGGCAAGTCGCTATTTACAGCGAGATGATCGAGCGAAAGTATGGGCACCAGTTGGATGGTAAAGCCTCGGAATACCTGGGTTACTGCGTGGAAGGCGCCCATCGTATGGAAACGCTGATCAGCGGCCTGCTGTCCTATTCCCAGGCGGGCCCCAAATCCGACGCCTCACTGGCGCCGGTGAACCTCGGCGGCATACTGGAAACCGTCGCAGAAAATCTGCGCGCCACGATTGATGAAACTCAGGCCGAAATCTCCATAGGGGCCCTGCCGGCGGTGCGCGGCGAGCCGGTTCCGCTCGTGCAGCTCTTCCAGAATCTGCTTTCGAACGCGCTGAAATACAGGAGCGCGGAGATCCCCCGCATCAGGATCGACGCGCAGGAGGATACCGATTACTGGCGCTTTTCCGTGGAAGATAACGGGATAGGGATTCCGAAGCAGTTCCAGACACAAATCTTCGGCATGTTCAAGAGACTTCACGACCGGAACCAATATCCCGGAACTGGAATTGGCCTGGCCATCTGTCAAAAAATCGTGGAGCGCTATGGGGGGCGCATCTGGGTGGAATCTGAGCCGGGCCGGGGCTCTAAATTCCTGTTTACCCTGCCGCGGGCCACGTGACGGCCGAGATCTCGCGCGCCCGCGGCTGGGAATCAGCGGTGCGGCGGGTTATGCTGGGATCCGTAAGCCTAAGGAGAACCGATGCCGCGAAACATCTCACTGTACCTGCTCCCGCTGATGCTGTTGCCCGCCGCCGCCCGCAGCCAGTTGGTGGAAGAATACAATCCACCCAAGGCCAACTGCTGCCTGGTGTTCGCCGCACGGAATCTCGCCGACCAGCTCCAGGATTGGAATCAGCTCGGCCGCTATCATCAGGACAATGAGCGCCTGAAGGCGCAGCCCGCCGAATCGCGGCGCGTCGTGTTTCTGGGCGACTCCATTACCGATGGCTGGAAGCTCGCGCAATCTTTCCCGGACAAGCCGTATGTGAATCGCGGCATCAGCGGCCAGACGACTCCACAGATGCTGGTGCGCATGTATCCTGATGTGATCGATCTGAAGCCCGCGGCGCTCATCATCCTCGCCGGCACCAACGATATCGCGCGAAACACCGGACCCGCGACCATCACTATGATCGAGGAGAACTTCCAGGCAATGACCGAACTGGCGCAGGCCCATGGCATCAAGGTCGTTCTCTGCTCTCTGACGCCGATCAGCGATTACACGAAAAACAAGCAGACCGTGGGCCGCCCGCCGGCGGACATTCTGAAGCTGAATGGGTGGCTGCGGGACTACGCGGCCAAAGCCCACGCCACGTTTGCCGATTACTATAGCGCCACGGTCGATGACCAGGGCATGTTACGCGAAGGTTACTCGGACGACGGGCTGCATCCGAACGGCAAAGGCTATGCGCTGATGGCACCCGTGGCGGAGTCGGCTATCCAGAAAGCCATCGCGCAATAGTCGCTGTTGTGGGGCAGGACTCCAGTCCTGCGGCCGGCGTCCACGCCGGCCTTCAGACCTGGACGTCTTCCCCACAGCAGCGACCTGCCAGCCCCTCAGCTTCGCGCACTCAGATTCCTGGAAAACTATGTGGCATTACGCTAAAGCGTCCGCCCCGGATCCAGCAGCATGCGCGGCGGCGCGGGTCGCTCCCCGGCCAAAATGCGCCGCACGCAAAGCTGCCCTTCCCGGTAAAGAGTGGCCGTATCGACGCCTTCGTAGAACGGCAAGTAGCGCTCGATTTTGCGCAGCGCCTTGCGCAACTGCCGCTCGGCACCCGCCGGATTCGACCGCTCCTGGTGATAGAACGCCACCGCGAAATGGATCAAAGCCTGCAGAAACAGACGGTGCGGGCCGCGCATCGGCGTCCACAATTCTTCCAGCACTTCGTGGCATCGGAAGAACTCGCCGGCGCCGTAAAGCTCGATACCGCGCAGATACAGCGGCTCACGCGCCAGGCTCACCGGGTCTGTTGTGCTTTGTACCATGCGAGTGTCAGCCGTAGCCCCTCTTCGAAGGAGAAGCGCGGCGCGTGTCCCAGACCCGCAACAGCGGAAGTAGTGTCGGCCTGCGAATCGTGCACGTCGCCGGGGCGCGGCGGACCGTACCGTGCCGGAATGTTCACGCCTTCGATCTGCTGCACCAGCCGCCACGCCTCATTCAGCGTGATCCGCCCGCCATTGCCGCCGTTGAATAACCTGCCCGAAACACCCGGCGCGCGCGCCGCTTTCAGATTCAACTCCACTACGTCTTCCACATAAGTGAAATCGCGGGACTGCTGGCCGTCTCCGAATATTGTCGGTGCGCGCCGCTCGGCGATCGCTTTGATGAATACCGACAGCACGCCGGAGTACTGACTGGAGGGATCCTGCCGCGGTCCGAAGACATTGAAGTACCGCAGCGAAACGGTCTCGATACCGAAGGTAGTCGCGAAGATCTGCGCGTAGTATTCACCAACAAGTTTTTGCAGCGCATATGGAGACTTAGGCCGCGGAATCATGGTCTCGACTTTCGGCATCACCTCGCTGTCACCATATGCCGAGGACGATGCGGCGTACACCACGCGGCCGCCGCCGCCTTCCGCCGCCGCGCGCAGCACGTTAAATGTGCCATCGATATTGATTTCGTGCGAGGGGACCGGATCGTCGATGGAGCGGGGCACCGATGGGATGGCCGCTTCGTGAAAGACCACGGCGGCGCCCTTCAGAATAGGGGCTATCTCGTCGTAATTGCGAATATCGGCGCGCTGCACGTCGATGGAGGGACGCACCTCGTCGAGGTTTTCCTGGTGGCCGGAGAGAAAGTTATCGAGCACCACCACCTGGCGCGCGCCTTCCCGCAGTAACCCCCGTACAATAGCCGAGCCTATGAAACCCGCCCCTCCGGTAACTACGTATTTACTCATTGATTCTCCAGATAACGAAGTGAGTCGCGGGCAATTGTTTCGGCGCCCGGCGCGAAGTCAAATACCTCGAGTGATACCCAGCCGCCATACCCGCGCCGGCGTAGTACATCAAACAGCGGCTCGAAATTGTAAGATCCGGTGCCGGGATGGCGGCCATCCAGTTCGTTGACGTGTATGTGGCGGATCAACTCGTAGTGGCGTTCGACCAGCGCGGCGTGCGGCTCGGTTTCGTCGATGGCATTGTGGCAGTCGAACATCGTGCGGATAGCGGGGTGATTGATCTGGCGCACCAGCCGTGCGGCTTCGTCGAGCGAAGTCACCACATCGCATTGGTTGAGCGGCAGCGCTTCCATCAGGATGGTGACGCCGCGTTCGCCCGCGTGCGCGGCAGCGGCGGCCAGGCCATCGACGAAATGCTGGGTGGCCTCCGCACGGTTCAGCCCGCCGGTTGTGCCGCGCTGCTTGGGCGAGCCGAACACCAGGATGCCGTCGCGACCGAGATCGGCGCAGAGATCGATGAGATGGCCGATGTGTTGCCAACTCCGGTAGCGTAGGCCGGCATCGGGCGTGGTGACGTGCAAACCCTCGGGGCTGACCATCAACCAGTGCAGGCCCACGAACTGCAAGCCTTCGGAAGCAATGATATCGCGGCATTCGCGGCGGCGCGCGGCCGGCAGAGTCGCCGGATCTTCAGCCAGGGTGAACGGCGCGATCTCGATTCCCGTGTAACCAGCTTGCCGGATGGCGCGGCACGCGTCCGCAAAACCCCAGTTTTCGAAGATTTCATTGCAAATCGCGTGGCGCAGCCGGTGCGGCATGAAGTTCCTATTGTAATGGAGTGATAATCGAGAAATAGCCGTGATCGAAGTTGTAGATGCGATTCCCTTGGCGAAAGATGTGCATGGCGTCTATCGGATCGGGAAACGCGTGTCACGCTGGATCTGGAGGAGATCGCGCAAGCCTTCCCCGGCCTGCCATTGGCCGATGTCTACCAGGTGATCGGCTACTATCTGAAACACAGCGCCGATTTGGCCGGCTACTTCGCGGGCCGCGAACATGAGGAGCGGGAACTGCTGGATGCTCACCAGGACGTGATGTGGGTACCGCGCGCGCTTAGCGTTCGGCGATGAACGCGCTGCACCTCTCACTTTCTAAAGCACGTCCAGGAACACATCCACAGTGACATCCGCCTGGCGTAGTATGCTCTGCAGGGTGCCTGGAGCTAAGGCGCTATGCATGGGAACGGTGACCCGGCGGTCCCCGCGAGCTAACCGCGCGTGCGACCCGACTTGCCGCGTGACCCGAGCCGCCGGCTAGCAGCCGCACCAGATACGTTCCGCGGCAGCTTCATGTCTGTATCAGAATCGGGTCGTTGACGAAATGCAGCCGGATGCGGCGCGGGGCCTGACCCGCGTCAAAATGCGTCTCGACCGCCTCACTAACTCGCTGCTGCAGGTCCTGAAGGTCACGCCCTTGCGTGGTGATGCCGCCCTCGTTGTCCGGCGCGTCCCATGAAGCCACCAACAAGCCGGAATCCTCGTCGTCGCTGGACCTGGAACGTGATCTCCATCAACAAAATCCACCATAGTGTGTGCGTCGCCCCGAGTCAAATCCGCTCCCGCGTGCCCGGAGCCACCGGGAACAAATCGCCCACGCCCCTTCCACTAATCTAATCGAAAGTGAAGCTACCCTGCTCGGATCTCCCCGGCCCTTTCTTCTGGGGACGGCCCACGGTTTCGATCAACCGGAAGCCATAGTGGTCGAGGATGGCCCCCAACGTCGAACGTAGGAATTTCCCCTCATGCCCGTAGTCCTCGTACCAACTCTGGCAATCGATAACCTCTATGCCTTCGGCGCGGTCGAACACTGCAATTGACACCCGCGTCTGGTCGTGCCTTGCGGGATACAATATGCCGTCAAGCCGTAAAGAAAGGATAGTCGTAGAAAGCTCGCGACCATACCTGCGCTATAGCGTAATCCGCCGCAAATAGACGGCTATCCGCGCTGAGGCGTGCGAGGGCGCCGGGCTCAGCCGCATCGACCAATGTCAGAGGTCGCCGGGCGACCATCCTTGCCAGCCCCTTGCTCTTCAATTCGGAGCTGGAAATAAGGTGCGAACGAAGTTGGCCGAACGTCTCTATAAAGGAACCATAAGTGTCTCTGGCAGCGTACAGTACGCCGTATTCTCCGCGCGGATCATCGAAGCGTTTCGTGCCGGATCGGCCGAAAAAAAGTGGATTCCGGCTGAGGTCGTAAGTGCGGTAGCATTCGCCCTCGAATTGGCGAACCGGCAGCTTGCGGGTATGGAGGTCGGACGGCGGAGCCGGATGCGGTCCCGGCAGAACCCAATGTCAGGCAGCTCCCTGCTGCAGAAACGATCGTGCCGCATCCAGCACCAGTTCGAAGCCACCCTCCTTCAGCACGTCGAGGGGACGCCGGTCATCAAGGCGGCTATTGGAACTGAGGAAGAAGACATTCTGCATCCAGGCGTCGTGCTTCGCCAGAACAGACAGCACTTCTTCCAGGCCAGCGATAACGGCGGACCTCCCTATGTCGAACTGCCATCGCGGATAACGCAAACCACCGCGGCCGAACGTCAACGCGAGCAGCTTGCCGCTGCTGTGCCGCTTGACCACCGTTTGCGGTGAGATACCAAGGAGTTCAGCAACCCGGTCGCTGGTATAAACGCCGCCACCCTGCCTGAGAAGTTCGAGCCGTGCCTGCGCCCCGCGCGCGAACGCCGGCGCAAGTGGATCGAGAGATCGCAGGGCATTCAGGTATTCGGGAGACGACTGCGCGCGCAGAATCGCCAGTTCAGGGTCTGATGCGGCGTCGGCGAGTAGTGACTCGGAGAGGTCCATCAGCCGGTTTAGTTCATTCACAGCCGCAGCCGCACAATTTTTCTTGCCCGGCGGAGCCTTTTGAATCTTGCGGTACAGCGTGTCGATAATCTCGGGCAGCTCTTCGGGTGCGGCGGACTCCGGGGCTGGCAGCCGCTCCGGCTTTGGCAGCTTAGGCCTCCGTTTGGTGGGCATGGTCGCGTTACCCATTGTAGCCCGCAGCTGAACGGCCAAGCCGCATCCTCTTACGCCTTGGCCTTCTTTATCTCCTCCACCAGCGCCGGCACCACCTGGAACAAGTCGCCCACAATGCCGTAATCGGCCACCTCGAAAATCGGCGCGTTGGCATCCTTATTAATCGCCACGATGGTCTTGGAGCCTTTCATGCCGACCAGGTGCTGAATCGCGCCGGAGATACCCACAGCCAGGTACATCTTAGGCGCCACGGTTTGCCCGGAGCTGCCCACCTGGCGCTCCATCGGCAGCCAGCCGGAATCGCAAATCGGCCGCGAAGCCGCCAGCTCCGCGCCCAGCGCGTCCGCCAACTTCTGCACAATCGGGATGTTGTCGGCTTCCTTGATGCCGCGGCCAACCGATACGATGATCTCGGCGGCGGTCAGGTCCACGGCGCGCGCGGCTTCCCGGAAAAGATCCAGCGGCTTGATGCGGCTGGGTGAAAGCTGCGGCGTGAATTTTTCGAGCGGAGCCGATCCGGCTTCCAGTTGATCGGCCCGGTAGGCGCCCGCCTGCAACGAAGCGAAGTAAGGTGGGTCGCCGGTGAAGCGCACGTCCACATTCAGCTTACCCTGAAAAAGCTGGCGCACCAGGATCAGCTTTCCATCCTCGATGCGGTGCGCCACCACGTCGCTCACCGCCACGCGTCCCAGCGCCGTGGCCAGCTTGGGCAGAAAATCGCGCACCTGGTAAGTATGTGGAAAGAGCACAATACCAGCTTGTGTCTTTTCGACTAACTGGCGCACGGCCGCCGCATAAGTATCGGGTGTATAGTCTTTGAGTAACTCATGCTCGACGAGATATGCGCGATCGAGCTTCTTACCGGTAAGTTCCGCGGCAAGGTTCTCGACACCCTGTCCCAGCACAGCGGCCGAAACAGGCTGCTGTAACTCGCGCGCGAGCTGCTGGCCGGCCGCCAGCGTCTCCCAAGACATGCGGCTCCAGGCCGGCGGGCCCTGGACCGCGCGTTGTTCCATCACCACCAGAATGCTCATATGACGCGCGCCTCGAATTTGAGTTTCTCGACCAGTTTCGCCGCGCACTCCTTGGGCGGACCTTCAAATAGTTGGGTCTGCTTCGAGCGGCCTGGCAGATACACGCGGCTGAGTTGGATGGAACCAGATGCGGCACTAACACCCAAAGCGGCGGCGGTCACCGCGCGCATCTCCTTGTTCTTGGCCTTCTTGATTCCCATGAGCGTGGCGTAGCGTAGCTTGTTGATGCCGGATTGAATCGTGAGCAGCGCCGGCAAAGGCATCTCCACATGCTGAAACCAGCCGTCCTCCAGTTCCCGCTTTACGCGGATGGAGCCATCCTGCTTCTCCACCTGCATGATGATCGTGGCGTGCGGCAGTCCCAGTAACTCGGCCAGAATCACGCCGGTCTGGCCATAACCGAGGTCGTCGGATTGCAGGCCGGTAAGCACCAGGTCGGGCTTTTCAGGCGCCAAAGCCGCGGCCAGCAGGCGTGCCGCGCCCAGCGGATCGAATGCGCCGATGTTTTCCTCTTCGATGTGGATGGCGCGGTCAGCGCCCTTGGCGAGGGCTTCACGAATGGTTTGCGCGGCGCGCGCGGGTCCGGCGCACAGCACCACCACTTCGCCCCCGTGTTTCTCTTTCAGTTGCAGGCCTTCTTCCAAGGCGTAAGCATCGGGCTCATTGATCTCGTAACTGAGATCGGCATCCTGAATCCAGGCACCCGATGACGCGACGCGCAGTTGCGAATCGCGGGCCGGAACTTGCTTAATACAGACAATGATTTTCATGAGAAATGCAGGAGACAGAAGTCAGGAGACAGAAGACAGAATCCCAATACTGCGGCAGCGCCCGAAGTCTGGCTTCTGACTCCTGACTCCTGACTCCTGTCTTCTCTCTCCTCTCACTCCGTATATCGCTTGAAAATAAGAGCACCATTCGTTCCTCCAAAGCCGAAGGAGTTGGACAGCGCATAATCGATGCGCATAGGACGCGCCTTATTCGGCACATAATCCAAATCGCATTCGGGATCGGGAGTTTCGTAATTGATGGTGGGCGGGGCCACCTGATCGCGAATCGCCAGTACCGTGATGCCGGCTTCCAGTCCGCCGGCGCCGCCCAGCAGATGTCCGGTCATGGATTTGGTGGAGCTTACCGCCACCTTAAGGGCATGCGCACCAAAGCAGCGCTTGATCGCAGCCGTTTCCGCGCGGTCGCCCACATCGGTGGACGTGCCGTGCGCGTTGATGTAATCGATTTGCTCCGGCTGGATGCCCGCGTCGCGCAGGGCGTTGCGCATCACGCGAAATGCGCCATCCCCATCCGGCGGCGGTGCGGTGACGTGGAAAGCGTCGGCGCTCATGCCGTATCCCACGGTCTCTGCCAGAATGCGCGCGCCGCGCCGGCGGGCATGTTCCAACTCTTCCAGTACCAGGATGCCGGACCCTTCGCCCACCACGAAGCCGTCGCGGTTCAGGTCCCAGGGACGCGACGCGCGCTGCGGTTCGTCATTGCGTGTAGAGAGCGCGCGCATCGCCGCGAATCCGCCAATACCCATGGGAGTGATGCAGGCTTCCGTCCCGCCGCAGATCATGACATCGGCATCGCCGTGCTGGATCAGGCGGAATGAGTCGCCGATGGAGTGCGCGCTGGTGGTGCAGGCGGTGGCTGTCGCCGAATTCGGACCTTTCGCCCCGGTCCGGATCGATACGTACCCCGAAGCCAGGTTGACGATGGTGGCCGGAATGAAAAACGGGGAGATGCGGCGGGGACCGAACTCCAGGAGCGTCTGGTGTTCGCGCTCGATGACCTCGAATCCGCCGATGCCGCTGCCGATGTAGACGCCCACGTTCTCGGCCTCGGCCGGATCCACATGCAAGCCCGCCGAACTGGTGGCGCAATCCGACGCCGCAATGGCGAACTGGATGAAACGCCCCATCTTCTTGATTTCCTTTTTTTCGATATAAAGAGCCGGATCGAAACCTTGGATGGCGCCGGCAATGCGGCAGGAAAACAGATGCGCATCGAAAGCCGTGATCGGTCCGATCCCGCTCTTACCCGCCAGCACGCCTTGCCAGGTTGCTTCGGTTCCGATGCCCACCGAGGAAAGCAAGCCCACACCGGTTACGACCACTCTGCGTGACACGCAAATACTCCTGGGAAAAAACGTCGCGCCGCTACTTCTTGGCCGACTTATTTTCGATGTAAGTGATGGCGTCCTTTACGGTGGCTATTTTTTCGGCGTCCTCGTCGGGAATTTCCAGTTCAAAGGCTTCTTCGAAGGCCATGACCAGTTCTACGATGTCGAGCGAATCGGCGCCCAGGTCGTCCACGAACGACGCGTTGTCCTCCACCTGGGCTTCGTCCACGCCCAGTTGCTCGACGATAATCTGCTTCACCCTCTCGGCGATTGATGCCATACTTCCTCCTGGACTTTCGAAACTCCTGATTCTAGCCGTCTTCGTACGATTCCGCAAGCGGGCGCAGCCGGAACCACGGATGGACGCACATGAACCCGATCGCGGCGCGATTCAACTGCTGTTAGATACTGTAGCATCAAGCCGGCCCTTGGCGAGACGCACCTGGATGGCAGTCGTGGGCGGAGCCGCGGCGCTATCCTTGACGATGGCGCCCGCCTGATTAGTAACGATAGCGTAGCCGCGGTCGAGTATCAACAGCGGACTGAGTTGGGACAGCTTGGCGGAGAGCTGCTCGACGGCGCCGCGGCGGCGCGCGAGTTTCGAGCGCAGCGACTGCAAAGCGGCGGCGTGGGCCTGATCCAGACGGCGGCGATCGGACGCGAAGCGCGGGCGCAGATCGAAATAATGTAACCGCGCCGCGAGCGCGCGGTGCCCGCGGGCCTGGCGTTCGAGCCGGGTGCGCAAAAGATCGCGCAGCCGGAATTCCAGTTCATCGGTGCGCTGGGCCTGGCGCCCGATGGCGCGATGCAGCAGTCCCAGCGGCCTTTCGATGCCTTGCTGCTGCCAGCGCCGCCCGAGTAGGGCCAGATGGTAGCGGACTGCGTGAGTCAGCTTCTGTTGGCCGCCGGCGATGCGCTCCAGCAATTCCTGGCGCGTGCAGACGATCAACTCGGCTGCGGCCGAGGGCGTGGGCGCGCGCAGGTCCGCCACGAAATCGGCGATGGTCACATCGCTTTCATGTCCCACGGCCGATACCACCGGCACCGTGCATCGGGCGATAGCGCGGGCCACGGCTTCTTCGTTAAAGGTCCAGAGATCTTCGAGCGAGCCGCCGCCGCGGGCCAGGATCACCAGTTCCGCCCAGGCGTGTCGGCTGAAATAATCCAGGCCGCGGCAGACCTCCTCCACCGAACCATCACCCTGCACCAGCGCGGGGAAAAGCCGGATGTGCAGGCCCGGGAACCGGCGCGAGAGGATCTGCACCATATCGGAAATCACCGCGCCGCGCGGCGAAGTAACAATCCCGATGCGCCAAGGATACCGCGGCAATGGCCGCTTGCGCGCAGGTTCGAACAAACCCTCCGCGGCCAGTTTCTTCTTGAGTTCTTCGAAGGCCAGCTGCAGCGCGCCGTGTCCCAGCGGCTCCAGCAATTCCACGATGAGCTGATATTCCCCGCGTGCCTCGAACACATCGATGCGGCCGCGCGCCAATACCGCCAGTCCGTCTCGCGGCTTGAATTTCCAATAGCGATGCGCGGACCGGAAGGCCACCGCGCGCACTTGCGCCTCGCGCTCCTTCAACGTGAAGTAGTAATGGCCGCTGGTCGCCAGCTTGACGCCGGAGATTTCGCCGGAGACCCAAACGTCCGGAAACGTGTTTTCGAGCACCGCGCGAATCGCCGCATTCAGCTCGCTGACCGAATATACACGGCGTGCCGGAGCGAAATCAAAAGCGAACTGATCCACCTATTGATCTTACCCTGGCTGATCTTAGCGCGAAGCTTCTAATTTACGCGCTCTTTACAAAGCGGATACCTTTCGCGCCTACCCCTTGTTGTACAAGTGTTCAAGCTGTAACGGAGCCGGAAAGCGAGGAACGAATGCGATCGCGTTATCTCTTCGGAACGCTTGTCTGGATGCTCCCCCTGGCGGCGCAATCGAGCGGGCTCTGGCGCCTGCAAGGCCCCTTGCCCACAGGCCAGAACCTGTATGGACTGGATATGGTTTCGGCCACTGAAGGCTGGGCCGTGGGAGATGGCGGAGTCATTCTACACACTGCCAATAGCGGCGTGACGTGGCACACCCAAACCAGCGGAACCACCGATCAACTGACGGCCGTGCGATTCCTCGATAGCCAGCATGGTTGGGCGGTCGGCAATACCGTGCTCTATACGGTCGATGGCGGCCAGACGTGGTCCCGCGGCCAATCCAACGGGCACGGTCCAAATATAGGCCCGCACCATGTCTGTAGAGTTGCACTTACTCTGCCCGCCGGTGCACACCCATCCGTAGCCCATAATCGTGGAACCATCGCCCGAGATGGCGATGCTGTAGGCTCCCCCGGCGAATGTCGATCCGGGCTTCTGGCCCAGCCCTTGAAAGCTGGGTGTTTGCGCCGGAGAGAGCGCCGGGTTAGTCACTAGCCCAGCCAGGAGGATCCCCGATAACAAGCTCAATTTCATATGTCTTTCTCCCTGCGGCGCGCGGCTCAGGGCCGCAACGCTGAGGAAGCGGCCCCGCCAACGTGCTTTTCGCATCCTGCTAAGGGGTATAGTTTGAAGCGTACTCGGTGTGTATATCGGACTTGTTATACCCGGAATACACGATGATCGCGCTTCCGGATGTACTTACCGCGGCGGCTTCTGGGGAGATTTAGCTGCTTGCCCCCGTGGAGACAGTGACGGGCGTACTCCATGTGCCGCTGGCGCTGTCTCTGATAACGGCGTGGATTTCGGGAGTCTCGCTGCTGGACAACCACACCGCTACTCCGACGCCGTTCGCCGCGACAGCGAAATATATCTGGCTGACCGTCATGTCACTGCCGGATAGAAGCACGGGCGGCGCCCAGGCATTGCTGCTGATCGAACCCTCCACCGCGAACGCATGTGATCCAAAGCCGATCGTCTCGTAGATCATGGTTACGTTGCCCGCACTGTCGCTCGCAACATCGGAAACAATCGAGATCCCTTGCACATCGACAACCGTATTGAACTCGCTCCAGTCACCCCCGGAACTACCCTGTGTAGCCGAGACGTAGGCGCCTGAGCCGCTCAGCGCCACCAGCATCGCCTGCTTATCCGGCCCCAATAAGACGCCCGACCACACCCAGCCGCCGCCCACATCGTGCCGGGAGGTGTGCAGGGCGAAGTGACTGAACACGCATCCTTCGGAGTTGCAAAACGCATGATAGGTTTCCCATGTTGCGATCACCGCGCCCTCCGCGCTTATCCCCGCATGATCGGCGGTAACATACATGCCGCTCGCCAGGGTCTGTGGCGTGGTCCAGCCTTCGCCCGCAGGCCGCAGTGTCGCCGGCACGGCGCTCTGCGTACCCGGGGCGGCCCACCCGCGGTCCAGACTACCGCGGCATCGCCATGCGCATTCATTACGAAGGTAGGACCGGACGCGCCGGAGACCAGGAGCTGCGGCGGATTCCAGTTCCCGGTAGGCGGCCGGTCGGCGGTCCACACGCCATCGGAATCGGTCCACACCGCGGTAGCAAATCCTGCCGCGCTGATTCGCACAACCGGAAAAACCAATGTGGTCTGAAGTGCCGGCGATACCTGACTTGGGCGTCCCCAATTGCCGGCGGCCGGCTTCGCGCGGGACCACAGTTGGTCCTGGCTAGTGCGCTAATCTCAAAGTGCGACCAGGTTCCCGTTCGCATCCATGGCCGCGGCGGCTTCCCAACCCTGACCGCCGGTGCTCAGTGCTACCGGTCGCGTCCAACCGCTGGGCTGTGCTTGCGCCGCTGCGAGGCTCGTGACGGCAATACAAAACAGTCGCGCTGTTCTACTGTTACTGATCATGGAGTTCCTCTCGCATGATAAGCGCAAAGCGGCCAGGCACAGATGTGAATTATCGAAAAACAACTTTCCCGGATGTTAGCAAGCCCCACCCACCACTCAGCACCCGCGCTTCGGGCGATGCACCATAATCCTGGTCCCCACGGCAATTCCTTCACACAAACAACCGGCCGGGTTGTGTATAGCTCCGCACATACCGATGCCGAAAGATCGCCGAATATGATGCGACAGCTTCGATAACAATCGGTGTGGCAAAGCGCTTGCTCCAACTCTTCCAGGAATGCAGTAGTTTCCAATCAAAATCAAAGGAGTAAGCGATGTTGCGTAAGAGTCTGATAGGTCTGGCCTTTGCCAGTGCGCTAACTCTCGGCACAGCTATGGCGGAGGTAGTTGTTAAAGTGGCGCCCCCAGCCGCTGTGGTGGAGACAAGACCGGCGGCGCCCGGCGCGGGTTATGTATGGATTAACGGTTACCAAAACTGGAATGGCAGCGCGTACGTCTGGGTCCCGGGAAGATGGGAACTGCCTCCCCATCCCCATGCACGCTGGGTGGCGCACCGCTGGGTCCATCGGGGTGGCGGATACGTTATGGTCGAAGGGCACTGGCGTTAGTAAACGGATAGGCGGGCCGTCTCCGAACGGCTCGCCTAATAGTGCAACATCTTCCGCTTCGCAATCAATTTTTGCGCAGGAGGGTACTGGTGTATTATCGATCTCAAATAGCTGTCTTAATGCGAATGGCCGCGGGCGTGATCTTAGCTGCTTTGGCCGTTGCTAGTTCGCATCACAACCTGGACGGTACTTGGGTGCTCGTACCCACGCAGAGTGATTTCGGCGGTCACCAGGCCATCCAAACGGGTAATCTGACCATTAGTGAACGGCAGCACCACATTTATGTGTCTCGCACATTCAATTTCAGCGGCGACTTCGGAACGGCTTCCTACACCTTCAGCGACGATGGGAGTGAAAACTCCACCATTCACGAAGGTAAAACCATAAAGTCCAAGGCCAAGTGGCAGGGTGACGTCCTTCAGGTCACGACCACGCAGGATGGCGCTACCACGGTGGAGCGGTACACTCTGCAACCTGACGGAACATTGCGGCTCACGGTGGAACGTCCGGACCATGGCGTCCTGATGCTTGCCTTCCAGCGGCAGTGAACTGGTTCTCGCCCTGCTTCGAACTGAAGTAGAAAAGTGCGCCAACGGAGCGCGACGCCAGTCCCGCCTTGCCTCGATTTGCCGGCGTTCAACCGAGCAACTGTTCAATCCAGATCGGTAGATCGCGCACGCGAACACCCGTCGCATGATAAATCGCGGAAGTCAACGCAGAAGCGCATCCGGTTGGCGGTGAAAGCGATTCGGGTGAAGATTCGAAGCTGGGACCTGCATTTACGCAGCAACAAGCATATCGAGGATCTGTCCCGGATGTTCAACCCGAAGATTCGGGTTGGCTTTAATATTACGAGCGGCTTTATCGCTCGGCGCTGCATCCACCGATGTGCCAACTGGATCGCTGGCTCGCCGGCTGGGCTGAGCGGAAATACAAGAAGCTGCGTGGTCATCCGCGACAGGGCAGGGCAAGGAGTGGCGCGCATTTCCCGGCGCGACCCGAATCTGTTTGCACACTGGCAGATGGGCGTGCGGCGTGGCTCCATGGTGGAAGCCGTATGAGCTGAGAGGTTCACGTACGGTTCTGCGAGCGGCTCGGGTGAGACTCCCCGGGCCTATGCGGATGGAACCGGAGAGCCAGAACCGCGACCGCCCTCCATACTTGCGCGCGTATCTGGAGGGCGGAGTCGGGCCCGTGGAGACGATCAACGCGGCGGACACCGCCTTCGGCGAATATCCGCGCGCATCGCGTGGCCATAGATATGATAATCTCGTCAACATTATGAAATATGTTCCGCTGCTCCTTCTTGCCCCTCTTCTGCTGGCGGAAGAGAAGGTTGATCTCTTAACCGTGAACCGCATTAAGGCGGAGGAATTCCAAAACTCCAAAGTGATGGAAAATGCGTTTTACCTGGCCGACGTGTACGGTCCCCGATTGACAGGTTCGCCGGGCTTGAAGGCCGCCGCGGAATGGGCGGTACGCCGCATGACCGAGTGGGGGCTGGCCAACCCCGGCATGGAAAAGTGGGGGCCATTCGGGAAGGGCTGGACTTGCGTCCATTTTAGCGCGCAACAGAAGGAACCACAGTTTGCGCCGCTGAACGGTTTCGCGCGCCCGTGGTCGCCGGGCACCAACGGTGCGGTTTCCGGAGAGCCGGTGCTGGCTGTCCTAAGGACCGATGCCGACCTCGAGAAGTTTAAAGGAAAGCTGAAGGGAAAGATCGTGCTATTAGAGGATGCCCGGCCGTTGGTTTCGGAGACTGAACCGGACTTGAAGCGATTCACCGACACCGAACTGGCGTCGGAGATGCTGGCGCCCGATCCTTCGGCGCGCTCGCCGTTTGCCAACCCGATTCCCCTGGTTCCCGGACAGCCGCCGCGGCCTGGTGGGCCAGGACCTGGGCAGCCGTTCAATCGCGAGGCGCGCGAGAAGTTTCGCGATAAGGTGAACCAGTTCCTGACCGACGAAGGAGTACTGGTGACCTTGACGCCGAGCTATCGGGCCACCAGCGGCATCGTATTCGGCATGAATGCCGGATCGCAGGATCCCAAGAAGCCGCTGCCGCCGCCGTCGGTGGCGCTCGAAGTCGAGCAGTACAACCGCATCGCGCGGCTCATCGACAAAAAGATTCCGGTCACCCTGGAATTCGATATTCAGAACAAGTTTTTGGACGATACGCTGGATTCTTTCACGGTCACCGGCGAACTGCCCGGCGCGGCCAAGAAAGACGAACTGGTGATGCTGGGTGCGCACCTGGATTCGTGGACGGGCGGCACGGGCGCGACCGACAATGGCGCCGGCAGCGCCGTGGTGCTGGAGGCCATGCGCATATTGAAGGCGCTGGATCTGAAGATGCCGCGCACGGTGCGGATGGCGCTATGGACCGGCGAAGAAGAAGGACTGCTGGGATCGCGCGCGTATGTCAAGGAGCACTTCGCGGATCGCGAGACCATGGCGCTGAAGCCTGAGCATGCCAGGCTTTCGGGCTATTTCAACCTGGACAACGGCACGGGAAAGATCAGGGGCGTTTACCTGCAGGGCAACGATATGATGCGGTCCATCTTCCAGGCATGGCTCGATCCATTTAAAGATTACAGCGCGAATACGGTGACCATCCGCAACACGGGCGGCACGGATCACCAGTCGTTCGACGCCGTGGGACTGCCCGGCTTCCAGTTTATTCAGGATCCCATGGATTACTCGAGCGACACGCATCATTCGACCGCCGACATGTACGACCATTTGCAGGCTGGCGACCTGATGGAGGCGTCGGCGATTATGGCGGCGGTGGTTTACGACGCCGCCACGCGCGATGAAATGCTGCCGCGCAAGCCTTTGCCGAAACCGCAGCCGCCCAGGCGGCGGGAGGGAGAAGAGGGACGGCCGGTGACTGCCGGCGCCGGCAACTGAGCTGCCGTGGGGCAGACCTCCAGGTCTGCGGCGGGTCTCCAGACCCGCCTGTTGATCATCGAGTTCTTTGAGAGAGGGTGCGGCCGGCGGCCTGAGAGGCCGCCGCAGGCTGAGAGCCCAATGCCACTTGGTTTTCTTGCTCGAATTTTGCAGAACCCCATTTGCGCACCAAGGAGGGCCCCTCGTATGTCGCTCGGCTTAGGAGGGCAGCCCAAACAAAATAGTCGAGTTATGTTTGTACATGAACTCTGCCGACACGTTTCAATTATTGCGGCTGTTCCAAAAGGTCGCACCAGCCTGGTTTTTCCACAGTCTCAGCCGCAAGCACGGATACGTGTTCCGGGAAGGGGTCTACAGCGCCGCCGTGGTGATATGGCTGATGATCTGGCAGCGCCTGCAGGGGAACCGAAGTTTAGCCGCTGCGGTGCAGCACCTGCTGCAGGGTGGTGCCCAAGATCTGGTCAGCGACAGCAAACGGTGGACCGAAGAGAAGGTATCCGCGGCCACGGGGAGCTATTGTCAAGCGCGGCAAAAATTACCGAAACTGATAGTCGGGGAAGTCATGGATCGCATGGTCGAGCAGCTCCGGGCGGAAATGCAAGAGGGATGGGCGGGCCTGCAGCGGCCCGTGATGCTGATCGATGGATCGAGCCTCCAGTTGCAGCATACCCCGGAACTGGTGCGGAGGTTTTCACCCGGGCACAATCAACATGGGCAGAACCATTGGCCGGTGATGCGGATTGTGGTATTCCACGATGTGTTCAGCGGACTGGCTCTGCGACCGAGTTGGGGAGCGATGTATGGCGACGAGGCGGTGAGCGAGCAGGGGTTGGCCGAACAGGCACTAGGAAGGTTACCGGCCGATGCGGTGGTGCTGGGGGATGGCAACTTTGGGATCTTCGCCTTCGCCTATGCGACCCAGCAGAGCCAGCGATGCATGATCTTGCGACTGACCCAGGCGCGCGCACAAAAGATCATGGGGGGCGCACTGTTGCAGGGCACGGAGCGGAGGGTAGTCTGGCGGGCTAGTCGCTGGGATCGCGCCGCCCACCCGCAGTTGCCGGAGCAGGCGACGGTGGAAGGACGACTGATAGTGTGTACGAATCCGTCCCGCCCGCACGAACTGCTGTATCTGTTTACGACGCTGGATCTGCCGGTCGCGGAGATCCTGGGGATCTACAAGTTGCGCTGGAATGTGGAGACCGATCTGCGGTCCCTCAAGCGCACGGTGGGGTTGCATCAACTCAACTGCAAGAGTCCGGATATGGTGGAAAAAGAACTACTGCTGGCGATTGCGGCCTACAACCTGGTGCGGGCGGTTATGTGCCTGGCGGCACGGCGCGCCCACATCACTCCACGGCAGCTCAGTTTTTCTTTTGTGCAAACGGTGGTCACAGCGGCCCTGCCGGGTTTAGACCACGCCGCCACCGACGAGGAATACCAGCAGCGGTTGGAGCGCATGTTGCGCTACGCAGCGCAGGGCAAATTGCCGAATCGTTCCCGCGTCCGAGCTTATCCCCGCGAAGTCTGGGGGCGGGGCGGGCACTTTCCGCGGCGCCAGAGAAGCGCCGAAAACGGAGGGCAAACGAAATGACCCTCACTGCACCTGCGACCGTTCAGGTGGACTCTACCCTACTAGCCAGTGTGACCTACGACGTCAGCGCGGCGCTGCTCCAGTTGGCGTTTTGCGACGGGGCAATTTACCTTTACTTCGCTGTTCCAGCGGCTATCCACCAAGCTCTACTCGCCGCCAACTCAAAGGGCTGCTACTTCAACAGCCAGATTCGAAACCGCTTCCGCTACGCCTGTCTTAGGCACGGCCCAAATGAGACACTCGTCCGCACATGGGGCTCTGCAAAATTCGAGCAAGAAAACCAAGTGGCATTGGGCTGAGAGCCTGCCCCACAAAAAGGCAAAAAAAAAGACCGGGCGCTCGTTAGAACGCCCGGTTAGAGGAGCACCTGCAGGTTGTTCGGAGGTCGCAACCCGCAGGGGTGGAGGAGACCGACGATTATCCGAGTAAACCCCCGTGTCCCAGGCAACCGACTTCCCAACCTGAGACCCGGTAGCGCGCCAGTAATGGCGGAAGAACCAAGTCTACCACATTTGCTTTAGCGGAGCGGAAGCAACCCGGCGCCGAAACCATCGGCACATCGTCTTTATAGGCCAACAGCAGCAGATTGCCGGGTTCCACGGGCGCCAGGAAACGCTCCACCCGGCCACCGGCCTTTTCCATGGCCCGCCCGACTACATCTTCCGGACCTGCCGGCGCCGTGGTGGAGGCGATCATGATCAGGGCGGGTTTCGAGCGCAGCAATTGCAGCAGGCTTCTGCCTACCGAGGCTTCATCCTCGGTGCAGGAGAGGGCGAAGGTGGGGGACACGCCGAAGTGCTCGAGCCGCTGATGCATGATGTTTTCAAACAACTGGCGGGCGCGTTCTCCATTGAGCGGATCGGTGTACAAAACGCCTACGGTGGGGTTGCGCATGGGGCGCGCTTGCAGGATCGGACCGCGCTCTTTGATCATGCTGACCACGGCATCCAACTGCGTGCGTGAAACGGCAAAGGGCGCGCTCTTCACCGTAGCTATGCGCTGCCCCGGCGTCGCAAAACCGAAATTCAGCCCGGTGGCGATTACCACGCTGCCGCTGCAGTTGATCTGTTTCAGCAGTTCGTCGTCGACCAGCACGCAACACTTCTCGGTGGCCTGCAAATTCGCCCGCCCGCCCGCCGCCAGGCGGATTTCGAGACTGCCGCAGCCCATCTCGCTGGCGACCGCGCAGACGGCATCGTCTTCGCCGACCTCGCCATCTTCCAGTTCGGTCACCCAAATGGATGCCATGCCCTCGGATTCGAGGACGCGGATGTCGTCGTCGCTGATCACATGTCCTTTCGCCAGTAGTTTCTTGCCGCCGGGGCGAAAGACGGTGCAGCACAGCACCCGGCCATTCGATGATTTCACATCAACCGTTTGGGCTCGCATGTTTTCTCACTCCAGATATTTAAGGACTGCTTTGTCCTATTACAGAGTATAGTGTATGTTGCGGGGAAATTCATCTCCGAAAATCCAAATATTATTCGTTGATCGGGACTATGACCCCGCGTTTGCGGGTATTCCCATGGGGATGAGCGGAGGACTAGCCGCGCAGTACAGGCAGTTGAACGAACTGCATGTCTTCACCTTGGCGGTATTGTTGATTATTTCTAGAGTAATCGGGGCGTAGAACACGCAGGACCGCGATTTCGTCACAGCATTGAAACTTTGGGCAACGTACGCAGTCCTTCCACGCCTTCAACGGCAGCTCGCCGCGTTCGACTTCGGCGAAGCCCATCTTGCCGAAAAAACCGGGCACGTAGGTGAATGCGAACACGGCGTCCAGCGAATACTCCACCGCCTCGCGGATCAGAGCTTCGATCAGCCGCCGGCCAATGCCGTTTGTCTTAACCTCTTCGGCCACGGCCAACGACCGAATCTCCGCGATGGAAGGCGTGTAAAAATGCAGCGCGCCGCAGCCCACCAGGCGGCCTTCCCTCACGATGACGGAGAAATCGCGGATGTCTTCGGAAACCTCTAACTCCGTGCGCGGCAGCATGACTCCCTTGGCCGCGTAGCCGTTGATCAGCGCCAGAATCGGCCCGATATCGTGCATGGCGGCTTTTCGTACGAGAAATTCCGGGAGCAAAGCGGTTTCGCCGGCATGCTCGAATACCCCGTCTTCCCGCAGGGCGCTGATCATCGGGCGTAAACCTCCTCCACCGACAAGCGGGTGCCTATCTCTTCGCCTGCCAGTATGCGTTCCAGAACGTGATCCGCCGCGCCGGCGCAGATGCGCACTTGGGGCACGCCCTGGCGCAGTGCGCTGTGCGCCGCATTGAGCTTGGCCAGCATACCGCCGGTGGCCACACCCGCGGCGATCAGCGATTGGCTCGATTCCACGGTCAGCCGCGGCATCAGGCGCTTGCCTTCATTGAGGACGCCTGCCACATCGGTGAGGAAAATCAACTGTTCGGCGCCAAACGCCACGGCGCAGGCCACGGCCATCTGATCGGCGTTGACATTATAAAAGCGGCCCTCCCGGTCGCCCGCCACGCATGCCACCACCGGCAGGAAACCGGCCGCCAGCAGCGCATGGAGCAACCGAGGATCGGCGCGCGTGACGCGGCCGACGCTCCCCAACGCGGGATCCATTTGCTCGGCTTCCACCAGGCCGGCATCGATACCGGATATGCCTACCGCCCGCGCGCCCGCATGGGTCAGCGCGGCGACCAGTTGCCGGTTTACGCTTCCGGCCACTACCTTGATGACCGCATCGAGAACCGTCGGCGTGGTCACCCGCAGCCCGTTGACGAACTGGCTCGCGACGCCGCGTTCGGCCAGATATCGCGTCATCTGTTGGCCGCCGCCGTGCACGATCACCAGCGCGGCGCGTCGGGCGATGGCCGCGATCTGCCGCGCCAACTCTTCGCGCGTGGCGTCGGCATCCAGCAGCGTACCGCCGATTTTCACGAGCAACTTCACAGCAGCCCCTCCGTCTCCGGGTACCCGAGCAGCAGATTCATGTTCTGCACCGCCTGCCCGGCCGCGCCTTTTACCAGATTATCGATGGCGCTGACGACTACCGCCCGTCCGGTGGCGGCATCCACGGCGGCTCCGATATCGCAATAGTTGGTGCGCAGCACCGCGTGCAGGTCCGGCAGATGGCCCGCGGTGTACAGCCGGATGAAGGGCTCGCCGGCATAGCGCCGCGCGTAGATGGCCAGCAGATCGTCGGCCGTGGCGGCTTGTGCGGTGCGGAAATAGATGGTCTCCAGGATGCCGCGGTCCACCGGCAGAAGCTGGGCGGTGAAGCTGAACTCGCGCTCCTCCAGGCCGGAAATCATGAGCACCTCAGGAACGTGCCGGTGATGGAGGACCGCGTAAGCCGAAAAGTTGCCCACGACCTCGCAAAAGCTGGTCTTGAGCGAGGGCTTGCGGCCCGCGCCGCTCACACCGGACTTGGCATCGCAAACGATGCCGGCCTGGCGATCGACGATGCCGGCGTCGAGCAGCGGACGGATGGCCAGGTTGGCTGCCGTGGGATAGCAGCCGGGATTGGCAACCAAGCGAGCCGAAGGGATGCGTTCGCGGCAGAATTCCGGCAATCCATAAGCGGCTTCGGCCAGCAGTGCGGGCTGCGTGTGGGGCTCTTTGTACCAGACGGAGTAGGCGGCGGGCGTGCGCAATCGAAAAGCACCGCTCAAATCGATGACTTTGGCGCCGGCCGTGAGAAGGGTAGGCGCGAGCTCCATGGAAACTTCCGGTGGGGTGGCCAGGAACACGATGGAGATGCCATCGGTGCGAACGGTTTCAGGCGTGCAGCGGGCATGCCGTGGGCCGGACGAAGTGTGGGTACGGGGGTGGACACCGGCGTCTTCGCGATGCTCAAGGAGAATGGGGGAGACGCGCGGATGGCGTTCGAGTATGCGGGCGAGTTCGGCGCCACTATAGCCGCGGTATCCGACGATTCCTGCCAGGGTGTCCATTGGTTATTTATTCGGTATGATGTATAAAAATACTATACCACACACGTGGTAGTGGGAGAGGGCTGTGTGGGTGCAATATTCAATCGGCGCGGAGCTACTCTGAAGGTGGATCAATGGCTGGTGCTTGTGGCCCTGGAAGCGGTGGTTGTGGTCGTGTTCTGGATTTCCTACGTTTTGGGTTCAGCTTTTGTTCAAGTGCCTTGCGGTTCAGTCCAAGCGTCCTACCGACCGATAAGACGATATCCTCGGACAGGTCGTCCTTCTTGGGAATCACAACTGGCCGGGCAAGGCCCGGCCTGGTCATGATGTAGTGGTCGCCCTTTCCCTATCGAGTAGGCAACTCTCACCCTCGCAAAGCTTGACGAGTTTTTTCCAGTCAATTGGAGACACGCGGATCGCCCGACGAAACGCATTGCGCGGCTATGTAAGCCGGTATAGATACTTCAATATCACGTTCTCTGGTGAAAGCGCCAGGTCCACCTGCGCCGGCGCAATCGGCGTGGCTCCGTTCTCCGGCAACCCTAACAAAACTGGCATCGGAAGGAACATCATCCCCGGGATGTCTTCGATGGAAACCAGCTTCAGTCAGCGCTTGGTCAAGCACATTGCGGGCGATACAAGATTCAAACCACAATTCAACCGCCTCGCGCAACGATGCCAGCGCCCGCTGTTCATTCTCAGCTTGGGTCATGACATCAAGAGGCGGGCACCATGCTAGCCATACGCGACCGTCGTGGCGCGTGCGGGCTTCTAATTTTACGCTGAGCGCTACAAGGGATTGGCTCATTACAACCTCCCCTGGCTGAAATACGGTAGGATATGGATATCAGAAATGTACGGCATAATATGGTAGTTCCCTTTTGTCTCGCTTTTGTAACAAGCGAACTAACGGACGTAGTACTGGAGACTACCCTTCTCGCCGTAGCACACTGCAAGTTTGCCACGACTCGAAGACAAATGTCAAGCCTACCATTGTAAAGAAAAGACTTAAGTCAGCAGTTCTGCTGGCGTCCGCCTGGAGGCCGCAAGACCAGATGCCATGGCAGGAGGTGCTTTGTGCGAACCGTGAACCCGGCAGAAGTTGTAAGCCACCAAGGGATGATCTCTGGCCGCCGCGCGAATGGTGCTCTCGTTCTGCTTGACGAAATAGCTTTGCGGCCGGAATCGTCCTCGTAGCCGATCTCGCCGACAACTTCGTCCGCGCCACAGCGCGCAGACGGTTGAGTAATTCAAGGTCGGCGACCGCGAGATCTCCCTCGTCGACATAGCGGGATAATGTATCATCGTTGCGAACGCAAGCGGAATGACCGTCGAGGAATACCTGTTTGGTCCGCGAATCATCGCGCCAGCCCTCCCCTGTGCGACTACGCCGTCGGCCGCGAAGCCATGTATGAAGGCAGCGATCACTGATGGCATGTCCCAGTTGACAAGAATTATCTCCTACACAGCGCCCGTGACCCCGCCTCACTGGTGGCCTCTAGCTCTAGCTGGGCCATCGCCCGCGCGTGCCGCCAAAACGACTCAGCATGTACGCTTCGTTTCCTTGAAATGCCTATTCTATTAGGCAAGTTGCTTGCAAATAGCGAAAATGCCTAATATACTAGGCATTATGATGGATTTGGTCTCCATAGGCAACCAGATCGCCAAGCGCCGCAAAACGCTCAAGCTCAGCCAAGCCGCGCTCTCCCACAAGGCGGGCGTCAGCCGCGCTACGCTCGACGCGCTTGAAAACGGACGCGCCGGCGAACTGGGCTTTTCAAAGCTCACCAAATTGCTTGCCGCCCTTGGGCTAGAGCTGACGCTCCAGACGGCAAGGTCGCACCGCCCCACCCTCGACGAACTGATGCAAGAGGATCGCGATGATAAAAGTCTGGACCGACGCCGCTGAGGCGGGGCTGCTGGACCGTCACGGCGAGCGTGGCAGCACGTTCGCCTACCTGCCGGGGGTGCCTGACGCGCGCGCGGTATCCGTTACGATGCCGGTGCGCCTTCCGTCCTGGAGCGTGCCTTTTGGCCTGCCTCCCATCTTCGAGATGAACCTGCCGGAGGGGTTTCTGCGCGAGCGTCTGCGCCTGGCTTTCGCGAAGGCCACCGGCACCTTTGACGAATTCGACCTGCTGTCGATCGTGGGCCGCTCGCAGGTCGGCCGCATCCGCTATACCGGCGACCAGGAACAGCTGCACGAGGACGTGCCGTTTCAGTCGGTCGACGAGATTCTCGAACGCAAGCGCGGCGGCGACCTGTTCCGCTACCTGCTTGAGAAGTTCGCGTCCTTCTCCGGAATCAGCGGCGTGCAGCCCAAGATCCTCGTGCGCGACGAAAAAGCCTTCGCCGAGATGGAGCATACCGGCCACCGCCTCTCGCAGAGCTACCGGGGCGCGACGCATATCGTGAAGTTGTGGGAGCCGAACGAATATCCGCAGCTTGCCGCCAACGAGTATTTCTGCCTGACTGCGGCGCGCAAGTGCGGACTCGAAGTGCCCCCCTATCGCCTGGCAGAAGACGGCATGGCGCTGGTCATCGACCGCTTCGATCTGCGCATGGACGGGACCTATCGGGGATTCGAGGATTTCTGCGTACTCAACGCCCGCAGGACCGACGAGAAATATCGCGGCAGCTACGAGACCTCGGTGATGAAGCGATTCGGTCAGTTCGCGAACTCCACGCATGTCAACGAGGACATGGAGAAGCTCTTCATCCTGATTGCGCTGAACTGCGCGCTTCGCAATGGCGACGCGCATCTGAAGAATTTTGGGATCGTCTATGACGACGTACAGGGCGAAGCACGACTCGCGCCCGTCTACGATCTCGTGACCACGTCCGTGTACCTCCCGAAAGACAGCCTGGCCCTGACCCTCAATGGTTCGACCAGATGGCCAACGGCAAAGGAACTCAGGAAGCTCGGTGAAACACGGGGCGGGCGGTACGCCCGCGAAGATCAGGCAGATTCTGGAACGTATCGCAGAAGCGATTCAGGAGACCACCAGAGAAGTCCACTCCTATACGAAGGAGCATCCGCAGTTTGCCGAGATTGGACAACGGATGCTGCAGGAGTGGGAGAGCGGCGTGAACACCTCGCTGCGCGGCTGAGGCCCCTACTACCCTATTCCGTCGCATATCGTGAGCGTTTTGGGTGGTGACTCCTCAAATGCACGAAAGCTGCGATTGTCATCCATGCAGCTTTCAACGAATCGGTTGTCCTCAGTTCCCCATCCATCTCCAACAAAGTATGGCAGCAGCCACACACTGTTTGTGGAGGGAGCCGATTCGGAACCTCATGTCCAGGTTGTTGGCGATCGCATTAGCCGCGGTCGGCGAAGCCGTACGCGTTTACGGAACACATCGCCGCTTCCCTTTCGAACGAGCACCGCACCTGAGAGGCCCAGGCGTGTGCATCGCGTTCAGGAAGGTGTCGGGACGTCCCGCCTCGAAGGCCGATGGCATCGCCCTATCGCCACCGTTGCCTACCGTGAAAGCTGTCGCGCCAATCACGCCGCTCGCGATCCCAAATTACCGGTAAGAGAGGGTCTAGCTTCAAAAACTGGCTGGCGCGCAAAGGCGCGTGGGCGTGACCTGCCCCTCCCGGCAAGTAAGGCGTCGGGTACAATGTAAGGCGCATGGACACCATCGTGTTAAGCACCGTAACCAGCAAGGGACAGATCACCATTCCCAAGCAGATCCGCGATCGCCTGCGTCTTCAGGCCGGCAGCCGCGTAGAGTTCCACGTCGACCGGCAAGGACGAGTGACCATGCGCCCCCGCAAAAATGTAGATATTCGCGAACTGAAGGGGATTGTCCGAAGTAGACGAAAAACCCCTGTCTCCGTAGACGAGATGAATGAAGCCATTGCCCGGGGCTGGGCAATGAGAGGCCTCGACACAAACGTGCTGGTTCGCTACCTGGTGGCGGACGATGTCAAACAGACAGCCTTGGCCGAGGGACTTGTGGAACAGTGCCGGGGCGCGGGCGATTTCCTGTGTCTTTCGGTCGTGGTCCCGTGTGAGTTGGTTTGGGTGTTGAGCAGTGTCTACGGAAAAGTCAAGCTGGAAGTTATTCGGGTCGTGTCACGGGGTGCGCTATCCGGATGCTGACAGAAGGTTGCTCCGTTCGCAGCGTGGAGCGTCTAACGGGCATTCGGCGGGATACCATCATCGACCTGTTGTTAATTGCCGGGAAGCGCTGCGAATCTCTGATGGACCGCTTAATCCAGAACGTGCAGCTAACGGATATCCAGATGGACGAATGCCGGAACGTTGTGTATTGCAAAGAGAAGAACAAAGGTCCCGATGAAGCGCACAACGACGAAATCGGCGATTGCTATAACTGGGTGGCAATTGACCGCGCTACGAAGCTGGTAGTGGCCTTCGTATGCGGACGGCGCACAGGTGCCAACGCGATGGAACTGGCGCGCAAGGTGCGCCGTGCAACGTCCAAGGATGTGCGCTTTCAATTGACCACCGATGGCCTGCAATCGTATATTGCCGCAGTGGATGAAATGCTCTCCGACCGCTGCGACTATGCCCAATTGGTAAAGACGTACGCTGCGAATCCGGAAGAGACGGAGCACCGCTACTCGCCAGCGGAATGCACAGGTGCCGTGAAAGTCGTGATTAGCGGCAACCCGGATGAGAAGCGGATTTACACCAGCCATGTGGAGCGCCAGAATCTCACCATGAGGATGCAGATTCGCCGGTTAACCCGGCTCACGAACGCTTTCAGCAAAAAGCTGGAAAATCACCGTGCGGCCGTAGCGCTGCACTTCGCGTGGTACAACTTCTGTCAGATTCACGGCAAACTGCGGATTACGCCCGCGATGGAAGCGGGCATTACTGATCACGTTTGGAGTGTGGCGGAACTGCTCGCCTAAAGCTTTTGAATGTACACTATTCCTCTCACCAAGCATTGTCGATTAACCAAAGCGGTATGGAGTTCTGGTACGCTTATAGACAGAAGATGTAAAAGTTGAGATTCTTTTTATCTCCCAGACACGTCAATAAAGTGCGTATGGACATTGACAATAGTTGGATGCCCATGCTAACTTTTGTTACTAGTAAATTGCTTAACTGATATGCCAAGCCTTCTGGAATCAATCGATTACGAGTCTTTCACGCTCAAGGACTGGGATTCCGAGCCGTTGAGCTTGGATGAAGCCATGAAGAAGGCTGCCTCCCTTCGGGTCACCGGAAAGACGTTTTGCCGCGTCGTCCCAGTGGATTCAGAGATGAGTGGGTTCCGCGTTGAGGTGCTTACACCAGAGGAAGTGCGCGAGCGCTTCTACAGCAGGTTTGCCGCTTTCCGTGCAAAATGGCTTAGCCGTAAACGTTGATGGCAGATACCGCTCAGCCGTCTAAACCGCCAGATAACGGTCCTCCCGAAAAAGAGACTCAGGCTCTTGTCCCGCCAGAAGTCAAACAGGCCATCGAAAGTCTTCCACCTCAAGAGGCAAAGGGACTCCTGTCCATATTCTTAGCGAGGACAACTACTACATTTGGCCCAGACCCAGAAACCGCCAAAATTATCGCCCAATCCGAAATGCACGAAGAGGATTGCAGGCTACAAGCATATCGCGCGGCGTTGCAGAACAAGGAAACACAGAGCGAACGCGACCATGACTTTCGCAAAAAGAAGTTGAATCATCAAACGATAATGGCAGTTATCGTATTGTCAGCTGCTACAGCCCTTATCGGACTCGGAATCTACATACAGGTGACACAGACAGGTAATTCTCTCGGGGGGTACTTGATACTTGGAGGTGGCGCTTTAGTGTTTCATGCACTTGGTGTCAAACCGCCAGCTTCGCCAAAGGACTGAGCCAAGTTTATTACGCATCTTTGCGCGGCCTGCCGCCAGCCTTTGTTTTGCGCATCCCGGCGATCTTGCGAAAGTATTCCGGACCACGTTTCGCCGTGGCCTTCCCGCCCATTTTGCCTAATACCGCTGCCGGTTCGATAGTCAATAAAAAATCCGCCAGGGCGACCGAATCCCCGAGCAACTCCAGTGCCCGTGCCGTGCGGCCCTGTGGTAGTTCTGGCGAGGTTTCGATAATCTGGTGCGCTTCCGAAATCATGCGCCGCAGCGCCCTTAGGTCTTGACGTTTTGCCATAGGCCCACCGTAACACACGGCAAGCGCTTGCTGTTATCATGGCAACGCACCTCGTGACACTACCGTTATTCGGACACTGGAACTGATCCTGCAAACGAAACAATTTCAAGTAGAGAATGATGCGCTCGTGCGCCGCAGCCTGGAAGCGTTCCGGACCGGCAGAGGCGATTTTGCAGACTATCTGATCGGCGAAATCGGCCGCACGGCGGGTTGCGAAGACTGGGTCACCTTCGATCGCGCCTTGGCGGGTGCCGCTGGGTTCGCTGTGTTGCGCTAACGCCGTGGGCCAGTCACTGACCGTTGCACCGCTCCAGCTCCTGAAAATAAAGGAGAAGCGGGAATCCGCCCCGATTTTCCAACGTTTCCAATGCTACGCTCTGCACAGGTAGACATCCTGCTCGCGGCCAACCAGCTTAGCCGTCCCGGCACATTTTATGTGGAAATTACCATTTGAAGCCAACTTATGGGGGTATCGACCGTGCGCAAATGGGGGTATCAGTGCCCTACCGGCGACCCCAATCCACCTGCTCAATCCGCCCGATCACGAACATATAAAAGAACGCGCCCGCCAGCGCAAACCCTGCAGCTACCGCAAAAGCCCAAAAAAACTGCCCCGTCGTCGCCACCACCAAACCGGTCAAAGCCGGAGCCGCTACGCCCGCCAGGTTTCCCACGCCGTTCTGCACGGCCGTCCATTTGCCGGCGGCAGGCGGACCCGCCAGCGTCTGGATCAGCGCCCAGTGGTTCGAACTCCACAGCCCAAAGAACAGGCAAGCCAGAAACAGCAGGATCATGGCGGTATCCTTGTTATCCACTATCGCCACTGGCAGAATAATCGTGGACAATGTCAGTCCACCCACGGTGAATGTCTTCCGCACGCGCGTAGGCGTGGCGCCGGCGGCGATCCAGTGGTCCGAGAGCCATCCGCAGAACGCCGAAGAAACTCCGATCGCCAGAAACGCCAGCGCACTCATGTTAGCCATGTGATCTTTGGAAAAGTGGCGTTCCTTAACCATGTAAGACGGCAGCCAGGTGAGCAGAAAATACCAATAGTAATTGCCGCAAAACAATCCGCCGAACGAACCCCAAGCCGAGCGCTGCCCCAGTATGTGAAAAACGCGGGGCGGGTCCACCAGGTGCGCCGCCGTGACGATGCCTTTCCCGCGCGGCATCCACTTCAGCCAGGGTATGAGCCAGATCAGGCTGGCCGCGCCCAGCACCACAAAGAACGGCCGCCATCCAAAACGGGCCATCAGCAGGCCTCCCACCAGCATTCCCAGCGCCGGGCCGAATTTCGAGCCCGCGTCGATCAGGCCGTTAGCCAGGCCGCGATGATGCTCCGGGTAGTAAGTGGCGAAGGTCTTCGAGTAACATGGATACGCCGCCGATTCCCCCACCCCGAGTAACAACCGCAAGGCAAACAGGACGGCGAACCCGCTAGCCAGGCCCGTGGCGGCAGTAGCTGCGGACCACACTAAGAATGCCATGAAGTAAACCCAACTGACATTCACGCGGTCCAGAACGAATCCGACGATGCCCAGTAACTGGAACAACGCATAAGTCGCAAAGAAAGCAGACAAAAGGTAGCCTTGCCGCGCCGGGTCCAGGCTCAGACCTTTGGGCGCCGGCAAAGCTACGGCAATCGAAAGATTGCTGCGGTCAATGTAGTTTATAAAGATGGAAACGACCAACAGTAACAGAGCGGCCCATTGCGCGGTTGATAACTTAGTGCGGGCCGCCGGGCTGGGCATAGACATGGCCATCAGTTGGTCGGTTTATCGCGGGGCGGAGCTACCGTGGCGAAGTCCCGCTGCACCCGTTCGGCATATTGGTCCAGTAACTCGGCCACCCGCTCGCGGCGCGCCGATTTTACGATCAGTCCCACGTGATGCGGCAATTGCATCCGCCAGACAATCTCCGGATCGTTATACGCCGAAGTATCCGGATGCTCCTGCCTGGCCAGCGACACCAGCAGCCCGGCGTAATCGTTCGCTGGCGGAGGCGGCGCATAGGGCAGCTTTCCGCCGGCGATTTCGACCCTGGCCCACTCCGCCCACAGATTCAGACCGGTGGCTGCTTCCACCAGATCCGCGATATGCGCGCCGCCTACGCGCGCCGAAGTTTCGAGGAAATACAGCACGCCGTCGTGACCCTTGATGAACTCGGTATGCGAAACGCCGCGCAGCAGCCCCATGGCCGCCAGCACGCGCTGGTTCTTGGCCAGCAGCGCCTGCGCATCGGGAGACCCGCGCTCCAGCAGGCGCGTGGTGAAGATGCCGCCGCCGTGCGAAACGTCCAGCGGCGGACGGCCGTATTGGCTGGCTACCGCAAACAGAATCTGGTTCTCGTACACGATCGAATCCACGTGGCAGACATCGCCCGCCACGAACCGCTCCACCAGGAAGAACGAACGACGGTCGCCCAGCGCCCGGTCCGCGTCGTGCAATTCATCGCGCGAGTGGATCACCTGGATTCCGATGGCGCCCGCCATCAAGCGCGGCTTCAGCACCCACGGCGGCGCCACGCGATCGGTAAAATCCAGCACCTTCGCGTCGTTCAGCAAATGCACGAATTCGGGCACATTCAGGCCGGCTTCCATGGCCTGCATGCGCATGGCCAGCTTGTCGCGAAAATAGCGCGTCGTAGTTTCGCCCATGCCCGGTATGCGCAGGTGTTCGCGCAGCGAGGCGGCCATCTCCAGGTCGAAATCGTCCAGCGCCACCACGCGATCGATCGACTCCGTGCGCGCCAGGTGGCTGATGGCCAGCAAGGTATCGTTGCGGTTCCAGCTTTTGTCCTGGTCCGGCATATAGAAGATGTCGTCGATGCTGTCGCGCGGCCAGTTGGCCTTATCCTTCAGGCTGAGCGAGGTAATCAGAAAGACGCGCGCGCCCTGCCGCTTGGCTTCGCGCATGAAGTCGTGGCCCTTTTCGTAACTGGCGAGGCAGAGGAAAGTCAGCAAGAAGCGCAGTATAACAGGTGCCACAGGGTGTATAACAGACTTGAGGGAGTTGCCTGTGATTCGTGTCCTTTCTTGCGTGCTCGCTTCTTTTCTGGCCGGCAGCCTGCTGCGTGCCGGCGCACCGCCATTTCGACCCACCGTGGAACGCGGCGCCACCGGCTGGACCGCCGAACGCGGCGTGCTGGCCGTGGATGCATCTGTTTCGCATGAAAACAACGGCTCCCTGCGCGTCGAGCCGGGCAGCTCATTGGATGCCTCTATACACTCGGCGCCCGTCACCCTACACATCGGCAGGAGCTATGAGTTAAGCGGATGGGTGCGCACCGAAGACGTGCAGGTGCGCGACCTGGACCGCTCCCCGATCGCCATCGGCGCCGCGCTTACCATGGCATCCATGCCGTTCGATGTACATTCGGTTGCCCTGGGCGGTACGCGCCAATGGACCCGCCTCGCCCTGCGCTTCGTCGCCAGCCGCGCCGAAGATCGCATTCTGCTCACCGTGGGCAATGGCGGTGCGTTCACGGGCAAAGCCTGGTTTTCCGGTGTCACGCTGGATGAAGCCGCCGCCGATGATCCGCCGGCAGCCACCGTCCGCACCTTCGGCCCGGCGTATCGGTATCCTTCGGCCGGCTGGATCTATCTGCACATCGAAGGCCGGCCTTACGAGCGCGGCTACCAGCACGGTCATCTGATGGCGCACGAGATTCCGGAATATCTCGAACGTTGCGCCGCCGAGCTGGACGCCAAAGCCGACGCGGAGAGTTGGGGCCAGCTGCGCACCACGGTCAACGCGCTTTTCCTGCGCGGTTTCGACCGCGAAATCCTGGAAGAGATGAAGGGCATCGCCGATGGCGCCTCCGATGCCGGCGCCAAGTGGCTGGGCCGGCGCATCGACCTGGTGGATATCGTGGTCGCCAACACCACCGTCGAATTGGGGGAACTGCGCGGTGCCATGCGCATGACGCCCACCGGGCTCGAGGGCCTGCACCTGGACACGCCTTCCTATGCCGGACCCAAGCACGATTCCGCTCACGATTCGGTAATGGATCATTGCAGCGCCTTCGCCGCCACCGGGCCCGCTACGCGTGACGGCAAAATGGTGATCGGCCATGTAACGTGGTGGCCGCTCACGCTGGCCGAGCAGACCAACGTGATGCTGGATATCAAGCCCGACAAAGGGCACCGCATGATCATGCAGAGTTATCCCGGCGGCATTGAGAGCGGCACGGATTGGTATCAGAACGATGCGGGCGTGGTTCTGACCGAGACCACCATCCGCCAGTCGCCATTCAATATCCAGGGCACGCCGGTGGCGTTCCGCGCGCGCGAAGCCATCCAATACGGCGGCAACGTAGACGAAGTGGTGGAGCGTCTGGGCACGCACAACAACGGCCTCTACACCAACGAGTGGCTGATCGGCGACGCCAAGAATAACGAAATCGCCATGTACGAGCTGGGCACCGCACGCACCAAGCTGTGGCGTAGTTCGAAGAACGAATGGTTCGGCGGGACCGAAGGTTTCTACTGGGGCAACAACAACGCCAAGGATCTGGATGTCCGCCTCGAGTATGTTCCCGATCCGCTGGGCGATCCGGAGTTCGTGCCCTATGAACCCCATCCGCGCGATGAAGCCTGGCAGCGTCTCTATCACAAGTATCGCGGGCAGATCGACGAGCAGTTCGGATTCCTGGCGTTTCGCACCGCGCCGCTGGTGAGTTCAGCCACCATGGATGCCAAGATCGCCACCGCGGACATGGCGCAGAACCTGATGCTCTGGGCGGCCATCGGCAAGCCCAACCAGCGCGAGTGGGTCGCAGGCGGCCGCGACCGGCAGGGCTATGAGAAAAACGACGGACTATTTCCCTCCGGCTATCATCTCTTCCGCGGCGAAGTCTCCCAGGGGCTCGGCGCCGCTATAACGGCAAACGAAAAGACCCGCCTGGCGGGCGACACCGCGGCGGACCACAAGAATGTACCCGCGAAAGAAAAGACGTTCGATAAGGACAGCCTGTGGAAGGGCTGGCTCTTGCCCGCCCACGATGCGGATACGTGGTTCGTGGCGGGGTCGGCGATGTATTATCGCGACCTCAAGTCGGATGACCTGGATCGCGCGTTGAATGAGCGGCGCGCCGCGTATCGGCGATTGCACATCGCGGCCAGGCCGGAAGAACTCCCCTGGCTGGAAGCCATAAAGGGCGAATTGTTCCTGGACCAGCTACGCCAGCGGATGGGGGACGACGCCTTCCTGAAACTGATGCGCGATTTCTTCGCCCAAAATACGACGCAGAAGGTGACTGCGGCGTCATTCCTCGTCGCGGCCGGGGGCGCAGACACGAAGTTTTCGGTTGACGTGGGCAACGGTCCGGCCTATCAGACCACCGATGTGTTAGGCCGCCTCGATTCGGCGATGCTGGTTTACGGCACGGTGCGCGAAGCGGGCGCCAATCGCTATGCGGCCGAGCAGTTGCAGAAGCGTTTTCTCGACCAGTATGAGAGCGCCGTTCCCATCCGCAAAGATTTCGAAGTGACTGACGAAGATCTTCGTCAGCACGACGTGGTCTTTGTGGGCCGGCCCGAAGCGAATTCCGCGTTGGCCGATTGGAGCGCCCGCCTGGGCCTCGACTACCACGAGAACGTATTCCGCCTCGATGGACAGCCGCACGCATCCGAACGCGACGCGCTGTTGTTAGCCGCCAGGAACCCGCTCGAACAAACCCATATGGTGTTGGTGGTGGCGGGCAATGACGCCTTGCGTACCGTGAAGCTGACCGAGGACGTGTGGGGCTGGAAGACCGGCCAGTATGAGTTAGTCGAGGATGGCAAAACGTCGGCCGGCTTCTTAAAGTAGGCGCTGGCGCTGGTGGGGCAGGCTTTCAGCCTGCGGACCGGCGTCCACGCCGGTCCAGGCGGGTCTGGAGACCCGCCGCAGACCTGGAGGTCTGCCCCACGTTAAATCCCAGTCAGCCGAGCCGCCAGGCCGGCTGCGCGATACGCCTCGATCAATGCACCGGCCGCGGCGTCGTAATCCGGCGGACCTGTGCGGTTGCCTTCATCCAACTCCACCAGGCAGCGATACCGCTCCAACAGAATGCGGCTGCCAAAGACACCGCCGGTCCAGATCACACGCGCGGGTTGGCCTGGAGTCCAAAGCTGCTGACGCACTGCTGAGGTCAGCATCGCGAGCTGCTGCGCCGCGTTGTGCAGGATGTCGCGCGCGACGGCGTCGCCGCCCATCGCCGCCTCATCCACCAGCGGCGCCAGGCCCGCTACGCGCGAACGCGGCCAATCCGGCGTGTAGAAGTAATGCAGCACGCCGTTAGCATCCGCGCTCCCGGTAGCCTCAATCAACGCACGCCGCAGTGCCGTGGACGGTCCCCAGCCTTCTTCGGAGCGCAACGCCGCGCGCAGTGCCTGCCGCGCGATATCAAATCCGCTGCCCTCGTCGCCGAAGATGTAGCCCCATCCGCCTACGCGCGCTGTTTGTCCGGCCGCGTTGCGCCCGAAGGCGATGGACCCGGTTCCGGCGATCGTGACAATGCCAGGCTCGCCCGCGGTCGCGCCCGCCAGCGCCACCAGGGCATCGTCCGTCACCACCACCACATCGGCCGGCACGACCTCGCGCAAGATAGCCTGCTTGTCTTCCGGACCGCCGCTCATGCCGAAGCAGGCGGCCGCGAAACATAGAGCGGCTGGATTCAGACCAGCTTGGGCGCAGGCTGCGGCCACCGACTCACTCACGGCGCGCACCAGTTTCTGGCGGCCCTCCACGGCCGTCGCATGATTGCACGGCCCGCCGCTGCCTTTACCCAGCACGCGTCCGGTCTCATCGCCTATCAAAGCGGTGGTGTCGGTCTGCCCGCCATCCACCCCCAGAAAAAATCGCATCGGTAGTCTCGACTATACCAATCAGGCAATCGCTCGGGCATACTGAAATGAGGCTGTTATATGTTCGAACGCTATACCACGGAAGCCCGCCGCAGTATCTTCTTCGCCCGCTTCAATGCCGGCCGGTTCGGATCTCCTTATATGGAGACGGAGCACTTGTTGCTTGGCCTCTTGCGCGAAGATCCATCCTTCCGCAATAGGCTCGCGCCCGGCGCATCCGAGCAAATTCGTAAGCGAATCGAAGAGCACGCGCCGCCGCCCGCCACGCCACTCGCGACATCGCTGGATCTGCCGGTCAGCGAGTCCTTACGGAGAGCGTTAACCTATGCCGGCGAGGAGTCGGAAGCGCTGCAGTCCCCTTGCATTGATTGCAGCCATCTGCTTCTCGGCCTCCTGCATCTGGAAACATCCACCGCCGCGGTAATGTTGCGGGAATTCGGAATCGATTACACCAGCTATCGCGAAGCGCTCACGGCTATTCCCGAACTTTCGATGCCGCCCGCAACTGCGCCGCCAAACATCAGCGGACCATTGCGCCAGGCTGCCGCGGACTTGACAGTCGTGGCGAATACGGTCAGAAATCTCGCCGAGAAGCCGGCGCAACGTCTGAAGCGCGCGGGATGGACGCGCAAGGAAGCGCTGGGCCACGTAATCGATTGGGCCGCGGCGCACCAGCAATGGTTAGCTCGCGCGCTTACCGAGCCACGGGTCACAGCCAGCGGATATCCCGACGAGACCTGGCTATCCGCGCAGCACTACGATCGCCTGCCCTGGTCGAGCCTGGTGGATCTGGCCGTTTCACTCAATCGGCTGATCGTTCACATCATCGCGAACATTCCGGAAGAGAAGATGGACACCCCCTGCCGTATCGGTGTCGCGGAACCAATCCCGCTGCAGGAACTGATGCTGCGCTATGTAGCGCATTGCGAGGACATCCTGGCACAACTCCTGATGCGCGGCTGACCCCTGTGGCGCACGCTTCAGCGTGCCGGGCGGGACTTCAGTCCCGCCTTACGGCGAACTGAAGTTCGCCGCGGCAAGCTAAAGCTCACGCCACCATTCTTACTCCGGCAAGTACCCTTCCCGCGCGCGAATCCGCGTGTCCTTCGGACCATCGTTGAGCACCAGCTCAATCTTCCGCCATCCGAAACCATGCGCCGCGGGCGGCTTGTAAGTCAGCATATAGCCGTGTTGCAGCTCTTCCGAGATATATCCGAAAAACGTCTCGATATCTTTAGGCTTCTTCACCGCGAAAGGCATACCCCCGGTGACTTGCGAGATCTCCTTCAGGCCGCGGCCCAGCGTCGCGCTTTCCACTGCCTCGCCCTCCGCGATGGTATAAATCGGGATGCCCAGCTTCTTTACGCGCGATAACGCCGCATTGGCGTTCAGCACGCTCGCATTGTCGTCGCCATCGGTGAACACGATCATGGCCTTTTTCCCGCTCCGCTTAGCGATGGCCGCGGCCGCCTGCGAGATGGAATCGAAAAGCGCGGTCTCTCCGGCTGCGCGTGTGCGCGATACCGCCTTCTTCAGCGCGCTCTTATCGCTCGAGAAATCCTGCAAGACCTCAAGCGACGTGCTGAAACTGTAGATCGCGATTGAATCCTCAGGACGAAAATCGTCAATCAGGTGCATCACGGCGTTCTTGACCGCCGGCAGCGCCCGGAACATACTGCCCGTCGTATCCAGCAGAATGGCACACGAGAGCGTGGACGTGTTCGATTCGAACGAGACGATAGGCTGCGCTATGCCTTCGTCGCGCAGCTCGAAATTGTTGCCCTTCAGGCCGTCCAGGTAGTGGCCGTGGTGGTCGAACACGGTGGCGTAAACCTCCACCAGGCGGACGTCCGACCGGAAGACCGCGCCGCCGTCCTGCGCCGGCAGCATGCCGCACGCGCCAAGTATCATTAACAACGAAAGGGTCCGGAGCATCATAAGTTCTTGAGGGCCGCTAATAATTGCTCTTCGTCTAAACTGGCGAAAGCCAGCGGCACGGGACGCCAATCCTTGGGATCCGCCATGCGCAATTTGCGGAGCAGATCGTGCGCCAGCGGCTCCGCTACCATCGCCAGAGCCGCGGCCGGGATACCCGCCTGCCCCGCGTATTCGATCAGGTATAGCTTCAGTTCCGTCACGCGTTCCGCCATCATCATGGGCAGCATGATGCGCTCGTATTCCTCATACGGCGCCAGCCGCAGCAGGTGGGAATGGTCGCACCCGTTCAATTGCGGATGGCTGCCGCCCAACCGCTCCAGGCTGGCCAGATCCGCGCCGGCATGCCACTTGCGCACCGCGCGCGTTACCGGCGAATCCCAGGCGTCAGTTTTGAAGCGCGCCAGATAATCGCCGGCAAGAAAGTAAAGATCGCTCAGGGTGACCGCTTGCCACACCGCTTTCCATTCGTGTGCGCGCAGGCCATTCAGCAGATCGGCGCGGCGGCTCAGCGACAAAGTGCCCAGGCTCGCCTCGGAAAGGGCCGTGAATAATTCCTGGTTCGCGGCAGCCCGCGCGATCCACTCTCGCGCCAACCGCACCCGGAGGCCGAACAGAAGCATGTCCCGCTCGGTGATGCCATTCCAATCGGTATTCCGCAGCGAGCCGATCTGCGACGCCAGCACCATCTCGGCGTTTCCGCCGGAAGCGCCCTTGCCCGCCACGCGTCCGACCACCGCGCTGAAGCCCGCGAATCCGCCGGTCAAATAGCTGCCTTCATCTTCGCTGCTGGCTTGGAGTTCAGGCGCCTTTCCGAATATGTCCGGGTGCCCAATCGGATCCAGATCGACGAACTCATGTTTGCGCAGGAATAAAGGATCTTCCGAGATCAACAGGTCGTCCGGCCGAAAGTAGTATGAATAGACAATGCCGGTCAGCGCCAGCTTCACGGGTTGGTTGATCTCCGCGAGCAATTCGTGGCACAGGCGTTCAACCTCTTTCTTGTCGGCTTTCCGCTTCGCCGTACTCTTGCCCAGTTTGGCCACCAGGTCGGATACCTTCCGCGGCTGATACGCGAACAGGTTGTCCCGCTTCTTTCCCTTCACCTTGAGCGTCTTGGGCACGTCCACCACGGGCAGCGCGGCGCTTGCAGTTTCCAGTGTTTTGACGGCTGCCGCGGCGTCGCCCTTGCCGTCGATCAGTTTGCCGGCCGCATCGTAGACGGCATAAAGCGCCGCCAGCGGAGTGACCTTCTGCAATTCGAAAACGTGGCGATAATCCTTATCCCAGTTCTCCGTCCAGTGTGTTTCGATGCTCGTCCCATCTACTTCGATGGCCGCCGTCGCGGGGTGGCCAAACAGCATGGTGCGCACGGCATCATCCGGCGGCGCATTGCCGGCGCCGGTCTCCTGCAGCATGCGCCGCATCACGTCCAGCGAAGCGCTGGCGAAATCCGCCTGCCCGGCCGCGCGTCCGAAACGGTCGCAGAGGAGGCGGAACAATTCGGCGGCTTTCTTCCCGGACAACTGCCTGGATTCCTGATCGAGACACAGCAGCCGTGCCAGCGCATGAAACTCGCCCCAGTCGGTATTCATCTCGAGCACCGGCAGCGGCTCCAGTTTCTCCGCCATCATGAAGAAGCTTTCGAAATCCTCATAGCTCAGTTCCGTCAGGCTGGCGAAGTAGGGATAAATCGCGTGGCTGCGCGGGTAATGGTCCGCCAACAACAGCGCGGAGGCTTCATCCAGCGGATCGGAACGATGCGCATCGATGCGCACCACGGCCAGGAAATTATCTAACTCCGATTGCGTAGCTTTATACTTGGTGCGCGCCAGGCGCATCAGGATCTCGTCTTCTTCATCGGGCGCTGCGACCTTCGCCACCTTTTTCAGCAGCTTGCTGGTACGCGCAAGCGAGTCCACTTGTCCCTTGGCGACCAGCCAGACTTCGGGGCTGCCGGGAAAATCCACGCTGCCGTCGGAGTTGAGCGGCACCTCGCGCAACACATCGAAAAAGCCGCTGAGCAGCGTCTCTTTGGCCGCGCCGTGCGCCACTTCCGGCGCCTGGCGGTAAAGCTCGTAGAACTTGGAAGTACGGCCGGCGCTGCGCAAGAAGAATTGCTGGTGCTCCAGATCCAATTGCGCCAGCGTGGCGTAGAACGAGAGCAATTTGCCATCGTCTTTGTCGAGCAGCGTCCGGAAAAACTGCGCAGGCTGCGCTGGCGATGCCCCTGCCAACTTCGCCCAAATCTGCTCGGCCGCTGGCCCGCCTGGCACCGCCGCGTGGCCCTGGTGCAGCGCCAGCGCCGCCGAGAACAGATACTCCAGGTTGGCGTATTTATCGGCCAGAGTCTTCAACTCGGTGCCGCTCAGCAGCGCCTCGGCCGCGTCTTTGTCCATGGCGCTGAGCCCGGCGTAGAGCTTGGCTACGCGCACATCCCGCGCCAGCGCGCCGGCGAATCCGCCCGGCGGCTCATCCTTCGCATAGAAGGCGTTTTTCCAGGTATTCACACCGAACAGCACGGGCGCCCATTGGTCCTCGATGTCGACGATGAAATCTTTGTGCGCCTGTAAAGCCTCCTGCATGCCGGCTTCGTCGATCGCCAGCGCCGACGTGGTTTCCTGCCGCTTGGCCTGCGCCAGTTTCTCGCCGGCATCCAGGGTCACCTCGTTCTTGCTCACGCGCAGCTTCCAGCCCAGCAGGCTCAGGATCTTTTCCGTCTGCTTCTGCGCCTTCTTATCGCGCAGCGAGACCGTAAGGCGAACCTTGTCGTGGTCCCGTTCGCCGAGCGCCTCCAGCGACGCTACCAATTCGAAATGCGCCCGGATGGCATCGTAGTATGTGGTGGCAGCCTTGTCGTTCCGCTGCTTGTTCAGCCGAACGGCTTTGGCATACTCCACGAAGAAGCGCTCGGGGGCCGTTTTCGCCTTGCTGTGGGCGATGAAGACCAGAGCTTCCAGCCCGCCGGGGACCAGGACACCTTTAGTGGGATCCTCGCGTTTAGCGGCAGACGCTTCCGCGGCCGGCTTGCCGTCCAGGGCCCCCAACCGCGCCGCGCAGGCTTGTGCGCTTTCCGCATCGTTGTCGCGCAGCGCCGTTTCCCGGCAGCGATCCAGAGCATGCTGATAATCGGGCGATGACTTCGCTTGTTTCTCGAGTACCTCCGCCAGATGCAGATACGCGCGCGCGGCACCCTTCCCGGAGATGTCTTCCAGTTCACTCAATCGCATGAGCAGCGCGGAATCGTCCAGCGAGGCGGCGGCCTGCCGCAGTATATGGCGGGCGCCATAAACCTGACCTTGTTTCTCCAGGATCTCCGCCTTCGCCACATAGAGCCGTGCGGATTTCGGCGCGGCCGCCAAACCAGCGTCCGCCGCGCCCAAAGCATCCGCCAGGGTGCCCTCGTCGATCAGCAGGCGAGTCACTCGAAAGTGCGCGGTTTCCACACTGTTGTCGAGCGCGATAACTTTGCGCCATAGAGTTAATGCCTCGTCCGGCCGGTTCAGTTCGTCCAGAAACCCGGCATACGTCTGGCCGACTTTCGCGTCTTTGGGCGGCTCGCCGGTGACCAGCCCGACATGCCGCAGCGCCTTGTCGCTTTCATTGTGGTCCAGGTATAGCCGCACCAGCGCCGTGCGGCGCTCCAATACGCTGTCCAGTTCGAGACCGCGTTCGAGCGACTCCGCCTGCTTCTTCCAATCTTTCAGACGCGCGGCGGAATCAGCGCGCAGAAACCATAGCGGCGGCTGCTTCACATCTTTTTGGAGGCTCTCGTCCAGGTACGGCATGGCGCCGGTATCGTCCCCACGGCTTAGATGAATGCGGGCCAACTCTTCCGGTACGCGTGCATTATCCGCGCCATTCTCGCGCGCACGCAGCAGAACGGTCTCGGCCTGCGTCAATTGCTGCGCGACGAACTGCGCATGCCCCAATTCGGCCAGAAGGGCGCCGTCTTTCGGCCGGGTTTCGGCCATGATCCCCAGGAATTGCGCCGCCGTTGCGTTATCGTTGAAGCGTTCGTAAAAATCGGCTGCCAGGCGCAGCGTATCCGGATCTGACGGGTTGATGCGCAGGGCTTCGGTTAATGCGCTGCGGATCTGGCCGACCTGCTCCTCGGTGGGTTTACCCGCGCCGGCCAGTTGGCGCACGGTTTCGCTGTTCTGCCTTAAGGCGGCGTAGGCATCCAGATCCGGCAGCTCCGCGCCCGCCCGCGCGGCCACGGCCGGGAGTTCCAGCGCAGGCCCGGCAGTGGTAGTCAGCCGCGCGCGATACAGCAAGAAACCGCGCACCTCCGTCGGCGGCTGCCAGGCGATCTCGCGCCAGACCGGTGCATCATCAGGTGCGGCGGCGGTCGCGCCCAGTCCCTTCAAACCATCCGCCAGCACCGAGCCTCCGGTAGCCCGGCAAACTTCGCCGAACCACGCGGGATTCGGCCCATCGGGATTCCAGTAGCTGAGCCGCACTTTCTGTGCCTGGAACCGGGAGGCCAGGTAAGCGACGGCATAATCCCGCAGGGGCGCATCCACGTCGGGCGCCGCGCCCACCAGCACCACCGTGCTCCATTGCGATCCCAGTTGACCGACGGCCTGGGCCAGCCACTTATAGAACTTTGCGCTTGGATAGCTGGTTTCCGGAGGCGGTGCAGCGAAGGTTTGCCGCAGCGCTGTAGCGGCCTGCGCACGCGTACGGAAAGGATCGTCCTGCACGTATTCGCCGCCGCGAAACGCGCCCAGGCGGATCTCTTTCGGATCCCGCGCCTGGAAGAAGGCCTGCATCTCCGCGCGGACATGATCTTTTCCACCTGGCGCAATAGCGTCGGGGAGCGCGACTACCAGGATCTGGGTGGATACCTCCGCCGGTACGACAGTCGCCGGAACCACGCCGGCATAGGTAGATACGGAGACCGGCTGTTGCAAGTCAGCGGAGGTTCCCGGTAAGAGGACCGGCTGTGCGGCGGCGCGCCCCAGTCCAGCCAGCAGCAGGACACCATAGGCTTGCCATTTACCGCCCCGTCGTTTGGTTGTCAATTCTATCCCCCGTTCAGTGGCGTTTGTCGAACTATTATGCCGCAGTGCCTGCCCGTTTGGCTATAAAGATCCGCCTGTTTATAACAGCGGAAATTGTTTTCTAATGGGGACAATGGAGGGCGGGCTTTACCTGCCGGCAGGCAGGAATCCGAACGATACGATGGCCACGCCCAGCGTGCGCGAATCGCCGGCTGCCTCATGAAAGGGCGGGTTGGCCTGAAACTCGACCTCCACGGTTCCCAGCGGGCCAGTGGGCAGCGGCCAGCGCACGGTGCGGATGCCGGTTTCCGCCAGCCGCACGGTTCCGAGCGCGACCCCGTTCAATCGCACGCTGAAATCGGTGTACCCAAGCGTCGCGAGCGAGGGCGTTCCGACATTCAGCACCACCTCGAATTGCGTGGCTTGCGGGACGCGGTAGAGACGCGCCGTAGCGCGTGGCGCAGTCCAGCGAAAGCCTTGTTCCAGCCCGAACCAGCCATCCGTTAGCTGCCAGACCGGCGTCAGCTCATTCATCGTAATGTAGGTGGTATCGGGCGTGTCCGGATGACGCGCCGCAATCCAGAGTTTGTGATGCTGCTCTTCCCAGACAAGCGTGGCTAGGGCAGGGCTCTGCAGCAGCGATTTCGCCGCGGGATCATCCAGCGGATACATCTTGACATTTACGTCCGGCTGCATATAGCGCAAAGCGCCCCCCGCGCCCCAGGCAGGAAACGCGGGTGGCAGGCCGCGGTAGAAGAAAACGGGAATGCCCTCGATCGCCGGGGCGGCGGTTTGCAATTGTGCGACATAGTCGCGGGCATCCTCATCCTCCGCCAGTTTTTGGTCGCGATAGTCGCGCAGTTCGAGATAATTCCAGGGCAGCCACGCCGCCAGGAACACAGCGGCCGCCCAGCCGTACCGCGCGTCCGCCAAAGAGGACAAGACCATGGCCACTCCGATCAGCGGCACGTACCAATACGCGCTATAGAGACGTCCAGGCAGAAAAACCAGTGGCACGAAGAACAGCACAGTGGCCGCCACACCGAGCCACAAACGCCGCTCGCGGCGGAGCGCCGGAAGCAGCAGTAGCGCGAAGCCCGCGAACGGGATTCCGAACAGCTTGTCTGCATAAAATTCGGCGCTGGTGGCCACGGCGGCGGGCGTGAAACGAAACGTGTATTCGTTATTCTGGTTGGGGTTGGTAAAGATGCCGGCTAGTCCGAAGGCGAGCGACGCTAGAAAAAACGGGATCAGCGGCCGCCATTGACGCTTGCCGAACCAAAACTCGTAGCAGGCCAGTACGGCCGGCAGCATGACGGCCAGCTCTTTCGATTTATACGCCAGCCAGAAAGCCGCAAACGCCAGCACCCAACGGCGCTGGATCCAAAACAAGATAGCCAGGAGGCAAAACGCGGCGCAGAACAGGTCGAAAGCATACATGGGCTTCCAATAAACATCGAAAACGGCCATGTGAAAAGCGAAGAACAAGGCTCCAGCGCCGGCCGCGAAGGGCGAAGCTCCCAAGCTGCGCAGCACCATCCACAAGAGCCAGACATTGAACAGGTGCAGAAGATGGAGAGGCAGCAGATACATGCGAAAATCAAGGCCGAACGCGTTGCTCATCGAGCGAAAATAGAGGTGCCCGACCGGCCGAAAGTTCCGCGCGTTGTACACCGGATTCACGAGATCTTTGACGAAAGCGGCGGCTGGAACCTGCGGCGTCCAACTCAGACTATCCAGTTCATCTCCCTGGAAAAAGCCGCGGTAAGCGCGGCGATTGGCAATGAAGAATAACAGCGCTACGGCGAGAAATAATACCAGCCCGATGGATTTATTCATAGGCGCTAAGGGTCGATCTTATAACGCTGCGGATCTGTGGGGCAGGCACTCCGCCGTGCGCCACTGATATTATGAGCTAATGACATGGCGTTGATCGCCGTTTCCGGACAACCCGGTTGCCGGTTCGAAGAAGTGGCGCGCTTGGCCGCGCATCGCCTGGGGTTCGAACTGGTGAATGAGTCGCGAATCCATTCGCTTATCGAACGCGAATTCGGTGCGGCCGAGGTGCCGCAGAAGGCCCGGCCCGATTTGGTAGCATCCATTCTGGCGCGCCTGGCGACCGAACACCACATGGTGTACTGCGCGGCGGGCGCGGAGATGCTTTCGCGCCAGTTTCCCGGCACGCTGCGCGTACATATCGTGGCGCCGGATTCGGTACGCATCGGCAATCTCATGCTGGACCGCCGGCTGGAGCGCCCCGCGGTTCGCCAATTGCTGCGCGAACTGGACGCCGGACAGCGCGCGCAATACAAGAGCACTTCCGGCCGGGCCACTGCCCTGCCCCACTGGTTCGATCTGATCATGAACGCCGAATCCATGGACTCCGAACAAATGGTGGAGATGATTCAGGGCGCTGTGCGCGCGCTGGGTTTGAAAGAGCGCGGCTTTCTGTCAGCCGCCGCCGAGGCGCAGATACAGTTTCAAATCCGGTTACGGCTGGCGCGGCATGGCATCGTGCCGCCCGGCACGGCGCGGCTGCCCGGTAAGGACTTTGCCCACCACAGCGAGCAGATCTTCGCCAACCTGCTGGATTTTTATCGCATCCCCTGGGAGTACGAACCGCGCAGCTTTCCGGTACAGTGGGATGCGGAGGGGCGCATTGCGGAATCGTTCACGCCCGATTTTTATCTGCCGGAATTCGATCTGTACGTGGAGCTCACGACCATGAAGCAATCGCTGGTGACGCGCAAGAACCGCAAGATCCGGCTGCTGCGTGAGTTGTATCCGCACCTGAACGTGCAGATTTTCTATCAGAAAGATTTCGAGCACCTCATCTTCAAATACGGCCTGGTGGAGCGGCCCGCGAAAGTATGAGTCGCGAGGCAAAGGACCCGCAACCTGCCATCGAGCGGATTCTGTTCACCGAGGAACAGATCGCGCAACGCATACGCGAGGTGGCTGCGCAAATCACCGAGCGTTACCGGGGCAAGTCCTTAAAACTGGTGGGCGTACTGAAAGGTTCAGTTTTTTTCCTCACCGCGCTGGCGCAGCACATCCAGATTCCGGTGAAGATGGACTTTCTGGGCATTTCCACCTTCTCGAACAAGTCCAGCGCGCCGGGCATCGTACGCATCGCCAAGGATCTGGATGAACCCATCGAAAACGAAGATGTACTTCTTGTGGAGGACATCGTCGATACGGGCCTGACGCTGCGCTACCTGCTGCAAGCCCTCTCCAGCCGCGGTCCCAATTCGCTGGCCGTGTGCACGTTCCTCGACCGCAATTCCCGCCGGCTGGTCCAGATCCCGGTGGAATTCCGCTGCTTCGAGATTCCCGACCGTTTCGTTATCGGCTTCGGCCTCGATCACAATCAGCTGTACCGTAATTTACGGTACGTGGCGGTGATGAAGCCGGAGAAGAACGCGTGATAGCAGCGGACCGCGCGGTCTTATAATAGTCGTTCATATTGAGAGAGAAAAATGTCAAAAGCTACAGATACATTTGTCGCAGAGAATCGCGAGCGTCTGCTGGACGAGTTGAAAGAGTTTCTGCGTATCCCAAGCATCAGCACGCTGCCGGAGCATCGCGGCGACATCGATCGGGCGGCGCAATTCGTAGCCGACAGCTTGCGCCACGTGGGTATGGAGAATATCGAGATCATTCCCACGGCCAAGCATCCGCTGGTTTACGCGGACTGGATGCACGCGCCGGGCAAGCCTACCGTGCTCTGCTACGGCCACTACGATGTGCAGCCGGCCGACCCGCTCGAAGAATGGAAGAGCCCGCCGTTCGAGCCGGACGTGCGCGACGGAAACATCTACGGACGCGGCACCGCGGACGATAAGGGCCAGATGTACATGCACGTGAAGGCCATCGAAGCGCTGCGCGCGATAAATGGCACCCTGCCCATCAATGTGAAGTTCCTGGTGGAAGGCGAGGAGGAAGTGGGCGGCGAATCGATCGCCAAGTATGTAGCTGAAAATCCTGAGAAGCTGAAGGCGGACGTGGCGTTGGTTTCCGATACTGAGCTGTTTGCCGACGGCATTCCGACGCTGTGTATCGGCCTGCGCGGATTGGTCTACATGGAGGTGGAGTCGAGCGGCCCGGCGCGCGATCTACACTCCGGCTTATACGGAGGCGCGGCGCCGAATCCGATTTTCGGGCTGATCGAGCTGCTTTCCAAGGTGAAGAATGCCGATGGTGTGATCAAGGTGCCGGGCATCTACGACGACGTCGAGCCGCCCGCGCCCGCCGAAAAGCGCAGCTGGAAACGGCTGCCGTTCAGCGAGGAGGAGTTCCGGGTGAAGGAAGTCGGGTCGAGCGAGCTCACCGGCGAGCGTCGCCCGTCGGTGCTGGAGCGCGTCTGGGCGCGACCGACGTTCGAAGTGCACGGCATCGCAGGCGGATTTACCGCGGCCGGCGCGAAAACCGTGATCCCCGCGAAAGCTACCGCAAAGGTGAGCTTCCGGCTGGTGCCCAAGCAGGACCCCGAGAAGGTGACCGCGGCGTTTCGCGAATTCGTCGAGAAGAATACGCCCAAGGGGATTCATTTCGAAGTGCGGGTATTGAGCTCGGGACCGGGGCTGGTGGTCAATCCGGACCACCCCGCCATTCAAGTTGCCGCCAAGGCATTCAGCGACATTTTGGGTAAGAAGACCGTATTTATCCGTTCGGGCGGATCGATTCCCATCGTGGGCGACTTCGCCAATTACCTGGGCATCCCCACAGTGCTGATGGGCTTCGGCCTGCCGGACGATGGGCTGCATTCTCCTAACGAGAAATATCATCTGGAGAATTATTATCAGGGCATCATGACGGTGGCGCACTTCTTCGAGCAGTACGGGGCGGCTGCTGTGGAGCAACTTGCGTAAACGGTGGGGCAGACCTCCAGGACCCGCTTTGGGCCGACGTGGACGTCGGCCGCAGGACTGGAGTCCTGCCCCACTGAGCTAAAAAATATACTTCAGCCCTAGCTGAATCTGCCGCGGCGGCTTGTTGCCATACTCGTTGGCGGACAGTACCTGCCCGAAATTGGGAGTGCCGAACACATGGTTCGGGATATCGAAATTCGGATGGTTGAATAGATTGAAGACCTCTCCGCGGAGCTGCAGGCGATGGCTCTCTCTGCGCAGCATGATGTTCTTGTACATGGAAAAGTCCAGATTCTGCAGATCCGGCCCGGTCATGATGTTGCGGCCCGCATTGCCGAATTGTCCCGCCGGCGGCTGCGCGAAGGCGCAAGTATTGAACCAGCTACCCGGCTGATTGACCACGTCGGCAGCCGCTCCGCCTTGCGAGATGGTGGTGTGGCAGGCGGGATCAGGATTGGACATCACGGGTCCGGAAAGGTATGGGCTCGAGACCAAATCCGGGCGGTAAGGATTACCGAAGGCCGCGATGGCGGACCCGGATTGCGATGAAGCCAGGTTCACGGTGAATGGAGACCCCGTCTGCGCCGTCAGAATTCCGGCCGCCTGCCAGTTGCCCAACAGGCTTCGCCGCCAGCCGGGATTGGTGATCCATTTACGGCCGAGCGGCAGGTCGTAGACTGAGCTGAACACGAACCGGTGCTTGGCGTTGAAATCGGAGAGGCCACGATCGGCCTGGATGTCGTTCGAGTTTTGCGGCAGACCCGATCCCACGCTGCCTGCGAATACGGATGACACATCGTCCAGCGATTTCGAAAACGTATACGCGCCCAGAAATGTGAGACCTTCGGCCACGCGCCTTTCGGACCGGAATTGCAGGGAATTGTAGGTACTGTCGGCGGCCGATTGCACGTAAAGAACGGAGGAGAACTGAGGGTAGGGCGCCAGGCCGGTGGCCGGGTTCACCTCATTGAGATCGCGCACGTCGGCCAGGTGCGTGCCCTTCGATCCCACATATGCCAGATCGACCATCCAGTTCGGCTTTATTTCGTATTGCAGGTCTACGTTCCACTGCTGCATATAGGCATCGCGGAAATTGCGGGCGATCATATTGGGCTCTACAATCGCGTTGGCCGGCTGGCTCAGGATGTTCTGAATCGTATTTGAGCCGCTGTTCGCGTAGTAAGCCAGATCGTAGAATGGCGGGTTGAAGCGCGGAAACACGTTGATATTGAAAATACCCACGTCATAGAAGATGCCGTAAGCGGAGCGCACCACCCAGCGCTCGGTCTTCATTGGCCGCCAGGCGACTCCGATGCGCGGGGCAAAATCGGTGGGTGTGGGCGTGTAAGTCGCGCGCGGAACTCCGTCGGTTCCCGCCTGGATAAACTGGCAATCGGGAACCGGCGTGCAGGTAGCGGAATTCGCGCTGAGATCGGGCACGCTGAAACGATTGTGGTCCTCGACTCCGGGGCTGTTGTACTCATAGCGCATCCCCACGTTTAACAACAAGCGCGGCACCACGTGGATATCGTCCTGGATGTAGTAGTTCATGCCGATGCTGCGAACCGTGTTAAACGTGTTGCCGGAAACGCCCACGGCGTAATCGGGAATACCGACGGCGGTCTGCGCCAGCGCTTCGAGTGGTGTACCGGCCATGCCGTCTTCGGTGCCGGCCTCGAAGAAGAAATCGCCGCGCGCCACGAAATCGAGGTAATTGTCGATTTGTATATCGCGGATATCCGCGCCGAATTTGAACTGATTGCGCCCCTTGATGACGGACAAATTGTCGGAGAGATGCACGGTCGTATCGTGGCGGTCTTGTGGATAGTTGAGGGGCTCGCCGATGCCATCGAATCCGAGTATGTTGACGTCAGGATATCCAAGATCCACCGGGTTGGTGAGAACATCCGGAAAGCCCAACTGCGCGCTGATATTCTGGCCGGAGCTCTGCTGAAAGGCGCCCGCCCGCATGCGGTTGTATCCCAGCCGAAACTCGTTGATCTCAGCCGAGGTGAATACGTGTGCCCAGCTCAGCCCTCCATTCTGGCCGTCGTTGAGCGTAAAACTGCCATAGCCCGGCAGGTTGGTGAACGCGTTCACCGGATCGAACGGGTTGAACTGATCCTGGTCGAAGATGGCCCAGTGCGCCGAGAGCGTGTCGTTTGGCCCGGCGTGGTGGTCCACTTTGATGAGTCCCAGGTTCTCGGTATTCCGAATGACGGGGGCGGAAACATAGGTGTTCGAATTGGCCAGATTGGTACCCACGTTGGCGGCCGGATATAGATTGAGAATCGCCTGTCCGGCCGGATTCGGGGGAAGGCCCACACCGGAAAATATTCCCGCGATTTCCGATAACTGAGTTTGCGAGGGGACGGTGGCCTCGCGCGTGGTGGCCTGCCGCAGCCGCAGAGTTTCATACGAAGCAAAAAAGAAAGTCTTGTCCTTGCGAATGGGGCCGCCGAAGGTTCCTCCGAATTGGTTGCGGTCGAGTTCGGGGATGGGGCCGCACGTGCCTGGCACCGAAGCGGGCGTGCAGTAGGGCTGATCGAAGAAGTTTTTGGCGTCCAGGTTGCGGTTGCGCAGGAACTCAAAAAGTCCGCCATGAAACTGGTTGGTGCCGCTCTTGAGGATGACATTGATTTGCGCGCCGCCGCTGCGGCCGAATTCGGCCGAGTAGTCGCTAGCCTGCACCTTAAACTCCTGAATCGCGTCGATCGAGGGCAGCGCCACATATTGGTTGATGTACGGGTCGTTGTTGTCCACGCCTTCGAGGAGGAAGTTGTTGGACTGCTCGCGCGCGCCGTTGACGCTGACGGCGCCGCCCTGCGTGGAGTTTTGAGATCCCTCGGCCGGCAATTGGCTGCCCGGCGCTAATAAGGCGAACGAGAGGAAATTGCGTTCGTTCAGGGGCAACTCGTGCACCAGGCGGCCGTCGATCACCTGTCCCAGGGCGGAAGTGTCGGTTTGAATGATCGGCGGCGTGTCGTTGACTTGCACTTCCTCATTCAGGATGCCTACCTGCAGGGTGAAATCGACGCGGGCGGTCTGTTCCACGTCCAGGCCGACATCGGCCAGCACGGATCTGCGAAAGCCGGCCTTCTCGACGGCCACCCGGTAGTGGCCGGGCGGCAGCAACGGGACGGTGAAGTCGCCGTCATCATTGGTTACGGCGTTGCGAACGGCATTGGTGGCGACGTTATTCACGATCACCAGCGCTTTGGGGACGACACCGCCGCTCGAGTCGGTTACCGTGCCGGTGATGGTGCCCGTCGGGTCGTTTGCCAGGACGGTGAAGATGAGCGAACTCCAGAGTAATGGCAGGCGTAATGACCGTCGAAAACGCATCTGTTCGCTCCTCGCGCCGCTACACTTTAGAAATTAGAATTTACCGCATATTAGACGTGTGCCAGAGGGCGAAGTTTCGGATACAAGGCTCTGCATAGATTGGGGGCCACCAGGCCGGCGGTCTATGCCACGGGCCGCAGCATTTTAGCTACGCTAGCCGTCGCAGCGCTGGGTTGTCCGACTTGGCTGCATCCGTAATGCGGCCCGAGGGACCATGTCTTACTCGTAGCGCAGCGCCACCATCGGATCCACGCGCGCCGCAGTAAATGCCGGGCGCAACGTCGCTGCAACAGCCACCAGCACCACAAGGCCGCTGGCCGCGGCAAACACCCAGGGGTCGGTGGCTTTCACGCCGAACAACGTGCTGGCGAGCACATGGCGGGCGGCGAAGGCCATCGCCCATCCCGCTGGGATACCGATGGCGGCTTCGATAGTTGCCCGCTTGAGCACCTGGCGGCGCAAATCCGTGGCGGTGGCCCCCAAGGCCACGCGCAACCCAAATTCGCGCATGCGCCGGCTAACCGCGTAGGAGGTGACCCCAAACAGGCCGGCCGCGGCCAGCACCAGCCCCAGCAGCGCCAGCGCGCCCGAGGCCGCGGTCATCACCGTCTCCGATTTGCGCGCGGCAAACATGTGTTGCCGCATCGTCATCATGCTGGTCACGGTGAATGCCGCAACCGCGCGGACACTTCGAAATCGGCCAACGTCGGATCGAGGTAGTCTTTGAAGCCCAAAGCGCCGAAGAATGTTTGCGGCGGCACGAACAGATCCACCAGCAACCCGCGCTGCGTTCCGGAAAATGCAGGCGGCAGTACGCCAACAACGCGCTTCAACCGCCTGAACGAGCGCCGGTTCCGTTGGGCCGAAGTCTTTGGCCGGCGCAAACCAGGCTTAACGCGCGAAAAAGCGCAGGCCGGGTTGCAACCGCTGTTCCACCAGATTCTCGAAATGGAAGTACAGCAGAAGGAGTTCGCCAAAGCCTTGCCCTTCGTGAAGCGCGAATTTCTGAAAATGCACCTGGAACTGATGCCGGGAGCGACCGGCCGATCGGACCTGCGCAGTATATATTCCAAGCCGCTCCTGGCCCTGATGGTGATCGTGGCGCTGGTGCTGCTGATCGCCTGTTCGAACCTGGCCAATCTGCTGATCGCTTTCCTGCCTACCGGCAGCACACCTTATCGCTTTCGAGCATGCCGGATTTCGCCGTCTTTGGCTTTACGGCGGCTGTTGCGGTACTGGCTGGCTTCGCCTTCGGACTGGTGCCGGCGCTGGAATCGACGCGGCCGCGGCTGGCCGATACGCTGAAAGATCAGGCGGCCGCGGTGGTACACGGCGGATCCGTGAAACTGCGCAAAAGCCTGGTAGTAGCGCAGGTGGCGCTGTCGCTGCTGCTGCTGATCGGCGCCGGGCTGTTCCTGCAGAGTCTGCGCAACCTCAAATACACCAATCTGGGCTTCGACGTACACGGCCTGCTCTCATTCGCGGTCGAGCCCACCTTGAACCGCTACGACAAGCCCTGGACATTCGACTACTACCGCCGCTTGCGCGACCGCCTGCAGGCCGTCCCCGGCATCCAAGCCCAAACGCTGGCCGTGGTTCCCGTGCTGCAGGACAACGAGTGGGACAACTGGGTCACCATCGAAGGCTACACACCCAAGCAGGGCGAGTATCCCGATCCGCACATGCAATACTGTTCCACCGATTTCTTCCACGCCTTGAAGATTCCCATTATGCTCGGTCGCGATTTCACCCTCAAGGATACCGATGGCGCGCCCAAAGTCGGCATCATCAACCAGAAGCTTGCAAAGCGTTATTTCGGCAGCGAAAATCCGCTGGACCGCCACATCTGCATGGGAATCGATCCGGGCACGAAGATGGATATCGAGATCGTGGGCGTGGCCGGCGACACCAAGTACGAGGACTTGAGCCAGGAAATGCCCTACGAACCTACATCCCATATACCCAACTCGATTTCGTAAACGGCATGACCGTGTACCTGCGCGCGCAGGGCGATCCCGTAAACACATTCAACACACTGCGCCGGGTGGTGCGCGAGGTGGATCCGGCCGTGCCCATGTAGGACCTGCGCACGCTGGACGAGCAAATGGAAATCTCGCTGTTCACGCAAAAGCTGCTGGCGACCCTTTCGAGCGTATTCGGCAGTGTAGCTACGCTGCTGGCCGCGCTGGGGCTGTATGGTGTAATGGCGTTCATGGTGGCGCGCCGCACGCGCGAGATCGGTATCCGCATGGTGCTGGGTGCCGACACCGGACTGCTGGTCTGGATGGCGATGCGGGGAGGTCCTGCTGCTTACAGCGATCGGCGTAGCGGTGGGCACGGCCGCTGCATGGGCCGGCACCCGCCTCCTGCAAGCGCAACTGTTCGGCATCCAGGCGACGGACCTGGCCACCATGGCCGCGGCCGCGCTGGGCATCGTGGCTGTCGCGGCGCTGGCCGGCTACTTCCCCGCGCGCCGCGCCACCGCCATCGATCCGGTGACCGCACTGCGCTGGGAGTAGCCAAAGGTTAGCGGACTTACAAGCGTAGAATGACAGAATCAGCCGCTGTTGGCCGTACAATGATCGTGGAGACTGGCCACGATGGGTCGATTTAGCAGAGGCTGGCAGCTATTCAAGGAAAGCTTCGCCGTGCTGGCAGGCGACGCGGAAATTCTGGTGTTCCCGGTGTGCAGTGGCATTTCCTTGCTGCTGCTGGGCGCCAGCTTCTTCATCCCACTCTATCGCGACGGCACTCTCCGCGAAGTCGCGCGGCACAAAGGCACCTGGGACGATTATGCCGTCCTGTTCGCCTGGTATTACTTGAGCTACTTCGTGGGGATATTCTTCAACAGCGCGCTGATGGGCTGCGCGAACATGCGGCTCTCGGGGAAACAACCCACTGTCGGCGCGGGCTTCCACATAGCGTCGAGGCGGCTCGGGCGCATCGCTCTATGGGCATTGGTGGCCGCGACCGTCGGCGTGGCGCTGAGCTTTCTGCGCGACCGGAGCAACAAGCTGCTGAGCATCGCGGCGGCCGGGCTCAATCTGGCATGGTCGCTCATCACCTATTTGATTGTGCCGGTGCTGCTATTCGAGGAGCGCGGCGTTTTTGGATCGCTACATCGCTCCGAGCAGTTGTTCCGCAGCCATTGGGGCGAACAAGTGGCGGGCGGCTTTGGCTTCGGGTTGGTGAGCACGCTGCTTTCGATTCCAGCTATTTTTCTGGCGTTCGCCTTCTGGCGCGTCGACCCTGTCGCGGGAATTATTCTGGCCGCCGTTTATATCTTGATCCTCGCCACTGTGTTCTCAGCGGTGCGAGGAATCTTTACGGTAGCGCTTTACCGCTACGCCACCGCCGGCGCGGTGCCACCGGGCTTCTCGGCGCATGTGATCGATGGCGCGCTGGGCGGCCGCCGGACGGTCGACGACAGGTTTGACGACAGGTTTGACGACAGATTTTAAGCGGCCACAGTCAGGCGCGTTGAGTCCAGTGCTACATTGGGTCCAGGCCCGCATGCCACAATTTCACGAGGAACAGCGCTTCAAGTGGTTTTGGACCGCCATGTTTTGCGTCCCGGCGTTTGTTGTCGGTTACGGTTTGTACCGGCAGGCTTGGCTCAAGCAGCCTTTGATATCCGGAGCATTATTGTGGCCGGCATTTCTGGTGTCTGCCGTCGTGGCCATCTGGTTTCTGCGTCTGAAGCTCGAAACCGAAGTTCGCGACGATGGCCTGTTCATTGATTTCATCTGGCTGTGGCCCAAGCGCGTCATCCCATGGGCCCAGATCCGCAGCGTCGAGACCCGCACCTATCGCCCGATTCGCGATTTCGGGGGGTGGGGAGTGCGCTGGGATGCGCGCGGGATTGTCTACCACACGCGCGGCAACCGCGGCGTTCGCCTGGTGCTGGCGAGCGGCGAACGCGTACTGCTCGGCTCCCAGCGGCCGGACGAACTGGCGCGCACCATAGCGCAGCATACTGGACTCGCCATGGGTGCCGCTTAAACGCGCCGTCCGCACGATACCAGGCCGGTCAGTTTCGCGCGCCGGCGGGCGCTGCGCTCAGTACGTTAGCGGAATCAGCGGAAGACGGGTCAGCCTTTTCGGCACTGGCCGTGCTGGTACGCGCGTGGAAGGTCGTGATGTATCTCCGGCGCGGGAATTGCGTCCAACTCATGCCGCTGTCCATCGCTTCCTTGAGCGCCCGCGCATTATCCCACCCATCATGATCGATCCGATAAGCGGCAATCACGGATCCGGTACGGTCGGCTCCCCGCCAGCAGTGCACGAATACCGGACCAGCCATCGGGTCTTCCAGCAATCTCAGAATCGTGTTGGTTTCGGCCTCGGTCGGCGGAATCAGGCCCGACATGGGGACATTTATGTATCGCATGCCTGCAGCCGTTACAATCCGTTCCTCGGCAGCCGACCGCGCACCCGGTTCGCGTAAATCCAGGACGACCTTGACGCCAAGGTTGGCCAGGTACCGAAACCCATCCTCGGTCGGCTGGCCGCCGCGGTAGATCCTTTCGTCTACTTCGCGGAAGTTTTTGATTCCAGGCACGGAAGGAGAAGCGGCCCAGGCAGAAGATGTCAAAACAAGTAAATAGATAAGGCCAAACGATGGACGTGTCCCACCGTCGCACGTATGCATGTTCATATTCTCTCGCATTTACGCTCCGCTTTGCACCGGCCAGATCTTTAGGGCGCTCGCTTCAGGTAACTGGTGATGGCGGTCCGCTCGCTGGCGCTCTCCACGTGGAACGCCATGTCAGTCGCCGGAACCAGCTTCTCCGGACCATACAGCCATTTGTCGAGCGAATCGGCGTCCCAGCTGATGTGCGAATTCTTAAGCGCATCCGAATAATTGAATGATGCTATTGACCCCGCGGCCCTGCCGTAGGCGCCCGCCACCCGCGGGCCCTCTTTGTCATGTTCCAGAGAATGGCAACCGGAACAGCGCCTTTCGAACAGATCTTTGCCGCTGGGGCCGCTTTCCGTACGCGCCGTGAGCACCAGAACCACGAATGCCGCCGCCAAGCCCGCGCATTGGCGATGCATCCGATCAGCTCCCCATCGCCAACGGCGAATCCACTACCGCCAGGCTGTGCTGGCGAGTGACATATTTCACGTTAGTGATACCCAGCGCGCTGCGCAATCGCTCTGCCGGCAGTTTCATGGGGCCGGCTGCCGGTGCGCTTCCCGGCGCCGGTTGCGGAAACGCCGTGGACATGGCCGTATGAAAGGTAACATTGGCCTTCCACCTTTTGCATCACCTGACCGATCCGAAGCGCTTTAGATAAGCGAGCGCCTCGGCGCTGTCCACGGTCCCCCATCCCCGCTCCGAATAGACCGCCCATAGTGGAATGTGCGCGAAGACCACAATGGGGGTGCTGCCGGATCACGCTTTCAGGTCCGCTTTCAGCCATGCGAGTTGATCCTGGCCCAGTTTCCCCAAGTGCTCCATTCCAACTACATTCGCCAGCCGGACGAAGTGCGCGCCCTTTTGATCGAAGCTGTACCAGCCGCTGCCCTGCGTACCGTTGCCGTAGCGTTCCAGATACTGCTTGCCATCGTCCACCGACGTGTCATGTTCGCCGGGTACGTAAAAAACCTGGCTGGTTTTAGCGGACTTCAGCACCTGTCCGAGCGTGTCGAATTCCGCGGCCTGCGACGTGTGGCTCAGGTCGCCGGTGTGAATGATGAATTCCGGCGCCCGCTCCAACGCATTGATCTTTTCTACCGTGGCCTGCAGCGTGCCCACCACGTCGGGATTCGCCGGCTTGTTAAAGCCTATGTGGCTATCGCTGATCTGCACGAAAGTCAGTTCGCCTTTGGCCTCGCCCTGGTGCGCCGGTTTGCCGAAGGCGCGCGAGTTCAAGACCCCGCCGCCAACACTCCAGACTACGCCGGTTCCGGCCCAGGCCATGCATTCCAGGAATCCCCTGCGGTTAATTCCGTCGTCATGGTGATCGTGAAGGATGAATTTTGGACATTGTTGGTCGCTCCAACTGTCTGTACTCCGGTGAAGCGCCGGTTATCCCCGACCGCCGCTTTATACAAGTGAAAATCGTTCGTGGAATAAAATCCCACTCGTTGGAGTACGAACGACTGGGATGCCGAGCGTGCGGGCACTGTCGGTTACGATAAGGGAATAGAATGGAATCCGCGTCTAAACTGCTTCTCTTTGAACAAATCATGCTTCCGCATTTGGACGCGGCTCACAATCTGGCGCGCTGGCTGACCCGCAGCGAGGACGATGCGCAAGATATTGTGCAAGAGGCCTACCTGCGCGCTCTGCGTTTTTTCGACGGCTTTCGCGGAGGTGACGCCCGTCCCTGGCTTCTCACTATCGTCCGTAACACCGCTCTCTCGTGGCGCCGCCGCAACCACGACCTGGGTGAGGTATCTTTCGATGAAGCTATTCATGGGCGGGAATCGGAAACCGTCACCGTAGAAAATAAGTTACTGGACACCGCTAAGTTCGCGCCAGTGCGCGATTGCCTGGAATCACTTCCCTGGGAGTTCCGCGAGATAGTAGTCATGCGCGAGTTGGAGCAAATGTCGTACCGGGATATCGCGGAAGCCTCCAGCGCGCCGATTGGCACCGTCATGTCCCGCCTGTCGCGCGCGCGCCAGCGCCTCCAGGATTGCCTGGCCGCGCGCTTGCAGGAGGTCTCGAAATGACCTGCGCCCTCGCCAGGAGCCTGCTGGAGGCATATATCGACGACGAATTGGATGCCGCCCAGAAAGCCCAGGTGGCCGGACACTTAGCGGCTTGCCCTTCCTGCGCGGAGACACATGCGCGGCTCTGGGAGCTCCGCGGCGCCGTGCGCACCCAAGCGCCATATCACCGCGCGCCCGCCGGTCTCGGAGACCGCGTTCGCGCCGGTTTGCGCCATTCCGCCCGCCCGGCGCCGCAGCCGTGGCGCTGGCTGGCCATCGCCGCGACGGTTTTGTTGGTCTTCTCGGCCGCATGGAACATCGCGCTGTTGCGGTCGCGTTCTGATTCGACTGACTTGATCGCACGAAACGTCCTGTCGAGTCACGTTCGGTCGCTGATGGGAACGCACCTGCTGGACGTGCCCTCCGCGGACCAGCACACCGTGAAACCCTGGTTCAACGGCAAGCTCGATTTCTCGCCGGATGTGCGGGATTTCGCCGCGCAGGGCTTTCCGCTGATCGGCGGGCGCATCGATTACGTGGGCGATCGCCCGGTAGCGGCTCTGGTGTACCAACACGGCAAACATATCATCAACCTATTTACCTGGCCCTCCCCCGCGGACGGCCCCACGAACTTTTCCACCAACGGTTATCACATCCTCCATTGGAACAGCGGAGGAATGGCGTGGTGGGCCGTGTCCGATCTCAATGTCAGCGAACTTACTAAGTTCGAGAGTATGTACAAGTAGATTACTGCTCGATTGCTCCTACATGTACTTCTCCGGCCTTCGAAGCATCGCGCAATCGAATTTTTCAGGAGGTCCCGAGCCCGATGAAACCGTGACATTAGGCTATTGCCGCCTCTGCGCCTGCTGCAACCGGCATCTGGGCCGAAAATCGGCGGAAAATACCGTATTGCGTACCGCGCCGCGCAGGTGTTATTCTCGCCACATCTGTACGGGGTAATTCTCGGGGAAATTCTTACACCAGAGGTATATCGATGAAAAACATCCGCCGCACCCTCTCCGCCAGCCTGGCAACCATATTCATGGGCGCGCTTTCGTGCGCCGCTCAATCCACGGATTTGCTGAACGAATTTGCGAATCCTCCTCTCCATCATGTGGTGACGCCCGCCTTCGGGCCTACCGGTTTCGGCCCGGTGCATCTGCTGACGGCGTATAGTTTCCGCGGTATAAACAACCAGGGTCAGGGCCAGACCATCGCGCTGGTAGACGCTTTTGACGATCCGACGGCCGAAGCCGACTTGGGGACATTCAGCGCAAGATTCGGGTTGCCGGCTTGCACTACCGCGAACGGCTGTTTCAAGCTGGTCTACCAGGGCGGCAAGAAGCCGTCCGCCGACACCACCGGGTGGTCCAACGAAATTGCTATCGATATTCAGTGGGCGCATTCGATCGCACCCGCGGCGACCATCATGCTCGTGGAAGCCCAGAGTAATTCCTTCGCCAACCTGCTAGCGGCGGTGGATGCGGCGGTTCAGAATGGCGCCACAGTAGTTTCCATGAGTTGGACGGGAGGCGAAAGTGCAAACGAGATTCAGTCGGACACCCACTTCAACGTTCCGGGCGTCACGTTCGTGGCAGCCGCGGGCGACGCGGGACACGGCGCTTATTATCCGGCTGCTTCGCCGTTTGTGGTTGGCGTCGGCGGAACTACGCTGAGCCTGAGTAGTAACGGCACGTGGGGAAGTGAGACCGCCTGGTCTTCTTCGGGGGGCGGACTGAGCAAGTACGAACCCGAACCATCCTACCAGTCCGGCGTGCAGACTACCGGTAAGCGCAGTGTGCCGGATGTGTCCTATGATGGCGATCCGAATACAGGAGTGCCGGCCTACAACAGCTTTGCCTGCCTGGAATGCTACACCGGTTGGACCCAGTGGGGCGGCACCTCGATCGGCACGCCGCAGTGGGCGGCCCTGTTTGCCCGTGCGAATTCTCTGCGCGTAATGGGCGGCAAGACCCCGCTGACGCAGCCGCAGACCCTTCTGTATCCGGCCCCCGAGAGCGATTTCCACGATATTACTTCCGGATCTAACGGCGGCTGTGGCGCCAATTGCACCGCCGGTCCCGGGTATGACTTTGTTACCGGCCTGGGCTCCCCCATCGCGAGCGCATTGCTTGACATCCTCGGATCTTAAGCAAAACTTTGCACTCCGACCAGGATTTCTGGTTTCCCCAAAACAGCGGGTAGCCCTTGACCGGCGCCCGTGCTCTTCGTTATGCTAAACTCCATCTGCGCTACCTAAGGCACCCCCACACACCCATTTCCCGTTGGAGGACAAATGAATCCCCAAGAAGTTCTGGATTACGCTAAGAAGAATGAAGCCCGGCAGTTGGACCTCCGTTTTACCGACATCCCGAGTCTTCAACATCACGTCTCTTATCCCATTAATGAACTGACCGAAAGCAGCTTCGAAGAAGGCTTCGGCATGGATGGCTCAAGCATTCGCGGTTGGGCCGCCATCAACGAGAGCGACATGCTGCTGATTCCCGATCCCGCCACGGCGTTCATGGATCCGTTCGCTGAAACGGCCACCTTAGTGATGATTGGCGACGTGATCGATCCTATCACCAAGCAGCACTACGAGCGCGACCCCCGCTGGATCGCCAAGAAAGCCGAATTGCATTTGAAAAATACGGGCGCGGGCGATACCGCTTTCTTCGGCGCCGAAGCTGAATTCTTCATTTTCGACAATGTCCGTTTCGACCAGAACCATAATTTTGGCTTTTACTTCATAGACGCCGACGAGGGCCGCTGGAATTCCGGCCGCGAAAAGGACAATCTCGGTTACCGGCCGCGCTATAAAGAAGGCTACTTCCCGGTTCCGCCTACCGATCATTATCAGGATCTGCGCAGCGAAATGGTACAGACCATGCTCAAGTGCGGGCTGCAGATCGAGTGCCACCACCACGAAGTCGCCACCGGTGGCCAGTGCGAGATCGATCAGCGCTTCGACACATTGGTGAAGTCGGCCGACAACATGATGTTGTACAAATACATCATTCGCAATACGGCCAATCAGTATGGCAAGACCGTCACCTTCATGCCGAAGCCTCTATTTGCGGACAACGGCAGCGGTATGCACACGCATCAAAGCATCTGGAAAGAGGGAAAGCCGCTGTTTGCAGGCGATTGCTACGCTGGCCTGAGCCAGTTGGCGCTGTGGTATATCGGCGGTTTGCTGAAACACGCGCGCGCGCTTTCGGCCATCATCGCGCCCACTACGAATAGTTACAAGCGGCTGGTGCCGGGCTACGAAGCGCCGGTGAATCTGGCTTACTCGCGGCGCAATCGATCGGCAGCTTGCCGCATCCCCATGTACTCCGCCAGCCCCAAGGCTAAGCGCGTCGAGTTCCGGCCGCCGGATCCGGCCGCCAATCCTTACCTGGCATTTGCCGCCATGCTGATGGCCGGACTGGACGGCGTCGCCGGCAAGATGGATCCGGGTGAACCGCTGGACAAGGACATTTACGATCTGTCACCAGAAGAGATGCGCAACGTTCCTTCCATGCCCGCCTCGCTCGAAGAAGCCCTCAGTTGCCTGGAAGACGACCACGCCTTCCTTATGAAGGGCGACGTCTTCACCGAGGAGTTGATCGAGACTTTTATCGATTACAAGCGCAAGAATGAAGCGGATGCGATCCGGCTGCGGCCGCATCCCTACGAGTTTGCGCTCTACTACGACGTATAATCAGCCTCGGGCCGTGGGGCAGACCTCCAGGTCTGCGGGGTCTCCAGACCCGCCGGACGGGCGCAGACGCCGGTCCGGCAGGCTGAAAGGCTGCCCCACTAGAGCCGGATCCCTCACTTGATGATATTTGGCCCCGTATCACGCCTACTTGATCGAACGGATGATCCTAGGCATGTCTTACTCGAACTTATAGGCCCTAGTGGCATCGCCTGTCACTGCTCAGAATTTGAGTTGGACCAGTGAAAGTTCTATCTCTTCGATTACCAGGTCTGGTGGAGTGACTGTAACCTGGTCGGGCGCCGATCCGGACGCCACCGTCCAGATCTCTGGATTTTCGGTGGGAGGCGCTGCGATGTCGAACGCTGCCGGCGCTGGATTCACTTGCACCGCCTCGGCCGGCGCAGCCGCCGAGATCCTGCTGGCCTTGCCGGCGAGCGCAAATTTCAGCAGCAGTCTCTTGCCGGTCGCGACAGGATCTTTGGGTATCAGCCAGCTTGGTACGCCGGTTCCCTTTACCGCAACCGGTCTCAATCTAGGTTATGCAGCGACGGAAGCGAATATAACCAACTCGACGGTAACCTATCAGTAGATGTGAGGCTAAGACGCGGGCAGAGAGGCCGCCGCGGGCAGAGTGCCGCTCCACAACGATTGCGTCACATAAGACGTATGGTGTCTAATGCAGAGTATGCGTTTCACCGTGCGCTTTCTGTCCCGCAGGCCCGGCTTTTCGCTCCTCGCGATCGCCACGTTGGCCCTCGGAATCGCTGCCGTAACGGTGGTCTTCAGCCTCATTTACGGGGTGTTGCTCAGCCCGCTTCCATATGCGAACGCCAGTCGTCTGGTGCTGTTGTGGGAATTCGATCGTGCCTCGCGCGCGGATCCCGGCGCGAACTTCGGTCCTATTACCACGGTTCCGCCGGCGGACCTGGCGGCGTGGCAGGGCCAGTCCCACGCGCTGGAACGTCTGGATGCGCTGACCTTCGGATTCTATTCAATCCGGCAGGGCGCCAGCCCCACCGAAGTCATTGGCGGACGCGCCACTCCCGGATTCTTCTCAACCATCGGCGTCCGGCCGCTCCTCGGGCGTACCTTCGGCCCTGGCGATCCCAGCGATGTGGTGGTGCTGGGATACAGTCTGTGGCAGACGCAATATGGTGGCGAGCGTTCCATCGTGGGCCGCCAGGTAACGCTGGGCGATGGCAAGTATACGGTGCTGGGCGTGCTGCCGCCGCAGTTCTTCTTTTACATGCGCGACTTCGTGTTATGGACGCCGCTCGATCTGCGGGCGAACGGCCGGCGTGCGCGGCCCGTGATGGGGGTCGGGCTATTGCGGCCCGGCGCCACGCCGTCCACTGCGCAGGCGGAATTTGACACTATCGCCGCCCGGCTCGACCGCACATCGCCAGCCACGAACAAGGATCGCGGGGTGCGCGTGATCGGCGTGCGGGAGCAATATTCGCGCTTCTTCCGCCCGGCGCTCGGCGTGCTTCTGGCATCGGTCGGTTTTCTGCTGCTGATCGCCTGTGCCAACGTGGCGAGTCTGCTGCTCGCCCGCGCCGCAGAGCGCGAAAGGGAGGTCGCCATACGCATCGCGCTGGGCGCCACGCGTCTCGACATTATCCGCCAGTTGCTGGCCGAAAGCCTGATGTTGGCGCTGGCCGCGGGCGCCGCCAGCCTGGTGATGGCGCTATTTCTGATCCCACTGGCACGCACGCTGCTGCCCATGGGCCTGCCGATTCCGCTGCCCGGAGTCGAACAAATCGCGATCAACAGCCCGGTGGTGCTCTTTTCCACCGGGGTTTCGATGGGCACAGTCCTGCTCTTCGGGTTATGGCCGGCAGTGCGTTCCGCGACGGCATCGCACACTGCGCGGGCGGCCTCGCCCGGCGTTTCGCACCGATGGTTTTTGGATGGCATCGTGATCGTGGAACTGGCCGTATCCATGCTGCTTCTCACAGGCGCAGGCGTCACCCAGCGCAGCGTGTACGGGCTATATCACGGCACGGGGTTTCGCGCGGATCACGTGCTCACGTTTCGTACACCAGTGGGCCGAAATGTACCCGCGCCCCAGCTGGTCCGCTTCTATCGCGATGTACTGGACCGCGTGCAGCGGCTTCCAGGCGTCCTGACCGCAGCGGCGGCTTACGCTATGCCCGGCGGCGGTGCGGGCGGCCGGATCGCGGTCTTTGCCGAAGGACGAAGCACGGACCCGCAAGATGCTGTCGAGTCCTCCGTCAACCTGGTGAGCGGCGAGTTCTTCGGCGCACTCGACATTCCACTGTTGGCAGGGGGCGCATTTTCGCCGCGCGATGGCGCAGGTGCGCCGGATACTGCGATTTTGAGCGAGTCACTGGCGCGCAAACTGTTCGGCCGCACCGATCCGATCGGCAGGCGGGTGCGCATCGGGGGCCAGCCGGCGGAGCGCTGGCTTAAGGTGGCCGGGGTGGTGGGCGATGTCCGCCCCATGTTGTCCGAAAGCGCCGTGCCCACGATCTATCGCCCGTTCGCGCAAGACCCGCCCGGCGCGATCGGCTTCGTGGTTCGCACGGCGGGCAAGCCGCTCACAGTGGCGCCCGCGATTGAGAAGGCTGTATGGCAGATCGCTCCCGGCCAGCCTATAACCTATATGGGCACGCTCGAAAGCGATTTGGACGATCAGGGTTTTAGGGAGCGTCTGAGCGCCATCGGTTTGGGTTGGTTCGCCGGATTCGGCCTGCTGTTGGCATCGGTCGGCATGTACGGCCTGATCGCGTATGTGGTGAAACAAAGGGTCCGCGAGTTTGGCATCCGCTTGGCAGTCGGCGCAACCGCGCACGATGTCGTCGCGCTGGTGCTGCGGCGCGGCGCGGCAATGATCGCCAGTGGACTGCTGCTCGGCGTGGCAGGCGCATGGCTGCTCACGCGCGCGCTGCAAAGTGTCTTGTACGGCGTGAAGGCGCTCGATACGCCGGCAGTGATTTGCGCGGCGGCTTTGCTGGCCGCGGTCAGCCTGGCTGCCTGTTACGTGCCTGCCCGGAAGGCGAGCGCCGTGGATCCGATGGCGGTGCTGCGCAGTGAGTAAGAGACGCAGCGAACCGCGCTGGCCGGCCATGATAGCGGTCCTCTCGGTCGGCGGCCTGTATTGGGCGTTGCCCGAATCCCTGGTGCCCGGACCGGGATGGCTGGCGCTGGCCCTGGCGGGCCCGCTTTCATTGGCCGCCTTCATTTCCTACCGTCAAGCCAAGTTTAGCCTCAACCAGATTGTAGGTTATGCCGTGTTGATAGTGATCACGCTGGCTACCATCACCGCGCTGGCATTGCTGGTTGCCGCTCTGCCCGATCGCAAACAAAATCCGCGCGACTTGCTGCGCTCCGCGGTCGCGCTATGGTTCTCGAATATCCTGGTATTCGCCTCCTGGTATTGGCGCCTGGATGCAGGCGGACCCAACCAACGCGACCTGCGCGGCGAGCATACCGAAGGCGCGTTCCTCTTCCCGCAGATGACCCTGGGCGATCGGGACTGGAAACCCGGCTTTATGGACTACCTGTTCCTGGCGTTCAATACCAGCACGGCCTTTTCTCCCACCGACGTCCCGGTTCTGTCGCGCTGGGCGAAAGCGATGATGATGGTGCAGTCCGCCATATCGCTGAGCACGCTGGCACTGTTGGCGGCGCGCGCCGTTAATATTCTCTGATCTTACTTCGCCGATCTTATTTCGCTGACCAGGGCCGCAGCCCAAACTCAATGTGCAGGCGTAGACTCTCGATCCAGACCGGACCGCGGTCATGATTAAATGCGAGATTGTTGTCGTGCTGTACATCGACTGTCGCGAAGAAACCGGGAAACAGACGGGCGCTGTAGTATGTCTCCCAAACATACTCAGGCGCATAGTTGAGCTTGCCATCTCCGATCAGAAAATCGAGACCGCCTTGCGCCAGGTAGACTGCGTGCACTCCCGAAGCGCCGCTGGCGGTGAAGGAAGTACCGAACACGTCGTCCTTCCGCTTCCACTTCGTGCCTTTCACGGATACGCCGCCGCTAGCCAGGCGGTCGATCGCGGTGAACGCGAAATCCTGGGTCTTGCCATCGTTCCAGCCCAGGCGCATAAAGAATCCGATATCCTTAGCAGCTTCCTGCTGCAGGTTCACGCCGGTCCCGTATTTCAGAGCGCCGAATTGCTTCACGTCATTTATATTGGGAGTCGTTCCGGTCTCTTCTCCCAGCTTGATGGCAGCCGCATAGCTGCCCGAGTGTGTGTGGTTGAAATACTCCAGCACCCGTAGGGTCCCCGGATGCTTGCCCAAAGCGTAGCGGCGCTCGCCTTCAAAGACGGTGCCTAGATCCACCAGCAGCCGCCGGTCAAAGCGGCCTCCGTTGGCCACGGTGGGTTCGGCGGCGTTGGCGTAACGTACAGACCAGTTGCGCGTATGAAACTCGTGCACCCAGCCCCAGGTGTAACCGCGCGTATCTGCCGGATAGTCCCATGCGCCGTTGTACATGACGGCCCACGCCATGAACTGCGATCGCGGATCGTGCGTGTAGTCATTGTTGTCGAAGAAATCGGTGAGAGAGAAGCGGCCTGCGGTGATGGTATAGCGCACCAGGGGGCGGTCGCCCGCCAACTGGTTGGCATCGCTCTCCACGTGCTCTCTCTCGGTGCCGAAGCCGAAATCATAAGTAAGATACAGGCGCGCGATATATGGTTTGGGCGTGGCCGAGGCCACCCGCGGCAGTTCGCCATTGGACGGATTGGCCAGCCCATCGACGCCGCTGAATCCGCGTCCACCAGCGATCTCTGGATTGAAGACGAATTGCAGATTCTGGGTAAATCGCGCGTCGAAGAACAGCGTGGTGGTCAACGATACGTCGTTTTCGCGATAGTCCTGCAGGCTCAACGGTCCGGTGTAGGGAGCATTGAAGGTGCCGTGCGTCTGGCCGATGGAAGTAGCCTGATAGTACAGGTTCCAGTTCTCAAAAGCGGCGCCGTCCTGTGACTGCGCCGCCAGACCGCTGCTAAATGACAAAACCGTGACCGCATAGAGAAGTACCCGCACCAATCAATGCTACCAACGGTGCTGGGTGCTAGGTGCTAGGTGCTGGGTGCTGGCAAACCGTTCTCCCGTCTGCGGAGCGTGGGCCAGAACCCAGAACCCAGGACCCAGCACCCTCCCTACTGGTAAGTTGCCAAAATGGTATTCTCGACGCTGGACGCCACATAGCCGATATCTATGCCTGTCGCGGTAAAGGTCGCCGGCGTCGAAACATTGGAAACTGACAGGTTCGAAGTAGTAAGACCCAGGAAGCTCGGGGGCAGCGATTCCATAACCGCAGGCGGTACGGTAAACGTACCCGGCGCGGTGGGCGCCTGGCAGGTAAAGCTGCCCACCACAAAGCTGGTGTCGCTGCCGTTTACCGATCCGATTGATAGACCGCTGATGTTGACATAGCTGTTCGGATCGCCGCCGGTCCAATTGATGGTGACTCCTTGCGACCGGATGACCGTGGAGAGGCTGCCCATATTCGTCCACACTAGGGGCGCGGCCATCTGTAGTTGCGCGGTGAAGGCGCCTACATCCGGCCCGCCGTTGCCGTTATTGAATGTGAAAGTGCCGCCGGTAGCCGGAATGAACGACATGTCCGCCGCCGGGGTGGCGTAGATGTTGATGCTCCCTTCGCTTGTCAGAGGCATCGCAATGGCGCCGTCCGGTCCGTTGATATTGATATCCGGTCCCGCGTTCAAGTAAGTCAACTGAATTTGAGGCGGAGTGGTGGTCGTGCTGGTGGCATTGTAGAAAGTGACTACACAACTGCCGGGTGAGGCTGCGGCGCCTCCCGAAGGGCTGGCGCCGCCCGTGAGCTGCGAGTATGTGATCTCGAGGAATCCGGCAAAGCCGGCTTCGGTCGTGCCGCCGCCAAAAGTCTGCCCCGCGACCGTCGTCCCTGGTTGGGTAATCTCGTTCAGCCCGATGACGCCGATCTTCAGACTGCCCGATTGCGCCGCTCCCTCCAGAATAGAGGTGGAAATCGGACTCGATGCGTCGGAACAGGTGCGGCCGGTGGCAGTCACCGGAATTGTAGCGAAGTTACTCACGTAGCTGCCCGTCATTACCACTACCGAAACGTTGCAGCCGGAAACTCCGGCGGGAACCTGGACGTTAATCTGGTCCAGCCCGGTGTACGACGATCGTCCGTGATACATCACGGTGGCTGAAACGCCGCCGATATCCACCTCGGCCGGATCGCTCACGGGTCCGCCTGTGTTGTCGTCCGCCACCGGCCCCAGGCCTGTTCCCCATAGCTCCAGGATGTCGCCCGGATTGGCGGCCGACGAGAAGCCGAGATAAGCGTAATTATTATTCGCGTCGAAGCCGGCTACCTGCCCTGACCCGTAGTTAAACGTCAGCAATCCGAAGGCACTCTCCACCACCTGTATGGGAAAGGCGGCGCTGGTGCCGGAGCTATTGGTTACCGTAATGGTGCCCGTGCCCACTGGTGTGGACGATGGAAGAACCGCGTTGACCTGCGTGGGGCTTAAATAATACAGCAACGGCTGCGTAGTGACGCCGTTTACGGTGACGCTAAGGCTCACGCCGCTCAATGTGGTTTGGAGCGGGGCGGGCTGCAGCGGAACGGTCGTAGACGATAGATTTGTACCGAAAATGGCGAAGATCGAACCGCGCGCGGTGCCGTAGTTTGGAAGTCCCGGCAAAGTCCAACTGTAGATGTTCGCCAGTTGTGTGACGGTGGGCGTCTGCCCGAATGCGTTGCTTGCGAAAATGCCTGCCAAAGCAAGCGTGAAGCCGGCAAGTTTCATAATTCCTCCATAGGTAAAGTGGTGCGAAAGGGCGTACGATTACACGGTGGGGCCAGATTTCGCGAAAATCTCTTCGGCCAGTGGGGCAGGCACCCTGCCTGCGGCGGCCTCTCAGGCCGCCTCTTCCGCGTTGTCAAGTAGATGCGGTGCCGGCCCTGTCGGCAGGCAAAATGGGCGTAAGCGGGCAGGATGTACGGCGTTTCCGGCTGCGGTGGCAGTGCGGCGCGGTATCATTCTCTTGTGATACGGCGCTTGTACGTCCACAACTTCCGCTGCCTGGAGAACTTCGATCTGACGTTGCGCGAGCCGTCGGTGCTTCTGATTGGCAAGAATGGATCGGGGAAAACGACCGTCGGACTGGCTCTGGAGATCTTGCAGCGGATCGCGCGCGGGACGAACCGCGTGGGTGACTTGGTGAGGCCGGACGACCTGACCGGCGGGCGCATGGAGGTGCCGATGCGCTTCGAGATCGAGGTCGAGATTCAACGTCGTACATACATGTACTCGATCGCTTTCGAGTCTATGGTGGAAATTGGAGCGTTGCGCGTGGCCGAAGAATGGCTGAAGGTCGACGGCACGCCCGTCTTCAGCCGCGATGCGGCGCAGGTGAATCCAGCAACAACAGGTCAGGTGAGGGATGCGCGTTTCCACTCGCAGGTAGTGGCCCTTCCGATTATTCAAGAGCAAGGAATCCGCTGCGCGGGGCCATGGAGAGAGGAACTGCGCACGAGCCGGCATTTTGAGGCACACTGGAGGAGCACAGGTAGCGGAAGTAGACCGACGAAACAGTGGTGCAGTTGAGCCCGTTCAAGAGCATGGTCCCAAGTTTCGTGCGCCATATAGTGGTTACAGCCCAGCTTGCACCCGGGTTGATTCCCTTCGAGAGAGTACTTACTTTTTGCGCGACTTGGCCGTTGCCTGAGCAGAAAGATCCACCATGGCCAAACAGAAGAAGCCATCTCCAAAGCCTGTCAGGAAGCTGAAAGAGCAACCCAAGGCGGGCAGCGGCAAACGGGGCCGCCAAGCAAAAGGGATGTGCCTGGAGGACCGTCCATTACTAGAACCAAATGCCGCGGGAATTGATATCGGTGCCCGGGAAATCTTTGTGGCAGTGCCACCGGACCGGAGCCAGACGCCGGTTCGCATATTCACAACCCTCACCGAGGACTTGGAGTTAATGGCGCAGTGGTTGGTAGTCTGTCGGATTACCACGGTAGCCATGGAATCTACGGGGTGTACTGGTCGCCCATCGCCGATGTGCTGGAGGGTTACGGGCTGAAAGTATGTGTGGTGGATGCGCGGGGGATGAAGAACGTGCCGGGGCGGAGAACCGATTGGCATGAATGCCAATGGATTCAGTACCTGCATTCGGTGGGGCTGCTGCGGGCGGCATTTCGGCCGGAGCCGGCGGTGCGCGCGGTGCGCGCGCTGATGCGGCACCGGACCGAGCAAGTGCTGATGGCCAATCAGCACGTCCAACACATGCATAAAGCGCTGACGCAGATGAATGTGCAGTTGCACCACGAAATCCGGGATATTACGGGGGTCACGGGGATGGCGATGGTGGATGCGATTATCGGGGGAGAGCGGGATGCCGCGGTGTTGGCGAAACTGCGCATGCCCAACGTCAAAGCCAGCCCAGAGACGATCCGCAAATCGTTGGAGGCGAACTGGCAGGACGAGCATCTGTTCACGCTGAGACAATCACGAGAAGGCTTGACGCATTACCAGAAGCAGATCGAAGCCTGCGACGAAGAAATCGAAAAACTGCTGTTACAATTCGAACCACGGGTGGATCCGGAGAACCAGCCGTTGCCGCCAGACCGGAAGCGGAAGCAGCGGAGCCGCAAAAAACAAGAGCAAATGAAAAACCCGAAAAACCGGCTTCGACATGCGGAAGGAGGCCTATAAGCTGTTCGGAGTGGATCTGACACAGGTTCCGGGACTGATGCTAATGGTGTTGACTTTATTCAGTGAAATCGGCCGGGACATGACGAGATGGCCAACGGCGGGGCAGTTTGTGTCTTGGCTGGGCCTGTGCCCGGACAACGACATCACCGGGGGGAAGGTGAGATGGAGGGGGATGCGGAGAGTAAAGAACCGGGCCGGGACGCTCTTCCGACTGGCAGCCCAATCTCTGCATCGGGAAGAATCGCCATTGGGAGATTATCTGCGGCGGATGAAAGGCAAATTAGGCCCAGCGGGAGCAACGACCGCGACGGCTCACAAGATCGCCATTGTCTTCTACACCATGGTGAAGAACCAAGTCGAATACGATCCCGCGATCTGGGTCAAAAGGGACAGCCAACGAGCAAAACGGATGGAGAGCAAACTCCACCGGCAGGCGCAACAGATGGGGTACAAACTGGTGCCCATAGAAGAAAAACCAGCAGCGTAACCCGTTCAATCCAAGCGGCGGGAATGGGAGTTCATCGAGAGCAGTCGCCCAATGATCCGTTGTTTATCTTCAAGCGTTGGCTAGCTCGCATGATGCTTCTCAGGCCGATACCCTATCTGATCGGGGGAAGTTCAACGCAGGAAACGCTCGAGCCGAACCCTCAGGTCAGCGATTTCGCGGCATGGTTTTCGGGCCTCATCGCTCATTCGCCAGCCAAATATGCCGAGATAAGGGAATATCTCGCTCCGTTAATGCCCGATCTGGACGAGATTCGGAATCCAACGATTGCCAAGGGTGCCCGAAGCATGACGGTTCAGTTCTCGAATGAGTGCGGCAGTCTAAATCTACCCCTTGATGTCCTGTCCGACGGCGAGAAGTGCTTCATGATATGCGCTATGGCGATTGCAGCGACCCGCACCTATGGCCCGCTGCTGTGTTTCTGGGATGAACCGGACAATTATCTTGCGCTGGACGAGGTCGGTCAATTTGTGCTGGCGCTGCGTAGGGCGTTCGACTCCGGCGGGCAGTTGATCGCGACCTCGCACAACCCGGAGGCCATTCGCAGTTTCTCCCGTGAGAACACGTTCCTTCTTTATCGGAAGAGCCATCTCGAACCTACGATCGTCCGGAGACTAGAGGATTTGAAGGTTAACGGTGATCTTGTGTCGGCGCTGATTCGCGGCGATGTCGAGCCATGAGCGCGAATAAACATCGACCACACGTTCTCATTCTGCCGGAAGACGATGCCAATCTCTCACTGGCGACTGGGTTTGCACTGGAGCTTCCGACCAGGCAGATTCAACGACTGCCCGTGGCGGGCGGCTGGCGCGAAGTTCCCCGCGTGTTCGAGTCGGATTACCTCGCCACGATGGATACGTATCCCCACCGGCTGATGGTTCTGTTAGTTGACTTCGACCGCCAAGACGGCCGGCTCGACGAAGCAAAAGCGGTTATTCCCGAATACTTGGTTGATAGAGTCTTTGTACTCGGTGTCTGGGACGAACCTGAGGGCTTAAAAGACGACCTCGGTTCCCCCGAAACAATTGGAAGAACCCTGGCAACGGACTGTCGAAACAACACAGCCTTGGCGTGGGGACACGCTCACCTTCGGCATAACACTGCGGAACTCTGCGGCTGTGCGAACACATCCAGCCGATCTTGGCCGCCTGATCGAACTTAATCCCCAAACGAGCCGACTTCTTCCCGCTCTTCCACCTGCGCGGTGGGCGCGGGCCTGGAGGCCGGCTTGATCGCATCCAGCGTGACCAGTTCCGGCATGGGCTGCTCTTTCAACACATGCTCGCGGTACAGCTTCGCCATGCGGGCGTTCTCTTCGTCCTGCTTGATCTTGGCCGCCCGCGCGCGCAGCTTCTCTTCACCGGAGTTCTTGGCGATGCCCAGCTTGTCGAGATCGTGCTGCACCTCGGTGGTCACGATGCCATCGCGCAGCACCATCGAGTGATCCGCGCTCTGCAGCGCAACCTTCTTGCCGCCGGCGAAAATTTCATGCCGCCCGTGCTCTTCATACCACTTGGTGAGCGACGCGGTCATGTGCATCTTCTCTATGATGTTGCGCCAGCCGATCCCGGTGTTGTAGGCGCAGAAGGAAATCTCGCCCTCCTGGGTGGCATACGGGATGATGCATTGCTCGGTGCGGCGGAAATCGTAGTTGAACAGATCCTGGAACCACATGCCGGCGATCAGCAGGAAATTCCAGCGGTCCTGGCGGCGCTTCTCGATATCCGCCATGGTGCGGTCCGATCCCACTTTGCCGTAACTCTTGCCCGTGGCGCCGAAGGTTTTGTCCAGCTTCTTCATCAGGTCGGTCAGCTTGAAATGCGTGGGCGATTTGAACGGATCGTAGTTGCGCGCGGTGGCCAGCGCCATACCGATAATCGACAGCCACTTGCCGCGGGCGGCATCGTTGACCCGCGCCACGTCTTTGGCCAGTTGGTCGGCGTTCCAGAACGAGGTAACCGCCGCCGATTCGCCCGTCAGCTTATCCACCATCACCGCCATGCCCACGCCGCAGTTCGGATGGCATCCGCAACTCAATTGTCCCCATGTGTAATCCGGGCCATGCACCAGGTCGGACCAATCCGAGAAAGTGCTGATGAACGACAACGGAAACCAGTCGCGCGCCGGCTCGCCCAGTCCGGTCTGATTCTTCACGTCGTGCGCCAGGTGGGCCAGCGTGTACCGTTGAGCCATGCGGCGCTCGTCCGTAACGGCTTCGTCGCGGCCCGTGAACGAAACCGGCTGGAACGAAAGGAACGGGATGCGCTTGGGATTGTCCAGCGCGAACTGAATCACGCGACCCACCTGCTCATTGTTAATGCCGTTGATCAGCGTGATCACGGGCACGATATCCACGCCGTTGGTATACAGGTTCTCAATCGCCCGCAGCTTAACATCGAACAGGTTGCCGACTTTGCGGTGGGAATTGGCGGCGTTGCCGATACCGTCGAATTGCAGGTAGGCATAGCGCAGGCCCGCATCGGCTGCCTTGCGGCAGAATTCCGGACTCTTCGCAAACTCGATGCCATTGGTGGCCGCTTGCACGCTCGTGTAACCGACCTTGCGCGAATAGGACACCGCGTCCAAAAAGTAAGGTGAGATCGTAGGTTCGCCGCCGGAGAACTGCACCGACATCTGGCGCTTGGGCTTGATGGAAATGGCGTTATCCAGCATGGTCTGGATGTCTTCCCAGCTCAGCTCATGCACGAATCCGACCTGGTTGGCATCCATAAAACACGGATCGCACATCATGTTACAGCGGTTGGTGAGATCGATGGTGAGCACGGAGCCGCGCCCGTGGGTGATGGTGCTGGTACCGTGATGATGCAGATGGGCATCGTTGTGCGCACGGATGTCACGGCCCGGAAAGCACTCTTCCAGGTGCTTGAAGAAGGCCAAATCGATGGACATCACGTCCTCAAAATGGCCGTGAATGGGACAATCCTTGACCATCAGAATCTTGCCGTCGCGCTCGATGATCTTGGCCTTGATCTCGCCCACTTTTTCGTTGAGCAGCACCGAAACCGGCTTCTGGCCGCTCAGGATCTCCTGCCGCGCTTCGGGAACGCAGCGGGGGCACAGCGAGTCGGTCTCGCGCGGCCAACCCAGCGGGGGCTTGGTCTTTTGATACGACTTGAGCAGCGGTTTTTCCGACCACTTCGGGGTAAACGATGGATTCTGCTTGATTTGATTGGCTTTGTCGAAAACGGTCCACGCGGCTTGTGCGGCGTAGGTCAGGGCTTTCTCCACGTACTTAATCGGCTTGTGCATCCGTTTTGAACTCCTCATGGGGTTGCCAGCACATACGCCCTGCAACCACCTGGCTTTAAAATAACGGCTCGCGCACGTCGGCTGCGCGCTCGATTGTCTCCAGTATAGTTATGGAGAGTTAACTAAGACCACGGATGGCCATCAAACTGTTGATTTCCTTGGTTGTAATGGCAAGTTGGGGTGTTGAATGGAGGATTTTAACGAATCGGGTCGCTGCTCTATATATATTATTGAAAATGTTGCAGTTAACATCATTGTGGGGAAACTCACTTTGCCGTTGCGCTACAGGACCGGCGGCGAGCCACCGATAAAGGAGCAGGGTTTGGCATTAAGCCAGGCTCCGATGGCTGTTTCTCGACTATGCTGGCTCAACTGAAACTCTCAACCAAAATCATGCTAACCGATGCAATCATAGCTATTGTCGCGCCGGTCGCGCTCCTCACGCGCGTTCTCCCCCAACAGCGGGCCAACGCCTACGATATGAAAACCGGCAGCGTCCAATATGTCGCCGATATGGCTTGGAGCGTTCTGGACTATTACGGGCAGCAGGTTCGCGCCGGGAAAATGACCATCGCCGAGGCCCAATCGGCAGCCAAAAGCACCGTACGGGCGGGGCGCTTCGCCAATGGCAATTACGTTTGGATAAATGACATGCGTCCCGCCATGATTATGCATCCGATGAATCCGGAACTGGAAGGCCAGGACCTGTCCAACTTGCATGATCCCAACGGCGTGGCGCCGTTCGTAGAAATGGCGCGCGTGTGCGCCGCACGTGGCGCTGGATCGGTCCAATACATGTGGCCCAAACCGCATGCCACGGCTCCATCGCCCAAGATTTCGTACGTGAAGCTCTATGCGGACTGGGGTTGGATGGTGGGCGCCGGGATTTATGTGGACGACGTGGAGAGCATGTTGAGCAAATCCCGCAATTTCGTTCTGCTGGTAAGCGGCTTGGCTTTGGTGGCCTCTCTGTTGCTGTCATACTTTATGGCGCGTTCGCTCCGCGCGCCGATGCGCCGTGCCACCGCCAACCTGACACAGTTCACCGAACAGAGCGCCCTCGCCGTGGAACATCTGTCGAGCGCCAGCCAATCCATCGCCGCGGGCACGTCCCAACAAGCGGCCTCTCTTGAAGAGACCTCCGCGGCTCTAAGTGAGCTAACCGACCATACCAAGGAGAGCTTCGCCGCCGCGCAAAACATTCAGGCTTTGGTCGGGCGAGTGAAATCGGTAGTGGATGAGGGGAATGGGCACATGGAGGCGATGAACGGGGCCATTCGCCAGATCGACAACTCGACCCAGCGCGTCCGCACGATCGTCAAGACGATTGAAGAAATCGCGTTCCAAACAAATATCCTGGCACTCAACGCCGCCGTCGAAGCCGCGCGCGCGGGCCAAGCCGGGGCCGGGTTCAGTGTGGTCGCCGACGAGGTCAGGAACCTGGCGCAACGCGCTTCGCAAGCCGCCAAAGAAACCGCTGATCTGATCGGCAACTCGATCAGCAGCAGCGAACAGGGCGCCACGATCAGCACCAGACTGGCTGCCGCCTTCACCGGCATCGTCGCGCAAATGCAGGAAGTCAACACCGGATTGGGCCGGATTACCGAATCCTTTCATGCCGAGACCGACGGCATCGCCCAGATCAACTCGGCCATTTCGGAAATCAGTTCCGTTACGCAGGCCCAGGCGTCCACTTCGGAAGAGACCGCCAGCGCGGCGGAACAGTTGCGGGCCCAGACCGCTTCCCTGCAGCATCTCACAACCGAATTGCACGAACTCGTGGAAGGCGCTTCCACGAACACGTAGACTTTGAACGCCGAAAGGATTCTGCACGAATTGTGCTCAGAATCTTCGCAGCGCGCACAGATTGGAGGCCGGCTTCAGCCGGCGCGGGGCTTCAGTCCGCCTGCGGCGCGGTTCTTGTTGCGGCTATGCCGCTCTGCGGGCCTGCAAGAATAAGACTAAGTGGCATCGGTCGCCGCATGCGGGATACTTAGTCTCGCTCCCGGTTCACACTCTCCACGAAATCCGCCAGCGTCCGTCCCGGAATCTCCTCGAACGTCTCAGGCTTCATTTCCAGCTTGCGTATGCGGTCCAGCCGGAAGACCCGGAAGTCTGCGCGAGACTCGCACCATGCCGCCACCGACCAGGTCGTGCCCCAAAAGTTGATCGCCAGGGGTTCGATCATGCGAGCCGATGCGCGGTTTTCTTTATTCACATACTCGAGGTAGAGTTTGCGCCGTTTGAGGATCGCCTGCCGAATCGTGTCCAGGCCTTCCGCCGCGCCCGGCGGCACCAGAAACGCAGGAGCAAAAAGCCGGGTGCGCTCGATCTCCTCCCGCCGCGCGGCCGGCAGCGCCAGTGCGATTTTCGCCAGCGCCGACCGCGCGTGCCTTCCCAGCGCGGGACCTCCCCACGTCTCGATTACCCGCGCTCCGGCCACCAACGCTTCCACTTCATCCATGGTGAACATAATCGCTGGCAGATCGAAACCCGCCTTCAACCGGTACCCGACGCCCGCCTCGCCTTCCACCGGAATGCCCGAAATCGTCAAATCGCGTATGTCCCGATAGACCGTTCGTTCGGAAACCTGCAGCCAGCCCGCTAGCTGCGCGGCCGTGGTCAGACGCCGTCCTCGCAAGTGTTGGACGATTTGAAACAGACGGTCGGCGCGCCGCATCTCAAACCATCCTGACACAACGCTGTCAGGATGCCCGCGTCATACTCGCCTCATGGATACTCAATCGAACGAAGGCCGCGCGGACTACATCGAGTTCCCGGCCACCGACATCGCCCAAACGAAAGCTTTCTATACCGGCCTGTTCAACTGGAAATTCACCGACTACGGCCCCGACTACACCAGCTTCGAAGACGGCCGCATCGCCGGAGGCTTCTACCGGAAAGAGGCGGTCACGGCTGGCGGGCCGCTGGTGGTCATCTACACAGCCGATCTGGAAAACATGCAGACGAAGGTGCAGGCGGCCGGCGGCGCCATCGTCAAGCCGATCTTTTCGTTTCCCGGCGGGCGGCGCTTCCACTTTGCGGACCCGAGCGGAAATGAGCTGGCCGTATGGGGCGCGTAATCGATCGTCTGCAGGCGATCCCAGGCGTCGGGCCGTCCATCGCGGCGGATCTCCGCCGTCTGGGAATCCGCGAAGTGTCGGATCTCAGAGGCCGCAGTCCGGAGACCCTCTACGCCGGCCTGTGCCGCGAAGTGGGCCATTCAGTGGATCGTTGCGTTCTCTACGTATTCCGCTGCGCCGTGTATTTCGCCTCAGAAGCGAAGCCCGACCCCGAGTTGCTGAAGTGGTGGAACTGGAAAGGTTGACGGTCCCGCCAGCCACTGGCGAACCATTCTAATATAAGGGTTGACCTCTTCCGCACATTTCTCCATTTCCTGGCCCCAACTCTATCTCGGGGTAGCGTTGACCACCCTCGCGACCCTGCTGCTCGAGCTCTCGCTAACCCGCATCTTCTCGGTGGTTTTCTATTATCATTTCGCCTTCCTGGCGATCTCCATCGCGCTGTTCGGCCTGGGCGTAGGCGGCGTTTTTTCGTACATCGTGGCCGGATGGCCCACGCCCCTCTTCCGCAAGCTCGGCCATCTGAGCATGCTCAACGGTCTGCTGGTCATGGTGGCGTTGGCCGTGATCCTGGCGCAGAAGGAAGGGCCTGGCGTTTGGCGGCTGACCCTGGTCTACTTCACCACCTCGCTGCCTTTCTTCGTTTCCGGAATCATCGTTTCCCTGGCCATCGCCGAAACCGTCGCGCGCATCGATCGGGTTTATTTCTTCGACCTCGTGGGCGCCTCTGCGGGATGCCTGCTGCTGATCCCGTTCTTGAATCATTTTGGAGGCATCAGCACGGTGATGTTCGTGGCCGTGCTGTACGCGGCCAGCGGCGCCATCTGGCACACCATAGCGGGATCGGTGAAGCTGCGCGCCACTGCCGTAGCGCTGGCGCTGGCCCTGTTCGCGTTCGTCTTCTACAACGGCACCCACAACGTCCTCACGATCCGCTACGCCAAGGGCCAAAAATTAGGGAAGGAGGACTTCGTCCAGTGGAACAGCTTCTCGCGCATCGACGTGCACGACTACTCCATTTACATCGATGAGGACGCTTCCACCGGCATCGCCAGCTTCGATTTTGCGCATCTCACCGATCGACAGCGTCACGAGTTGCTCAATCAGGGACCGGCCCTGCCTTATGCCGTGCGCCCCGGTGCTAAGGCCCTGATCATCGGTCCAGGCGGCGGCTGGGATATCGCCCGCGCACTGGCTTCCGGCAGTCATGATGTCACCGGCGTCGAGATCAACCCCATCATCGCCAACACCGTGATGCGCGAAAAATACGCCGCGCTGAGCCACGGCATCTATTTGCGTCCCGACGTGCACATCTTCGTGGAAGACGGCCGCGGCTTCGTGCGCCGCAGTCCGGAACGGTACCAGGTGGTGCAAGCCACGCTGGTGGATACGTGGGCCTCCACCGCAGCCGGCGCTTTCGCCCTTTCGGAGAACAATCTCTACACCACCGACGCGCTGCGCGATTACCTGCTGCATCTCACCGGCGACGGTATGATCGCCTTCACCCGCTGGGGTTTCGACCCGCCGCGGGAATCCCTACGCCTGGTTTCGCTGGCGATGACCGCTCTAAACCAACTGGGCGAGCCGGAACCCTGGCGGCATGTGATCGTGGGGCGCGAAGGCTCCACGAACGATTGGGGAGCCAAGGATACCATGCTGATCTCGCGCCAACCCTTCGATCCGGCCGATCTGGCGCGCGCGCGGGCGGCTATGGCGGCTGCCGATATGCAGGCCATCTACTTGCCGGGTGAACGCATCCCCGGCCAGTTCACCGACCTGCTGCGCAGTGCCGACCCCGCGTCATACGAACGCAATTACCGTTACGATATCTCGCCGGTCACCGATAACCAGCCTTTCTTCTTCTACACCGTGCAACCGCGCGACATCCGGGCGTTCGTGGCGAATGCATCGCGCCGCTCGGCCGATTTCAAGATCAATAAAGCCGTGCCGCTGTTGTATGGCTTGATGGCCATCAGCGTACTGGCCACGGGCATCATACTGGCGCTGCCGCCGCTGGTGCTCGGTGCGCGGCTGCCGCGGCACAAGGGCGTGCTCCGGTTCTTGCTTTACTTCCTGTCGATCGGCGCGGGTTACATCCTGATCGAGATGGCGCTCATCCAAAAATTCGTGCTCTTCCTGGGTCACCCTACTTATGCCCTCACCGTGGTGATCTTTTCGCTGCTGGTTTCGAGCGGGCTGGGCAGCTACTTCAGCCGTCGAATTCTGGGAGACGACGACCGCCGCCTGTACCTTGCCTTGGTGCTGATCGCCGCACTCGTAGGCCTGCTGGCGGCCGTGGTTACGCCGCTGCTTACGGCCGGCGTGGGTCTGCCGCTGGCGTTGAAATGCGCCATCACTGTGGCCTTGATCGCGCCCGCCGGCTTCGTGATGGGGATGCCCTTCCCCACCGCGTTGAAACGCCTGGAGGAATGGCACAAACCCTCCGTGCGGTGGGCCTGGTCGCTGAATGCCGCGGCCAGCGTGCTCGGTTCGGTAGGGTCACTGGTGTGCGCGATTTATCTGGGCTTGGTCCAGACTTTGCTGGTCGGCGGGCTGCTGTATCTGGCCGCCCTGGCGATAGCCGCAGCCACACCCAGGGGTCGAGATAATTCCGCGGTCAGCGCTGTTCCGGTTGCACAAGCTCGGCTACACTAATGGTGGGAGGGACGTTGTCTTGGCAACCATCACTACCACTGAGCCAGTCGCTATAACCAAGTGGCACGGCCTCGATCCCGACCAACTCATCCAAGCCTTCCGCATCATGCAGACCTCCCGCCGCCTGGACGATCGCGAAGTCGCCCTCAAGCGCCAGAACCGGATCTTTTTCCAGATCAGCGGCGCAGGCCATGAGGCCGTGGAAGTGGCCGCCGGAATGTGTTTGCGCGCCGGCCACGACTGGATCTTTCCTTACTATCGCGACCGGGCATTATGCCTCACGCTGGGCGTGACGCCGCTCGACATGCTGCTGCAGGCCGTGGGCGCGGCCGACGATCCCGCTTCCGGCGGCCGCCAGATGCCTTCCCACTGGGGCGACGCCCGCCTCAATATCGTCTCCTCTTCTTCATGCACCGGCACGCAATTTGTGCAAGCGGTCGGTTGCGCCGAGGCGAATCGCTACCTCTCGCCCGATGGCGACGCCATCACCTTAACCGCCGGCGGCGATGGCGCCACCAGCGAAGGCGAGTTCTGGGAATCGTTGAATGCCGCCTGCCTGAATCGATTGCCGGTTCTGTTTCTTATCGAAGACAACGGCTACGCCATCTCCGTGCCGGTCGAATGCCAGACCGCCGGCGCGAATATATCGGCGCTGGTGTCCGGTTTCCCCGGCCTGTTTCAGCGGGAAGTGGATGGCTGCGATTTTCTGGCCTCGTATGAAGCCATCCAGGCAGCTGTCGCGTATTGCCGGGCCGGACGCGGACCGGCCCTGGTGCACGCGCACGTGATCCGGCCTTACTCGCACTCGCTTTCCGACGATGAGCGGCTCTACAAGACGCCCGCCGAGCGCCAGGCCGAGCAAGCCCGTGATCCGCTGGTGCGCTTTCCCAAGCTGCTGCTGGAAGAAGGCGTGCTTGATCAGAATGCGCTGCGGCGCATCACGCTGGAGGTCGATCGCGAAGTGCATGATGCCGCGCAAGAGGCGCTGCATGCCGATCCGGCCCCACGCGAATCTGCCCTGCGGCACCTGTATTCGGACAAAATCGATCCCACCGCCGTAGTCTTCAGCACGCCCGCCGAATTTCACGGCGAGCCGAAAACCATGGTCGATCTGCTGAACGCCACGCTGCATGAAGAGATGCGCCGCGATCCGCGCGTGGTGGCCTTCGGCGAGGATGTGGCGGATTGCAGCCGCGAGCAGAATCTGGCCGTGGTGAAGGGCAAGGGCGGCGTTTTCAAGGTCACCTACGGCTTGCAGACCGAGTTCGGCGGGCAGCGCGCCTTCAACACGCCGCTCGCCGAGGCCGCCATTGTGGGACGCGCCATCGGCATGTCCCTCCGCGGTCTGAAACCCGTGGCCGAGATTCAGTTCTTCGATTACATCTGGCCGGCCATGATGCAAATTCGCAACGAGGTAGCTGTCATGCGCTGGCGTTCCAACGGCACGTTCGCCTGCCCCTTCGTGCTGCGCGTTCCCATCGGCGGCTATCTGAATGGCGGCGCGATCTATCACAGCCAGTGCGGCGAGGTGGAGTTCACGCATCTGCCAGGCTTGCGGGTGATCATGCCGTCGAACGCCCTGGACGCTTGCGGCCTGCTGCGTACGGCCATCCGCTGCGACGATCCCGTGATGTTCCTGGAGCATAAGCGGCTGTATCGTGAGCCGTACAACCGGTCACCCCATCCCGGCGCCGACTACACCATTCCGTTCGGCAGCGCGCGCATCGTGAAGCCGGGGCATGATCTCACGGTGGTCACCTACGGCGCCCTGGTGCAGAAATCGCAGCAGGCCGCGCTGCTGGTGGAGCGCAAGAATCCGGAGATCAGCGTGGAAGTGATCGATCTGCGCTCGCTTGCGCCCTACGATTGGAACGCCATCCGCACATCGGTGGAGAAGACCAACCGCGTAATCATCGCGCATGAAGACTGCCTGTCGTTCGGCTACGCCGCGGAAATCGCCGCCCGCATCGCCGACGAGCTGTTCGACCGCCTGGATGCGCCCGTGCGGCGCGTCGCCGCGCTGGACACCTGGGTGGCATATCAGCCGCAGGTGGAAAACGCAATTTTGCCGCAGGTGGAGGATCTGGTGGCCGAGATGGATCGCGTCCTGGCTTATTGAGCGCGGCCGGCTCCTCCCCATAGTATGATCATACTCAGAGTATGAAATGCCCACCACCTTCGAACGCGTGACTGTCACCCTCCCCGATGACCTCGTGAAGGACATTGACCGCCACGAGAAGAACCGCAGCAAGTTCGTCGCGGATGCCGTCCGCCGCGAACTGGATCGCCGCCGTCGCGCGGAGCTGCGCCGCTCGCTGCGGAATCCCCACCCCGAAAGCGCCGAACTCGCCGCACAGGGACTTGCGGAATGGGCGCGCGGCTTGCCTGAAGAAGACACCGCGGCGCTCGTCGACAGCCGCGCCGGCAAGCCCGTTCGGTGGGTATCCGGCAAGGGCTGGGTGGAGAGCCGCAAGTGACGCTTCGCCGCGGGGCGGTTGTCGTAGCGGATCTTGCCCCGGCCATCGGCCACGAACAGCGCGGCGTGCGGCCTTGCATAATCGTGAGCGACCCGGATATCATCCGCGACCAACGCTTTAGTCTCGTGTGCGTGGTGCCGGTGACGGGCACTCCAGGAGAGGGACTCCTTTATCCGTCTCTGGCGCCCGGCCGCAGCGGTCTCACCAAGCGTTCATGCGCACTGATTGACCAGCTGCGGTCGATCGACAAGCGGAGAATCCGGCGCGTTTTCGGTGAACTTGCGCTGGAAGAGATAACTGCCATTGATGAGGGGCTGGCCGCCTTCCTCGGCCTTCGCGACGGGATTGCCCCTGCAGCGCCATAGAGATTCGAGACGCTGAAACTGATCCTCTCAGCGAAGCTCTAGCCGAAGTTCCCGCCCCACCGCCGCAGCTGCCTTCCGCAGCGTGCTCAACGTGACCGCATCATACTCTGGATCCAGCAGGCGATCCAGAGCGGCGCGGCTGGTGCGCATCCTCCGCGCCATCTCCGCCTTGGAAAAGTTTTTCTCTTTCATGGCGGCCTCCACCTGCCGGGCGAGAACACGTTTTATGGCGGTCGCCGTGACTTCTTCGTAAATACCTTCCTCGCGGAGCCACCCATCGAACGACGATCCATTGTTGTTCTTCTTCATGCGCCCCCTCCCTTCTTGCGTTTCAGCGCCAAGTCGATTTCGCGTTGCGGCGGCTTCTGAGTTTTCTTGATGAAGCCGTGCAGTAGATCATGCGTCCCTCGTGTACACAGAAAAGGACCCGCGCAATCCGGCCGCGCGGCAGGCTGCTGCGCACCTCCCACAATTCCCGGCCGAGCGAACGAACCAGCGGCATGCCGATTGGCCATGAGAACTCCACGTCCTTAATGTCTTCGCCAATCGTTCTGCGCTCATCTCGGGCGAGTGCCTTCAACCATTCGCGCACCGCCCCGTGTCACAGAATAACCAGCTCCTGCTGTATCTCCCCCGTGACCCGCGCCTCCGCCTCCCCCACAAACATATTTACCTCCGACCGAATTCCGAAGTCCTTCAGGTAGACTCCCGGCTCGATCGAAAAGCATGTCCAGGGCACTACCCGGCGCACGTCGTGCGTCTCCAGATTGTCCATGTTGGCGCCATTGCCGTGTATGTCTTCGCCGATGGAGTGGCCGGTCCGGTGTACGAAGTAATCGCCGTAGCCGCGGCTCGCAATGTACCCGCGCGCGGCATCGTCCACCTCGAACCCGCGCAGATCCTGGCCCGCCGCCACTCGATCCCGCACCCGCGCGATGGCCGCGTCGCGCGCGCCGCTCACCACGCCGTACACCTTGCGCATCTCGTCGGTCGGACGGTCGCCGCAAAAACCGGTCCAGGTGATGTCGTAGTACACCGCGCCAGGTTGGTCGAGCTTGGCCCACATGTCCAGCAGCACCAGGTCGCCCGTGCGAATCTTCGACGTCACCTGGGCGGAGGGCTCGTAATGCGGGTTCGCGGCATTGGCGTTCACCCCCACAATCGGCCCATCCTCGGCGAACAGGCCGGCCTTGGCGAATCCGTCGCGCACGAACTGCGCCACCGCAAACTCCTCCACCGCTCCGCCGCCGCGCGTGATCTCGCGGATCATCTCGAAGGCCTGCGCCCGCACGCGATCCACGCGGCGGCCCGCTTCCAGGTGCGATTCCAGCGCTTGCGGCGTCCAGCGCGCTTCGAAATGCTGGATCAGTTCTGCGGAGCTGACCACCTCCACGCCCAGGCTGCGCACCAGTTCCACCGTGCCTGCATCCACCATGGCTACATAGGGAATGGCGCACATCGGCGAATATTGCATAGCCACCCGCCGCGCGCCCCCCACCAGCGTGCGCAACCCGGCGGTCTGTTCGCTCCAACTCGAATAGCGGACCTTATCGCCCGGCAGCGTATCCAACCGCCCCGACTCGATGCGATGCACGAGGCCACGCGGCTCGCCCGCCGCCGGAATCCAATAATACCAGCGCCGCGTCACGTGCGACGCCGGCTGAAATCCCAACACGCGATACGCCAGCGGATCGCGCTTATGGTGATCGAAAAACAACCACCCGTCCAGCTCTTGCTTCTTTAGTTCTTCTTGTATGGCCGCGAGGTTCATGTTTCAAAAGGCTCCAGATTGGCGCGCGAGGGCGGCGCCGTTGCCAGGCTGACCACGATCAGCGCCAGCACCGAAACGCCCAGCGCCGGATACACCGCGTCCAGCCATTGTATGTCCAGAATTTGCCAGGCCACCGTGATCACGGTCCCCAATACGATGGAGCTGATGGCGCCCGCCTTATTGGCCCGCTTCCAAAAGAATACCGCCATCACGGAGGGCGTGACCGCCGCGCCGTAAACCGTGTAAGCATACAGCGCGGCCTTCAGCACCGACTCGAAGTAGGCGGCCTGCAAAAGCGCGAACGCGCCCAGCGCAATCACCAGCACGCGCGACACGATCAGGGTGCGCCGCTCGCTCGCCCGCGGATCGATGAAGCGCTTGTAGACATCGTGAATCAGGTTGCTGGCCGGCGAGAACAGATAGTTGTTCGCCGTCGAAATCACTTTGGCGAACACACCACCCAACAGGATAGCGCCCACCACTTCCGGCAAACGCATGCGCGCGGTCAGTGGGATAATCTCGCGCGGCCGGTCCGTGTGCAGCGATGCGCTGCCGATCACGGCGATGGTGATGATCACGGTTTCCAGCACCAGCGTACCGGCGATCCATCCAAATACCGCCCAGCGGGCATCGCGCTCCGAGCGTGCCGAGAAGAACTTCTGGTACATGCCCTGATTGCCGATCAGCAGCAGCATGGTCGGCAGCAGATATCCGAGGCAGTGCACCCACCCGAGTTGCCCGAACAAGGTGAAATGATCTGCGGGCAGCGCCGCGTGGACGGCCGGCCACCCGCCCGTGCGCTCCAGCAGCAGCGGCAGTGAGATCAGCGCGATGATGGTGACCAACAGGCCGATGATCAGGTCCAGATAAGCCACCGAAGCCATGCCCGCCAGCGCCGTGAACGTGATGACGAACGCGGCGATGATATCCATCCCGGTTTTCTGATCGAGCGACGGGAAAATCAGGTGCAGGATGTCGCCGCCGCCCTTGAACTGGTAGCTGGTAATCACGGTGTACGAGATGACGATGGCAACCGTGGCCAGTACGCGCGCGGTGGTGTTGTAGCGCGTCTCCAGCAGATCCGGTACCGTGAATTGCGCGAAGCGCCGTGCCCGGCCCGCGATGACCGCGATCAGGGCCAAGCCGACCCAACCACCGGCGGGCTGCCACAATGCGGAGAAGCCGTTGCGATAGGCATTCTCTCCGCCGGCGAACAGGCTGCCCGCGCCGATCCACGAAGATAGCAGCGTGAACACCAGTACCGGCCACGTCAGCGTGCGGCCCGCTACCAGGAAATCAGCCTGGTTCTTGACGGTGAACGAACGGACCACCGCGGTGCCCAGCAGCACCGCTACGATTAGCGACAACACTATGGCGTAGATCATTGGTAGGCGCTAAGCTGGCTACAAAGCTCGTTCCAGCCTGCTTTCCAGCAACTCTTGCGAAGCTCCGTCTATCTCGACCACCTTGGTCCGGTTGGTCAAGCCTAACACGATCCGCACCCACGCTTGCGGCACTCCCGCCAGCTCCGCAAAGAATCGCACGCAAGCCTCGTTAGCCTTGCCATCGACGGGCGGCGCGGCCAGATCCAGCTTCCACGCGTCCCCCACGCGGCCGGCTACGCGCGTGCGCTTGGCGCGCGCATGCACCTTTACCGTGATACGCGCCATTCGATCTCGGCCCTCAGATTCGCCACCCCCGCCGCCACGCGTGCATCCACCACTTCGAACGGAATTACATCGTCCAGCCAGTCGTGGCTCGACCCGTCCGGGCTCTGCGTGGCCACCGTCAGCGTGTATTGCTGCGGCGTAAGCCAGCAGTCGAACTGGAAATCCACCTCCAGTTCGTCGCCCGGCTGATAGCTGCCCAAGTGCTTTTTCTCGATGCGCGTGTTGGTGCCGTATACATCCATGCCGATCCGATTGCGAATCAGGATACCCACCATCGGATCGCACGCCGCGTGATGAAATCGACTGCGCACACGCACCGTCACGGTCTCGCCGCCGGCCACCGTTGCCACCGGCTCACCTGCGGCGTTCAGCAGATCCACCCCTAGAATTTCGCTCACGCCGTCGCCGTGGCGGAAAGTGGCCTCGAAGCGCTGCCGTTTTTCCTGCGTGGCCTGCTGCTTTTCGAGCACCAGCCCGATGTACCGGTTGATCACGTCGCTGGGAGCGCCTTCCGCCTCCATACGGCCGTGCAGCAGCAGCATGGCGCGATTCGAAAGCTGCTTCACCAGGCCCAGGTCGTGCGAGACGAACAACACCGTAATTTTTCGCTCGCGCAACTCTTCAAATTTGCGCACGCACCGGTTGGCGAAGACGGCGTCACCCACCGCCAAGGCTTCATCCACAATCAGAATCTCGGGATCCACGTGAATGGCGGTGGCGAAGGCCAGACGTACGTACATGCCGCTCGAATATTCTTTTACCGGCCGTGCGATGAACTCGCCGATCTCGGCAAAGGCTTCGATAGAGGGCATGGCGCGCTCGATCTCAGCCCGGCTCAGGCCCATGATCTCCCCGTTCAGGAACACGTTTTCGCGGCCCGTGAACTCGGGGTTGAAGCCCGCACCCAGCTCCAGTAGGGCGGCAATGCGCCCCCGTGTAACCACGCGACCCTTGGTGGGGGGCAATATGCCCGCCACGATTTGCAGTAGAGTACTCTTGCCGGAGCCGTTCGGCCCGACCAACGCCAGAGTTTCGCCTTTCTCCACCTGGAAACCAATATCGCGCAGCGCCCAAAAGTCGCTGTGGAACTTCCGTTTATTGAAGGGGAGCGCTTCGCGCAAGCGGTCCGCGGGCCGCGGGTAGAGCTTGTAGAGCTTAGATACGTTCTGAACCAGGACCACTAGGTTTTATTGTGACACGGCGGCCGGCCTCGCCCAGGTGTCGTCGCAGCGCGCGGGTTTTGGAAGTAGGCTTTAGCCGGCGTGGCGCTTCAGCCGCCGGCCCAAGCCGAATAGGTCCAATAGATCACGGCGTCTTGAGAAATCTCCATCGCGCCCCGACCCACCAATTCACCGCCGCGGGGCCACCGTAGTTAGACATAGGTCCGAGTTCCCAAATCAACCAATTGGTAAGTACCTCCCAAGGAATTACCGCTCACAGATTTATCTGGCATAACCAAAAGCAGTTGGTTATTTTCTGCTGATTTTGGCTGAATGTCGAGTATGATTAAGCGTGGAGTTGACCGCAGAATGCTCGGTCTTCGGTTCCCAGCAGCTACCGTGAGCCTCATGTTGTTTCTCGTGGCGCCCTGCTTTTCACAGGCCCCTGGCGGCTGGCCATTCGCCGGCAACGATCTGAATAACAGCCGTTGGGCTTCCGCCGAAACAATATTAAATAACCAAAACGTGGGCGCACTCGCCGTACAATGGCAGTTCACAACGCAAAACGACGTTTCCGCGACCCCGTCGGTGGATGCCGCGGGAGGCTATGTCTATTTCCCCGATTGGTCCGGAAACCTGTACAAATTAAGTGCCGCTAGCGGCGCGGTTGTCTGGACACACAAGATGACAGACTACGGCTTAAGTTCGGCGGTGATGTCGCGCACTACACCAACACTCTATGGCACGATGTTGATCATCGGCGCCAGTGCGTCGTGGGCGAATCCAAATCCGAGCGGCTCTTATGTCCTGGCGTTGAACGCGAGCGATGGCAGTCTGATATGGAGTACTGCGCTCGATCCCGACCGGTATTCTCTCTCCACCGGATCCCCGATCGTTTACAACGGAATCGCTTACATCGGGGTGTCCTCCAGCGAAGAAAATATCAGCAACCCGACGTTTCGCGGGAGTCTCGTGGCGGTGTCGCTAACCAACGGGCAGGTGCTGTGGCGGACATACTTCGCGCCAGATGGGTATACCGCGGCGCCCGTATGGTCCGGCACGCCGGTGATCGACGTCGCGCAAAGTCAGATTTACGTGACTACGGGTAATAATTATCTGGTTCCTCAATCCGTCCAGGCGTGTGAGCAGGCCGCGCTGGGGGACAAAAAGGCGATCATTCTATGCCAGGCACCGGGAGATTCTGAAGACTCGATTGTGGCGCTCGATCTTGCCACTGGGAAGGCGAAGTGGGCGCACCGCTGTTCCACCGACGATGCGTGGATCAAGGCCTGCAACTGGCACGGAACAGGATGTCCGGATCCCGCTGGAACAGATTATGATTTCGGCGCCGGCGCAAACCTCTTCGCAGTTAATATCGATGGAGTTCCCACCACGATGGTTGGCGCGGGCCAAAAGAGCGGTGTATATTGGGCTGTCTCGCCGGGCAGCGGAGCATTGCTGTGGTCCACCGTCGTCGGTCCAGGCGGCCGCCTCGGCGGGATGGAGTGGGGTACGGCGTCCGACAACCAGCGCATCTATGTCGCGATCAGCAACACGCGCCGGGCGACCTATACCCTAAAGCCGTCGGGGCTCTCCTGGAACGGAGGTTCGTGGGCCGCTCTGGACGCTGCCACTGGAACGATCCTTTGGCAAGTGCCGGACCCGGGATTCAGCCCCATTCAGCCGAATCAGCATGCCCTCTCGCTCGGCGCTGTGACGGTAGCAAATGGAGTGGTCTACGCCGCTTCGATGTCGGGCTACATGTACGCCCTGGACGCCGCCACCGGCGCGACGCTGTGGTCGTTCCTGGCGCCCGGTTCGGTCAATGCGGCGCCAGCCGTGGTCAACGGCACGCTGTACTGGGGCACCGGTTATCATAACTTCCCCTTCGCTCCGGGCACCGCCAGCAATACCTTCTACGCTTTTTCTCTCCCGGCAAGTAACGCAAAGAACAAAGTGGCGCCGTCAGATCGAGAGAACCGGCCTCCAGCTTGCCCCGGGTGCGTGACCAGCGGCCAATGAGTGGCCAATGAGTGACCAATGAGTGACCAATGAGTGACCAATGAGTGACTAATGATCCATCAGACTGTTAGGGCCCGGTCTGGGTACGTTTGGCTGGCGTCAGCCGTCCTGGCGACGGGGTGCGCCGCGCGCCATGCGCCCGCGCCCGCCGCCGCGCCGCAGCCGATAGGCCGTGGTTACATTAACCTGCAACCTGGGTGGCGCTTGCGTGTAGTGACCCCTATACTTAAATCCGGCGGTTATCGTCTAACTACATTCGGAGAGACCACCGTCGGCAACACCATCACACTTACCGTAGGAGACGATTTCTTGGGCTACGAGACAGCCTATTATGCGGTGAAGCCGCACGGAGTGGATTTCGTATCGGCGGAAACGACCAGAGACGGCCGCACCACAGCACATCCCCGGCCGCTGGTGCGCTTGTTCGAGTTGCCGCGTGGTATGCGGCACGTGCGGCTAATCTACCTGGTCCGCGTGAGCCAGGCGGATCATGACATGGCCGTAGCCGCTGCCAAAGACACACCGGCTTTGGAGGCGCTGACCGAGCGCGTGGAAGCCAGCCCCACGGAGAATTGTCACGTTGGATCGGGCGTGTTCTGTGCTTGGATTCCGTCCGGGATCGCCGTTGTGCCGCAGTCGCCGCGAACGATTGACGGTGGCGTTGAATGGGTCCCCGCGCGCTGAAGTGTGCGCCACTGCACCTCCTGCGCCGCCACCATCACCCGTCCCACGGCGTAATTGAGCAGATGGCTGGTCGGTAGCCGCCGCCTGGATCACTGGAACTATGCCCGGGATTGGAGTCGCTATCCTGTATTATCGCCGCGCTGGTGTAACAGGAAGCCGTGATCTTATAAGTGATAGCCGTTGACTGGCCCGCGGATATCGAGATCGTGCTTGGCGAAGCTATAGGTTGAATCAAGACTGGCGGTGTTTTGGGTCGGCGCCAACTTATAGGAGCTATAACTGCTGCCCAACAAAGTGACGTTAGCGGTGTTCGCCGTTCCAGACCCGCTTCGGCCGCATAGGTCGAATAAATCACGGCGTTCTGAGCAATCTAGATCACGTTGAGACGCACCAATTCAGATTTACCGGGCATAACAAAAACAATTTGGTATTTTCTGCTGGTTTTGGCTGAATATCGAGTATGATTAAGCGTGGAGTTGACCGCAGTATGTTCAACCTTCGGTTCGCGACAGCTACCGTAAGCCTCATGTTGTCACTCGCGGTGCCCTGCTATTCACAGGCCCCTGGCGGCTGGCCATTCGCCGGCAACGATCTGAATAACAGCCGTTGGGCCTCCGCGGAAACAATACTAAATAACCAAAACGTGGGCGGACTCGCCGTACAATGGCAGTTTACAACACAAAACGACGTTTCCGCGACCCCGTCGGTGGATGCCACGGGAGGTTATGTCTATTTCCCCGATTGGTCCGGAAACCTGTACAAATTAAGTGCGGCTAGCGGGGCGGTTGTCTGGGCACACAAGATGACGGACTACGGTTTAAGTTCGGCGGTTATGTCGCGCACCACGCCGACACTCTATGGCACCATGGTGATCGTCGGCGCCAGCGCGTCGTGGGCGAATCCAGACCCGAGCGGCTCTTATGTGTTGGGGTTGAACGCGAGCGACGGCAGTCTGATATGGAGTACCGCGCTAGATCCCGATCAGTATTCCCTCTCGACGGGATCCCCGATCGTCTACAACGGAATCGCTTACATCGGCGTGTCCTCCAGCGAAGAGAATATCCCCAACCCGACGTTCCGCGGGAGTCTTGTCGCTGTGTCGCTAGCCAACGGTCATGTCCTCTGGCGGACGTATTTCGCGCCAAGTGGGTATACCGGCGCGTCCGTCTGGTCCAGCACGCCGGTGATCGATGCCGGGCGAAGTCAGATTTACGTGACGACGGGTAATAATTATTTGGTTCCTCAATCGGTCCAGGCGTGTGAGCAGGCCGCACGGGGGAATAAAAAAGCGATTGTGCTATGCCAGGCGGCCGATAATTTTGAAGACTCGATTGTTGCATTGGATCTTGCCACTGGAAAAGAGAAGTGGGCGCGTCACTGTTCCGCCGACGATGCCTGGATAGTTGCCTGCAGTTCGAACGGAACAGGATGTCCGGATCCCGCTGGAACGGATTACGATTTCGGCGCCGGCGCCAACCTCTTCACGGTCAATATCAATGGCGTTCCCGCCACGGTGCTGGGGGCTGGCCAGAAAAGCGGTGTATATTGGGCTGTCTCGCCTGGCAACGGGGCATTGCTGTGGTCCACCGTCGTCGGCCCAAGCGGGATGGAGTGGGGTACGGCATCCGACAACCAGCGCATCTACGTCGCGGTCAGCAACAAGCACCACGCGACCTACCGCCTAAAGCCGTCGGGCCCGTCCTGGAACGGAGGTTCGTGGGCTGCTCTGGACGCTGCCACTGGCACGATCCTTTGGCAAGTGCCGGACCCGGGCTTTAGCCCGATCCAACCAAGTCAGCATGCCCTCCCGCTCGGCGCTGTGACGGTGGCGAATGGAGTGGTGTACGCCGCTTCGATGTCGGGTTATATGTACGCGTTCGACGCAGCCACCGGCGCGACGCTATGGTCGTTCCTGGCGCCCGGTTCGGTTAACGCGGCGCCGGCGGTGGTCAACGGTACGCTGTACTGGGGCACCGGTTATCATAATTTCCCTTTCGCTCCTGGCACCGCCAGCAACACGTTCTACGCCTTTTCTCTGCCGGCAGGTGACGCCAAGAACAAGGCGCCCGTTACCACCGGCCAATGATCCATCCGACTTTCATGGCTTGGTCTGGGTGCGTTTGGCTGGCGTTAGCCGCCCTGCGACGGGGTGCGGCCCCCGCCACTTTCCCGCCCTGCCACCGGGGTCCAGCCAATCGGCCGCGGTTACAGTGATCTGCAACGATCCGCAACCTGGCTGGCGCTTGCGCGTAGTCACCCCATACTCGGAGAATGTCACAGTGGATCGGGCGTGTTTTGCGCTAGGATTCCTGCCGGGATCGCCGCTGCGCCGCAGTCGCCGCGAAAGATTGACGGTGGTCCTACGCCGTCACCACCACCCGTCCCACGGCGTAGTTGAGCAAATGGCTGGTCGGCGTAGCCGCCGCCTGGATCTGAGCCAGATAGGTTCCCGGTGCGACCGCCTCTCCAGCATCATTCTGCCCGTTCCAGGTTATCGTCTCTCCAGGTGCAGGTACCAGCATGGACCTATGCAATGTCCTCACCGGAACTATGCCGGGATTGGAGTCGCTATCCTGTATTATCGCCGCGCTGGTGTAACAGGAAGCCTTGATCTTATAAGTGATAGCCGTTGACTGGCCCGCGGATATCGAGATCGTACCGGGCGAAGCTATAGGCTGAATCAGGACCGGCGGCGTTATGGGTAGTGTAAACTTATAAGGGGTGTAAGTGTCGCCCAATAGCGTGACGTTACTGGTATTCGCCGGCCCCAAACCTGCTTCGGCCGCGTAGTTCAAATAGGTCACGGCGTTTTGAGAAATCTCCATCACGTTCAGTCCCACGCGGTCGACAGCCACATGATTCAAGCCGGCCAGGACAACATTGGTAGCCACCGGAGTTCCATTGGTGGGACCTTCGCCTTGCATGCCCCAAACTCCGTCGATCACGGCGAAATCCACCGGCCGCACCAGGTTCAAATCCATGATGGACAGGTCGATCCCGCGCAGGTGCAAGTCATGGCGTGGTAAATTCCGATCCACCGGCAGAGCGTAGGCGGTCTCTGAAGCCAGACCCACCAGGTTCTTCATAGACAGTGTAACTACCGCGTCAACATGCGTCTTCAACTTGGCCGCACTGATGAAGTAAGTTTGAGGTTGGACTACAACCGCGGGAATCCACATGGACTGATAAGCATATTTCCCACTAGGGACCGCAGTCAGAACATAGGTCCCTGTTCGCAGGTCCACCAGTTGCACCTCCGGATAAGTGGCGAAGAGAGATGTATAGCCACACGGAGTGAAGTTAGAAGGCTTTCCAGGAGGCGCGGCTTCCACGATGAGTATCTGGGTCGCTCCCGCGGACAGGCATAGGTCCACGATCGCTTGCACGACGCGCGGATCGGTCGTGGCGCCGGAGTCTGCCGGCTTGGGCGCCACCAGGTTGGGTTTGATGACGACCGTCTGCCCGGCAAGGTTGGTGGGAAACTGTCCACAACTGGACAGCGCCGCCGATGCTGCCGTATACGGGTCGCTGGAATAGCCGACGCCGACCTGGTAAGACTTGCCGGCAGCCCTGGCGGAAGTCAGAAAAGCGGAATTGGCGGCGGCCAGCAGCCCGATGAATGATCGCCGGTCGATGCCTGCTCCTGCAAAATCCCGCAGAGGCATATAGCCCTCCTACTGAGTCAATCATACTCCAGGAAATCCCCGCATGCGGCATTATGAAGATAAGGCATCCCCATGACACATCACCTTCCCCTGGCACTTTCGTTTTTGTTGGCTGGTGCGCTGCTGGCCTCCCCCGGCATTCCCCAAGGCATGAATCGCTTCGCCGCATCGGCCTACCGGCAGATGGCCGGCGGACAGGATAACCTGATTCTGTCGCCCTTCAGCATCGCGACGGCGCTCTCGATGCTGCTTGATGGCGCCCGCGGGCAAACGGCCGCCGGCATCGCCGCCGCACTGGACCAGGTCAATCCTGGTTCGGGCTACCATGCCGCCATCGCCTCGCTGGCCACGGAGCTGACGAAGCAGGCCAACGTGGGATCCAATCGACTGGCCGTGGCTAATGGACTCTGGGTACAAAAAGGCTTTCCGCTCCAGCCCGACTTCGAGCAGACCCTCCGCACGATCTACCACGCACCGCTCACTCCGGTCGATTTTCACATGCCGGAGCAGGCACGTCAGGAGATCAATGCATGGACCGCGCACGAGACCAACGACAAAATTCAGGAACTGTTCCCGCGCGGTTCCATCGAGGCTACCCTCCGCCTGGTCCTGACCAGCGCGATTTACTTTTATGGAAAATGGCTCGTCCCGTTCGACCGCCAGAACACACGTCCGGAGCCCTTCCAGGTTGGCGGCGGGCGCACCGCGGAGGCGAAGTTCATGCACCGCAACGCCGATTTTCTGTACGCTGAAACCCCCGACGCGCAGATACTGGAGATGAAATACGCTGGTACCCAGCTGGCATTTGATATTCTGCTGCCTAAGGCAACCGGCGGTCTTCCCGCGCTCGAGCAGTCGCTCAAGGCGGAGACGCTCGACGCATGGCTCGGCGCGCTGCGGATCCGCAAAGTCGAAACCGCCGTCCCAAAATTCCGGGCCACATCGGCGTTCTCATTGCGCGACATGCTCTCGCGCATGGGCATGGCCTACGCGTTCCTGAAAACGGCCGATTTCTCCGGCATCGATGGACGCCGCGACCTGTGCGTGGGCGATGTCTTTCACCAGGCGTTCGTGGAGGTATCCGAGGAAGGGACCGAGGCGGCGGCGGCTACCGGCATCACCGTGCGTCCTATGTTGGCGCGGCGGAAGGAGGAGCCCGTGGTCTTTCGCGCCGATCACCCCTTCATATTCTTTATTCGTGATACCGCCAGCGGTGTCATTCTGTTTGAAGGGCGGCTGATCGAGCCGAAGTGAGGCGTGGCGCACGCTATGTCGGCAGCCGCACGCCGGTATCTTCATATAGCGGCACCGGAGCGGTGCCTTGCGTGCGAAATTCGTAGCGTTCAATCGACAGGGCCGCGCCGTCCTTATCGCTGCGTACCACGCATCCGTAAATCATCAGTTTCATCGGACAGACGTCGTTGAGCCGCGCCGGCCAGCTCATCGATATCTCCACCGGCAGGCCGGTGCTCAGAAGGTTTTCCGTTGTGAACCAGACACCGCTGCTGCTGATGTTGAGCGTTCGTCCATTGCCAGCTTCAGCTACGCGGCTCCCATAGAGCAGCTTGTATCGCAGCCCCTGCTGAATATTGAATCGGCGCTTGGTTCGCCGGTCAACCTGCTCGTCCTGCTTTCTCCGCTTTGCCATTGGTGGTGCTCCCCTTATTGCCCTGTCGATCTTAAGAATTAGCACCGCGGGTATCGGTTCCTCAACCATCTCTTTGGATAGGCAAGGTTAACTAACACCTTTATCCACTGGTACTTATGGGCCTAACGGGAAGAACGGGTGCTAACCAAAGGACGCCGGATCTGGCCCGCACCCCGATGGTGCCGGGCGAACGGCCGTAAGCAGTGGACCAGCTTTATTTTCGCCTAGTGTTCGCCTGAAAAACAATATGTTGGGGTCGCTGAGATTGCCTATCAAACGGTTAGTATCTAACTAACCCAAATGCTCTCAATGTTTTCTTAAAGATTCCTCTTGCGTTGGACGAAGCGTTCGTGCCACAATTTGTTGTGGTCCAAAAGTAGCCGGAAAGTGGTTTAAAGGTGGTTGAAGAATCTCAAGGCGCGGTACTGGTTGAACCACCCCGTGGGATGTACCCGGCGCGCCTGGACGAAAAAGGCCGCCTCAAGCTGCCCGAAAAGTTCCAACGGTACCTGGGAGGACTCACGGACAAGAAACTGTTCGTTACCAGCCTGGATCGGCACATGGCCACAGTATATCCGATCGCGATCTGGAGGGAAAACGAAACTTTATTCGCCCAGCACCGGGAAAATCCCAAGGTGGCGAAGCGGGTCTGGTTCACGGCGCAGGAATTGGGATCGGAAGCGGAAATGGACGGGCAGGGACGTATTCAGTTCTCGCCCGAGCTAAGGCGGGAGCTGGGAATAGAGAATCAACCAGTGAAGGTGCTGGTGGACAATGGCGTCATCCAGGTGATGAGCGAACCGATGTTTAACGCGCGGAAGGCGGAAGCCGTGCAGTCGCCAGAGGACGATGTGGAGATGCTGCAGCGGGCTGGGCTCAAGTAATGGCATATGCACTTTGCCGTGATGACGGCCGAAGCGATCGACTGGTTGGCCGTCCGTGGGGAGGACGTGTACTTGGACGCCACAGCCGGATTGGGCGGGCATACGGGCGAGATCGCGCGGCGCTTGACCACCGGCAAAGTGATTGCCAACGACCGCGACGCGGACTCGCTCGCGATAGCGCGGCGCAATACGGCCGCGTGGGCCGATCGGATTTGTTACCACCAGGGGACCTTCGCGCACATTGCCGAAGCGTTGCCGGCATGCGCAGCGGGGCAGGTGAACGGACTGCTGGCGGATCTGGGAGTCAGCCGGTATCAACTGACCGAGCCGGACAGGGGTTTTTCGTTTATGACCGACGGGCCGCTGGATATGCGCATGGATCGTTCTATGCGCATAACGGCGGCCGATGTGGTCAATCAGTACGCCGAAGAGGCGATCGCCGACCTGATCTACCAGCTTGGCGAAGAAAGGAGGGCGCGGAAGATAGCCAGAGCCATCGTTCGAGCACGGCCCTTACGGAGCACACTACACCTGGCCGGGGTAGTGGAGCGGGCCGTGCATCGGACGAGCCGTCTGCATCCCGCGACCCGAACCTTTATGGCCTTACGCATGTTCGTGAACGACGAGCAGGGCGAACTCGATCGCTTGCTCGAAATCGGACCGGAGTTGATCGCGAGCGGCGGCCGCATGGTGGTGATCTCCTTCATGTCGCTCGAAGACCGCAAAGTGAAGCAGCGCTTCCGCGATCTGGCGCAAGAGGGCCGCGGCACCGTTCTGACCAGGCGTCCGCTGACGCCCTCGGCAGAGGAAACGGGTTTAAATCCGCCGTCGCGCAGCGCCAAGCTGCGCGCGCTCCAGATGATTGGCTGATGAAGTAGTGAGGTAAGGACTCATGGCAACGCTGGCAATGTTTTTTCGCAAACCCCTGGCCGCGCCTGCCGCCCGCAGCGGCGCCGCGCAATCCGTTTCCCACCCGGTGGACGACCGTTATATTTTGCGGGCGCTACCCAATGAAGACATTTTTCTGTATTCGAAATCGATCGATAATTCGCGCGTAGTGCGCGAGCCCGATCCCTCGGCGCACGGCGAATGGTCCATGATCGGTACGGCTTGTTTGCTGGCGATTCTTTTCATGGGGCTATCGACGCCGCGGGTGGCCAATATTTTCGCCGGCTACCAACTGCAGTCGTTGAAACAGGAGCAACAACGGCTGCTCGATGAACAGCGCGATCTGAACGTTGTGGAGGCGCGCCTGTCCCGGCAGGAAAACCTCGAAGTTCTGGCCAAGCGTCACGATTTGAGCACACCCGCGCCCGGCCAAGTCGTCCACCTAGATCCCAAGTCTGACAGCAAACTGGCGTTGAACCGCCACTGATCCCGGGCGCCACAGGTTCTTCGATATGGAATCCGACGCCCGAAATAAAGCCGGCAGACGTGTGATAGGGTTCGGCGGCTTGGTTCTGCTTTGGGGCTTCCTCATCCTGATGCAGTTGTTTCGCTTGCAAGTAATCCGGCACGGCGATTACCTGCGCGCGGCGCATCGGCAACAGGAAGAGACCGTCGAGATTTCGGCGCCGCGCGGCTCTATCTTCGATCGCACCGGAGAGTTGCTGGCGGGCAGTGTCAAGCGCGATTCGGTCTACATCGATCCTCTGCAAGTCCCCGATCTGCAGTTGGCGGCCAGCCTTCTATCGGGTGTCCTGCGCATCGACCGGGCGGCGCTCTATAGCCGCATGCAGTGGTATGCCGCCAACCAGCGCGGTTTCATGTGGGTGGCGAAAGCCATCGACCCGGAGCAATACGACCGGCTGCGCAGCCTGCACCTGGATTGGATCCGCTTCGAAAAGGAAAGCTGGCGCAACTATCCGCGGAACACGCTGGCCGCGCACGTGATCGGCGCCGTGGATAAAGAAGAGGCGGGCCAGTGGGGGCTGGAGAAGAGCCTGGAGCCGGACTTGCGCGGTTCGCCGGGCAGCATGCGCATGCTCACCGACGCCAAGGGGCGCAGCATCGATTCCCACGTGGAAACGGCTCCGCAGCCCGGCGTAGATTTGACGCTCACCATCGATGAACGGATCCAGTTGCCGGCCCAGGACGCCATCGCGCGCGCGGTCGAGGCGTCGCATGCCGAGAGCGGCAGCGTGGTGGTCATTGATCCGTACCATGGCGATATTCTGGCCATCGCCAGCTATCCGCCATTCGATCCGAACAAGCCGCCCGGACGCGGCGAAAGCCCCACGGCACGCTTCAATCACGCGGTCTCCGTGCCTTTTGAACCGGGTTCGGTTTTCAAGGTGGTCACACTCTCGGCCGCGCTCGAAACCACCAACCTGAAACCCTCCAGCATGATCAACTGCGGAAACGGCACCCTCACCATGGCCGGCCGTACGGTGCACGAGGCCCATCATGGCTATGGCACCATGCCCATGGAGATGGTGCTGGCGAAATCGAGCAATATCGGCGCCATACAAATCGGGTTGAAGGTCGGTTCGAACAAGCTGTATGAATATGTCCGGCGGTTTGGCCTGGGCGCGCGTACGGGTATTCCGCTGCCGGCGGAATCGCCCGGGATGGTGCGCAAACTTTCGAAATGGCGCACCACTTCGCTGATGTCGGTATCGATGGGTCATGAAGTGGGCGTCACCACTCTGCAACTCGCGCAGGTCTGCTCGGCGGTGGCGAACGGTGGTCTGCTGGTGCGGCCGCGCTTGATCCTGAAAAAGGGAAATGAAGCCGTGCCCGTGGTTCCTCCGAAGCGTATCCTGAAGCCGGAAACCGCCATCCAGATGCGTAAGATGATGGAAGGCGTGGTGCTGTTTGGCACTGGACGGCGGTATGCCAACTTGCAAGGCTATTCGAGCGCCGGCAAGACCGGGTCGGCGCAAATCTTCGATTACGCCACGGGCCACTACACGCACATTTACAACGCCTCTTTCATGGGGTTCGCGCCCGTTACAAATCCGGCTATTGTGGTAGTAGTAACGGTGAACGCCACGCACGGCGGATCCGCCGGATACGGCGGCCCGGTAGCCGGCCCCGTCTTTCGCGCCGTCGCCTCGGAAACGCTGCGGGTGCTGGACGTGCCGAAAGACTTGCCGGACACGGTTCCGGATACGGGCAAAACTCAAGTGGCCGATCTGGATGAAGTACCGATTATATCGGGGCACATCGATCCGCCGGAATTGGGAGAATCGGAAGCCCAGGTGACTGCGTCTCAGCCGTCCGCGCCGGTGTACGGCCCGCAACCGAAGCCGGTGTCGCCGGCCGAGCCGGCCCCGGTGAAGCAGGCCAGCGGGCCCAAAGCGCCGAACTTGATTGGATTGTCGATGCGATCCGTGGTCACGCTGGCGCAATCGCAAGGCTTGGACGTGGTGTTGGCAGGTACGGGAATTGTCCGCCGGCAGGAGCCGCCGCCTGGCGCTATTTTGCATGGCGGAGAAAGGATTCGAGTCGATCTTGCCAGATGACCCTGGGCGAAATAATGGCGGGGGTACGGCTGAAAGCGCCACTCTCGCCGCTTATTTCCCAACTGGACATACAGGGCCTCGAATACGACTCGCGCCGCGTGCAACCCGGCTCCTTATTCTTCGCATTTCCCGGCAGCCGCACCGACGGCCGGGAATTCGCGCGCGATGTGGTGGCTCGCGGCGCGGTGGCGGTGGCCTGCGAATCCGCCGCACCGGATGATTTTCCCGCTCCCTGGATTGAAGTGGAACACGGCCGCCAGGCGCTGGCGGTGGCTGCCCGCAATTATTATCATCATCCCGACGAACGCATCGCGCTGACCGGCATCACCGGCACCAACGGCAAAACCACTACATCGTATTTAATCGATTCCATCCTGCGCGCCGCCGGCAAAACCACCGCGCTGATCGGCACCATCGAGTATCATCTGGCCGGACGCGTCCTGCCGGCCGTCAACACCACGCCGGAATCGCTCGATCTGAACCGGCTCTTCGCCGAACTGGAAGCGGCGGGCGGAACGCATGCCACCATGGAAGTGTCTTCGCATGCGCTGGCGCTGGGCCGCGTCTACGGCCTGCAATTTCACACCGCGATCTTCACCAACCTGACCCGCGACCACCTGGATTTCCATCAGACGATGGAGAATTATTTCGCCGCCAAACAGATGCTGTTCTCAGGCGCCGGCGCGCCGCCTCCGGTGTGGGCCGTGCTGAACCGCGACGACGAGTGGTGCCGGCGTGTGGAGATCCCGCGCCAGAGCGAAGTGCTGTGGTTCGGACTGGGGCAGGGCGCGACGGTCCGCGCGCGTCACATTTCCTCGAACCTGCAGGGGTTGCGCTTCGAATTGCAGAGCCGCAGAGTGCGGTTCATGGTGGAATCGCCGCTGCTGGGCAGGATCAACGTGTATAACATCCTGGCAGCGTGCTGCACCGGACTCAGCTACGGCTTCGATCCGGATATCATCGCGGCAGGCATTGCGCAATGCCGCGCCGTGCCTGGACGCTTCGAGCGCGTTGATGAGGGGCAGCCGTTCGGCGTGGTGGTGGACTACGCGCACACCGACGACGCTTTGAAAAACACCATCGCGGTGGCGCGCGGCCTGTCGCCCAAACGCATCATTACTTTATTCGGATGCGGCGGTGATCGCGACCGGGCCAAGCGCCCACTGATGGGGAAGGCGGCAGCCGAGAACAGCGATTTCGTGATTCTCACCAGCGACAATCCACGCTCGGAAGATCCGCTGGCCATTATGAATGATGCGCTGGTGGGCATCCGGCGCACCGACGTACCGCTGGTGGTTGAGCCGGACCGCGCCACCGCCATCGCCCGCGCTATAAAGGAAGCCCGCCCCGGCGACATTGTAATTCTGGCCGGCAAGGGTCACGAAACTTACCAGTTGCTGAAAGACAGGACCATGGCTTTCGATGACCGGGAAGTGGCCCGCGGGGTGCTGCGGGGTTTCGGCTATCATCTGGAGCCGAAATGATTCTGGCATTGAGCGCCGTAGCCGGCGTATTGGGAGCGGCCGTGCCGCCGGGCGCGGCAGTTGTGACCGGCTGGTCCGTGGACACCCGCACGCTGCAGCCGGGGGATCTCTTCTTCGCGCTGCGCGGTCCCAATCACGATGGACACGCCTACATCGACATAGCGTTCGAAAAAGGAGCAGTAGCAGTCGTGGGGCAGGCTCCCAGCCTGCGGGGGGCTCTAAGGCCGACCATCCTGCTCGTACCCGACGCGCTCCTGGGCCTCCAACATCTAGCCGCCTGGGCACGCGAACAGTGGGGTGGGCGCATCGTAGGAGTAACAGGAAGCGCAGGCAAAACCACCGCCAAAGACGCCATCGCCCACCTGTTGGCGACCGAATTGCCGGTTGGTAAAACCGTGGGCAATCTCAATAACCACGTAGGCGTGCCGCTTTCCATCCTGCGCCTGCCGGATGAATCGCGCGTGGGGGTGCTCGAAATGGGCATGAACCATGCTGGTGAAATCCGCACGCTGGCCGCTATTGCCAAGCCCGATATCGGCGTGGTCACGAACGTGGGATATGCGCACGTAGAAGCCTTCGATTCGATCGACGGCGTGGCGCTGGCCAAGCGAGAACTGATCGAATCGCTCGATCCGCAGGCAGGCATCGCCGTGCTCAACGCCGACGACCCGCGCGTGCTGCACTTCCGCGAAATTCATCCGGGACGTGCGGTCACGTTTGGCTTTAGCGAATCGGCGGACGTAAGGGCGACCGACGTTGCCTTCACCACCGCAGGCACACGCTTCCGCGTCGCCGGCATCGATTTCTGTACGACTCTCGCGGGCCGGCATAGCGTAGCGAACCTGCTGGCCGCCATCGCTGTGGCGCGCGTTTTCGAAATTTCGTTGGCGCACCTGCCGGATGCCGTGGCGACGTTCACCATCGGCAAGATGCGCGGCGAACGGCTGGAGCACAACGGCGTCATCATTTGGAACGACTGCTACAATTCGAATCCGGAGGCGGTCGGCGCCATGCTGGACGTGCTGCGTGCGACTCCCGCACGCCGGCACATCGCGGTGCTGGGCGAGATGCTCGAACTGGGGCGCGCCGCCGAAATGCTGCACCGCCAGGCAGGACGCACCGCGGCGGAAAGCGGCGCCGATGAGCTGATCGCGGTGCACGGGATGGCCCGGTTCATGGCCGAAGAGGCCGTGCGTGCGGGTATGCCGCCACAATCCGTGCATTTTTTTGAACAGCCGGAAGAGGCTGGTGGGTTTGTTCGGCAAATAATCGAACCCGGCGATGCCATCTTATTTAAGGCTTCGCGCGGCGTGCGCATCGAGCAAGCGCTGGAGAAAGTCCTGGCGTAACCATGCTGTACTTCCTGCTGTACGAAAAGCTGTCGCCGCTGGTGTCCGGATTCCGGGTTTTTCGCTACGTTACCTCGCGCACGGCCTTCGCCAGCCTGACGGCTCTGTTCCTCTGCGTCGCGCTGGGCCCCTGGTTGATCGGCAAGTTGCGTCATTTTCAAATCGGGCAATACATCCGCGAAGAAGGCCCCAAATCGCACCAGAAGAAAGCCGGAACGCCTACCATGGGCGGCGTCCTGATCATCGTGTCGATCATTATCCCGACGCTGCTGTGGGCGGACCTGCGCAACTTGTATGTTTGGATCGCGGTCCTGACACTCCTGGCCTACGGCGCGATTGGCTTCGCGGACGATTATTCCAAGCTCGCCAGGCAACGGAATCTGGGGCTGACCGCGCGGCGCAAGATGCTGTACCAGGTGGGCATGGCGTTCCTCGTGGCGGCCGTGCTGATGTTCATGCGCACATTCGGCGGCTACTCAACGGTGATGAACGTTCCATTCTTGAAGCGCTTCAAGCCCACGCTGCTGATCTCCAGTCTGCTGGCGAGTCCCTGGACGTACTTGTTCGGTGTGCTGCCATTCTTCATATTTGTGGCGGTGGTGATCGTGGGTTCTTCAAATGGCGTGAATCTAACCGATGGTCTGGATGGCCTGGCGATCGGCCTGATGGTGGTCGCCTCAGGCGCACTGACGGTGCTGACCTACGCCGGCGGACACGCCACGCTGGCCGAGTATTTGCAGATCGCCCGCAACGCGCGCACCTCTGAGTTGACCATCTTCTGCGGCTCCATGACCGGCGCCAGCCTGGGCTTTCTCTGGTACAACGCCCACCCGGCTGAAATCTTCATGGGCGATGTCGGCTCGCTGGGACTGGGCGCGGCGCTGGCAATCGTCGCCATTCTGATCAAGCAGGAAATTCTGCTGCTGTTCATCGGCGGCATCTTCGTGCTGGAGACACTGTCGGTAATCCTGCAAGTGGGCAGCTTCAAGCTGCGCGGAAAACGAATTTTCAAAATGGCGCCGCTACACCATCATTTTGAGGCGCTGGGTTGGACGGAATCGAAGATCATAGCGCGGTTCTGGATCGCGGGCCTGGTGCTGGCGCTTTTTGCGCTCACTACTTTGAAGCTGCGGTGAGCGCAGGGTGGTGGGTCCTGGGTGCTGGGTCCTGGGTGCTGGTTGGATGTCCGTAATGCGAGGTTTTAGAGATCTTCGGGTTTGGCAGGGTGGTATGGAGTTGGTGGAGTGCATCTATAGAGTGACTCAGTCGTTTCCGAAACAGGAGACTTACGGTTTGACAAGTCAGTTGCGGCGCGCCGCGGTTTCGATTCCAGCGAATATCGCCGAGGGACAAAGCCGGCAGCATCTGAAGGAGTATTTGAACTTCCTTTCAATAGCACAAGGATCGGTTGGCGAGTTAGAGACGGAGCTAGAGGTCGCCGGACGTCTGAAATATATCGAGCCGGAAGCGCTGGATTTACTGATGTCCAAACTAGGACCGCTCGGAAGACAAATCCGAGCATTGCGCGCCGCCCTCGAAAAGTCGAAGAGCCAATAGAGAGAAGACATGCCACCCAGCACCCAGCAACCAGCACCCAGCACCCTCTCAGGCGCCCGAGTGCTGGTAGTTGGCCTCGAAAAATCCGGCCTGGCCTCCATCCGCCTGCTCCTCGCCCAAGGCGCGATCGTGACCGCAGCCGACCTTAAACCCCTCGCCGAACTCCCCGAAGCCGCCCTCGAACTGGAGCGCTTGCACGTGCCATTTGCCCCACAGTCGGATGCTCTCATCCAGCACCCAGCACCCAGCACCCAGCACCCAGCACCCAGCACCCAGCACCCAGAGGGCACCCACAACCCCTCCCTGATCGTCCTCTCCCCCGGAGTGCCCGCCGACCTGCCCGCTCTCGAAGAGGCCCGCCGGCGCGGCGTGCGCGTCATCGGTGAAGTTGAGCTGGCCGCCCCATTTCTCAAAGGCCGCACGATCGGCATTACCGGCACCAATGGCAAGACCACCACCACCGCGCTCACCGGGCATATCCTGAGCGAGTCCGGCATCGCTGTCCAGGTGGGAGGTAATATCGGCACGCCGGTCACCGCCATGGTCGAAACCTCGCGGCCCGATCAGTGGAATGTGCTGGAGCTATCCAGCTTCCAACTCGAAACCATTGCGGAGTTTCATGCCGACATCGCGGTGGCTCTGAATGTCACCCAAAATCACCTGGACCGACATCATACCTTCGCCAGCTATGCCGCCGCCAAGGGACGCCTTTTCGAAACCCAGCGCGCGGGCGCGTTCGCCGTTCTCAACGCGGATGACGCTACTTGCGTGAGCTACGCCGCGCTTACCGCTGCATCGCCCGTCTGGTTCAGCAGCACGCGCGCGGTGACGCCGGGCCTCTGGCTGGCGGACGGCAAAGTCTGGTTCGATGGCGAGCTGCTGATGGATGCGCGCGAGATTCCCATACGCGGCCGGCACAACATCGAAGACACCATGGCCGCCGCCGCCGCGGCCCGCCTGGCAGGGGTGCCGCTTCCATCCATCGCGGCCGCCGTGCGCACTTTCAAGGCCGTGGAACACCGCCTCGAGTTCGTGCGCAATCTGCACGGTGTGGACTACTACAACGACTCGAAAGCCACCAGCGTGGATGCCACGCTAAAAGCTCTGGACGCTTTCTCCGGCGGAATTTGGGTGATCCTAGGCGGGAAGGACAAAGGCCTGGACTACACGGTGCTGCGCGCCCCGCTCGCCCAAAAGGCGCACGTCGTTCTGCTGGTTGGCGCGGCCTCTGCCAAGATCGCCGAACAACTGAGCGGCGCGGTCCCGCTGGAGCACGCCGGCACGCTGGAGAACGCGGTCCAGTTCGCCCATGCGCACGCGCGGCCCGGCGATACCGTGCTGCTGGCCCCGGCCTGCGCCAGCTTCGATCAATTCAAAAGTTACGAGCACCGCGGCGAGGTTTTCAAAAGCCTCGTCCGGCGACTGGAGCCGGAACACTAATATGGCGCAACGACTCAAAACCGACTGGACCCTCTTCGGCACTACCATTGGCATGGCCGCCTTTGGCGTGGTCATCCTTTATAGCGCATCTTCCGTGATTGCCGAGCTGAAGTTCGGCTCGTCATGGCACTTCGTGCTGCGGCAGGCTTTGTGGCTGGTCCCCTCGCTTCTGCTGATGATGCTCTTGAAGAGGACCGACTACCGCAAGCTACAAAATTCGACCGTTGCGTTCGCCGCCATTGGCCTGGTGCTGATGCTGCTGATCATCGTGTTTTTCATCGATTCGGCGCATCATCGGTGGCTGCGCATGGGACCGCTTGGCTTGCAGCCTTCGGAACTGGCCAAGCCCGCCATGGTTGTGTTTCTGGCCTACTTCGTGGCCTGGCGCGCGCAAGCTATCAATACCCGCTATACGCTTTACCCGGCCGCGCTGGTCGTAGGTCTGGTAATTCTGGCGGTAGTGGTGGCGGATCTCGGCACGGCTGTGGTGCTGGGTGTCACGGCGACGGTGGTCTTCTTCGTTGCGGGCTTGAGATGGCGCTTTTGCGCGATTGTCGGCGGGTTCGCTTTGGCCGGCATTGTGGTTTTCATAGCCCTCAAACCTTACCGGCTGGCCCGCCTTGTTGGTTACGTCGACCCCAACGCGAAAATCATCTCGCGCATCGATCCCGGCGGCCATATCGAACAATACATGCATCAATCGCTGACCTCGCGCGACACCAGCTATCAGTTGGAACAATCCCAGATCGCAGTCGGCGCGGGTGGCGTGGTGGGCGCCGGCCTGGGACAGGGCAAGCAGAAGCTGTTGTATCTGCCCGAAGCCCACACCGATTTCATCTACGCGGTGGTGAGTGAGGAACTGGGCCTGATGGGATCCGTCGCGCTGCTGCTGGCTTTTCTCCTGATTCTCTGGCGAGGCTTGCGCGCAGCCTTCCGCTTGTCCGACGATTTCGGCCGCTATCTGGCACTGGGCATCACGACCGTCGTAGTGGTGCAAGGCTTGATGAACATCAGCGTGGTGCTGGGAATGATGCCGACGAAGGGCATCCCGCTGCCCATGATCAGCTCGGGAGGCAGTTCGCTGCTGTCCACACTGGCGTCCCTGGGGATTTTGATGAACGTGTCGGAACACGCGGGGTAGGGCGTGTCGCGCGCGAGCGCGCGAGCACGCCGTGGCTGGTGCTTAGTGGCTGGTGGCTGGTGGTTTTGTGACGGAGACAGTCCGCAATTATAAGGAGCTTCGAGTTTGGCAAGGCGCGATGGATTTGGTCGAGAGCGTATATCGGCTGTCTGCCTCATTTCCTCGGGACGAGAGCTATGGTCTGACCTCGCAGATACGGCGGGCGGCTGTCTCGATTCCCTCCAACGTTGCAGAAGGCCAATCGCGTGCCTCGACCAAAGAATTCCTCAATCATCTATCAATGGCGCAAGCCTCCCTCGCCGAAGTCGAAACGCAACTCGAAATCGCAGTGCGCCTAAAATACCTCGCCGCGGACCAAGTGGCCGACGCCACGCAAGCCATCCAAAAACTGGGCAAACAATTACACGCGCTCCGCAAAGCGCTGGAGGCCCGCAAATGAGCGAGCGAAGCGAGAGCAAAACCACCAGCCACCAGCCACCAGCCACCAGCCACGGCGGGGCCACCAGCCACGGCGGAGCATTCCTATTCGCGGGCGGTGGCACCGGCGGCCACGTCATCCCCGCCCTCGCCGTGGCACGCGAGCTCCGCCGTCTCGGGCACGCCGCCGTCTTCCTAGGTACCGAGCGCGGCCTGGAGTGCCAGCTTGTCCCGCGCGAGGGCTTCCCTTTGGAGCTGATTCGGATCGGCGGCCTAAAGCGCGTCGGTTTGCGCCAGACCATATCCACATTGCTCCAGTTGCCGCTTAGCACTATGCATGCCGCACATCTTCTGGCCAGCCGGCACGTGGCGGCGGTCTTCAGCATGGGCGGCTACGTGGCCGGACCCGCGGTCATCGCCGCGCTGGTGCGCCAAGTGCCCCTGGTCGTCATGGAGCCGAATGCAGTCCCGGGGTTTACCAATCGCCGCATCGCCATGTTTGTGCGGCGCGCGCTCATCAGTTTCCCCGAGACAGCCAGGTATTTCCCCGCTGGCCGCACCGAATTGACGGGCGTGCCGGTGCGCGAGGAGTTCTTCTCCATCCCGCCGAAGCCAGCCGGTGACCGCTTCACTCTGTTGATCACCGGCGGCAGCCAGGGATCGCGCACGCTGAACCGGGCAGCCCGCGAAAGTTGGCCACTGTTCCGCGCGGCGGGACTGCCCGTACGCATCATCCATCAGGCAGGATCCGCCGCTTGCGACGAATTGCGCGTGGCCTTCCGGGAGTCCGGCCTCGATGGCGAGGTACTGCCATTCATCGCGAACATGCCCGCGGCCTTCGCCGAGGCCGACCTGGTGGTGTGCCGCTCGGGCGCGGGCGCCGTCGCCGAACTGGCCGCGGCCGGGAAGCCGGCCATACTTTCGCCGTTTCCGTTCGCCGCCGATCAGCACCAGTTGCGCAATGCGGAAGCGTTCGCGCGCGCGGGAGCAGCGCGCCTGATTGAGGATCGCGAAATGACCGGGCAAAAACTATTCGACACGGTCGCCGGACTGGCTGCCAATCCCGCCGAATTGGCGAGCATGGGAGCCGCCGCGCGCAGGCTGGCGCATCCCGGCGCCGCCCGCCGCGCCGCAGAGGTTTTGGAGGAGGTGGCGCGTGTCTGAACCCATACGATTTTCGTTGACACAGGCGCGCAAACCCGAAACAATACGAGGAGATAATGTTTTTTAGACGCCAACACCTCCACTTCGCGGGGATCGGTGGAATCGGGATGAGCGGGATCGCTGAAGTGCTGCTGAATCTCGGCTACACCATCAGCGGATCGGATCTGAAATTGAGCCCCATCACCGAGCGCCTGTCGGCTATGGGCGCCACCATTCACGAAGGCCATGCCGCAACCAACGTGGCCGGCGCGCGCGTCCTGGTGGTCAGTTCCGCCATCGATGAGCAGAATCCCGAAGTACAGGAGGCCCGCCGCCTGCAGATCCCGGTGATCCCGCGCGGCGAGCTGCTGGCCGAGCTCATGCGCTTGAAATATGGCATCGCGGTGGCGGGCAGTCATGGCAAGACTACGACTACTTCGCTCACGGCCACGATTCTAAATCATGCCGGCCTGGACCCGACGGTCATGGTCGGCGGCCGGGTCGCCACCATGGGCGGCTCCAACGCGCGCGTGGGGCACAGCGATTTTCTGGTGGTCGAATCGGACGAAAGCGACGGCTCGTTCCTCAAGCTGGCGCCCATTCTGGCCGTCGTCACCAACATCGATCGCGAGCACCTGGATCACTACGCCTCGCTCAACGAGATCCGCGCCGCCTTCATCGAGTTCGTCAACAAGGTTCCGTTTTATGGCGCGGCGATCGTCTGCGTGGATGACGATAATGTGAAGACCATTCTGCCCTCCATCCGGCGCCGCACCATTACCTATGGCGCGAGTTCCCAGGCCGATCTGGAAGCCGCCGAGATCTGCTGCGGTGCGTTTGCCAGCGACTTCAGCCTGCTCTATCGGGACACCGCGTTGGGCCGTTTCCACCTGCGCATTCCGGGCCGCCACAACGTGCTGAATGCCACCGCGGCCGCGGCCGTCGCGCTCGAACTGGAAGTGGCGCCGGACCGGATTCGCGAAGCGCTGGCCAGTTTCAGCGGTGTGGACCGCCGCTTCCAGACGCGCGGACAGGAGCGCGGCATCACCGTCATCGACGATTACGGACATCACCCCACCGAGATTCGCGCCACCCTGGCGGCTGCGCGGCTGTGCGGCTTTCGGCGCATCCACGTGCTGTTTCAACCGCATCGTTACACGCGCACGCTGCATCTGCTCGACGATTTCGGTCGCGCGTTTCATCAGGCCGACACCGTCCTGATTCTGGATATCTACGCCGCCTCCGAGCGTCCCATCGAAGGCATCAACGCGGAAGCCGTGGCCGAGCGTATCCGGCAGTTTGGACACCGCGGCGTGGAATACGTGGGCACCATCGACCGCGGCGTTGAGGCGCTGCTGCGCACGGCGCAGGAAGGCGACCTCGTTCTCACGCTGGGCGCCGGCAATGTCTGGCAGGCCGGCGATCTGCTGCTGGCACGCCTGAAACAAGAAGGCGGGCAACCCTGATGCCGCGCGAAAAAGCACGACAGGCATTTCGCTGGCGACTGTGGCTGAGCATTTTTGCCTGGTGCGCCATCTTCGTCTCGAGCGCCATGGCCGCCCGCAAGGTGCATCATTTCGTGCTCCAGGATCCGCGGTTCGTGCTCTCCATCGAAGATCGCAGCGCGCTCATCCTCCAGGGCGTCAACTACGCGTCGCGCGCCAAGCTGCTGCGCGTTTTTGCCGCCGACTGGGGCGGCAGCATCTTCGCGGTTCCGCTGGACGAGCGCCGCCGGCGTCTGCTGGCCGTCGATTGGGTGGAAGATGCCACGGTGGCGCGCATCTGGCCCAACCGGCTGCTGGTGCGTATCACCGAGCGCCAGCCAGTGGCCTTCGTCAGCCTGCCATTGCACGGCGGCGCGGCGGCCCGGTTCCTGCTGGTGGATGCACAGGGTGTTCTCCTGGATCCGCCGGTGCGCGCGCAATTCGCTTTTCCGGTGCTGACCGGCCTGACGGACGACCAGACCGATGCCGAGCGCCGCGTACGCGTGCTGGCCATGCAGAGCCTCATGGACGATCTGGGGCCAGCCGGACAGAACATTTCCGAAATCAACGCCGCCGCGCCCGACGACCTCACCGTGGTGGCCCAAGTGGAGGGCCGCCCGCTTGAGCTCAAACTCGGCGACGGGAACTACGCAACACGTTTGCAGAATTTCCTGCTGCATTACCCGGAGATTCGCAAACACGCGGCCAACGTCACGACGTTCGATTTGCGTCTGGACGACCGCATTACCGCCAAGGATCAAGCGAACCAACCATGAATACGCCGCACACATTCGATGCCGTCGGTCTGGACGCCGGGAGCGCCTGGACGCGCTGCGTCATCTGCCGCCTGGAAGACCACCGCCTGCGCTTTTTGGGGTGCGCGGAAGGGCCCTCGCAAGGCTGGCTGAAAGGCCTGATCGCCGATCAAAACGCCGTTTCGGAATGTATGCTGGCTGTTTTGCGGGAGGCCGAACGCTGCGCGCAGGTCTCGGTGGAAGGCGCCGTGGTGGGAGTGGGCGCGGCGGTCCGCGGTGCCAACTGTCGCGGCATGCGCGATCTGGGCCGCACGCGCACCGTCGAACAGCGCGACGTAAACCGCGCCATGGAGCGCGCCCGCCGCGTGCATCTGCCGGAAGGCGCCATGATCCTGCACCTCTCGCCGCAGGATTTCATCGTGGACGGCCATCCCGGCCACCGCGATCCGCGCAAAATGATTGCCGGCCAGATCGAAGCGAACGTGCACCTGGTGATGAGCTCTCAGCGCGAGCACGATTGTCTGGTCACGGCCGTGAACCAGGCGCATTGGGCCGTGGAGGAGACCGTCTTCGAAGCGCTGGCCGCTAGCTACGCCGCGATGCTGCCGGAGGATCGCCGGGAAGGCGCTGCGCTGCTGAATATCGGCGCACAATCGTCCGAACTGATCGTTTATCACGGCGACGCGCTGCAATTGGCCGAAAGTCTACCCATATCGGGTGACCACTTCACGCGCGACGTAGCACGTGGATTATGCATCAGTTTCGAAGATGCGCTGACCATCAAGCACGAATTCGGGTGTGCCCAGCCCAATGCCACGGCCGAGAATTGTTTCGTCGAACTACCGTCGCGCGATAATCGCGAAGCGTCGCTCCGTACGCTGAATTGCATCCTGGAAGCGCGCGCGCTGGAACTGTTTCGGATGGTCGAGCAGGAGTTGGCGCGCGTGAGCATGGATGGCGCCCTGATGGGCGGCATGTTCCTGTGCGGCGGCGGCGCCAAGCTGGAAGGCATGTGCGAAATCGCCGAGGAAGTGCTGAAATGCGGAGTGGCCAAAGCGCTTCCCGTGGGGATCCAGGATTGGCCGGACGAGATCTGCGATCCCGCCTGGACCACTACCGCGGGTCTGGCCATGTACTCGGCAAAACTGAAATCGCAGCGCGAGATGCAGAAGCAGTCCTATGGGCTGCTGAGCAAGGTTTTGAATTGAACTGCAGAAGTCAGGAGACAGGAGTCAGAAGACAAAATGCCGAGCAAGGAATTCTGACTTCTGGCTTCTGACTCCTGACTTCTTCTAAGGAGGCTGGCATGGGGCTGATTGATTCTGAAAACGACGATTTGAAATACGAGATTCAAGAAGAAGCGGCGGGCGGCGCGCGCATCAAAGTCATTGGCGTAGGCGGCGGCGGCTGCAACGCCGTGGCGCGCCTCTTTCACGAAGGCATGGCAGGCGTGGAGTTTTGCGCCATGAACACCGACGCGCAAGCGCTGGCCGCTTGCGAGGTGCCGGTCAAGCTGCAGCTTGGCGCCAAGATCACCAATGGCCTCGGCGCGGGCAACAACCCGGAGATCGGTCGCCAGGCCGCTCTGGAGAACACCGACAAGATCGTCGAGTTGCTGCAAGGCGCGGACATGGTCTTCATCAGCGCTGGGCTGGGCGGAGGCACCGCCACCGGTGCGGTGCCCGTCATCGCATCGCTGGCCAAGGAACTGGAGGCGCTCACCATCGCCGTGGTCACCAAGCCGTTCGCCTTCGAGGGCGCGCGCCGCATGCGGCTGGCCGATCAGGGTCTCACCAAGCTGGCGTCCACGGTGGACACCGTCATCGCCATTCCGAACGACCGGCTGCTGAAATTGGTGCCGCGCGGCACCAGCTTCTTCGAGGCTTTCAAGCTGGCTGACGATCTGCTACGCCAGGCGGTGCAGGGCATCAGCGACATTATCAATACGCCAGGCATCATCAACCGCGATTTCGCCGACGTGAAGGCCACCATGCTGGGCATGGGCTACGCCATGATGGGCACCGCCGTGGGTCGCGGCGAGAACGCCGCCGTGGACGCCGCCCGCCAGGCGATCAATTCGCCGCTGCTCGAAGATTCGCGCATCAGTGGCGCGCGCGGCGTGCTCATCAATATTACCGGGTCCAGCCGCCTGGGTCTGCACGAGGTGAACGAGGCCTGCTCCATTATCCGCGAAGCCGCCGATTGCGACGACGTGCAGATCAACTTTGGCGTGACCATGAACGAATCCATGGCCGATGCGGTCAAGATCACCGTGATTGCCACTGGATTCCAGCCGCAATATGCGCCCGTCGCGGAGGCACCGGTGAAAGCGCCCGTGATCGTCGCGCCGCCGCAAGCCTGGCCCGAAGAGGTGGCGGCCGCGCCGCCCGAGCCCGAACCCGAGCCGGTCGTGAACGGGGAACCCGAACCTCCGTTCGATCCGGATGATCTGGATACGCCCGCGTACATGCGGCAGGGACGGCTGCTCAACTAATCTGGTGGTTTTCCGGCCTCCCGTGCCGCCGTGGGCCGCGTTACAGTATGGGCATGTATCGCAAGCTCATCCTGTTATGCGCGGCAGCCATGGCGGCGTCCGTTTCGCTGGCAGCCGTGCCCACTGTCGTGAAAGTGGATACCGGCCGAGTGAAGGGCACGCTCGCCAACGGCGTTGCCGTATTCAAAGGCATCCCGTTCGCCGCGCCGCCGGTGGGCGCGCTCCGCTGGAAAGCTCCGCGGCCTGCGCCGCACTGGCCGGGCGTGCGCAATGCGCTCGAATTCGGTCCCCGCTGTATGCAGGGCAACATCTACGACGACATGATTTTTCGTGACAAGGGTCCGAGCGAAGACTGCCTGTACCTTAACGTGTGGACACCGGCCGCCTCCACGAAAGAGCACCTTCCGGTGATGGTTTGGATCTATGGCGGCGGATTCGCGGCAGGCGCCGCTTCCGAGCCGCGCCAGGACGGCGAAAATCTCGCGCGCAAAGGCGTCGTCGTAGTCAGCATGAACTATCGCCTCGGCATCTTCGGATTCTTCGCGCACGCTGAGTTGGCCAAAGAATCCGACCGCAACGCTTCCGGCAATTATGGATTGCTCGATCAAACGGCGGCGCTCGAGTGGGTCCAGCGAAACATTGCCGGTTTCGGCGGTGATCCCACGAACGTGACGATTTTCGGCGAATCCGCCGGATCGTTCTCCGTGAGCGCACAGATGGCCTCGCCGCTGGCGCAAGGCCTGTTCCAGCGCGCTATCGGCGAGAGCGGGGCTTTCTTCAGCCTCCACCCGCCGCAGACGCTTGCCGCGACCCAAGAGGCGGATAGGAAATTCGCTGAATCGATCGGCGCCCATTCGCTCGCGGACCTGCGCGCCATGCCCGCCGCGGACCTGCTGGCCGCCGCCACCAAGCCGAACACCGTGCGGTTTTCACCGGACATCGATGGCTATTTCCTGCCGCGCAGTGTGCCCGAGATCTTCGCGAGCGGCCAGCAGAGCCACGTTCCGCTATTGGCCGGGTGGAACCACGATGAAGGCAGCTATCGGACCATCTTCGAAAAAGACGAACCCACGGCGGCCCATTTCGTAGCCTTCGCGAAGACACGCTTTGGCGACAGGGCCGATGAGTTCCTGAAGCTCTATCCGGCCGGGACTGACGAGCAGGCCAAGCGGTCCGCGCAGGATTTCGCGGGCGACCAGTTCATAGCCTTCGCCACCTGGAAATGGATCGAGAAGCAAGGCGCCACCGGCCACGCTACGGTCTACCGATACGAGTTTGACGATGCTCCACCGGCGCCCGTGAATGGCGAGGCGCACGGCGCGTACCATTCCGCCGAGATCGAATTCGTCTTCGGAAACCTGGCATTTAAGGACCTGCCGTGGCGGCCGCAAGATAAAGCCTTATCCGACTTGATGTCCACCTACTGGTCGAACTTCGCCAAGACCGGCGACCCCAACGGTCCTAGCCTGCCGCATTGGCCCGCCTACAACGCCGTAGCCAGCTACCCCGTGATGCATCTGGATGCCTCTTCGCAAGCTGCTCCTGACGAGCATCGTGCGCGCTACGAGTTTCTGGATAACTTGAAGTAAGAGAAATGAAGCCGCTGGTTCTGGCATCCAGTCTGTTCCTGTTGTCTCACAGCGCCTTCCCGTTGGGCCAGACCCGCTACGTGGAAACCGCGGCCCGTCCTGGCAGCTTTCCCATCGCCCAAGCCCACGTGTGTGCCGCAATCTATGTCGATGCCGCCGATTATCCGGGGGTTATCCGTGCCGCCGGCGACTTACAAGCCGACATCGCCCGTGTCACTGGCTGTACGCCGGTAGTCACACACGAAATCGCTGCCTTGTCTAAGTATGCCATCATCATCGGCTCGCTGGAAAAGAGCCCGGTAGTAAAACGTCTTACTGACACCTCCGCAATCACGGGTAAGTGGGAGTCTTTCCTGATAACCCTGGAACCAAAGCCTCGGTCCGGCATCGACAGCGCCCTAATCATAGCGGGCAGCGACAAACGCGGAACCATTTACGGCATCTACGATGTCTCAGAACAGATCGGCGTCTCTCCGTGGTATTGGTGGGCGGACGTTCCCGTCGCGCACAAAGACGCCCTTTTCGTAAAACCGGGCAGATTCGTCGAAGGTGAGCCGGCCGTCAAGTATCGGGGCATCTTTCTTAACGACGAAGCGCCCGCGCTCTCCGGCTGGACACGCGAGAAGTTTGGCGGCTTCAATCACCAGTTTTATGTCAAAGTATTCGAGCTGCTGCTGCGCCTGAAGGGCAACTATCTCTGGCCCGCTATGTGGGGCAGCGCGTTCAATGAAGACGATCCCCTCAATCCTAAGCTGGCTGACAAATATGGCGTCGTGATGGGCACCTCCCATCACGAGCCGATGCTGCGCGCCCAACAGGAATGGAAGCGCCACGGTAAAGGTCCCTGGAACTATGCCACGAACCCTGACGAGCTGCGCGCTTTCTGGAACGAAGGCATCGAGCGCAACAAGTCCTATGAGAGCGTTATCACGCTGGGCATGCGCGGCGATGGCGATCTCCCCATGGCAACCACTGGCGGCATCGAGGCCAATAAGGCTTTGCTGGAGAAGATCGTCGCCGACCAGCGCGCCATCATCGCCCAGCGTGTTAACCCTGACTTATCCGCCGTGCCGCAAGATTGGGCGCTGTATAAAGAGGTGCAAGAGTATTACGATGCCGGCATGCGCGTGCCGAATGACGTCACGCTGCTCTGGTGCGACGATAACTGGGGTAACATCCGCCGGCTTCCCAGCCCCGAAGAGCGAAAGAGAACCGGCGGCGCGGGTATCTATTATCATTTCGACTATGTTGGCGGTCCGCGCAATTATAAGTGGCTGAACACCAATCCTATCGCCAAGGTTTGGGAACAGATGAATCTGGCCTATCAGTACGATGCCAGGCGCATCTGGATCGTCAATGTAGGCGATCTGAAGCCCATGGAATTTCCTATCGAGTACTTCCTGAGCCTGGCCTGGAATCCGGAGCGCTGGCCGCATGATAAAATCGCCGAGTTTGGCCGACTGTGGGCGGAGCGCGAGTTCGGCCAGTCCCATGCTGCTGATATCGCCGACATCATAGCCAAGTACACAAAGTACAACGGCAGGCGCAAGCCTGAGCTGCTGGAGCCCGGAACCTTCAGCCTGGAGAACTATCAGGAGGCAGACTCCGTGCTTGCCGATTGGCAAGCTCTTACGGAACGGGCCGAACAAATCTATAAGCAACTGCCGGAAAATGCCAAAGATGCGTTCTTCGAGCTGGTCCTGTATCCCACCAAGGCGTGTGCGCTGGTGAACGAGCTTTATATTGCAGCCGCGAGGAGCCAGTTGTATGCCAGCCAGGGGCGTTCCAGCGCGAACGATTACGCCGCGCGCGCACGCGAGCTATTTCGGGCCGATGCGGATTGGTCCGCGACTTACAATAACAAGCTGGCCGATGGTAAGTGGGACCATATGATGGATCAGACACATATAGGCTACACCTATTGGCAGGAGCCGCGCACCAATAACATGCCGGCAGTCAGTGAGATCCAAGTTGGCGATGCGGCGAAAATGGGGGTCTTGCCGTCCTCATTGCAGTTCGATGCCTTGAATCAGCCGCGCCGTTTCATCGAAGTGTTCAACCAGGGCCGCGCCCCATTTGAATTCACGGCTACCGCGAGCAGCCCCTGGATCGTATTGAGCCAACCGCACGGCACCGTGCAGAAGGATACGCGCCTCTGGGTGAGTGTGGATTGGACCAAAGCTCCATGGGGCGCCGGGGAAGGTTTCGTGAGGGTGTCGGGCGCCGGAACTGACCCGGTCACAATAAAGGTGGCATCGTTCCGCCCGCGGGAAGCGACACGCGAAAATCTCCACGGCTTCGTGGAAGCGGATGGTTATGTTTCACTGGAAGCCGCCCATTACACCGCCAAGATCGACGCCGGCCCGGTTCGCTGGGAAGAGATCAAGGACTACGGCCGGACTTTATCCGGCCTGACGATCCTTCCCTGCACTGCGGCCAGTGTTACTCCGCCGCAAGACTCCCCGTCACTCGAGTATCGCATGTATCTGTTCGATCCGGCTTCCGTGCAGGTGCATACGATTATTGCCCCGACGCTTGACTTTGTACCAGGACGGGGATTGAGATTCGCCGTGGCGTTTGATGACCAGCCGCCCCAGATCATCGACGCTTTGGCGCACAATGCGCTGAAGGATTGGGAAGAATCGGTAAAAGACAGCGTCCGGACGATCATGTCCACTCACTCGGTGGCGGGTTCCGGCTATCATGTGTTGAAGTACTGGATGGTCGATCCAGGCGTGGTCTTGGAGAAGATAGTCGTCGATTTAGGAGGTCTCAAGCCCAGTTACCTGGGACCGCCCGAGAGTTACCATAGATAGTGCGGCTTCGGGTAGAGTAAGCGGAAGAGTTTCATGGATAAATTCGTAATCAACGGCGGAGCGCGACTGCAGGGCGAAATCCCCATCAGCGGATCGAAGAACTCGGCGCTTCCGGCCCTGGCGGCGGCGCTGCTTACCGATCAGCCGGTCACGCTGCGGCGCGTCCCTCGCGTGCGCGATATCCGCACCATGCAGCGGCTGCTGATAGATATCGGCAGCCAGGCGGAAGTCGACGGCGAGATTCTCCGCCTGCACACGCCGCGCATCGTCTCATCGGAAGCCCCGTATGAGTTGGTGAAAACCATGCGCGCCTCCAGCCTGGTGCTGGGCCCGCTGGTGGCGCGCACCGGCCGCGCGCGCGTCTCCTTGCCGGGCGGATGCGCCATCGGCGCGCGTCCCATCAATCTGCACTTGTTTGGCCTGGAGCAGTTGGGCGCGCGCATCCAGCAAGCCCACGGCTATATCGAAGCCGAGGCGCCGGAGGGTTTGCGCGGCGCCGCGATCCACTTCGACCGCATCACGGTCACCGGCACCGAAGACCTGATTATGGCGGCGGTGCTGGCGCGCGGCGAGACCCTGCTGCGCAATGCCGCGCGCGAGCCGGAAGTCACGGATCTATGCGCGCTGCTGGTGAAGATGGGCGCGCAGATCGAGGGCGCCGGCACGTCCACGATTCACATCCGAGGCGTCGAAAAGCTCGCCGGTGCCGATCACACCATCATCAGCGACCGCATTGAGGCGGGTACTTTTCTCATCGCGGGCGCCATCACCGGCGGCGATTTGAAGATCACCGACTGCGTGCCCGAACACGTGGGAGCGCTGGCAGCCAAGCTGCAGCAGGCCGGTGCTGAAATCACCCAACTGGATGCCACAACCATGCAGATCTGCGCGCCCAGACGCCTGCGATCGGTCGATGTGACCACCGAGGAGTATCCCGGATTTGCCACCGATCTCCAGGCGCAGTACATGGCGCTGATGACCCAGGCGCAAGGCATCGCCATTGTGGTCGAGACCATCTTCGAAAACCGTTTCATGCACGCGCAGGAACTGGCCCGTATGGGCGCCAATATCCGGCTGGAAGGCCGCCAGGCTATCGTGGCCGGCCCCTCCGAGCTGACCGGCGCGGGCGTGATCGCGTCCGACCTGCGCGCCAGTGCTTCGCTGGTTTTGGCGGCACTGGCCGCGCGCGGCGAGACCGTCATCGACCGCGTATACCACATCGACCGCGGCTATGAGAAAATCGAAACGAAACTGGCTCGCGTGGGCGGGCAAATCCGCAGAGTGGAGTAACCATGGTTCACAGTGCAGGCTTCCTGGCGATCGCGGATGATGCGAAAACGCGCGTGAAGCAGATCGATATCGGGGGATACCGGCGCATGCAGGCGGCGGGTGAGCCGCACCTGCTGGTGGATGTGCGCGAGGACAACGAGTGGGCCGACGGGCACGCGGCCGGCGCGGTGCACCTGGGCAGAGGCATCATCGAACGCGATATCGAGGCGCGGGTGCCCGACAAGCACACCCGGCTGGTGCTTTATTGTGGCGGCGGATTTCGCTCCGCCCTGGCTGCCGATAACCTGCGGAAGATGGGCTATACCGATGCCATCTCGCTCGACGGCGGGTGGAAAGCATGGCAACAGGCCGGACTGCCGGTAGCGGGCATGCGGCATCCCTGAATGATCTCGCCTGCTACAATTCTTGTTCATGGCAAAGCGGGTCTCGATATTCGTCACCTGCGTCGTGGACCAGCTTTTCCCGGCAGTTGGGCTGGCGATGGCGGATGTCCTGGAGCGCCTCGGCTACCAGATTGACTTTCCCGAAGACCAGACCTGCTGCGGGCAGCCCGCCTTCAACACCGGCTACCGCGACGAAGCCCGCCAGGTGGCGCGGCACTTTCTGAAGGTCTTTCGCGATGCCGAATACGTGGTGGTGCCCTCCGGCTCATGCACTTCGATGATCGCGCATCATTTCCACGATCTTTTCCCCGATGACGCGGAACCCCGGCGCGCGGCCGAAGCGCTGGCGCCGCGCGTGTGGGAGTTTTCGAATTTTCTGCTGGAAATCGCGGGCGTAGAAGACGTGGGCGCGCGTCTGGAGGATGTGGTGACGTATCACGACAGTTGCCACGCGCTGCGCGAATTCGGCATCAAAGAAGGCCCCCGCCGCCTGCTGAAAAACGTTCGCGGACTGGAGTTGCGCGAAATGGACGCCGCCGAGGAATGCTGCGGTTTCGGCGGAACGTTTTCAGTGAAGCTGCCCGAAATTTCCGGCGGCATGGCGCGCACCAAGCTCGATTCCATCATGCGCACCGGCGCCCGGACGGTGGTCAGCGCCGACTCCAGTTGCCTGATGCAGATCCAAGGCGCCCTCTCGCGCGCGCAGTTGCCGGTACGTACCCTGCACCTGGCGGAGGTGCTGGCGAGCCGCTAGGCCGCCGCACAAACTGATGTCGGCCGTATTCGATGAAAAGGTCCATAACACCCTGGCGGATGCCAATCTGCAATTGGCCATCTATCGCGCCACAGGGCGCCTGATCGATCATCGCAAGCATGCCGTGGAGGCCACCGCGCTGCCGGATTACCAGGAACTCCGCACGCAGGCCAACGCCGTCAAGCAGCACACCATCGATCACCTGGACCATTATCTGGAGCAGTTCGAAACCAGCGTGACCGCGCATGGCGGCCAGGTGATTTACTGCCAGGATGCCGCCGAGGTGGCGGACTTTGTCCTGGGCCTGGCGAAGCAACGCGGCGCGCGGTTGATCGTCAAATCGAAATCCATGACCACCGAGGAGGTGGACTTAAACGAGCGGCTGGAGCACCACCACCTGCAATCCGTCGAGACGGATTTGGGCGAGTACATCCTGCAACTCGCGCACCAGCGGCCGTATCATATCGTGGCGCCGGCCTTGCACCTGACGCGGTATGACGTGGGCGATCTATTTACGCGCACGCTGGGAGTGGCCAACGAGACCGCGCCCGAGAAACAGGCGCTGATCGCGCGCGCGGTGTTAAGGCAGAAATTCCTGGCGGCGGATATCGGCATCAGCGGCGCGAATTTCCTGGTGGCCGATTCAGGCGCCGTGGTGCTGGTCGAAAACGAAGGCAACGCCCGCCTCACCACTTCCGCGCCCAAAATTCACATCGCGGTGGCCGGCATCGAGAAGCTGATTCCGCGCGCGCAGGATCTGGCCGTTTTCCTGAAACTGCTGGGGCGCAGCGCCACTGGTCAGGCGCTGACGGTTTACACGTCGTTTCTCTCGGGGCCGCGGCGCGCGGGCGAGATCGACGGCCCCGAAGAGTTCTACGTGGTGCTGCTCGATAACGGCCGCAGCAAGCTCCTCGCGGACAGCGAAAAGCGGCAATCGCTCTATTGCATCCGTTGCGGCGCCTGTCTGAATCATTGCCCGGTGTACCGCAAGATCGGCGGGCACAGCTTTCCGTGGGTTTACTCGGGGCCCATCGGCGCGATCATCACGCCCCAGTTCATGGGCATCGAGCATGAACCCAGCCTGCCGTTCGCGTCCAGCCTGTGCGGCGCGTGCGCCGAAGTGTGCCCGGTGAAAATCGACATTCCCAAAATACTGCTGGAGTTGCGCGCGGAGGTCAAGCAGGCGGAGGAGCGCGGCGGCCGGAATCGACTGGAGCGGTTGGCATTCAAGATCTGGGCGTGGGTGATGTGCCATCCGCGAATTTATGAGATGGCGGCGATGGTTGCCGCGGGCATGGCCCCGGCGGATAATGGCCGTTGGTTGCGCAGTGCGCCTGCTTTCATGAACGTACCGCCCGTGCGCGCCTGGTTGAGCCAGCGCGATCTGCCGCCCGCGCCGGGAAAAAGTTTCCGCGAGCTGTGGAGGAAGCGCTGATGTCGCGCGATGCCGTGCTGAACAAAGTGCGCACCGCGTTAGGGCGCAGCCCTGGACAGGGAATCGCGGAGCCGCCCGCGGTGCGTCTGCGCGCGGCTGGCATGGATTCCGAGGTGCGCGTAGCAAGCATGCTGCGTGCAGTGGAGGCGTTGGCCGGCAAGACGCATCGCGCGGCCACCCCGGCGGACGCGTGCGCCTACGTCGCCGCGGTGATTGATGGCAGAACCGCGGTGGCCTCCAACGCGCCATACCTGCGGGACTGCGGCATTGTCGACCTGCCGGGCGTGCAGTCGGACTTCACGGATGCGGCCGCACTGCGGGCTATATGCGCCACGGCGGATGTGGGCATCACCAGCGCGGACTATGCGCTTGCGGACACCGGATCGCTGGTGATGCTGGCAAGTCCGGCGGAGGCCCGCCTGATCTCGTTGCTACCCCCGGTGCACATCGCGGTGGTGCCGAAGGAGCGCTTGTTGTCGGGGTTGGACGAGTTGCTCACAATCCTGCCCGATCCCGCCGCCGAAACCAGTTCGATGGTGCTGATTACCGGCCCTAGCCGCACCGCGGATATCGAGCAGATCCTGGTGCGCGGCGTGCACGGGCCTGGCGAGATTCACGTCGTGGTGGTTGGCTAGATTATCGGTCGGCCAGCTTGCGCCCCGCACCCAAGCTATCGAAGTTCATGATCGCGTTAAACACCAGAAAGTAACTCCCCTTGGTCTCGGCGCGCCAGAACGGATTATTGGAAAACAGCACGACATGGCCCTGCCCATATGGCGCATCAATAACCGCGGCGTGCTGCGCCAACTCGCCGCCGTTGTCGAGCAGGCCGGAAACCAGCAACTCATTCGCGTTGGCGTAGCGCAGCACCACGCGCGGCCGCGCGGCCGGAGGGATAACGTTCACCGGATTGCGCATCTGCTCGTCCGTGAGCGGCAGCGGTTCCCATACTTCGGCGTGCGGCTCATCGGGGATCTCGGCCGGTGGGCGTCCCTGCGGCACATCCGGATCATCGGCTGTGCCGCGGCCGGTGGGCCTCTGGTGCTCCTCGGCCGCGTTGCGACGGCGCCCGCCACCGCCCGCCATATTCGACAAACTGAAAACCGGCGGATTCGATGCGAAGATGGCCAGGTTGTCGGCGTAGCCGTATACGATGGGACTCGCCGCATCCACCATCTTCGAGCGCAGCGCGGACCCGGTAACCTTCAGGCGCTGCGCCGGGGCCATGCCCACGCCCGTCGCGAATCCGAAGGTGACCGCGAAATTGGCGGTGTCGCCGGCGGTGATCAGCAGTCCGCCGTCGTGCACGAACTCCTGCAGCCGCGCCAGGCCCGTCCATCCAAGTCCCGGACGCATGTCGCTAGTCTCATCAAGCTTTCCCAGGTTGGGCGTGAGTTCGGTGGTTTGCCACGGCAGGGGATTGCCGAACATGGGCAGGCCCTGGATTATCGCCTGCGGATTGCGTGCGCCCGGTGGAAAAACAATCACGTCATACTTGGCGCGCAAGCCGCCCGCACCCGACGCAGACGCGGCGACGGTCTGCGTGCTGATGTAGTCGAACGGAATCTTCAGCCGATCGAACTCCAGGCGCCACCAGCCATCGCTCTGCGCGCTGTACCACGTATGCATCACAGCGATGCGCGCGGCCCGCAGCGCGTGCGTCTTTACTTCGGGCGCGGCGGCCGTGGCGTACACGCCGACTCCCAGCTCCGCGGCCGCTTTGCTCAAGTCGCTGGCCGCCACGCCGCGCACCATGAACGACCCGCGGTTGAATTTGTGGCCGGCAGCTTCGAAGGGTTCCTCGGCCGCTTCGAATGATGCGCTCGGAAAACGGTAGCGCAAGGTGATCAGCCCGCTATCGGCATTGTGATTGATCAGAAAAATATCGCCGGCGCCTTCCACGCCGCCGGGCGCAGCCACGGCTCCCTCGACCGCATGCATTTCGGCATCGAGCACTTTTGCGTCGGTGACGCGCGCCACCTGCACGTTGCCGAGCTCGCCGAAAGTCCAGCCGGTATCGTCATAGATGTCTTTTTGCGGGTCGTTGGGCGCCCAGTATTGGTAGTCGAGCAGCGCATCCGCGATGCGGCTGTAGGGCTGATCCATTCGCAGAACGTAGCTGCCGGCCGGGAAGGTGCGCGGCTCCGGCTTGGGTTTTTCCTTCGGCTTGTGATCGCCGCCGCTCGCATCCTTTTCCTGATCCTTTTCCTGATCCTGCCCGCGCTTGGGCGGCGCCTTCTTGGGCAGCATCATCACGGTGAACGGCGCAGTAGCTCGCCAGACCTCGCAGCCCTGCTCCTGCAGCATGCGCAGCAGATCGGCCTGCGCGCCCGGACGCGGATCGTCCGCCGGGAAAACGTAAGCGGCCGGACCCTCCGTGCGCGCCTTGTCGATGGAGCGTTTGGCCTTCAAATAGAAGTTGCGCAGGAACAGCTTATTGTTGGCGCTGAAATAGGCCAGCGCGGTCAGCAGGCCGGTTTCCTCGTAGTTATTGTTGTCGCGCTGCGACCATTTGGCTTTCGGCAGCGGCGGATTCTGCTTATACCAGGTGCGCGCGAACTCATCCGGATCGAGCGTGCGCACTTCAGTATCGGCGCCGCCATTGCCGAATGTTTCATAGAGACGGCTGATGCCGTTGTGCATGGCGGCAATGAACATCAGGTAGCTGGGCGACCAGGTGTCGAAGGTGCCGTGTGTAAACACGCCCGGCATGCCGAATTTGGTCATCTCCGCGACGTTGTCCCAGCCCATCATCTGCCATTCGTCGGCCAGCAGCGGATCGATCCAGGCGTTGTACGGGCCATCGCCCACCGTGTTGTCGTACAGGTACGGCACGGATTCGTGCAGGTCGTGCAGCACCTGCGCCTTCCAATCCGACGAAGGTGTGCAGCACGTTGCGGGTCAGCGCCAGGGTGAGTCCCATGGCGTCGCGATTGTTGTCGTGGCCTACGTAGTGGCCCCAATAAATCAGCGGCGGCCATTGCTTGCCGGGATTCGCCAGATGCCAGCGGTAAATATCCACCATGCGGTCGCGCCCGTCCACTTCCACGATGGGCGTGATCAGGGTGATGATGTGTTCGCGGATGAATTTGATGTAGGCGCTCTCGTCCACCGCCAGTCGGTAGGCGAGTTCCATCAAGGCCGTGGGCGCGCCGGTCTCGGTGGAGTGGATGGTTCCGGTGATGTAATAAATCGGCGTGGAGGCGGCCACCAGTTTTTCGGCTTCGGCATCGTCCATCTGAGTGGAGCGGTTGGTGCGCGGGTCGGCCAGCTTCGCCAGGCGCGCGCGGTTCTGGTCGAGGGCGGCCAGTAGCGGCGCGTCTGCCACGGCCACGGCGATCATCTCGCGGCCTTCTTCGGTGTGGCCGATACTGAAGACTTTTACCCGCGGGCTGGCAGCTTCCAGCATGCGCATGTAGCGGTAGACATCGCGCGCATACGGCAGGATGCCCGGCGCGCCGGCGATATCGCCCAGCACGGCGTTGGGCGTCGGCACGGTTTTCGAAGCGGGCAGATAGTCGGTGAGCGGCGAGTTGAAGAACGGCTCGGTGGTGTACTCGCGGATTTTGTTAGTGTACGCTTCGTCGACGGGCTGGCTGGGGTCTCGCGTGGGGGCCGGCTGCGCGCACAGTGGAAGAGCAAGAAGGGCGGAAGCCGCGAGCAACGTCTTCATTGAAAAGACTATAGCGCAGTGCGAAAAGGCTGCGCGGCGTGGCTGGGGCGCAGCGTTCAAAAGCCTCCATAACCTGTCTTTCTGGCGCTCCACCACCATCACCTCTATGGGCTTGTCGTCGGCATTCACATCGGCGTGCATGGTGCCGGAGCATTCGCGGGTAGCCAATAGGCCTTCCCGGCTTCCCACACATGTTGCTCGCTGGCACCGTCCTGCTCGACTATCTTCATCGTCCCGCCCTGCAGGGCAATGATCACTCGCCCATGCTCGTGCCGATGCATCGTTAGAGGGGCGTTCGGGACGACTACCGATTTCCAAACCTTCACGTCCTCATTCTCAAACTGCGGAATTCACTGCGTCTGGCTTGCAGCCTGTTGCGAGCGCAGCACGGAGAAGGCACCTGAGAAGAGGATCAGCACAAGAGCCGCGCGGCTCGATACACGTTTCATTTCGTTCCAGCTCCCAGTCTGATTTCGAATTTGAATGATAGCTTGTTTTTCGAGCCCAACCGAAGACGGCTAGGTGCAGCCTGCAGGCTGGGCCGGAAGCTTCCAGCCCGCTGTCACGCCTGATACCATTGGCTCACCATCTCGCATGCGCCGCGCCGAAATGTACGACCGCCTCCGCGCCCACTTCGGGCGCTGGGACATCATCGTGGTGGGTGGCGGCGCTACGGGCGTCGGCGTGGCCATCGATGCGGCAGCGCGCGGCTACGGTGTGCTGCTTCTCGAGCAGCACGATTTCGGCAAAGGCACGTCCAGCCGCAGCACCAAGCTCGTCCATGGCGGCGTCCGTTACCTCGAACAGGGCAACATCTCGCTGGTCATGGAAGCGCTGCGCGAGCGGGGGCTGTTGCTCGCTAATGCCCCGCACCTGGTCCACGATCGTGCCTTCGTGGTGCCGAACTACGATTGGTGGGAAGCGCCTTTCTACGGCCTGGGTCTGAAGGTTTATAACCTACTGGCCGGCAAGTACGGCTTCGGCGCCTCGCGGATTCTATCGAAGGAGGAGACTCTCGCACGCTTGCCCACCATCGAGACCGAGGGCCTGCGCGGGGGCGTGGTCTACTTCGACGGGCAGTTCGACGATTCGCGTCTGCTCATCAACATGGCCGCCACCGCCGCTGAGTTGGGCGCGACTCTGCTCAACTACGTGCGTGTGACGGGCTTGACCAAGGATGCCGACGGCTTCATCGACGGCGTAACCGCGCGCGATGCCGAGAGTGGGGAAGAGTTCCATGCGGCGGCCGAAGTGGTGATCAATGCGACTGGGCCTTTCGCGGACGACCTCCGCCGGCAAGCCGACGCCTCCATCACGCCGATGGTGGCGCCCAGCCAGGGCGTGCACCTGGTTTTCGAACGCTCCTTTCTTCCCGGCGAGAGCGCCATCATGGTGCCGCACACTAGCGATGGCCGCGTGCTGTTCGCCATCCCGTGGCACGGCCACACACTCATCGGCACTACGGACACCCCCGTCGACAGCGTCCCGCTCGAACCGGTGGCCCTGCAGCAGGAGATCGATTTCATTCTGGAGACTGCCTCGCTTTACCTCGCACGGAAACCCACGCGCGGCGATATCCTCAGCATGTTTGCGGGTATTCGCCCGCTGGTTAAATCCGGGAGCGGCGCAGGCACCGCGGCGCTGTCCCGCGACCACACCATACACATCGAGAGATCCGGACTGCTCACTATTTGTGGCGGCAAATGGACCACGTACCGGCACATGGCTGAGGATTGTGTGAATCAGGCTGCCATGCTGGCGCGCCTGCCGGAGAGGCCTTGTGTTACCGAACAACTGAAGTTGCACGGATTCCATGCGCACGCGGATACATTTGGTGCCTTGCGCGTATACGGCTCGGATGCGCCGCTCATCCAGGAACAGATGCGCGCTGAACCGGCGCTCGCCGAACTGCTGGATCCGGCGCTTCCGTATACCGGTGCCGAAGTGGTGTGGGCTGTGCGGGAGGAAATGGCGCTCACGGTCGAAGACGTCCTGGCGCGCCGGACCCGGGCATTGTTTCTGAATGCCAGGGCAGCCATACGCATGGTGCCGCGCGTAGCCGCGTTGATCGCCCGCGAGCTGGACCGCGATGCCGCCTGGCAATCTCGTCAGGTGGAGGGCTTCGGCCAATTGGCGCGAAACTACTATCCCAGATAAGTCTTACCGCCTGTCTGCATCTTCGCAGCGGCCGAATTTGCGGCTACGCTGCCTTGTGCTGCCGGGAAGCGGTCGCGCAAATCGCGCATATCTCATTCGTATCGCAGCGCCACCGCCGGGTCCACCCGCGCCGCACGGCGCGCCGGCAGATAACAGGCCGCGCCCGCTACCGCGAGCCACACCAGCGATACCGACAGGTAGGTGAGCAGATCCGTCGGGTTGACGCCGTATAGCAGTCGGGCCAAAGCGCGCGCCACAACCACCGACAGCGCGAGGCCCACACCCACTCCCACCGCCGTCAGCGCCAATCCCTGGCGCAAGACCATGCGCCGCACATCGGCCGCCTGCGCGCCGATCGCCATACGTATGCCGATCTCGCGCGTGCGCAGATTTACGTGGTAAGCGATCGCTCCATACAGGCCGACGGCCGCCAGCAGCACCGCCAGACCGCCGAATGCGCCCAGAAGACAAACTTCCCAGCGCAACTGCCAGTAGGAGCGGTCGATCCATTCGCGCAAGGGCCGCAAGCCATAAATACGCGCTCCGGGTGCGCCCGCGGAGATCGTCTTGCGCAGAAGTTCCGGCAGCGGGCCGGCGCCCGATGCGGTCTCCACCACGATGTTCTCGATCCCGTCGGAGTCTTGCGCGAAGGCGCGGTAGATATGCGGCTGCGGCGCCTGCCCAAGCGAGACCACTCGCGCATCCCTGGCCACGCCCACAACTTCGAGCGAAACAGGATCGTGGCAGCCCAGCAACAAACGTCTGCCAATGGCCGGTTGACCGGGCCACAGTCGGATAGCCAGCGTTTGGTTGACGATCGCGACAGGTGGGCCGCCGGGCCGGTCGGCGGTGCTGAAGTCGCGACCCATCACCAGCGGAATGCGCATCGTCCGCAGATAACCGGGACTGACGGTGCTGGTGGTCGCGGGTTGGGAATCGTGCCCCGGTTCCGAGACGCAATCCGGGTTGATGGGCGTCAACGGCAATAAGTTCGTGGTGGCGGCGCTCGAAACTCCCGGCAGCGCCCGCAGACTGTCGACGGTGTGCGCGTACCACTGGCGTGCCGTTTCGGGCGTGAACTCGGGGGCGGAGGCCAGCGTCGTGATGTAGGTGCGGTTGTTCACGGCGAAGCCGGGGTCGGTATTGCGGAATCTGAGCAGCACGCGCAGAAACAATCCGGCGGTGAGCAGCAGCATCAGCGATAGAGAAACCTGCGCCACCAGGGAGACGCGCCGCAGGCCAAATCGCGCGGCCGGCGTTTCGCCTTTGAGCGCCGGCAAAACATCGCTGCGGCTGGCGCGCCAGGCCGGCGCCAGGCCGAAGACAAGCGTTGTCGCGAGCGCCAGCAGCATGGTGCAGATCATCACGCGCGCATCCGGCGTGAGGTCCAGCCGCAGAGATTCGCCGAATGCCGTGGTGGGCATCAGCACTTCGAGGAGGCGGGCGGTCCAAGCGCCCAGCAGCATCCCTACGAAGCCGCCGCCGGCTGCCAGCGCCAGATTTTCGGTCACCAACTGGCGCACGATACGTGTACGGCGTGCGCCCAACGCCAGCCGTAACGAGATTTCGCGAGCGCGGCTTGCCCCGCGCGCCAGCAGCAGATTGCCCACGTTCACGCAGGCAATCAACAACACCACACCCACCACGGCCATCAGCACCGCTGCCACTGGTACTGACGTGCTCCGGCTGCGCGCGTTGGGAATACCGCGCACGCGCTCTACCGTCAGGGGCGCGGCCTGCGCTTGCGCTTCGATTTGCGCTGTAATGCTGTTCAACTCGGCGGCGGCCTGCGCCGGCGCGATGCCGGGCTGCATCCGCCCGAATACGAACACGCGCGGGTGGGCGCGATCCTCCAGTTCCGCGGCCAGGCCCGGATATTGCGCGGCCCACGTCCGGAACGGCACCCAAATGTCCATGTTCAGGGGCAGGTAGATGCCGGCGAATTCCGGGGGCGCAACGCCCACGATGGTATACCACTGCGTTTCGGATCGCACGCGCTTGCCGAGAATATGCGGATCCCCATGGAAAAGCCGTTGCCAGGTGCGATAACCGATCACCGCCGCCGGTTCGTCGTCACGCTGAAACCAGCGGCCCAGGAATGCCCGCACGCCGATCACTTGCGCGTAGTTCGGCGAGACGGCCTCCGCGGCGGCCGAGTGCGTTTCACCGTCAAACTCCAGGCTCGATTCGGTTGGATTGGATGCAGCCAGACCGGTAAACAGTCGCGCGCGATCTCGCAAATCGCGGTATTCGGGCCAGGAGAGCAGTTGGTTGGCGGCGCGGCCCAGCACCACCAGGCGATCCGGCGCGGCCACCGGCAATGGCCTGAAGAACAAATAATTGAGCATGCTGAATACAGCCGTGTTCACGCCGATGCCCAAGCCCAGGCACAGCACCGCCAGCAGCGTGAAGCCGGGGGCCCGGCGTGCCAGGCGAATTGAGTGAGCCAGGTCCGAAACGAAATCGAGCATATGAGTGCAGACACCAGCCGCCGCGTATGGTTCCCGTGTTTGCCTGTGGAATTCGTTATCAGCTTGACTTTCGAATAAATCTATTCCTATCATGTGGTTGAACCCTAAGCGCGGAACGCGCTCCGGCGATCTCCGGGAGGCTCATTTTGATCAAGCTGGATATCATCAACGAAGTCGTCAACAAAACCGGCATTACCAAGACCAAGGCCGAAATGGCCGTCGAGACCGTCTTCGAGTCCATGAAAAAAGCCTTGGAACAGGGAGATCGTATCGAACTGCGCGGCTTCGGGGTCTTTAACGTCAAGCCGCGCAAGACCGGCATCGGACGCAATCCGCGCACTGGCGCCGAGGTCTCCATTCCACCCGGCAAAGCCGTGCGCTTCAAGCCGGGTAAGGAACTGCAGACGCTGCAGTAGGCCCGCGGATACATAATCGAATTGTGTCTCCTCAGGATTATTCGGCGGCCGCTTACCCCGCCTTCGCGGATAACGGAAATGGCCGCGGGTTCCCGCGCGCGCTGCCCAGGCTGCACGAACGCTATTGGCTGCATGGCCTGCTGTTCCTGATCACCCTGTTCACCACCACCCTGGTGGGATCCAGCCTGCAAGCCGATTTCGACCGCAACTTGCCCTTCGATGTCGAGCACTATCTCTACGCTTTCGTCAACGTCTGGAGCCATCCCGGGCTGATCTGGCAGGGACTGCCCTTCTCCCTGACGCTGCTCACCATTCTGCTGGCCCACGAGTGCGGCCATTACTTCGCGTGCCTGTACTACGGTGTGGATGCCAGCTTGCCGTATTTCATCCCGGCTCCCACCCTCATGGGAACCTTTGGCGCATTCATCCGTATTCGCTCGGCGATCTATTCGAAGCGCGTGCTTTTCGACATCGGTGTGGCCGGGCCGTTGGCCGGCTTCGTATTCCTGCTACCCGCGTTGGCCGTGGGCGTGGCGTTCTCCAAAGTGATCCCCGGCATCGCGCACCAGGGCGATATCCAGTTCGGAACCCCCGGCCTGCTCTGGATTTTGCAGAAAGCCATCTTCCCCGGAGTTCCTGCCGCGGATATATATCTGCATCCGGTCGCGCGGGCCGCCTGGATCGGCATTCTGGCCACCGCCCTGAACCTGTTGCCCATCGGCCAGCTCGATGGCGGGCACATCCTTTACGCGCTGGTCGGCGATCGTCACAAGCTGCTTTCGAAGATCTTCATCGCCGCACTTATCCCGCTGGGTTTCCGCTGGTGGCTCTTTGCCCGGATTTTGGGCGTGCCCGTTTCGGTTTGGTGGCTATGGGCTGCGGTGTTGTTCTTTCTGGCGCGGCGTCACCCGGTGATCGTCGATCCGTCCAGTCTCTCCACCGGCCGGAAGTGGCTGGCGCTGGCGGCGCTGATCGCTTTCGTGCTCTGCTTCACGGTAGAGCCGGTGGTCGCGATCGGCCCCTGACCGCTCCGCCATGAAGATCACCGCCACGATCATCACCCTCAACGAAGAACGCCATATCGCCCGCGCCATCGAAAGCCTGCGTTGCTGCGAAGAGATTCTGGTACTGGATAGCGGATCGATCGACCGCACCACCGAACTCGCCGAGAAACTCGGTGCGCGCATCATCGAAGGCCCGTGGCGCGGCTATGCCGGCCAAAAGAACTGGGCCGCCGGGCAAGCCACCTACGATTGGATTCTGTCGCTCGATGCCGACGAAGCCTTGAGCGAAGCGCTCGAAGGCGAGATCTGGAATCTGAAGAAGAACGGTCCGAAATGCGACGCCTATACCATGCCGCGCATGGCCCAATACCTGGGCCGCTGGATTCTGCACAGCGGCTGGTATCCGGACCGCAAAGTCCGCCTCTACAATCGCCACAAGGCTGAGTGGGTCGGCGAGTTCGTCCACGAAACCGTGCAGGTCCGCGGCCGCCTCGGGCACCTGGAATCGAACCTGCTGCATTATACTTGCGATTCACTTTCCGAACATCTGAAGACCATGGATCGCTACACCACGCTGGCAGCCGAAGAACTGGTGTCCCGCAAGACGTCCCTGGGCTGGAGTCATCTGATCCTAGATCCCACGTGGACGTTCGTGAAGACCTACTTTATACAAGCCGGATTCCTGGACGGTATTGAAGGGTTGACCATCGCCTACATGGCGGCGCTCTACACTTTTCTGAAATACGCCAAAGCGCGCAACATGACGGGAGGGCGGGCATAAGAGGCCCGTGGCGCACGCTTGAGCGTGCCGGGCGGGACTTCAGTCCCGCCTCCGGCGAACTAAAGTTCGCCGCTGCAAGCTGAAGCTTGCGCCACGACGCTCTGGTAGAATGAAGCCAGGGCCTAAGCCCCCGACCCGTGAACCCGCCCAGTATCGGCCCCGAACTCGACCATCAGCCCGAGCTGCCCGGCAAACAGTCCCGCCGCGAAGACGTCAAGTTCGCCGCTGGCAAAATCGCTGTATTCCAATACGCCGGCGTACTCATCTTCCTTTTCCTGATCACCGGCTTCTGGAACCTGCAAATCCAAAACCCCCAGATCTATAACGAGCAGGCCGAACGTAATCGCATCAAGCAATTGCCCATCCCCGCTCCGCGCGGCAAAATCCTCGATCGCGACGGCCGCGTCATCGTTGACAACCATCCCTCCTACAGCCTGATTCTGACGCGCGAAACCCTGAAACCCGAGCATCTGCGCACGATCGCCGGCGGCTTGAATCTGGATTACGACGACCTCGCCGCGCGTGTTCGGCGCTATACTTCGCGGCCCAAGTACGACCCCATCATCATCAAGGAAGAACTCACCCCCGCCGACCTGTCCTTCGTCGATTCCCACCGCGATTTCTTTCCGGAGATGGAGCTGATTCCCGCGCAGCGCCGCCTTTACCCGCAAAACGGATTCGCCGCGCACGTCATCGGCTATACCGGTGAAATTAGCGAGCAGGAATTGGATTCGCCCGATTTTGCGAACTACAACCAGGGCGCCGTGATCGGCAAGTTCGGCATCGAGCGTCAATACAACGATCTGCTGATGGGCGTGGATGGCGAGCGCCAGGTGGTGGTGGATAATCGCGGCAAAACCCGCGACGTCCTCAAGAACAAAGAAGCCATTCCGGGCAAAGATCTCGAGCTCACCCTCGATCTGGATCTGCAGGCTGTCGCCGAACTCGCCATGGAAGGCAAGAACGGCGCCGTCGTCGCCATGGATCCGCGCACCGGGGAAGTGTTGGCCATGGTCAGCCGCCCGACCTTCGATCCCAACAAATTCGCCGTCCGCATCAAGTCGTCGGACTGGCGGGAAATCGCCGATAATCCCGACCATCCGCTGCTGAATCGCGCCATTCAAGCGCAGGACGCACCGGGGTCCACCTTCAAGCCTTTTGTGGCAATCGCCGGTCTGGAATCCGGCGCCATTGACGATCAATTTACCGTGCACTGTTCGGGTGGGGCGTCGTTCTATGGGAGCTATCACAAGTGTTGGTGGAAGCCCGGCCACGGCGCGGTTTCGCTGCACAGAGGTATCGTGCAGTCCTGCGATGTCTATTTCTATAATGTGGGCGACCGCACTGGTATCGACAAGATCGCATTCTACGCCCACCAGGCCGGACTCGGACAAAAGACCGGCATCGATCTCCCGCACGAAGCTGAAGGTATAGTGCCCTCGTCGGAGTGGAAGATCCGCAACTTCCGCGAGAAATGGTATGCCGGAGAAACCATCTCGGTGGCCATCGGCCAGGGCGCTCTCACGGTGACGCCCATGCAATTAGCCCGCGCTTATTGCTGGCTGGCTAACGGCGGTCTCTGGCATCAGCCCCATCTGGTCAAGGGCGGCCAATATCAGGAGCATAGTTGGCCCTTGAACCCGGACAACGTCGCCAAAGTGATTTACGGCACCTGGGGCGTGGTGAACGAGCCCGGCGGCACGGGCGTCCGGGCGCAACTTCCTGGCCTCAACGTATGCGGCAAGACCGGCACCGCCCAGCTTGCTTCCAACAAGTTCCTGAGCGGCAAAACGGGGAAAGAATTCGAAGACAATTCCTGGTTCGTGGGATTCGCGCCGCGCGAGGCGCCCGAGATCGTAGTGGTGGCCCTTTTCGAACACGGCGGACACGGCCAGTTCGCCGCCCCCGTCGCGCGCGACGTAATGAAATCCTATTTCGATAAGAAGGCCCGCCTGGCCGCGGAGGCGGAGAGTCACCGGCGCGCGGAACCGGAGAAGGTCAGCCGCCTGATGCGATTCGACCTACCCGATTTATCCAATGAAATTGGCCCGCTTGAAGCGAAACCAATCGAAGCGGCATTCTTCAGTAACACCCCCGCCTCAAATCTCAGGAGGGCGGGCTTTAGCCGGCGCGGGGCTTCAGCCCCGCTGCACCGAACCTTAATGGTTGCCGCCTCCCCAGCGAGGCTGCCATGACCCCCTATCTCCGCCCGCGCGATCTCGACTGGACCTTGCTCATCATCTCCCTGGTCATTTGTGGAGTGGGTGTACTGCAGATCTATAGCGCCACGCGCGGGACCGTCTGGCAGGACGCCTGGTGGAAGCAGATCGTCTACATCGCAGCCGGCTGCCTGTTGCTCTGGCTGAGCGCAGCCATTGATTACCACACCATGATGAACCACGTGTTCGTCTTGTACGGTTTATCCGTATTGGCTTTGTTTGGCGTTTTAATTATCGGCAAACAGGCATTCGGTTCGCGGCGCTGGATCCCGGTAGCCGGCGGCTTTCATTTGCAGGTGTCGGAATTTGTAAAACTGGTGATAATATTGTTGGTAGCCCGCTTCCTGACGGAGTTGAAGACCGAAGATCTGGAAGGCCGCGACATGGCTAAGATCGCGGGGCTTGGTGCTGGTTCCCATGGCTCTGGTTATCAAGCAGCCGGATTTGGGAACGGCTCTGACTTACTTGCCGGTACTGATGGTGGGAATGTTTCTGGCCGGCATGCGGCGCAAGTATTTGATTGCGATTGGCGTGGTTGTTTTGCTGGTGCTCCCCGTGGGGTGGACTGTTTTAAAGGATTATCAAAAGGCGCGATTGGTCAGTTTTTTGGATCCCGACCGCGACCCGCGCGGTACCGGGTACCAGTTGATCCAATCCAAGATTGCAGTTGGCGCCGGCGCCATGTGGGGTAAAGGAGTCACCAAGGGTACCCAGACCCAGCTTCGATTCCTCCCTGTGCCGCACACGGATTTCATCTTCTCGGCGTTCGCCGAAGAGCATGGATTCGTGGGCGTGATCGTGGTTTTGGCGTTGTATTTTGTGTTGATCATGCAGATCGTGCAGAACGCCCAAACGGCCTCGGATAAGGCCGGCATGTATATCTGCATGGGAGTAGCCGCGTTACTCTTGTTTCACGTGCTGGTGAACGTCGGGATGGTGGTGGGCCGTATGCCTGTCACTGGAATTCCGTTACCCCTGATGAGCGCCGGCGGCTCGAGTGTGTTGTCAAATTTCTTGATGTTGGGGCTGGTCAATAATGTCCGGCTCAGAAGGTTCGTAAATTAAGTTCGGCTACCGGCCTGTGTGCCGATGGCCAAAAGTTTACAGAAAAGATTTGTTGGGAGCCGTTAGAGACTCCCGGAGGGCAAACGTGCCGTATGCGCACCCTCCGGCGCCGGGCCGCGAGCGACAGTAAGTGGTCCTTAAGCGATGAGGAGTGGTTCCCCGGCCAGCGTCTCTTAAGGGACGCCTCTTTGGGGTTGTGAAGCGGCTGAGAGCCGTCCCCGGAGGGGAGGGTGCTTTGGAAGTTGCGCCCCGGCCAGCGTGAGCTTCTAAAATGTTCCAGGCGCTTGCCGCCCTGTTCGCTTGAGCGCCGCTGGAGACCCACGCAGGGTAGCCCCCTTCCTCCTCGACCGTCCATGACGGTCTCCCAACGGAGGAGAATGCATGTCAAAAGAGTTAATTGTTTCGGCGAATCGCCACGAAACCCGGGTGGCGGTCCTCGAAGAAGATCAGGTCGTCGAAGTTTATTATCAGCGTGAAAAAGAATATTCCCTGGCCGGGAGCATTCATAAGGGCCGCGTAACGCGGGTGCTTCCCGGAATGCAGTCCGCTTTCGTGGATATCGGACTCGACCGCGACGCGTTCCTCTATGTCTCGGATTTTTTCGAGGACAACGACGAGTACGACAAAATCGTAACCAGCGTCGAAGAGAAGATCCTCAAGATGGAAACGGGCCCGGCAGTTACTCCGCCGCCCGCAGCCGTCCCACCGCCCGTAGAGGTTCTATCCGCCGATGCGCCGCCGTCCGAACTGCTAGCTGAATTAACTGCCGCTCCGGCGGCCGTAGCGCCAGCCGCGTCGGCGCCGCTGGCTGCGCCCGAGCAGTTCGCCCGGCGCAACGACGAACGCGACCGCCGTGGCCGCCGCGGGCGCCGCCGCCGTCCGCGGGGCCGTGGCCTGCCCGAATCCAAATTTTTCTCGCCGGGCCAGCATATCGCGGCTGCCCCCATCCCGTCCACAGCACCGGAAGAGGCAGAGGAAGCCGAGCCGGAGACGGCGGCGGATACCGAGACGGATAGGGCGACGGTGGAAGATATGGTCGTACTGCCCGGCGAATCGATGGCCAAGTATCGCGGCGAAGCGCCCCGTGAGCCCGAACCGGCCGAGCCGCTCGCAGCCGGGGAGCCACCCGCCGAGCCCGCCACAGCCGAACCACCCGCGACCGCGTTGGCCGAGGCCGAGCCTGCGGCAGCCGAACCTATCGCGACCGAACCCATCGCCGAACCTGTCGATGTGGTGGCACCTGCCGAATCGTCCGAAGCCGCCGAACCCGAAGCCTCCGAACCCGAAGCCGAAGCGGCCGAGTCAGTCGCAGCCGAGGTAGCCGAGCCGGTCGAAGCCGGCGAAGAGCAGCTTGGACCCGAACCTGCCCGCATCCCCACCAGCCTCACTGCGACCCTGCGCGAACAGGGCGGACGTTATCCGCATCGCCTGTCTCGCCGCATGCGCCGCCGGGGCCGCGGCGATAGCACCGATCTTCCACCGCGCGGCGAACAAAGCCGCGAGCCCCGCCAGCAGGAAACACGCCCCGAGCCGCGGCCGGAGTTCAGGCAAGCCGCCCGGCCGGAGCCCCTCCGGGCTGAGAAGTCCGGCGCACCATCTATCAGTGATCTCCTGCGCGAAGGCCAGGAAATCATCGTCCAGATCGCCAAGGAGCCGCTGGGACAAAAAGGCGCCCGCATCACGTCCCACATCGCCCTGCCCGGCCGCTTCCTGGTCTACATGCCGACCGTCGACCATATTGGCGTCTCGCGCAAGATCCCTTCCGACGAAGAGCGTCTCCGCCTGAAGCGCATCCTGCAGTCCAACCGCACCGGCATTCCCGGCGGCTACATCGTACGCACCGCCGGCGATGGCCGCACGGAAGAAGAACTCCGCGCCGACATGCTGTTCCTCTACAACCTCTGGCTGGACATGCGCCAGAAGGCCGAAAAGCGGCCCGCTCCCGCGCTCATCCACCACGACCTGGATGTCGTCGAGCGCATCCTGCGCGACCAGCTCACCGCGACGTTCAAGAGCATCTGGGTCGACAATGAAGAGGTCTACGAAAACGTCCTCGGCTTTGTGCAGCGCTTCCAGCCCGCGCTGGTCAGTCGCGTGAAGCTGTACACCCGCACGAACCCCATCTTCGACGAGTACGGCATCACCGCGGAACTCGAAAAGGCGCTGCGCCCCAAGGTGTGGCTCAAGACCGGCGGCCATATCGTCATCAACCAGACCGAAGCGCTGGTTGCCATCGACGTCAATACCGGCAAGTACGTGGGAAAGTCCAACCGCCTCGAAGATACCATCGTCAAGACCAATACCGACGCCATCAAGGAAATCGTGCGCCAGATCCGCCTGCGCGATTTGGGCGGCATCATCGTGGTCGATTTCATCGACATGGACGAGCGCAAGAATCGCCAGAAGGTGATGCAGGCCCTCGAAGAAGCCATGCGCGCCGATCGCGCGCCCTACAAGATTCTGCAGTTCAACGATTTCGGACTGGTGGCCATCACCCGCAAGCGCGTCAAGCAAAGCCTGGAACGCACGCTGTGTCTGCCCTGCCCCTATTGCGACGGCTCGGGCTATGTAAAGACCGTACAGACCATCATTGGCGAAATTCTGGTGGAAGCCCAAAAAATCGCGCGCGCGGTGGAAGGTAACGAGGTGATGCTGCGCGTCAATCCGGAGGTGGCCAAGGTGCTGAAGTCGAATCAAAACTCGTACCTGCAGGAGATCGAGGAGATCCTCGGCCGCACCGTGCTGGTGAAGAGCGACCCGCTGCTGCATCAGGAGAAATTCGACCTGGCGTGATAATTGGAGGGCGGCCTTTAGCCGGCGGGGGGCTTCAGCCCCGCCGCAGCATCGATATAATTAGTAGATCATTTCAGGAGACTTGTATGGCAACGTATGCACACCCCGAAACCCTCGTCAGCACCGACTGGGCCGCCGCCCACGCTAGCGACGACAATGTCCGCATTGTCGAAGTCGACGTAGACACCAAAGCCTACGACGAAGGCCATCTCCCCGGCGCCATCGCCTGGGCGTGGAATTCGCAGCTTTGCGACACCGTGCGGCGCGACATTCTGTCGAAACAGCAGTTCGAAGAATTGATGTCCGCGTCCGGCATCACCCCGGCCACCACGCTGGTCATCTATGGCGACAACAATAATTGGTTCGCCGCCTGGGCCTTCTGGCAGGCTAAGATCTACGGCCATCGCGACGTGCGCCTGATGAACGGCGGACGCAAGAAGTGGCTGGCCGAAGGCCGCGAACTCGCTACCGGCACGCCGCACGTGGCGCGCGCGCACTACCAGGCCGCCGAACCCGACCTGTCGCTGCGCGCCTTCTTGCCCCAAGTGCAGCAGGCCGTCGCGGCGCACGCCGCGGGACTGGTGGATGTGCGCAGTCCGCAGGAGTTCTCGGGCGAGATCCTGGCGCCTCCGGGGCTGCCGGAAACCTGCCAGCGCGGCGGGCATATCCCCGGCGCCCGCAGCATTCCGTGGGGTAAGGCTTGCAACGACGATGGCACCTTCAAGACCGCCGATGAGCTGCGCGCGCTCTACGCCGCCGAAGGCATCGACGGGTCGCGGCCGGTCATCGCCTACTGCCGCATTGGAGAGCGCTCCAGCCATAGCTGGTTCGTGCTGAAATACCTGCTGGGCTACGGCAATGTGACGAACTACGACGGCTCCTGGACCGAGTGGGGCAACCTGGTCGGCGCGCCGGTTGAAAAAGGCGCCGCCGCAGCCGCCAAGGCATAACCGCGCGGTGGCCAACCGTCCGGCGACGCACAGCGATTTTCATAATCGGAGAAAGAATCGGGTTATGGGATCCCTTCTTCGCGATTTGCGCATGGCAGCGCGGGCGCTAACCCGCCGGCCCGGAGTGACCGCGTTGGCCATACTGTCTTTGGGGTTCGCAATCGGGTTTTGCACGGTCGGCTTCAGCCTGCTGGATGCGGGTTGGCTGCGTGACATGCCGCTACGCCAGCCCGCGCAAATGCACTGGCTGGTCGCTCGGGACCGCGAGCAGCGCATCGCCAGCCTGACCTGGACGGAGTACCAGGCGCTGGCCAGCCGCGGGCGCGCGTGGGAAGGTGTATTGGCCGAATGCCGCGAGGGCCCCAAAGTCCGGCTGCCGGATCGCGACGATTTCCCCAACACCGCGGGAGTATCGGAGAATTATTTCGATCTTCTCGGCGTGAAGGCCGCCGCGGGCGATGTCTTCCACGCCGGCGGGGGAAGCGATGGCGTGGTCGCCATCACGGATCATTATTGGCGCACTGCCCTGGGCGGCGATTCGCATATTGTGGGCCGCTCGCTCAACGTGGGCGGCGCCTCGCACGTGCTGCCTGGAGGTAAGCTGCCGGCCATGGTCATCGGGACGCGAATCTGCGGCGCATATCCGGGTTCGGCGCCGTCGAAGCCTGCCTGGCTCACCCCGATCACGGTGAGCGGATAACCGTTGACCATGATTTTCTGGCCCAGTATGCCGGGATCTCCGCCGAAGCGTGCTTTCCAATAGCCGTAGCTGAGAATGGCCAGCGGATGGCCTCCCTGGTACAGATCGTCGCTGGCGGTGAACACGCGGCCGAGCGCGGCGCCGATGCCCAGCACGCGGAAATAATTGCCGGACACCAGTTCACCCGAGATCAGCTCCGTGCGCCCGGCGAAGGATGCGCTCATGGTCTCGCGATTTGTGGAGAACATCCCGCTAAAGACCGGGTTCTTATCTCGGATATCCTGGTACATCGGGTAGGAGATTTTGTCGCGCCCGTTGTTGCCGCCGTAATGGCGGCCTCGGCCCGCCGGCATGACCAATTGCTGGGGATCTTTCACGGGCAGCCGCTGCAGGATGAGCTGATGGGTGAGCGTAAAGATGGCCGTATTGGCGCCGATGCCGAAAGCCAGCGAAAAGCACGGCCACCATACTGTAGAGGGGTGCCTTGCGGAGCGCGCGCAGGGCGTAACGCAGATCGTGGGGCAGATTGCGCATGTGTGTGGTACTGCGAGGGGGTAAAAAAGTTACGGTGCAAGTCGTGGGGGCAGGCACCCTGGCTGGCGGCGGCTGCCGCACCCTTTTGTGCCAAACGTGATAACCAACAGTAAGTGGTGTTACCTGGCTGTGCTATTTGTTACACTCAAATTCGGCCCGGTTGATGGAGTTTCAGATGCGAAGACGCCTTCTTTTATTGGTACTTGTTGGCGCCCTAGCGGGGGCGCAGGGACCGATCAAGCTGGCGCCTTATTATCCAACGCCCGCCAGCGTGGTGCTGAAAATGCTCGCCCTGGGGGATCTCAAACCAGGTGAGAAGGTGTTCGACCTGGGCAGCGGGGACGGACGCATCGTCATCGCAGCGGCCCAGAGGTTTCACGCGGAAGCTGTTGGCGTGGAGTTGGATAAAGATCTATGCAAGCAAAGCCTGGAACGTATCCGCAAGCTCGGCTTGGAAAAAACCGCGCAGATCGTCAACGGCGATATTCTGAAGCAGGATTACAGTTCCGCGGATTTAATCACGGTATATCTGTTGCCAAACTCCAATGATAAAGTGCAGCCGCTGCTCGAAAGGCAGTTGAAGAAAGGAGCCCGGGTGGTCGCGCACGATTTCGAATTCAGGGGTTGGACGCCGGTAAAGGTGGAAGACATTGAAGATGATGGCGAGGGCCGCAGCCACACCCTTTTTCTCTACCGGCGCTAACCGGATGATGAGCGCAAGTGCCGGGTGAAATTTTTCGGTTCCCCACCGTCTGGAGACACGTTCTAGTGTGGGCGCGGGTGGGGTTCGCCGCCGCCGGGCTGGGCAGTGGACTGCTGCTGGCGCCCAAAGCCACGCCTTGGGCTCTAGGCGCGGCCGGCGCTTACCTGCTCATCAGCCTCCTGGTTCCGTTGAAAAAACACATGGGCGGGCCTTTTGCCTTGCTGGTGCTTTTTGCGGACGTGGTCTATTTTCTGGTGCTGGTCAGCGTCGGCATCGGATCGATCATCTGGCTTCCCGCCTTCTTCTATCTGGGTATGATGGCGGAAGCGGTTTTCGCCTATCGCGCGCCGGAGGTTTTGATTGTAGCGGCGGTGAGCGCCACCTTCTGCGTCGTGGTGCAGTCGGCTGCGGTGTTCCCGATCCGGCGCACCACGGTGGTGATGGGCATGCTGGCATACGCCTTCGCCCTATATAGGAAACGAGCGGACTCGCGGCAGGAGGAATTGGAGCGGGTCGCGGCGGAAACCAGGGAGGAGGCCCGCCGCGCGGGGGAAGCGGAACGGCTGCGCATCGCCTCCGACTTCCATGACGGTGCAATGCAAAGCTTCATCAGCCTGCAGATGCGGTTGGAGATCCTGCGCAAAATTCTGGCTCGCGATTTCGGCGCCGGCATGGACGATCTGCGGGATCTGCAGGATCTCGCGCAGCAGCAGGTGAAGGAGTTGCGCGCCTTCGTGCGCAGTATGCGCCCGCCGGAACTGCAAGGATCCAACCTGTACGCTTCGGCGCGGCGGATTTGCGAGAGTTTTCAAAAGGAGAGCGGTATTCCGGTATCCTTCGTGGGCGGCGAGGGACCCCTGAAATTCACTGAGGAAATGGCTTCGGAGCTGATCCAGATGTTGCGCGAGGCGCTGCACAACGTGTTGAAACACGCCAATGCCACGCGCGTGGCGGTCTCGCTCGAGCGGGTCGCTAAAATGCTGGAGCTATCGGTGGATGATAATGGAGTCGGGTTTCATTTTAGCGGCGTATACTCCCTGGACGAATTGGAACTGCTGCGTTTGGGACCGGCCAGTCTGAAAAGGCGGGCGCGCGCACTGAATGCGGAAATGACGCTGGAATCGCGGCCGGGCAAAGGCGCGGGCCTGAAGCTGCGCGTTCCGATACCATGAGGCCTGCATACGCCCTGGGCGGCGCGCTTTGCCTCCTTTCCTTCGGTTGCGGCTACTCCGATTTCCGCTTGCCGGAATTGGCGCCGGCTGAGCCCCATGTGCATTACGCCTGGGAACCGCGTGATTTCCCGGTTTTGCCCCATGGCGCCGCCGGCGATGCCGACGCGCGAGACGCCTTGAATCCTTCCGTGGTGCGTCGCGGCCCGGCCTATTACAACTTCTACTCAGGCTTCGATGGCCAGACATGGCGGACGCTGCTGGCCACTTCCGCCGACGGGCTTTCCTGGAAGAAAGAAGGCGTAGTGCTGGCGCCTGAGCCCGAGCGCGGCGAAGCCGGCTACATCGCGGCGAACGGCTCCGCAGCATTCCGCGATGGCGAATTCCGTTATTGGTATCAGGCTGGTCCCAAGGGTAAATCGCGCCTGGGATTCGCGCGCTCGAGCGATGGCCGAAATTGGCGCAAGGCGCACTTTCCGGTGATGGATTATGGTCCGCGCGGCAGTTGGGACGAGCGCGCGCTGGGCGATCCTTATGCCATCCAAGTGGGCCGGTATTCTTACCTGTTTTATCTGGGCGAAGATCGCGCGCGGCAGCAGCGTGTGGGAGTGGCTCGCTCGCTCGACGGCGAACACTGGCAGAAGCTGCGGTCTAATCCGATTCTGGAGCTTGGCAAATACGGCAGCTTCGACGAGATGGGATTGGGCGAACCGGCCGTCTGGATCGCGCACGGATACTATTGGATGCTGTATACCGGCCGCGATGTGCACGAGAGCCGTCGGCTGGGAATGGCGCGCTCCACCGATGGCGTGCATTGGGAAAAAATGCCGGCCGTCTTCCAGGGGAGCCAGCCTTGGGACAGCCAGGTGATCTGCGACCCAACCATCGAACTGCTTTCGGACGGCCGCCTGGGGGTGTGGTTCGGCGGCGGCGATCGGCCATCGCCGGACGAAAATCTCGACGGACAGATCGGTGTGGCCGCGCTGCATGCCATCGGCAATGACAAAATGAAGTAGTGAGTGCGAGTCGCATACCGGAAGATGTGGCCGCCGCTATCGAGGAGTGCTGGCCGGATGGCGTCATCGAAGAGTTCGATACGGATGAATCCTACTTCCACGATATCCACGCGCGATTGGAGCGTGATCTGGGGAAGGTCCCAGGCGCCTCGCTGCGCCGGCAGACCGAGGAGAAGCACGAATCAGACAGCTGGCGCGATGATGACGACGGGGACGACTGGCCAAACGTGAATGAGGTCCCGGAGTGGCAGTCCTATCACATTTTCTTCTTGTCGCCGCAGGGCAGTGAGTTTGAATTCGAAGCTGAAACCGAGAGCTACGAGGAGATGCCCGAAGACGAAGAGGACGAGATCGCTCCTGTCACTTATCCAGGGACTGGCTGGCGCGGTTGCAGCGCGATAGTTTCGTTGGCCAGTCCGTTCGCGGCTATCCGCTTTGTTGAGTACTCTGAATTCGAAGACGGCAGCAAATCGGCGCCCGATCCGTACGACGTTTGTTATTTAGATGAGGAGACTGGCGAGTCTATCAAGCTTTCGGATCAATACCGCAAGGTCCTAAGCGCGGAAGCGTATGCCACGCTGGAAAAGCTGCGAGCCAGGATTGCCGCCGTGCTGGAGAAGCATCGCATCCGCGTGCTGGACGATGCCGTTTTGGACCTCCCGGCACCCGGCCTTAAAGGGGATAAAGAGATGTTCCCCGGCGGCCAGCCAAGGGTGTGGGATGCGTTTTTCTTTCGTGGACTTGAATGACCGGACCTGTACAATTGCTTCGTCGCGCGCTGCCGTTGATCGGCGTCGCGATGCTGGCGGCGGTAGCGTACGATCTTTGGATCTTTTACTCGCGATGGCAGAGCGCGCGGGAGGGCGAACGGGCGCGTCAGGCGGAGCAGGCGCGCCGCGACCGCGAGACGATCGATCTATTGGGCGGCACCGATTTCCGGATCATCAATTTCTATGCCGTGCCACAGACCATCCAGCAGGGCAGCCATGCCAGGATGTGCTTTGGGGTGTACGGCGCGAAGCGCGTCCGCATCGAGCCCGCGGTGGGCGACGTGCACCCGGCCGTGACCGAATGTCTGGATGTCGCGCCGCAGAAAGACACCGAATATAAGCTCACTGCCGAGGACGGGGCGGGGCATCCGGTGACGGCGAGCCTGGCGATCAAGGTGGTGCGGACCGCTCCCTAACGGTCGCGGCTCAGTAACTTCCGCTAGTCTACCGAGCCGCGACCGTGAGGGAGCGGTCTCTTGGCAAGAACGTTCATGCCGGGTCGATGCGATAAACCCATTCGGCCGGCTGGACGTTCCCCGCATTGACGCGCTCGATGACCGCATCCACCAGCTTGCGATCGGGCGCCAATGAACACACCGGATCGGTAGCGCTGGCGGTCCCCGTCAACAGCAAAGCCTGGCAGCGGCAGCCGCCGAAATCCTCGTGGCGGCGGTCGCAGCTCCGGCATGGCTCGGGCATCCAATCCTCGCCGCGGAAGCGCTGGAAGGCGGCGGACTCTTCCCAGATCCAGCGCAACGGGCGCGATTGCGCATTCTCGAACGTCAGCTCTGGAATCACGGCAGCGGCGTGGCACGGCAGCACCCAGCCCGCCGGATCGATCACCATCAGCGAGCGCCCCCACCCGCCCATGCAGGCTTTCGGATAGCGCGCGTAATAATCCGGCGGCACGAAATCGATGCGCATGCGGCCGGCAAGACGCTGCTGGTGCGCGCGGACGGCGGCTACGCAATCGTCCAATTGCCGGCGCGTGGGCATCAGCTTGTCGCGGTTCTCGATGGCCCAGCCGTAATACTGGACGTTCGCGATTTCCAGACGATCCACGCCCAGACGCTCCGCCATCGCGATTATGGCGTCCAACCGCTCCAGGTTCTGCCGGTGGACTACGGCGTTCAGGGTGAAGCCGATTTGCCGCGCGTGCACGATTTCCGCCAGTGCCAGCTTGCGCGCATGCGCCCGCGCGCCGGCGAATTCATTGGCGGGCGCTTCTTCGGCGTCCTGGAAGCTGAGCTGCAGATGGTCGAGTCCGGCATCGATCAGCGCGTCCAGTTTCCGCTCGCCGAGGCCGATGCCCGAAGTGATCAGGTTCACGTAAAGATTCGCTGCACGGCCCGCCCGGACCAGTTCTTCGAGGTCGGGCCGCGCCACCGGCTCGCCACCCGTCAGATGGACGTGCAGCACACCCAGTTCGGCTGCTTCGCGAAAGATGCGCGCCCAAACGTCGCCGGCCATCTCGTCGCCGCGCGGCCGCATGGCCAGGGGATTCGAGCAGTACACGCAATGCAGCGGACAGCGATGCGTGACTTCGGCAATTAACGCTTGCGGCCGTGGATTCACACCTACTCCAGCACCACGATGCGCCGCGCGGCCAGGCGCTCTAGAAACGAGGCTGTTTCGGCTTCCACGCGCGCGGCATCCGGCGCGGCGAACTGGCTTCCCAACTCGCGCACGATATCCGCGAACGTGTGCGCGCCGTCGCAGCGCCGCAAAATCTCCGGACCCGGGCCGCTCAAACGCAAAACACCTTCGGGGATCAGCAGCACCCATCCCTGCGCCGGGTCTTCAAAGAGCCGGCACCCGCGGGCCAGGCGCGGAATGCTGATGGCGGTCACCGCCCGCCATCCTCCGGCTGGAACGCTCCGGGCGGCGGCCAGCCGGGCTGGACATACGCATAGTAGAGTGCGTCAAGCTGCGCCCAGAGGATGTCGCATTTGGCGCGCAATGCCCCGATCGCCGATTCCTGCTGCGCGCGCGTGACCGCCTGCCGGGTGACCCAATCGAGCGTGAACGAAGCGTCTTCGGGCGCCTGCGTGAGACGCGCCTGGAAGTACGACAAGCCCGGCTCCAGCCACGCATAATGCTTCCGCATGGCGTCCATGCGCAGCGCGATTAAACGGCCCGAAAACAGTTCCGTCAACGACGAGGCCGCCGCTTCGAGCAACGTGCCGCGCGATACCAGGTTGAGATAGGCATCCACCGCATACCGCGTGCCCGGCAGGATTTCGCGGGCGGCGCTCACACGCCCACGGTCCAGCCCGGTGGCCTCGGCTAACTGCAGCCAGCGCTCGATGCCGCCTTCACCCGCGCGGTTGCCATCGTGATCCACCACGCGCTTGCGCCAGGCACGGCGGAACTCTGGATCGTCGGAGCGCGACAGAATGATGGAATCCTTGATCGGAATGCGGCTCTGGTAGTAGTAGCGATTCAGGGCCCACGCTTGCAGTTGGCCGCGCGTGAGGTGGCCTTCGTGCATGCCCAAGTGAAACGGATGCTTGTGGTGATAGAACTGATCACCGACGGATTGCATGCGGGCATGCAGCTCGCCGGCCGTTAACAGTGGCGCATTGGCGCTCATAGATCTATTGTCATCCCGTCGCAGGCCACTTCCCAACCGGCCTCTCGCACAGTGCGGTGCGCGTCGCTCTGCTCGTCCAAGATGGGGTTGGTGTTGTTGATGTGGATGAAGACCTTGCGCGGATGCTGAAGTCCAGCGAGACGTTCCAGGCTGCCGCCGGGACCGGAAATCGGCAGGTGCCCCATTGCCCTGGCGGTACGCGCCTCGGGCCACACCGAGCGAAACTCGTCATCCGACCAGAAGGTTCCGTCCAACAGCAAAAGGTCGCTCTGTTCCATGCGGGCGAGCAGCGTGTCGCCGATTGCGGGCACGCCCGACAGAAACACCAGCGTGCGCCCGCCGCAGTCGACGGACAACCCCACCACGGCTTCGTCCGGACGGCAGCGCGCCAGCCGATCGGCGTCTACATAACTCGGATACCCGCCGCCCATGGGGATGGGCTCAACGTGCATGCCCGGTTCGATTTCGAAAGCGACGCCGGGCGCTATGGTCCGCCACTGAACCTGATCCGCGGCGCGATGGAGCATCCCGAACATGCTGTTGTCTTCGCACAGGATGTCGCGCACCGCAGCCGTGGCATACACCGCGAACGGGTGCATCTCGCGCAGCAGAAGTAGTCCCAAAGACTGGTCGACCTCCGCGCAGGTGAGGATTACAGATACTATTGGGGAATCGCGCAGGCCTTGCCGCGGATGGAGACAGGGATTTGCTTCGATTTGACGGGCGAGATCGGGGGAGGCACCGAGCAAGTGCCACTGGCGGCCATCGGCGCTGACCCCCACCTGAATTTGACTGCGGGGTTTGGCGCGCAAAGTTCCCTGGCGCAACCGGCGGCATTGATTACAATTGCAATTCCACTGCGGAAATCCGCCGCCGGCCGCTGCGCCGAGAACACTCACCAGCACGTTAGATTTCAGCCGGTGCGTAGGAATTGATTTCGCAGCTGACGGATACTTCTTGAAAATCAGGTGTTGTCCAGTTCACGCTTCCCTCCTCTCGGGAATTATACCATTTATGGTGAACTGATAGAAACATGCAGTTTGCGTCGCTCGGCGCCCTTCGTCACCGCGATTTCCGGCTGCTGTGGATCGGGCTGTTCGTCTCGGCCGTGGGCACCTGGATGCAAATCGTGGCCCAGGCGCTGCTGGTTCTGCACCTGACCGGAGGATCGGCGTTCGCCCTGGGCACCGTTTCTCTGGCGCAAGCCGCGGCCTTTTTCCTGTTCGCCCCGGCCGGCGGCGCCCTCTCTGACCGGCTCGATAAAAGGCGGCTGCTGATCGTCACGCAGAGCATCCTACTGCTGTTGGCCGCCGGATTGGGTGCGCTCACCCTAGCCGGGCTGGTCCGCTTATGGATCATCGTGGTGGCGGCATTTTGCGGGGGCGCGGCGCTGAGCTTCGATCAGCCTGCGCGCAATTCGCTGATTCCGTCGCTGGTGCCTGCGGGCGACCTGATGAACGCGGTGTCGCTGCAATCCATCATCTTCAGTGGCGCGTCCACGTTCGGACCGGCGTTGGCCGGCGTAATGGTGGCCGTGATCGGCTACGGCGGCAACTTCTTCCTGAACGCGGCCAGTTACCTGGCAGTGATCGTGGCATTGGTGCGGCTGCGATCGGTCGACGCCCTCCCGCGTGCCATGCGGGAACCGTTGTGGCGATCGGTGCGCGCCACGCTGGTCACCGCCGCGCGCGACCGGGTGCTGCCGGCAGTCATCACCGGTTATGGCGCACTCCTATTTCTGGGGCCGTCACCGGCGGTGATGCTGCCGATTTTCGCGTTGCGGGTTCTGCACCTCACGGCCGCGCAAATGGGCTTCCTGTTCTCGGCTGTCGGGGTGGGCACCATCCTCGGCGGGTTGGGAGTTGCTTCGTTGGGTGATTTCCAGCATAAGGTCGGATTGTTTCTGGCGGCGGTTTTGATCTGGAGCGCAGCGCTGGGGGCCTTTGCGGCCAGCACGGCGGTATGGCAGTCGGTAGTGGCGCTGCTGGTACTGGGCGCGGCGCAGAATGCCGCCGGCGCGACGGCCGTCACCCTGATGCAGACGCGCGTGCCGCCGCAGATGCGCGGGCGCATCATGAGTCTGAATACTTTGCTGTTGATGGGCGTGCGCCCGCTGGGCGACTTTCCGGCCGGAGCGCTGATCGGGGCGATGGGGGGCCCGCTGACGGCGGGGCTGAGCGCCGCACTCACTGGCGCATATGGAGTTTTTCTGGTGCTGTGGGGCAGGCACTGGGCAAAATAACGAGTTGCTTCCTTAATCCGGGCCGCGCGCACGCGCGATGCGGAAAATGTCGATCACATTCCGCAGATTCCCGCTCACCAGTTCGAGGCGGCTATCGCCATCGTCGTGCCAGCGGATGGGCACCTGCCGGATAGCGCAGCCCAACCGCCGCGCCAGCACCAGGATCTCCACATCAAACATGTATCCATCGATCTGTTGCCGGCTGAAAATCTCGCGCGCCGCAGCACGCGTGAAGAACTTGAATCCGCATTGCGTGTCGGTGATTCCCCGCAGCCCAACCACTGCGTGCATAAACAGACCAAAACCCTTGCCGCCTAATTGCCGGTAGAACGGCTGGCGCCTTTCGATTTGCGAGTCCCGCATGCTGCGCGAGCCGATCGCCACGTCGTAACCCTGCGTCAGCCAGGGCCGCAGCTTATCGAACTCCGCGATGGGGACTTTGTTATCGGCATCCGCGTAACCGGCGATGTCGCCGCGCGCCAGCGACATGGCCTCGCGTACAGCACGGCCCTTGCCGCTGCGCGGTTGGTTACCGATCACGCGCACGGGCTCGCCTTGCGCGGCGGTCTCGCGGGCCAACTCGCGCGTGCCGTCATCGCCATCGGCAGCCACAATGATCTCATGGCGCAGACCGCGCGACCGGAAATAGCAGCCTGTTTCGCGAATGGTGGAGGCAATAGTAGCCGCCTCATTATATGCGGGCAGGACTAAAGAGACGTCGCACAAGTCAGCTATTCTAACAGGTGGACCGCGTATGTCTCTCAACGTTGCCATCGTCGGATGTGGCCTGATCGGGACCAAACGCGCGCAATCGCTGGCGGGCGCCCGGCTCACGCTGTGCTGCGACGTCGATCGCGCGCGCGCCCAGGCATTGGTCGCGGCACATCCCGGTGCGCAGGCGGCCTCCGACTGGCGCGCTGCCGCAACTGCACCCAATGTCGATATCTTAGTCGCCGCCACCACCCACGACATGCTGGCGATCATCGCCGCCGAAGCCGCCGCCGCCGGAAAGCATGTCTTTATCGAAAAACCGGGCGCGCGTCGTGCCTGCGAGCTGGATGCCGTGGCGGAAGCCGCGCGCCAAACGGGCGTGCGGGTGCGCGTCGGATTCAATCATCGCTATCACCGGGCATTCCAAAAGGCGCGCGCCCTGTTCGATTCCGGCACCATCGGACCGCTGCTGTTCATCCGCGGCCGCTACGGCCATGGCGGCCGTCCCGGTTATGAACGCGAATGGCGCGCCGATCCGGCCCTTTCCGGCGGCGGCGAACTTCTCGATCAGGGCGTGCACCTGATCGACCTGGCCCGCTGGTTTCTGGGTGACTTCGCGCGCGTCACCGGCCGCACGCCCGCGTTCTTTTGGAAAATGCCCGTCGAAGACAACGCCTTCCTGCTGCTTGAAACCGCCGCCGGCCAGATCGCATTCCTGCACGCGAGTTGGACCGAATGGAAGAACTTGTTCTCATTCGAAATCTGCGGGCGCGACGGCAAGCTGGAAATCTCCGGCCTGGGCGGCAGCTACGGAACCGAGCGCCTGGCGCTGTACGCGATGAGGCCTGAAATGGGACCGCCGGATACTACCACGTGGGAGTTCCCGAGCCGTGACAATTCCTGGGAAACCGAATTCGCGGAATTTCTGGAAGATATCCGCCTCGGGCGCGAGCCGCAGCCGGGCATCTCCGACGCGCAAGCCGCGCTGCGCATCATAGAGTGCGTCTACCAGGAGAACGGCCGATGATCATCACCCGCGCTCCATTGCGCATCTCGCTCGGCGGCGGCGGCACGGACTTGCCGTCGTACTATCGCGAACACACCGGCTTCGTCATCTCCGCGGCCATCGACAAATACGTCTACATCACGCTACACGAGACGTTCAGCCAGGAACTGCTGGTGAAGTATTCGCAAATGGAACTGGTCGAGACCGTGGACCAGGTGAAGCACCCCATCGTACGCGAAGCCTTGCGCCTGGTGGACGTTGGCCCGCAGCCGTACCTGGAAATCGTGAGTATGTCGGACATCCCGGCGGGAACCGGACTGGGTTCGTCCGGTAGTTTCACGGTGGCCCTGCTTCGCGCGCTGCACGCCTGGAAGAAGAACCTGATTCCGCGGCAGGAACTCGCCGAACAAGCCTGCCGCATCGAGATAGATTTGCTGCACGAGCCCGTGGGCAAGCAGGATCAATACATCGCGTCGTGCGGCGGCATTACCTGCTTCCAATTCCTTCCCGACGGCCGGGTGGAAGTCGCGCCGCTGCAGCTCTCGAGCGAAACGCTGGCTAATCTGGAGGACAACCTGCTGCTATTTTTCACCGGCTTCACGCGTTCCGCGTCGGCGATTCTCGAAGAACAGGACACGCGCACGCGCCAGCGCGATGCCGATATGATCGCTCAGCTACATATCGTGAAGCAGCTTGGCTGCGAGAGCAAAGCGGCACTCGAGCGCGGCGATCTGCGCCGTTTTGCCGAACTGATGCACGTGCATTGGGAGCACAAGAAGGCGCGTTCGCGCTCCATGACCAATTCGCACATCGACGAATATTACGAACTGGCGCGGCGCAATGGCGCGCTAGGCGGCAAACTGATCGGCGCGGGCGGCGGCGGCTTCCTGATGCTCTACACCGAGGACAAAACCCGCCTGCGGCACGCGATGCGCGCCGCCGGACTGCGCGAAGTGCGCGTGCGCTTCGATTTTCAGGGCACGCTGGTGCTCGTGCAATCGTGAGCGGCATGCCGCCGGCCGCGATTCTGGCGGGTGGTTTAGGCACGCGCCTCTATCCGCTGACCGAGAGCATGCCGAAAGCGTTGGTCGAAATCAACGGCGAGCCGTTCCTGGCACACCAGCTACGCCTGTTGCGTACGCGCGGCATCGAACGCGTGGTGCTGTTGATCGGGCAGCACGGTGAGCGCATCCGCCAATACGCGGGTGATGGCGCCCGTTTCGGACTGGCGATCGACTACTCCGCGGATGGGCCGGTGCTGCTGGGTACTGCCGGCGCCGTACGTCAGGCGCTGCCGCTGCTGGGCGACGCGTTCTTCGTGTTGTACGGCGATTCGTATTTACCCTGTTCGTATCGGGACGTAGCGGACGCGTTCCGCGCCGCCGGCCAGCCTGGCCTGATGACCGTTTATCGCAACCAGGGCCGCTGGGACACGAGTAATGTGGAGTTCGCCCAAGGGCGCATCGTGGCGTACAACAAAAAGAACCGGACGCCCCGCATGCAATACATCGATTACGGCTTGGGCGTGTTCAGCCGCGCAGCCTTCGAGGGTACTTCCCAGGGCGATCTCGCGGACTTGTACGGCAGCTTGCTGCACGCCGGTTACCTGGCGGCTTCTGAAGTGCACGAGCGCTTTTACGAGGTCGGTTCGTTCGAGGGTGTTCGGGAACTGTCGCAATACTTGGAGGGCGGGCACCAGGCCGCGGGCCTGCCCCACAAACCACAGCTATAATAAGATCGTGCCGAAGGCCAAGGAACTTGAGTCGCGCCTGCAACGCACCGAACAACAGTTGCAGCTTTTTCAGAAGGTCAGCCGCCTTATGGTGCGCGATTTGAGCCTGCAGGAAGTTCTACAAGGCATCGTCTCCCTGACCGTGGAGTTTACCCAATGCGATTCCTGCCTCGTGTATCTGTTGGATAACGAAGAATTGGTGCTCTGCGCTTCGAACACGCCACATCCTTCGACCATTGGCAAGATCCGGCTGAAGCTGAACGAAGGCTTGACCGGCTGGGTCGCCCGCGAGCGCCGCTTGCTCTCCATCTCGCGGGAAGCGTACAAGGACCCCCGCTTCAAAACGTTCGGCGAGTTGCCGGAAGACTCCTACGATGCCTTTCTCTCCGCGCCGGTGATTGCGCGCAACCGGGTGGTAGGAGTCATCAACGTGCAGCATCGGATGCCGCATCAACATAGCGGCAGCGAACTGGAGGTGGTCAGCACGCTGGGGGAACAGGTGGGCTGTGTGCTGGTGCTGGCGCGCATGGCGCCTACGGCGGTGGAATCGGCCAATCACGTCGAATTGGTGTTGTCTTCCGGTCCGGTCCGGCCGCGCTGACTATGAAATCTCTCCTGCTTCTGTTCCTGGCGACGATGGCCGTACCGGCCACGTGTGCCGAAAAATGGAGCATCGCCTACTTTTACGATAAAGACAAGTCGTCGCTGGTGATCAACGATTTGCAATTTCCGTCCGCCGGACGGGGCATCGCGGCCGGATATCTGGACGAGGAAAGCACTTCGAAACCAGTCGCGGTGACCACTGACGATGGCGGCGCGCATTGGGCCATCTCCAAACTCAAGCAAGTTCCGATTTCGCTGTTTTTCCTGAACGCCAGCGTGGGCTGGATGGTCACGCCCGAGGGTATCTGGAAAACTACGGACGCCGGCCGCGAGTGGCGCGAGCTGCCCAAAACGCCCAAAATGCTGATGAAGGTTCTTTTCCTCGACGAATCCCGCGGCTTCGCAGTTGGCGCCCAGAAACTTGCATTCGCGACCGCCGACGGCGGCAAGACGTGGGAGCCCATCGCCGCCGCCGCGGAACCGCACACCAATCCCGCGTACACGGTTTACAACAGCATCACCTTCGTGAATGCAACAACAGGTCTGATAGAAGGCTTCAGCGCGCCGCCCCGCCCGGGCGATTCTGATAAGCCAGATGCTTTGGCGGGGCAAGACCCCACGGCCCGGAGGGAATGGCCGCACCTTTCGATCATGCTGGACACCCGGGATGGCGGCAAAACATGGACGTCTTCCACGGCTTCCATGTTCGGACGCATCACACGCTCCTGCTTTCTGCCGGATGGGCGGGGACTCGGCCTGATCGAATTCACCGACACATTCAAGTGGCCTTCCGAGGTGCATCTGCTGGACGGCACTACGGGCAAGAGCAGCATCGTGTACAACGCCCCGGACCGGGCGATTTCGGATGTGTTGCTGCTGCCTTCCGGAATCGGGTACCTGGCTGGGGTGGAGGTGACGGGCAAGCTGCAACACTCGCCCATCCCGCTGGCGCTGAAGATCCTGAAGAGCGAGAATCTGACAGACTGGCACGAGATGACTGTCGATTACCGCGCTACCGCCGTGCGCACTCTGTTGCGCGCGGCCGGCGACGGGTCGCTGTGGGTGGCCACGGATACGGGCATGATCTTGAAGTTGACCGGCGCGCACTGATTGCCGCCCGCCAGATTTTTTCCCTATTCAATTGAGCGCGGTAGTAAGATCAGTGTCTTGACAGGAGGTACTCATGATCGTGCCGCTGACTCCGGTGCGCTGCTTATACCGGGGTGTAGATCTGTATGGAAAGAAGGTAGGCGTGGTTTCAGGATCCACGCGCCTGACGTACGCCCAGTTCGGCGAGCGCTGCGAGCGGCTGGCCGCGGGGCTCGAGGTTGAAGGCATACGGCCCGGTGATCGGGTAGCTTACCTGAGCTTCAACAACAACGCACTGCTCGAAGGCTATTACGGCGTAGTGCTGGCGCGGGCCGTGGTCATGCCGCTCAACGTAAGGTTGACACCGGCGGAACTGGTGGCCATACTGAACCACGCCGAAGCCCGGGTGCTGATCTTCGAGAACGATTTTGCACCGCTGGTGAGTCAGATTCGCAAGGCCTGTCCCGCCATCGGGCGGTACGTGACCGTGAACGAAGCGGGTCCGCCGGCCGATCTCACGTACGAGGAACTGCTGTCTCGCGGGCGGATGGAGCGGCCGGATATTTTTTCGTTCGACGAGAACGCCATCGCCGAGCTATTCTACACCAGCGGCAGCACCGGGACCCCTAAGGGAGTGATGCTGGCGCACCGCACGCTGTACCTGCACGCGCTGTCCGTGGCTGGCACGTTCTATCACGATGACACAGCGGTAGAGTTGCACACCATCCCGTTGTTCCACGCCAACGGGTGGGGCCGGCCGCAGTCATCCACCATGATGGGCCTGAAACAGGTGATGGTGCGCCGGTTCGAGCCGACGGCGGTCTTCCGCCTCATCCAGGAGGAGCAAGCCACGGCCATGTCCCTGGTGCCGACCATGGCGAATGCGCTGTTGAACGCGCCGGATTTGGGTCAGTTCGATCTGTCGAGCATGCGGGAGATTTTTGTGGGTGGCGCGGCGGCCTCTCCCGAGCTGATCGGGCGTCTGGAACAGGCCTTCGGCTGCACCGCGATGGCCGGCTATGGGCTGACGGAGACTTGTCCCGTGGCCAGCTCGCCGCGGCACAAGGCCACGGTGGAGTATGTGGATGAAGCTGACCGTTTGGGACGCCAGGCGATGGCGGGGTGGCCCATACCCGGGGTTGAGATCAGGGTGGTCGACCCCAATATGAAAGACGTGCCGCGCGACATGCAAACCGTGGGTGAGGTGGTGATTCGCGGGGACGAGGTGATGGAGGGTTATTACAAAGATCCACAAGGCACGGCCGCGGTCATGACCGGAGGATGGTTTCACTCCGGCGACATGGCGGTGTGGGACGAAGAGAACTATATCCACATCGTGGACCGCAAGAAGGACATCATCATCAGCGGCGGGGAGAACATTTCTTCGATAGAGGTCGAGAAAGCTATTTTTGCGCACCTGGCGGTGCTGGAGTGCGCGGTGGTGGCGGCGCCCGACGACAAATGGGGCGAGATTCCCGCGGCTTTCGTGGTGCTCAAGCCCGGACAGACGTTGACGGCAGCCGAACTGTGCGAGTTTTTAAGCACACGCATCGCCAGATTTAAAATTCCCCGTACGTTCGAGTTTCTGGAGACAGCGCTGCCCAAGACCGGCACGGGGAAGATTGTGAAGCGCGAGTTGCGGGAGATGTTCTGGGCCGGGCGGGCCAAGCGGGTGCAGGGATAGCCGGAACACCTGCCACCGGCGCTACCCGAGGTAGCTGAACAAGCTTTGCGGTTTCAACATGGCTTCCGCCGACATGGCCGCCTGCTCATCTGTGTTGGCTTGGGTCAAATTCAGCGAAGCTTGGGCTGCGTTCGCGTCCTGCTCGTTACTGAGCTGCTGTTGGAGTGCTAAGAGCGACTGGCTGGCGGTGTTGCCGGCCTGCGTCAGGTTGTTTTGATCCGCGCCGTAGATACTGCTTTCATCGTTCAGATGCGCCGAAGCGCTTTGCAAGTTCGCCAGGGCGGTCTGGATGCCCGCGCTGTCATTGTTCTGCAGCGCGGTCGCCAATCCGCTTATAGTGGCGAAAACATTATCCGGCGCGGGATTGCCGGTCCCCGCACCGCCGCCTACCTGATCATCGAAGATTTGCTGGGCAGTCAATCCGGTCGAGATCATCACTCCGTTGGAATCCGCGATTTGGGGCGGCGCGCCGGCTTCAAACATCTGCTGGACGGAGTTGCCCCCGCCTGGCAGGGTATACTGCGGCTGCCCGCTCTGGTTGCCGCTGAAGATATACTGGCCGCTCATGGAGGTCTGGCTCAAGCTAACCAACTGTTGCAGGATGCCCTGCACCTCGGTGGCGATATTCGACCGGGTGCTGGCACTGGTGGTGCTGCCGGCCGCTTCGGTGGCCAGCGAAGTGGCTGTATCCAGAACCTGTATGGCCTGCTGGATGGCGTTCTCGCCGCTGCTGACCAGGGACGTAACGGTGGTTATATTCTGTTGAGTTTGCTGCACGCCGGCGATCTGGGCGCGCAACTGCAAGATGCTGGAGATCTCGTCCGGGTCGTCGGAAGCCACCGAGACACGCAGGCCGCTGGAGAGTTGCTGCCCGGCGGTGGTGGCGCGGTTTTCGATCTGCTGCAGGTTGCTCAGGAAGGTCGCGATGCTTGGATTGATGCTTGGAGTCATAGGCTTAGCTTGCGGCCGGGATCATGTCAATCACGGATTGCGCGAGAGTTTGGAGGGTGCTGACCATTTTGGCCACTGCCTGGTATGATTCCTGGTATTGCAACAAGGTGGTGGCTTGGGCGTCCAGCGAGACGCCCGACACGCTCTGGCGCATGCTTTGCGCCTGGGCCAACGTTTGCGTGGTCAGCGTCTGATTACTCTGGGCCTCATTTAGCTGGGTTCCCACTGTAGCCGCGGTGTCTCCGTAGAACGAGGTAAAGCTCGTCGAACCGAGGGCCGCCTCCGTGGAGTTGGCCAAAGCCCCGAGCGCCAAGGGCACTCCATTAGGCACTCCGTTCTGGTCGATGGCCGGCAATTGACTGGCGGTCATGTTCGGATCGACCGCCAGGGTGGAAGCGGCCGACGAGGCACTGGCCGCATCGTAGGTGAACAGTCCGCTGGGGGACTTGACCACCGGGGGACCCTGGGAGACGATGCCCTGGCTCACGATCGAGTTCACGGTGGTGGCTACCGTGGTGGCCAATGTATTGAGCGCGCCGGGCTGGCTGGCGTCGCCAATCAACCCGGGGATGGTCACGTTACGCACTTGCAGCATCCCGGCTAAAGTGCCGGATGTGATTTGACTGTTCACTACAGAGCCGTCGGACGCCTGGATGTCGATATCGGGTGGTGCCTGCGGATCGGTGGAACCCGCCGGGGGCGGCGCGTTGCCGGCCGTCAGCGCGTAGGACTGGTTACCCATAACCAATGCGGCACCGCTCGAAAGAGTGACGTTGACGCCGCCATCGGGCTGTTGCAGGACATTGATATTCACTAGTCCGGATAGGGTCTCGAGCGAACTGTATAGCTGCGCTTGCACGCCTGCGTCGCGCCCGTCGCCTGTCTGAACGGCCCCGTTCAGAGTGGCTATCTGGCTGGTCAATCCATTGATCTGGCTCACGGTGCTGTTAATACCCTGGCTGACGGATGTGGATGCGCCGGCCACCGCCGCAGCCGTGGTCTGAAAACTCTGGGCCAGGGAATTGGCGTCCACCATGACCTGCTGCTGGGCGCTACTGCTGGTGGGGTCGGCACTCCACGCCGAGATGTCGCTGAAAAACGTATTCAAGGCATTCGGGATGCCCGAACCCGTAGATACCGGTAAGGCGTTCTGAACGTCGGTCAGGGCACTCGACTGGGCGCTGGCGTCGCCCTGTAGCCCGGCTTGCTGCCACACATCGCTCTCTGCCAGCAGATCGCGGCTGTCGACCATGGTACCGTCGTTCACACCGCCGCTGAGCCCGACGGCCGGGTCGAACGGATCGGCCTGCAGTTGCGCGATTTGGGTGGCGTAATCCGGTGTAGTGGAGTTGTCGATATTGTTCTGCGTGATGTTCAGCGCGTATTGGAACGCCTGCAGGGCGCTGGACGCCCCCACCAATGCGGAGCTTATGGAACTAGCCATGCCGTTTCATCCTAAGTACGAGATACGCCCGCGGATATATTGCGGCACGGGATCGCCGGAGGCGGTGTATTCCGGGGATATGCACCGCAGACGCTCCAACCAGCGGCGGCCATAATGCGCGGCTTGTGCCACCAGGACGCCGGCCTGCCGAATCTCAGCGGCCAGCGTGACGGCCTGAGCGCGCAAGTCCGGGCTGGCCGGCGCGGCCTGGGCCAGGCGGTCGCGCAGCCACTCCATATATCCTTGCGCCTCGCGGAAAAGTGTGATGCACTCGTCGGAATTGCATGTGCCCGGCCGCGTGAGCAAGGCGCGGACACCTTGGATGCGGGTTTGGGTGGCCGCCAATAATTCGCGCAGATCTGGTTTCGGCATGTTGTTCAAGACCGCGCCAGGGCGCTGGCGATCTGCGGCGCGTCTGGCTGGTAGGCGCCCGCCTGGTACTGTTTCTGCAACTGGCTGACCCGTTGCGCTGACTGGTTCGTGAGGGACTGCAGGGCTTGCGCCATACGTCCCGCGAGGCTCGAAAGATCCACGCGATCCGCGCTGGAGGCGTTGGCAGAGCCGGCCGTCGAGGCCGTGTCTACCTGGATACGCTGGGATTCCGCCGCCCGGCTGGCGGTGGAGGAAACCTGATCGGTGAGGCTGTGTTCATCGACTCGCATATAGCGGAGACTTTATTGCTCCTGATAGCTTATCGGCGCAAGCGCGGGTAACTTTAGCGCCGGTGGCACGCTTTGGTGCAATGCCGCATATTTCCAGGAATTTGAACGCGGCGGAGCTCTTATTGCTATCCATCGGTTTCTTTGCGGCTCGCGGCGATTTTGGTTTCCCGCGCTCTAGCGCCGGGTCGGCACCACATGCGTCCTTCGAGGCCTGCTCAGGCTTCCCACGCGCTACGGCCTGCCAAACTGCTCGCCCACTTATCAGTGGACTTTGTCGCAAGGTTCCGGCCCGGCCCGTTTCCCAACCGCACCGCTCGCCAGCTCTAGAATCTAACCATCAACTACGCGCGTGGGTCCTTTCCTGGAGTCCTGCTCCACATAGAAAATTTCAATCACACCCATAGAAATGTTGCGCTTGGGATGGTTCCCGGCCCCGATGCACAATGTAACAATAGGTTTTGTGAGCTGATATCGTCCGTGGAGATTTCCCGCTGTGAAATATCTGTCCCTGTTGACAGTCTTGCCCGCTGCGGCATGGGCGCAAAATACTCCCGACCTGCAGGCTAAACTGGCGGCCCTCGAGGCGCACACCCGGTCGGCCCAAAGCGCGGGCGACAATGCCTGGATGCTGATTAGCGCAGCCCTGGTGCTGATGATGACCGGACCGGGCCTGGCGCTGTTTTACGGCGGTTTGGTGCGCCGCAAGAATGTGCTGTCCACTATGATGCAGAGCTTCATCCTGATGGCGCTGGTCACGGTATTGTGGGCCGTGGTGGGTTACAGTCTGGCCTTCGGCGAGGGCCTGCCGTTCATCGGAGACCTGCGCTACGCGCTGCTGCAGGGCGTAGGAGGCGCGCCCAACCCCGATTACGCCGCTACCATCCCGCACCAGACTTTCATGATCTACCAGTTGATGTTCGCCGTGATTACCCCCGCGCTGATCTCCGGCGCGTTCGCCGAGCGCATGAAGTTCAGCGCAATGCTGCTTTTCATGACGCTGTGGATGCTGCTGGTCTACCTCCCCATGGCGCACATGGTTTGGGGTAAAGGCGGTTTCCTGAACGCCGCTCTGGGCGGGAAGATCCCCTGCTTCGATTTCGCCGGCGGCACGGTGGTGCATATTACCTCCGGTGTGTCCGCGCTGGTTAGCGCGCTGTATCTGGGCAAGCGGCTGGGTTATCCGCATGAAGATATGAAGCCGCATAACCTGGTGATCAGCTTCATCGGCGCGTGCCTGTTGTGGGTGGGCTGGTTCGGATTTAATGCCGGCAGCGCGCTGGCCGCCTCCAGTCTGGCCACCAGCGCTTTTGTAGCTACACACTTCGCGGCGGCCGCTGCGGCGCTCGGCTGGGTGGTGGCCGAATGGAAACGATCGGGCAAGCCCAGCGTGCTGGGCGGCATCTCGGGATGCGTAGCCGGGCTGGTCGCCATCACGCCGGCTTCCGGATTCGTAAAGCCGTTCCCGGCCCTGCTGATCGGCTTTCTGGCGGGCATCGTATGTTACTTCATGGTGGCCAAGGTGAAACAGAAGTTGGGGTATGACGACTCGCTGGATGCTTTCGGCGTGCACGGCTGCGGCGGTACGCTGGGCGCTTTACTGACGGGCGTGTTCGCCACCGCCGCCGTGAATGACGGCTTCAAGGGGCCGCTGGGCCTGGTGGACGGGCGCCCCGGCCAGATCTGGAACCAAGCCGTCGGGTGCGCTATCGCGTGGGCGCTGGCGATCGTGGGAACATTGATTATTCTGAAATTCTGCGACGCACTGATCGGTCTGCGAGTCAGTCCGGCGCAAGAGGTTGATGGGTTGGATTTGAGCATGCACGGCGAAGAAGGCTACATTCTGGAAGCGTGAATATGAAAAAAATCGAGGCCATAATCCAGCCATTCAAGCTGGATGAAGTAAAAGAAGCGCTGGCGGCGATCGGCGTGGATGGGATGACCATCAGCGAAGTCCGCGGACATGGCCGGCAGAAGGGCCATAAGGAAGTTTATAGGGGCCGTGAATACACGGTGGATCTGTTGCCCAAGCTGAAAATCGAGGTGGTGATCAGCGATGCGCGCTGCGATGAATTACTCAAGATCCTGGCTGCCGCCGCGCGCACCGGCAAGATCGGCGACGGTAAAATCTTTGTATACGACGTGGCGGAGGCTATCCGGATCCGGAACGACGACCGCGGAGAAGCCGCCCTGTAGTGTGGCGCAAGCTTCAGCTTGCCGCGGCGAACTTCAGTTCGCCGTCTGGGCGCGGGGCTGACCCACAATCTTAAACGGAAAAATAAGTGACGCTGCCTTGCCAGGACCCCATCCGAGCCCTTGCGGAGCGCACTGCGCTGGTGGACGGCATGGTGGAGCGCTCCTCCCGCGAGCGGTTGTGGCCGTTCTTCCCCGCCGGACTTGCCCTGCTTGCGGTAGGCGGCTATGGCCGCCGTCACCTGTTTCCCTACTCCGACGTGGATCTACTGCTGCTCGTGGATAACGGCCACCGGGCACAGGACGCTCCCGAAGCCATCTCCACGTTCATCCAGTCCCTTTGGGATGCCGGCCTGCGGCTGAGCCATTCGGTTCGCACGCCGGAAGAATGCGCCGAAATTCACGACCAGAACATCGAGCTGAACGTGAGTCTGCTGGATCAGCGTTATCTGGCCGGCGACCGCGCCCTCTATGCGCGATTCTCCGAACGGCTGCCGCGCTTTCTGCACGCCCAGCGCGACCCTTTGATACGCAACCTCACCCGTCTCACGCGTGAGCGCCATCAGAAATATCAGAACACCTACTATCATCTGGAGCCGAACATCAAGGATACCCCGGGCGGCCTGCGCGATTATCAATTGGTGCGCTGGCTGGCCCGTATTCGCGCCGTGGAAGTCCCGCCCATCGAGCCGGCGTTTCTCTTCCTGGCGCGCTTGCGCTGTTACCTGCACTCGCTCTCCGGGCGCGATAACAACGCGCTCACGTTCGACGCGCAGGAGCAAGCTGCGGAATACTTTGGATCCCCCGGCGCGGCCCAGTGGATGCGCGATTACTTCCGCCACGCGCGCGATCTGTATCGCGCCGCCGTGCGCGAACTGGAATCCAGTGAGGCGCAATCGAGCTCGCTATTTACGCAATTCAAGGACTGGCGCACGCGGCTTTCGAATGCCGATTTCAGCGTATCGCGCGAACGGGTACACTTGCGCGCACCGCACGCGCTGGCGGCCGATCCGGAACTGGCGCTGCGCCTGTTTCAATTCGTAGCGCGGCACGGCATCCGGCCCTCCAGCGAGGCCGAGCAACGCCTGGCTGCGCTGGCGCCGCAGTTGGAGGAATGGTTTGCCACGCCGCGCCCAATCTGGCCGCAGATCAAAGAGATCCTTTCGCTGCCCTACGCCGCCGAAGCGGTCCGCGGCATGCACGAGACCGGCGTGTTGCGCGCCGTCTTCCCCGAAATGGCGCAAATCGAATGCCTTGTAATTCGCGATTTCTACCACCGCTACACCGTGGACGAGCACACCCTGGTGACATTGCAGATTCTGGCAGGCTTGCGCGGCGCACGCGATCCGGGCGTGAAACGATACACCGACCTGCTGTCGGAGATGGAAGATCCCGCACTGCTGCTCTCCGCGCTGCTCTTTCACGATGTGGGCAAAGGCGCTGCCAATGGGCTGCACGCGGAGGCCTCGGCCAAAGCGGCCGCCCCGGCGCTGGAGCGTATCGGCATGCCGCGGCCCGAGCGCGAACTGGCGGGCTTTCTGATCGCGCGGCACCTGGAGATGTCCGCGGTGATGAACGCACGCGATCTGCAGGACCCAGCCACGGCCCGCCTTATGGCCGAGCGCGTGGAAACCGTGGAACGCCTCAAGGCGCTCACATTGATGACTTACGCCGATATCAGCGCCGTCAATCCGTCCGCCATGACACCCTGGCGCGCCGAGGTGCTCTGGCAGCTTTACCTGATCACGTATAACGAACTCACGCGCGAGCTGGCCAGCGACCGCATCCCCGGCCCGGCTTCGGGAGCGCCCGAAAAACGCGCGTTCCTGGCCGGTCTGCCCATGCGCTACGCGCGTACCCACACGGCCGAGGAGATCGAGGCGCACTTGCGGCTGGACGGAGTGTTCCGGGAGCGCGGGGTGGCCGTGGCGCTGGAAAAAGTGGAAGCTGCCTGGCGGTTGACGCTGGTGACCGCCGACAAGCCATTCCTGTTCGCTTCGGTAGCCGGCACGCTCTCCAGCTTCGGCATGAACATCCTGAAGGCGGAGGCATTTTCCAATAGCCAGGGAACCGTACTGGATACCTTCACGTTTGCCGATCCGCTGCGCGCGCTGGAGCTGAACCCCACCGAGATCGACCGCCTGCGCATAACTGTGGAGCGGGTGGTGCTCGGGCGGGTGGACGTGCGGCAGCTTTTGCAGAACCGTGCGAAGCCCGCGCCGCCCAGCCGCGATTCGCAGGTGCACCCGACGGTGTCGTTCAATCCGGATGCTTCCGATACCGCCACCCTGATCGAGATCGTGGCCCAGGACCGGCCGGGCTTGCTCTACGATCTGGCGGCCGCCATATCGGCCGAAGGCTGCAACATCGAAGTGGTGCTGATCGATACCGAGGCGCACAAAGCGATCGATGTATTTTACGTTACCGCGGGCGGGCACAAGCCGGAGAGCGCGCAATTGGAGAAGTTGGGCGGCAGCTTGCGAAAGGCATGCGGCGGATGAATCGGTGCGTCTTTGCCTATTTGCCGGTCCAGCAGGCCGCGCGTTTATCCAGAAACGCGGAAATGCCCTCCTGCGCGTCCGCCGCCAGCGAATTCATGGACATGACCTCCTTGGCGTAGGCGTACGCTTTGGGTTGATCCAGGTCGATCTGCGTGTAGAACGCCTGCTTGCCTAGCGACACGGTAAAGCTGCTGGCCTCCGCGATGTGCGCCGCCAGCCGGCGCGTCTCGGCCTGCAGTTCGGCCGCCGGCACAACCTTGTTGATGAGGCCCCACTCCGCCGCCGTCGCAGCATCCACCATCTCGCCGGTCAGCAGCATTTCGAGCGCCCGCTTGCGCCCCACAGCGCGGCTTAGGGCCACCATAGGGGTGCTGCAGAACAAGCCGATGCGCACGCCGGGCGTGGCGAATGCTGCCTGTTCCGACGCTATAGCCAGATCGCATGTGGCCACCAGTTGGCACCCCGCCGCCGTGGCCACGCCTTGCACCTCCGCGATCACCGGTTGCGGGATTGCCTGGATCTTCATCATCAGGTCGCTGCAGACGTCGAAGAGCCGGCGGTATTCGTTGATGTCACGCCCCACCATTTCCGAAAGGTCATGCCCGGAGCAGAAGACCTTGCCCGCCGCCGCCAGGATTACCGCGCGCACGTGGCGGTCGCGCCCGATGCCGTCGAGCGCGTCAATCAGTTCCAGCATCAACTCGAGCGATAGTGCGTTGCGCCGCTGCGGCCGGTTCAGCGTGATCACGGCGGACGGCCCTTCCGCTTGCACACAAATACTTTGATAGCTCATGACAGCTTCCCCTTTCGCTTCGCCTTGAAATCGAATGCATGCCGGGCCATGTCCACGCGGCTGCCGCGGAAAGCCACGCCCTCGGCCTGCAGGCGCATGCGCTGCTCGAGCCCGGCCTGACCCGGCAGGCGAATGTGTCCACCAGCACCCAGCACGCGATGCCACGGGATGCCGCCCTTGGCATTGTGGAGCGCCCAGGCGACTTGCCGCGCGGCGCCGGGATAGCCCGCGGCGCGTGCCACATCTCCATAGGCTGCTACGCGGCCTTTCGGAATTCGGCAGATGGTCCGGCGCAAATGCTCAAGCATCGCTCGTACCAGTTTACGGCGATGGCGATTACGTCGGCGGGTGCTTCGCGACTCCGGGCCAGAACTTCGTCTACGTGCACCTGAACCTTGAAGGCAGCTATAGCGAGATTTATCCAAACGTCAGACAGGACGAAGCCGGGCTGAAGAAGTTGTTCATGCAGCTCTCGTTTCCCGGCGGGATTTCCAGTCATGTTGCCCCGACGACGCCGGGGTCGATTCACGAAGGCGGCGAGTCGGGGTACTCGCTCAGCCACGCTTTCGGGGCCGCGTTCGACAATCGTGAGTTGATCGTCGAGGATCTTATTGGTCTGCCATGCGGTCGCCAGCGGACCGGTTTCCGCTTCACCATCGCCGACCCGGGATACAAGATCGGTAATCCGACCGTTTTGGCCCGCATCGAGCATGAGGAGCTTGACTAATTTTTCCGCGGCTGCGGCTGGACGCCATTTTTTGTAGAAGGCGACGATCCGGAGACGATGCATTCACTCATGGCGGCCACGTTGGACAAGAACATCGGGGAGACTCGGAAAATTCGGGAGAATGCGCCTAAGGAGAACGACGCCGCACGGCGCGCTGGCCCAAAGAGGGTCAGCGTCCCTACTGGAAACGGGCGCACGGCGATTGGCGTGTCGGGGTCGGCCTGCCTTTTTTTGTCTGGCCGCCATTATTATCTATCTGCCCAACGCTGACTTGGCGCGCATGCCTGGCGGCCAGGTTACCGATTCCCGCTGGTGCTGAAATTCCTGGATGCACGTGAAATGCTCTCTGCCCAGGTGCATCCCTCGGACGCACATAAGGATCCGCTGCCAGCCGGCGAGGGCGGGAAGACCGAGGCTGGGTGGTGGAGGAGGCGGGGTTACAAGAGCCGCATTCTATGCGGGCCTGAAACCGGGTATCGACAGTGATGACGTACGGCGAGCGCTCGCCAACGGGCCAAGCGGGTGTGCCGCGCGTATTGCATCGAGAAAACGGGGCGGTTGGATGGCAGCGGTGTCACTTACGAAGCTGGAAAGGGTGGCGTGTTTCCGTTGCCTGCGGTTCTCGGAGCGTGTACTTTTTGGGCGACGATGGGCAGTAACGTGCTAGAGATCGAGATACCGGAATGATAAAGCTGATTGTTTACGACCTGGACGGCACACTCGCCGAAAGTAAGTCGTCTCTCGATGCCAAGATGTCGGCACTGCTGCACGATCTTTTCGGCGTCGCAAAAGTAGCCATCATTTCCGGAGGCGATTGGCCCCAATTTGAGAAGCAGGTGCTCTCCAAACTTCCCCATGACGAACGCCTGGTGAATCTGTCCATTCTTCCCACATGTGGAACAAAGTGCTTCCAATACAAAGGGGATTGGAAAAGGCTGTATTCGGAAGACTTCACGGCTGACGAAAAAGCGAAGATTGTAAGTTTTCTCAAGAAGGCGGCGGGCCAAGCGGGATTCGAGGCCGTTAAGGTCTGGGGAGAAGTCATCGAAGACCGTGGAAGCCAGATCACATTTTCGGCATTAGGCCAGCAGGCACCGCTGGAGGAAAAGGATAAATGGGATCCCGATTACGCCAAGCGGAAGAAGATCAAAGCGATAGTTGACACTCTGATTCCCGAGTTCTCCGTTCGCATGGGTGGTGCGACATCCATCGATGTCACCAAGCCCGGCATTGACAAAGCATACGGAATTCGAAAGCTGCGAGACGTCCTGGGCATTTCACTGCAAGAGATGATTTTCATAGGCGACGCCCTTTTCCCGGGTGGCAACGACTATGCGGTTGAACAGGCGGGCGGGGTTTCGATCCCGGTGCGAGGACCAAGTGAGACTAAACCGGTCACGGAAGCCATCATCGCTTGCTTGAATGGCGATCGGGAGTTTGATGAGCGAATTTAAGCTGCGGCGGCTTGGACTCGTTTATGGAGCCGGACTCAGGCAATCCCCAGGAGGTCGAAGGCGTCCTGAATCCGGTCGCGGCTCGCGGCCCGATGGCGAGTTGTATCGCTTCCCAAGGCGGATCGCGCGCGACGGTTTACTCGCGCAACGGGCGACTGGGCATCGACAGCCGAAGCGCGGCCGCCAGGCGGATCAAGACTGGCTTGAAGCGGAACACGAGGTTGTACCGAAGGGATGAAGATGAAAATCGATTCGAAGGATTTCCGCGTGCCGCCTGGAGAAGCGGTCAAACTCGAAAAGTGGCCCACCGTTGTGGAGCCCGTTTGCGGGTCGAAGAAGGAGTATCGAAAACTGCTGGAAGAACACGTTGCGGAGTTGAGCTCTTTGCAGCGCCTGCATTACGCGTCCAACCGCTATGCGCTCCTGCTGATATTTCAGGGGATGGACGCTGCGGGCAAGGACGGCGCCATCCGGCACGTCATGTCCGGGGTCAATCCGCAAGGCTGCCAGGTTTCCAGCTTCAAGCAGCCCAGCCCCGAGGAACTGGAACATGATTTCCTCTGGCGCACGACGCGCCGGCTTCCCGAGCGCGGGCAGATCGGCATATTCAATCGGTCTTATTACGAGGAAGTGCTGGTGGTTCGAGTGCATCCGGAGATTCTCCGCAGCCAGGGGCTTTCCGAAGAATTGCGTGGCAAAAAAACCATCTGGGAGGAGCGGTATCGTTCGATCACGGACCTGGAGAGCCACCTTTATCGCAACGGCACACGCACCGTCAAAGTGTTCCTGCACCTTTCGCGGGACGAACAGCGAAAGCGATTCCTGGAGCGTATCGACGAGCCGGAGAAGAACTGGAAGTTCAGCCTCGCGGACATTCACGAGAGGAAATACTGGAAGGATTACATGGCGGCTTATGAGGATTGCCTGCAAGCAACCAGCACGCATCACGCGCCCTGGTACGTGGTCCCCGCCGACGATAAAGAGAATGCCCGGTTGATTGTTTCTCAAATTGTCCTTGATGCGCTCAAGGACCTGAAGATGGCATATCCCAAGACCACCGCGAAACGCCGGCGGGAATTGGAATCTATCCGCAAGCTGCTCACGACATAATATGGCCACCATCGTTGCACCGCCTCCCGCTAGGGATGTCCCGGTCGCCACGGGCCTCACTAGCGACGAAGTCCGCCGCCGGCTCGAGAAGTTCGGCCCAAACGCCGTGCCCGATACGTCTCTGCATCCGTTACGCAGGGCGCTGACCAAGTTCTGGGCGCCGGTTCCATGGATGCTCGAAGCGGCGATCGTGCTCGAGGTGGTGCTCGGCAAGTACGTCGAAGCTGCCATCATCGCGGTTCTGCTGGCCTTCAACGCGGCTCTCGGATTTTTCCAGGAAGGGCGCGCGCAGGCGACTCTCGCCGCGCTGAAGTCGCGGCTTGCGCTAAACGCGTCTGTTCGCCGCGATAATGCCTGGTCGAACGTGCCCGCGGCCGGGCTCGTGCCTGGCGATATGGTGAAGCTATCGCTCGGTGCCGTGGTTGCCGCCGACGTGCGTTTGACTGAGGGATCCGTGCTTCTCGACCAGTCCATGCTCACCGGCGAATCCGTTCCGATCGAAGCCGGCGCCGGGATTCGAAACTTATGCGGGGGCGCTCGTGCGGCGCGGCGAAGCAGTGGCGGAGGTCACCGCGACCGGAGCGCGTACCAAATTTGGACGCACCGCGGAACTGGTTCGCACCGCGCACGTCGAAAGCTCCCAGCAGAAGGCCGTTCTGCGCGTGGTACGCAATCTCGCCATTTTTAATGGCGTTCTCATCGTGATGCTGGTCGGCTATGCCCACACGCTCAAGATGCCGATTGGCGAGATCATCCCCCTGGTGCTCACGGCAGTCCTGGCGTCGATCCCAGTGGCGCTGCCGGCCACCTTTACCCTAGCGGCGGCGCTCGGCGCGCGGGCTCTGGCAAAGCTGGGCGTGCTGCCGACGCGCCTCTCTGCCGTGGATGAAGCAGCCAGTATCGACGTGCTGTGCGCGGACAAGACCGGCACTTTGACGCAAAACGAACTGACGGTGACCGCTGTCCATGCCATGCCCGGCTTCGACGATCCGCATGTGTTGGGACTGGCTGCCCTGGCGAGTTCGGACGGCGGGCAAGATCCGGTGGATGCTGCCATCCGAGCCGCCGCCGCAAAAAGAGTGGCCACCGATCTACCGAAACTGATCCAGTTCACTCCGTTCGATCCCGCGACGAAGATGTCCGAGGCGACTGCCGCCGATACGAGCGGCAGTTCAGTACGCGTGGTCAAAGGGGCCTTTGCCGCAGTGACGGGCCTTAAGTCATCTGCTCCGGATGCGGCTCCCGATGCATCCAAAACCGCGAGCGAACTTGAAGCACAGGGCTTCCGCGTGCTGGCCGTCGCGGCAGGTCCGCCGGAGGCCGTGAAGCTCGCGGGGATCATCGCGCTCAGCGATCCGCCTCGAACGGATTCGGCGGCGCTCATTACGGAGTTGCACACGTTGGGCGTCCGCACCGTAATGGTGACGGGCGATGCTCCGGCGACGGCAGCGATCGTGGCTCGGGCGGTAGGTCTCGACGGAGCTGTCTGTCCACCCGGACCGATCCCAAACGTGGTGCGCCCCGAGGATTTCGCCGTCTTCGCCGGCGTACTCCCAGAGGGAAAGTACGATCTCGTCAAGGCGTTCCAGAAGAGCGGCCACACCGTAGGAATGTGCGGCGACGGCGCCAACGACGCACCGGCGCTGCGCCAGGCGCAGATGGGAATCGCGGTGTCCACGGCGACCGATGTGGCCAAGTCCGCGGCCGGCCTCGTGCTGACCAAGCCGGGACTCGGCGGTATTGTCGCTTCGGTAAAGGAAGGCCGCGTGACCTTCCAGCGCATCCTGACGTACGCGCTTAACTCGGTTACCAAGAAAACCGTGCAGGTGCTCTTCCTGGCGGTGGGTCTGGTCATGACCGGGCACGCGATCCTGACGCCGATGTTGATGGTGATTATCATGCTCACCGGCGACCTCCTCGGCATGTCGTTGACGACCGACAACGTGCGGCCGTCCCCGATGCCCAATGCCTGGAGAATCGGCCGATTGACGATTGCGGGCGTCTTCATGGGAATCTCCGAGCTGGTATTCTGCACTGCCGTCCTGGCCATCGGCAAATTCCGCCTGGGTTTTGGAATCGACGCGCTAAGAACGCTGGCCTTCGTGGCCATCGTGTTCGGCAATCAGGCAACCACCTACACCAATCGGGAGCGCCAGCGCTTGGGGTCGGCCCGTCCCAGCCGGTGGCTCGTCGGGTCGTCCGTAGCCGATGTGTCGATCGCCTCAACGCTGGCGATCTGCGGAATCGCCATGACGCCTTTGCCGGTATTCGCCGTAGGAGGAACACTCGTAGCGGCAGCGGTCTTCGCATTCATCGTGGACTTCGCCAAAGTCCCCGTGTTCCATCGTCTCGGGATTGCGTAACCATTGGCGAGTCACGTGCATCAACAAAGCGCATGAAGAAGCAAGCTGTAGGTACAGATTCAGCCGGCCAGTCCGGGGATACTCAAGGATTGTCAGACGTCGCGGAGGCAGGCTCGGAGATAA
>CAVWOT010000002.1:0-119029 GCA_963756605.1 Bryobacterales bacterium | reverse complement strand
GTCCAGGTCCACCTTGCTGGCGGGCTCACCTCAAAGGGCGTGCTGCTCGACACGCACAGCGCTCCGGTACCAGCCGAAGTTTTCGAGCTGCTACGCTACGCGGCTCCAAGCATGCCTGTCCTACGGGCCGTGATGATCGAGCGCGACCAAGACTTTCCGCCTTTCGAGAGCCTGCTTGCGGAGCTCGACATGATACGGGAAGTCCTGCGCGCGTCCTGGGCACCGCATTTCGCCACCGACCTGGTCGCGGCACCGGCCTGGCTCAAGGGGCGGCTCATGGCTGTTAAGTTTGCTTCCGCTCGGCTTTGCGCGGAGGCGCGGTTCCAGGACGTCTACGCAAGGTTCCTGACCGACGAGCGGTTCCGGAAAACGTGCTCAAGCCATCAGTGCTCGGCGAGCATGTTGAGAACCTCAGTGGCTCGGACATTGATCGGCTGCGGGCGATGGATCAGGATCGGGTCGAAGTTTTGTGCAGCGCCGATTTCGCAACCGGATGGCGGCTATCGAAGAGGCGTTCCCATTGAGCTTCAAGGTGATGGGAGACATGGTCTCAGCGCTCGTGCGGACCCTCGACGAACGTGACGTTGCGATCGACACGCGAAATATGCCGAGGCAGCGCGCTTCGCCGATTTCGTCTTGAACGGCGGCGACGCTGGCGCGCGAACCTTGTCCGATTCGGTTCTGAGCTTGCTGCGCTACGAGTTCATCATGCTAAACCTGCGTGTCCGGCCGCAGTTGCCGACATGGCCAGACTCGACGATCCACTCAGCAGAGACGCTCCGTCGAGCGCTGGAGGATAACAATGATGTCGGTCTCGTACTCAACCCCAATCGCGCGCTGCTCAGCGTTGGCTTCGACGTAGAGGTATTGCGCGATCTAACTTCGGATTCAGCACGTTTTGCAGAAGCCGAAGCTGACATTGTCATCCTGCTCCATCGCGGCGAAGACGGCGTCGTGCATCAGAAGCGTCTGAATCATGCGAGCGCGGCCGCGATGCTGATGATCGAAGAGACACGGACGTTCCGGGGCACTCGTCGCCGCCTTTAAGGTGTGGCTGGCTCGTGCATCGGGGGGCGACCTGGAGGAGGAGCTTAAGGAACTCTGCATCAGCTTGCGTACCTGCGGGGCGCTATGCCTCGACGAGCCGGTCGTTGCTGAGAAAGGTGCTGCCCGCAGCGCCGCTGGGAACGCGGCGTGAGTGGCGACGATGCCACTAGGCCCGTCGGCACGGACCGGCATGTCGTCGAGTTCGCTCCCGGCCGGACCATCGCGCTGAGGCTGCATGTCAGCTTCCTGACCTCGCTCTTCCAGCACATGGGCACTCAGATCCGCAAGCTAAGGCGAGGCGCGATTGAGGCGGATGCCGGCTACGCGGCGCTCTCTAAGTTTGCCGCTGCCTGCCCACCAATCGAGATTCTGCGGTGGGGCGAGTATGCCGCTCGCGACGCCACCGAGTTCGCATGTGTCAAGCACTCGGTGAGGCGCAGGGTGGAAGGCTGGGCCGCCGATCTCGCCTCGGCCATGGAGTGCCTGACCGATGGCTATCGGTACGGGGCTTGGCCCAACGACCTAACAGCGCTGCTTGAGACGCAGCAATGGCTCGCCACGAAGCTGCCGGCGATCAAGGACAACATCATCCTGAGTATGCGGCGCGGCCTGGCATTGGCAGATGACGACCAGCCGGTCGATGTCGTCCTCGTACGGCAGACCTACGATTTCGCTGGCGCTCACAGCCATCCGGCGCTGGTCGACACCAGCCGGTTCGAAGGTGCCGACCTGATCGAGACGCTGTTCCACGAGATCGGGCACGAGCTGGTTGATCGGAGCGTAGGCCTCAATCAATCGGGGATCGCCATACTTAACCGAGCTCTCGGGGCCGTGGCAACGCCTCAGGTCAGTGTCAGTGTGTACGATCTGTTGCATCTCTTGCTGTTCGCTCAAGTTGGAAGTCTGGTCCAAGAGTATTTTGATCAGGCGCACCGGCCACTCCTCTACGAGGGTGGTTGGCTTGCGCGCATGCTGAAGAAAATGCGCGTGTCGGTATCGCAACCCGAAGTCGTCGCAGTGCTCGATCGCTATGCATCTAGCCAGATGGAACTCAACGAGGTGGCGAAGTTCTTTGCTAGCCCACCGGCAGCATAGCTGCAAAAGGAATTGGTGCCCGAAACAGAGAGCTGCCGGCTCGCCGTGGCTTGGCAACTTCGGAATGAGCACCTCACCGGGACGAACGAGTCTGTAAAACAGAGACGGAACAGGATAAATTATACCGCTAAATCGGGATAAGTCTCTAATCGTAAGGAAGTTATGCGCGTGGGACCATCTGCGTCAGATCAGGGAATAACAGGGCCTGTTTCGACGGCTATCAGGTGTCCTACAGAGAAATTTCTGAATCAGATTGCCATACACGCGTCTTGGGTGGAGCAAGGTCGAGGGCGGGCATCGCAGCGCGATTCCTCGCCACTCAGCTCACCTTACTGGTCGCGGCGGGTGAAGCTCAAGCCGGCGTTGCTGGATTGTAGTCTCATTCCTCGTCACCCATTTCACCGTTATAGATTGACCACCGACTTGGAGATCGGGGTGCCGACTTACCTTTTCGGAGAGAACTGCGGCCAGACGAGCCTTCAAGTCATGGTCATCCTGCCAAGCCCAATTCCGGTGTGCTCGGGCGAGCCAGTGTGCGGCCGCCTCGATCAGTTCGCTTCTGGCGTGATGGCGGCGCGCTTTGGTGACGGCGTCCGCACTCGCGTGCGCGCGATGCTCGCGACAACAAAAGGTACCGTGCCGGTAACTGCGGCGTACCTTCGCGCCAACAAAATATTTTCCACACGGCGAGTACCTACACTTGCATAGGCGCTGCTGCCAGTCGCTTGCCAGGATCCCCACGAACAACCTGCCCGCCGCCACTTGTTGAGCTGCAAAGAAATCCCCGGCCCAGGGTCGTCCCCAATGTGGCTCCGCGATGGCTAGACTAAAACCGGTCTCTGCCGGAAACATGGACGGCGGGCTTTGCTCAACGAATTCGGATGCCACCTCCCATCCCCGCAGCGCTTTGCGGAGATCGCGGCGTGACGGCGCCTCACTTTCGTCGTGATCACGCCCCGTTTCGAGCCATTCGTCCACCAAAGCACGCAGGTGCGCGGACGTCAGTGCCGCGCCCATCGAAAGGCTTTGCGCTTTGGAGATCATGCGGGGTAGTCTCCAGCCGTGTTTCGGGGGTGGCCGCCGGGGGCTTGAAATACGGCGCGCTCGCCAGATAGTTTGTCGCGAAAGCTCCACTTCCGATTTGGCCTTCCCGGTCCGCCGACTCGCGCAGAGCAGCGCTAAACTGTTCTGCGGTACCGGCGCGCTACCGGCAGTGGCTTTCCGAATAGGCCTCCAAGAAGCGGGCGTATGCATGAGGGCTAGGCGGCCGGTGGTTAAGCACTGCGAGGACTTCAGATTCCGTGACCCAATTCTGTATCTTGACCATTTAAACCTGCTAGAACATTATACCTGTAAAAGCATAGCATAATTATCACAAATCTTAGCGGAAGTGCCTGTATAACTGAATTAGAGAGGTGCGATTCCTTTCCTGGCGAGCCGTCCGGGGTGCCAACTCCGAAACTGATGGCAGCGCGAAAGGGCGGGAACCCCAGAACTATGTCTACTCACCGGCGCAGAATTGTGCAGATGCTTAACCCAGTACCGGGCGGTTGCCAGTACACCACTTACAAATCCGCTCGCCACGTTGTAATGCGAGGCCGTCCGTGTTAGAAGCCGACGGATCGGCGATACGGTTGACCGATTCTGTACCGTACCCCCAGATTGGCGGAAGTCGCGGCGCTGAGGAGGGAGTGTTCCGTTGCCATCGAGGGAACACTGGCGGAATGGCTCAGGTCCTGGGATCCACGCTTCAACAACCCAGTCGCACGCCCAAATTCCAGCGCCCTGTAAAGCACGCACGGAACAGGAGAATGCATACCGCTAAATCGAGATACATCTCGCATCTGACGGGACGAACCGGTTGTTTTCATATTGGAACAGTGCCGTGGCTGAGAGAGCGGTACCGGCGCGCTCGCACAACTGACGGCTGCTATGCCCGGGACTTTGGTCAATGGAGGATTAGTTGAAAAAACCAGAGGGCGTAGCGGAAAGCTTGGCGGCAGCAACCTCGCAGCATCGCGCAGACCGTGTGGCCGCCCCAACAGGCCGCCTGGAGAATGCTGCTCGGGCGGAGCTTGAAGCGGGTACTGGCCAAGCCTTTACCGATTCAGAGTGGATCGCTGTCCGGGCCAGACTGTTAGAGTTTGCAGCGCTGCTTTGCCGGTGGGAGCACAAAAAAGCCGAGGTGCGCGAGAACGCCAACGTGCGTGAACCATGGCTCGAAACGGCGGCCTGATGCGAACCCGGACTCCATCACCGGATTGGAAACCGTACGGCAGTTGCCACCGCTTTCATTTCGTTGGGCAGGATGCTTCTCTTGACCATCGTGGGCCTCGGTACACCGATTTGGCTGCAGGCGGGCCTGCGGTGGTAGAGTTATTTTGTTACGGGCGCCCCTTCAGCCACCGCATGAAACCCGATGCACGCCAGCCCGATTGTGCTAGGACCTCTGGAAACGGCGGCTATCCAGTGGCACATCCAATCTGAAGGCGCGTGCCGATGATCGAGGGTGCCTGGAGCGTGCCGCGCGTACCGAGCTTGAACAACGAGCGGGCCGCATAGTCACCGATGGGGAGTGGGCGACCACGCGTGCCAGACTGTTGGACTTCAGGGGCCCTGCGTTGCAACTGGGCCCGGATGATCGGAACAATGGACCGCAGACTTGATGAGGCGGCCTGATCTTAGCGGAATTAGAATATGACTATCGTCGAACGGACACCAACACTATGAATGAGACCAAGACACCCCACAGGCGCACGACCGCCAGCCACGGTCGAGCGCCAGTTGAAATTGATGCCCGCGCGGGTGTCTATACGGCGCGGGTCTCCAGCAAAGAGCAGGAGCTGGGATACAGCATCTCTGCTCAAGAAAATCTGTTGCGGCCCTATGGAACCGAACGAAATTTGACGATCCAGGAATTCGTCGACGTTGAGAGCGCCAAGACCACCGGTCGGCCAGGCTTTAACACCATGGTGTCCTACCTCCGAGCCCATCCAGAGTGTCGCATACTCCTGGTCGAGAAGACCGATCGGCTGTACCGCAATTTCAAGGATTATGTAACCATCGATGACCTGGATCTGCAGATCCATTTTGTAAAGGAAAACATGGTGCTCAGCAAGGATTCGCGGTCGTCGGAGAAATTCTTGCATGGCATCAAGGTATTGATGGCCAAAAACTATATAGACAACCTGCGAGAGGAGGTCCAGAAAGGGTTGCACACCAAAGCCGCGCAAGGCCTGTATCCATCTTATGCGGCGCTGGGCTACTTGAACACTATAGGAGATGGCGGAAAGCGGATTATTGTTCCGGATGCCGTGTTTGGTCCCATGATCGTCAAATTGTACACCTGGTTCGCCTCCGGCGAGTACTCGTTAAAGCAACTGGCCCGCAAGACGTATGAGGAAGGCTTTCGTTCCCGCCGCGGTCAGAACAAAATCCCGGTCACCACACTGCACAAGATCCTGCGCAACCGCATCTATACCGGTCAATTCGAGTACGCCGGCAAGACCTACGACGGAACTCATGAGCCGCTCATCGATCGCACGACGTGGGAACGAGTGCAGGAGATCTTGGATGGCCGGCACCAGAAGAAACACCGCAAGGTCACCCACGATTTCGCCTTTTCTGGCATCGTCAGCTGCGGGCACTGCGGGTGCTCGCTGGTAGGGGAATTAAAAAAAGCACGGTATGTGTATTATCACTGCACAGGATACCGTGGCAAGTGCCCGGAACGGTATACGCGAGAAGAAGTGCTGGCACAACAATTTGCCGCCGGGTTGCGCGGGCTCGTCATTCCCGGGCCGATCGTGGAGTGGTTGCAGCAAGAATTGGTGACCAGCGACTTGACCGAGCGAGCCGCTCATGAGCAGGCTATACGACGCGATCAGGCAGAGTTGGAGCGATGGCAAAAGCGGCTGGACATGATTTATGAGGATCGCCTGGATGGGCGCATCGATGCGAGCACGTATGATCAGAAAGCGGCTGAGATGCGCGAACGGAAGGAACGTGTCAGCCGACGCATTAGCGAGTGGCAGGCCGAAACGCTGCCACCTGCCACCCAAGCAGTCGAGTTGCTGACAGTGACGAGTAAAGCGGCCGATCTGTTTTTGCAACAAACCGGGGCAGAGCAGCGCAAACTGCTGCGCGTGGTACTTGAAAGTTCCAGTTGGAAAGGCGGCGAGTTGCGGATGTGCCTGCGGGAGCCGTTTTCGCAATTACGACTTTCGAACCTTGCAAGCCAAACAATTGACAGCAACTTAGGTGTTTCAAGCGGCAATTCTGATATCTGGCGGAGAGACAGGGATTCGAACCCTGGATAGAGTTTCCCCTATACACGCTTTCCAAGCGTGCGCCTTCAACCACTCGGCCATCTCTCCGTGGGGCGGGCGTCCTTCAGTCAGGATAGCATGCTTGCGGGAGGCACCTGGCCAGAAGGGGCGTTGTCCGGCGTGAGGCCTAAGCCCCGCTGCCGCACTCTTGTCATTGCGGCTCACTCCACTGGCGGCACGCGCCATAATCAAAGCATAATCAAAGAATGATCGATCCGGAGTCCGTCGCCGCCCTGGTCGAGCGGTTCGATCCTGCCGACGACGGCGAAGCCGCCAAGAGCCGTGAACTAGTCCTGGCTTTGCTGGCCCGCTCCCAGGAGCCGTTCTCGCGCCGCCAGTTCAATCCAGGCCACATCACCTGCACGGGCCTGGTAATGAGCCCCGGCCGCGACCGCATCCTGCTCGTGCTCCACCGGCGGCTGCAGCGCTGGCTGCTTCCCGGCGGCCATGTGGAACCGGACGATGTGTTGATTGGAGATGCCGGAAGCCGCGAAGTCGTCGAAGAGACCGGTGCCATTCTTCGCGCGGACCCGGTGCCGCCGCTTCTGGCCGGCGTGGACGTGCACGGCATCCCGCCGCGGCGCGATGAGCCGTTCCACCTGCACCACGACCTGATCTTCCGCTTCCAGGCCGCATCGGACGTGTGCCAGGCCTCCGCCGAGGTCCGCGATGTGACGTGGTGTTCTGTCGCGGAATTCGACCGTTACCAACTGCCTGGCAGCATCCGGCGCAGTTATGCGCGGGCTTTGGGCTGCTCATAAGCGGCGGTCATCCTCCGGGCGCCTGCATCGCTGCCCGGGCCTTGCGCGCGATCAAGCCGAATCCTTTGGCCACCGCTTCATTACCCAGCGCCGCCATGGCTCGGCGCCCCTCGTCCGGATTGCCGGACCGCACCTCGAACTCCCCCAAAGCCAGGCGGATCTGGTAGACGTAGCCCACGTACCCGTGCCGCATGGCCTCGCCCAGCGCCGCCGTCAATCGCTTCCGGCGATCGGCCACGGCTGCCTGCCCCGGCCCTGTGTCGATGGCTCCTTCCGCCAGGGCGATTTCAAAGCGAATCGGGAGCCCACTCGTGGGCGACAGCAGCGCCTTGCCACGCTCGACGGCGGCGCTCGCTGCCGATGCCTTCCCCTCCGCCGCCAGCGCGCGCGCCAATAGGGCGTTAACGACCGCTTCATCCTCCGTCGCTTTGGCTTTATGGAAAACTTGGATGGCCTGGCGAAACGGCGGCTCAGCCTCCGCGGGCCGGCCTTCCTCCATCGCCGCGTAGGCGAGATTCACCCGCGTGACCGCCTCGTTGAATTCATCACCCATCTCGCTGCGGATGGCCAGCGCCTCCTGCATATTCCGGCGCGCCTCAGCCATATCACCCCGTTGCAGCGCGATCTCGCCCAACCCCTCCAGCGCGTATCCGCGCCCCCTCCGGTGGCCGGTTTCCTGGCAAATCTGGAGATCCCGCTCGTAGAATGATTTGGCCCCCGTCAGATCGCCCCGCTCAATGAGCAGCCTTCCCAGATTGGATAGAGTGGAAGCCATGCCCCTTTTGTCGGCCACCTCCGTGAAGTTGCGCAGAGCTTCGTCCTGCATCTTTCTGGCGCCCGCCAGGTCGCCTTGGCCGTCCAACACATTCGCGACGTTCCCCAACGTTCCGGCGATATCGCCCTTGGCGCCAATTTCCCGCTGGATCGGCAGCGCCTCCTCATACACTCTCTTGGCCTCCGCCAGATTTCCCTGTTCGTAGAGAATGTTGGCGATGGAGTTCAGAGAATTGGCCACACCGCGCAGGTCTCCGATCTTGCGGAAAACCCGCAGACTGTCGCCGTGAAATTTGCGCGCACCCGGCAGATCGCCTTGATCGTAGAGTGATTCAGCGATCGCATGTAACGTCTGGGCCGAGCCCAGGTTATCGCCCGCACGGGTGAACTCGTGCTCCGCCTGGCTCAGCACGGCCGTGGCCTGCTGCAGTTGCCCGAGGCGCTCCAACGCCCAGCCCCGCTGGAAACGGGCCCGCGCCGCCAGCAGGGACGCTCCTTGTCGTTCGCTTTTTTCCACGGCCACCGCGGCCAACTGCTCGGTTTTGTGGAAGTCTCCAAGAGACTCGGAGGCCATGGATTCCTGCAGATCGATGCGTGGATCCTCTCGCGTCGGCGGCGGCAGCTTGCGCAGCATCGCCAGTGTACTGAGGGCATCCATGCCCTTTCCCGCGGCCGTCTGGGCATTGGACAGCCGCAGCCCGTAATCCAGATTATCGGGGAAGAATCGAAACAGGGCGCCGTAAATCTCCACCGCGCGGTCGCGCTCGCCGATGATCTCACGGTAGCGGGCCTCGATTAGCAGCCGCCTCTCCCGTGACAGGCCGGCGGAGAGGTCCAGCGCTTGCTTGGCTTCCTGCTTCGCTCTTTCGTCGTAGCCCAGCGCCTTCCAAGCCTGCGCCAGCGCGGAGTGGACCATAGCATTGCCCGGCTCCGCGTGGGCCGCCTCCACCAGCAGATCACGCGCCTTCTGCGCGTCATACACCCGCAGGCGCGCCAGCCCTTCCGCATATAAGCGATACGCTTCCGGCTTGGATGGGAGTTCCGCGCGCACGGCGGTCGCCTCCGCTGGTGTGACTTCCTCCACTCCCAACTTTTCGCGCAGCTGGGTGCCGGCGCGCGCCACCAGGTCCAGCAGCTGGGTATCGGTGCCGGTTTGCGAAACGGTGGCTACGGTCTCGCCGGCAGCTGCGTCCTGCAGCCGCAAGTCCAGCCGCACTTGTCCACCCGCATCTTTTCCAGCATAGTAGTACGACCCCAGCACCACCAGGTCCGCCCCCAGGTTCTTGCGGATTCTGGTCAGCGTGTCGCGGGCATATCCATCCGCCTCCGGCAGCGAAAGATCGATCCTGGCCCGCGCCACGTTCTCGCCCGGAATGGTGCGCAGCTTTTCGCCGGCCGCCAGCTCGCTCGAAAACATTTCTGACAGGGCAGGCGAAAGCCACGCCGCGTCCGCCCTGCCGGCCAGATTCTTGAAGCCCAGCACTGCTACCGAGCGCCGCACTGGGGCGACCGCCGCGACGGACGCTGGAACGGGGTCGGGACTGCGCCGCCGTACGTGGACAAACCACAACCCGGCGCTTCCCACTGCCGCAGTCAGAATCACAATCGCGATCCACCGCCAGGACCGAGCCGCGACCGTGCGGGAGCGGTCCGTGGGCTTCTGCCGGAGTTCCTCAAACGCGGACTGCATCTCGCGCGCGCTGGCCCACCGGTCCTCGCGATTCTTCTGGAGCGCCCGCGCGATAACCGGACCCAGCGGGCCCGCGACCGATGGAGGCGACGTGGTCAGCAAAGCCGTAAAAACAATAGCCGGGGCCTTCCCCGCGAACGCTCTCTGGCCCGTCGCCATTTCGTATAGCACGGCGCCGAAGCTGAACAAGTCGCTACGGGCATCCAACTCTTCGCCGCGCGCCTGTTCCGGCGACATGTAGGCCAGCGTTCCGATGGTTCGGCCTGGGTTCGTCAACAAGGTTTCCGTAGCGTCGTCCGCGCGCCCAGGCGCCAGTTTGGCGAGTCCGAAGTCCAGGATTTTCGCTTGCCCGCGCGTGGTCACGAAAATATTGGCCGGCTTGATATCCCGGTGCACGATGCCTTTGGCGTGCGCGGCGTCCAGCGCATCGGTCACCTGAATAGCCAGCGCCAGCAGATCGTCCATAGCCATCGGCCGGCCGCCGATGCGCTCCGCCAGCGTCTGGCCCTCCAGCAATTCCATGGCGATGAAGGGCCTGCCCTGGTGCTCGCCGACATCGTAAATCGTACAGATGTGGGGATGGCTCAGAGTCGCCGCCGCCCGCGCTTCTCGCTCGAACCGCTCGCGAGCTTCCTCTTCCCGCGGTAGTTCTTCGGACAGGAACTTGAGCGCCACCACGCGGCCCAGACGCGAGTCCTCAGCTTTGTATACGATCCCCATGCCCCCGCTGCCCAGCTTCTCGAGCACGCGGTAATGAGAGACCCGGCTGCCGGTCATTCCGGGATTATGTCTGATGCGCAACCCGTTGGTCAATCGGGCATTTGCCATCTTCTTGTAGCGCACGCGTGCGCGCGGGGGTTCTGACGCCCTAGCCTGATTACCGGGTGCGGCGCCCTGCTGCCCCGTGCGAAACTGTAGTCAGTGCCCGCAGACCGCTCCAAACTCCCCAGGTCCGAACGCCTGCGCGCGCTGCTGCCCGATGTCTGGGCGTTGGTGCGTCCGCGCCGCGGCCTGTTGGCTTTCGGCATGGTCCTCATGGCCATCAACCGCGTCTCGGGACTGGTGCTGCCCGCGTCCACCAAGTACCTGGTGGATGACATTATCGGCAAACGCGAATACAACCTGCTGCGTCCGCTGATCCTGGCGGTGATGGGCGCCACTCTCATTCAAGGCATAACGTCCTACGGCTTAACGCAACTGCTTTCGAAAGCCGCCCAGCGGCTGATCGCCGAACTGCGCCGCAAAGTGCAGATGCATGTCGGCCGCCTGCCGGTTTCCTACTACGATGTCAATAAGAGCGGCATGCTGGTCTCGCGCATCATGAGCGATGTGGAAGGCGTGCGCAACCTGATCGGCACCGGTCTGGTGGAATTCGTCGGCGGCCTGCTAACCGCCGTACTGGCGTTTGCCGTGCTGGTGCGGCTCAGCCCGTCGATGACCGGCGTGGCCCTGGGCGCCATCCTAGCTTTCGGATTGGCCCTGCGCAAAGCGTTCGGTGTGATGCGCCCCATTTTCCGCGAGCGCGGCCAGATCAACGCTGAAGTCACCGGACGCCTCACCGAATCGCTGGGCGGCGTGCGTGTAGTGAAAGGCTATCATGCCGAAGCCGCGGAGGCGGAAGTGTTCTCCGGCGGGGTCCAGCGCCTGCTCGACAACGTGATGAAGAGCCTCACATCCACATCGCTGATGAGCTTAGGCGCCACCGTGATGATGGGAGTTCTGGGCGCGCTGGTGATGTACCTGGGCGCGCGTCAGATGATAGCCCACACCCTCACCTTGGGCCAGTTCTTCACCTTCACCATGTTTCTCGCGTTCCTGATCGGGCCGGTCTTCCAGATTGTGGGCATCGGCACGCAGATCAGCGAAGCGCTGGCCGGTTTGGAGCGCACGCGCGAAGTGCTGCGCGAGCGTCCGGAAGATGAAGACCCGCGCCGCCGCATCAATGCCGGAGCCATCCAGGGCGAGGTGGTTTTCGAGCACGTCACCTTTTCCTACGACGAAGGCCGGCCCGTACTGCACGATGTTTCCTTTCGTTCGGCGCCGGACACGGTGACGGCGCTGGTCGGCCCCAGCGGCTCGGGGAAGTCCACCATCATCGGACTCATCGCCGCGTTCTACACGCCGCGCGAAGGCACGGTCTATGTGGACGGCGTGGACCTTTCGACCATCCGCCTGGATTCCTACCGCACACAGTTGGGAGTGGTGCTGCAAGACACCTTCCTGTTCGACGGCACGATTCGAGAAAACGTAGCCTTTTCCCGTCCTGCCGCCAGCGAAGCGCAGATCCGGGAAGCCTGCCGCATCGCGCGCGTCGACGAATTCGCCGAAGCGTTCGCGAAGGGCTACGACACGATGGTGGGTGAGCGCGGCGTGAAGCTATCGGGCGGCCAGAAACAACGGGTTTCGATCGCGCGCGCCATCCTGGCCGATCCGGCGATTCTCATCCTGGATGAAGCTACCTCCAGCCTGGACTCCGAATCGGAGGCGCTGATCCAGGAGGGTCTGTCATACCTTATGCGCGGCCGTACCACGTTCGTGATCGCGCACCGCTTGTCCACCATCCGGCGCGCCGACCAGATTCTGGTGGTTGAAGCCGGACGCATCGTGGAACGCGGCCGGCACGAATCGCTCTATGGCCTGCGCGGCAGGTACTACGATCTGTATACGCGCCAACACGGCGTGCAAACGAACCTTTTTCTGGCGCCGGGGGAAGGACAGGAGCAGCCCGTTGCGCCAGAAGAAGCCGCGACAGCCGGAGCGCCGGCGAACGGCGGAAATCCATTATCGAATGCGGTGCGGCTGATCCGCGGCTAGCGCGAATTGGGGGGCAGGCATTCTGCCCGAACACATGTAATGTTCGGCATCCAAATTGCACATAGGTGTGCAGGAAGTAACGAGGATCATATGTGGATTGCCGGCGGACTCGCGGTTTTGGTGCTATTTAGCTTGTTGTTATCGATGATTTCCAGCCCTCCTACAATCGGACGCTGATGGACACCTGTCTAAATCTGACACACGCTGTTCGTCAGACCGACTCGAAATAGCGGGCGAGTTCCCAATCGGTTACGGCTTTCTCGTATTGGCGCACTTCCCACTCCCGCGTGCGCGTGTAGTGTTCGACAAACTCCGCACCCAGCCAATCTCGCGCCACCTGGCTCTCGCCGAACAGCTTAGCCGCATCAGACAGTGTGCGTGGGAGGGGGGCCGGATCCCCCGCATACGCATTCACGACTGGCGGCGCAAGCTCCAACTTGCGCTCGATCCCATCCAAACCCGCGGCCAGCGAAGCCGCCATCGCCAGGTAAGGGTTGATGTCCGCGCCGGTCAGCCGTAGCTCGACGCGCGTAGATTTATCCCCGCTCTGCCGCGCCGGGATCGCCCGCACGGCCGTGGTCCGATTGTCCACGCCCCACGTGGCATTCACCGGCGCCCAAGCGCCCGGCACCGTCCGCTTATAGGAATTGATGGTCGGGCAAAAGATTGCTGTCAATTCCGGTAGATTCGTCACCAGCCCGGCAATATACTGCTGCATCAGGGTGGACATTCCCCCGTCCGCGGCCTCGCCGGAGAACAGGTTCTCGCGCTCCCCCACCCGGCTGAGACTCTGATGCAGGTGCCCGCTCGACCCCGGCAGCGCCGCATTCCACTTCGCCATAAACGTCAGCGTCAGGCCGTGCCTCGCGGCGATCTCTTTCACTGCCGTCTTGAACAGCGCCGCGCGATCGGCCGCCGCCAGTCCCGTCTCGACCGCGATAGCCGCTTCGTATACGCCGGGTCCGGTCTCCGTGTGGAAGCCCTCCAATGGCACGTCGAAGGCCGCCAGCGCCTCCATTAGCTCCAGCACCAGTTCCGCGTTCGCCGAGGCGCGCAACACGCTATAGCCGAACATGCCCGGCGTCAGTGGAGTCAGTCCGGTGAAATGTTTGTCGCGCAAGCTTTGGGCCGTCTCGCGGAAAAGGAAGAACTCATATTCCGCCGCAAAATGGGCCGTGTACCCGCGCTCGGCGGCGCGGCGCAGCACCCGCTCGCATACCTGGCGCGGCGCGATTTCGAGCGGCCGTCCCTCCACATCGCAGAAATCCAGCAGGAAGAATGCCGTGCCCGGCTCCCAAGGCACCAGACGAAAACTCGCCAGGTCGATGCGGCAATGCGCATCGGGATAGCCCGTGTGCCAGCCCGTGAACTTGACGTTGTCGTATAGCACATCGCCGATGTCCCAGCCGAAGATCACGTCGCAGAAACCCAAACCCGATTCGGCCGCCGACCAGAACTTCTCCACGCTGATGTACTTGCCACGCAGCGTGGCATCCATGTCGAATGCGCCCACTTTCACGCGGCGGATGTGGTTGTCTTCGAATCGCCGCCGGATCGACTCGCGGTCCATCAAAGCGCCACCCACACGGACTTGACGTTAGTGTATTGTTCGAGCGCGTACGCGCCCAAGTCGCGTCCGAAGCCGCTTTGCTTATAACCGCCGAACGGCGACGCCGTGTCGAATCCGTTGTAGGTATTGATCCACACAGAGCCGGCCTTGATGTCGGCCGCCATGCGATGTGCCAGCTTGATGTCGCGCGTCCAGACCGCCGATACCAGTCCGTAAATGGTGCAGTTAGCGATCTCCACAGCCTCATCGGCGTCGTGGAATTTCAGCGCGCATAGCACCGGACCGAAAATCTCCTCCTGCGCAATCTTCATATCCCGCGTCACCTCGGTAAAGATGGTGGGTTTGACAAAGAAGCCTTTCGCTTTGGCGCCCTCGGTATCGCGTTCGCCGCCGCAGCACAGCTTGGCGCCTTCTTCCTGTCCCGACTTGATGTAGTCCAGGATGCGCTCCATCTGGCGCGCGGAAATCTGCGATCCCATCTGCGTGCTCTTATCCAGCGGATCGCCTACCTTCAGCTTTTGCGCGCGCGCGATCAGTTCGCCCACGAACCGGTCGTGGATATCTTCATGCACCAGCAGCCGCGACGCCGCGCTGCAGATCTCGCCCTTGTTGGCAAAGATACCCCAGAACGCCGACTTGAGTGCCGCTTCGAAGTCGCAATCCGGGAAAATAATGTTCGGCGATTTGCCGCCCAGTTCCAGGCTGAGCCGCTTCAGGTTCGATTCGCCCGAAGCCTGCAGCAGCCGGCGCGCCGTGCGGATGCTGCCCGTGAAGCTGATCTTATCCACGTCCATGTGCAGCGCCAGCGCTTCGCCGGCCGTTTGGCCGTAGCCGGTTACCACGTTGAGCACCCCATCCGGCAACCCCGCTTCCTGGCAATACTCGGCCAGCTTCAGCGCGGTGAGCGGGGTCCACTCCGAAGGCTTCAGCACCACCGAACAGCCGCAGGCCAGCGCGGGCGCCACCTTCCACGCGGCGATCTGCAGCGGATAATTCCACGGCACGATGCCGCCCACCACTCCCACCGGTTCGCGCAGCGTGTAATTCAGAAACGGGCCGTCCACTGGAATGGTTTCGCCGTAGATCTTACGCACCCAGCCGGCGTAGTAGCGAAACGCGTCGATGGCCGGATCCACATCCGCGCCGCCTGCCTCGCGCACCGTCTTGCCGTTCTCCATGGATTCAAGCCGGGCCAGTTCGTCGCGATGCTTCAGCAGGATTTCGGAAATGTCCCAGAGGATCTTTTCCTTCTTGGATGGGTCCATCCCGCGCCAGCTTTTATGTTCGAAGCTGGCGCGCGCGGCGGCTACCGCGCTACCGATGTCGCACGCGGCGCCGTCCGGAACGGTGGTCAGCAGCTCCCCGGTGGCGGGATTAATGATGTCAATGGTACGGCCGCTGGCGGCATCCTGCCGCTGGCCGTTGATGAACAGCTTGCCAGGGTCGAGCTGTGGTTTGATCTCTTCAGTTGCGATCATAATGGATTCTTTCGTGCCAGTCTCCATTGTAAACGCGCGGGGCCGCGTTTTCCGCGCGAAGGCGCTGGGTGCTGGGTTGTTTTGCAGGGTTGAGCAACCCCGGGAACTACCAACTGCCAAAACCAATCTTAAGGCACTGTCGAACCAACTCCCTGTCAGAGTCGGAGAGCCGTCCGATCAGCCGTACTTCACGCTGCGATTAGACTGATTGGAAACAGCTTAAAGTAGGATGCCGCGTGTAGTCCCTCTTGCCTCCAATCACGCAGTGCACAATCGGTCGGTGCTTGTGTGGTGACCAAACCAACTACAACATCGGGTCTATGCCGATGATAATCCTCCGTCGAGAGCACAGCCGCGGGGCGAGTCTTGGTTACGTGCGCGCCTGGAAAGGCGCCAACGACGACGTCTCCGGGCTTCAACGATCTCCCCGCTCCTGATCTTCGAAACGTTGTACAGCAGCCGCTGTCGCTTCGGCAAGATCCTCATCGCTCCAGGCGTCGGACCACTCGATCGCGCGTCCTCCGGCAAGGTCGGCAAGTTGACGCACCCAGTCCAAGACCTTCCCCGCTTCCTCCGGCGGGAGCGCCCGGACCACCCTGATTAGTGATTCTTCCAGTGCACTGAGCACCATCTTCTTCCCATTCTACCCTCATCAAATGGCTGAGGATGCACTGGTCGAGGCAAGGAGTCCATTTGGCGATTCGCAGGCCCCCGCCCACTGCTCCCCGAGAGGAGGCGGCTTTGCTCCCGCCTGGTCACGGCTGCTCCAGCGCGGCTTGGCAGCAGAACTTCACCCTCTCGTATGAGCCACACGGGCAGAGGTCATACGGACCTAGCCGATGTTCTCGCAGATAACTCTCAAGCAGCGTTCTGGATTTCCGTCGCCACGCGGCGGGTCTGTTCCAAAGTCGGAAAGCGTCACTCCAGATCCCCGGAGTTATGTTGAGGCGGCGTGGCGGCGGCAATAGGAGGGCCGACATTCTGTGCCTCGCCTCAGTAAGGAGGTGGTATGGCAGGGCTTGTCGTAAGCCGGCATCGATGGACGTGACGATCTCCGCGCCCTGATTTGCCTCCAAATATTTGAGCACGTACGAATCGCAGATTCGTGCCTTCACTACTGTCGCGGAAAGCCATAATCGCGGCCCAAATCGCAGGATTGCCAACAAGGGCACTGTCAGGGATAACATCGAATTGGCCGGTCAAGGTGTAGGCGGCTACATTGGTTTGATCTCTTCAGTTGCGGTCATGCATCAGCGGTTCGGTTTTATCTGTGTGCATCTGTGGTGCCGATTTTCAGGCGACAATTACCGGAGTCGCGCCACTCATCCATTAGCTTTCCGGTAAAGGTGAAGAAGGCGGGTTCGTGCGCGAAGCACTGGGGCTTCAAACAGGAAAGCCCGGGGATTAGGCCCGGGCCTTCGCTGGAAGCGGAAAGGAGTATCCTATATGATCCTTATGCTGATCATTCGGCTGACGTTTGTTGGTCGAATCTCGGCGTTGATCGTTTGGACCCGTAAGGGCCAGCGGTAAGCGCCGTGGCGGGATCGGCTCGCCCGCCGGTCCCGCTATCAGCATCATATCAGGTTTGCCGTTGCGGCGCGGCATGCTACCAACACTGGGAACTTCCGCCCTAGCATGGGTTCTAAATCGGAATGACCTTCCGCCATCATCTTGAGATCCTGGTGCAGGATGTGCGCTACGCCGCCCGCGGCTTCGTGCGATCGCCCACATTCACGATCACCGCCGTGCTAGCCATCGCCATCGGCATGGGCGCCGGCGCGGCCGTGTTCAGCGTAGTCGACCGCATCCTGTTTCGCAGCCTGCCCTATGCGCAGGCCGAACGTCTGGTATCGCTGGGCTTCGTAGCGCCCATCATCCCGCAGGAGTTCATGCTGGGCACAGACTACCTGGAATGGCGCGCGCAGCAGCAACCCTTCGCCTCCCTCACCTCCTGGACCGGCGTCGCCGATTGCGACCTGACCAGCGCGAACCCGATCCGCCTGGCTTGCGCGCAAGTGGAGGCGAATTTCCTGCCCACGCTGGGTATCCCACCGCTGGCGGGCCGCAACTTCACGCGCGATGAGGACCGGCCCAATGCGCCACCGGTGGCGCTGCTGTCGTACGGTCTGTGGCGGAGCCGCTTCGGCGGCAACCCTGAAGTAGTGGGCAAAACCATTCGCCTGGACGGGCGCACCGCCACCATAGTCGGCATCCTGCCGTCCGATTTCGAGCTGCCCACGCTGGAGCATGCCGACGTGATCGTCCCACAAGCCCTGGATGAAGCGCAGCAGCGAAGGCCCAATACCGGCCGCGTGCTGTGGTCTATCGGGCGTCTCAAACCAGGGGTGACGCCGGCCCAGGCCACGGCCGCGCTCGCGCCGCTGTTTGAAAGGTCGCTCGAATTCGTGCCGGGGCCGTTCCGCAAAGAGGTCAAGCTGCGCGTGCGTCCGTTGCGCGACCGCCAGATTCACGATGCCCGCCTGGCCTCCTGGATCCTGCTCGGAGCAGTGCTCGCCGTGCTACTGATCGCGTGCGCCAATGTGGCGAACCTGTTGCTCGCGCGCGCAGCCGGCCGCCAGCGCGAACTGGCCGTGCGCCTCGCTCTGGGCGCCCGGCGGAGCCGCCTGGTGCGCCAGGCGTTGACTGAAAGCGTGCTATTGGCGGTGACGGGCGGCTTGGCCGGAGTGGTGCTCGCCGCCGGACTCCTGCGGGCGTTCGTCGCCATCGCGCCTGAAGGCATTCCGCGCTTGCAGCAGGCCACGGTCGATCCGCGTGTGCTGCTCTCCACGCTGGCCGTCTCGCTGGTTTGCGGCATCCTGTTTGGAATGGCCCCTGCGCTGGAACACCCGCGCGCCGAAACGCTTGCCGGATGGCGAACGGTGGGGGCAGGTCGGTACTTCTTCCGGCACAGCCTGGTGGCCGCGCAGATCTGCGTGTCGCTGATCCTGCTAACCGGGGCCGGCCTCCTGCTGCGCAGCCTCTGGAATCTGCAGAATCAGCCGCTCGGTATGCACACTACCCGCGTGATCGCGGCCACCGTCACGCTGGGGGAGAACTCGTATACCGAACCAGCCCGCCAGCTCGCATTCTTTGAAGAATTCGAAAGCCGCTTGCGCCGCATACCCGGCGTGACCCAACTGGCGCTCAGCGACTCAACGCCCTTAAGCGGTACGGCGCGTTCAACCATCTATTCGGTGATCGATGTCGCGGGGCGTCCACGCGCTGCCGAAGGCACCGGCGGCATGGTCACCTGGCGCGCGGTTACCCCCGGCTACTTTTCGGCATTGGGCATTCCGATCCTACGCGGCCGCGGATTCGCGGAATCGGACCGCGATCCGCAGCGCAATACGATCATCCTGAGCGATGCGCTGGCGCGGCGCATGTTTCCCGGCGAAAACCCGTTAGGGAAACAGATCCAGCCCAGCCCGTTTCGCTCCTCGGGTTGGATGACCGTCATCGGCGTCGCCGGAAACGTTAAGAACAGCGGCCTGACGGAGCCGGACGACCCCGAGTTCTATGTGGTGCGCAAGCATACGCCGGAACCTTTAGGGCGTACTGCGACCGCCATTCTTCGCGGGCCGCTGGACCCCGCGGTTCTGGCGCGATGGGTCCGCACCGAGGTGGCGGCGCTCGATCCGGCGTTGCCCGTAAACGTCGAAACGCTGGACCAGCGCGTCGGAAAGCTTGCCGAGCGGCCGCGCTTCAACGCCTGGCTGCTGGGCCTGTTCGCCGGCATGGGACTGTTGTTGTCGGCCATCGGTCTCTACGGTGTGATCTCGTTCCTGGTGGCGCAGCGTACCCAGGAGATCGGCGTGCGCATGGCATTGGGTGCCACGCCCGCCGCCGTCGCCCGGCTGGTCTTGGGACATGCCGCGCGCTGGACCTTGGCTGGCGCGGCGCTCGGAGTGATCGGCGCGTGGTTCGCGGCGCGACTGCTCGAGGCCATGCTGTTCCATGTATCGGCGCGGGACCCCTGGATCATCGCGGTCGCGGCGGCGGCTTTGTGCGCGATCGCCATGCTGGCGGCATGGTTGCCGGCCGAGCGCGCGGCGCGCACGGACCCCATGCAATCGCTGCGGCGAGAGTAGCCCCCCGCTCCCTCACGGTCACGGCTCACTAACGCGTCAGAAGTTGCGGAGCCGCGACCGTCAGGGAGCGCTGTACTGGTATACTGATAGTTCCCCTCAGGAGACGAAGCTTCATGTTTGATCTTTTCCGCAGCCGAGACAAAGTCGTGCGTATTATGCTCGGCGGATTGCTGCTTCTGGTGGCCTTGTCCATGTTGACCTACCTGGTACCCAGCTACAACATAGGCGGCGGGACATCCGATCAGGTGGTCGCCGAAGTCGGCAAGGATGCCATCACCGTGCCCGAGGTCCAGCAGATTGTCCAGATGAATATGCGCGGCCGTCAGATCCCCGCCGAACTGATGCCGAATTATGTCCCGCAGTTCATCAACTCCATGGTCACCGAGCGGGCTATGGTTTTCGAGGCCAAGCGGTTGGGCTTTAAGGTCTCCGATCAGGATCTGGCTACGATGATCCGGCAAACCATTCCCCAGTTGTGGCAGGGTGGCAAGTACGCCGGCAACGAGGCCTACGCCCAGGTATTGGCCCAGCAGAATCTAACCATCCCGCAGTTCGAGGACGATGTGGCCCGCCAGTTATTGGTCACTAAATTGCGCCAGGTCGCCACCGAAGGAATCGTGGTAACTCCCCAGGAAATCGAGCAGGAATACAAGCGCCGCACCGATAAGGTCAAGATCCAATATGTGAAGATTACCGGAGACAAATTCCGCTCCGAAATTCAAGTGACTCCGGACGAAGTCCGCAAATATTACGAGCAAACCAAGCCCTTATATCAGGACCCGGAGAAGCGCGATCTCGGTATCCTGATCATCGAGCAGGCCAAGCTCGAGCAGACCATTCAACCCACCGAAGCGGATCTGCTGCGCGTCTACAACGAAAACAAGGACACCTACCGTCTGCCGGAGCGGATCAACGTGCGCCACATCCTGCTGAAGGCCTCGGACAAAGATCCCAAACAGGCAGCCGCCGTGAAGGCACAGGCCGACGATCTGGTAAAGAAGCTGCGCGCAGGAGCGAATTTCGCCGACATGGCCAAGAAATTCTCCGAAGACCCCGGTTCGAAAGATAAGGGCGGCGAGTACGACGGCGTGGTGCGCGGGCAGATGGTGCCGGAATTCGAGAAGGCGGCGTTTTCGCTCAAGGTAGGCGACATCAGTGATCCGGTGAAGACCACTTACGGTTACCACATCATTACCGTGCTGTCGCATGAGCAGGCGCAACTGAAGCCGTTCAACGACGTGAAGGCGCAATTGGAGGATCAGTACAGGAAACAGCGGGTCAACGACCTGATGCAACAGCTTTCGGATAAAGTGCAGGCCGCGCTGACCAAGGATCCGCTGCATCCCGAACAAGTGGCCGCCAGTCTGGGCGTACAGTATGTCTAGCGCCAACAACGTCGGAGCCTGGCAGATCCGCTGCCGCAGGTGGGTGTGAACAAGGAGTTTCAGGATTCCATCTCCTCCTTGAAGAAGGGCGAAGTCTCGCAGCCGGTCGTGATACCGGGTAACACTAAGATCGTCATGGCGGTCTGCACGGCCGATACTCCGCCGCATCCGGCAGGGTTCGACGAAGTGCAAAGCAAAGTCCGCGACGCGCTGGTTAAGAACAAGCTGAACAAACTGGTCGACCAGAAGGCCACCCAACTGGTCGATAAGGCCAGCGCGGACGGCGGCGATCTGGAGGCCGCGGCTAAGTCCATGGGGCTGGAAGTGAAGACTTCCGATCGCCGTCGATCGCGCCGGCGCCATCGAAGGGCTGGGTTCCGCCGGCATGCTTCCGGACGCCTTCTCCAAGCCGGTCGGCTCCATTATCGGTCCCAACGCGCTCGGCCTCCGATTCGCAAGGTCGTGTGCAAGGTGGTGGAGACAGATTCCCGCCGATCCATCCGGCCTGGCCGCCCAGCGCGTCGCGATTCGCGACCAGATCAAGAGCCAAAAGGAGCCAGTCCGCAATTCCCTCTTTGAAGAAGGCGTGCGCGATGCGCTCACCAAGGAAGGCAAGATCAAGGTTCACCAGGACGTGATCGACCGGCTGCTCGCCAGTTACCACGGCTGAGCGCGGCTAACTGCGGCTAAACGTCATGATCCATTCCCTGCTGGATTTCCTACAGCTCGCTCACCGACCCGGAGCGGCTGATTCAGCTCCTTGGCACCCTGCTGACGGGTTGGTTTGGCTATGCCGTGTTGTTCGGGCTGGTGTTCGCCGAAACCGGTATGCTGGTGGGTTTCTTCCTGCCCGGCGACTCGCTGCTGTTCACCGTGGGCGTGGTTTGCGGCGCCGGACAGCTCGAATATCGCGTTGGTGCATTCTGCTGTTGATCTGCGCCGCCCTGCTGGGCGATACGGCCGGCTACCTGCTCGGCCGCGGCACCGGACCGCATATCTTCAACCGGCCCGATTCGCGCATCTTCCGCCGCGAGTATCTGCTGCGCACGCACGAGTTCTACGAGAAGCACGGCGGCCGGACCATGATCTACGCGCACTTCATCCCCATCATCCGCACGTTCGCGGCTTTCGTGGCCGGTGTGGGCCGCATGAACCTGGCGCGCTTCCTCTCGTTCGATGTGTTCGGCGTGACCGGATGGGTGGTCTTGATGACGATGGTGGGCTACGGGCTCGGCGGCGTCGGCTTCGTGCGGCACAATTTCGAGAAGCTGATTCTAGGGATCATCGCCTTTTCGCTGCTGCCGGCCGGTATCGAAGTGCTGAAGGCCCGGCGCCGCACCGCGTAGTGTGGAGGGCGCTTAAAGCCGGCGCGGCGCTTCAGCGCCGCTGTAGCTGATCACTTGCGGCTATTCTACCGCCGCGACGATCAGCGTGGCGTCGTCCTGGAAATTGCCGCCGCTGAATTCGGCGATGGCCGCCATGACCAGCTTCTGCATAGCCTCCGCATCGAGCGCCCGATTGGCGCGCAGCACTTCCATGAGCCGTTGCTCGCCGAACTCGTCGTTATCCGTGTTGGCGATCTCGGTGATGCCGTCGGTGAACAGCACCAGCCGGTCGCCCGGCTCCAGGTCCACATGCTGTTCGTGATATGTCCAATCCGGAAAGACGCCGAGGACCACGCCCCCATGATTCACGCGCACGCACTCGCCGTTCGCCCGCACCAGGATCGGCTCGCAGTGTCCGGCATTGGTGTAGCTGAAGCGGCGGTGCGCGCCATCCAGTACGCCGTAGAAAAACGTGATGAACTTGCCGCTGACCACGTTCGATGCCACGATCCTGTTGATGCGGCCGCAGAGTGCGCCGGTGGAAAGCATGTCGCCGGCCAGGGCATGTACCGCCGCCTGCACGTTGGACATCAGCATCCCCGCGGCTACGCCCTTGCCGATCACATCGGCCACGCACAGCGCCAGGTGATTTTCATCCAGGCGCAGCAGGTCCAGATAATCGCCGCTGACCGCGCCGGCGGGACGCCATGCCGCCGAGATTCCGTAGCCGGGAAACTCCGGGATGGATTGCGGCAGCAGGCCGCGCTGCGTGGCACTGGCCGCTTCGATTTCGTGCGATTCACGCACCGCGCCGTTTCGTCGTTCATTGCCGGCCTCCACTTGCGCGCGCAAAGTGGAAAGCAGCTTGGAATTATCCCAAGGTTTCTCGACGAAGTCGGCGGCGCCGCGTTGCATGGCTTCGACCGCCAGGCGCACACTGCCCCAAGCCGTCATCACAATAATGGGCAGGTTACGGTCGAGTTTGCGTACATTCGCCAGCAGGTCCAAACCCTCTTGTCCCGAGGTCGTATCCAGGGCGTAGTTCAAGTCCATCAGTAACACGTCGTACTCGCGGGTGTGCAGGCGATCCAAAACCGCTTTAGGGGAATTGACGGCTTCAATCTGATAGCCCTCGCGCTTCAGAAGCAGGTGCAGCGCTTCCAGCACATCGGGCTGGTCGTCGGCGATCAAGGTGCGCGGGGGGCTGGATGCATGGCGGAGCATAAGTCTCTCAATTAGCTATGACGGAGTCACTATAGAACAGTTAGCGTACCATTCGTGCGGCTGAAGTAAGTATCGTATGTTCAAGCGCATAGTGACTTCCGCCGGGGCGGGGACGTTCCGCTGGCGCGACAGGCTGTCCCATAATCAGACAGTAGCGCGGGGCAATTGTGAGGCTAAAATACAATCGAAGGATGCCCAGCGTGATCATTATCGGCGGTGGCCTAGCCGGTCTCTCGGCGGCGGCGGCGCTGGGAAGCACCGGGTTTCGCGTCCAGGTGTTCGAAGCGCGTCCGTTCCTGGGTGGCCGCGCCACTTCGTTTCCGCTGGCGCCTGGTTCCGGCGACTCTGAGCTGATCGATAATTGCCAGCACGTCCTGTTGCGCTGCTGCGTCAATCTCCTGGATTTCTACGCCCGCCTGGGTGTGCGCGACCGCATTCGCTTCTACCGCGAGTTTTACTTTATCGAACCGGGCGGCCGCGTCTCTACACTGCGCCGCGGCGTACTGCCTGCGCCCCTGCATTTCACCGGGTCGTTTTTGCGCATGCGCTTCCTGGAACCCGCCGACAAGCTGGCCGTCGCGCGCGGCATGTGGGCATTGCGCCGCGAGTACTCCGCGCGGGACGATCTGGATCGCATCACCATGCTCGACTGGCTGCGCGAGAAGCGGCAGACGCCCCACGCCATCGAGCGCTTCTGGCGCCAGGTGCTGGTGAGCGCCATCAATGAAGATCTGGACCGCATGGCCGCGCGGCACGGTTTTCAGACCTTCTGGCTGGGCTTTCTGGCGCGAGCCGAGGGATACGAAATGGGTGTGCCGGCCATCCCCTTGGGCGAGCTTTATCGCGCGGATCTGTGGCAGGCCGTCGGCGATATCTCTCTGCGGCTGCGCGCCCCCGTAGAGATAGTGGACCCGGACGGAATTACCGCGGGCGGCCAGCGGCACGCGGCCGATTATTACATCTGCGCGCTGCCCTTCGAGCGCCTGCCTGCGCTGGGTCTCGACGCGCCGGCATTCGAGCATTCGCCGATCGTCGGCATTCACCTGTGGTTCGATCGGCCGGTGACGAATCTGCCCCACGCCACGCTGCTCGACCGCACCGTGCAATGGATGTTCAACAAATCCGAAGGCCGCTATGTGCAGTTGGTGGTCAGCGCCGCGCGCGATTTGGTAGGCAGAAGCCGCCCGGATATTGTGGCATTGGCCGTTGCCGAGTTGTGCGAATTCTTCCCGCCCGCCCGCGCGGCCCGCCTCGAAAGGGCGCATGTCATTAAAGAATTGCGCGCGACATTTTCGGCCGCGCCGGGGACCGAAGCGCTCCGGCCGCAGTCCGAGACGGACCGTCCCGATCTGTTTCTGGCCGGTGATTGGACGCGCTCCGGCTGGCCGGCCACCATGGAAGGCGCCGTACGCAGCGGTTACCTGGCGGCCGAACAGGTGGCGCGCGCGAGCGGCCGTCCCGCCCGGTTCCTGCTACCGGATATCGCTTGAAGCGGCGTGGGATAATCGAGGAATGCGTTCCGGTTTTGCACTTTCGGCGGCGGTGCTGGTGTGTGCTTTGGCGGCCGCCGCGCATACGCCTGTGACCAGGATCCGAGTGGCGGTCATCGATGTGGAGGGTAAGCCCATCGAGCATGCCGACGTGGAGATCAGTATCGTAAAAAGCGGCAAGCCCCGCCCCAAATGGAAGTTGCGTACGCATGAAGAAGGCACCGTGGACGCGCCGGACGATTCTCCCCAGGGCACCTACCTGATCGAGGTGGTGGCGCCGGAGTTCCTGCCCTTCAGCCAGCAGTACGAGGTGCACGACATCCGCCAGACACTGGAAGTGAAAATGATCTCGGCGATGGCCAAGCTGAACGTGCGGGTGACCTCGCTGAGCGGCAAGCCTGTGGAGCACGCCGACGTGGTGGTGAAGTTCATAAAGGGCCGTTCCATCATTTTGCTGGGCAAGGCCATCAGCACTAGTTGGGAGATGCGCACGAATCAGGAGGGTGTGGCGAAGGTGCCCGCCGAGGTGCCGCAGGGCACTATCCTCATTCAGGTGATCGCGCAGGGGTATCAGACGTTCGGGCATACGTTCGAAGTGAATGAACTCGAGCGGACCATCGACGTGAAATTGAACTCGCCGCAGGAGCAGTACTCGGCGCATTGACGCAGATTTCGCCTGATGAGGCCGATAAGTGCGGTAAAGAGGCGCATTATGGCGAGTTCGATCAGTCCGTTGAGTTATTTGAATAGCGTCTACCAAAGCCTGCCGGCGTCGTCCAGTGCCAGCGCGGCCAGCACGAACACCGGCGTCAGTGCCACCGCAGAGTTGCAAGCGCTGCAGGAACAGGGCGACCTGAAAGGCTTTTTCAACAATTCTGTGGCGGCTGCTCTGTTGCAGCCTGCCGACGGCATCAACAGCGGCACGGCGGCCAGTGCACTGGTCAATAACATGTTGCAGCAGGTGTTGGGGGCATATCGGATGCCCGGCAATGAGTCGAGCGGGGGCACCAGCGTCGTGGGCTAACGCCGGCGCATTATTTCTTCGCCAGTACTTCGCGCGCGGCCACGCGGTGCATGCCGACGCTACCCGAAGGCAGCGGATAGACGCCTGCGCGCATGGGGTCCAGCGCGGCCAGATCGTTCTGATAGAAATTGTTCGGCCGAGGATCGTGTGGTCCACGCCGTTGGTCCGGATGACTCCTCAATGGGAAGCTTTGAGATGTCAGCGTGATGAAGGCATACAATAAACGACGCGTCGGATGCGCGCTGCGACTGCCGCACCGCGTCGATTCCTTGCGCAATCTCGTCGTGACCGGGCGGAGTAATCAGAAATAGCTCGCCGGCTCCCGCTCACGCCTGCAACGCATTTCGGCAATGATCCGGTGGGCTGAACGGGTCATCACCTGCACCTCGGCCCTGCGCTTCACTAACTCCTGGACTGTCTGACTACCAACCGTGCCAGTGCCGGGGCACACCTTTGCTCATACGCATATCATGGATGTACATAGTCTTATCTACAAGTGCCTCAACCGTGCGTCGCTAAGTCAAGGGACAAACGCCGATCAAATTCCGGGAAGCTCGACCAAGTTGAAAGACTTCCAGGAAATAGTGCAATCGAGTACCGACTGTGGGGATTCCTGCATTTGTTCGGTCACATTCCTCCCTATTGAGCTTCATTGTGACAAGATGGATGAGGGACAAGGAACCATCAAATGCCGACAGCTAAACTCACGAAGACCATCATAGAAGCCGCCATCGCCGGCTTTGAAGCACAAAAGAAAAGCATCGACGCCGAAATTGCTGAATTGCGCGCGATGTTGACTGGTAGTTCGGAAACCGTTGCCCAAGCCCCGGCAAAAGGCAAGAGGCGGAAGTTCAGCGCCGCAGCCATAAAGCGAATGAGGGAAGCTCAAAAACTGCGCTGGGCGAAGATTAGGGGTGAGTCGTCCGCTGCGCCGAAGATGCCTTCCCAGGTGGCCAAGCCGAAAGGCGGCATTACGGCGGCAGGCCGTAAGGCGCTCAGTATCGCGATGAAGAAGCGCTGGGCCGCAAAGAAGGCGGCCAGTGGACAATCCGCTCTTAAGGCCAAAAAGGCTGCGCGCAAGAAGGCCGCATAAGACGCGACCGCCATCGCTTGTCGGCCTCTAACAGGAGACTACGCCCGATGCTGGTACTGTGCGCATCCGCGGTGTTTGCCCGGAGCCGAAACGCATTACTCCAGCAACGCGCGGCCACACAATAGGAGTAGCCGGAGAAGTCCGGTAGGCGGGACCGTTGGTTCCGCATTGGGGCGCATTCTATTGCGTCTAGGGGCTGGCTGAGCCGCGGTCACCGGGAATGGAAGAAAATATTCCCATGCTGCGTCTTATTCGCTGGTGGTTCCTCTGAGTGATCGCGAGGTCAGCGCAGAGATCATCGAGTCTTGCCGCACGGGCGATCGGAACGCCTTTCGTGTGCTCTACGACTGCTATAAGGATCGTGTGTACTCCGTGGCGCTCTATTTTTTCCAAGGGGACGAAGCCATCGCCAGCGACATAACGCAGCAGGTCTTTCTAAAACTGTTCACCACCATCGGCCAGTTCAAAGGCAACGCGGCCTTTTCCACCTGGCTCTACCGCCTCGTGGTCAACACATGTCAGGACACGATTCGGCGGCGCAAACCGTTAGTGAGTACCGAGTTGTACCGCTTGGAACGGCTGGCCGTCGCAGGCTCCCAGGAGGATGACTATGCACGGGCGCAGATGACCCGGTCCGTGCAAGCGGCCCTTTCCGCATTGCCGCCTAAATTCCGCGTCGCCGTTTTACTGAGGTATTTCGACGATCTATCTTATGAGCAGATGGCGGCCGTCCTCAACTGCTCCATGGGAACTGTGGCATCGCGCTTGAGCCGGGGGCACAAGATGCTGGCCGAACGGTTAAAGAGCCTGATCGGGACAAAGGGACAGCCATGTTGAGGAGACACGTTTCACGTCAACTGGCTGCGCATATCGACGGTAAACTTGCCGCGATCCACCTGCCGCGTGTAGAACTTCACTTAGCACGGTGCGAACGCTGCCGGACTGAGCGCGAAATGGTCCGGTTCGGCATGCTGTCACTGGACCATCTTTCAACCGCCCAAGCCCCCGATGCCATTTGGGTCTCTATTGACCGAGCGTTGTCTCAGCATCGGCCGCGCCAGTCCCAGTCCCTGCGCCCGTGGCGTCTGGCATTTGCCGCTCTTGTGCTCGTGGCCGTTGCCGGTGCGATGTACTGGAAGGTTGGCCGCCGGCCGGAGACGCGATGGGAAGTCGTACAGATTCAGGGCGCGCCAGCCATCGGCACGAAACTGGTCCGCGGTGTCGGGCGCATTGGCGCAGGCGAATGGATCGAGACCGATTCGTCCTCCAGGGCCACCGTGAAGGTCGGTGCGATCGGCACAGTAGAGGTCACGCCGAACACACGCTTGCTTGTGGAAACCGCGCGGCCCGGTGAAAATCGCCTGGCGCTCGCGCGAGGAGAAATCCGCGCGAAGATCTCCGCCCCGCCCAAGCTCTTCTTCGTGGACACTGCTTCCGGCACCGCCGTGGACCTCGGTTGCGAGTATTCGCTTAAGACTGACGAAGAGGGGTCGGGGCTGCTGCAGGTGACCCGGGGCTGGGTGTCGTTTCAATGGAAGGGTCTCGAGTCGCTGGTTCCGGCCGGCGCTAGTTGCCGGACACATCCGCAGGCCGGGCCCGGCGTCCCCTGCTTCGATGACGCGCCGGAGGAGTTCAAAAGGGCGTTGGAGAGTTTCGCTACAGATAAATCCGAAGGCGCTTCGCTGGATGTCATACTTGCCACAGCCCGCCCCCGCGACACTCTGACCCTGTGGCACCTCCTCCCGCGGGTGGACCTGGCCGACCGGGAGCGCATCTTCGAGCGCATGGCCGCTTTAACGCCGGTGCCGGCCGGCGTTTCGCGTGAGAAAGTGCTCAAGCTGGATGCGGATACGCTTGCACAGTGGAAAGATGAATTGGCGTGGACGTGGTGAGCCGGGAAGAAAACTCGCGTCTGTGCGTCTAACAGTCCCGAAAGGAGATTTCCATCTTGCTATCAACGTCGCTTTCAATGTTGCGACTCGGTATGGCGGTCCTGGTAATCGCGGCGCTGGCCATGGGAGGAGATTTTACCTTCGCCATCGGCAGTCCGGTGGCATCTCAGGACTTTCACTTTAAGGCGGCGGTCTTTGTGTTTCGCACAGAAGGCTGCAGCGAGGCCGCGAAAGCACAAGTCTCTGCCACGGCCGAAGGTATTGTCAAAGGCGAGCGCCGTTCAATCGTCCTCAACGTCTTGCCTGGAAACAAACCTGGCGTTTACGGCATTTACCAGAGTTGGCCGGCGGAAGGCCAATGGCTCGTGGACCTGAAAGGCACATGCGCCAACCTGAGCGCCGGTGCTATCGTCCCGATCGGTCCCAAGGGCTTCGTCCGAGAGGCTTCCAAGTTCTTTTCACGGCCGGCCACTGACAGCGAAATCGACACGTCCTTGAAGGGCCTTTCCAAAGGAGGGAACAAATGAGATCCAACGCACGCATAGCACCGCTGGTTGTGGTGCTGGTCATTTCGATCGCGGCAATTTTGAACTCCGCGGACCTCAGCACGAATCAGCCCGACGGTTTCACCGTCCACGAATGGGGGACATTCACGTCGGTGGCGGGGGAAGACGGTTCCGCCATCGAGTGGAATGTGTTGGGTGGCAAAGATGACCTCCCCGGCTTTGTCTACAACCGTGGGACCTGTGTGAGTACTAAGTTCGGTCTCGCGGGCACCGTTCGCATGGAGACCCCCGTTATGTACTTTTATAGCCCCGCGGCTTTGGATGCACGGGTGCGGGTGGTCTTCCCAAAGGGGCTGATCACCGAGTGGTACCCGCATGGCGAATTCCAGATCAATCAGCAGAGCGGGTCGGACGGCTCCGGCACGTCGCTCGGGCGCATGACTGGCGGCATTGAATGGAGGAACGTAAAGATCGAGCCGAACACGGCTCCGTCCTTGCCGCTCGAAAACAAACCGAGCCGCTATTACGCCGCCCGCGCCACCGACGCCGCTCCCATCACTATCGGCAATCAGCAAGAGAAATTCCTCTTTTATCGCGGAATAGGAAGCTTTGCCGTTCCTCTCTCCGCCGGCCTCTCCTCTGGCGGAAACGTCCTAGTGACAAACCTCGGGTCCGATCCGGTTCCCATGGTTATGCTTTTTGAGAATCGCGGAGGACACCTGGGATATCGCAATGCGGGCGCTGTGTCCGGCTCGATTACGCTTTCTCAGCCATCGCTCAATGGCAGCCTGCCCCAACTGCAACACGATCTGGTAAACACGCTTACGGCGCAGGGCCTGTTTCCCAAGGAGGCCGAAGCCATGGTTGCAACCTGGCAGGATTCCTGGTTCGAGGAGGGCGCGCGCCTCATCTATGTCGTTCCATCGCGCGCGCTTGACGCTATCCTTCCGCTCCAGGTCGATCCCACGCCGTCTCAAACGGCTCGTGTGTTCGTCGGGCGCATTGAGCTCATTACTTCCGAGACGAAGCGCACCGTGGAACAGGCCATCTTGGCAAAGGACGATTCCGTGATTGCGCGCTTCGGCCGGTTTCTGGACCCCATCTTAAGTCGCATCTCCGCGGAGAACCCAGCTATCGCGGACCAGGTCGAGCAGTTTCGCGCGCACGTGCAAAGCGCGTTTGTCGCCGCGCCATGCCGCTGAACCGAGTAAGAGTTGCCGGCTCGTTTCTTATAGCTCCGCGTCGCCGAACAATGGCCGCCCCGCTAGCGACCAGCGGAACGCCAAAGCCGCCATAACAGCCACGCTGAGGAGCGCAAACAATGACGTTCCGGCATACCAAGCCGAAAAATCCGAGGTGATCGGAAATAGCAGCCACAACACGTACACGAAGGACGATGCGATCAGGGCCACCAGGCCGAAGCGCACCATCATGAATACCAGCAGAGCGGTTTCGAGGCCCCCAAACAGGGCGGACAGCGCCGGCGATGCCGGAGTAGCCAGCCAGTTCAATGCCATGTAGATGGCGACAAAAGCCGCCGCGGCCAACCAATCGCGGCGCAGCACCACGCGCAGAATGAAGATCAGCACGAACCAGCCCAGCGCCTGCAGGACGCAGTTCGGAATCAATGTCAAGAAACCCGCTACCGCGCCGCTGACTCCCATTAGCGATCGCAACTGCACCGTCATGCCGGGCACTGCGCCCGATCCCACCAGCAAGTGCAGCTTAGCCACCAGGGCCGCGGCCGTTCCGAAAGTCAGCCCTACCAGCACATCGCGGCCGACCAGCGGGTCGCGAACGCCGCCTGCCAGCAGCCGATTCCAACTGATCATACTGTGCGGCCAGCGCCGCCGCGCGAAAGGCTCGACGGCCATATATAGGACCCATACCGCCGCAGCCACCAGCAGCGCGTAACTGACCGCGCCGAAGAATAGCACCAGTTCGCCAAAACCGGCTACATGGGAACCGCCGAATACCCAAATCAACATGTAGACACACGCCGTGAAGGCGGCCAAGCGCAAGGCTCCCCGTTGGTCGCCGCGCCCGCGCCGCGTATTATGACGGGCCATCAGCGCGGCCGCCGCCAGAAGCAGCCCACTGACGAACAAGCCCGCAGTGGCAAGCGCCATCATGCTCGGGCCAGCCATGAACTTCTGCATGCGGGTCGGGCGAGTCCAGGGCCCGACGATCTGGAAATAGATGGGCTTCCCGCGCCAAGCCGCAGCCTCTACGCGCACCGGGTCGGCCCGCCCGCTATTTAAAACTCCGGTCCAGGCGGCGCGTGCATCGCAGATTCCCAACGGCGTCCACTGCGGTGTTGCGGGGGAATACCGGGACATGTCCAGACCGGCCGCGTCGAACAATCGCTTCCAATCCGGCGGTGGGACCTCGCCCGATGTCTTGTCAACCTGCGGCGGCACGGCGTCGAACTCCACCAGCCGGCCCTGCGGATCCAGCTTCACCAACACCATTCCCGAAACAATGAGCGGCGGATCGTCGTCATCTACCGTGCCCACGCCAAACGCCTCCGGCTGCAACGGGCGCGGGCTCTCGCGGTACCAAAATTTGATGGCCGGCGGTTGCGTGTTGCCTAGCCGGTCTTCCCAGCGGTTCAGCGATCTGTCCGTCCGGTCGACATACTGTAAGTAGTCGCGATCGTAGTCGAATCCGTGGGCCACGCCCATGGGCTTGGTGGCGTACCCCAACGTGCGCGCCAAGTCGCGGCTCTTCTCCACCAGCACGTCCGGCGGATGCTCCATCGCCACTTTGGAGATCAGCTCTACGCGCGGCCCGATCCACGTGATGGCCCCCAGGCCGGCGACGATGGCTGCCAGGCAAACTAGGCCGAGCACAGGCCGGATGCCCATTTGCTGACCTGCCGCTGCCACCACATCGGGCGACGGTGTTTCCCCCGCGGCCAGCGCCGCCGCCAACGGATCGCCTCCAGGCAGCGCCGCCGCCACACTCAGCGCGCTCGCCGGCCGCCGGCTGGGGTCCGCCGACAGACATCGTTGGATCACCAACTCCACCGCCGGGTCCACATCCTTCGCCACCGTCGTCAGACTGACGGGTTTGGATTGTTGCTGCAGGCGGATCATTTCGGCCAATGTGCCCGCTTCATACGGCCGTTTTCCCGCGAACATCTCGTAGAGCACCAGGCCCAGCGAATAGATATCGCTGCGCGCCGTCACCTCGGTGCCCGCCAGTTGCTCCGGCGACATGTAGGCCGGTGTGCCTTCGCGTGCCTGGGCTTCGCGCAGTTCGCCGGTCACCGCCGCCAGTCCAAAATCCGTGATGAAGACGTGGCCCTGGCTGTCGATCATGATGTTGGATGGTTTCAGATCGCGATGCAGCACGCCTTTATCGTGCGCGGCGGCGAGGCCCGCGCAAATCCGCCTGGCGAACTCCAGCGCTTTGTCGGCGGGCAGACGGCCGATACGGCGCAACAGCGACCCCAGATCCTCGCCGTCGATGTACTCCATCGAAAGATAGGGTTGGCCGTCGGCTTCGCCGAGATCATACACGCGGCAAACGTTGGGATGCGAGACTTGCCGTGCGATCCTCACTTCGTTGTGGAAGCGTGCCAGCATGCCCGCGTCGCGCGCCATGGCCGCGGGCAGAAACTTGAGCGCTACGGGCTGATCGAGCGTAAGGTCATTGGCGCGATAGACTTCACCCATGCCGCCCTTTCCCAGCAGTCCGATAATCTGATAGCGCGCGGCCACCAGCACGCCCGCGGCGAAGCGGCCCTCGCTTGCGGAGACCCGCGCGGGAACGGCGGCGGCGCGGGACTGTCCCGAAATCGAATGCGGCGTGGACGCCACAGCCATGACCGCCGTTTCGGAGCTATCCGCCACCGGCTTGCCGCACTCGGGACAGAAACGGCTGGTGCCGGAAATCTCCGAGGCACAGGAAATACAGCGGATCATGCGGGTATCTGTTAATGTACCATCCGCGGCGGGTGCACCTGCGGGCACATTCGCCGCCGGGCAGAATGTGTTGCATGATTTGAAGATGAGTTCCGATGATCGCCGCAGTCTGTTCGAGGCATTCCTCGGAGATGGCCGACCACTCCTGGCCCTCACAGGCTTAGCCCTGTTTGCCAGTGGCGGGTTCGCGATCCTTCAGTCAGTGACCGGACACTTGCTTCCGCACGATTCGCATACCCTCGGTATGGATGCCCAGGGACTGAGCCACGCCGCGAACGCCCGGCTCACCATGTTCATGTTTCACGACCGTGTAGCATTTGGTGGGACGCTGCTCGCGATTGGTGCCGCGTATTGGTGGTTGTCGGAGTTCCCTCTGCGCGCCAGGCAGGCATGGGCCTGGTGGGCTTTCGCCGTATCCGGTTTTACTGGATTCGCGAGTTTCCTGGCGTACCTTGGTTACGGGTACCTGGACACCTGGCACGCGGTGGCGACCCTTCTTCTTCTCCCGGTCTTCCTTGCAGGCCTCTGGCGTTCACGAAGTTGCATCGTGGGCCGGCTCCGCATTGACCAATCATGGCGAACGGAACTGCCCGTGGAGACAGGGATGGCCCGGCACGGCCGCCATGTTATGCAGGCATGCGCCCTCGGACTGGTACTGGCGGGCGCGACCATCGTGGCCGTCGGCATGACCACCGTCTTTGTACCCCAAGACCTTACGTTCATTGGCATGACCCGGAAGCAGATCGGCGCCATCTCGCCGATGCTGATTCCGGTTATCGCGCACGACCGTGCAGGCTTTGGCGGCGGACTCCTTTCGTGCGGCCTACTGATCCTGATCATCACCCGTCACGCCCTGCTGACGCGCAGTTTTCTTGAGGTGACGGCCCTGATGGGACTCTTTGGATTCGGCGCGGCGTTGGGCGTGCATGGCGTGATCGGCTATCTCGACTTCACGCATCTGGCGCCGGCGTATGCCGGATTCCTGCTTTTCCTGGGCGGGCTGGCACTCTGTGCGCGCGCATACAGCCGTGCGACGAAAGGACAATCCGGCGCCGCCGCTGGCGGTTAGACCAGGCGTGGAAAAACCCCGCAACCAGCGGACTCGCTTTGCGATCTACTACCTTAGCTGGAAAGGTGCCAGCCGGGTTGAGGGTATCGCTTTGAAACGCAGACGCCTGCCTCGCTTGCGACATCGGTCCCAAAATGTTCCGATGGCCGTTTTGGTAGGTGTGCTTTGCCTGCCGCTCAGCAACTGCAAACTTTCGCAGACGCCCGTCGAGCCCTCCATCGAGTTCAGCCGGGTTCCTCCGGCAGGCGAAGGCAACCCGGACACGCTCGAGACGATCGAGGGTCGCGTAAGGGGCGCGCAGCCAGGTCAGCGGATCGTATTGTTCGCCCGCGCGGGAATGTGGTGGGTGCAGCCTTTCGGGGACCACCCCTTTACGGCGATTCAACCTGACTCCAACTGGAAGAATTCAACACACCCCGGTTCCGCTTACGCCGTATTGCTCGTCGATTCGCGATATCATCCGCCAATGACGGTGAAGGACCTGCCGCAGAAGGGCGGCCCGGTGCTGGCGATGGCCATGGTCGAAGGCAGCCAGCCGCATCCCGCTATACTTCAGTTCAGCGGGTATCAGTGGGAGATCCGTAGGAGTGCCGGTGAGACTGCCGGCACTATGAACTTTTACGAAGAGGCGAACGCGTCGACAGACGCGAGCGGATTCCTGCACCTCCGCATCGCCGGGCAAGTCGGGCGGTGGACAAGCGCGGAAGTGAAGCTGTCCCGAAGCCTGGGATATGGAACGTACAGATTTGTGGTGCACGATATCTCCCATCTGGAGCCGGCGGCCGTATTCATATGCGGCCCTCCCAGCGAAATGGATGTTGAAATCAGCCGCTGGGGCGAGCCGCAAGACAAGAATGCGCAGTATGTGATCCAGCCCTATGTGGTCCCGGCGAACACGGTGCGGTTCGCGGCGCCCGCGGGTACTCTTACTCATTGGATGGACTGGCAAGCCGGCCGGGTGGCATTCAAAACAGTCCGCGGAGCTTCCGCGAACGTGCCGCCCGACCTGGTCGCCGAACATGTGTTCACGTCGGGAGTTCCCTCGCCGGGTAATGACAGAATTCAACTGCGGCTGTACGTCTACGACAACAAGAGCCATCCTTTGCAGCACGCCGCCGAGGTAGTCATTGAGAAGTTCGAATTCCGTCCGTGACGCGCCCATGCGTGACTATTGGCCGATCCGCGGCTTCCTGATCGGCCTCATCGCCCTCGCCACCGGCATCTTTCCCATCCACACGGCATATGCCATCGATCCAAACCGGGCGATGTCGCAGTATGTGCACGATCGGTGGGGATCCGATAAAGGATTTCCTAGGGGCCCGGTCTATGCGATAGCGCAGACTACCGACGGATATCTGTGGATCGGAACCGAAGCCGGGCTGGTTAAATTCGACGGATGGAGCTTCCGCACGGTCAAAGACGATTCGGGAGCTTTCACGATTACGAGTGTCCTTGGGTTAATGCCAGACAATGGGAACTGTTTGTGGCTGCAATTGCAGGATCTCAACGTGCTGCGTTACTGCAACGGCGTATTCGGAACCCCTGCATCCGACCCCCAATCATACACCGCTATCTCGGCGATGAGCCGGACCATTCAGGGAGATATTCTGCTTTCGAGAATGGGATCGGGCGCCTTCACTTTCCGCGCCGGTAAACTTCAAATGCTGGCGGCGGGAGACCTGCCCCGGTCTCCCGTGATTTCTCTGGCGCAGACGCCTAACGGCGATATCTGGATGGGCTCGCGGGACTCGGGGCTCTTTCGTCGCGCCGGTGGTAAGACTTTTGAGATACGGAACGGTCTGCCTGACGCGAAAGTAAATTGCCTGCTTCCGGATGGCAGCCGCGATCTGTGGATCGGCACGGACAACGGCATCGTGCGGTGGAATGGCAACAAGCTCACCACGGCAGGCATTCCGGCATCGCTCAATCATTTCCAGGTGCTGACGATGGCCCGGGATCGTGATTCAAATATATGGGTGGGCACGGACTCGCGCGGGCTGTTGCGTTTCAATTCCCAGGGCGTCGCTTCCCTGAACCAAAGCGGCGGGGCCGCCAGTGACGCCATAACGGCCCTGTTTGAAGATCGGGAAGGAAGCCTTTGGATAGGAAGTGCCAACGGTCTGGAGCGTCTGCGCGACAGTGCGTTTGTCACATATTCACAGCCGGAGGGGCTGCCCACCGATGGCAGTAATCCCGTTTACGTCGATTCGGCAAACCGGATGTGGTTCCCGCCGGTCGATGGCGGACTGTGGTGGGTTAAGGATGGGAAGCACGGACAGCTTCACGAGGCTGGGTTAGATGGAGATGTAGTCTACTCGATTGCCGGCGGTGAGGGCGAATTGTGGCTGGGTAGAAAGCGCGGCGGCCTGACCCATCTTCACTTCAAAGGTGAGTCGGTCACGACTGAGACATACACCGAAAGCGACGGACTGGCGCAGAACAGTGTTTACTCCGTGTATCGGAGCCGCGATCAAGCGATTTGGGCCGGGACTCTGAGCCGCGGAGTGAGCCGGCTCAGCCAAGGGAAATTCACGACCTATACAAGCGCCAGTGGGTTGGCGTCGAACACGGTTGCATCCATTCTGGAAACTTCCGACGACGTTATGTGGTTTGCCACACCGAATGGTTTAAGCGCCCTGGCCAACGGCCGCTGGAAAACGTACACACGTCCAGATGGTTTGCCTTCGGAGGATGTCAACTGCCTGCTGCAGGATTCGAAGGGTGTACTTTGGGTCGGAACCGCTGCTGGTCTTGCGTTCCGCAGTGCCAGTCTTATAGTGCCCGCCGGAGTGCCATCTTCGCTGCGAGAACCGATTCTGGGCCTGGCGGAAGATAAGTATGGATGGTTGTGGATGTCCACCTCAAATCATGTACTGCGCGTGCATCGCGAGAACCTCATGCGCGGTACGCTGGGCGACGGCGACATCCGCGAGTATGGACCTGCCGATGGCTTGCGCGGCGTCGAAGGAGTGAAGCGGCAACTGTCCGTGTTTGGCGACCCGTTCGGGCGTATTTGGTTTTCCTTAAATCGGGGCATCTCCGTGGTCGACCCTGGCAGGCTGACCAACAGTTCCGCGCCCGCCTTCACCTACATTCAGCAGATTTCCGCGGATGGCATCGCGATCCCCGTTAAGGATCCCATTCGCATTCCACCGCACCACCACCGCACGGTCTTCGGCTATGTGGGCCTGAGCCTCTCAGTTCCCGAGCGCGTCAGATACCGCTACAGGTTAGATAGATTCGACCACGGCTGGAGCGAACCCGTCGCGGAGCGCGAAGAGGGCTACACCAACCTTCCCCCCGGTTCCTATCGTTTCCGGGTGATGGCAAGCAACTCGGATGGGGTCTGGAGCAACAATGAGGCCGCCATCTCGTTCGCAGTCGACCCGTTATTCTGGCAGACCTGGTGGTTCCGGTCGAGTGTGGTGCTGGCATGCGCGCTGGCAGTCTTCGCTCTGTACCGGTTTCGGCTGCACCAGTTGACCAGCCGGCTCAGTGTCCGCTTCGAAGAGCGCCTGGCGGAGCGAACGCGCATCGCCCAGGAGCTGCACGACACATTACTGCAGGGTTTTCTGAGCGCCTCCATGCACGTCCATGTCGCCGCTGACCGCCTGGCCTCCGACTCGCCGGAAAGGCGGATCCTCACCCGGGCTCTGCAGTTGATGGCGCAAGTAATTGAAGAAGGCCGCAACGCGGTGCGCGGATTACGCGCCTCGGAAAGCTCATCTCTTGACATCGAACAAGCGTTTTCCCGCATCCAGGACGAACTGGCGCAGGATAAGGTTGACTTTCGCGTCATTGTCGACGGCGAGCGGAGACCGTTGCGCCCAGTCCTGCGCGACGAAGTGTACCGGATCGGACGGGAAGCCCTCCTCAATGCATTTCGCCATGCGCGGGCAAAGAGTATCGAGGTCGAACTGAAGTATACTACCAGGCACTTATATCTGCTGGTGCGGGACGATGGCTGTGGGATCGACCCTCAAGTAGTCGGCTCTGGGCGCGATGGACATTGGGGCCTTTCAGGCATGCGCCAGAGAGCGGACAGAATTGGCGCGCGGTTGCATGTTTTTAGCAGTGCCACAGCCGGTACCGAGATCGAACTCTCCGTCCCCAGCCACGTGGCCTTCGAGGATCAAGGCAATCGAAGGCTGAGGTGGCGTGGTTGGCGGCCGGCTAAACGGAATAATTCCAGCCAAGGGCCGGAAGACAGGAGTGGGAAGGGCAAATGAACGATCAGCCGCGCATCCGAATACTCTGTGTCGATGATCACCCTCTGCTTCGGGAGGGCATTGCCACCATCATCAACAACCAGCCGGACATGGCGCTGGTATCCGACGCATCCAGCGGCACCGAAGCCATCCAGCGATACCGGGAGCACCAACCAGACATCACCCTCATGGATCTCAGGCTCCCGGATCTGAGCGGCATTGACGCCATGCTGGCCATCCGCGTGGAGTTCCCCAACGCCCGCATCATCATGCTCACGACCTTCGAAGGCGATGTCGAGATTCAGAGAGCGCTGGAGGCGGGTGCGCGCGGGTACCTGCTTAAAAACATGCCTCCCAGCGAACTCGTCGAAGCCATCCGTCAGGTGCACGCCGGAAAGAAGCGGGTCCCACCCGCGGTAGCGGCGCAACTCGCCGAGCATATGAGTGATGAGGACCTCACTGCCCGCGAGATTGAGGTACTGCGCCAGCTCGGCGGCGGCAATCGGAATCGGGACATCGCCGAACTCCTGTTTATCTCTGAAGAGACCGTTAAGGTCCATATCAAACACATCATGGACAAGCTCGGCGCCAAGGACCGAACTCAAGCTATTGCGATCGCCGTACGCCGTGGCATCATCCAGTTTTGATGCGTAGTTATCACCGGAAAGTGTTACAAAAAGACTCCGGAACTTGGGGATTCCTGCTTTGAATACATCGCCTAAACTACACTCAGACGCACCTCGAGCGCGTCAAGTAATACGAGGAGACCCCGCTGCAACGGTTATACACCGCGTTCCCCGGCGGATTGCCCGGAATCACACTGCTACTGCTGCGCGCAGTTTTTGGCATAGCACTACTGGTTCAGGGGAGATGCTATCTGCGCGGACCGGATCCGGCGCCGGGTGCATGGTTCGTGGGCTTGACGGCGGTGGCCGCCGGCGTTCTCATGCTGATCGGCTTTCTGACACCGATCGTGGGAGTGGTGGTCGGCGTCGGCGGCATCGGTGTCGGGCTTTCACTGCTCCCTGCATGCGCGACGACTGTGTTCGAATCAAGAACGCTGATTGTCTTCGCGGTAACGATGTTGCTGGTCATTATTGGGCTAGGCCCTGGAGCAGTTTCCCTCGATGCGCGTATCTTTGGGCGTCGTGAGATCATTATTCCTTCTGTAGGTTCAAAGCCGCACTAGCGTCCACCAAAAACTGCCATATCGGGATGTGTTACTGGAAGTGATCGGGCCAACATTTGAGTGTAAGTAGACCGCGCGAATGCGACGGGCATCGAACCTGCGTTGTTCGCGCACAAGGCTGCCGGCCGCCTCGAACAGGTCATCCACGGGTTACACAAAAAATCGGCCAACAGGCCTACTCGTTCGACGGGCTGATCGCACAGATCCTCGCTGGCCTCGGCCACGGTGGCCATCGATACAGACTTTCGCGTGCCGGCGTCGGGCGCCCCACTGTTTCAGGCCGCGACGCTAACTTCAATCCGTGGACCCAGGCGTGGAGAACGACAAGATCGTGCCTTGGGCGATCGTGATTGACAGCGGCTGGCGGAAAGTCGCCGGCACGGCACCCGCGTTTATCCCGCGATTCGTCGCTTGAGGCCCAGCTTGCGCCATACCAGATACAGCACGACCAGCCCGCCAATCACGAGACAGGCAATGGTCAGGTGATGATGAATCTGCGCGGAGACCACCTGCCATCGATCCCCCAAGATGTAACCTAGCGTCACGAAGGTGGTGGCCCACAGGAACGCGCCCAGGTATGCGAAAAGCGCGAAGATGTGCGGCTGCACATACGAAACGCCCGCGGCATAGGCAGTCAGGTGGCGGACGCCCGGCACGAAATAGCCGAACGTGAGGCTCCAATGCCCGGCGCGCTCAAAAAAAAGGTGCGCTTTGGCCAGGCGCTCTTCGGTTAGGTGAATGTATTTGCCGAAGCGGTGGATCAGCGCCAGTCCGAAGGTCCGGCCCAGCGTGTAGCTTAACGTGATGCCGCAGATGGTGCCCACGAGCACCGTGACGAAAGCGGGCGCGAGATTGAAGTGATGCGTGAAGATCAGGTATCCGGTGAAGGTCAGCAGGGTCTCGTCAGGAACCGGTAGACCCACGATACCCAGCATGAGCAGAGCAAAGATCGCCGGGTAGCCGTAATGGGAGATCCACTCGAGAACATGCTGTTCCATAGGCGGCGGCTCGACGTGAGCGTTGGCAGGTCCTCGGTGTGCCCGCTACACGACCATTATCGATATATCTACCTGGGACCGATTGCCTTCCACCACCACGATGCCCGATTCGGTGACGTGATGATAGCGCCGGTCCTGCTCCAGGTCGTAGCCGATGCAGGCGTCCGGGGGCACGCGCACATTTTTGTCGAGTATGGCGCGGCGCACGCGGGCGCGCCGTCCGATGTCGCAGTTGTCCAGAATCAGCGAGTCTTCCACCTGCGCGCCGGCATGCACCTTGACCCCGCGAAAGAGCACGGAATTCTTCACCGCTCCGCCGGATAAAATACATCCACCGGAGCAGATGGAGTCGATGGCTTCGCCGCGCCGGTTCTGGTCATCGAAGGTGAACTTGGCCGGCGGCTCGGGATAGCTGGCCGTGCGCAGGGGCCATTGGCGGTTGTACAGATTCAGCGCCGGCTTCACCGTACGCAGGTCCATGTTGGCGTCATAGTAAGCGTCGATGGTCCCGACGTCGCGCCAGTAGGCGGCGCCATCCGCCGCTTCGCCTGGAATGCGGTTGCTTTGGAAATCGTACGCGAACATCTCAGATTTGCCGGCCAGTTTGGGCAGGATGTCGTGGCCAAAGTCGTGCGAGCTGGCCTCGTTGTTGGCGTCTTCGTACAACTCCCGCAGCAGAGTGCGCGTAGAGAAGATGTAATTCCCCATGGAGGCGTAAACGCGCTCGGGGTCGCCCGGTATGGTGGGAGCGTCCGCCCGCTTTTCATGAAAAGCGATAATGCGCCCGTCCGGAGCCGTTTCGATAACCCCGAACTCCGTGGCGAATTTCTTATCCACGGGAATGGCGGCGACGGTCACCGTGGCGCTCTTCTGCTCGTGGAATTCGATCATGCTGTTGATGTTCATGCGGTAGATATGATCGCCGCCGAAGATCGCCACCACGTGCGGGTCGGCCTGCTCCACCAGGTTGACATTCTGGTAAATCGCGTCGGCCGTACCCTGATACCAGGTCTCACCGGCCGAGCGCATCTGGGCGGGCACCGGGATGATGAACTGCGTCTTCAGCAGGCCCCCGAATTGCCATCCCTCGCTCAGGTGCTGCAGCAACGACTGGCTCTTGAACTGCGTCAGCACGTAGACCGAATAGATGCCCGAGTTGATGAAGTTGCTCAGCACGAAGTCGATGATGCGATACTTCCCGCCGAAAGGCACGGCGGGTTTGGCGCGTTCCTTGGTCAGCGGGTACAGCCTGGTACCCTTGCCACCGGCCAGCACGATTCCCAACACGCGTAGTCGCATAGGTTATCAGCCATATCCTATCAGGCGCGGGACGGTACGCCAAGCGGCGTAGCCGAGTATTACAGCCTTGTGGGGCAGGCGTCTACGCCTGCGCGGGACGTCTACGTCCCGCCGCATAGCGGGTCTGGAGGAGAACCGCCGCAGGGTAGAGTCGAGGATGGGCGCGGGTACTGACCTAACCGGTCGCCCCGTTTCCCATCCCCGGTCATCAAACCGGACGTGACCATTTCAGGCATCCGGCATTTCGACTGGCTTCATCGTAGACTCGCGTTACGCGCGACCCGTGGCCCTTGGAGACGAAATACCCTCAGGGGGCCATACACCCTTTCCGCAGCGAACTGGCGTGTGCCTTGCGAGGACACCTGGTGCCGCCTTCTCAGGAAATTCCGTACCCGATCGTAAGCATAATCATCCACCGCCCGATATGCCTTGTAACTTGCGATGCAACCCTTGGCGGACTTCCGCCCAGGGGTGCCCCTTTCGGCGATCCAGCAGTTCCTCCACCTTCTACACGACCGATTCTACACGACCGATCTTCGGCGCACCTGCCGCGATCGACCGGACCAGCGTCAGGACCGGCGCCGGAGCGGCTCCAACGAACCCCACTCTGCATAGCGCAGAAGTGCGCCCTGCGCACAAAAGGCTCACGCGACGAAATGCCGGTTCTTACGTTGCCCTAACCCTAGAGAGGCCTACTCGGAGCCCGAAACCCCCTTCCAGCCTGGGGCGCGAGTCCATATGGTCTAGGGCGCGAACGTGCGAAGGATTTTTCCGCTGCGGGTGTCGCGCAGCACCACTGTCGAATCCGAGAAAGCCGTCAGCAGGCGGCCCTCCCCTGCCCACACGATCGGGCCATCGCCCTCGAATGGCGTGCGAATCTCTCGCGCGCGCTGGCCTGCCTCGCTGAAAATCGCGATGTTCGGCGGGGCCCAGGCGAAAATCTCTTTGCCTGCGGGCGACCAGGTGAAGTCGCTGCAATCGCAGTCGCTCGTTTTCTTGGGCTTCAGCGTTTCGGGATCGAGCACGGACAAGTTGCGTCCATGTACGCATGCGGCCAGCGAGTCTTCGCTGGTCCAGCCCACGCTGACCGCGGTGCCAGGCCGGCCGACATCCAGTTTGGTGGAACTGATCACCCGGCCGCTAGCGGTTTCCCACGTGGATACCTCGCCATCGTCAGTCGCTACTGTGTAGTAACTCTCGGATGGATGCCACGCCACATCTGTGATGATGGCGCGGGTTTCCAGACGGCGCTGCCACAGCGTGTGCCCCTGCGGGTTGATCAGAAAAATATCGCGGCCGATGGCCACCAGCATCGCATCGGACTGCTGCGACCAACTGAAAGCCGTGATCCCCTTCACCAGCAATCTGCGCGGCACCAGTACGGTAGAGGCACCCGTATCCGTCGCGTAGGACACCAGGCCGGCGTCGCCCTCCTGCGTAAACGCCAGCCGCCGGCCGGCGGCACTGAAATGCGCCAGCGGCTGATTCAGTGTGCTGCGCGGCGCAGACGCATTGTAGACATGCTTCACCTGCGCCGATTCGAAGTCCCAAACGACTACCTGGCCGCCCCGATAGGCGGCGGCCAGCGCGCCTGTTTCCTTGGCGTAGCTGATGGACATGACGTCCCGCTCCAATTCGCCGGCCGTCATCACCAGGCCACAGCATATGACTGCCGCCGCGGCGAGCCAAACACGTTTCATAGTTTTTAGACCCTTAGGTGGAACACCGCATGATCGCATACCGGCAGGGTTGCGCGACAGCGATTAACGATCGATAGCGTGCGAAAGATCGTCCGATGGGTCTATTCTGGTGGCAGCGATGAAGCCTGGAATTGGAGGTTTGAATCTTCGTAACGGTGTGGCCGTGCTGCTTATAGCGGCGTCGAGTGCGCTGATTGGATGCGCGTCCGATCCCCCGCCGCCTCCCGACCTGGTTCCGGAAGCGGCCGCCGCGGCCATTACGCAGCTTTGGTCGCAGGAACACATGAACCATTTCAAAGTCACGTTTCATTCCGACGACCTGATCGAGTGCGGCGTAAAGAACGACCTATGGAAGCTGGTGGAAGTCACCGACCACAGCGGCAATGCCTGGTCCACCACCTATCGATTGACGGAAAAGGGCAACAAGGTGGTGACGGCCATCAGCTTGAAGGAATCCGGCCGAGGCCATGAGATTCTGCTGAAGGGACCCTATCGCATCGAGGTGAACGGCATCACGGACGGCGGCCAGCCGGGAACCAAGCAGGTCTCGTTCCGCTGGGACATCGACTGGGATAAAGCTTCCGACGATCTGAAAGCGTGCATCCCGCGATTTGAACTATCCGGCAGCGAGGTGGCTCTGTTTCAACTGGACAACAATAACTGGAGATTCGCTTCGTATTTGAATCCTGAAGAGATCGTGGCGCCGCCCGCACCGGATGGCCAGCCCGCACCGACGCCGTCGTTGAGTTCGCCGCTGGCGCACTAGCGGGGAACCGCTTGCTGACGCGCGCGGCTCAGCAACAGCCGCGTTAATGAGCCGCGACCGTGAGGGAGCGGTTCAAGCGCCGCCCGCGTGAAGATTCCATTGCGAGATGACGCGCGTCTCGTGCTCATGGCCCAACACGCTGAGGGAGCCGGCCGAAAGCGCGAAGAACCTCCCGCCATCCGGCGCTATTCCCAGCCAGCAAGCCGTCAATATCCGCAGCAGATGTCCATGCGCAAACAGTGCCACATCGCCCCCGGCGCCGGATGCACGTTCAATCACCCGGCTGGCCCTCGCGGCCACTTGTTGGATGGTTTCGCCGTGCGGAACCGGTGCAGTCCATATGGTCCAGCCCGGCACGCTTTCCTGGATCTGCGCGCTGGTGCGTCCCTCATAATCGCCGTAGTCCCATTCGCGCAGGTCCGGTTCGATCTGGGCCACATCACCGTAGCCCGCCAGGCGGCAAGTTTCCCGCGCGCGCGTGAGCGGGCTGGTCAACACCAGGGCAAAGTGCCGGCCCGCCAGGTACCTGCCGACCTCCCGCGCGCGCTGCTCGCCGGCCGCCGTCAGCGGCAGGTCCGTGCGGCCCGTATGCTGCCCCGAAAGGCTCCACGCGGTCTCACCGTGACGGATCAGCCAGATCTCCGGAAGAGAATTGTGCGAGGGCATGTTAAAGGATACCCGATAGAGCGAGAATAGGGGAAATGTCACTCGATCCTCGCGCCGGCAGGCCTGCCCCTCCCGACATGCTGGTAAATGTTCCCCGCCTGGTCGCGGACTATTACACGGGCCAGCCCGACCCGGCCGTGTCCGCGCAGCGCGTAGCCTTCGGCACTTCCGGGCACCGGGGATCGTCGTTCTCGCTATCGTTCAACGAGGCCCATATCCTCGCCATCACGCAGGCCATCTGCCAACACCGCAAGCAGGAACGTATCACGGGGCCTCTATTCCTGGCCATGGATACGCACGCGCTGTCCGAACCGGCCTGGGTGAGCGCGCTCGAAGTGCTGGCGGCCAACGGCGTGGACACCATGATCGAGAGTGCCGGCGGATACACGCCGACGCCGGCGTTGTCGCACGCGATTCTGGTTTACAACCGGGGGCGCGCGGACGGCTTGGCCGACGGTATCGTGATCACGCCTTCTCACAATCCTCCGGAGGACGGCGGCTTCAAATACAATCCGCCCAGCGGCGGGCCGGCCGATACCGGCGCCACGCGCTGGATTGAGGACCGTGCCAATGAAATCCTGAAGGGCGGGCTGCGCGACGTACTGCGCATGCCGGCCGCGGGCGCGCGCAAAGCATCCACCACACACCAGCACGATTATGTTTCCGCGTACGTGAACGATCTGGCGAGCGTGCTGGATATGGACGCGATCCGGGGCGCGCAGCTCAGCGTGGGCGCAGACCCGCTCGGAGGCGCCGGTATTGCGTATTGGGGACGCATCAGCGAGCGCTATGGCGTGCCGCTCACGGTGATGCATGACGCGGTCGATCCCACTTTCCGTTTCATGTCCGTGGATTGGGACGGCAAGATCCGCATGGACTGCTCGTCACCGTACGCTATGGCCGGCCTGATCGCATTGAAGGACCATTTCGATGTGGCCTTCGCCTGCGACACCGATCATGACCGGCATGGCGTGGTGACGCGCAGCGCGGGCCTGCTGAATCCGAATCACTACCTGGCTGTGGCGATTTCGTTCCTTTTCCAACACCGCCCCGGGTGGCCCGCGGGAGCCGCGGTGGGCAAGACGCTGGTGTCGAGCAGCATGATCGACCGGGTGGCCGCCGATCTGAAAAGGAAGTTAGTCGAAGTGCCCGTGGGATTCAAATGGATGGTGGACGGCCTCGTGAGCGGCGAATTCGGCTTCGGCGGTGAGGAGAGCGCGGGCGCGTCGTTTCTGAGGCGCGACGGCACCGTGTGGACGACCGATAAGGACGGCATCATCATGGGACTGCTGGCGGCCGAGATCCTGGCGCGCACCGGCCGCGATCCCGGGGAGATATACGGTCAACTGACGGAGAAGTTCGGTGCGCCCGTTTATGAGCGCATCGATGCGCCGGCCACGCCCGAGCAGAAGGCTGTGCTGCTGAAGCTTTCGCCGGAAGAGTTGCATGCCGCCGATTTCGCGGGTGAAAAGATTGTAGCCACCTTGACCACCGCGCCCGGTAACGGCGAGCCGATCGGCGGACTGAAGGTGGTGACGGCGCACGGCTGGTTTGCGGCGCGCCCGTCGGGAACCGAAAGTGTATACAAACTCTATGCGGAGAGTTTTCTGGGCGAGGACCATTTGCGGAGGATACAGAAGGAAGCGCAGGAATTGATTGCACAGACCTTCGCCGCCGGCGCTCCCTGACGGTCGCGGCTCATCAAGGCTCGCCCCGTTACCGAGCCGCGACCGTCAGGAAGTGGGGCATCCGCGGAAGCAAACTGCGTTACGATACCCTATCCGGAGGCCCGCCATGGTTCTGTCGGATGTAGACATCAAGCGCTACATCGAAGCTGGCAAGATCAAGATCGCGCCCGCATTGCCACCCGAGCAATTCGGCAGCTGCTCGGTGGATTTCCGGTTGGGCAATGAGTTCAATGTCTTCGAATACAGCCGCCAGGCTTTTATCGATCCGCGCGATCGCGCCAGCCTGCAACACATCATGCGCACCATCGAAGTGCAGCCGGATGAACCGTTCGTCCTGCAGCCGCGCGATTTTGTGCTGGCCGTGACGCTCGAATCGCTTGAACTGGATGCCGATGTGCTCGGTCGCCTGGAAGGCCGATCCAGCCTGGGACGCATAGGCATCATCGTCCACGGCACCGCCGGATTGTTCGATCCTGGCTGGACCGGCAAGGCCACGCTCGAGTTGAGCAATCTGAGCCGCATGGCCGTGGCGCTTTATCCCGGCATGCGCATCTGCTCATTTACATTCGAACAGTTGTCCTCGCCGTCGTCGGTGCCCTATCGCCAGAAGCCGGGCAATAAATACGCCGGACAATTGCATCCGCTGGCCAGCCGGTTGGGTTCGGAGGCCGGCAAATAACGCGAAATTAGCGTGGCGCACGCTGCGGCGGGGCTGAAGCCCCGCGCCGGCTGAAGCCCGCCCTCCAAAGCATATGATACTGACATTCCGCGGTGCCGCCGGCGAAGTGACCGGTTCCATGCATCAGCTTGAAGTCGACGGCAAGCAGTACCTGCTCGATTGCGGATTGGCGCAAGGCCGGCGCAAGGAGGCCGACTATAAGAATCGCCATCTGCAGGTGGATGCGCCATCCATTGCCGCGGTCCTGCTCTCGCATGCGCACATCGATCACAGCGGCAACCTGCCCACGCTGGTGAGAAGCGGCTTCGGCGGGCCGATCTATGCGACCCCGGCCACCAGCGACTTGTGCGACGCCATGCTGCGCGATACGGCACATATCCAGGAGAAGGATGCAGAGTTCGTCAACAGGCGCGCCGCCCGCCGGCATAACGGGGGCCTGGCAACCGCCAGCGGTCCGGATCCGGTAGTGCCGCTCTACACCATGGAGGATGCCGAGCGCACTCTGCCGCTGTTTCAGCCGGTCGGCTATTACACTCCCAAGAGCCTCGACGCACACTTCAGTTATGAGTCCTACGATGCCGGCCACATCCTGGGTTCGTCTTCGTTGATTTTGAACTACCGCAATGGCAGCGTGCGCGTGCGCCTGGCGTACTCGGGCGACCTGGGCCGTCCCAATCTGCCCATTACGCGTCCACCGGACGCCCTGCCGCAGGCCGACTACCTGATCCTCGAAAGCACTTACGGCGGCCGCTTTCATAAGAGCGCGACGCACGTAATCGACAAGCTGCGCGACGTAGTGAACCGCACCTGTGCGCGGGGCGGGCGCATTATCGTGCCGGCCTTCGCGGTGGACCGCACGCAGCAACTGGTGCTGCTGCTGCATCAACTGGCCAACGCGGGCGAGATACCCAGCATTCCGATCTTCGTGGATAGCCCGCTGGCGGTAAACGTCACCGAAATATTCCGCAAGCACGTGGAGTGCTTCAACGCGGAAACGCGGCGATATCTGCTGGATGGCGAGGATCCCTTCGGCTTCAGCCGCCTGCAGTATGTCCGGGAGGCCGCCGAATCCAAGAAGCTGAATGACCTGCATGGTCCGTTCATAGTGATTTCGGCTTCCGGCATGTGCGAGCAGGGCCGTATCCTGCATCACCTGCGGAACAACCTGGATGATGCCCGCAATACGGTTCTGATCACGGGCTTTCAAGCCCAGGACACGCTGGGGCGGAAGCTGGTGGAAAAGATGCGCGAGGTGCGCGTGTTCGGCGAACCGGTAACGGTGCGCGCCGAAATTTCGAGCCTGGACGAGTTAAGCGGACACGCCGATCAGGGGGAACTGATCGCTTGGCTGAAGCCGCTGGCGCCGCATCTGAAGAAGGTTTTTCTGGTCCACGGAGAGCGGGCGCAGTCTGAAGCGCTGGCGAGCGTCATACATACGCAATACGGTGTAGACGCGGTGGCGCCCGCGCCGGGACAAAGTTTCGAGCTGCAGCCCGGCTCGAGCTGAAACGTAAATCGTTCCGTAACAGTCTATAATGGAAAGGTTTCTACCTCGAGGAGCACAGACACGTGAGCAGCCCGATGTATACACCCCCGCCGAGTGGCTCGGGTGTGAAAACCGCACTGGTGGCCGGAGGGTTAATCGCCCTGTTGGTTTCCAATATTGCATTGTGGTATCGCGTGGAAACCACGCGTACCGAAGACCGTGAGACGGCCAGGAACATGCTGGCCGAGATCACCGCGCTGAAAGAGGCCACTTCGGTTACTACGGCGTCGCAGCGGCGCAGTGTGGATACCTTGAAGGCAGAACTGGCCGCCGCGCGCGAGCAGGCCAATCTGGCCGCCGGTCACGCCAAGCAGGAGGCCCAGGCGCACGCCGACCAACTCGCGCGGCAACTGACGGAGGCCCAGGCCAAACAGCAGGCGCAGGTGCAATCGCAGATCACCGACGTTCAGCAGCAGGCCACCACCGCCAATGCCAAGATCGGCGAAGTGAGTGGGGATGTAAGCACCGTAAAGACGGACTTGGGAACCACCAAGGCGGAGCTGGAAAAAACCGTTGCCAATCTGAACAAGACCATCGGCGACCTGGGTGTGCAGAGCGGATACGTGGCCACCAACGCCAAGGAACTGGATGCGCTGAAGAGGCTCGGCGAGCGCAATTACTTCCAGTTTACGCTGCTGCGCAAGGACAAGCAGCCCAAGCGCGTGGGCGATATTTCGCTGAAGCTGAAGAGCACCGACAAAAAGCGCAACAAGTATACGGTGGAAGTGCTGGCCGACGACAAGACGGTGGAGAAGAAGGATAAGGGCATCAACGAGCCGCTGCAGTTTTACGTCGCCAAGGCGAAGCAGCCGTATGAACTGGTGGTGAACGAGGTGGGCAAGGACCAGATCACGGGTTACCTGGCCACACCCAAAGACACCACGCCGCGCAATTAATTCGCGGAGGCGGTTCTGGTGGAGACCCACCACAGACCTGCCGTAGACGGGCGGTCTGCCCCACGTCATTGTGTGGTAACTTCGATTCTATCTCCCCTTTGGAGGTGACGCTTGCAAGCGACACTCAATCCGGTGTCCCCGGCGCGCGAGTGGACCCGCGCCCCGCAGCCGCTGCCGCGCAACATCGCCGTAGACGCTTATCGTGGCTGGGTGATGCTGCTGATGATGGCCGAAGTTCTGGAACTGGCGCGCGTGGCGCACGCCTATCCCGGCAATTGGTTCTGGGCGTTTCTGGGATACAACCAGACGCACGTCGCCTGGTCCGGCTGCTCGTTGCACGATATGATTCAGCCGTCGTTTTCTTTCCTGGTGGGTGTGGCGCTGCCTTATTCCATCGCCAGCCGGCTGGCCAAGGGCGGCACGTTTGGCAAAATGTGGGCGCACGCCATCTGGCGCTCGTTTCTGCTGATCGCGCTGGGCATCTTCCTGCGGTCGATGGATAGCTCGCGCACCTACTTCACGTTTGAAGATACGCTCACCCAGATCGGGTTAGGCTATCCGTTTCTGTACCTGTTGGGATTCCGCAAACCGCGTTGGCAGTGGATCGCGCTCGCCGTGGTCCTTACAGGCTATTGGCTGGCGTGGGCGCTCTACCCCGTCCCCGGGCCAGGGTTCAACTGGCAATCCGTGGGCGTGCCGTCCGATTGGGCGCACTTCTCGACCGGCTTTGCCGCGCACTGGAACAAAAACGCGAATCTGGGCAATGCCTTCGATCAGTGGTTTCTAAATCTGTTCCCGCGCAGGCAGCCCTTCGTCTTCAATGAAGGCGGATACCTGACGCTGAGCTTTATTCCGACCTTGGGGACCATGATCCTGGGCCTGGCGGCGGGCCGCTGGCTGCGCGCGGACGCGCCCGCGATCCCCATGCGGCGTCTGGCTATCGCAGGATTAGCGGCTGTCGCGGCCGGTCTGCTGCTGCACTTTACCGGCGTTTGTCCCATCGTGAAACGCATCTGGACACCCAGTTGGACCCTATTCAGCGGCGGCATCTGTTTCCTGTTCACGGCAGCATTCAGCTGGGTGATCGATGTGAAGGGCTATCGCAAGTGGGCTTTTCCGCTAGTCGTGGTGGGCATGAACTCGATTGCGGCTTACCTGATTGCGCACGTATGCGAGCGCTTCGTCTTCAGCTCGTTCCGCATTCACCTGGGGCCGAATGCCTTCCGATTTTTGGGACCTGGCTTGGAACCCTTCCTGTTGGGTGCGGCGGTGCTGCTGACCTATTGGATCATGCTCTACTGGATGTACCGGCGCAAGCTGTTTTTGAAGATTTGAAGCGCTCACTGCTCACTGCCGCGATTTCGCTTCTGCTGGCGGGCGCGCTCGTCTACCTGGGCGATTACGTCGCGTTAAAATATAGGATTCCGCACAATCGGGTCCAGTTTGGCAGCGTCATCGTGCAGCGGACTTGGGTCATCCCGATGAAAGACGGCAAGACTCAGTATTCGTTTGATCCGCCGGCGCCGCAGGATTGCGTGAATTCTCTGTTCTCCCACTTTGGCGATTCACCCTGCTGGTATTTGAAGCGGCATACGCGGCAAACGGTGAATACCGGCGACCGCTGAAGCGCGCGCCTGAGGCGCTAGCGCAAAGCCAGCCAGGCGAGCGCGCCGGAGGTGGCGCCGCGGGACATCGGACGTTCCACCGCCGGATCCCAGGGCCGCTCGCTGAGGATCATGTGGGTCGTAAACGTGGCGCCGCGATCATAGGAAACCACCATGGCCAGATCGACCAGCAAATCACCGTCTTGCGTTTTCGGTCCGTATTCGTAGAAGGCGCAGCAGATCTCGCCGCCCGCGGTCAAAATCAGGTGCGGCTGGAATTCGTGTTGGCGGGTGCCGATACCCGGCACCAAAGGCTCGCCGGCGGGCGGGCCCAGCCACGTTTGGCCCCCGTCGAGCGAGCGGCGGCAGTAGATCCGGGCGCGGCCTTCCCGGTCGTCGGCCCATACGCACAGGGCCACGCCGTCGGGCGCGATGCAGGTAGTCGGGGCCGTTTCGGGCAGCCCCTCCTGGACGCCGATGATACCTTCGGCGACGGTTACGGGCGCGCCAAACGTGGCGCCGCCATCGCTCGAGTGGACCGCTTTGATACTGCAGCCGGATGGTCCGGTCATCCATACCAGGTGCAGGGCGCCGGTGGCATCCACCAGTACTTCGGGATTGAAACACAGCCCGCTGAGTAGCGGTCCGGGCCGCGCATGCCCCCTGCCCCTCCATGACTGTCCGTCGGAGGAGCGCGCAAAGCACAGCGAATTGCCCATGTCGGCGGCCACATAGACGCTGCCTTGAAACGCGCTGGCCGGGTTGAGATCGGCGGCGATCGAGTAGCAGCACTCCGCCACGCCATCGAGCACGACTTCCGGCAGCGTCCAATGGATTCCGCCATCCTCGGAACGGTAGACGATCAGGGAAGCGCGGGAACGGTCGGGGTCCAGGCCCAGCGCGCCAAGGTGCACGGTGCCGTGGGCGTCCATGGCGAGAACCGGTCCCACCACGCCGGCCCACTGTCTTTCGACCGGCAAAGGCCAGGATTCCCTCCATGAACCGCCGCCATCAAAGCTGACCCGGGCCGAAATAACCGGGACTCCGTCCGGTAACACGATTTCTTCGACACCCACGATGTGCTGGGGATCCAACTGGTTCACGAGCAAAGCGGAGACGTTCCGCGCTGCGGCGGGGCCCTCGCGTTTGTGGCCGCGTTTCTGGGCCAGTTTCACATTGTCGGTCATAGGCTCGCGGCTGGACTTTAATCCATTGTGACGCAGGATCGACATTTGTATCGTTTTTATTGTTGTCCGATCCGGGGCGGCGCGCGCCATTGCCCGGTAGCTTATTGCAAATTCAGGAGATGCTTTAGCCTAGGGGTGGCGATTGTTAACCTTTTGGGATTTATCTGACAACTCTCAGCTATAACCCTAATAACCGTACTTACGCATCGCACGTTCGGTACCAGATGCATCACGTGAGCCGGTTCCTCTAACATGGTTCTAACATGGTGTGGATGCCTGCTCGTTCACCGGATGCCAGCGAAGTCGTCGTCATCGGCGGTGGAATCGTAGGCAGCTCGATTGCCTGGCGGCTGGCGCAGGCGGGAGCGGGCGTCACGCTGGTGGATATGGGCACACTCGGCGGAGAGGCGAGTTGGGCCGGCGCGGGGATGCTGGCGCCGGGTGGGGAGATCGCCGGCCGCAGCGGGTGGGCGGAATTTGCGTTGCAGAGCATGGCGCTTTATCCTGAGTTCGTCGCGGAGCTGAAGAGCGAAGCGGGCCTCGAGATCGACTACCGGCGCTGCGGCGGGATCGAGATCGCGCGTACGGAGGCCGAATGGCAGGAATTGCTGGCGCGCCGCGCGGCGCAATCGGAACTGGGCATCCGTGCGGACGTCACGGTCGGCGGACTTTTCTATCCGGATGATGCCATGGTCGATCCGCGGGAGGTGATGCGGGCGCTTCGTAGCGTCTGTGAGAAGCGCGGCGTACGGATCTGCGAAACTACGCCGGTGCGGGCGGTAAGGGTAAGCCGCGATCGCGCGGAAATCGAGACCGATACGGGTGTGCTCTCGGGCTCGGCGGCGGTGCTGGCGGCGGGTGCCTGGAGTGGGGCGATCACAGTCTTGGGCAGCGGCGGGCGGATTCCGATTCCAGCTTCGTTTCCGGTGCGCGGACACTTGCTTGGGTATGGGATGAAGCCGGGATCATTGGGACCGATACTGCGCCATGGTCATACATATGTAATGCAGCGGTCTAGCGGATTCACGATCGCGGGGACGTCCTCGGAGCAAGTGGGTTTCGATCGCACGCTGGATCCGCAAATCGTGGCGGACATACACGCGCGCGCGATAGAACTGCTGCCCGAACTGGGAGCGGTCGCGGCGCCCACGGCGTGGTTGGGGTTTCGTCCGGCGGTAGAGGGGTTCGAGCCGCGGATCGGGCGCGTGGACGAGACGTGTTTGTGGCTGGCGTATGGACACTATCGGAACGGGATTCTGCTGGCGCCGGTTACGGCGGCTCGGATCGCTGCAGAGATGGTCTGCAGCGTGAGGCGGCGCACCTAACCCTCCGCTTCAAACACCAACCGCAAATAAGCCTTCGCCCGGAAATCGATCCTGAGGGGCACCGGCTGGGCCGCGCCTTCTTCGAACCACAGTCTGAACTCCGTCTCCTTGCCGCCTGCCGCGCGCATGACCTTGCCGTCTACGCGCGCCACCCCGGCCCCCGCGCGCAGCATGCCGCGCTTCTGGAAGTATACCGTCGCGCGGGTATCCGGCGCATGCCGCACCCACAGCTGGTACAGTCGCCCCGCGTAAACGTATTCGCTCTGGCCGCGTTCCGGGTGACGTAGCGCCTCCGCCAGCACATGCAGGAAGGGAAGACGCATGGCGCCGTCGACGCGAAACTCGGGCGGCTTTCGCGGCGCCGTGGCCAGCGCCTGCTCGGCGCGCACGATCAATTCGCTCCGGCGGCTGGGCGAAAGCCGCGCCGGTCCGGTGAAATGCGCACTGGCGGTCTCCACCTGTCCCTCCGCCATGCGCCCCTCAATGGCGGTATACATCGCCTCGGTGGCGGTGGATCCCAGAGCCTTGTGCGCCTCTTCGGCGCTGTCTTCCGGCGAAGCCGTCATCACACCGAAATAGCTGGATTCGTGCACGTCGCTCTCCCGCCGGCAGGACGTCTCCCGCACGAAGCCCAAACGGTTCAAGCCGGCGGCGCGCTCCGGGTTCGAGTAGCCCGTGAACTCCAGCCGCCGCATCAGCCCAGCGGATTCGCGCCATTCGCGCCATAGTGCGCTGCCGCCGCCTACGCCCTGGCGGTGCAGAATGGGTATCGAAAGGATCAGCACCTCGGCATCGGCGCGATACCGGCGCTCCTTGTTCAGGTCTGCCGCGGTATCCGGGCTCGCTTGCCCCGCATTGGCGCGCTGTAGCGGCCAGGGCGCCCAACTCAACGCCAACAACCTGGCCATTCTCCGCCTGGTCATAATTCGGGGCGCCGCAAACCAGCGCGCATAATTCATCGTACAACTCGCAGAACCGGGCGGTGACATCGCTTGCCTTTTCTTCCCAGTTGGTATATATATCAACTCATACACATATGCCTCACCCCCACAGCCCGGAGAGCTTCCTGCCTCTAAAACCACACTGGCTCCATGTCCTGCTCTCGCTATCCGATCAGGAGCAGCACGGCTACGGCATCATGCAGGAAGTCCTCGATCGCACCAGTGGTCTCGTCCGTTTATGGCCGGCCACGCTGTACGGCACACTGAAGCGGCTGATCGAATCCGATCTCATCGAAGAATCCACTGACCGCCCGGCCCCCGAAGAAGACGATGCGCGCCGCCGCTATTATCGCCTCACCCGCCTGGGCCGCCGGGTGCTCGCGGCGGAAAGCCAGCGCCTCGAAGATCTGGTGCGCGCCATACGCGCCAAGCGCGGCGTGCGCGAACGGAGAGCCGTATCATGACGCCGCACGCGAACCGGCCGGCTGCCCTCGTTCTGCGCCTCTATCGCGCGCTGGCCGCGGCCTTTCCATACGAGTTCAAGAACGCCTACGGCGACGAACTCGCGCACGTGACTGAAGAGGCCATCGTGGGGATCTGGCGCCGCGACGGCATCGTAGGGCTGATGCGCCTGCTGCTCGATATCGCGTGGCGCGTGCCGGCCGAACACCTGGCCGAATTGCGCCAGGATACGCGCTATGGGCTGCGCATGCTGGCGCGCTCGCCCGGGTTCACGGCCGTGGCGCTGATCTCGCTCAGCTTCGGCATTTGTATCGCCACCTGCGCCTATAGCGAGATCGAAGGTTTCCTGCGCGATCTCCCCGGCGTCCCCCATCCGGACGAGTTGGTGGCCCTGCAGGCGCCGTCGTCTTACCCCGCCTACCAACGCTATCGCGAATTGGGCAATCTGTTTTCGTCTACCTTCGCCTACGTCGCGCCGGTGCCGTTCGGCATTGCGCACGGCGGGCGCAACGAGCGCGTCTGGGGACAACTGGCGACGTCATCTTACTTCTCCACACTGGGCGTCGATCCCTCGTTAGGCCGCTTCTTCGATTCGTCCTATGAACAGCCCGGACGCCCGCCCGCCGTTGTGATCAGCGACCGCTACTGGCGCGAGCATCTCGGGTCCGATCCAACGATCATCGGCAAGACACTGCGCATTAATGGATACCCGGCGCTCGTGATCGGCGTCGGGCCGAAGGACTTTCTGGGAGCATCGCCGACGCTGTTCGCCGCCGATGTGTGGCTGCCGGTCACGGTCGATCCGCGCCTGTCGCCGGAACTCGCCGGTCATGCGCTCGAACGCCGCGACCTGACCATGTTCCAGGTCGCCGGGCGCTTGCGGCCGGGGATCACCGAAGCCGCCGCCGAAGCCGAACTCGATGCCGTCGCGCAGCAGATGGAGCAATCGTACGGCGACGCCGCCAGAGAACAGAAAGGGCGCCGCGTGCTGCTGGTGAGCGCCGGCAAGATGATCCCGATCCGCAAACAGGATATGCCGCTGTTCCGCGAATTCCTGATGGTGATGGGCGGTATGGTGCTGCTCATCGCCTGCATCAACGTGGCCAACATGATGCTGGCGCGCGCGGCGGACCGGCGCAAAGAGATCGCCGTGCGCCTGGCACTAGGCGCGGGCCGGGCCCGTCTCGTGCGGCAGTTGCTCACCGAGAGCATGCTGATCGCCTTGGGCGCGGCCGTGCCGGCGTTCCCGTTGTGCATGTGGCTGATGCGCCTGCTCTCGCAATTGCGCATGCCCGTGCCTGTACCGGTCGCCTATGACTTAACCCCGGACTGGCACGCTTTGCTATTCTGTATTGCGATCGCCGTGGTCACCGGCGTGGCCTTCGGACTGGCGCCCGCGCTGGCCGCCACGCGGCCCAGCCTGCTGCCCGCGCTAAAAGAAGGCGGCAACATCCGCTTGCCCAAGTTTCGCCGCTTAAGCCTGCGCAGCGTGCTCGTGCTCGGACAGATGGCTGCCTCCCTCACGCTTCTGCTGCTCACCGGATACATGGGATTCGGCATACAAAGCACCCTGGGGATGCAGGAAGGCTTCGATCCCAGAAACCTTTTTCTGATCTCTCTCGATCCGGTGCGCGATGGATACTCCGCTGCGCGCGCCACCGACTTTTTCCAGAAGCTGCTCGATCGGGTTGAGATGCTGCCTTCCGTGGCGGCAGCCTGCCTTACCGATACGCTGCCCGCGGCGATGGACGGCAACACCGGCGTGCGGTTCGCGACGCCTGCGGGGGAAGCGGATTGGGCCCGCAAACATATCGTGGGCCGCGGCTATTTCGAAACCGCGCGCATCGCCATACTCGCCGGACGCAGCTTCCGCCAGGAAGACGAGGACCCCGGCGCGAGCGGCGTCATCGTCAGCGAAGAATTCGCGCGCGTGGTTTGGAAGGGGCAGGATCCCGTTGGACGGCGCATCGAGTTGAGCAACGGCGAAGCCATCGGAAGCTTCGGCGCGTTTCCCGGCACGCTGGACTATCGGGCGAGCGCCCTCGGCCGCCAGCGCCGGACCTACGAGGTGGTGGGCCTGGCGAGAGATGTCACCGAAGACCTGGTGATCAACAAGAAGCATCCGGCGGTCTACTTTCCGCTGCGGCCGGCGGACTACGCGCAACCGTCGCTGCGCGGCGTGACCCTGCTGTTGCGCGCCCAGCCCGGTGTGGACGCAATCGCGGCCGTGCGCCGCGAGATCTCCGCCATGGACCCCAACATCACGCCGTTTAACGCGGGCAGTATGCATGAACATATCGCGCAGTTCATGTCCGCGCTGCGGGGCGCCTCCTGGACCTACGGGCTGCTGGGCGTGTTCGGCCTGATCCTGGCTGCAGTAGGACTCGCCGGAGTGACGGCGTACGCGGTGGCCCAGCGCGGCCACGAGATCGGCATCCGGCTGGCGCTGGGCGCGCAGAAGCGCGACGTGCTGGCGCTGGTGATGAAGCAGGGCGCGCTGCTGGTGACGTTTGGCGTGCTCATCGGACTGGCACTGGCGTGGGCCGGAATGCGCGCTCTGGCGGGTATGTTTTTTTCCGTCGCATCTGTGCATGGCGCCGATCCCGTGCTGCTGCTGGGCGCGCCGGCCCTGCTGGCTGCGCTGGCGCTGGCGGCGTGCTACGTGCCCGCGCGCCGCTCGACGCGCATCGACCCCGTCCGCGCGCTGCGACAGGAATAGAAATTGGGACCGTGCGACGAGAAAGCCGCCGAGCTCGCAGACCGGGGCTTCTGCATTCTCAAAGGGCACTTCGACACCGCGCTGATCCGCAGTTGCCGGGACGCATTTTTGCCCATTCTGCTGGACTATATCCAGAAAAATCGAGACCAGCCCAACCGCGGCGACCGGCGTCACTTCCTGCCTATGCCGTTTGATCCACCCTGCTTTCGGCCGGAGTTTTTCTTCGATCCCGTGATCCTGGGCATAGCCCGCCAGTTGATGGATGGCAGAATGGCGGCCGATCAGTGGGGTTGCGACGCGCCCCTCGCAGGCTCCACGTATCAGCAGTTCCACGTCGATTACCGGCATCCGTTATTCGCCGAGGATCCCGACTTGCCGCTGCCTACTTATATTCTGGTGGTCAGCTTTGGCCTGATCGACATTTCGGCGGCGCACGGCCCCATCAAGATTGTCCCGGGCACGCATAAGATGGCCAGGGGCGATGCCTTCCGCGCCGTGGAGCAAGGGGAAATTGCGCCGCAGCCAGTCACTCTGGATCTGGGGGATGTGCTGATACGGCATCCGTGGGCCATCCATCGCGGAACCCCCAACCGGACCGATACGCCGCGCGCCCTCGCCACCATCCGCTACGTGCGCCGCTGGTATGCGGACGACAGCCGGGACGTGAATGCGATTCCGCGCGCCGTGTGGCAGTCTCTTAGTCGAGAGCAGCAGGAAGTGATGCGCTTTCCATTGGAAGGGCGCTAATACTTGGGGCCGAGGCCCAACGCGATCAGAGAAAGTGAGTCGAGCTTACCGCTGGCCGACAGGTTTTGATCCTGTTGAAACCGGCGCAGCGCATCGGCCGAATCCGCATTCCAGACGCCGGTGGCCTCCCCGTGCAGATAGCCCTTCTTCGCCAGCGCTTCCTGAATTTCCTTGTAACGGTCAGGCGTGGGGGCGGTCTGGCCGGGATGCCAAGCCGCCCGCGCTGGGGACTTCTTCGTGGCGCGCTTCGTACGCACGGTGCGGGTTGTGCGCACGGGTGTCTTCGGCGCCGTCGTCGTGGTTTTTTTCGTCGGCGTGGTCGTCGCGCACCAAGCGCACGAGCAGATCAGCCCCGCCGCCACTACTGCCATAATTCCCGATATGGACGCGCGACCCATCGTAGCCGCTTTACGGATGGTTGGGCAGCGAACCGGCCAGGAACAATGGCGACCATTCGCCGCGGCCGGTTTGCCGCAGGATCCGGAACGCTACCGCCTCGCCCGGCTTTATGGTCTGTTGGATGCGTTTCACATCGTCGGTGGTGTGCACCGCCTGGCGGTTGATCTCTACGATCACATCGCCGCGCCGCATGTCGATGTCTTCCGCGAACGAATTCTCCTCCACGGAGCTGACCAGCACACCCGCCTGCTTGATGCCCATGTTGTCGCGGCGGGCCTGGGTCAGATTTTCAATCATGAGCCCGAAGCGGGCCTGGGTGCCTTCCGCAGGTTCAGCCTCTTCCTGCTTACCGCTTCCGAAGCGATCCGGGAATACCTTGGCCAAATCGGCGACCACCACCGGGAATTCCATCTTCCGGCGTTCGCGCATGATGGTCACATTCACGGTCGTGCCTATGGGAGTGGAAGTCACGCGATCGACCAACTCGCCGCCATTGCGCACGGGTTTGCCGTTGAGGGCCACGATGATATCGCCTTCTTTGATGCCCGCCTTATCCGCCGGGCCGCCCGCGGGCACCTGCTCCACGAAAACACCCTCGGTCACGCCATTGGACTTCAGCAGCGCCTCGGCCTTCTGCGTGTCGGACTGCGGGAATGCGATGCCGATGGAGCCGCGCACTACCTTGCCGTTCTTGATGATGTCGTTATAGACCTTGACCGCCTCGTTGATGGGCATGGCGAAGCCGATGCCCTGATAGCCGCCCGAGCGGGACGCGATCGCCGTGTTGATGCCGACCACTTCACCGTTGATGTTCAGCAGCGGGCCGCCGCTGTTGCCGGGGTTAATGGCCGCGTCGGTCTGCAGGAAATGCTGGAACTGCTGGGTGGGGTCGACGTCACGCTCCTTGGCGCTGATGATGCCCAGCGTCATGGTCTCCTGGAAATTGAATGGCGATCCGATAGCGATAGCCCAATCGCCTACCTGCACGGCGTCGGAGTTGCCGATGCGTGCGGGCAACAGGTTGCTTTTACCCTCGACGCGAATGACGGCCAAGTCGGTAGGGGCGTCCACACCGACGACCTTGGCATCGTATTCGGTGGTATCGCCGAGGAATTTCACTTGGATGCGGTCGGCCTTGTCGACCACGTGATGATTAGTGATGATGTACCCGGCTTTGTCCACCACAACTCCGGAGCCCAGGGCGTTGGTGCGGTGCGAAGAAAATTGGGGATTATTGCCGCCAAACGGGTTGTTGAAGAAGCGCTGGAAAAAATCCTCCATGCCGCCCTGGTCGCCTTGATCGCCCTGGTCCTCCTCATCGCCGTTATCGGGTTGGGGAGTGGCGCGGCGGCGGCCGCCGTGCGCCTGTGCCGGCGCTTTGGGCAGATAGGTGGTTGAAATGTTGACCACCGACGGTTCCACCTGCTTGGCAATGGTGGAGAACGCATTCTGCAATGGCACGGGATTGGGAATCGTCAAGGGGCTGGCTCCGGGGGCGGAGGTGTTGTCCTTGGCGGCCTTTGCGCCTGTATTTACCAAGGTACCGATGACGATACCGATGGCCAGCGTGAACAGGATCAAGGTGAAAGAGAGCAACTTTTGTCTGCGCAATTTATCGATAAGACTCATGGGATTATCACGCTCCTTCGGCGGCTTGCGATCTTACCCCATTATACTGCGCACGGCGTGGCCGGTGACTGGTGGCTGGTGGCTGGTGGTTGTGTTTGGACGATCGGAGCCCATGAGGTTGGATTTAAAGGGGTGGTGGGTGGCCGCGAGCGGCCGGGCGTCGTTTGACCGTGCCCCGCAAATCGCTACAATTGGGGATGGGAGATCGCCATGATGATCGAAATTCCAGAAAAGCTTGGGGCTGCCCTGAAGGTGCAGGCCAACGCGCATGGCGTTTCCGCCGAGGGTTACGCGCGTGAAGTTCTGGAACGTGACGTCGCGGCCTCACTCGAGGCGCAATCGGGTGTCCCTTTCAAGATGGGGCGCGGCATGTTCGCCAAATACGGACAGGCTCCATCGGCCGAGGAAATCGACGCTAACCGGGCCGAGATGTTCCGCAACTTTGGCGAAGATCAGTGACCATCGCAGCCGTTGCCGATACCCATACGGCGCTTTGGCATTTATTCGACGACGCCAGACTGTCCGCTGCCGCCGCAGCGTTTATCAACGATGCGGCCATCACGAGACGCAAGATCGCTATTTCGACCATAAGTTTGGCCGAGCTGGTTTACTTGATCGAAAAGAGCCGGCTGCCACACGCGGCGTATGAAGAACTGACGCAAGCCCTGTCTGACCCTGAACATGTTTTCACGGAAGCCGTTTTTACCGCTGCCATCGTTCAGGTGATGCGGCAGGTCTCACGCGCCGAGGTTCCGGACCTGCCAGACCGCATCGTGGCTGCAACGGCCGTTTATTTCGATGTGCCGGTTATCAGCCGTGATCAGCGCATCCGCGCGGCCAGCGTAAAATCTGGTAAAAGGGGCCGGGACCGGGATACTCATCACGATGCGTTACGCGGAATCCGGAAAAACGGCACAACGAAACGCGGACCCGTCGTCCTAACTTGGCGGGTCCGCGCATTCTTTGAGGCGGGTCCAGCTATGGCGCTCTACAAACAAAAGCGACGGGTGCCTTGAGGTCTCCGCCGACGCGCTTCCATGCGACTGTACCGAACAACCATACGGCCTCCTGCATCGCGCGTTTTTCGGACGTGAATGAACGCCGGCTGACAAAGAGAAATGGCTTCTTGGTTACCGTTTGGGATCGGTGATGGAACGGTTTGAGTGCTATCGTGAACCGATGCTGATCTCTCACTTTTGCCACAAACACCCAGAACTTCTGCACTTTGGAGGTTGGTGCTGTAACCATCAGAATCTTCCTGTCTCGAACACTCTCTAATATTCTTTACGCCTGGCCCACTGATGCCCAGCTCGTTAGCATAGTCCATAATAGTTAGCTTTGCTCCTTCGTTAGCCATCTTAAGTTGTGTCATTCTCCTCTCTAACTCTTTCTGATGCAACTCATGATTGATTGCTTTGCTTACTAACATCGATGATTCCTCTCTTATTTAGCTAGCTTATGTGTCTACTTACTAATTTTCCCACTAGTTTACTTGCTAACTGCCTAACATAACATCCTTATTTATCAATACTTTCTGGGACTCCGTAGCCGCAGCAATGGCCCTGATTACAGAGTAGCACAAGCGAACAAAGGCCCGCTCTTTTTTAGCTGTAGCATGCGGATGAGTGAGCAAGGGCAGCGATGCGACGGGCGCTGGATTCTCGTTAGGCCTGGTTGACAGTGGAACGGTGCAAGTGCTGCGGCCCTCTGACAAAGAACTTCCTGCCGGCCCGGCTTGATCCGGGCGCGCTGCTTCAGCCAGGCAGCAACGGCCAGTAGCTGATCGCCGCGTAACGGCTGGGTCGTCGATAGCCCACCCTTCAATCGATCGACGTGCAGCGCCCGGCTCTCGATGTCTACCCAGGCGCCAGGCTTCCGAGACGCGCAATCCATGCCGGAACAGCAGGAACAATTGGCAACGGTCGCAGGCTTCAGGCAACGGCCTTCGCGGAAATCATCACGGCGGGTGCGGCCGCGCCTGGAACGGCTTCAACTCCACCACCAGGATGCCCGTCAGGATCAAGCCCGCCCCCGCCGCCGCGCGCGCGGAGAGCGTCTCTCCCGTCAGCACGTACGAGGTGATCCAGGCGAACACCGGCTCCAGCATAAAGATCAGCGCGGTGCGTGTGGATGTCGTGTAACGTTGCGCCCAGGCCTGGAAGGTGAAGGCCAGGGCCGTGGCGAAAAGCCCGGTGATGACGATGGCCGCCCACACGCCCGCAGTCCAGCGGATGTGGGGCGTTTCCATGGTATGAAAAAGCAACCACGCCAGCAGCGCCGAGACGCCGATCTGGCCCACGGCCAACACCTCGAAGCTGGCGCGCGCGGAATAACGGCTCAGCGTCAGGATGTGAGCCGCGTAACACGCCGCGCAGCAGATGGTCAGCAGGTCGCCGCGATTCATGGCCAGCGTCGCGCCGGGCACGGCCGGCAGCGTCATGAGGGCCATGCCGCAGGTGGCTAGCAGGACGCCGCCAATCTCCGCGCCGCGGGGCCTGGTGCGATAGACCAGCGCGGCGAGCAGGGGAGTGATCACCGCGGTGAGTCCGGTCAGAAAAGCCGATTTCGGCGCGGTGGTGAATTGCAGGCCGATGGTTTGAAACGCGTATCCGGAAAAGAGAAACAGGCCGGCGAGTGCGCCGCCGCCGAGCGACCAGCCGGGATTGCGCGGATGGCTCCACCAATTTGTCGAGGAGCCCCGAAAAAGGATCAGCAGGGCGGCGGTGGCCAAGGTGAAGCGCAGGGCCAGGAACAGGACCGGCGAGACATCCCGCAAGGCCTGCTTGACCAGTACGAACGTAGCACCCCAGATGATGGTGTTGACCACGAGCGCGGCTTCGGCGCGCCCTTGCAGGCGGTTCACGGGACGTTCACGGTGTGGGGGCTATCAACTCGGGATCGCGCAGCAGTAGGCAAAGGGTCAGCAGGACGCGCTTCAATCCCAGATCGCGGCCTTCGGGCCTGAACCATTCCTGCGCCGTGTGCGCGCCGCCGCCCTGGCCGCCCGCGCCAATCGAAAGAGCTGGGATGCCCAACGACATGGGGATGTTGGCATCGGTGGAAGCGCAGTCCAGGTGCGAGCGGATACCCAGGTGGCTGTCCACCGCGCGCAAATACGAGAGGATGGTCGACTGCTCCGCCAGTTTCGCGGCGGGCCGGGAGCCGATCTCGCGAATCTTCACCGCGATCTTGCCGGCCGTAGCGCGCTGATTTTCGATTTCGAGCGCGCGCTCGATGGCGCTGGTGAGCGCATCCACCAGCTCATCCATTTTCCCGTTGGCCTCCGAGCGAATGTCCACTTTGGCGCGGGCCAGTGCTGGAATGGCATTCACGCCCGCGCCGCCCTCGATGAAACCCACGTTGATACTGGATTTCGGCGGACCGTTCAGGCGCGTGTCGGAGAACTGGGAGATGGCCCGGCCGAGCGCGTGCACCGGATTACCCAACCCGTAATCGCTCCAACTGTGACCGCCCGGACCGCTAAAAGTTACCTCGAACCGGCGGCTGCCCAACGCACGGTTGGTGATGTGTTCGGTCGACGCGCCATCCAGCACCAGAAACGCCGCGATCTTTTTGGCCAGCGGCGACTGTTTGCAAAGGTAACGCATGCCGCTGAGATTGCCCTCTCCCTCTTCGCCCACGTTGGCGACCAGCAGCAGGTCCGCATGCCATCCTTCAATGGGCGCGATGGGCGGACCTAGCTTCAGGGCGCGCGCGATAGCCAGCAGAGCGGCCAGGCCGGCGCCATTATCGGAGATGCCCGGACCGCGAAAACGCCCGTCCGGATCCACATTGATATCTTCCTTGACACGCGGCGCGAGCACAGTGTCCAGGTGCGCGGTGAGGGCCACATAAGGTCCGCCGGCGTGGGCATCAGGCATGGCGATCACGTTGCCGGCGCGATCGATATGCGCTTCCCACCCCAGGCCGCGGAACTGTGCCACCATCCATTCCGCACGCTCCTGCTCGAGGAAAGTGGGGGCAGGCACGCGGCAGAGCTGCAGGTGAATGTCGTTGATCCACTGCTTTTCGCGCGTGAACCATTGCAGGTATTCACGCATGCCGCCGGCCGCCGCCGCGGCATCGGTCAGGTTCGAGATGGGGGCCAGGTTTGCCGCCATGCCCTATCAGTGTAGCAGGCGGGTGATGCGGCGAACTGAAGTTCGCCGCGGCACGCTGCAGCGTGCGCCACGATATACTGCGCTCCATGTGGGCTTTTCGCGCAGTCTTCATGCGGGGCGCCGTGAGCGCGGCCATCCTCACGCTTGTTACCGGCACGGCGGCGGGACAATCTTATTTCCGGGGCGTCAACGTCTCGCAGGCGGAGTGGGGCGATCCGCTCAACGAAAATGCCGGGTTCGCCAGCGGTGACGGATATTATTCCTACGCCACTGCGCCTACGTTCGATTACTTCGCGGCGCGCGGGTTGCCGTTTATCCGGCTCATCGTCAAGTGGGAGCGCCTGCAGCCTGACCTGACCGCCGGCCTCGATCCAAACCAACTTCAAATGCTGCAGCAAGACATAGCCTATGCCCAGGCGGCGGGCGCGGTGGTCAGCCTCTGCCCGCACAACGAGGCGCGATACGCCACCCTCGAGAGCCAGGTTGCCAATTACGACAGCGATGCTTGCATAATCGACAACCCGTGCCCCGGCAGCCCGGTCAACGTAACTACGGCGGATTTCGTCAATTTCTGGGTGGCCATGTCGAGCGTCTTCAAGGACGACCCGACGGTGGTGGCCTACGACCTGACGAACGAGCCGCATGACATGGGAGTGGCAAGCTGGAGTCAGATCGCCCAGGCGGCCGTAACTGCGATTCGCACCAACGGCGACAACAAAACGATCATGATCGAAGGCGATGGATGGGCTAGTGCCACTTACTGGGCCAGTAACAACGGCAACACTCCATTTATTAGCGATCCCGCTAACAACTACTACTATGAGGCCCACGAATACTTCGATTCCGATTACAGCGGGACTTACGCAGAGACTTACGCGCAGGAACTGGCGGCCAATCCGGACTTGCCCACCATCGGCGCCGCGCGACTCGCGCCGTTCGTGACCTGGTGTACCACCAACAACGTGCCCTGTTACCTCGGCGAATACGGCATTCCCAGCAACGATCCGGGATGGTTGACGGTTCTGAATAATTTCCTGGTCGCGCTCGATCAGGCCGGCCTGCCCGGCACGTATTGGGCAGCGGGCGAATTATGGGAGGCGTCCGAGGGACCGGATTGCACCTCCTGTTACAACTCCGTGCAGCCGCTGAATAACTTCACCACCGACAACGAACAGTTACCTACGCTGCTGGGGCACTTGGCGCCGGGCTTGTTTCGCACGGCCTCGGCGGCTGCGTCTTACGGATGGGCCAGCGCGCCGGGCGAGTTAGTCGCCGGTTACGGCAGCGGACTCGCGACAGGTACGGGAGCGGCCACGGAAGTGCCGCTGCAGACATCGCTCGAAGGCGCCCAGGTGCAGTTGACCGACAGCACCGGGAACGTGTCGCTCGCGCCGCTGGTGTACGTCTCGCCCGGCCAGATCAACTATCAGGTTCCCTCCACCGGCGTGGCGCCGGGGTTGGTTAATGTGGCGGTCTTGAACGGCGCAAACACGGTAGCCACAGGCGTGCTGGAGGTGGCCTCACTGGCGCCCGCCATCTTCACGGCCAACACCACTGGAACAGGCGTGCCGGCGGCGCAGATCCAGCGGGTGCATCCGGATGGCGCTTACGATTACGAGGACGTTTTCACCTACGACAGCGCCAGCAGCCAGTTCGTACCCGCCCCGATTGCCTTCGAAGGCGACGCGCTTTATCTGCTGCTCTACGGCACCGGATTCGATGCCGCATCCGGAGCCAGCGGGACCCTCGTGACAGTTGGCACGACCTCGACCTCGACATCGACATCGGTCTCGTTTTCTGGCGCGCAGGGGCAATATGCCGGATTGGACCAGATTGTGGCGCAACTGCCGCCTTCGCTAGCGGGCGCGGGCACCGTAACCGTGAATACAACTATAGATAACGTGACGGCCAACCCGGTGATGATCGCGTTCCAGTAGGCCGCGCCGGCCTATGCGGGACGTGGACGTCCCGCGCAGACATGGAGGTCTGCCCCACAGGCCTTTTTGCCACTATAATCGAATAGGACAAAGCGGGCGGTTGCAACTGCAGTTAGGACGATGGACCCCGTGTATTCGCGGGCGCACCGGCCGGGAGATTCCTCTTTGTGGTTGAAACATTCCGTGGTAATTATGTTTCATGGAGAAGTCCGATCAGTCCTCGTTTCTCAAGAACCTCGTCCTGGCGTTTGGCGATGGCCTCTTGCTCGGCGTGGCGATGAGACTCGCACAAGGCCCACCTAAGATTCGGGAGGAAGGCATGACCGACCTTGGTCCACTGGCGGAAAGGCTGAGAATTATGGAAGACCACACACAGACGATTGACCGGAATGGCCTCACCAAGTTGGGGGAAGGCCTGGACGGGCGCGTGCTCGAAAAGGTGATTGTAGCTTTGGAAGCGCGCCTCACCGAGCATGTTGGCGTGGTGGAACGGCGTCTGGCGGAGATCGACGCCCAGGTGGCCCTGGATTTGAAAGCGGTCGACGGCCACACGGCCGCGCAGACCAACGCTTTCGAAAAAGCCCTGCAACAGATCGACGCCCAGGTGCGGGATTACCTGGCGGCGGCCCAGCATTCTACCGCCGATCAGATTGCGGAAGTGGATCACAAGCTCAACGCATTGCAGGAAGCGCTGCCGGCCAAGTTCCGCGAGATCGTGGAGGCCGTGCGGCAGTCCATGGAGGCGCGCGTTGCGCTGGAATTGACGGAGGTGGAAAATCGCGTCTCGGCGCGCGGCATCGCCCCCGAGCACATGCAGGAAATCCGGTCGAATCTGCGTGCCGAACTGGACGCGCAGATCGACGCTCTGGCGGGCCGGCTCGATGCGGAGATGCGCGGCCTGGCGGATCGCCAACAAAGCCAGACCGCACCACTCGAACAGGCGCTGCACCAGCTCGAAACCAAATTAACCACGCTGCGCGAAGAACTGCCGCCCAAGATCCGGCAGATCGTGGAGGCGGTGGAAGCCTCCATGGATGCGCGCATCTCGGCCGGCGACCAACAGGCTACCAGCCGCATAACCGGTCTGGAGCAGGCGCTGGCGGAGCTGCGCGCGGAGTTGCCATCGGCGGGCGGCTTGCGGCAGGCCATCGACGAAAGTTTACGGAGCCACGCGGAACAAGTCGGCGCGCTGGACCAAAAGCTGACCGTACTGCAGGCAGAACTGCCGCCCAAGATCAAGGCCATTGTGGAGGCCGTGCGCGAGTCTCTGGACGCCCACATGGCCGTGGAGCTCGAAACCATCGAGCAGCGGCACAACGCACAGATCCAGCGCACCGAGGCGCAATTTAGTGAAGCGCAGCGGCAGTTCCGCGAACAGATGGCCGCCGCATCCAAAACGCCGGAGCTGGCAGAAGGGCTGGCGCAGTTGCGTGCGGATCTCGGCACTATGGATGCACGCTTCGGCGCCGCGCTCGAACAGCACGCCGCCCAAGCCACCGCTGGAATGGCCGGGGAGTTGGAAGCGTTGCGCGCGCAGCACAGCGCCCAGATCGAGCAACTGGAGGCACGCTGGCAAGCGGCGCACGCGCGGGAAGATGTGCCGGCTCAAGTCGAATCGGCCGTCGCCGGGCTGCGCGAATCCCTGGAGGTCAAACTCGCCGCGCAAATCCACGAACTGGAAGCCCGCACGGCAGACCGCTCCCCCGATTTGGACCGGGCCTTGCAATACGCATCGCTGCTGGAATCGCGTGTGCTGGCGCTCGAACAGAAACTGCAGCGTAACGCGGACGAGACGGTCGAGCGGGCCGTCGAGCGCGTCTGGCAAGCGATCGAGAGACGATTGCAGGAACGCCAGGCGAAGGCCCCCCAGGAAACCGTCACGGGCTTGCGCAAAATTTCGACCAGCGCCGAGCAGAACGTGCTCGACCTGATCGCCGGCATCGGGCAACTGTTCGAGAAGCCCGGTCCCCGCGACGTGCCGCCGGCACCGGAACCAGCCGCGGCTTCCCCCACCCCGGCAGAAGTCGAACCAGCGCCGGCGCCGACCGGCCCCGATGAACCGGAACCGCCGGCCGCTTCCGCGGGCGACGCGCAACCCACCGCACCCGCGCAGCCGCCGGCCGCCGCCGAATCCGCTCGGGCAGCCGCCGCGGATCAGTTGAGTCCGACCATGGTTGCGCCGGATGAGATGCCGCCAGTGATTCTTTTCCGCCCCAAGGATACGGGCCGCAAATGGCGTATCCCGTTTGTGTCGTCGTTCCTGCTGCTAACCGCGGCCATCGTATGGCTGCAATTCACGTAAGCCTTGTGGCGCACGCTTTAGCGTGCAGGTGTGAACTTTAGTTCGCACAAGCGTTCGAACTAACCATATGAGCTTCGCTGAAGAATACATCGCCGAAGCGGCCGAGGTCTTGCGCCGTCTGGACGCCGCCGCTATCGAGAAGCTGGCGCAACTGCTGGCGGCCACCCGCGCGCGCGGCGGACGCCTGTTCATCCTGGGCGTGGGGGGCAGCGCGGCCAATGCCTCGCACGCGGTTAACGATTTCCGCAAAATCTGCGCCATGGAAGCTTACGCCCCTACCGACAACGTGTCCGAATTGACCGCCCGTACGAACGACGAAGGCTGGGCCTCCGTGTTCGAAGGGTGGCTGCGCGTCAGCCGCCTGTGCGCCGCGGATGGCGTGCTGGTCTTTTCCGTAGGCGGCGGCAATCTCGAGAAACAGGTCAGCCCGAATCTGGTTTCGGCGCTGCAGTATGCCAAGTCGGTGGGCGCGGCTATTGGCGGCGTGGTCGGCCGGCCGGATGGGTACACGGCGCAAGTGGCGGATGCCTGCGTGGTCATCCCCGCGGTGAACCCGGCACACGTGACGCCGCATGCCGAAGCGTTCCAGGCGATTGTCTGGCACCTGCTGGTGACGCATCCCGCGCTGAAGGCCGCCGAGACCCGTTGGGAATCGCTGCGATGAAGCGTGCCGTCTTTTTGGATCGCGACGGCGTGCTCACGCGCGTGCTGGTCCGCGGCGGCACAGCCTACGCGCCGGTCACGCCCGCCGAGATGGAGATGGATGCGGAGGCGCCCGCCGCCCTCACACGGCTGAAAGCCGCCGGTTTCCTGTTGGTGGTGGTGACCAACCAGCCGGACGTCGCGCGCGGCATCACGCGCCGGGCGGACGTCGAGACGATGCACGCCACCTTGCAGGCCGCCCTGCCGCTGGATGCCTGGTGCATCTGCTATCACGATAATGCCGACGGCTGCGACTGCCGGAAGCCCAAGCCCGGCATGCTGCTCGCGGCGTCCCGCGCGCACGATATCGATCTCGCGCAGAGCTTCATGGTGGGCGACCGCTGGCGCGACATCGACGCAGGCGCCGCCGCGGGTTGCCACACGGTATGGATCGACCGCGGCTATAACGAGCGGGAACCCATACACGCACCGGACGTGCGCGTCGAAACGCTGGCCGCCGCCGCGGATTGGATCCTGGCGGAGTGGCGCAGGCTGTAGCTCAATGCCTGTGGACCCACATGCGAAGGAGCCGGCGTGGACGCCGGCCGCAGGACTGGAGTCCTGCCCCACTGCATTAGAATATATCGATGGAGCATATCAGTGCCGCTTTGGCCCGCATCGTCGATGACGCGGAGATTCTGCTCCTCCAGGTCAGCCATCAGGAGAGCGGCCGGCCGTTATTGCCGGGCGGCTGGTCGCGCAAGCAAGTGTTGGGACATTTGATCGATTCCGCCTCGAATAACCACCAGCGGTTCGTGCGCGCGGCATTGGCCGATGCCCTGGAATTCCCAGCCTACGACACGCCGGGTTCCGTGCGCGTGCAGGATGTGGAGAATGCCCCGTGGCCCATGCTGGTGGACCTGTGGGCCAGCTACAACCGTTACCTGGTCCACGTGATCCGGCACTTGCCCGCTGCGAAATTGGACGTGGTATGCCGGATCGGGTCCAATGCGCCGGTCTCACTTCGATACCTGGCGGAAGATTATGTGCGGCACCTGACCCATCATCTGGAGCAGATCGGGATCGGGGAGAACACGAGGGCTTGAGAGGCCGGGCCCACATGCTACGCGGCGGCGTGGGCCGCGAGACTTTTTGGAAATCGAAGCACGATGTGCGTGCCTGCGCACTCCTGCTGTTCGAGCGACCCATCCAACTGTTTGGTCAAGATCCCCACGATCCGCAAGCCGAGCGATTGCGGATTTGGACTGGTAAGGCGGCCGGCGGGCAATCCAACGCCATTATCCTCGATCGTAAGCTGCAAGGATCCAGGCTCGGACTCACGCAGGGAAACCCGAATCTTACCTTCCCGCGCGCCAGGGAACGCATACTTGAGCGCGTTCGTCAGCAGTTCATTCAAAATCAAAGCGCAGGGGACGGCTTGATGGATGTCGATTTCGATGGGGTCGAGGTCCAGTTCCATGGATATCCGGTCAGGCTCGCCGACGAAAGTGGAGTAAAGGCCGTCCGCGAGGTTTTTCGCGTAGTCGGCCAGGTTGATGCGATCGAAGTGAGAACTTCTGTACAGGTACTCATGGACCAGTGCGATGGACCGCACGCGCTGCTGACTTTCGTCGATGGCCGCTTTGGCCTCAGGGTTTTCAATCGCGCTCGCTTTCATGCCGAGCAGACTTGAAATCACCGCCAGGTTGTTCTTCACCCGATGGTGAATCTCGTTGAGCAGGACTGTCTTTTCCGCCACTGCCGCCTCCAGTGCGCGAAGGGATTCCTGTTGCGCCTCCTCGAGGCGCCGGCGCCCGGTAATTTCCTGCATGACGCCTACGAAGCGGACCGCGCGGCGTAGATCGTCGTGTCCTTCAAAGTACACCTTGCCGTGGGACGCCATCCAATGTGCCGACCCGTCCGGCCATACGACTCGATACTCCTGGTGGCATGCGCCACCGTCGGCGCCGGCCAGCGCTTCCGTGACTGCCTTACTGACGGCGTCCCGGTCGTCGGCGTGGATTTTCGCAAGAGCCGCGTCGACCCGGATCTGGCGGCCGGCCGAGATGCCGAACATATTGCGGCAGCGCATGTCCCAGGAAATGTCTCCCAAATCGAACCGGTATTCCCAAGCCCCCAATTCGGCCGCTTCAAGGGCCAACCCACGCTGTTCGGAGAGTTGACGCACGGCCTCTTGCGCGCGCTTCAGGCCGCTGATGTCAGCCAGCATAACGATGCAGCCCAGGTACTCGGAGTTGGCGCCCGTAAGAAGGCTGGCACTTAATATCACGTCCAGCGTCCTTCCGTCGCACATGCGGGCGATGGCCTTGAGGCCGGCCACGCTCCCGCTCCGCTGGACCAGCGCCGCGATTTTCTTGAACGTGTAATCCTCCTGGCCGGAATCGCCATAAAGGCAAAACACATCGTCAAATTCACGCAGCAGCACGCTCCCGCCGGCCATCTCCTCAGACGCCCGGCTGGCCCGAATAATTCTGCCGCCCGTATCGGCGACCACAATGGCGCCGGTGGTCTGGTCCAGGATCGAACGCGCCAGCCGCTCGGCGGCCATGATCTCCCGATTGCGCTTTTGCTCGCTCAGGTCCGTGACGATCAGGCAAACGCATTCGGCTCCGTCGAGCAGCAGCGTATTGGCGGATACCTGCGACGGTACCGGCCTGGCAGAGCCCTTCAACCTGACTTCAGCCTTAGCCGCGGCGGAACCGGCCAGAAGCGCGGAAAGCATGGAGGCATCTTCCGCCACGACGAAGTCATGGATGGAAGAACCAATTACGCGCTCCAGAGGGATACCGAGCATGCAGGCGAATTGTTCGTTCGAGAAGAGGATCAGACCGTCCAGCGTGAGTGTAAGAGCGCCCTCCGCCATGTTCTGCACCAAGATGCGGTACGCTTCATCGGCGCCTTTAAGCGTATAGACGCGGTCTCGGTCCGGACCCGAGACTACGATGGCATCTACTTCCCCGTTACGGATTGCCCGCAGTGTCTCTTCGGCTTCGTCGAGGCGTTCCTGGAGGCTCCGGACGCGCTCCAGCAGATCCTCTCCGGTTTCAATCGCCATGGTTTTTTTGTGGCGGCTTAACGGCAGGGCCGCACGAGATAATATCCAGCCCGACCAGCACCTTCCTCGTGTCGGACAGGTCTCCGATGATTTTGCGCAGCGGCAGCGGCAGCTTCTTGACCAGCGTGGGCGTCACGATAATCTGTTCCGGCTTGACCTGCTCCGGGTGCTGATAGATATCGATCACTTCCAGGTCGTAACGTCCGTGCAATTTCTCTTGGCAGAGCGCCTGGATATTCCGTATGGCGCGGAGGGATCTGGGAGTGCTGCCGCTCACGAACAGACGCAGGCGGTAGTGCGCCGCCTGGAGCCCGGCGGCCAAAGCATCCTCAAACGCCTGCGCGTCGCGATCGGCTGCCGAACGCTTCAAGCATACCCCTTCGAGGCGCGCGCCTGAAGGTCGAGCCCGACCAATACGCGCTCGGTATTCGACAAGTCTCCTATAATTTTCCGGACCGGCTCCGGGAGGCTCCGCACCAGAGTGGGGAGCGCGAGAATTTGATCTCCGGCGGCCAGTTGAGGATTCTTCAACAGGTCGACCACTTCGATGTGATACTCGCCGGCCAGGTGCTCCTCGCAGATGCGCTTCAGATTGGCGAAGGCCTGCAAAGATTTGGCGGTCTGTCCGGCTACGTACAGTTTCAACTCCCATTTCGCCGCGGCTTTTCCGGCGGCGCCTTTGGATTTGGTCATTGCCGTCCTCCGGGCGCCTTGGCGTTCCTGCCGTTGGCTTCCCGCGGGCCGGTGTTTACGAAGCGGCTCTTGGCCATATCCTTCTGCTCGTCTTCCCCCCTCTTCACTTTCAACTTCTCTTGCGCTATGAGTTGGCCGGATTCCTGTTCCTCGGTCTCAAGTTCCATTTGGAGGAAAGCCATCTTGGCGTTCAGCGCCTTGCGCTTACGTCCGAGCAGGAACAGCTTCCTTTCCATATCCTGCCGGGCGAGCAGAGCCGCGGCCGCGTCCCGGGCTTCCTGCGCTAACCGGGCGGAGCCGGTAAGCACTCCCGCATCGCCCAGGTAGGCCGGGCGCAGTTCGACGCCGCGTTCGGTTAACAGGAATTCGCGGATCTGGTTGGAATGCGCCAACCCCCGCGCCTTCAGGATGTACAGCCCCCGATTGTGCTCCCCCCCGCTCTCGATGTCGTGCAGCTGGACCCATGTATCCACCAGGGAAGAGATATCCACCGCGGTTTGTTTTTGCCCATCCGAGCCGTTGGCCAGTGTGGTCAGCAATATCGTGACTTGTTTTTCTTTCAGGAAATCCACCAGTCGCAAAAGCATACTACTGGTTTCGTTGGCGGTCCCGGCATGCGAGAGCCCGGTAACCGGGTCCAGCACCACGATTTTGGGAGCGACCTCCTTGACCAGCCCGTGAATTTTTGCGAGATGCATTTCCAGGCCGAACGCCGACGGCCGCGAGGCTTCGAAGTGCAGCAGTCCCTTGTCGACCCAGCGCCCCAAGTCGATTCCGATGGACATCATATTGCGGACGATTTGGTTGGCGGACTCCTCAAACGATAGGAATGCGCACTTCTCTCCGCGGGCGCACGCGGCATCTACGAAATGCGCAGTCAGGCTGGTCTTGCCCGTGCCCGCCGTTCCGGATATCAGAACGCTGCTGCCGCGGAAGTAGCCCTTGCCCCCGAGCATGGTGTCCAGAGTGGCCACGCCGGTGGAAACCCGCTCGCTGGAGGCAGTATACTTCAGATCGAGGGCGGTCAATGGCTGCACGGAAATGCCGTCGGTCCCGATCAGGAACGGATACTCATTGGTCCCGTGCATCGAGCCGCGGTACTTGACCACGCGCAATCGCCGCGTCAGCACGGTTTCGGTGACGCGGTGATCGAGCAGGATTACGCAGTCCGAAAGGTACTCTTCCAGGCCCTGGCGGGTCAACGTGCCCTCGCCGCGTTCACCGGTAACAATGGTAGTGAGGTTGTGATCCTTGAGCCACCGGAACAAGCGCCGGAGTTCGGACCGCAAAATCGACTGGTCTTCGAGGCCGGCGAACAAAGCCTCGACGCTGTCGAGGAGCACCCGCCGGGCTCCCACCGAATCCACCGCCTGACTCAGCCGGACGAATAGCCCCTCCAGATCGTACTCGCCGGTCTCCTCAATCAGCTTCCGCTCGATATATACATGATCGATCGCCATCTTCTTGCGCGCGATCAGGGCGTTGACGTCGAACCCGAGTGAAGCCACGTTGGTGGCGAGTTCCCCGGCGGTTTCTTCAAACGAGAGGCAGACGCCGGGCTCGTCGAAGTCTGTCGCGCCGCGGACCAGGAACTCCATGCCGAGCAGAGTCTTGCCGCAGCCGGCGCCGCCGCAGACCAGAGTGGAGCGCCCGCGCGGCAGACCGCCGAGGGTAACCTCGTCGAGGCCGTGTATGCCGGTCGGGCATTTCGGAATGCCATTTAGACCGCCGGCGGATTTGGCGCTCTTAACCTTATGTAAACGCATGTCGGCTCCGTGAGACTTAGGGGAACGGGGAGATACCGGGGCGCCCCTGAACTTTGAAGTGGTATGCTGTCCGCAAAATCTCAGGAAAATTACTTCGTTCCACGGCCCGCGCGAGGCGTTGCCCCGGCGACGCAGCTAAGTCGTCGGGCTGGCGGCTCCGTGCGAAGTGTTACCTCGGGGACTGGCGGAGGAACTCACCCATGGCCGAGATGAGCTTGTCGATACGGGCGTCGGTTTCGCGGAAGCGCCTGTCTGTCTCGGCTGCGATCGCGTCTAGCCGAGCGGTGAGCTGGTCCGGTCGCCTCTGTGTGTCGCGCCAAAGGCCGCGCAGTTCGTCGCGGTCTTTGACACTTTGCTCCGCCAGACCTGCGGCGACCGCGCGATGCGCGCGAATCGCTCGTCTATGGTCATCGCCGTACTCCAGTATGGCTCGGCGGTGCGCGATGCACGCACCACTGGTGATTGTGCAGGCGGAATCGATCTGACCGGACCCGTACCGCGACGCTATGATCGCCGCCTATATCGCCGCCGTAACTCGATCTACGTCCGTCGCTTCCTGATGCATCTGACGCTGAGAACGGGCCGAGACTCAAGTCCCAGCACGCTCACGTAAGAAACCGTCAATCGCGTGGAGCAACTGGGGAACATCGCGGCTGGCAACCAGCCAAATGCGCTCCAGGTCCAGATTCGGGTAATCGTGAATCAACACGTCGCGCAAGCCGGCAATCTGCCGCCACGGCAGTTTCAGTGTGTCCCGCAGTTCCGGCGAGATTCGCTTGGCGGCCTCACCGATGATTTCGAGGTTCCGCATCACGGCGTCCTGATAGATCGCATTGGCGAAGAACGCGTTGCGACCCGCCTGGACACAATCGTGCACCCGGCCACACCGCTCCCGGATGTGGTGCAGATACAAGAGGTCGCTTTTCACAAGGGCACGGCTTCCCGCAAGACCTCGTCCCGAATGAACCAGTGGAGACCGCGTTCGGAGCCAATGTCCACAGTCACTCCGAGCAGATCTTCAAGGTCCTGTTTGAGGCCTACGACGTCCAGCAAGCTACGATCCGGTTCCCACTCGACGAGAAGGTCCAAGTCGCTGGCGTCGGTCGCCTGGCCGCGCGCTACGGAACCATACACCCGTATGCTCCGCGCGCCATGCCGCCGAGCTAGATCGATGATGGCCGCGCGCCGATCATCGCGCAACTCCTGGAGGGACACCATACGCTCCTAGCATAATCCATGCACCGTCTGCGCTCACAATATCAGTCTACGGTCGATCTGCTCGAAAGCCAGCCGACCGCGGACGTACCGTTTTAATCCGGTTCGAGCGCTACGGGTCCATGGCGCCCTATTCGCGCTACGATCACAAACGTGAGCACAATTCCGGAAGCCGCGTCGCCCGCCTCCAAAGTCGCCCGCATCGCACACATGCGCCACCTGGTCGATCAGTTGAAGAGGCTGGAGGAGCGCCTGCGCGCGGGGGGCGGCCCGTCCAAGATCGAACGGCAGCATCGTGCCGGCAAGATGACCGCGCGCGAGCGCATCGCGGCGCTGATCGACCCCGGTAGGCCGTTCCTCGAAATCGGGCTGCTGCTGGCCTACGACCAATACGACGGCGAAGCGCCGGGCCTCGGCTCGGTCACCGGTATCGGCATAATCGAAGGCCGCCACGCCGTGATCATCGCGGGCGATGCCACCGTGAAGGCCGGTTCCTGGTGGCCGGAGACCGTCACCAAGGGCCTGCGCGCGCAGGAAATCGCCATGCGCAACCGCGTGCCTATCGTTTATCTGGTGGATTCCGCGGGCGTGAACCTGCCGTACCAGGACCGTATCTTTCCGGGCCAGTACGGCGGCGGGCGAATTTTTTACTATAATTCACTTATGCGGCGCAAGCTCCGTGTGCCGCAGATCGCCGCGGTGATGGGTCCTTGCATCGCCGGCGGCGCCTATCTTCCCGCGCTCAGCGATTACATCATCATGGTCGAAGGCACGAGCTTCATGGGCCTCGGTGGTCCGAATCTCGTGAAGGGCGCCACCGGCCAGGTGGTGGATTCGGAATCCATAGGCGGCGCGCGCCTGCATACCACGGTCAGCGGCGTGGCGCACTATATGGCTAAGGACGATGCCGAATGCCTGGTGCGCATCCGGGAACGGTTCCGCGATCTGCCCGCACCGGCCAAACCATCCGCGGGCCGCGCGCCCGCGCGTTCGATCGAGGACATCTACGGCGTGCTGCCCGCCGATCACCGACTGCCCTACGAAATTGAAGACGTGATTTTCCGCATTTTCGACGCGGGCGATTACACGGAATTCCAACCCGATTACGCTCCCGAAATGCTGTGCGCCAACGCCCGACTGAGCGGCCATCCGGTGGCCATCATCGCCAATCGCCGCGGTTTTCTGCGTGCGGAAGGGCGCCCCCGCATCGGCGGCATCGTATATACGGAATCCGCGCGCAAGGTGGCTTATTTTGTGGAATTGAACGAACGGCAAGGGCATCCGCTGATCTATTTGCAGGACGTTTCCGGCTTCATGGTGGGGCCGGAAGCAGAGCGCGAAGGCATCATCCGCGCCGGCGCCGACATGGTGGAGGCGATGTCCTGCACCACGGTGCCGAAGCTGATTCTGACGCTGAACCACGCCAGCGGCGCGGGATATTATGCTATGGCGGGGCAGGGTTTCGAGCCGAATTTTGCATTCAGTTGGCCGACCGCGCGCATTGGGGTGATGGAAGGGGATTCGGCCGTGCAGGCGCTGTTTTCGGTGGAACTGGAGAAATACAAGGCGAGCGGCGAGGCGCTGCCGAAGCAACTCCAAGCCGCCATCGAAAAGACCAAAACCGACTACGAGCATTGGCTCGACGCCCGCTACGCCGCCGCGCGCGGGCATTGCGACGCGGTCATCGATCCGCTGGACACACGCCAGATCCTGACCATGGCACTCGAAGTAACCCTACACCGGCCGCGCGGTGAGCCGTTGGTGCTGGAGACATTATGATCCGCATCGCCAACGGGCAGGGTTTCTGGGGTGATTGGCTGGAAGCCCCGGTCCGATTAGTCGAAGATGGGCCGATTGACTATCTGACTCTCGACTACTTAGCCGAAGTTACTATGTCGATCCTGCAGAAACAGCGGCAGAGGGACCCCGAACTAGGTTATGCGCGCGATTTTCCGCCGCTGATCGGACGAATCGCACAGAAGCTTCGCGACCGCAATATCAAGGTTCTGGCCAATGCCGGAGGAGTCAACCCGGTGGCCTGCGCGCGCGCCGTGCTAAAGGCCGCGCCGGGATTGAAGGTCGCGGTAGTGCGGGGTGACGACGTACTCGCACGCATCGATGAGTTCCTCGCCAAGGGTCACGCGATGCGAAATATCGATACGGGCGAGCCGCTCTCCACCATTCGCGACCGCATCCTCAGCGCCAACGTCTATATCGGCGCATTCCCGCTCGCCGAGGCGCTGGCGGCCGGCGCGGACGTGGTCATCTCCGGACGCTGCGCAGATGCCGCGCTGGTGCTGGCGCCCATGATTGACCGCTTCGGCTGGGGTCCGGAGGATTACGACAAGCTGTCGGCGGGCATAGTGGCGGGGCACATTATCGAATGCGGCGCGCAGTGCTCGGGCGGCAACTGCCAGGTGGATTGGCAGCACATTCCGGACTTGGCCAACATCGGCTACCCGATCGTCGAAGCCGAGCCGGATGGATCGTTTGTAGTGACCAAGCATCCCGGCACGGGCGGGCGCATAGACTCGCATGGGGTGAAAGAGCAGCTTCTTTACGAAATCGGCGACCCGCGCGCGTATATGACGCCGGATTGCGTGGCCGACTTCACTACGCTGCGGCTGGAGGATGCCGGACCGGATCGCGTGCGCGGCAACAGGGTGCGCGGCGGGCCGCGGCCGACCATGCTGAAGGCGTCCATCAGTTATCACGCGGGCTGGAAAGCTTCGGGCACATTGGTCTACAGTTGGCCCGATGCGCTCGAAAAGGCGCGTGTGGCCGACCGCATCACGCGGCAGCGGCTCGACCAACTGGGCCTGCGTTTCGACGAAATCTATACCGAATATTTCGGCGTGAATGCCTGCCACGGCCCGGCCCCGCGGCCGGTCAGCGATCCGCCGGAAGTGCAGGTGCGCATCAGCGTGCGCGGTTCCGATAAGCACGCCGTCGATCGCTTCACGCGCGAGATGATTCCATTGGTGCTCACTGGCCCGCCGGGCGGAACTGGATATGGGGAAGGGCGGCCGGAGGTGCGTGAGATCGTGGCTTATTGGCCGGCGCTGATTCCGCGCGAGGAAATCCAGACGTGCGTGGAGGTGATCGCGTGAAAGTCCCCCTTTCCCGCATTGCGCACACCCGTTCGGGAGACAAGGGCGATACCGCCAATATCGGAGTGATTGCGTGGTCACCGCGATACTACCCCATCCTGCTGCGTGAGGTCACCGCCGAGCGGGTGAAAGCGCTATTTGGCGAAATGGTGAAGGGCGGCGTGGAGCGTTTCGAGTTGGCCAATCTGGGCGCGCTGAACTTCCTGCTGCATCACGCCCTGGGCGGTGGCGGAACCGTCTCGCTGCGCACGGACGCGCAAGGCAAAACCCTGGGCGCGGCACTGCTGGCCCTGGAGATCGATATCGATGAGCGAGAGCTTACAGATTAGCTGCCACGGCCGCGTGCTGCATCTGGCGCTGAACCGGCCGGACCGCCGCAACGCGTTGAACATGGAACTGTGTACCGCGCTGGCAGCCGGGCTCGACGATGCGGAAAACAATGCCAACGTGGGTGCGGTGCTGCTCAGCGGAAACGGCAAATCGTTTTGCGCGGGCATGGACCTGCATGAGGTGCTGGCGCCCGGCGGCGCGGACATTAACGATATCCACGAGCGAATTTTTACGGCCGGCCTGCGCATGACCAAGCCCCTTGTGGCCGCCGTGCATGGCGCGGCGCTGGCCGGCGGGACCGGATTGGCAGCCAATTGCCATATCGTGGTGGCGGCGGAGGATGCCACCTTCGGGCTGACCGAAATCCGCATCGGATTGTGGCCGTTCGTGATCTTCCGAACAGTGGTGGCGGCGCTCGGCCAGCGGCGCACCACCGAATTGGCTTTGACCGGTAGAATTTTTGGCGCGGCTGAAGCACGCGAGTACGGGCTGGCGCACCACGTCGTGGAACCGGCGATGCTTATGGAGCGCGCGCAGGAAATTGCAAACGGAATCGCCGAAGCCAGCCCGACGGCGATCGGCGCGGGTCTGGCGTTCGTACGCGATGCGCGGGGCAAGAGTTGGGAGGAAGCTGGGGAACTGGCGCGCCAGATGCGCGGCGAGGTTTTCCGCAGTGCGGATTTTCAGGAAGGCATCCGGGCGTTTCAGGAGAAGCGCGCGCCGCGCTGGCCGTCGGCGTAGGGCGCGCGGCGCCGCTGGACGCTGCGTCGCGCGCCGTGGCTGGTGGTTAGTGGCTGGTGGCTGGTGGTTTTGCCCACTGCGGCCCAAGATCTTGGGGTTAAACCAAAGGGCACCCTTTGGGCTGGGTAGAATGTGCTTTACTTTTTGCTCGGGCGAGTTTAGTATGGTTACGATCCCCCGAGCAAGACGAGGTGAACGTTTTTGCTGAAATTAAAACGCGTCGAACTGCAGGGCTTCAAATCTTTCTGTGACCGCACGGAGCTCCGCTTCAATGGCGGCGGCATTGCGGCCGTCGTAGGCCCCAACGGATGTGGCAAATCCAACCTGAGCGATGCCATCAGCTGGGTGCTCGGCGAACAATCGGCGAAGAGTCTGCGCGGCGCCCGCATGGAAGACGTCATCTTTGCCGGCACGCGCGACCGCAAGCCTCTGGGCCTGGCGGCCGTCACCATGACGCTGGTGGATCCCCTGCTTTACCAGGAAACGCACGAGATTGCCGCGGCGGCCGGTGCAGGTGTCACGGCCACGAACGGCCACACGCCGCATCCGCATGTTGGCCCAATCCCGATCACGGCCGCGCAGGCGAAGGCCGGCGAGATCACCATCACGCGTCGCCTGTTCCGCTCCGGTGAAAGCGAATACCTGATCAACGGCCACACGGCGCGGCTGCGCGACATCCAGGACATTTTTATGGGGACGGGCTTGGGCCCCGAGAGCTACGCCATTATCGAGCAGGGGCGCATCGGGCAGATCCTGAGTTCCAAGCCGCAGGACCGCCGTTCGGTGATCGAGGAGGCTGCCGGCATCACCAAGTTCAAGACGCGCAAACGCCTGGCGGAAGCCAAGCTGGAGGGCGCCAAGCAGAACCTGGCGCGGGTCTTCGACATTCTGGAAGAGGTCACCCGGCAGGTGAATTCGCTGAAGCGGCAGGCGGCCAAGGCGCGCCGTTATGGCGAACTCAAGACTGAAATGGATGCGCGGCTGCGCGTGGCGCTTTCGGGCAAGTTCCGCATGGCGGAACGCGAGGCGGCCAAAGCCGCGCTCGACCTGAACCTGGCCTCCGCCGATCTGCGCGGGCTCTCCGAGCAGGTTTCGGCCAAGGAACTGGCGCACGCGGAACTGCAGGGGCAGGCCTATCAGAATGAACAGCAGCTCACCGAAACGCGGCGCGAATTGGCCGAGTGCCAGGTGGAGACCGAACGCACGCGCGGCCGCCTGGAAGCCCAGGTGAAGGAGAGCGGCGCCATCGAGCAGCGCATCGCGCAGGCGGATCGGGAATCGCAGGATCTGGAGCTGCGCCTGGGGCGCATCGGCGCCGACCTGGATGCGCACCAGCAGCAGGTGGCCGCGCTCGACCGGCAGATCGGCGAATCGCGCGCGCGCATGCAGGAAAAGAACCGCCTGCGCGAGGAATTGCAGGCCACTATCCGCGAACGCGAACAGGCCATCGAGCAGAGCCGCACGGCGGTGCTGCGGCTGTTGGGCGAAGTCTCCACGCTGCGCAACCAACTGGCGCAGATGAACGAGTATCTGGCGGGCATCGAGCGGGAAACCGCGCGCGTGAAAAAAGAGGAGCAGACGTCCGCCGCCGAACTGGAACGTCTGGGGACGGCCCGCAAGGCGCTATCCGAGACGATGGCGCAGCGCCAACTAGAAATGGAAGCGGTGGCCGGCGAGCGGCAGCACACCGAGGACGAATTGAACGGGCGGCGGCAGGATGCCGTGGAGGTGCGCGGCCGCATCGATCAATTGCGCACGGAATGCTCGCAGATGAAGGCGCGCAAGGAATCGCTCGAGCAAGTGCTGGCGCACCGCAGCTACACCACCGAATCGGTGAAGCGCCTCTTTGCCGCGCTGGAGACGGGCAAAGCGCAGGACTTGCGGCCGCAAGGCGTGCTGGCGGACTTCGTGGAGGTGGACCCGCATTTTGAAAAACCCGCCGAGGAATTCCTGCACGACGAATTGGAATACGTGGTGGTGGAGAGCTGGTCGCAGGCCGACCGCGGCCTGGATTTCCTGCGCGCCGAACTCGACGGACGCGTCACGTTCCTGGTGCATCCGGAGAAGAACGGCAATGGCAACGGGCATCTGCCGGAGCCGGCCATCGGGCCGGAAACCGGGATTCTGTCGAGGCTGAGCGATTCGCTGCGCCTGACCAACGGGCTGAGCAATCGCGCCGCCACGCTGCTGCCGCGCGTGTCGCTATGCTTTGTCGCCGAGGACCGGCCGTCTGCCCAACGGCTGGCCGCGGGCTATCCGCATCTCTACTTCCTGACCACCGAGGGGCTGTGCTATCACGGCCACACCGTGACCGGCGGCAAGAAGACCGCCAGCGGTCCGCTGGTGATGAAACGCGAAGCGCGCGAGCTGGCAAGGGTGCTCGACGGCAGGCAGAAAGCGCTTGACGAACAGACCGCGCGCCTGGAGGGTCTGGACTGCGAGATCAGCATACTGGCGGCCGAGTTGGAGCGCCTGCGGGGCGTGCAGCAAGCTCGCGAAAAAGACCGCGTGGCGCTCGATCACGAAATGCGCAAGCTGGCGGAGGATACCAATCGCGCCAATTCGCGCCTGTCCGTCGCGAGGCTGGAGTTGGATCGCTTGCAGCGCGATGCGGAGCGGTCCGAAGAGCAGCGCGCGCACAATCAGCAGGCCGTCGAACAGAAGGAAGAATTGCGCGAGCAGCGCGAGCAGCAATTGGAAGATCAGCGGCAATTCCTGGAGAAGCTGGAAATCGAAGCGGCGGCGTTGGGAGAGGACCATTCGGCATTGCGCGCGGAACTGGCCGGACTGGAAGAGCGGCATCGCGCTGAACGCGCCGCCATGGGCCGGCTGGAGGCGCAGCACAAAGAAGCCACCGTGCGGCTGGCGCAGATCGCCTCGGAAATCGGGGGGCTGGGCGTGCATCGGGCGGGTCTGTTGGCCGACAACATCGAGCTGGACCGTAAGCTGGCGGCGCTGGCCGCGCAGGCGTTGGAGACCGAGGCCGCGGTGAACCGGCTGGCCACGGAGGAATCGCGCATGCGCGAGGCCCTAGCCGCCACGGAAGACGAATTGAAGCAGTTGCGCATGCGGGTGGAGGAAGCCCACACCAACCGGTCGCTCATCGAAGTGGACCTGGTACGGCGCCAGGCGGAATTGAAATATCTGGATGAGACCAGCCGCAAAGAGCTGAACTGCGCGGTGGAAGAGTTGACCGCCAGCGACGAAACCGTTCCGGACACCGATGCTATTGCGGAGGTGGAGCGCCTGTACGAGGAAGTGCGGGCGAAGATCGAAGCGCTGGGTCCGGTGAACGCGCAAGCCATGGAGGAGTTTCAGGAAGCCTCCCAGCGCCAGGAGTTCTTGAGCGTACAGCGGCAGGATCTGCTCGATTCGATTCGCGATACCGAGAAAGCCATCGCCGAGATCGACGCGGCTTCGCGGCAGAAATTCGCGGAAGCATTCGAACGCATCAACGAAAATTTCCGCGAAGCGTTTCAGACGCTGTTTGGCGGCGGCATCGGCGAAATGCGCCTGACCGACGAAACCAACCTGGCGGACTCGGGTATCGACATCGTGGCCTCGCCGCCGGGCAAGAAGCTGCAAAACGTCCTGCTGCTCTCGGGCGGCGAGAAGGCGCTGGCGGCGGTGGCGCTGCTGATGGCTATTTTCCGCTATCAGCCGAGCCCGTTCTGCATTCTCGACGAAGTGGATGCGCCGCTCGACGAGGCCAACATCGAGCGATTGACGCGCCTGCTGCGTGAGATGTCCAACGGGACGCAGTTCATTGTGATCACGCACTCTAAGAAGACCATGGAAGCGGCTTCAGCGATGTATGGGGTGACTATGCAGGAGCCGGGCGTATCGAAGCTGGTATCGGTGAAGTTCCAGCACGCCGCGGCATAGGGATCAGCGTAGGAATCAAGGTTCGATCTTGAACACCACTCCGGATCCGGCTCCGGGGATTTGAGTGCACTTATGCAATGGCTGGGTGCTTCTTACCGAAGCCAGTCGCCTGTTCGAACGCCTGCGCCATTTGCAGGACGCTGAAGTCTGCGTGGTGGCGGCCAACAATCTGCACGCCAACCGGAAGTCCTTCGGGCGTGAAGCCTCCCGGCACCGACACCGCTGGATTGCCCGTCGCCGAGATATACCAGCAGGACTTCATCCAATCGATGTAGCTATCGAACTTTACACCTGCGATCTCCGTCGGATATGGCATGCTGACATCGAATGGCGGCAACTGGGTGGTGGGCAGAATGAAGTACTCGTACGTTTCAAGGAACGCCTGAAAGCGCTGCCAGAGCTGGTAATGGGCGGCTTCGGCGCGGGCAACATCAGTTCCGGTTAAGCGAAGTCCCTCCTCGATTTCAATCTTGAGCGTGTTCTTGAACGCGTCCGGGTTCCGGCGCAGAAGCTCGCCATACGAGTTCGCCGCAGTCCAGGCGCGCAGTTTGCGGAAGGCGATCTCGGCGGGAGCGAAGTCCGGCTCCGCCTGCTCGACGATGCACCCAAGGGATTCAAATGTCCTCGGATGCCCATCCACAACGGCGCGCACGCGCGGGTCGAATGGCACGCCGTCCAGGTCCTTGAACCAGGCCACGCGCACACCTTTGAAGCTGCGGTCCAGAGGGCGCGCGAAGCGTTCTCCCGCTTCATTGATGGAGAGCGGCGCGCGGGAATCAGGCCCCGCAATGGCGCTGAGCACGAGGGCGAGGTCCGCCACGGATCGTCCGAGGCATCCGGAGGTGCTGAGGGTGAACCAGCCGAACGCCGCCTTGGGGTTTGGCACCCGGCCAACCGAAGGCCGAAAACCAACTATGTTACAAAATGCGGCCGGATTGCGGAGGGAGCCGCCGGTATCGGAGCCATCGGCCACGGGCACGAGTCCGCACGCGAGAGCCACGGCTGCGCCACCGGACGATCCGCCGCAAGTCTTGGTCAGGTCGTAGGGATTGTACGTAGCGCCGAAGACGGTGTTGAAAGTCTGAGATCCCGCCCCGAATTCCGGCGTGTTGGTCTTGCCGATGGTGATCGCGCCCGCGCGCCGCAGCCGTTCGACAATCAGATCGTCTTGGGTGGGGATGTAGTCTTTATAGAGCGGCGATCCAAAGGTGGTGCGGATACCGCGGGTTTCCACCAGGTCTTTGTGGGCGACGGGCAGGCCATGCAGCGGCCCCAGCGGCTCTTTGCGCGCCTGCATCTCATCGGCCTTCAGGGCGGCGGCAGATGCCATCTCCGGCACCAGGGTCACGATGGCATTGACCTTCGGATTCACACGCTCGATCTGTTTCAGATGCGCGGACAGCGCCTCGCGCGCCGACAGCTCTTTCGTTCGAATCAGCCGGGCCATCTCGACCGTGCTCATGAGACAAACGGACGCAGTAGCGGCCTGAACCTCCAGAGCAACTTCAAGGAGCGGCACGCCGGCCATCCCCAGCATGGCTTCACGGCGGGTCGGATGGTTTTCACTCATGCGTGTGAGTCTATCATGCGACAAAGTCCGCGCGTGGCGGCCACCTGTGTGGCGAACATCCTACTCTACGACGCCGTGAATACGGAGCTGTACGAGTTGGTCGGTAGACAGGTTCTTGTAACCGGCGGCTTGCAGCTTCTGGATCATCGATGGAGTCACGCCGTGGATGCGCAGTTGCACGAGGTCGTCGAGAGCCACATTCTTGTAGCCTAGCGACTGGAGGTCTTTGACAAAGTCAATACTCACTCCGTGAATCTGCAGCTGCACCAGGTCGTTGACCCCGGCGCGACCGTAACCCATACCGCGAAGTTGATTCACAAATTCGGTAGTAACTCCATGAATTCGAAGTTGGACCAGGTCGTCGACCGGAATGCGCGGGTAACCCATGTCCTGGAACCCTTTCATGTACTCGGAAGTAACACCATGGATGCGCAGCTGGACCAGTTGATCCGCGGGAACCGTTCCATAGCCGGCTTTCTTCAGCGTAGCCGCGAATTCGGTAGTCACGCCATGAATCCGCATTTGCACCAGCTCATCCGGGTGCAGATCATAACCCAAGGCACGTAGCTCGCGAATGTACGCGACGCTCACGCCGTGGATGCGGAGTTGGATAACCTGGTCGAGGGGGAGGTGATGGTAGCCATTCTCATCGAGATCTCTGAGGTAGGCGCGGGATACGTTATGGACGGCCAGTTCGAAGAGCCGCTCGACATCGAGACCGTTATAACCAAGCGAGTGCAGAGCCGAGACGTAGTCCGCACTCGGCGTGAAAACGAAGGTTCCACCCCCGCCGCCGTTGCGAAAGCTTCCTTCGCACGCCAGGCTGCCGGCGTCGCGAAGCATTTCGAATTTGGCCGGGCCACCGGCTTCAATACCGGCGCGGCTTAGACCGCGGAATTCGTCGAAATCGTAACCGGAGGAGGAACTGTAATTGTTCAGCAGGGTGGATCGGTGGATGGAGAACTGCACGCCTTGCGGATTCAGTTCCAGGGTCCATTCTCCAGTGATGGAGCCGGTTGCGGACCTGGATTGGCCCATCAATAAATAGAGCGGGACAATAGCGAGAACCAGCGGCCAGATGGTCTTGTAGTTCATAGGTAACTCCTTTCAAAAGCCTGATCGCTTCAATCGAAGTAGTTGTTCGACTGACAAATTCTTGATACCGCTCTCATTCAGATGCCGCACGAAAGCCGCATCAACGCCGTGGATACGTAACTACTGGTACTCATCCGCTGTGAGACCACGGTAGCCGGCGCCCTCCAGTTCGGCTATGTAGCCGGGCGTGACGCCGTGGATACGCAGGCTAACGAGGTCGTCGACCGATAGAGTGTCGAGGCCGTGCGCTTTCATGCCGCGCATGAAATCGATATCGACTCCGTGAATGGCCATATCAACTAACTCGCTCGGCGTAACGTGAGTGTACCCCGCTTGCTTTACAGCCACGGCAAACTCGGGAGTCACACCGTGGATCTTGAGGTCGATCAGCTCATCGACCGTAAGATTGCGGAAGCCGGCGGCGGTGATTCCGCTGAGAAAGTCGTGACTCTGTTTTGGCGCGGCGGTGGAGGGTTCAGGGGCATCCTGAGAGGCCCTGGCAACGACGACCGGCTTTTGCGGAGTTGGCGTCGCGGTGCGCGCGAGGGGGGCTTGGGGAACGGGAGGCGGCGTGCGCTCGGCGCGCACGGGCGAGTGCAGAGCGGCAATCATGCAGGCAACCACGGCCGCGCCGGCCAGCGCCGGGAGCCAGATGGGGCCGCGCTTTTCGGAAGAATCGGTGTCGAGAATGCGCTGGATGCGTTCGATCAACGATCCGCCATGAGCGGACATGGCGAATGCCGGTTCTGCCACACGGATGTGTTCAAGATCCACGAGGGCGCGCGCGTAGCTGAGGCGGTCGCCGCAGATCCGCGCGGCGAGATCGTCACAACAGTTTTCGCGTTCGATGCGGATCTGCCGCGATACCCACCACACTGCCGGATGATAGAAGAGCAACGTATCCACGGTGGCCTGTAGGAGATTCACTAGGTAGTCGTGACGACGGATGTGTGCGAGTTCGTGGGCCAGCAAGGCCTCCAGTGCGCGCCAATCGAGGCCGCTGAGGGACGCCGCAGGCATGAGGATGAGAGGGCGCAGCCATCCGATGGCGCAGGGACCCTGTGTCCCGCGATGAATGGACAGGCGCACCGGGGCGGATATGGCCGCGCGACGCATGAGGTCCCGCAGCGTACGCTCCCATTCCGGCGGGACCGTGAGGGAGGCGGACTGGCGCAAGCGAAACAGATAAGTCCAGGCACCCAACCAGCGCAGCGACAGGAGAATCACGCCGGTGATCCACAGGGCTACGACCCAGGGGAGGAATTGCGCGATGGAGTCGGGGAGGCTGCCGCGCGCGACGTTCCGGGCGGATGCCACCGCGGCAGAAGCTGTGACGGCCGGCGTCCCGGAGAAACTGGTCAAAAGCGCAGGTGCGGGCGCGGGCGCGTGGGCTAGCGCGGCGGTAAAAGTCAGCACCGGAAATGCCAGGAGCAGCATCAGGAACAGGCAGCTCACAGCATAACGGACGCGGGCCGCCGAATCGCGGAGAGCGAAGTTGCAGGCGGCGAGGACCGCCGCGGCGAGCGTTCCTTGCCACAAGAAGTGCAGCAAGGCCCAACCAAGCGCCCGGCAGGCCGGTTGCGTCAGGAAGTTTTGAATGTAGGTCACGGCTGCCGATCCTTTCCTTTTTCAAATTCTGTGAGCATTTGACGCATCTGCGCGATTTCTTCGGCAGAGGCGTGGCTACTGGACAAGGCTTGCATCATGAGCTTGGTAGCCGAACCACCGAAGGCCCGCTCCAGGAGGTGGCCAATCAATTGCCGCTGCGTTTGTTCCTGGGCCACCCGTGCTTTATAGACGTGGGCACGGGCGGTTTCATCCCGTTCAACGAGGCCTTTTGCAGCCATTATTTGCATGAATTTCAAAACGGTGGTGTAGCCGATCTCGCGCTGCTGCTCAAGGGTGGTATGAACGTCGCGAACGGTGCAGGGACCCTGCTCCCACAGGACGCGGAGGATTTCGAGTTCGGCGTCTGTGGGACGCGGAAGATTCGTGCGGGGCATCTGGAGCCAGGATATTACGAAGATGTTCGTATTGTCAACGAAAATCTTCGTACTAGTGCCGCATATTACAATCCAGCTTCACTTCCCCAATTCGTCAACAGCCTTTACATCATCGTCCAGACCCAGCAATTCCCATCGTTGTAAAGTGAGCGGCACGTTACCATTGCTCCAAACGTAATCGTGAAACTCGCGCAGAGTAAACTTGTCGCCCAGTTGAAGACGCCGCTCCGCCAGCATCCGCTCGATCTGCAGCTTGCCGATTTCATATGCGATGCCCACGCCGGGAGCGGTGGCAAACCACGCGGCTTCGCCTTCGGCCGTTTGCCGGTCCATGGGAACGGTGCGGGCCAGGTAGTCGGCCGCCTGGGCGCTAGTGAACTCCCCGAGGGCCAGTTTTACATCCACCTCCACACGCAAGGCGCGCAACCGCGCAAAGTTGTAAATGATCAGACGCGATCGCGGGCTGTTGTCGTAAAGCCCGGCGTCCAGCATCATCTCTTCGGCGTAGAAGCCGATGCCTTCGTTTGCGCCCGAATCGTAGTACTGACGCCGGATCGGGTCGGGATTTCGCCAGGACAACGACAACTGGAAGAAATGTCCCGGCACGCCCTCGTGTACGCCCGTGGTGCGCGGATCTTGCGCGTACGCTTTCCAGAAGTAGGCGAGATCGCCGGAGGGCGGCTGAATCCAGCGTGTTCCATCCTGGTGCAGGCGCGACGGTCCGGTGAAGTCGTCGAGCTCGCCAAACCCATCGAAGGCTGCGACGTATCCCGGCGCCAGGCGTAGCGTCCAATGCGGCAAATCAGGAGTGACCGTCAGTATCTGGTGGTCAATCATAAAGCGGCGAATATCTGCGTCATCGCGCGCCATGCGCGCCGTCTCTTCATCCGCCGTAGCGGCCAGCTTTAATTCCGGTGCACTCAGGTCACGCAGGTCTTCATAGGACTCCGTGGCGAGTACGCGCTCGAAATCCTGGCGCGCCATGGTCAGCAACTGCTGGGATGTATAGGGCAATAGGGCGACCTGGTGTAGAAGGAATCCGAACGCTTTGTCCCCCAGCGAGAAGTCCGGCCGCATGTTGGGCAGGTTCTGTTTCAGCCATTGCCGATATTCGATGAGCGCCCTGCTCGCCTGGGCAATCGCGATCCGAAAGCGTGCGCGCTGTTCGTCGCCGGTTAACAACGGCGCGACCCCCTGTTCCACGCGGGCCAGGCGTGCATCGATATCGGAAAGCATCGCAATGGTTAATTGCGCGAACGGTGCGACGGCTCTCAGATTCTGCCTGGCTTGTTCGAGAATGGCAGGGATGTTTTCGGCTCGCGTCACAATCTCGCGCGAACGGGCCTCGCTGAAGGGCGGCGGAGGCATGAGTTCCTCTTGTAACGCGCCGACGGTCTGCTCCACGTAAAACGCAGGGTCGCGCTGCCAGCGCGGATTTACGTCCAATTCCCAGCGGACGCGCGCGATGGCGGACCCCATCAGACGGTAGTCAACCAGCCGCGCAACCGGCCAGCCATCCGTGCGCATGGCTTTCCATCGCCGCTCGAATGCGGCGAGATCCACGCGCTGTTTGGCCACCGCTGCCGCGGACCACTCCCGCGTTCCGGCCAGGTGCTCCATGCGGGGAACGTCATCAAACGTGAAAGGTCTATACCGTGCACGCCACGTCCAGAATTCCGAAGCCAACGGATCCAATGAATCTGTTTTCGTTTGGGCGAAGGAAATGGCACACAACAAGCACATCCCTAAGAGCACTCGCAACATGGGACCACAGGATAGCATCTGTCTTTTTACGTCGGGGCGGCTACAGAGCCGCTCCGCCGGGATGGACGGCCCTAATTCTCGGAGGGTTTTCCCACGTGGTCTATGACGAGCACCTCAACGGGCGCCTTTGCGGGGACCAGTTTGAGGCCGAGTTGTTCCTGCACAAGGGTGAGCAGCGAAGGGCCATCGGGGTTAAGGATCGCGCTGGCAGCGGATTTTAGAGTGATGTCGAAGACTCCCTGGATGCCGGTTTGGTCTACTACGGGGAGATCGATTCCCCGCAATAGGGATAGCTTCGCCGCAAAGTCAGTAATCGAGGCATCCGCGAAAACGAAGCTGCCATCCTGCACTCGTGGCAGCGATTCGCTGGCGTGCGCGGGCGAAAGATCGGCTTTCGGCGCGGGCAGTCTCGGGCCGCCTTTGGCAACAACCAGGTCATAGACGGGAAGCATCTTCGTCTCACGGTGAAGGGTGAGCTGGAACCTCTTTTCCAGCACATTCTGAAGCATGGCCCTGAGTTGACTGACCGGTACAGAGCCCTCGGTTTTCGCGAGAATATCGTAGCGTTCCGATCTCAGAAATCGTGGTCCCGAGACTTGATAGAACTTAACGCTGTACGCCCACTGCACGCAGTCAGTCAGGTCGACGTTCCACATCGAGAGGCTGTTCGGAGAGTATTCGATCCTGGAGCGCTCGCTCCCTTCACCTCCGGACTTCCATATCGCGGCAGGTCTAACTGACGCCACGTCAAATTCCGCTGCGTGGGATACCGCCTGGGACTGGGCCCCGCTGAGAGGTGCGTTATCGACTCCGATAAGGATTGGTATGGCCAGGGCTACGGCCATAACAACGGCTAGCATCAGTTTGCGACCGAAGGTGAGACTGTATGCAATCCGATTCGGCCCCCGGCTCCAGAGGGCTTCCACAATTTGAAGCTGCAGCTTGCTTAACTTTGGAAGTGGCATGGCGCCAACGATGGGCACTGCCCGCGCCGGCTGCACCCCGCGTCACATGGTTACAACGACCCGGAATTGAGCGCTACCGCTCATCATGCGCGCGTAAGCCTCGGCCGTTCTTTCGAGCGGATATGTTTCAATCATCGGACGCACACCGGTCAATTCGGCGAAGCGCAGGGTGTCCTCGGAATCGGCAGGGGTTCCCGACGCCCAGCCTTGAATAGTTCGACTTCCAGAAATGAGCTGCAACGGTGTGACCTCAATTGGATCGAATGTTGCACCGATCACCATGAGCTTGCCGTTGGGTCCCAAGCCGTCGATCAGCTCGGAAATCGCCTTGGAGCTTGGGGCGGTCGCCAGAATTACCTGTGCGCCACCCAATTTCTGCAATACCTCGGCTGCGTTTGTCGCTTCGCTATCGATGTACACGTTTGCTCCGAGTTTCTTTGCCAGAGCCGCATTCGCGGACCCACGTCCGATAGCCGCGACCTTATAACCAAACTTGTTCGCAAATTGAATTCCGAGGTGTCCCAGGCCGCCGATACCCTCCACCGCAACAAGATCACCGGCCATGGCACCGCTGTGGCGCAGTGCGTTGAAGGTGGTAATGCCGGCGCAGAGCAGTGGTGCTGCCTCGGCGGCGCCCAGGCTTTCCGGCATTGCCACCAGTGCCTCGATCGGTGCGAGCATGTATTGCTGGTAGCCCCCGTCATAGCTGATGCCCGGAATTTTCAGGTTCCGGCAATTGCGAAAATCCCCGCGTCTGCACGCAGGACACGTGCCATCCTGCCCGCCGTGCCAGCCAACACCGACGCGCTGTCCCAGCTTCCACACCGCAACACCCGCACCGAGCTCATCGATGACGCCGGCGACTTCGTGTCCTGGAACGCGCGGATACTGAATCCCGGGCCACGTGCCTTCTTTCGTGAGCACGTCACTGTGGCAGATCCCGCAAGCCTGCACCTGGATGCGCACCTGTCCCAGACCCGGCTTAGGAATCTCGCGCTCGACTATCTCGAAATCCGCTCCCGGTTTAGGAACCAGCGCCACCTTCATTGGCGCTGCGGCGATTTTTGTAGCTGGCATAATTTCTCCAATCAATTCTTACGTTCACTGATGTCTGTCCCTGCGCCGGGAACGTCCGCGGACGCGCTGAGCGTTGCGCCGCGTGGTTTCCGGCATCGGGAACCGCTGTTAACCCGCCACGTCAAGAATGAATTCCAGCTCGACCGGGGTATCGAGCGGGAGGCTTTGTGGAGCCATCCCAAACGGCGCCGCGACAGCCACGACGTTGAGCGTCCCAAAGCTAGCCGCCATGCGCCCCGACACAAGCGTGCGCCAAAAAAAGACGTCTCTGCACACCACGCAACGTGCCGGTGCGGCATTGCCTTGCGGGAAAAAACGCACCGGCTTGTTCTAGGCGCCGAACGGTGGTCGTGTTTTCCAATATTCTCTCTCCTTCCCCGCTGCGCCGCAATCGCGAAATGTGAACTACAGAACGTCGGATAGCGCTATACTGCCATAGTGGCGCCGTGAGAATTTGGGCAGGGGGCGGCGTCTATTAGCATATGCAAACTGGCAGACTGATAACCGTGCTGGGCGCGCTGGCCATACGGGGCTGGGCGCAACCATCCGCCGCTGTGGCCGGACCGGTCACCGGCTTTGTTTTCGATACGCAACTGGGTGCGGTGCGACCGATGTTGGGCATTCCTGGCGCCGCGTATCTAGGCAAGGTTGTTGCCACCGGAATGAACGCAGCATCCATCGCGCCGGATGGCTCCGCAGCTTTGGCCGTCGAACGAACCGGCAAACTGGTGCTTTATGGCGCGCTGCGCAGCGGAACACCCGCAGCTTTACCCATTACCGGCGCGATCGCGGGCGCCGACCGTTTTGCATGGGCCGCCAACAGCGCAACCGCGGCCGTTTACTCTTCGGGCGCGGGCCAAGTGCAAATCCTCACCAGCCTGGCGGCATCGCCGGCAGCCGGCGCGCCGCTCGACTTGGCGGCTCTGCCTGGACCGGTGTCGGCGCTGGCTTTCGACGGACAGCACCTGCTGCTCGGCGTGGCCGCCGCCGCTTCTGGCGGTATTTACGTAGCTGGCGCTGCGTCGGGCCCGCAACTGATTGCCGCCGCCGCCAACCCCTCCGCCATCGTGCTGGCGGGCACCAGCCTGTACTTCGCAGATAGCCAATCGCAGCAGATCTTCCAGGTACAGAACTACGCCGGCACGCCCGCCGCAACCGTCTTTGCCAACGACAGCAGCATTAGTTCACCCGCCGGCCTGCAGGTATCCGCCGACGGGCAGCGGCTTTACGCGGCCAATGCGGGCAACCAGAAGCTGGGGGTCTACGATATCGTGTCGCGCTCGCCGGTCCAGACCCTCGATCTCAGCTTCACACCCACGCGGCTGGACCTCTTCGGCGATTCCTCCGTGTTTCTGATGAATGGCAACGGATCGGGACCGCTTTACGTGGTGCGCGACGGTGGAGCGGGAAAAGCCGCTATCTACTTCGTCCCGGTGCCGCGCAAGGCGCGTCCGGTACGGCCCCCCGTCCGTCCGGCCTCCTAAGTAACAGCCCGCAAAACGGCGTGTGGGCAGTTCCTCGAAGGCATTGAGGCACCCACGCGCCTTTTGCGGGCTGGCGTAGCTACTTTCCGCCGCAAAATTCGGGGGCTAATTCCCGTGTTTTCATGAAGTCGCACTGCGCTGCCGTGCGCCGATGAACGAACCCGGCTGACCGTTGACGGCGGGGGCGCGGACACCCAATCTGGATACAACATTTTCTGTAAAAAATGTTTGACACGTCAACGTCCTTACTAATATCATCACGTGTGATGACACGAACGCAGGCCATGCATAAGCGAGACCGTTTGGCGGCCAGCCTCTCCCACATCAGTGACGTCCTCCGCGGCTCCCTGTTTGAGCGCTCCATCCACCATTCCAAAGGCTGCGCTAACTAGCCAAGGGCTGCGCCCTTGATATCCCTGCGGGATACAGAAGACAGAAGTCAGGAGCCAGGAGTCAGAATGACTGGCATCGTGCTGAATTAACAGGACTTCCATACACAACGAGAACGAAATTCTCGTTGCGCGCCGCATAACGGTCTAAATGCGCTCGGGGCGAAGGTCATCCGCTTTGGGTCCTCAACGTCGGCTATCCTGGCGGCAGAACGCGCCAGATCAGCCTGCGCCCCGCACAGGTTCCCCAGGTGCGGGAGGCACTGGAGCATTACCATCAGATCAAGGAGACTATCGAAGCCATCAGTGAACTCAACCAGCAGTTATTACGGCTGGACCGTGAGCAGGCCAAAGGTGGGGAGCCGGAGTCATGATCGCGGCCCGTCGTCTGCAGCGGAGCTTTGCGGATGGCTTCATCGCCGAGGCGGTCGATGATTTGTGGGAGCCCTGGATGCGACACCCATACGGCCCTTGCGGATGAAGAACTGCTGTGGATCATCCAGCAGGAACGCGCCCAACGCTGTAAGAAGAGTAACGCCCGGGGCCGCCCGGGTACCACTGCCGAGATGATCCTGCGCATGCTGCGGTGGATGCATTGGGGCTGGAGCTTCGCGGAACCGACGCGCGAGATACGCGCCAACCTGGGGTATTGCGAGTTCGGACCTGGTTACCCCTCGGCACGGACTGGAAGGACTTGGTACGCTCCAGCCGGGCTGGCCACCTGGTTGTTCGTGATGGGCATCGCGATCTTCGCCTTCCGGCGTTCGCTGGGCACGCGCGAGCTATTCAGCGCCGAGGCCACGCCGTAGCCTGCAGAACCAGGCCAGGATCGGTTGAGCACCACCGGCTTCAGGGAAGGTTGCTGGAATCCGGTGGCGCGGCCCGCTTGCAGTCGCAATCGGTTCCCGCGCGACCAGATTCTCCCCCCAGTACGAGCGCCAGGTCCTTCGTGAGCGCCGCCATGTCTGACTTGGCGCCTGCCGCCGCCATACAAACATGGCGAGCGCTTCGCGTGGCTTGGTGGCCGCCGCCGATCCGAACGCCAGCCGGTCGCCGCGACTGATGCACTCCTAAACGCTACGCGATTACACGTTATCTATCGTCAGGCCCGACCACTTCCGCTTCCCCTCGATACTTCGAGTGCTGCAACAATGGGCAGCATGGCTTTGATCGTTTTCTTCCGGGGTATCAACGTTGGAGGACACAGGGCTTTTCGTCCGAGCCTGCTCGCCAAAGAACTGGGCATCTACGATGCCGTGAACGTGGGCGCCGCAGGCACGCTTGTCGTTCGCAAACCTGGGTTGCGCGCAAAGTTCCTTGCCGAATTGCGCCGGAAGCTGCCGTTTGAAGCAACAATCGCTTTCTGCGACGGCAGTGATCTGATTCGACTGGAGATGGACAATCCGTTTGGAACTGAGCCACCGCCCGCAGATGTTGTTCAATTTGTAAGCATCCTGTCGGAGGCTGGACGCTGCAAAGTTTCTCTTCCGATTGCTCTTCCCGAAGGTGGCGAGTGGCTGGTGCGAATCATTGGCTCGAAGAATCGTCTCGTGTATGGGGTGTACCGCCGCCACATGAAGACGATTGGCTATCTCGGCCAGATCGACAGGCTCTTTGGGGCGCCGGCGACAACGCGCAGTTGGAACACAATACTGTCAGTGCTACGGATTCTGAAATCCCACGAGCCCGGCAAGTAGACCGCCTGAGCCGGGAGCGTAGATAGGCAATGATAGGCGGCGTAGTGCTATCGGCGATAAGCCTGCTGGTTGCCACCGCGCCAACCAACCAGCGCCTGATCGGCTTCATCGAACAGCACAAAGGCCCAGGGGCAGTCGGCGGAATCTTGCGGGTGTGACCCTGCGAAATGTTTCCGGTGATGCTTCTCCGTTTTGCCCAACAGGCGAAGATCTTCAAAGGCCCAACTCCCGGTAACGCCGTCGATAAGTAATCCATGAGAACGGTCCCAGGCTAGGTTGTTCGGCCCGCCGCATGGAGGATCTGGTTCGCACGAACGAATCGGCCCGAGACGGATGATCTCGTCGGAAGGATGGACCCGGAGATCCAATGCTTTTTGTTCAATGATCTGATGTGTCATGGTGGCTCCCCTCGGCAAATACCAGCTAGTGTCGTGTCCCGGCGGGGAGAAACAATTCCAAACCGTATTTGCGAGCGGTCTTCATCGCCCGAGCATCAACGCCGAACCGATTTCGAGAATGGCGGCGATGTCGGCGGCCGGGAAGAACGTCTCCGCGAAGTAGTTCTCAAGTCCCGCCGGCGTGGCCACCATCAGCAGTCCCCCGGTTTCCTCGCCGACATTCTTGCAGGAATGCATCACGCCGCGAGGCATGTGAACGAAATCTCCGCTCGACACGTTTAGTTCCTAGTCGCCCACCTGCACGACCAGCGTTCCGTGCTGCAGATAGAACGATTTCATCCTCCCGAGAGTGAACGTGCGATGGCGGACCTCCTCCGGGGACTACACTTACCTCGGCCATAAAAAATGTTGCGCCGGTCTCCACGCCGGTGATCAAGACGGTGATCCGATCTCCAGGGGCCCAATAGGCGGTCCCGTTCCGGCCGGCACATGCTTGACCTGGTTTTGGTTTGACCGGTCCTGATTCGACTGGCTTCGATTCAACATGATGTTCCTAAGGCGCCTTTCTAACGCAAGATCAGAATATCGGGGATTGAGCGCCCGCGTTCCTAAATGATCCCTAGAAGATTTCTAAAAATTTCCTAAACAGCGGCTGCACGGCTACGCGCAGATGTGCGATAGTCTGAATCTGAGCATGGAGAGCGGCGCACTTCTGGTCTTGACCGGCGACGAGCTGAAGGCTTTTCTTGAAGGCCCAGTGTTCATTTTGGTCGGGGCGCGTGACTCGCGCCTGGGGCCCGCGGATTTCTGAGGACCGCAAGCACGTCACCCTGTGCGTGCCGGTTGCGACCAGCCGCAAGACGCTGGACAACGCCTAGGGCAATGGGGCAATCGCTGTCGCCATCTCGCTCCCCACGAACTACAGGACGATTCAGTTGAAGGGCCGGCGTGCCACGGCCGCCGCGCCGGGCAAGACGGACTTGGCCGTAGTCGAACGGCATCGTGATGAGTTTGCGGCGGTCAATGAGCCCTTTGGACAACCTCGTCAGAGGGTGGAGTCCTTTTGGCGAGCCGAGATTGAAACGTCAGAGGTGCTGCAGCCCAGGCGGGATACCGCCCGGCTTATCCTCCCTCCGGTATTACACAAATATTACGATCCAGCCGCCCTAACAGCGTCACAATAAAGGTGAAGAAGTCTCCAAACTCCTAAAATGCCCACCCATCCCAAGGGCGCCCAAGCCCGCATCCTGTTGTCCGCCGTTTTCGGCCCCTACGCGCAAAACGACCGCTTCGGCAGCCGCGCCATCAACCCCATGGAGTTGTATCACAACCAGGTAACCCGCGAGCAGGGTCCATTCTCCCTGCGCATGTTTCACCGCTCCTGGGGGATCATGATGATCCAGGAAAATATCCCGGCGCCGTGCACGGTGCTCGATTTCCCCACGCGCGCGGCCTTCGAGCGCGAGCTAACCGAAAATCATTACGACGTGGTGGGCATCTCATCCATCATTGTCAACGTGGGAAAAGTTCGCGAGATGTGCCGCATCGCGCGGCGCCTGTCGCCCCATTCGACGATCATAGTGGGCGGTCACGTGGCAGCCATTCCCGGCCTCGACAAGATGATCGATGCCGACCACATCGTGCGCGGCGACGGCATCTCCTGGATGCGCCGCTACCTCGGCGCGGACGAAAACGCGCCCATCAAACATCCGCATATCGTTTCGGGATACGGTGTCCGCACCATGGGCCTGCGCATCCCGGAAACGTCCGGACAAGCCGCCGCCACTATCATTCCTTCCGTGGGATGTCCCATGGGTTGTAACTTCTGCACCACCTCGGCATTCTTCGGCGGCAAGGGCAAGTTCCTCAACTTCTATGAAACCGGCGCGGAGCTTTTCGAGACCATGTGCGAAATGGAATCCTCTATGAAGGTCCATTCGTTTTTCATCATGGATGAGAATTTCCTGCTCTACAAGAAACGCGCCATGGAACTGCTCGACCATATGAAGGCCAAGGGCAAAGCCTGGGCGCTGTATGTGTTCTCATCGGCCAACGCCATCCGTAAGTACTCCATCAAGGAGTTGGTGGAGTTGGGAATCTCCTGGATCTGGATGGGCCTGGAATCGCCCGAATCCACTTACGCCAAGCTGCAGGATACAGACACCCTGGCGTTAACCAAGGAGTTGCGCGCCAACGGCATCAAGCTGCTCGGCTCCACCATCGTCGGATTGGAGCATCACACGCCCGAGAACATCCGCGCCGAAATTGAGCACGCCGTCGCCCATGAAACCGATTTTCACCAGTTCATGCTCTACACGCCGGTGCCCGGCACGCCGCTATATCTTGAAATGCAGGAGCAGAACCGTATGCTTCCCGGCGTGGATCTGGCCGATATCCACGGCCAGGACCAGTTCAATTTTGAGCACGCCGCTATTTCCCGGGAGCAGTCCAAGAAATTTCTGGATTGGGCTTTCCGCCGCGATTTCGAACGCAACGGGCCGAGTTTGTTTCGCGTCTGGCGCACTACACTGGCCGGCTGGAAGCGCTACAAGAATTACCCGGACGCGCGCGTGCGGCAGCGCTTCGAATTCGAAGTCCGGTCGCTGAAGAGTGCGGCTAGCGGCTTGCTGTGGGCCATGGAGCACCAGTTACGCAAGAGCAACGCGAGCGTCAGCGCGCAGATCCATGCCCTGCGGCTGGATCTCGGCCGCGAGTTCGGACCATTCTCGCGCATGGCTGCGGCACTCGGTCCGCTGCTGCTGTGGACCACCCGGCGAGAGCGTCGCCGCCTCGCCCGCGGAGTGACTTACGAACCGGATACGGTTATCGAACGGCGTAACTGGTCTACGGTTCGAAGCTAATAGAGGCTAACATGGGGAGCAGGCACTGCCCTGCCCCACTAAGAGCGGTATACTCATCTCATCTGTACGTCCGCACTTTCGAGGTGAGATAACATGCCTGCCGACCCCCTCTCCGCTATCAATCACATCGTAGTTCTGATGCTGGAGAACCGTTCGTGCGATCACATGCTCGGCTTCCTTTACGCCGACGCCGGAAATGTCTCTGCTTCGGGACAGCCCTTCGAAGGCCTGACCGGCAAAGAATCCAACCAGGACGCCAAAGGCGCAGCGGTGCAGGTTTTCAAAATCGAATCCACGGATCAGAATGCGTACTTTATGCCCGGCGCCGATCCGGGTGAAGGCTACACCGCGACAAATTCTCAACTATTCGGCAAGAACGACCCTCCCACTCCGCCCGTGGCGAAGAACACGGGCTTTGTCACCGATTTCTCCTACACCCTTGGCTGGGAGGCGCGCGAGAAGTCGTCGATTCTGGCCGGCACTACCGCCAACGATATCATGGGCATCTTCACACCCGACATGCTACCGGTGCTTTCCGGACTAGCCCGCGGCTACGCCGTCTGCGATCACTGGTTCGGCTCTGTACCCACCGAGACACTGCCGAACCGGGCATTTGTAAGTGCCGGTACTTCCCAGGGCCACATGGACGACAAGACTACGTCCTACACGTGTCCCACTATCTTCGGATTACTCGGCAATCACAACATCGCCTGGAGCATCTACGGATACAATGAGCAGCCGTTGACCCGGCACACATTTCCCGATACCACGAATGCCGCCGATAGCCACTTTGGACTCTTTACGGACTTCCAATCTGCCGCGGCCGCCGGCACGCTGCCGGCGTATACGTTCCTGGAGCCGGGCTGGAGCGCCTCAGGCAACAGCCAGCACCCGAATTACAACGTGGCGCTCGGTGAGCAGCTCATTCACGACGTATATTACGCGCTTCGAAATGGTCCCTCGTGGAACGACACGCTGCTGATCGTCACTTACGACGAGCATGGAGGCTGCTACGATCACGTTCCCCCACCGCTCGGCGCGACTCCACCCGACAATTCCGCCGGCGAAGACAATTTTGATTTTAAGCGGTTTGGCCCGCGCGTGCCCACCGTGCTGGTCTCCCCCCTGATCGCGCCCGGCACCGTTTTCCGGGTCGCCGCCGGGGCCACCCCATTCGACCACACTTCCATTCTCAAAACCGTAGAAACGCGCTGGAACCTGCCACCGCTAACCGCGCGCGATGCCGCCGCGCCGGATTTGAGCGCGGCCCTGACCCTCGCCGCCCCACGAACCGACGATCCATTGGCTGGGGTGGCGGTGCCGGTGGCCAGCGGACAGAATCCGGACGCGGACCGGCCTTCCCATTTGCAACAGGTGCATGCCGAGTTGGTTTCGCTACTACCGGTTCCCGACGCGGAAGGCGGCGAGCACCATACCATGCCGCCCCTTAAAACCAACGCCGACTACGCAAATTACATTCGGGCGCGAACCAACGCGTGGCTGGCGTCCAAGAGGCGTAAGGCGTCCTCCACGGCCGCGTAAATCATATAACTTGTTGTGGCGCAACGCTTGTGGCATGCGGCAGACCAGTGGGGCGGGCCTCAGGGCAGACCTCCAGGTGCGCGGGTCCTCCAGGACCCGCACTGAGCGCAACAGAATCTGCCTACCCGAGTACGAAGAGACTTGGCGTGGACGTGCTGCTGTCGGCTTCAGCCGGGCAGTGCGCCACCTCCACAAACCCGCTGTTCGCATGAAAACGTACGTTTTTGCCACAAAGACAGAGAATTTTGGACAAAATTCTACCACTAGTGTCTCGAATTACACGTTCCCAACTATAATATGGACGGTGACTCCGGCGTTCGTTCAGCCTTGACGACGCAAAAAGAGCGGTCGCTCCCCCGCCCTTACCAATGTGCGCGGCCCTCGAGACCGCCCGTTCTGGGAGGTAGTATGCAGGTTTGTTCCGTTTCAAGGATCACACGAATTCTATTCGTGCTACTGGTAGTGGCCGGATCGGTAGCGCTGGTGGGCGGGTCCAAGTCGCCTTATACGCCCCGCGACAAGGCCTACTACGCTGATCAAGCCGTGGTCAATTTCGTCCGTCCAGGCCTGAACATCACTATTAATTCCGCAAAAATCGCCAGCAGCGGTGCCATTACTATAACCTATACGCTCACGGATCCCTCGGGGCTGCCGCTGGACGCCGCCGGCGTCACCACGCCCGGCGCAGTCTCGCTGGCCTACGTGGCGGCCTACATTCCGAGCGGTCAGGAACAGTATACGGCCATTACGACCGGATCGGCGACCGGTACGGTGCTGGGCACTATCACGCGTCCGGATTTCGAACTCCAGGCGCCCGAGGGGGGCAACACGCCTACCTCGCTGGGGTCGGGCCAATACCAATATGTCTTCAAGGCTCAAGCCGCGTCGGGATTTGACCCGACCGTTACTTACACGGTGGCGGTCGACGGGAATCGCGATCTCACCGCCTTTAATTTGGGCACCAGCTACGCCGGCGCCACGTTCAACTTCGTACCGAATGGCGCGGCGGTGACCGTCACCCGCGATGTCATCCGCACCCAGAGTTGCAACACCTGCCATTATCAGTTGGCCTTTCATGGCGGCTATGCCAGTGGCATGCCCATGTGCGTCATGTGCCACCAACCCCAGAACGCCGATCCGGTCACGGGCAATTCGCTGGATTTCAAGGTATTTGCGCATGCGCTCCACATGGGGTCGCAGTTGCCCAGCGTCCAGCCGTGCGCTACGCCGCCGGTCCAGCCATGCGGTATCCCGTACCAGATCATCGGCTACATGAACTCGGTCAACGACTTTTCCACTGTGATCGATCCGGCCGATCCCCGCCGTTGCGAGGTTTGCCACAGCCAGACCACCGGCGCCGCGCAGGCCACAGCGTTCCTGACGGAGCCCACCCGGGCAGCCTGCGGCGCCTGCCACGACAACGTCAACTTCGCCACCGGCGCCAACCACCCCGGCGGATTCCAGACGGATGACACCCAGTGCGCCACCTGCCATGTCCCCCAAGATGAGGAGATCTTCGATGCCTCTATTATGGGCGCGCATGTGGTGCCCACCGACACCGCGGCTATGTACCCCCAGAACCCGGACACGCAAATAGCCGGCCTCCAGCTGGCCATTACCGGCGTAACCAATACCTCCGCCGGGCAAGCGCCCACGGTCGCCTTCACCGTGCAGGACAACAGCGGCAACAACATTCCCTTATCGCAGCTCTCTGTCCTCCAATTCACCATGGCCGGTCCTACTACCGATTACGGGCTGCCGACCACTTTCGGAACAGCCACCACTCCCGGTTATGACACGGAAAGCGCTTTGGCGGCGACCTGCAGTTCCGCCGGCGCTTGCACGTACACTTTCACGAACGCCATTCCGGCGACCGCCACCGGAACGTACACCATCGGCGGGGAAGCGCGCACGACGGTGACGGTCTATCCCGGCACCACTTCCTCGCAGAGCGTCACCGAAGGCGCCGACCCGAATCCCGTAGTGAACTTCTCGGTGGACGGCTCGCCCGTAACGCCGCGGCGGACGGTGATCGTAGAGACCAACTGCAACGCCTGCCACGTGGCCCTTTCGCTGCACGGCAGCCTGCGCAATAATACCGAGTACTGCGTGCTGTGCCACAATCCGTCGAACACGGATGCCAGCATGCGTGCCGTGGCCACAGTCGCAGCCGACACAACGTTGCCGGCTCAGGGCATCAACTTTGCACTGTTGGTGCACCGCATCCACGATGGCGTGAATGCCGCGATCAACCCAGGCGGCCCGCCGAAGTACCCCTACATCGTCGTCGGGTTTGGCGGGAGCCATAACGACTTCTCCGGCACGCTCTTCCCGGTGATGAGCCCGGCGGGAGACGCGACTTATATGCAGAACTGCCAGGTCTGCCACACGCAGGTGAATGGTACGAACACTGAGGAGATCCTGCCGATCGGCCTGAATCCGGTGCAGGATCCCGAGGGCTGGATTCAGGGGGCGACCAACGGCCCGGTGCAGCCCGCTTCGTCGGCTTGCAGCGGATGTCACGTTTCGGAGGGCGAATCGGCTCACTTCCTGGCCAATACCGATGTGTTGGGAGAAAGTTGTAACGTATGCCATGCCGCTGGCGCGCAGTTCGCGGTTGACGCCGTACATGCCCAGTAGCCGGGCACTCGCATTACTGCTCATTTGTTGTCGGGCGGGGGCCCAAACCCCCGCTCCGCCCGCTACTCCTGCAACTCCTGCCTACGTCGGTTCCGAAACCTGCCAGCCCTGCCACGAAGACATCTATAACGCGTTCCAGAAGAGTCCGCATAAGCTCGTCGATACCCAAAAACGCCGCGGCTGGGAAACCAGAGCTTGCGAGTCCTGCCATGGTCCCGGCGGCAAACATGCCGGGAGCGCCGACAAGGCGGATATCGTTAATCCGGCGCACCTGCCGGCTGCCGAAGCGGATCGCGATTGCCTGAAGTGTCACCTGAACCAGCCCACCCACATCGGCCGGATTGAAAGCAGCCACGCGAAGAACGAAGTCGCCTGCACCGCGTGCCACTCCATCCACGCGCACGGTCCAAACGGGCTGGTGGTGCGCAAAATGGCGGCAGTCAATGAGCTGTGTGCCAGCTGCCACACGGCCGTCTGGGCTGAATTTCAACGTCCTTATAAGCACCGCTTGCCTGAAGGCGCCATGTCCTGCGTGGACTGCCACAACCCGCACGGCAGCATCTTTCCCGCGAGCATGCAGTCCTATGCCGCCAACGAAGCCGGCTGCTTCAAATGCCACGGCAACCTGCGTGGACCGTTCACTTTCGAGCATGCTCCCGTACGCCTGGAAGGCTGCGGCGCCTGCCATGAGCCGCACGGCTCGGCCAATCCGCGTATGCTGACGAGGGCCGAAGTCCGCTACGTGTGCCTGGAGTGCCACGCGAATTTGCCGGTCGCGCCCGGAGCGATCAAGAACCCGCCAGCCCTGGGCGGAGTGCCGCCAGCGTTTCACGATCTGCTGAGCCCGCAGTTCCAGAATTGCACCGTCTGCCACCTGAAGGTCCACGGATCCTACGTGAACCAGGATCTGCTGAAATGAGACTCCTATTGGCTTTGCTCGTGACAATTGCACTTCTGGCACAGCAGCCGGCGCCCGATCCCTCCCCCGCCACCTCCCCCACTCCCTCCGCCGAGCCGTGGATCACCGGCGATCTGGATCTCGGCTACCGCGTCACAAGCATCGGCGGCAACAACGACGTCTACCGCAGCATCGTCAACCTGGAACAGGGGCCCCGCCTCCTGGGCCTCGACTTAACCATCGTCGATCCATCCAAGCGCCTCTTCGACCGCCTCGACGTGCGCGCCAACAACTGGGGCGGCGATCCCTACAACACCGTCCACGTGGACGCCACCAAGCATGGCCTTTACGATTTCAACTTCGACTACCGCGACATCGCCTACTTCAACCTGCTGCCATCCTTCGCCGACCCTTTGCTCGGCACCGGGCTTGTGCTGGATGAAGACTCCTACTTCTCCCGCCGCCGCATGAGCGAATTCCAGTTGGATCTGTTGCCCGGCCATCGCATCATGCCTTATCTCGCTTATGGCCGCGATTCCGGCGAAGGCACCGGCATCACTACATTCGTTTCCGACGTGAACACGTATCCCGTCGCCGACCAAATGTTCGACAAAACGGATAATTATCGCGGCGGCGTGCGCCTGGAGTTCAACCGCTGGCATGCGACCCTCGAGCAAGGCGGCACCACTTTACGCGACGATCAGCAGGCTTACGATTCGACCGCCAATTACGGCAATAACTATCAGCCGTATTTCGGCCAGACGCTGGACTTGACCAGTCTTGCCCAGGCCTACGGCATTCGCGGCAGCAGCGTCTATACCAAGGCGCTATTCACTGCCAATCCGCTCCCCTGGCTGGATGTGTCCGGCCAGTTTTTGTACAGCCAGCCAGAAACCAACGTCAACTACACCCAGTTCGACAACGGCAATCTTGTGCTGCAGCAGGCCATCCTGTTTTATACCGGCGAACAGGCCCTGGGCTTCGCCGCCGGCAAGCAGCCCCACACCACCGCCAACCTGGGTCTCGAACTGCGGCCGTTCAAGCGCCTGCGCATTCTGCAGACGTGGATGACCGACCGCATGCACACCGCCGCCGCCGGCCTGGTCACCGAGATGATCCTGCAACCGATATCCGCCGCCATGACCACCCCAACGGATCTGACCAGCCTGCTGGTGATGAACTACAACCAGGAGGAGACCGACGCTTTGCTGCAGGTTACCCGCAAACTCACACTGCGCGGCGGCTACCGTTATGTATGGGGCGATGCCGAGACCGGAAACCTCCTCATCGCCGGACCCGGACAGGAATCGAGTGATCTGCGCCAGCAGGTGGGCATCGGTGGAGTCAATTTTCGTGCTACGCAGAAGCTATCGGCTAACGTGGATTTCGAAGGCGCCGCGTCCGGCCACGCGTACTTCCGCACCAGCCTGTATAACTACCAGAAGATGCGCGCACGCGCACGCTACCAGGTGGCCCACACGCTGGCGGTGCAGGCCAGCTTTGCCCTGCTGAACAATCAGAATCCCACGCCCGGCATCAATTACGACTTTTTAAGCCGGCAGAATTCCCTATCGGCTTCCTGGACGCCTTCGAAACGCGTCACTGTCCTGACCGAATACACGCGCTCCACGCTGCGATCGAATATCAATTACCTCGACCCGGAATTCCTCACTCCCGCGCAGTCTCTCTATCGGGACAATGCCCACAACGCCAGCGCTTTGATCGATCTGGCGCTGCCCAGTTATGCGAAGCTCATCCCGCGCCTGGCTTTTGGCGGATCGCTGTTCATCTCTTCCGGCAGCCGCCCGACGAGTTACTATCAGCCCCTGGTGCGCTTGTCTGTACCGCTGCACAAAAACCTGGCGTGGAAATCGGAATATCGCTACTACGGCTACGGCGAGATCTTCTATCAATTGGAAGGCTTCCGCGCACATCTGTTTCAGACGGGCGTGACGATCTCGCGGTGATTTGTGTCACTCGTGGCGCAGCGCCACCGCCGGATCCACCTGCACGGCCTTGAACGCCGCGCCCCAATATGCGAAAACCAGGCCGGGCAGCGCGCCGCCGCAAGCCAGCAAAAGCGACTCCGCGATCGACACCCGTAACAAACGCGAGCGCGTCGCGCCCAACTCGGCCCGCACACCGAACTCGGCGGCGCGTCCATGAACTCGCGCGAGGGCCACGCTCGCCAGGTTCACGCACCCGAGCAGCAACAGCAGCCCCACGAAAACTGCGGCGAGCCGCCATAAGGCGTCAGATCGGTCTGGTCCAGGTACGGCGGCTTGGACGAGTTCGCGGATACGGCATCAGCCAAGCCTCTTTGCGGCCCCGGTCACTCCGCATGAACAGGAGAATGTTCTCGCTGTCCCGGGGAGAATCGCAGATTGGTCGCGTTGTAGAGCGCGCGCGTGGTCATCGGGTTGGGCAGGGACTTCCGGGGTGCGGCGCCGGGCGGCGAGCCGATCCAAACCGCATTCACGCCGTTGCCCGCCCGCATGACGGCTACGGACCGCAGATCCAGCGATACCGCCAGGGTTCACCTCACGCCAGAGAATCGCGCCACGGCAAAATCTGGGCCACTGGCGTGGCATCTAGCGGAAGCTGCTTACCTACCAAATACCTACCAAAATTGCGCGTAAAATCGTCTACAGATCGGGGTTTCGGATGGACGTGTCGTAAACTTCCGTTGATTTTGAATGGGTTATGGTGAGCCGGGCGGGACTCGAACCCGCGACCCTTTGCTTAAAAGGCAAATGCTCTACCTACTGAGCTACCGGCCCTTGCGTGAAACAACTTCTTTCCAGCTTAACACGCCGCCCCGTAGACTCCCGCCGCGCGCGATGCAAGAATGTGGTCATGCCAGATCCTGTCATCTTAATTGCGAGCGGCGATCTGCGCCTGGCCGCCAACCAGAAGTGCTGGCCGGCGCAGGCGCGCGTTGAGGAAGCCGTTACTGGCGCCATTCGGCGGTTGGGCCGCGCGGTCGAACGTGGCCATGCCTGCGATCCCGCCAAAGGTCACGGCTTTATCGATAGTCAAAAACGCGGAATGGAGGTGTTCCGCGGCGTTCCTCCGGACGCTCCGCTGGTGGTGGTCGAAGCCGTTTGGCAATACAGCCATCACGTTCTGCCCGGCCTTCTCAGTCATCGCGGCCCCATTCTTACGGCGGCAAATTGGAGCGGCGAATGGCCGGGCCTGGTCGGGATGCTGAACCTGAATGCCTCACTGACCAAAGCCGGTGTTCCATACAGTACCTTATGGAGCGTGGATTTCGCGGACGACTTCTTCCTCTCGGGCTTGCGCCGATGGCTGGCCGGTGAAGCTGTGCACCACGATACCAGCCACGTGCGTGCGCTGGCCGCCTGCAAACTGCCGGCGCATGCCGAGCAGACCGGCGCCCGCCTGGCGGCCGAACTGCAGCGCGGCAAAGCGATTTTGGGCGTCTTCGATGAGGGCTGCATGGGTATGTACAACGCCATTATCCCGGACGAATTGCTCAATGCCACCGGCGTGTTCAAGGAGCGCCTCAGCCAGTCCGCACTTTACGCGGAGATGCTCTCCACCGGCAGCGGCGAAGCGCGCGGGGTGCGCGCCTGGCTGGAAAGCAAAGGCGTGCAATTTCGCACGGGCAGCGACGCCGAGACGGAACTGACCGATGCGCAGATCCTCGATCAGTGTAAGATGTATATCGCCGCGTTGCGCATTGCCGACGACTTTGGATGCGATGCCATCGGAATCCAGTATCAGCAGGGCTTGAAGGACCTGGCGCCGGCTTCGGACCTCGCGGAAGGTTTGCTAAACAACATGGACCGGCCGCCGGTACGCGCACGGGGTAATGTGCGGGTGCTCTATGAGAACGACGCGTTGCCGCATTTCAACGAAGTGGACGAGTGCGCCGGCCTCGACGCGCTGGCCACACACCGCGTCTGGAAAGCCCTCGGATATTCGCCGGAGACCACCCTGCACGACGTGCGCTATGGCGAATCTTATCCGGTGAACGGCCAGGAGGAATTCGTTTGGGTGTTCGAGATTTCGGGTGCCGCGCCGGCCGCGCATTTCACCGGCGGGTACCGGGGCGCGGTCAGCGAGCGGCAGCCGTCCATGTACTTCCGGTTGGGCGGCGGCACGCTGAAAGGCATCAGCAAGCCGGGCGAAATTGTCTGGAGCCGTGTGTTTGTAGATAGCGGCGCGCTCAAGGCGGATTTGGGCCGCGCCAAAGTTGTGGAGCTGCCGCATGCCGAGACGGAGAGGCGCTGGCGGATCACTACGCCGCAGTGGCCCATTATGCACGCCGTGACGTATGGCGTTACGCGTGACCAGATGATGGCGCGGCACAAGTCCAATCACGTGCAAGTAGCCTACGCGCCGGACGCGGATGCCGCGAATCTCGCGCTAGCCGCTAAGGCGGCCATGTTCCGCGAGATGGGGCTGGACGTGTCGGTCTGCGGCACGCATCACGGCCTGTAGAACGGGCTACGCGGAGAGGCCCAACGCGTTTTCATGCCTGGAATTATGCAGATGCCAGGCTCGATTTTATTTGTGTGATCGAGCACTGGCGACTAGTTAACCGGGTTGTAACCCCGGTCCACAGTCGACTATTCTGAGATGGGTGAGAGGGCCATCCGGGCAAAACTAATGCCTGCCAAAGAACTAATGAAGCAGAGGGATTTGAAGTTCCGGCTGCTGTTTGAGGACAACCCTCTGCCCATGTGGGTGTTCGACCGCCAGAGCTTGCGTTTTCTGGAAGCGAATCACGCAGCGTTGGCTCACTACGGCTATACGCGCGAAGAATTCCTCAGCATGACCATCGCCGACATCCGGCCGCCAGAAGATATACCGATCCTGAAGGACACGATTGCGCGGGCGAGCGGATTGGCATTGTCCGGACAATGGCGTCACCGCCTCAAAGACGGCCGGCTGATCGATGTCGAAGTGGCGTCGCACACCATTTCATACGGTGGCCGGCAGGCCGTGCTATCCGTGCTCCAGGACATCACGGAACGTAAAAAGCTCGAAGAACAAGTGCGGCAGTCGGCCAAGATGGAAGCGGTCGGCATGCTGGCCGGCGGGATCGCGCACGACTTTAATAACCTGCTGACCATCATTAACGGTTACAGCCATATCCTGTTGAATACCCTTTCCCCGGCGGACCCGAACCACAGCGCGGTCGAGCAGATCATGAAAGCCGGCGAGCGCGCGGCTGCGCTCACGCGGCAGTTGTTGTCCTACAGCCGCCGGCAGGTGCCGCAGCCGAAACCGCTGAACCTCAACCAACTGCTCACCGGCATGGAACCCATGCTGCGGCGCCTGATAGGCGAGGATATTGAACTACGCTTCGCGCCCGCTCATCAGATCGGGCAGGTGAGCGCCGATCCCGGCCAGATCGAGCAGGTGATCATGAACCTGGCGGTAAATGCACGGGACGCCATGCCGCGCGGCGGTATCCTGACCATTGAAACCTGTAATGTAGAACTGGACGAGCATTACCGATTCACACAAATGACGGTGAAGCCGGGCAGGTATGTAGCGTTGATGGTCAGCGACAACGGGGCGGGAATGGACGCGGAGACACGCGCGCATTTGTTCGAACCGTTCTTCACAACCAAGGCGCAGGGTCAGGGCACCGGGCTGGGAATGACCACGGTATTCCGCATCATCAAGCAGAGCGGCGGCGCCATGGATGTTTACAGCGAGGTCGGACAAGGCACCTCCGTGAAGATCTACCTGCCGAGTATCGATCAGCCCGCCGCCGCGGAGACCGACGCGCCCGCCGCACAGGTGGCCCGCGGGTCCGAGACTATCCTGCTGGTGGAGGATGAGGAACAGGTGCGCAACCTGGTGCGTGACACCCTGCACCGGGAGGGATATAAGCTTCTGGACGCGCCCAGCGCGGCCGAAGCCCGGCGGGTTGCGGGCGCGCACAAAGGTCCCATCCATCTGCTGATCTCGGACGTGGTGATGCCTAAAGAAGGTGGCCGCGAGTTAGCCGCCAGTCTGGCGCGGCGCCGCCCGGCGATGAAGGTGCTCTTCATGTCCGGCTACACCGATCAGGCCGTGGTCAACAGCGGCCTGCTGCCCGGTGAATTCAGCTTTATCCAGAAGCCGTTCTCGCCCGCAGCCCTGTCCAGCAAAGTGCGCGAGATCCTGAGAGGGAACGGGGAGAGCACCCACCGGGCGGTCCGCTAGTGCCCGATTGCGAACAGGCGGGGGCAGACTTTCCCTCGCGAGCGCATCTCACGCAAAACCGATACAATCGTTTCGGAAGCTAATCTTGGCCGGTGCTGGGCGCGGGCTTCAAACCCGTCGTGCGGTATTCAACTATCGTGGGTGGGTTCGACTCCCACTAGCTTCCGCCAAATATATTTCATTTATTGTTAGATATATACAAATTTAGTGCTCGTGGTTGTCCCAAAGTTGTCCCCACAATAGAGGCATGGGAAACACCCTCACGCTCTATCGGCGGCACTCTCATCGCCTCCTCGGCGGCCGGCTGGAATGGACTTGTGAGCATGCGGATTCGCGCGTGTTCAAAGCGCGGCCGAATCCCGTCAAGGTCGGAAGCGCAACGTTCATGCTGCTGGCGCATGAACCGGATCCAAAATCGAAACGCGAGGTGAGTAAGGATTGCGATTGTCCCATCGTTTGCGATGGCTCGCTGGCGAACGAACGGGACCGCATCCGACGGCGGTCACTGGGCACCAAGTCCAAAGGTCCCGAAGGCGGGAACATCGATCTGGCCACGTTGCGCAAGTATGACGTGCTGCTCAATGATCGACTGTTGAAGTGGTGTGATGGGCGCGGTATCACTTCGATCAAACAGCTTGCGAACGAGACGACCTGCGAAGACTTTGTGCTCTCGTGGCGGTATCTTAATCCCACCAAAATAGACGGAACGTCAAGCCCACGGACAAGCTCCTGTCACGGACCACCAAGGTAGCCGAACTTGGTCGGTTGCGGTATTTTCTGAACTACTGCGTGGACTCGGGATGGATCGAGCGGAATGGTGCGCAGAAAGTCAAAGTCGAAAGCCCCGGTGGGGGCGATCCGAAATACGGCCTGAACCCTGATGAATACGAGCGTGTTCTCCAGGCGGCCGATGCGTGGACGGACGGATGGAACAATGCCACCAGAAAGACCAGAGAGCTACAAGTCCTGCTGCCGCTCCTGCGATGGTCCGGTCTGCGGATCAGCGACGCCATCATGCTGCATGATGGGCAGGTCCGCAAAGAAAATGGACACTATGTCATCACCGTCGAGCAAATGGAAAAGACAGGCGTCCGTGTGCGTGTCCCAATTCCCGCGTTTGTCGGCGATGCCCTGATGGCTCTGCCACGGAAGGGAACGAAAGAGAGCAAGCGATACTGGTTCTGGACCTGCGCCGGCCACCCAGATACTTGTCAGTCAGCATGGCGCAATGACATTGCGATGCTCATACATCGTGCCCAACTACCGGACGCAATGGGCGTGTATCAGAAGCCTTTCGCGCATCATGCCAGCACGCACAGTTTGAGACATTCGTTTGCGTGCTCCGCCTTGGCGGCGGGCGCTACACTTCTCCAGGTGAGGAATGGTTGGGGCATACGTCCGTGCGCACCACGGAGAAACATTACGGGCATGCCAACCGCCACGCACAAGCCGTGCTCGATGCCGCATACGATGGAATGGTCGCCGAAAGCGCCAAACAGTTCATGCCACCGACGGAACCGGCGAAGGTTGTAGAGATCCGTCGACGCCGACGCGCATAGTGCCTTTTCATGATAACTAAAGTATTATGAAATAACAGCTCTTAAACTCTTGCAATCTGAAAGGGATAAGTGTTCCAATTACAATCGAGCACAGTAGGAGCTGGCTGGCCGGCGCCCCGTGAAGACGGAAAGACCAGCAGGTTGCCCGCAGCACCTTCGCCGAGCTAGGCAGGCAGGTTCGGTAACGCAGCGGAATACACGAACGGAGTATTCCGATGTTGTCGACCCGCACAGCAAAACTGGCTCGCGAATTCCACTCCGCGCCGGTCAGAAATCAACAAGCTCAATTAGTCCCTGTCAAAGATGCGTCGCCGGAGACCGTAGAGGCCAGCGTCGCAGACGTCCTGGACGGAACCGCACTCAAGCCGGCTGAAGTGGCCGTCAAGCTCCGGTGCAGCGTCAAGACCGTGCACCGCATTTTCTCGAACATGGCCGGCGTAGTCAGAACGGGGAAGCGAGCATATCTTTGTGCCGCGGTCATTGCTGGAAGCATGGCTACGGCAGCAGGTAAACAGGGCAGCATAAAGAGGACACCGATGCTGAAACCATCATCGAAAGAGTCTATGACAAAGCAAACGGCTACACGGACGTACGAATTGAGGCCAACCTGATCTCTGAATTTAAATGCGATGTCCAAGCCTTAACTATAAGCGTTCGCGCGATTGAACAGCGCCCGCATGTAGGCGAACCCGTATGCAGTCTGCCATGCACGGCACAACACGGAGGATGTGCTTCCTGCCAGGATCAGCCTGCGCGGTCCTTTCGCCGCCAGCGTGCGGATCCCGGTGCAAGCGACTAGTCTGTAAAGAGCACGGCAATTCCGGAGCTATACCTCCGTAATCGCCTTTTGACTGCAAGGAGGCACGTATTGCGTCAAGAAGTGAAGAACGAAAACGGAAGCGTCGCAAACCAAGCGCCGCTGTCCAAGAAGGTGAACCGGCGAGTGGCGGAGTTGCCGCCCGTTCCCTTGAAACTGGCAACTAAGATTTACGAGGCTATCGAAGCCAATGGCGGCGAAGAGGTCTGCCTCTCAGCCCGCGAATTGGCGGAACACACTGGGCTGGGCGAGCGGACAGTTGAAAAATATCGCAGATTGCTGGCCGACCAAGGCGTGCTCCGGATGAGGATGGAGGCACGGCGCTGGTGGTATGGCTTGCCGGACGAGATCCGGGACGCTACGCCGCTGCCAACGGAAAAAGCGGGAGCAACGCCGGTTCCGGAATTGGCTCCTGCGGGCCGTGCGGGAGCTCCGGTTTCGGCAGCAGAAGGACCCAAATCAGCTCCTGCATCTGGTGCGGGATCTCCGGCTGCGGCGGCGGAGACGCCAGTTGCCGCATCCCATGCGACTTCCCAGACAACGCCGGATCCTGCACACGGTGCAGGATCCCGGGTTTCAGCGCCGGCGGGGCGTTTCAATGAAACCAGTTCCACGCCAGCCGCTGCTCAATCAGGAGATTCCGCCGCGCCTCCCGCCGAAACCAGCGCGGAAGCTCCGGCGCCGGCATCCGCTCCTGCAGAACCGGCGCCCGCCGCCCCGGCGCAGGCCGGTCCGCCGCCCGCATCTGTGGAACCACCTGCCCCGCCGCCGCCCACGCTAGAACAGCGGCTGGGGGCGGCCATGCAGCAGCGCGTCCCCTATCACAAAATTACGCTGGCCGATATCCGCCGGGCGCAGGAATGTGTGCCAAACAGCGAATTGGCATTCGCCTCTAGGGAGTGGATGGCCCAGCAGCAACGGTCTCACGAAAATATCGAGGTGTTCCTCGCCGATTTGTGGAATCAATGCACTGAGGGCTATTACCCCCGCGTGCCTTCCGTATTTCGGCAGGAGTGGGATCGCCGTCAGAGGGCGCTTAAAACTGCACCAAAAACATAAATTCGCCGCCCAGGTAATTAGTCATCCGGCGGGGTTGCTCATGCACAGGGCGTCGGCTGCGCCTCCCAGCGAAGAAGACTAATCCGCCGCGTTTGGCGCAGGGTCGTCTTTGTGGGGCGGCGGCTGCAACAGGGTTTGCAGCTGGTCGAGATGTTCCGCCAGCGTTTGGAGTTCCGAGCGCGTCACAAAGTCGCGCGCCAGATCGGCCAGGATCTGGTCTGGTTCCAGGTTGGCACGGTATTGCCGCGCCCGCTGCAAAGATTCCTGGAGGCTCCGGCCCTCCTCGTCCATGCGCCCTACGAAGTTGACCGGCAGCAGGTGACCGCACAGGCAGATCTTCACCTGGCGACGGTGATCACTGGGGTGCAGCCCGCCACCGGGCAGAACCGCAGGCGACACCACGTATTGCCGCACCTCGACCTCCTGAAAAAACGTCGACCCACATGCGGGACACTGCTCCCAATTATCCTGCTTGGCTGGGGTCGTCATTTGTTTGCTCTCTCCTTCCACAATCAAACCCGGGTCAGATCGAAAGGCTACCCGTGTGCCGTGCTGGTGCAGATTCTGGTTGGATCCCCAGCGCTTCCGCTGGTACGGAGCGGTGCGGCGCATCAAAAAAAACTTACCCAGGGGTGTCTCGACCTCTGCATCGCGTTGCAGGCCCTCTTTAATCGCCGCCAGAATCGCCGCAGTCACGGCGTGCGCCTCCCGGGCTGTCAGCCCGCATTGCCGTACCTCAGACTCCAACCAATGGCGGCCCTTGGTCCCGGAACTGGACGGAGTGACTGTGTCGGACCGCGGCGGCTGCCAATGGCGTCCGCGCGTTTTGCGCCGGCCGGCGGCGATGTCTTCCTTTGCCAACTGCCAGCCGGCGGCGCGTTCCAGTTTCCGCAGCCCTGGTTGCAGGTTTTTTAGCGCCGGCCACTCGACGCCGCCGCCCTGGACGAGGAAAGTAGCGTCTTCATACACTTTAGACCGCTGTTCGACCCGCTGCATGCCAGGAGTCGCAGAATCGTCTGCCAAGTCGCCGCCCCGGCGCCGGCATTCAACGGCGGGGTGAGCGGGTAGCCGCAGACCAAAATAGTCATCTCCAGCCCGCGCTCCCGGTCTTGGTGGTATCGTCCTGGTAAAAATTCGAAAAACGCAGCTTCTCGAAACCACCTCGATCCACATCCAGGACACTTTTGCGGCGGCACATGGCGCTGGATCGCTTCAGAAACATTTGCGGCGCTCTCCAACAAGAGTTTAATCTAGCGTTAGCCCCAACATATACGAAGGCATTTGACCTAAAACTGGTTCTCTTTTGTTTTCAGTGTTTCTTCTTAAAAGTCGACAGTATAGCGCCGAAAAAGCCAGCAAGCCGGCCCGCCACCAGCCAATTCCAACCTTTTCCGGAACTGAGTCTTGAGGTTCCCGGGGCAGCAAGAGGCAGCCATCTCGATGGTCTGCTCATTCCAAGACCGCAGTGGGCCGCAGCGATTGCGTATTGCGGTCTGGCTCCCGCAGGCATCTGACCCGGGTATTGTCGAAGATTTCGAAGGCCAGATCTTCCGCGCGCGCGTGGCTACCGAACAGAGCGGCGCGAAAACCCAGGGTAAAATCATGTTTCTTGTGACTTACGCAACAAAATAAGTCCCTCAATGCCTTCCGGCATCCGCCAACTGCGCCCGGCGGCAAGGCGCGGGCGTTGTGCGCGGCCGCTTTGTCGGCCAACAGACCGTCAATATCTGCTGGTCTTCGGGGACCGGGCCGCAGACCTGCCTGACTTTCGAGCCCGGCTCGGTGAACATGCTCACGCTGGACATGCGCAGCATTACCGCGCCTGTTCCGGTGCTGGTAATTCAACCGTTGCCCAGCTATCAGGTCTCGGCCATGCAGTCGTTTGTTCACGAACAGCAGCTATACACAGAGCGGTCCAACTGTGACGACTACCGAGGCAGCCGGTGTGGGATCCACGGTGCTCAACCTGGTCAGCACGGCCGGCATTCCTCCGATGGGCAGCCTGACGGTCAACGGCCAGGTCCTCACCTACACAGGTACGACCTCCACTTCGGTGACAGGCATTCCGGCCAGCGGCGCCGGCTCGATTACCGCAACCATTCCGGCTTCGACTCAAACCGCCACCCTGATTACCAGCTACAGGTATTCCTCGATTCAGGACCTGCTTATGCAGTACATCGTGCGCTCGATCGGCGTGCCCACCCTGCAGACTTATTGCCAGACGAACTCCTGCACGTCGTTGCCTTCCACCTGGAATGCCGCGTCGAACGGTTCCAACGTAATTGCCACCCAGGTATTCACCGATCTCGGCACCCTGGAGGCCGGCATGCTGAACGGCGGAATCATTCCGATCGATCCGACCAGCTCATTGAGTGTCGCGCAGGTAGCTAAGACCAAGAAATTGTTCAGTGTACGCTCCACTCCTTTACCGAAGAGATAAGTTCATGGCCATCCAGACTCCTCAAAACTACACCGGCTACGAATCCGACATCCTGGCCGCGCTTTCGACTACAGGTATTGGCCAGTTGGCGCCCGGCGGCAAAGCGCGAGCGTTTGGCGATGTGGTAGCCAACGAGTTGGCGAGCTCGAAAGCCGCCAGTTTGCCAACATCGCGCAGTCGCTGCTGCCTTTTGCCACCGATGTGAGCCTGGATTTGATCGGCGAAATCTTCGGGGTGCCGCGGCTGACAGCACAGAACGCCAGCGTGGATATCACTGAGCAGAACTTCGAATGGTACGTGCGCAATGGGACTTTCGGTTCGATCAATGCCGGACAGGACATCCTGGTGCCGGCCGGCGTGCAGATTTACACCGCGGCGCAGAACGGACCTGTCTATACTTTGAGCGCAGCAATTACCTGCCCGGCAGGCGCCACCTCGCAGTATTTTCAGCGCCACCAGTTTGCTCTCCGGCTCGGCGGGCAATGCGGCTTCCGGCATTTTCTGTGTGAGCAATTTCACCGGGTACACGGAGAGTGCCTTCGGCTCACTTCTGGTGACCAATAATTACGGCATGGTGAGCGGCGCCGACGCCGAGCTCGACGACAATTACAGGTATCGCATTCAGCTGAAGATACAATCGCCGAACGGAGCCAATGAGGTCGCTCTGCGTTTTCAGTGCTTACTGATTCCGGGGATACAGGACGTGGTCTTCTCGCCGGCCGCCGGCACGTTCACGTGCTTTGTTTACGGCATTGCCTCGGATGGCTCTTCCGCGCTGCTGCAGAGTGTGCAGACGGCTTTGAAACGATAACATCGCATTTCCCTTGACTGGTATTGCGGTGGCGCCCGACCTGGTGGGTATCAGTTTGACGACTACGATTACACCGACTACTTCACTGAGCCCGGTCGATCAACAAACGGTCATCGCCAACGCGATGGCGGCGGTAGACGATGGTCGCTTTGATTTATGCTGGCCGCTCGACCAGGGACTTAAATAGCTCAAAATCATCGCTTGCCGCCCGCGCCAGTTCGAATATCTTCCGCGCCGCTAAAGTCCACGTGCAAGCTGCCGACCTGCAGGCAAACACCTATTGGCAGACTGGTGACAGACCGCTCGGCCAATGGATCCGCAACGGGAATGCGCACCGCGGCCGCCGCACGGTGCTTACGGACCTTTTCCAGGGAATCCAGCAGCCGCTATTTGCGTCGCCGCTCGATGGCGAACTCCGTGCCGGCTTCCAAAGCTTCCAGTTGCCGCACCAACTCAGAACGGTCAATGAGTAGAGATTGGCCGGTCTGGCAGGCGCCGAAGACATGCATCAGATCGATGGCCCGCCGCCATCCTACATGAAACAGACGTTCGAACATTGCCAGGTCCACCACCGGTGCATCCAGCGCCGCTACGTCCTGCCGGATTTCCGGAACTCCCAGTAAGCATTGCCTTTTGGCCGCCACCGCCGCACGCTTTCTCTATCTACTATGTTAGTGCAAGAGGTTGCACTTACAAATGTTTTTTTACTAATGACAATCCGCATTA
>CAVWOT010000001.1:0-37616 GCA_963756605.1 Bryobacterales bacterium | reverse complement strand
ACATTAGTTCGCCCAAATCGCAAATCCGTCCCGGTCCCAATACAGGATTTTGACGCGATCCTTGCGCCGGCTGGCGAACACAAATAGATGACCGGCGAAGCCGTCCAACTCTAAGTGTTCTCGCACCAGCGCGTGCAAGCTGTCAAAGCTCTTGCGCATGTCACAGGGTGTCAGGCACAAATAAACTCGCACACTACCCGGCAAGTGGATCATGCCCGCAAGATGGCCAATACGGTGCGGAGCGTCGCCTCGTCCACTCCGCGGCCGATGCGTAGCCGCTCGCCTGTCTTCAGCGCCAGTTCCAACATTGGCTCCGCCGCTATCGCTGCTGGCGCTGCTCCGCGTTCCACCAACGCAAATCGGACTGCCTCCGGCTGCCGAAGTCGTTTCCGCCAGACATAGAAGGACTGCTCGGTGATTTGCTGTTCCTGGCAAAAACGCCCGACTGACATCCCGCTGCGTTCTTGTTCGGCGATTCGTGCACCCCAATATTCGATTCGAGCCTCCGCGCTCTTTCCTAAGCCGGCTTTGGTCATGACACCAATATGCGGCCGGCAAGGCGGGCGTGGAAAGAGGGGTTCATCGGGCGCTTACGAAACTCCGTAGGCTGGAAGCCGTTGAATGCGTGCGCTTGAAGAGAGACTCTGCCAGCCCGCACCTCGGCTCCGCCTCCCGCCCTTTCATCCTTTGTGGCCTGCTCGTCAAGAAACCCGCGGCAGGCATCTTGCTCCATGAACGCCGCAACGGACAATTTCTCCTACAGGTGACCGGTGATCCGAGCTATGGCCTGCCGTGGGGTCAGGACCGCCGGGTTCCGATCTTCCTGGCCGCCCTCGCGATCCGGCAGCAAAAGCAGACGATCACCTTCCAGAGTGCTGCCGAGATGCTCGACACTTTTGGCATGCAGCAGGGCGGCTCCCAATATCGGCGGCTCATCTCCGGGTTTGAAAGAGTCTTTGGCGCCACGATTTTCTTCGGCTCCGATACGCAGCGCGACAAGGCTGCGGTTATTCACCAGGCCCGGTTCAACTTTATGAAGGAGGCACGGATCTGGTACCCGGGCAACCCGGCACAACAGAGACTGCCCGGTGACTGCCAAAATCTCGTTGTGTTGAGCGAGGAGTTCTATCGGGAGGTTCAGAGCCATCCCATTCCGGCTGACCTGGAGGCTGCCAAGGCCCTATCCTCGTCTCCCGCGGCGCTGGACCTCTTTATGTGGCTGTCGTATCGTTGCTTTACCGCAAAGGGCGAAGAGCGCGTGCCGTTGTTTGGGAAATTCGGCTTGGTGAACCAGTTGGGGAGCGCCGAGTATGTTCGCCCAGAAAGCTTCGGGAACGGTTGGAACGATGGTTGGATCTGATACGAACAAGGTGGCCGGAATGCCCCGCGCAGATCGCCTGCGGCCGGCCAGGCGATCCTGATCCACAGAGCGCAGGCTATTCGGTCTCGGGAGAATATTTATGTTTGCGCCTGAGAACGAATGGAGCGATGTCATTGCGCGGCGGACCGCAGTCGCTGAAATTGACCGAGCCGTGGCGGGGCGACTGGGCCGACGCGGGTAACGGGGAAGGCACAACCGGCGGCGTTCAATCGACAGGTGGCGATGTACCTGGCAAAACGCGTCGGCGAGTGAGCGTCCCGAGAATTGGCAAGTTCTACAACGGACGACGCCATACGACCGTGTGTTATGCGATTGGTCGGATCGAAGCGCTTCGCGCGACGCATGCCGAGGTGGACAGCCTGTTGAAGGCGTTAGTACAGGAAATCAAATCTGGTCCGGCAAGCGATTCCCATGAGAGAATTCATCTGTTGGCCCGGTCGGCCGCAGTACATTTGGTGCGGCCCATGGAGCTGGCTGACCGTCTGATGAGGAAAATAAGGATGCATGTGTCGGTTACGCTGTCGTTGTGCGCTGACTGCTCGCATTTGTGCCAGAGTTATTGCCGTTCACTGTTCCCCTAAGGCGGTGAGAATTATCAGCTTCGCCCGGGTCATCGCCCGCTCGTACAAAGCTCCAATCGCGTGCAGGTTGGTTCCGGCCGAGCATTTCCCGAATGCGTCGTTCAGTTAAAATAAGTGCCGGCAAAGGCTACAGTTCTAAACGCATGGGCAGACCGGCAACATTGCTCGAAGGGTTATGCGGCCACGCCCTGTCTCTCGGCGCCCAATCGATTGAGGTGGCGTACAAAGACAGCCGGGAATGGGTATTCGCTCATAGAGACGGAGCGAGCATCTCTATCGCGAATTACAAGAGCTCGAGCGCCGATGGGAAAGAGTTGCGCGGGAACCTGTACGCCGCCGCCAAAAAGCCCGTTCGCACAGTTTTCGGTGGCCAGGTGTACATTCTGAGAGTCCGTGTATTCGAGAGTTTTAGCGAGGACGTCTTCGAGGTAAGCATAGACCCGGCGCCGAAGCTCGATCCGTCGATCCCCCCGTCATTCACCGCAAAACAGGGTCAATATTTGGCCTTCATTTACAACTACACAAAGATCCACCGCCAGCCTCCCGCGGAGTTGGACCTGCAGCGCTACTTCCAGGTTTCTCCTCCTACGATTCACAATATGATCAAGACCCTGGAGCGCAACGGCCTCATCGAGAAAACTCCTGGGCAGGCCCGCTCCATTCGCCTCCTTGTACGACCAGAGCACTTGCCGCGATTGGGGGTAGTGCGCGCCACGAAGCCAAGTAGCTAGGTGAGTTTTAGGCCCCTCAATGAAGCCGATGGCGGGGAACTCGGAAATCATCACAGTGCGGAACACACGTCGCGGTGCCATAATGCCCATTTGTACACTAACCCATTGAGCCACACTCCTCGCCCGTGAACCTTGACATTTCAGTGATTTATCAGCTCATAATCACTTATGAGAATGGGTCTTCTCAATATGGATGAAGCCGAACCAAAGAACTGACGGTCATCGAATCCCGACTAGCGGCTTCCACTACCATATTTCCTCCCGATCGCCACCCTGTCCACGTTTACATCGCCCGTCTTGGTTCGGGTTGCCGCCGAACGATGAGCGAAGCGCTGAATACAATCGCCGGAATCCTGACGACCTGCCGAGCCAACGTGGAAACCTGTCCATGGCCTGCGTTCCGTTATCAGCACACCGCTCTCATCCGGGCCGCCCTCATGGAAAAGTACAGGCCGTCCACCGTGAACAAGATGCTGGCGGCCCTACGTGGCGTCTTGAAAGAATCCTGGCGCCTGGGCTACATGACCGCCGAAGACTACCACCGAGCCACAGATGTTCACACCATCAAAGCGCAGACACTTCCACGAGGTCGCGCGCTGGCTTCCGGCGAGATTGTTGCGTTGATGGGTGTATGTGGCGGGGATGCTTCGCCGGCCGGAACTCGCGATGGCCCTGATTGCCATTCCTTACGGAGCCGGCTTGAAACGATCAGAAAGTGTGGGTCTGGATCTTTCCGATTACAATGTTGAAACTGGTGAGATGGTCATCCGCGGTGCCAAGGGGCGTAAAGATAGGCTTGCGTATGCTACCAACGGTTCCGCCGACGCTCTGAAAGACTGGCTGGTGGCCCGTGGTACTGAAAGCGGACCATTGTTCTGCAACATCAACAAGGGCGGCAAGATCAAGATCCACCGCATGACCGACCAGGCCATGCTCCACATCCTGAAGAAACGGGCGAACGAAGCGGGGGTGGCCCGTTTTAGTCCTCATGACCTTCGCCGGAGTTTCATCAGCGACCTGCTCGATGCCGGCGCGGACATTTCAACGGCACAACAACTCGCCGGCCATTCAAATGTCCAAACCACGGCCCGTTACGACCGACGTGGGGAGGCGACCAAACGGAAGGCGGCGGAATTGTTGCATGTGCCCCATTTCAAGCGGGATCGGCCCGGATAACGTCCTATCAAAGTCTCTCCACGAGTGCAGCGTTCAATAATGGAGGTGCGACTGATGACCGTGCTGCGGGCATCCTCCTGGGCCAGCCCCCCAATCGAAGAACGCACGCATCGGACGACCGGGCCTGCCGCCCGAGATGCCAGGAAGGCCCACGGGGCAACTCCATGAGGTGTCCAACCATCATTGGGCCACCCGGAACGACCATTCCGCAATGCCAGGCGCTTTGTCTTCGCGCTTGGAGTCGCCTGTTTTGGATACCTCATCTGCTGGCAGTGAACACTTGAGGGAGATCTGAACCATGTGGCATTTTCTATTTCTGGCGTTCCAGTGGCATAGGGCAAACGGGGTTTTGTCATCCTATCCCTGGCCTTCCTTCTGTACGCGGTCGCAAACGTCCATTGAACTGCTCTGGCGTAAAATGTTGCGTTCAGGGTACGCGAAAACCGGGGGTGAGGCAACACGGGAAACGAAAGCGCCGGAAATCCGCTTGAACGGATAGGCCAATCAAAGATGAACGCAGCAACGCACGATGCAAAATCTACACTTTACGCAACGTGCTTGTGCGTACGTCGTTCGGACCCGGCCCGGGCCGCAGAACTGATCCAAAGATCATCTGCGCGTCCGGACGAACATGGCCTGCTAGCGCTGTCGATCGGCGCGAGATCTAGAACTTCATTCTCGCTTTGATGCCTGCAATTTGCGTGGGCACGCAGTCGAACTCCTTGGCTAGCTTATAAACATCGGCGTTTCCTCGTTCGATTTGAAAGCGGATCGCTTTCTTCTCGGCATCACTGAGTTCGCGTCGTTTCCGCTTGATGTATTCCGGTAGGGACGGCATCATGCCTCCAAGCTGGAAAGGCCACCATATTTGGCGAAGCGCCGAGGCTGTCCCGGAGTCCGGATCTGGGAAGCTTGAAAGTCCGGCGAATTCTTCCGGTGAAACGGTCCACGGAAACCACACGAGCGTATAGCGCCAAACCTTTCGATGAGATTTCAACCAATCGCCGGATTGGCCTCTGGAAATAGGTCGCCACTACGTTGAACGATGGCCGGTTCGGCCCGAAGTCCTGCCAAGTCCGGTGAGTCTGCAAGCCCTAAGTCAGCGCTTATGAGGAGCCTGCCCTACAAATTTCATATGCGCAGCGCCGTCATCGGATCGATCCGGGCCGCCCGGCGCGCCGGAATATAGCTGGCCGCCAGCGCCACCGCGAGAAACAGCACGGCAATCGCAGCAAACGTCGCCGGATCGGTCGCGCTCACGTGGAACAGCAGACTCTTCATCAGCCGTGTCAAAGCACCCGCGCCAATCAGTCCAATCACGATTCCCGCCACGCTCACGGCCAGGCCCTGCCCAATCACCAGCCGCAAAATATCGCCTTGCTGCGCGCCCAAAGCCCGGCGAATACCCACCTCCTGCGTGCGCTCCGCTACCGCATAAGCAATCGCGCCGTAAATCCCGATCAGCGCCAGCAGCAGCGCCACGCCGGCGAACGCGCCCAACAAGATCATCAGCAACCGGTGCTGGCCCACCTGCTCTTCCACCAGATCGTCCATGGTGCGCACATCCGTCACGGCCTGGCTGCGGTCCAACGCCTGCACCTGATCGCGCACCGCCCTGGTAAACGACAGCGGATCGCCGGCCGTGCGCACGGCTAGCATCGACGCCCGCTGCAAACTCTGCACGCACGGAGTGTACACGCCTTCCGCCCAGGGGTTGCCCTCGAGACCCTGGTGCACATCCGCGGCGATGCCTACGATTTGCGCCGGTTGGGGGATTAGCCCTCCCACATAAATCCGCTGCCCGACCGGGTCCTGTCCGGCCGGATACGCCGGCCACAGGCGGCGGGCCAGGGTTTCATTGATAATCGCCACGCGCTGTGCGTCGTGCGTATCTTCGGCGGCGAAGTCGCGGCCGCGCCGCAGCGGAATGCCGAACGTCTGGAAGTAGCCCGGGGTCACGATCATCAGCGTCGCAATCAAGCGTTGGTTCAACGGCAGCGGTGGCTTGGCGGCGTCCTGCACGGGAGTTCCCGCCGAACCCATCATCGGCAGGTACCAGGCACCCGCGGCGCTGCGCACGCCCGGCACAGATTGCACGCGTTCGATCAGGTCCCGGTAGAACGACGCCGCCTTCTGGTCGGTGTCGTAGCGCACCGCCGGCAGAGGAATGCGTAAGGTGAGCAGGTGTCGACGGGTTGAACCCGACATCCACGCCGCGCAGTTGCGCCACGCTCTCGATCAGCAGCGCCGCCCCGATCAGCAACACCACAGAGAGCGCCACCTGTCCCACTAACAACAGGCTGCGCAGATTCCAGCCCGGCAGCACCCTTCTGGGAACTCCCGCTTTGAAGGTCGCGCCGGCGGTGCGCAGCGCGCTCATCAGGTCGGGCCGCGACGCGCCCAACGACGGCGCCAATCCGAAGCATATTCCGGTGGCGAAGGAGAGCGCCGCCGCGAATACCAGCACCATCCAATCCAGATGCACTTCGGCCGCACGGGGCAGGTCGAACGCGGTCATTTTGGGAATCCCGCGCAGAATGTACGCGGCCAGCAGCACCCCAAGTGCGCCGCCAGTGAGCGACAGCAGGACGCTTTCGCCGAGCAGTTGCCGGATCAGGCGCATGCGTGCCGCGCCCACCGCCGCGCGCACCGCAAATTCGCGCGTGCGGGAGGTGGCCCGCGCCAGCAGCAGGCCGGCCACATTGGCGCACGCGATCAACAGCACAAAACTGGCCGCGCCGAAAAGCATCCACAGCATGGAGCGCACATCGGCCACCAGGTGGTCCTTCATGGCCGTGACTTCCACCGGCGATCTCGGCCTGGCATCCAGCATGGCGGGGTGCGCCATGGCGTACTGCCGCCGGATCACTTTCAATTCCGCGTTGGCCTGCGCCAGCGTCACGCCCGGTTTCAGACGGCCGAATACAGTCAAGTACGGGCTCAAGACGCGGGACGCCGCGGCTATCGAAGGCGTCTCGGTTGGCTCCGCCATCCAGATGTCCACACCCGCGAACGGAAACCGGAAGTGCGGCGGAAGAACTCCGATTATGGTGTACGTTGCGCCCGACAAGACTGCCGTTTTACCGGCGATTTGCGGATCTGCCGGCGAACCGCCGCTGCCACAATTCGGCGCTGATCAGGATCACGGGCGCGCCGCCGGGAACGTCTTCCCCGGCACGGAAACCGCGTCCGCGCAGCGGTTCGATTCCCAGAATCCGCAGGAAACTGGCCGATACATGGACGCCGTGCAACACTTCCGGCTCGGCCCCGCCCGACAACGTCAGGTCGTCCCATCCGACAAACGCACCCAGGTCCGTGAAACTGTGCGCGCCGGCCTGCATCTCGGTGAATCTCGTAGGCGTGGCGCCGCCCTCGATACGCACCAACCGGTCCGGATCGCGATAGTCCAACGGCTTCAGCAGCACGGCGCGAATCACAGTGAACATGGCCGTGGTCCCGCCGATGGCCAGCGCCAGCGTGACCACCGCGGTCGCGGCAAAACCGGGCCTGGTACGCATGATGCGCAGCGCGTATCGTACATCCTGCCAGGTTCCTTCTGCGAATCGTAGCCGTGCTCATGGGCTACGCCCCGCAAGTGCCGCTATAACACCTCGTATTTTCGCAGAATCTCGTCCCAGTATCCCTGCGCCTTCAGGATCAACTCGACCACCTCGCGTACCGCTCCGCTGCCGCCCGGCGCAGCCGTCACGTAATGCGCTTGCGCCTTCACCTCAGGCCGCGCATTCGCGGTAGCCACGGCCAGCCCCACGCGGTGCATCACTACCACGTCAGTCAAATCGTCGCCGATGTAGGCCACCTGCGGCTTCGTGACGCCCGCGTCGGCCATGATCTCCTCCAGGATCGGGATCTTCTCGATATGCCCCTGGTAAACGTACTTGAACTTGCACTGCTTTGCGCGCACCACCGTGGCCGGAGATTCGCGCCCGCTGATCAGTCCGGTCGCAATCCCCTTCCAGCTCATCCACTGCAGGCTGATGCCATCCTGCGAATCGAAGCCCTTCGTCTCGACCATATTGCCGGCTCCGTCCGGGACGTTGAGCAACTTGCCGTCGGTCAAAACGCCGTCCACGTCCATCAATAACAAACGAACCTGGGCGGCGAGTTGGGTCACTTCGGTGCGTGTTTGCGCCATGTTTAATCAGTGGGGCAGGCGTCCACGCCGGGGTACCCTCTGGGTCGGGACGTCCACGTCCCGCCGCATGGCGGGTCTGGAGACCCGCCGCAGGACTGGAGTCCTGCCCCACGCGAAATCACTAGAATAAGAACATCGGCCGGAAAATGCTTGAGTCAGTCGCGAAAACGATCACCCGTTATAGCATGTTTCAGCCGGACCAACGCGTGGGCGTGGCGGTCTCCGGCGGCGCCGACTCCGTCTGCCTGCTGCGTGTCTTGGGCGAGCTGGCTCCGCGCTGGAACTTGCGCCTGACCGTGCTCCACCTCGATCACCAACTTCGCGGCGAGGAATCCCGCCAGGATGCCGCTTTCGTGCGCAACTTGGCGGCCGCGCTCGATCTGCCGTACGAATCGCAGGAAACCGATGTCGCCGCGCTCTGCCGAGAAACGGGCGAGAATCTCGAACAAGCCGCCCGCACTACCCGCTTGCGGTTCTTCCAGCGCCTCATCGCAGCGGGGACCGTGGAACGCATCGCCACCGGGCACACCCGTTCCGATCAGGCCGAAACCGTACTCTTTCGTTTCCTTCGCGGATCCGGAACCGCCGGATTGGCCGGCATCCGCCCGGTCACACCCGAAGGTATAGTACGCCCGCTGCTCGAAATCGACCGCGCCGCTATCGAACATTACCTGCGCGAGCGCGAAATCGCCTGGCGTACCGACTCCACCAATGCCAGCCGCGCCTTCGCCCGCAATCGCATCCGCCATGAACTGCTGCCGCAATTGACCCGCGACTGGAATCCGGCAATGGTCGAAACGCTCGCCCACACCGCCGATTGGGCGCAGGCCGAGGAGGCCTATTGGGAATCCGAACTGGCGCGCATCGCGGCCACGCATCTGGTCTTCGACCCGCCCACCGTACTGCTGCAGGTCGATTCGCTGGCCGATCTTCCCTTGGCCGTGGCGCGCCGCGTGGTCCGCCGGGCGGTCGAGTGTGCCAAGGGCGATCTCCGCGGCATCAGCTTCGAGCACCTGGCCGGCGTCCTCGAATTGGCCGCCTCAGCCGAAGGGCACGGCCGGATGCAGATCCCCGGGCTCGATATCTTTCGGTCATTCAACTGGCTGCGCATCGCCCCGCCGGCGCTCGATAACCTGGATAACCGCAATTATAGGCTATTGTTACCAGTACCCGGCGCCGTCCGGCTGCCTGGCCGTAAGACGGTAGTAGTACGCGCTGAACTATCTGCAAATGTGACGGATACGGCTGAAGGCGTATATAATGGAGGTTTAGGGTTTCTGGACTGGAATCGCCTCTCCGGTTCCCTGGAGGTTCGGAACTGGCGGCCTGGCGATCAGTACCAGCCAGTGGGGCATTCGGGGGCGGAGAAGATAAAATCCCTGTTCCAGGAAGCTCGCGTTCCGTTGTGGGAGCGCCGGCATTGGCCGATTGTCATCATGGGCGAAGAGATCCTTTGGGCACGCCGGTTTGGCCCAGCGGCCCGATACGCTGCGGACGCCGGCTCCAGTCCCGTTCTGGGCATCCGGGAGACCGAATCGTAACGTAATTGGAATCGAGTGGCATGTTTTGAACGTCTATCCAATCGGGGGCTTACTGAGCCGGGCTTACTGAGAGCGGATTGGCCCGTGGGCGTGAGCGGTGGGAGGTTTCGTGAACTCTAATATCAAGACGGCGATTTTTTGGGTGGTTCTGATCTGTTTGGCGGTGCTCCTGTGGACCATCGTACGCCAGGGCAAACAAGGCACCGAGGACCAGATCAAGTTTACCGACTTCATTGACCAGGTCAAAGACAAGAAGGTCAAGGACGTCAGCATCGCCGCTAACGAGGTCCACGGCGAGTATCTGAATAGCGACAAGCGCTTCCGCACCCTGATCCCCACCAACTATCCGGCTATTTACGATCTGTTGCAGCAGAATGGTGTACAGGTCGACATTAAAGACACCAACTCCAATCCATGGTTTTCGCTGCTGGTGCAAGCCTCGCCCTTCATCCTGCTGCTGGCTTTCTGGATTTTCATGATGCGCCAGATGCAGAGCGGGGGCAATAAGGCGCTCAGCTTCGGCAAGAGCCGCGCGCGCCTGCATTCCACGCAACAGAAGAAAGTCACGTTTAAAGACGTGGCTGGCGTGGAAGAGGCCAAGGAAGAACTGCAGGAGATCATCGAATTTCTGCGCGAGCCGCAGAAGTTCCAGAAGCTGGGCGGACGGATTCCCAAAGGCGTGCTCCTGATCGGCCCTCCCGGAACCGGCAAGACGCTGCTGGCGCGCGCTATCGCGGGCGAAGCCAGTGTGCCGTTCTTCTCCATTTCCGGTTCGGACTTCGTGGAGATGTTCGTGGGCGTGGGCGCCAGCCGCGTGCGCGATCTGTTCGAGCAGGGCAAGAAGAATGCTCCTTGCATCATCTTCATCGATGAAATCGACGCTGTTGGACGTCATCGCGGCGCGGGTTTGGGCGGCGGCCACGACGAACGCGAGCAAACCCTCAACCAGTTGCTGGTCGAAATGGATGGTTTTGAATCGAACGAAGGCGTCATCCTGGTGGCCGCCACGAACCGGCCGGATGTGCTCGATCCTGCCCTGTTGCGTCCCGGCCGTTTCGATCGCCGCGTGGTGGTGGGCCTGCCCGACGTGGGCGGCCGTGAAGCCATTCTGCGCGTGCACACCAAGAAGATCCCTCTCGGCGATAACGTCGATCTATCCGTGCTGGGCCGCGGCACACCGGGCCTGGCCGGTGCGGACCTGGCCAACCTGGTGAACGAAGCTGCCCTCAACGCCGCGCGCCAAAACCGCAAAGTCGTCATGATGATCGACTTCGAGCTGGCCAAGGATAAGATCCTGATGGGCGCGGAGCGCAAGTCCATGATCCTCAGCGACGCCGAGAAGCGCAATACCGCGTATCACGAGGCGGGCCACGCGCTGGTGGCGGCGATCATTCCGGATGCCGATCCGCTGCACAAGGTCACCATCATTCCGCGCGGCATGGCGCTGGGCGTGACCATGCAATTGCCCATCGACGATAAGCACTCCTATAACAAGGAATATCTGGAAGCGCGCCTGGCTATCCTGATGGCCGGCCGCATCGCCGAAGAGCGCTACATGCACCATATGACCACCGGCGCCGGCAACGACATCGAACGCGCTACCGACATGGCGCGCAAAATGGTGTGCGAGTGGGGCATGAGCGAACTGGGCCCGTTGAGCTTCGGCAAGAAGGAAGAGCAGATCTTCCTGGGCCGCGAGATCGCCCAGCACCGTGACTATAGCGAGGAGACCGCCATCCGCATCGATGCGCAGGTGAAAAAGCTGGTGCAGGGCGGCTACGACAACGCGGTAAAGATCATCGAAGAGCATTCCGACGCGCTGGTGCGCATCGCCGAAGCGCTGCTGGAACGCGAAATCCTGGACGGCAACGAAGTGATGCAGATCATCCGGGGCGACACGCTGCCACAGGTCACCTTGCCGCCGCCCAAGGATTCCGGCGAGGGCACGCAACAGGTGCTGAGCCCCCAACCCAGCCGCCGCTTGCCGGGACTCTCCGAAGGCGAACGGCCGCAGCCGGCGTGATTCCGCGCTTTCCCGTTTATTTGTTCGATATCGACGGCACGCTGCTCGATAGCGCCGCGGACATCTGCGGCGCTGTGCAGCACGTGCTGGCTTCCACACCCGCGCCGCAGGCCCGCTCGTTCGCGTATCTGCGCAGCTTCATCGGCTGGCATCTGATCGATCTGTTCGCGGATGTTTATCCGGATTACTCTGCCGCCGAAATCGACGCCCTGATCCAGCAATACCGGACGAATTATCTGTCGCGCGGTCATACCCAGACGCGCGTATATCCGGGCGTAGTTGAAGGATTGGCGGCGCTGGAGGGCCGCAAATCCACCGCCACCACCAAGGGTTCACCTACCACGCGCGCGGTGCTCGCGCAATTCGGCCTGCTCCAATATTTCGACCATGTGCAAGGCACCGACGGTTTCCCCTGTAAACCCGCGCCCGACGTAGTGCTAGCGGCACTGGCCGCGCTTGGCGCCAAACCTGAGGAGTGCCTCTTTGTGGGCGACTCGTCCGCCGATATGGAAGCCGGACGCCGCGCCGGAGTACGCACCTGCGCGGTGCGCTACGGCTACGGCAATCCGCAAGACCTGGCCAAGTGGTCGCCGGATTATTGGGTCTCGGATCTGCGCGAGTTAGCCTTGGAGGGCGACCTTTAGCCGGCGCGGGGCTTCAGCCCCGCTGTCTCACTCAGCCATCTTGCAAGCTCAGGAGAATCTCGCGCGCCTCGTCTTCCCGATCCCGCGGCACCCGAACTGTCCACCAGCCAAGAAAGTTCCCGCTCTCCTGGCGCGGCGCCGGACTCTGATCCATGGCGAAGAATGGGATTCCAGCTTCTTCCAACAAACTCTCCGCCAGCGTAATCGCAACAGGACTCGTCAGGCCAGTGCGAATGAGAACCTCGAGATCGCTGCCGGTTGACATTTCGTCCCCTCCTTTGAGTACCCTAGCACACCGCGCCAGCCCGGCTCGACCGGCGCGACGCCGCATGCAACAGTGAACCGATAGGTTCACTATCCCGTGGCGAGCAACCTGGATCGTGTCATGGTGGCGATTTCCGATCCCACGCGGCGCGCTCTCATCGGCCGGCTCGTCCGCGGACCGGCCCGCATCTCCGATGTGGCCGCGCGGTTCCCCATGTCGCTGACGGATTTTTGCAAACACGTCAGGGTGTCTGGTGCGACGTACCCGCCGCGGCCGTGAGAGTGCGCTCGGTTGTCCGCTGCACCCCTGCGCGATATGGCGCGATGGATCTCCGGGTACGCATTACGGCCGCTTCATTTCCATCACACGACCTCGTCGCGTGGAATACACGTGGATGTCTGAAGCGACCTGCGCCACTCCGGTGTGCCGGACGACGACACAGGACGTCAACACGAAGCCGGCTGGACCTGGGTCCCGTCCATGCTCGCCGGGCGTTTCGCTGCGCGGGCGGCGGAGAATCCACCCGGCCTTGACATGTGCTGCACATGCAAATAAGCTGAAGACATGTCCAAGATGATTCAGTTGCGGCACGTCCCCGACGACCTGCATCGGAAGTTGAAAGCGCGCGCCGCGATGGAAGGCCTGTCGCTCTCCGACTACCTGATCCGCGAGGTCCGGCAAATCGCCGAAAAACCCACGCTTAAGGAGATGATGGATAGACTAGCGCGCCTCACGCCCGTACACGTAAAGACTCCCCCGGAGCAAATACTGCGGGCATACCGGGACGGCCGTGATCGTGATTGACGCGTCAGCGCTTATGGAGGTGCTGCTGGCGAGCGGCGTCGGGGCGCGCGTGCGGGCACGTCTCTTCCGGGAGGGCGAGACGCTGCACGCGCCCCACCTGCTTGACCTGGAGATCGTTCACGTGTTGCGCCGTTACTGCATGATCGGACAGATGCAACCCAATCGAGCTGAGGAGGCGCTCAGATACATGGGAGCGTTTCCTATGGCCCGTTACCCTCATGAACCCTACGTCCCCCGTATCTGGCAATTGCGCCACACCCTCACGGCCTACGATGCGGCGTATGTGGCGCTCGCCGAAGCTCTCCAATCGCCGCTCATCACGCGCGACAGCCGCCTGGCTTCAGCCTATGGACATCGCGCAAAAATTGAGTTGATCACTTAGATACGCACAGCTGTGCGATGTGTAAATAAGCCGCTTACGATTTGTAAAAAGCTTCTTAATGGATGTTATCCGAGCTGGAGTTGATATAGGATACTTCTATGCAAAGCTTCAAACCGTGCGCGTCGCGGCCGCGTGCACACATTGCCGGTGCTCTCACCGTAGTAGTCTTCAGTTTTGCCGCTACGGCATCCGGGCAGACCCCGTGGACTAACTTCGCGAAGAATGCGCATCACACCGCGTCATCCGCCACCGCCTCGCAGGTGCTGAACAGCATTCACTGGCAAACCCCGGTGGATCTGCACCCGCCAGACGCCGCCAGCCATTCTACAGACCTTTCGTTCGGCGTGGGCGAGCTGCTCATCCACTACGGCTCGCCTCTGATTACGGCTGCCAACACGGTGATCGTACCGGTGAAGACTGGGGCCAGCGGAGGCTTCCGCGTGGAGGCGCATAACGCCAGCAATGGGGACGTGGTGTGGAGCATGCCGACCGACTACGCCCTGCCTCCGCCGCATGGATGGACGCCGGTTTTCGGCCCAGCCCTAAGTGCGGAACGACTGAACCTCCCAGCCGCGGGCGGCACCATCATTTTTCGCGACAGCCCCGACTCGGCCACCGGAACCAAGGGCCGCCTGGCATTCTATGGGTTGTCGAACTACCAGGCGAATCCGGCCGGTTTCAGCAGCAGCGTTTACATCAACACGCCTCTCACTGCCGATGACCGCGGAAATCTGTACTTTGGCTTCCTGGTCACGGGCACCAGTCCCTTAGCCGGTCTGACCAGTGGCATCGCGCGCATTGACGGCGAGGGCCAAGGCACCTGGATCGCCGTGACTACGGCGGCCTCGGACATTACCATGACCGAGGTCCCCTACAACTGTGCCCCTGCGCTGAGCCCGGACGGCACGACACTCTATATCGCCGTGAGCAACGGCACCGCCGGTTATCTGGTGTCCCTGAACAGCACCACGCTGGCGCCCCTGGCGCGTCTGCGGCTCAAAGATCCGAAGTCCGGCAACGACGCCTGGATCTCCGATAACTCATCGGCTTCTCCCACCACCGGGCCGGACGGAGATGTGTACTACGGCGTGCTCGAGAATCCGTTTCCGGAAAACAATGACCGCGGCTGGCTGTTGCATTTTAACGCCGCCCTTACGCATGTCAAGACTCCCGGCGCCTTTGGATGGGATGAGACCGCTTCCCTGGTCCCCGCCTCGATGGTTTCGTCGTACACCGGCTCGTCCAGCTACCTTCTGATGACGAAGTACAACAACTACGCAGACATAGGTACGGGAAACGGAGAGAACAAAATTGCCATTCTCGATCCGGATGCCACGGAAACGGACCCCATCACCGGCGCTACGGTGATGAACGAAGTTCTAACCATTCTGGGTCCCACCCCCAGTTCTCCCGAAGGCGTGAAGGAGTGGTGCATCAACTCGGCTGCCGTGGATATTCCCGGCAAATCTGTCCTGGCCAATAGCGAGGACGGCAACCTGTACCGCTGGGACCTTACTACCAATACCCTAAGTCAGCAGGTGACCCTCACCGCAGGCATTGGAGAAGCTTACACCCCCACTGTGATCGGTGTGGATGGCACAGTTTACGCCATCAATGATGCGATTCTTTTCGCCATAGGTAACTAATCTAAGCTAACCCCGCTTCTGCACTAATTGTGTTATTACAACCTGTCAAAATCTACGCCACGCGCGGGTTTTGGAGGGTGGGCTTTAGCCCGCGCGGGGCTTCAGCCCCGCTGCAGCATGGCTTTGGTTCCAGTCCTGCGGCCGGCCAGTTCGCGCCGAAAGGTTCAGAAGACCCGCTCCTGCCGCTTCAGCGTTCCGAACGAGCCGAGATTCGCCACCGCGAACGCAAAACGGTACTGGGTCTCATCCCGCGTGCCGAAATCGTACCGCACCAGTTGTACGCTGAATCCGCAACAGTCCGTGTTGTAGGTGGCCTGCAGAATAGCGAAATCCAGGACGCCCACCTTGTAATCGTAGACGGCCACAAACGCCGCATTCCAGCCCTTGCGCGTGGAGTTGCCCAGCCCGAAACTGCCGCGCAACTGGTTCTCGCTCGGCAGTATAACCGTATCGCTATGCACTTCCGTCTGTCCCACCGAAACGAAAAATGCGCCCTTGCGCCAATCCGCGCTGGAAGTGCTGGCCACGATGCCATGTTGCGCCGGATCGTAATCCGTCCGCCATTCGAAGCCGATGTTCCACACGGGCCTGATCCGCAGGGACGACACGATCGGCGAATACGTGCGCGGGCCATCGATGAACGCAAAAGGCGTCAGCTCCATCTGGCTCATCAGCACGTTGCGTTCGCCCGGCACCACTGCGCCGCCGAAGGTCGGATCGAAGTAGCGCGCCGCGGACAATTCCCAACTGAAAACCTCGGTGACATCGTCGCCGCGCTTGGCGTATACGCGGTTGGCCAGAGAAAAGGTAACTTGGTTGGTATTCGACAGGATGTCCGTCTGGTCGAAACGGATAATCTTATCAAAATCCGAACCGATTCCAGTAACATATTCGTAAGTGGCCCGCGGCTCGATTACATGCTTAAGCTTGTCTCCCAGCCAGCTCTTGTGATTGAAGACGCGCGCGAATGAGGGCATAATCAGATCCATCTTGAACTCCCGTGCGCTGCGCAGGTAGCTGGCGGGAAGCACCTGCACAAAGCCTTCCTGATAAGGTCCCTGGGTCTCGCCGTAGAAAGTCTCGTCCACCGTAAAGCTGGGGACCAGGTGAAAAGCGCCCAGGTGCAACACTGAGGTGATCTGCGGCGCAAAATCCATGCGGCTATTCAGCAGATTAGTGCCATAGCGGCCGTAGAACTGATAGTAGCCGTTAGTACAAGCGCCGTTCTGCCGGGACTCGGAATCGCTGGTGATGCATAGAAAATCCGGCTGGGTACGCGATAGCAGGCCGGCGCTGGAATCGAACGAATACCAGATCGGCAAATCGGACGACACCTGGTGATCGTTGCTCGAAAGATCCGCTTCCGGCAGCTTCTTAATCACCACCGCGTTAGCGTAAGTCTCCGGCTTGTTAGTAACCGGATTCGTTTCGGTGACCTCAAGGGTAGTAAAGTCCTGTTTCCGTTCGACGGCCGTATCAAAGGAAAACGTGGACCAGTTCTTGTTCACGAATGCTGTAGAATTCACTTCGCTGAAGACGGCCTCGTTAAATGAGTCGGAAAAGGCCTGGCGGAACGTGTATGAGCTGAGATAGTTGACGAAGCCGCGCGCCGTCCAACCGTCGCCCAGATCAGCTTTGCCCGCTACGGAGAAAGTGTAGCCGCCCTGCTTGATGGGCGGAGCGCCGTTCGGTTGGGCCAGGCCGCGATCCTGCACCCCAAACAGGAGGGCGTCGAAATCCGCCTTGTCCGAGGGCTTGCCGCGCAATTCCAGGTGATGCGCGAAGCCGCGCGCGGTGTAATCCTGCACGTGGTAAGTGGCATCGTAACTGCGATTAATAGCCCAGAATGCGCCGCCCCCCAGCATGAAGCCGCGCGTGGAACTGTGACCGATGTTCGGCATCAGTAGGCCCGTGCGCCGCGGCACTTTTTCGAGTGACTTGTAGAAGAACGGCGTGTAGAAAAGCGGAAACTTGCGCAGCAGGAAGACCGAACGGTACGCCCGGGCCGATTCCTGCGGCACTACATTGAAGCGCGGCCCTTTCAGCCGCCACCAGGGATTCGGGACGCGGCAATTGGTCAGAAATCCGTTGTACAAAATGTAATGGCCTTCCACGCGCTCGGCCCACACACCCTGGAAATAATACGGATTGGTGCTGGTGAGCATGCCCGGGCGGGTGTCGATGCGGGGGGCGGTAGTGCCCCGCACATCGTAGAACTTGCCCGCCTCCGTTTTGGTGTTGTATTCAAGGTGGTCGGCCCAGATCTTCTCGTTGCGCTCAAACTGTTCGAAGTAGACGTTGCCGCGCGCCTGCACGTCCCCCGTGTCTTCGTTATAATCCATCTCGTCGGCACGGAAAAGCATGGAGACGTTTTCCATCTCCACATGCCCCCGCAAGTGCCGCATATGACCATCGGTGGTCTGAGTCCCGGCGCGCACCTCCCATTCGCCGAAGGCCGGCACGTCCGGGCGCGGCTTGTAAATGCGTTTATTGGGTTGCGCCACGGGCGCTCCGGTGGGCGGCGGGATCATGACCGAGTTCGGAGGAACCTGCGCGAACGCGGCTGCGGCAGACAAAACCAACGGCGCCAAGAAGCTAGGGATATAACTGTACGTAATACTAGAAGAAAGTTCGTGACAAATAGAACGGAGTGTGTTAACTACGTTGTGAGGGCGTATGTACGCGAGGGATTTCAACCGGCAAACGTAGCACATGAGATCCTTCCTTTGCACATAGGCACATCTAACCATGACTTGCAGTTATTGCCGTTACTTGAATTCAGACGATGAGAGACGCTGCCGGCGTTGCGGGCGTCCGCAATTCGACGTTTATGCCACCGCCACGGCGGGCGCTCTGGCGGCGGTGCCGCAGCTTGCGCGTAGCGAGCCATCGCCGAGACCCAAGGTTTCGGATGCGGCCAAGCCGGCCTTCGCGCCGCGCCAAGCCATGCTCTTTCAGGATCGGCCGCCTGGAAATGTGATTCCGTTCGATGGAGTTTTCGAAGCACCCGCGCCGCCCAAACCCCGCACCGTGACGCGCACATCCACCCGCGTAACCCGCCGCCCGAGCACCCTGGATGACGCGCAGCCCTTGCTTGATTTCTTGCAGCCGGCCCCGCCCGCGCCGCGCAAGCTCAGCACCACCGTGGAAGCGGTTATCGATTGTGACGCTCCCGTGGCCGCGCCCATGCACCGGGCTTGCGCCGCCGCCATTGATGGCAGCCTGATCCTGATCGCCTGCGGTGTGTTTCTGTCGGTCTTCTACTTCCTGGGGGGCGCGATCCCCGCCAGCAAGCCGGCGGTCCTGATGATGGCTGCAGCGGGCGTGCTGATCGGCATGTTTTACGGGTTCGTGTGGGTGTGCGCCGGGGGCCAGACTCCGGGTATGCGCGCGCTGCGCTTGACTCTGATCAATTTCGATGGATACCCGCCGGACAGCGCCTCGCGCTGGCTGCGCTACCTGGGCGCTTGCCTCGGCTATTGCGCCGGTGGTTTGGGCTTGCTGTGGGCCTTGCTGGACGAGGAGAGCCTGGCTTGGCATGATCACATCTCCAAAACTTTTCCCACTTTCCACGGACCGGAAACCAGCTTTGTGCGCCGGCGGTGACTGGAGCGCCGGACCATCAGTGGAGCGAGACAGATGACCGACGCCTTCGCACTTGCCGTTCCAAATGGGAACCAGCCTGAATGCATGTGCAGAGCGCGAATGCGTGCGTGACTCTTACGACACGGTGTGCCTGACAGACCTCGGCAGCACCCTCGCATTCGTACGCTGAGTCGTGCTACAGGCCCGCTTGCACGGCGGCGATGCGCGCCAATGCCGCCCAGTCCAAATCGCCTTCGCCACGCGCCAGAGCGGCCAGGAATCGGTCGCGCAGCACTCCGGCGAGCGGCATCGGGACAGTCGCCGATGCGGCGGCCTCCTGCGCCAGGCGCAGGTCTTTGAAGCCCAATGTCAGCTTGAAGCCGGCGGGCTCGAATTGTTCCTTGGCAACTGCCATGCCGTAGATCCTGGGGATCTACAAGTTGCGCTGGAATGTGGAGACCGATCTGCGGTCCCTCAAGCGCACGGTGGGGTTGCATCAACTCAACTGCAAGAGTCCGGATGTGGTGGAAAACGAACTACTGCTGGCGATAGCGGCCTACAACCCGGTGCGGGCGGTTATGTGCCTGGCGGCACGGCGCGCCCACATCACCCCACGGCAGCTCAGTTTTTCTTTTGTGCAACCGTGGTGGCGGCGGCCCTGCCGGGTTTAGACCACGCCGCCACCGACGAGGAATACCAGCAGCGGTTGGAGCGCATGTTGCGCTACGCAGCGCAGGGCAAATTGCCGAATCGTTCCCGCGTCCGAGCCTATCCCCGCGAAGTCTGGGGGCGGGGCGGTCACTTTCCGCGGCGCCAGAGAAGCGCCGAAAACGGAGGGCAAACGAAATGACCCTCACCGCATCTGCGACCGTTCAGGTGGACTCTACCCTACTAGCCAGTGTGACCTACGACGTCCGCGCGTGGCTGCTCCAGTTGGCGTTTTGCGACGGGGCGATTTACCTTTACTTCGCTGTTCCAGCGGCTATCCACCAAGCTCTGCTCGCCGCCAACTCAAAGGGCTGCTACTTCAACAGCCAGATTCGAAACCGCTTCCGCTACGCCTGTCTTAGGCGGCCCAAATGAGACACTCGTCCGCACATGGGGCTCTGCAAAATTCGAGCAAGAAAACCAAGTGGCATTGGGCTTTAGCCGGCGCGGGGCTTCAGCCCCGCCGCAGCATTGTTTTGTTCACTGCGACGCTGCTCCCGGCCTGCTAAACTCAGGGAGATGTTGCGCCCCACTTGGCGGTCCCTGACACGCAATCCTGGATTTACCGCCGCCGCAGTCCTTACCCTGGCGCTAGGCGTGGGCGCCAACACTGCCATGTTCTCGGTAATCGACGGTGTTCTGCTCAAGCCTCTGGCCTATCGCGAGCCAGACCGCCTGATCAGCCTGCATCTCAGGATCACGACGCTGCGGAACCTCGGCACGCTGCCGCTTCCGCCTTTCGTATACGAATTGTGGCGCGACCACGCCACCACCCTCGACCGGATCGCGGTCGTGCGTCCTGGAAGTGAAAACCTCACGGGTGCCGGCGACCCGGAGCGTCTACTGAGCGCGCGCGTTTCAGCTTCCCTCTTCCCGGCGTTGGGAGTGTGGCCGGCGCTCGGGCGAGCATTCGCCGCCAATGAAGATATTTATCAAGGGCCGCTGCTCGCCATACTCAGCCATAGGTTCTGGCGGCGCCGCTTCGCCGGCGATCCTGCCGTGGTGGGAGGCAAAATCGAGCTGAATGGCGCATCCTATTCGGTGATCGGTGTGATGCCGGAAGGTTTCGAACTTCCGATCGACCTGGAAGCGGAGCACGCCTCGCACTTCGACATACTTTTGCCGGCGGCCATTGCGCCTGATCAAAGGCTGAACCACGGTTACTGGGGTGTGGCCCGCCTCAAACCGGGTGTGACGGTGGAGCAGGCGCGCGCCGATCTGGACGGGAAACTCGCGGCGCTGAACGGCGGCCTGCAGCGCCGGGCGATTGTCGCGGGCTTGCGGACGAATCTCACCGAACGCGTGGACCGCGGCCTCAGCGTGCTGATGGCAGCGGTCGGCATGGTGCTGCTGATGGCCTGCGCCAACTTGGCGAATTTGCTCCTGAGCCGCGGACTGGCGCGCCGCAAGGAGATCGCCGTGAGAGCCGCGCTGGGCGCCCGCCGCGGCCAGATCCTGCGCCAACTGTTGAGCGAAAGCCTGACTTTGGCAGCGTGCGGAGGTGCGGCAGGTGCGCTGTGCGCGACTTGGACGCTCGGCGCCCTGGTCGCACAGTTGCCCATGAATCTTCCGCATCGGGCCGCGATTTCGATCGACCTGCGGGCCGTGGCGTTTTGCATCGGGATCACCTTCCTTTGCGCCCTGGTTTTCGGCTTATTGCCGGCCTGGCGACTTTCCCGCGCCGATCCGCAGGAAGCGCTGCAACTGAGCCAGCGCGGCGCCACCGACACGCGCGGTGCGGGCGGACTACAGCAATTGCTCATCGCGGCGCAGGTGGCACTTTGCACCATGCTGTTGATCGGCGCGGGCCTGCTGCTGCGCAGCTTCGCGAAGATCATGCTCGTCGATCGCGGCTTTGTGACGGAGAACGTGCTGACGGCCAACATCCCTCTGGCTGGCGACCGCTACCAGTTACCTGCCAGCCGCAATGCCGCATACGCCGCGATCCGGCAGCGGCTGGCAGCCATTCCGGGCGTGTCCTCGGCAGGGGCGGTAAGCCGGCTGCCGCTCTCGGGCGATGATTACATGAACCCGGTTTTCCTGCCCGGTATCGCACTGACGCCGGATCGCATCAGGGATCTGCCCATGGCGCAAATCCGCTTCGCCACGCCTGGATATTTCGGTGCAGCCGGCATCGCGTTGCGCTCGGGACGCATCTATGCGGATTCTGCCGGTGATCTGTGGAGCGCGGTGGTGAGCGAGAGCACCGCGCGGCGCGTGTGGCCGCATGACAGCCCCATCGGCCGGGAGTTCACCATAGACGAATCTCCGCAACCGCGCATCTGGCGCGTAGCCGGAGTGTGCGTCGACGTCCGCCAGAGTGGACTGCAGAATCCGTCGCCCTTGATGGTCTACCTGCCGGTTGCGCACAACCGTGGGTGGGATCTTTCGTTCGTGCTTCGCACACGTCTGCCAGCAGCCTCGCTGGGGCGCGCCATACGTGAGGCGGTGTGGCAGATCGATCCCCATGCGCCAGTGACGGAGATCCGCGCCATGCGCGAGATTGTGGCTGATGCGACCGCTCAGCGCCGCTTCCAGACTTTGCTGCTGGCGTTGTTCGCCGGCGTGGCTACGCTCCTGGCCGCGCTGGGCATATACGGCACGCTTTCGTATTTCGTGAACCGGCGATACAGGGAGATCGGTATCCGCGTGGCACTGGGCGCGCAGGCGCGGGACGTGACTGCTCTGGTGCTGCGCCAGGCGCTTGGGCCCGTTCTGGCGGGGCTGGCTGCCGGCGTAGCAGGAGCGCTTTTCCTGATGCGGGTGCTGGCCGGTCTGCTGTACGGCGTCGGACGCGCAGATCCCGCAACGTATACTGTTTCCGCGGCGATTATTCTGATTGTGGCGGTGGCTTCTTGCTGCATCCCGATGTGGCGGGCCATGCGGCTCGATCCGCTCGAAACCATTCGTTGGGACTGATACCACCGTGGGGCAGACCTCCAGGTCTGCGGCGGGTCTCCAGACCCGTAAGCGCTAAGCTAAACCAGGACGAGTGTCTTTTTGCGCTGGTCCCAGTTTCGGACAGGTCGCACGTACTTGTGCCCACAGTCGGACGCCTTCGGCGGTCCCAAGCGTTTAGCGGTCTTTGATTCTGAACATCGCTGTCGGCCCTCGGTCACGCTGTCCATTGGGTGGAAGAACAGCGCGACTTCCAAAAACGTCGAATTTGAATATGATCTGCGTGAGCCAGATCGAACGTGTTGGAGAGGTCAAGCGACATCGACTCCCGTCCAGTATCGCACACCTCAACCCTCAAAACGGCGTACAATTGGGCTTGTCGTTCAGTAGCCTCACCGCTGACGATTCACGCGAGCCGAACTCATTGCCGGTCGGTACCGGGCGCCGCCGAGGGAAGTGTGCCCCGCCAGGTGCGGTCCAAAGCGAGCCATACGCCTAAGGACAAGAGCCAGACAGCGCCCGCCTTTTCTCATTGTAAATAAGACGAAAACATCTTAAAATCAGATGTGGACACATCCTACATCGATGAGGTGATCGCGCGCCGCCGCGGCCGCGCGGGCGCCCTGCTCGGCGTCCTCGAAGCGGTGCAGGAGCACAACCCCCGCAAATACCTCTGCGCCGATGAATTGCGCTACATCGCCGCCAAAATCAATCTTCCGGTGGCGCAGGTGCTCAGCGTCGCCACCTTCTACGCCCTGTTCAATCTTGAACCGCAGGGCGACCACACCATCTGCATCTGCCGGGGCACCGCCTGCCACGCGCGCGGTTCGCGCAGCCTGCTCGAAAGCCTCCGCCTCGAACTGGGCCTGCACGAAGTTCCCGGCGAAATCACGGCCGACAAGCTGATGGTCACCACGCCGGATGGCAAGTTCACGGTGCGCACGGTGGCTTGCTTTGGACAATGCGCACTGGCCCCGGTAGTCGAACTCGATCACCGCATCTGCGGCCACATGAACGAGCGCGCCCTGGCGCGTGAAGTGGCCGCGATTGATTCCGGGAGGCACGCATGAGCCGCATCGAGGATATCGGAACCTTTAACGCCGTGCGCGAGGCCGGTATGGCCAAGCTGCTGCCTACGACGCCGCGCATCGCCGTCGGTATGGGAACCTGCGGCCGCGGCAATGGCGCCGAAGGCGTCTACCACGCGCTCGCCAGCATCATCGATCGCGACGGCCTCGACATCCGCCTCACCGCTACCGGCTGCTTCGGCGCCTGCTCCGAGGAACCGCTCGTAAATATCTGGATTCCGGGTCAGCCCCTGGTGATCCTGCACCGCGTGCAGGCCTCCGACGCCCAGCGCATCTTGAACGACGTCGACAACGGCCGGATCCCCAGCGGGTTAGCTTGGGGAAAAATCGAGGAGTGGGACCATCTCACTTCCCACATCCGCTATGGCACCGGCTTCGCCGAACTGCCCCTATGGTCCGACATCCCCTTCTTCCGCGGGCAGAAGAAAATCGTGCTTCGCAACTGCGGACTCATCTCTCCGGACGATATCGACGAATACATCGCCGTGGGCGGCTACCAGGCGTTATATAAGGTGCTCATAGATGGGCGGCCCGAATCGGTGATCGAGCAGGTGAAAGCCGCTAAACTGCGCGGCCGCGGCGGCGCCGGCTACGCCACCGGACTCAAGTGGGAGTTCCTGTCGAAGGCGCCCGATTCGCCCAAATACATCATCTGCAATGCCGACGAGGGCGACCCCGGCGCCTTCATGAATCGCAACGAAATCGAGAGCGATCCCCATGCGCTGCTGGAAGGCATGATCATCGGCGGATACGCCACCGGCGCAACCGAGGGCATCATTTATGTGCGCGCCGAGTATCCGTTGGCCGTGCACCGCCTCAATAGGGCCATCGAACAGGTGCGCGACTACGGCATCCTGGGATCCAACGTTCTGGGCCGGCCCTTCCATTTCGATATCGAACTGGTGGAAGGCGCCGGCGCATTCGTGTGCGGCGAAGAAACCGCGCTGATCGCCTCGCTCGAAGGCTACGCCGGACGGCCCCGCCCGCGCCCGCCGTTCCCCGCGCAGAAAGGCTATCTGGGCAAGCCCACCAACATCAATAACGTTGAAACCTGGTACAACATCGCGCCGATCGTGCTGAAAGGCCCCGCCTGGTTCAGCGAAACCGGCAGCGCCAAAAGCGCCGGCACCAAGGTCTTTTCGCTGGTGGGCAAAGTCACCAACACCGGCCTGGTGGAAATGCCGCTGGGCACGCCGCTCTCCCGCTTCATCTACGATATCGGCGGTGGAGCGTTGCGCGGCCGCAGCGTGAAAGCCGTGCAAACCGGGGGGCCCTCCGGCGGCTGCGTGCCGCACGAAATGTTCGATACCCCGGTCGATTACGAAACGCTGGCGCAACTCGGCTCCATCATGGGTTCGGGCGGCATGGTGGTCATGGATGAAGACAACTGCATGGTGGATATCGCCCGCTTCTTCATCGAGTTCACCCACTCCGAATCGTGCGGCAAATGCGTGCCCTGCCGTGTGGGACTCGATCACGCCCTGCAGATCCTGAACGGCTTCACCAAGGGCGTGGGTACCGAGGCCCAGCTCGCACTGCTCGACGAAATGGGCCGGATGATCCGCGATACCTCCCTCTGTGGCTTGGGCCAGACCGCCCCCAATCCGGTGCTTACCACCATGCGCCACTTCCGGCACGAGTTCGACGATCACATCGTCGCCAAGCGCTGCCGTGCGGGAGTCTGCGACAGCCTGGCCGTTTCCCCTTGCGAAAACAGTTGCCCGTTGCACATGAATATCCCCCGTTTCCTCGATCTGCTGCAGCAGGGCCGCCTGGCGGATGCCTTCGAATCCGTGATCATCGACAACCCGCTGCCGGCTTCCACCGGCCGCGTCTGCCAGCACCCGTGCGACAACCGCTGCCGCCGCCAAACCGTGGACGCACCGGTGAACATGCGCGAAGTGCACCGCTTTATCGCCGATTCCATCCTGCTCTCCGATGAGTTCGAAAACGTGGCCATGCGGTTCGCCACGCGCAAGATGGCGCCGACCGGCCACCGTGTGGCGGTGGTGGGCGCCGGGCCCGCGGGACTGACCGCGGCCTTCTACCTGGCGCTGCTGGGCCACGACGTCACAGTCTTCGAAAGCAAGGCCGAAGCCGGCGGCATGCTGCGCTATGCTATCCCCGAGTACCGGCTGCCCAAACACGTGCTCGCCCGCGAGGTGGAGTTGATCCGCCGCCTGGGCGTGACGTTTGTCTTCAACACCGCGGTCGGCACGGACATTTCGCTCAACCAGCTCGACGAAACCTTCGACGCGGTGTTCCTCTCGATCGGCACATGGAAGGAATCCTGGGTGTACCTGGCAGGCACCGAGTTGCAAGGCGTGCTGCCCGCGCTGCCTTTTCTTGAGGGCATTGCCAAAGGTGAAATCAAGGAAACCGGCCGGCGCGTGGTCATCATCGGCGGTGGTAACGCGGCCGTGGATTCCGCGCGCAGCGCCCGCCGCATGGGCGCCGAAGCCACCATTGTATATCGCCGCGAACGCAAGGAAATGCCGGCCATCAAGGAGGAAGTGGACGCCGCCGAACAGGAAGGTGTGCGGCTCCTGTTCCTCTCGGCGCCGCACCGTATCCTGGGCGACGCGCACGGCCACGTGAAGGCGCTCGAGATCGAAAAAACCCGGCTCGGCGAATACGACCCTTCCGGCCGCCGCCGGCCCGTTCCCACTGGCGAGATTGTGCGCTTCGATTGCGACACCGTGGTGCTGGCGGTGGGCGAAACCGTCGATCTGGATTTCGCGCGCGCTTCCGGTTTCACGCTCGCAGAATCGGGCACCTTTATTGTGGACCGTTTTTCGCTGGTTACCAGCCGGCCCAAGTTCTACGCCGGCGGCGACGTGGTCACTGGCGCTTCGAACGTGTCCAATGCCATGGGCTACGGCAAGAAAGCCGCTCGCAAAATGGACGAGCAGCTTATGGGATCCAAGCGTTTCGCGCAGCTTTTCGGTGGATTCGACTACTGCCAGGAGGCTCCCGAAAATCCTAGCTCCAGCCGGAGGCACCACTCCTCCGAACTGCTGCCGGTCCCGCGCATGAAAGGCGATGACGAAGTGGTGGTCGGGCTGGCGGCGGCGGAGGCCGGCGACGAAGCCGGCCGATGCCTGCGCTGCGATGTACGGGGGTGACGAATATGCCGCTCAAGCACAAGACAATTTCGATTCGCATCGAAGGCGAGTTAGTGCCCACCCTGGAAGGCAAGACCATCCTGGAGGCCGCCGGCGACGCCGGGCGCCGCATCCCCAGCCTCTGCCACATGCGGGGCGTGCATGACGTGGGTGCCTGCCGCCTGTGCATTGTCGAGGTCGGCGGCACGGGCCGCCTCGCTCCGGCCTGCACCACGCCCGTGCAGGAAGGCCTCTCCGTGGTCATCAATTCACCCAGGCTGGCTGCCTACCGCCGCATGATCCTGGAGCTGATGCTTTCCGAACGCAACCACATCTGTGCCGTCTGTGTTTCAAACGGCCACTGCGAGCTGCAGTCTTTGGCGGCGGAAATGGGAGTCACCAGCGTGCGCTTCCCGTACCGCTATCCCAAGCTAGGGGTGGATCTGTCGCAGGAACGCTACGTGGTGGATCACAATCGCTGCATCCTCTGCTCGCGCTGTGTGCGGGTTTGCGCCGAGGTGGAGGGCGCGCACGTCTGGGACATCATGGGCCGCGGCATCCATTCACGTATTATCAGTGAGCTCGACCAGCCTTGGGCCGAAGCCACCACCTGCACCAACTGTGGCAAATGTGTGCAGGCCTGTCCCACCGGGGCGATGGCCGAGAAAGGAAAAGCGGTGAAAGAAATGATTAAATCCGCTCCATGCTTTCAGCCGCGAGGGCTAAAAGGGAGCCTGGCATGAGCAAATTCAAACTAGCCACCGTCTGGCTGGACGGCTGCTCCGGCTGTCACATGTCCCTTCTCGATCTGGACGAAGGCATCCTGACCATCGCCCCCAAGATCGACCTGGTCTATTCGCCCCTGGTGGACGCCGCCGCGTTTCCCGAAATGGTGGATGCCACGCTGGTGGAAGGCGCCGTCTCCAGCCAGGAGGATGCCGCCAAGCTGCGCCTGGTCCGCGCGCACACCCGCGTGCTGGTTTCCCTGGGTGATTGTGCCGTTACCGGCAACGTACCCGCGATGCGCAACACCATCCCGGTCCAGCAACTTCTGCAGCGCGTTTACATCGAGGGCGCCACCACCAGCCCCGTCATCCCCAGCGCCGGAGTTCCGCCCCTGCTGCCGCAGGCCCGTCCAGTGCATGAGTTCGTGAAAGTGGAACTGCACCTGCCCGGCTGCCCGCCCAGCCCTCAACTGATTCTGTCTGCGTTGCAGGCGCTGCTCGAAGGCCGCGCGCCCAAGCTCGCAGCGGTGAAATTCGGATAGGAGTGCGCCATGCGAAAGATCACGATTGACCCGGTAACGCGCATCGAAGGACATGCCAAGATCAGCATCCATCTGGGCGACGACGGCAAGGTGGAGCGTACGCAGTTCCACGTCACCCAGGTGCGCGGCTTCGAAAAGTTCACCGAAGGCCGGCCGTTCTACGAGATGCCCGGCATCACTGCGCGCATCTGCGGCATCTGCCCCGTCAGCCACTTGTTGGCATCCGCCAAGGCTTGCGACGCCATACTCGCCGTTCGCGTTCCGCCCGCTGCCGCGCTGCTCCGCGAAGTCATCCACTGCGGCCAATTCGTGCAGTCGCACGCGCTGAGCTTTTTCCATCTCTCGGCGCCGGACCTGTTGCTGGGTATGGATGCCGACCCCGCCGTGCGCAACGTGCTGGGCCTGGCCGAAAAGCATCCCGATATCGTGCGCGACGGCATCGCGCTGCGTAAGTTCGGACAGCGCGTCATCGAGCGGCTGGCCGGCGAACGCATCCATCCGTCCGGCATCGTGCCCGGCGGGGTGAGTTCACCTCTCGATACAGCGAAGCGCGATGAGATCCTGCAGGAACTACCCGCGGCCCGCGCCATCGCCCGCCGTACGCTCGACCTGTTCAAGTGCATGTTGGATGGCTTCGCCTCCGAGGTTGCCCACTTCGGGAAAATGCCGACCATGTACGCGGGACTGGTGTCGGAATCGGGCGCACTGCAGCTTTATGACGGCCGCATTCGCTTTCGGGGTGCCGACGGCACGGTGACCGCCGAATTCGATGGCACGCGCTACGCCGAATTCATGGGTGAAGCTTCGTTGACGGATTCCTACCTCAAAGCGCCGTATTACAGGCCGCTCGGCTACCCGGAGGGCATCTATCGCGTTGGGCCGCTGGCGCGCCTGAACACCGCCGACCAATGCGGCACGCCCGCCGCGGACGTCGAACTGCGCGAATTTCGCCAGCGCTTCGGACCCGTCGTCGAAAGTTCGTTCCATTATCACTACGCCCGCCTGATCGAGATCATTTACGGGCTCGACCGGCTGGAGGAACTGCTGGCCTCGCCGCTGGCGCTCGACCGTCACGTGCGCGCGCATGCTTCCGTGAATGCGCTCGAAGGCATCGGCGTAGCGGAAGCGCCCCGCGGCATCCTGATTCATCACTACAAAGTGGACGAGCGCGGCGCGATCCTGTGGGCGAACCTGATCATCGCCACCGGCCACAACAACCTGGCCATCAACCGCAGCATCGCGCAGGTGAGCGAACACTATATCGATGGCAACCATCTGGAAGAGGGCATGCTGAACCGCGTCTCCGCCGTGGTGCGCGCCTACGACCCATGCTTGAGCTGCTCCACCCATGCGGATGGCATCATCCCGCTGCGCATCGAGCTGCTAAGCCCGGATGGCCAAAAGCTGGACGAGGTGGTAAGTGGCGCATGACGGCCTCCTGGTAATCGGCTACGGCAGCGACTTACGCGGCGACGACGCGGCTGGACTCCTGGCAGCTCGCCGCCTCGCCCGTCTAGGCTTCCATGCCATCGCCGTTCATCAATTGACACCGGAATTGGCGGAGCAAGTCGCGGCAGCCCGCCAGGTGATCTTCCTCGATGCCGACGCCCGCGTCGCGTCGGGGGAAATTGCGGTCGAACGTATTGCCGCAACCGAAGCCACCGGCGCGCTGGAGCATCACGCCACGCCCGCCGGCGTGCTGCGTCTGGCGAAAGAAGCTTACGGCGCCGCGCCCGAAGCCCGCGTCATCGGCCTGGGCGGCCGCAGGTTCCATGTGGGGGCACGACCCTCGAGCGAAGCCCGCCGCGCCATCGCCAGAGCCATCGCCGCGACGCACGCGGAGTGGCTGCCGCCCTCACTGCGCGGAACTGGTAGTATGGAGATCGCAAGCGTCGAGGGCGCCTTCGAGCGCCCCTGGCGTGAGCATTTAGGGCGGCACCGGAAGCCCGTCCAGCCGGCCTTTTCGCGCGTTTCTTGATCGTACTTTTTGATTCGGATGCGCCCTAAAATCCCCGCGGAACGTCGCGCGTTTTGACTCCAGGAGCGCTGTTTGGGTCCCTTACGGAAATCACCAGCGTGTCGTCCGAAACCATCAGCATCCTGTCGAAATCATCGGCAATCTCGCTCAATTTCACACTCTGAGCTACCCCCGTATGGTCAAAATATGCGCCTAATAGTACACCAGCCATGCGGTCCGATGACCATCGCAAGAACGCAAGTCTAGTCGTCGCGTGCTTGTCCGGAGCCCCTCCCACGGCTGGTGCACCAGAACAACAGATCAAACAGCAAACTGAGTCCTAGACTGACGCCGATCAGCGGCCACCCTCCTGAGTGCAACCACGGCTCCGCATGCCGGCGACCCTCCATGCGGCTCACTACCTTGTCAGTGAAAACCACAAGCATAACAGGGCCAGTTAAGGATAGGCCCCTACCCAGCCGCCCTCTGCTCGAGGTCGCGTTGGACTGCACCGCGCGCGTATCTCGGACGTCCATGCGCTCTCAGCGCCTTTATTTAAGGGCCTACCGCACGTGACGGCCGATGTGACGGCTGATTTTGCACGCGATAGGGGTGATCAGGAGTCGGTAGAGTGCCTGGTGGACTGGTTGCGCTCAGTTCTTTAAGTGGCAAACGCGCGCGCACAGAAAAATCGCGTCAATAGTGTACGCTTTGCGCGCTCTAGGCGGTGCGTACCTCCTGTGCAACACTCTGCCGAATGACCCTTCATCGCCCGCGCACCAGTTACGATTAAATAGTTATGCACATGCTTATCCGCCGTCTGGCTCCCCCCCTGCTCCTGGCCTGGCACGCCGCTGTGGCTCCCTGCGAAACCAGGCTGCCGTCGATTCTGAGCAGCCACATGGTGCTCCAGCGCGACCGTCCCATGCACATCTGGGGATGGGCCGCGCCCGGCGAAAAGGTATCCGTCGCGTTTCATGGCGCCTCAGGTGATGCCGTCGCCGATAGCCTGGGAAACTGGAGCCTTTTCCTCGCCCCCCAACCTGCCGGCGGACCGTATCAGCTCACCGTCAATGGCGCCAACCAGATCGTGCTCGATGATGTGCTGGTAGGAGACGTCTGGTTCGCCTCCGGTCAATCCAACATGGAATTGCCGCTGAAGGGCTTTCCGGATGCGCCGCTGAAGGATTCCGCCGCGGAGATCGCGCACGCCAATCAGCCGCGCCTCCGCCTGCTGTACATCCCCAACAAAGCTTCGGATTTTCCGCTGCGCAACACCACCGCGTCCTGGACCGAGTGTTCGCCCAAAACGGCCGCCGGATTTTCCGCTGTGGCCTATTTCTTCGGACGCGATCTCGCCGAGCGCGAGCGGGCGCCCATCGGGCTGATCGAATCCACGTGGGACGGCACGGTGGCCGAGGCCTGGCTGAGCCTGGAAGGCATCGCCGCGGACGCGGCCCTGATGCCGTTGTTCGCCACGCGCGCACATATGATGCAGGAGCAGGATGAAATAGCGGCGATCCGCGCCAAGGAGAAAGCCGAAGATCTGGCAGCTCGCCAGGCGGGAAAGGCTCCGCCGGATCACCCCTGGCGGCCCGATCCCGCCTCGTGGGCGCCCGCCGCGCTGTACAACGGCATGGTGGCGCCGGTAGTGAACTATCCCGTCAAGGGTGTGATCTGGTATCAGGGCGAATCCAACAGCCGGCTGGCGTTCGCACCCCTGTATGGCCGGCTCTTTCCGGCGTTGATTGCGGATTGGCGCGCGCACTGGCACGAAGGCGATTTTCCATTCCTTTACGTGCAACTCTCGAATTTCAGTTCGAACGCCACCGAAGTCTGGGCGGTGATCCGCGAAGCCCAGCGCCGCAGCCTTTCGGTGGCGAATACGGCGATGGCGGTGAGCATCGATATCGGCGATCCGGGCAATGTGCATCCGGCGGATAAACAAACGGTCGGCGCGCGGCTGGCGCTGTGCGCGCGGGCCCTGGCGTATGGGGAGAAAGTCGAGTATTCTGGACCGCTCTTCCGGCAGGCTACGCCCGAAGCCGGCGCCATGCGCGTGTGGTTCGACCATATCAGCGGGGGGCTGCTCGCCAAGGGCGGCGAACTGGCAGGATTTGAAATCGCCGGACAAGATTGCCGTTTCGTGAGCGCCACCGCGCGGATTGACGGCAAAACCGTCCTGGCATCCAGCGTCGAAGTGGCCGCGCCGAAATACGTGCGCTATGGGTGGGCGAACGCACCGCGCGTCAATCTGTTTAACGCGGAAGGATTGCCCGCTTCGCCCTTCACCTCGGAATATGTTATTCCGCCCCAGTGAGATGCCGAGCGAGCGCCCTTAGGATGCCGATGATTTGGATGAGGGCGTCCTGCAGGTGATGGGTTAGCGGCGGAGGGATTTTCCGCGAAAGTTGTGACTGGCAGGGCAGGGATCTTCAGAAGCGATCCCTAGTAGAAACTGAACCTGGTTCAAGTTGGATGGATAGGGGCCTTCGAGCACCTGGTCATTGTAGAGAGTCGGGTTCTGGCGCCATCGTATTTAGCGCAACTCAGGCTCCAGGCGCAGTTTTCACAACTTGATTTCGACCATCTGTCCGGAGTTGCCCATAACTTCCCGGAACCGGGCTCGTGGCTCAACGAGGAAATTAGGTGGCGCGGGATGAATGGCGCGGAATGAAATTGACAACCTCGACGGAAACGGATACATTTGAGGCAGTGCGCTAACAGGGCGTCTCCTACCCGCGGCAAGGGAAGCATCCCACCTGTTTTTGTTTTGAGGCGTCCGTTACCTTCTTTCAGCCTGGTATCAGCGGGACACCGGCAAATATGAAAGGAGGTCTTGTGACCCCGTCGAAGTTCTTACTCCTTCACTCGTCTTTGGAATCTATCCGGAAGCAAGCAAAGAAACTGTCGCGCCAGTTCGCCGCCGCCGACGCGGATGCACTCGCCCGTGTGCATGCGCAATTCCCGGCTCCGGCCCTTCCTCTATCGTTACGCGACGCGCAGTTGGTGCTGGCCCGAGAATACGGTTTCGCCGGCTGGCAGGATCTTCGCGCCGCGGTCCTCCGCCTGGAAGTCAACGGCTTGGCGTGGGCCGCCGCGGAGGCGGAGCGCGCCATCCATGACAACCAACTCGAACGATTAAGGCAACTCGTTCAGGAGTATCCTGCGCTGCTATCGTGGCGCGATGATTCGGGAGAATCATTGCTTGGGTTAGCAACCGGCTCGTTTGGTGACAGCGGCGATCCTTACCGGGAGAAGATGTTCACGCGCATCGACTGCGCCGAGTTTCTCCTGGATGCGGGCTCTACAGTAGAGCCGGCGATATGGGAACGCGCAATAAGCGCCCGCGCGAAGGGAGTGTTGCAGCTTCTTTTGCGCAAGGGTGTTCTGCCGCGCACGCTGGATGTTCTCGCGGCGCTGGGTGACATCGACGGCGTAGGTGATTGTCTTGAGTCAACACGCCCTCGTGGCGATGTCGCCACCGTCACGCATGCGTTCCTTTGTGCCTGCGGTTTTCAGCATAAGGCGGTCGCCGCTCTCCTTCTCAGCCGTTGCATCGAACTCGACCCCGCGCTCGGCGAGCGAGTCGAGAAATGGCGTGGACGAAGCGGGTTCATCGACTACTTGGCCGAACATCCAGTCTACGAAAGCCCCTGGCGGACGGTCGTTATGAACGAATTGCAAGCGGCGATGCATGGAAATGACCTAGAAGAGTTCGACCGGTGGCTACAGCGGGAACCAGATCTGCTCGGCGAATCCAATGTCGGGCTTCAGGTGGGGTTAATTGAGAATGCGGCGTACAACGACCGGAGACCTTTCATCGCTCGACTGATAGAGCTCAGTCCCGCGCTAAGGGTGAAGCGCCCACCTTCGTCCGCGCCGGAATTCGCGCTGGAGTACGGGAACGCGCATCTCATCCCTCTATTGGCTCAGATTTGGCCGCTCCCCGACGATCTCCCTCACGCGGCCGGCGTAGGGGACTTCGCGCGAGTCAAGGGTTGGTTTGATGAGGCCGGGGGTCCGAGGCTGGGGAGCCTCAGTCAGCATCACCCGACCAACCATCCTTCCTGGCTCCGGAATCTTCATTGGATGCCGCCGAACGCCCAGCACGTCCTGGACGTCGCATTGGCATGGGCGTGCATGAATCGCCAGTTTGAGATTGCGGATTTTCTGCTGGAGCACGGAGCCGACATCAATACGGACTGGAGCACGCACGAGCCGGCGAGCATCTTGCACGAGTGTGCCGTCCACGCGAACTACGCAGCAGCGCAGTTTCTCATTGACCGCGGCATCGATATGACGATTCACGATTATCGCTGGAACGCGACCGCGGAGGGGTGGGCGCGCCACGCTGCCAGCGACACGAACATGGCGGACTTCCTGGCGCGTGCCGAGCGCGCACGAAGAGCGCAATCCCTTTGAACCGGAAACGATCATGGCGTTCGAGTTCCGACTCTGAGGAATCGATGCGGTCGACGAACAGATAAAGCCCAAGGCAGGCCGCAAATAGAATCCCGGAGATGATGGCACCGGGAACGGCCACCTCGCGATGGCCGGCCAAGTAGGATTCAAGGGTCGCCGAGAGCAGCCAGATTTGCACGATCAGCAGCACCACGATAAGGACCATGGCGCCATTAATCGCGGTAAGTCCGCGATTTTGCGGAGGATCGGCATTCATGCACTTGCCCCTTCCATAGCAACGGCCATTATTTGTCCGTCCCTCATCTCCAGCGCCACTCGCGGTAGCGCGCGCTGCGGAGGGCCTTGCAGAACCGCGCCATCGGCGATGGAAAAGAAGCCCTGGTGGCAAGGGCATTCAAGCCGGTTTTGCTCCTTGGCATAGTAGACGGCGCAGGAGAGATGGGTGCACTTCTGGCTGTAGGCCGCATAGTAATTGTCGCCCGTCCGCACCAGAATGCACGGGTCTTCGGCTGTGGGATAAGTGAAGAGCTTGACGCCACCTACGGCCAGTTCGTCCGCTGCCGCCACTAGCTGCCGCAGATGCGAAGGTGAGCGGTGGAACACGGATCGCGCGAGAACCCAGAGATTGCCCACCAGCATGCCGAAGCTTGGACGCGGAGTTTCCCATCTATCTCACCACCGGCCGCGTGGTGAGCCAGTATCTCTCCGGCACCCAGACGCGCCGTATCGGGTAGCTGGTAGATCAATACCCGGAGCCCAAACTGGAACTTCATCCGAAGCTCGCCGAACAGCACGGCATCCGCACCGGCGATTGGGTCACGGTGACCTCCCGCCGCGCCGCCATCACGCTGGAAGCCATGGTCGTGCGCACCATCCGGCCCGACACCGTCTTCATCCCCTACCACTGGCCTGGCGGCCGCAGCGCCAATCGCCTGACCCATGGCACGCTCGACCCGCGCAGCAAGATTCCGGAGTACAAGGTTTCGGCATGCCGGGTCGAGAAATCTTCCTCTCCCGGGCCCCCGGTCCCCGGCCCCCGGCCCCTGCGTGGAGGCCACGCCTGATGTTCGGGATGGAGTTTTACGTCGACCCGTCGCGCTGCATCGGCTGCCAGTCCTGCGTGAAGGCTTGCGAAGAGTGCGAAACGCATCGGGGCGTTTCCATGATCAATTTCGATTTTGTGGACCGGCCGGAGTCGAGCGCCACCGCGGCCTACGTCTGCTGGCATTGCGACAGACCCACGTGCGCCCAGGTTTGCCCGGCCGACGCGATCAAGAAATATGAGGACGGCATTGTCGGCTCTTCGCTCAAACCGCGCTGTATCGGCTGCTCCAATTGCGTGCTGGCGTGCCCCTTTGGAATTCCCAGGCTGGTGCCGGAATACGAGCAGATGATGAAGTGCGACATGTGCTATGACCGCACATCCGTCGACAAGCGCCCCCTGTGTGCCACCGTTTGCCCCAGCCAGGCGCTCGCCTATGTTACGCCTGAAACCATGGCGGCCACGCGACGCGAAAAGCCCGTCAATACTCTTGGTTCGGCAATCAGAAGATCACTACCAAGGTCTACATGATGGCCCCGGCCGATGCCGGCGAGATCGCCATCGATGTGGCCGACAGCCCAAATCGCAAGGCCGGTGACTCGATCCAGGCGCTGGCCGCCATCACAGGCCGCCATCACAGGATAGGCCCAGCCGTAGGAGTCGGTGAGAATCTGAACCGTCACTCGCATGCCGTTGTGCCCGGAGGCTGCTCATGCTGGCGTCCTGGCTTTGACGGTAGACGATTTGCAATATTCGATCTACCAGGGCCTCATCGGTGCCGGACCTCCGGCAACTGATCAGACGGTCAGCCAGTCCGTCCACAAACTCTTCCATGGCTATGGGCCGCACCAAGTTTACTGCGGCCAGCCGGCCTGACAGATGAATTCTCCCGTCGGAATCGCTTGCTGGACCTGATTTGATTTCCTCTGCTAAGGCCTTCAATGGCTGTCCACCTCGGCATGTGTCGCGCGAAGCGCTTCGATCCGACGAATCGCATAACACACGGTCGTATGGCGTCGTCCGTTGTAGAACTTGCCAATTCTCGGGACGCTCACTCGCCGACGCGTTTTGCCAGGTACATCGCCACTTGTCGATTGAACGCCGCCGGTTGTGCCTTCCCCGTTACCCGCGTCGGCCTAGTCGCCCCGCCACGGCTCGGTCAATTTCAGCGATTGCGGTCCGCCGCGCAATGACACCGCTCCCTTCGTCCTCAGGCGCAAACATAAATATTCTCCTGAGACGGAATAGCCTGCGCCCGATGGATGAGGATCGCCTGGCCCTCCGCAGCGATCTGCGCGGGGCATTCGGGCTACATTGTTCGTATCAGGTCCAACCATCTTTCCAACCGTTCCCAAAGTTTTCTGGGGCGAACATACTCGGCTCTCCAACTGGTTCACCAAACCGAATTTCCCAAACAACGGCACGCGCGCTTCGCCCCACTCGAACCGCACGGAAATTTCAGTTCTGGGTAGGATGTGATCCACACGGCGAACTCGGCTTAGGACCTGCAGAACCTCGTACAGATGAGCATCATCGGCCCCGGCGCCGCAATGACATGAACTGGTTTGACACCAGGGCCCTGCTGCAGGCAAAGGTCACGTTTTATCTCAGGGACGCGCTAGCTAGGCGCCTCCAGTGACCGACTGTGCAGATTTGCGGGGTCGTCGCCCGGGAGCTGAGGAACGGGGGCTCGCGGCGCCATCCCTGACGCTGCAGTCGCGTCCGCGCTTCGGGGCCGAGGCTGTTGAGATCAAGATCCCGATGTTTGCCCTGGCGAAGGACCTGCGCACGCAACTGCCGCTCGCCGTGGGTGACAAGGACCTACCAAGAGGGCGGAACCGGCTGGATTGGAAGCGCGAAATGCTGCAAAGCATCACGGGGCGGTATCCGGCATGCGAGGCGTCTCGATGGCCAGGGCCCGGGCTGCAATTATCCAGCATCGGAAGAATCGGAGAACGCCGCCAGAGATTCGCATTGCCCGCCCTTAGGCGGAAAACGGCCTAGAGGGGTGGTAGATACCTCTGTTCTTGTACGCGAGGATCCTCAAGTGAATGGAAATCCAACCTTCGAGCACGGCAAACTTCATGAGCCCATCGCTTTGCGCCGGCACTGCGGCCTCGAAGGCAATCATGTTCCGCCTAGCGGAGCCTGTTGATACCCTCATGGAATTGCCGCCTGCCATCATCATCTTGAAGCGATCAGTTTCAATGCCGAA